>NZ_SELO01000156.1 GCF_004146235.1 Tropicimonas sp. IMCC6043 | reverse complement strand
AATGGAAGGCGAAGTTCGGTGGGCTCGAGGTTTCGGATGCCCGGAAGCTGAAGGCGCTCGAGGACGAGAATGCGAAGCTGAAGAAGCTGTTGGCCGAGCAGATGCTGGACAACGCGATGCTGCGGGACGTTGCATCAAAAAAATGGTGACGCCCGCAGCCAGGCGGGATGCCGTGGCGCATCTGTGCAAAGTGCATCAGGTGAGCCAGCGGCGGGCGTGTTCAGTTCTTGGGGCCGATCGGTCGAGCGTGCGGTATCGCAGCGTGCGCCCGGACGATGCCGAGTTGCGCAAGGCGATGAAGGCGGTTGCGACGGAACGCCGTCGGTTCGGGTATCGGCGCGTGCATGTCATGCTGGAGCGGCAGGGCTGGCTGGTGAACCAGAAGAAGCTGCGGCGGCTCTACCGCGAAGAAAGGCTGCAGGTGAGGAAGCGCGGCGGCCGGAAGCGGGCGCTCGGAACCCGCAGGCCGATGCTGGTGCCCGAGCGACCCAATGAACGCTGGAGCCTGGATTTCGTATCGGACGC
>NZ_SELO01000027.1 GCF_004146235.1 Tropicimonas sp. IMCC6043 | reverse complement strand
ACGGTGAAAATGCTCCCGCCCCCCTGAAATCAGAACAGAAAGGGCCGATACTGGGCGACTTTTGCTCCGCCCGCAGCGAGAAACATCCCCGCCGCTACCGTGGTCGACTATTCCACTGCCGTTCTCAGGCTTGGAATACTTCAATGGAGATGTAATTGTTCACGGTTATGAGTCAGAGACAGGTCTGGATTGGTTCGGGGCCAGCGGCTCACCGATGTATGTGAAGGATGGCGGAGAGTATTTCATTGTGGGAATCCACTCTTCAGACGAATGGGCAACCTATATCTCACCGGCGGCATTTTCCGAGATTCAAGATTGGGTCATTGCCAATGATGAATTTGGAGGGCCCGCCCCGGATCCATCCCCTGTTTCCCTGCAAATAGTTTTCAACGGAACAAACAATGCCGACACGATTCATGGGAACGGCAAAGACAACGTGATTCGGGGCTACTTAGGAGACGACTTTATATATGGAGAGGATGGTAACGACACGCTCTACGGTGAAGGCCATGACGACACGCTGTACGGCGGCAATGACGACGACAAGCTTTTCGGAGGCTGGGGCGTAGACGTCCTGCGCGGCGGCTTGGGCAATGACTACCTGAACGGCGGGGATGGATCCGACACTCTGTATGGCGACGGCTATTGGGACACGCTTTCCGGTGGTAATGGGAACGACTGGCTGTATGGCGGTGTTGGCAACGATACGCTCTACGGTGACGGCCATAACGACACGCTCTCCGGCGGGGACGGCGCCGATCGGCTGTATGGCGGTTGGGGCATGGATGTTCTCTACGGTGGCTTGGGCGATGACTACCTGAGCGGCGGGGATGGCGCCGACACCCTATATGGCGAAGAAGATTGGGACACGCTCTCCGGCGGCAATGGCAATGACTTGCTGTATGGCGGAACTGGAAACGACATCCTCTACGGCGACGGTCTTGACGACACGCTCGTCGGCGGCGAGGGCAACGACAAGTTGTACGGCTCCTGGGGCCATGATCGTCTGTATGGCGGCAGCGGCGACAACATGATCTACGGTGAGGAGGGCTTCGACGTTGTCTACGCCGGCAGCGGCAACGACTATGTTGATGGCGGCAGTCAGGTCGATCGGATCTGGTCCAATGATGGCAACGATTATGTCAATGGCGGCACTGGCGACGACATCCTGGCGGGAGGTGACGGCGACGACAAGTTGTTCGGGCAGCTGGACAATGACAAGCTGTATGGGTCGAACGGAAACGACATTCTGCAAGGTGGGGCCGGCTCCGACCAGCTCTATGGTCAGGCGCATGACGATGTTCTTCGTGGTGAAGCTGGAAACGACCTCCTGATTGCAGGCTGGGGGCAGGACTACCTGAACGGCGGCGATGGCAATGACCGGCTGCTTGGCGAGACCGACAACGACTATCTGGTCGGCGGGTCCGGCTCGGACCAGTTCGTATTCCGGCCTGACGAAGGGAACGATGTGATCGAGGACTTCGAGGACAATCTGGACGAGATTATCATTTACGACTCGCTGCTCACGAAATCGGAAATTTTCGACGCAGCGGTGCAGGTCGGCAATGATGTCGTGTTCAACCTTGGCTCTGGAGCTGTAGCTGTCGAGAACATCACCAAGGCCGATCTTTGGGATGACCTTCAGGTCGTCTGACTTGTTCGGTGCCTTCTGCGTACATTCCGACCGTTTCACCAGGCTTTGAGTTACGGCGGAAGGATTCCGAATATCGCTACCCGTCTCAGGCCGCGAATGGTCTTGTCAAGATCGTAGGGCCTATTGGGATATGGTGCGAACAGTCCCGGGGGCGGTGATCCGGTCGACACCTAAACTGTAACATACGACTGATGGCTCTGCACAGTTGACTGGCTTCACGTTGTAATCGGTCATTGGCTACCTCAGTCGACTTCCTCAACGAGCCCGCGCATCGAGCGGAGAAGCGCAGACAGAGCCCGCCGCTCGGCGATGGCGTCGGCGGCGTAGAGGCCATGCTTGCGCGCGTTGTCATTCCCGATCGGGGCACCTGGTGACTTTCCCCGTGCATACGGCAGCGGCCGTTCGCCATCGCGGGGGACCGGCACGGGCTCCCGGACCGGGTCTTCGCCCCACAGCGGGGGCTCAGGTGCATGGGCAATCTGCTTTGCATGGGGTTGTTCCTCGATCTTGCTGTGATCCCCTCCCCCCGGTCGCTCCACTGTGCCGACCACGGCCTGGCCGCCGGCGTGGACGTGGACATGCTCGACCGTGACCTTCTGCTGGCCCTTGCCGCGATGCTTGTTCAGCGCGTCCAGCAGAGTCGCCCAGGTGCGGGAGAGCTTGTTCGCCTGGTTCAGGTTTTCCTTGCGCCCCTCGAAGGTCTGCTCGCCGATCATGGCGCGGCGGTAGCACTCCATGGCAGCGTTGTGGGCCGCGAGGAGTTGTGCTGCCATCATGCCCTCCAACTCGTCCCTGGGTGCGATCCCGCGCAATCCCGCCACCATGGAACTCGCCAACCGGTCACGGTCTGCCGCGTCCGCGTTGCTCATCCAGAGCGACCCGGCCACCTGGTTGGTGAGCATGCTGTTCCAATTGTCGGACAGCGACCCACCGAATTCCTTGAGTTTGCCCTTCCGGTCCTCCGGATCATCGGGATCAACGGTAATTGACTCGTTGCCCTTGGGTTTCCTGGTTTTCGTCATTCCACTGTCTCCCATTCCCGTGTCAGCCCATTCCAGAGCCGGCCGTCCGGCCCGTGCCGCTCCCATTCCGACAGCCGCCGCCACGCTTCGAGCGAGACGACACGGCCTGTCCAGGTGAGCGGGCTGCCCGCGACGGAGACGCCATGCGGCAAGGTCTCGGGGGTTGCTACATCCGCTACTTCTGCAACACGCCGCGCCGCGCAGTGCGGGATGGCTTCGGCTTTTGGGGTCGAGAGCGTTGCTACACCCGCTACATTCGCTACACGGACGGGCTTTGTAGCGGTTGTAGCGGTTGTAGCGGTTGTAGCAGGGGGCTGGGCTTCTGTGACGGATTTCGTCCCGCCCTCGATCTCGGCCAGCGCGGCATTCACGTCAAACCACATCGCTGCCGTCCCTCACGATGCGCCACGCCAGTTTGCGCGCGCTTCCCCTGACAATGGTTCCCGGTGCGAGCAGCGCAATCCAGCCATGACGCTCGAGGATCGCCAGCGCAGCGGCTGCCTTCGGAGTTTCGCGAAGCGCGTTCGGCCCGTACTGCACCACGTCGCGCACCGTCACCTCGGGATGCGACCAGATTTCCAGGAGCCAACGCCGCAACGTATCCGCCCGGTCGATTTCCTGGGACACGTTCGCCGCGTCGGCCAACCGCACCGCTTCGGAGAGATGGAACTGCGCAAGCGCGATGCCATTGGCCATGTCCTGCGCGGTGACGGCGGGCGCATTCAGGTCATGCCAGAGGGCCAGCACGCCTGCGATGCGCGCCGCCTGTTCCGCCACCTTCGACGCGTAGCCGCTGACATGCGCCAGGTCGCCGCCGGGAGCCTGACCGGCCTCGATGGCATCCGCGAGGCCGATCAGCAGCGCACGGGCCTCTGGCGAAAGCGGCAGGTCGCGAGGCAGGAGTTCGCGGGTGTCCTCGTCAAACGGCATCGGCGTTTCGAGAATGTCCCGCAGCCGGTTCCTGTAGACGGCAAGCGCCGCGTCATCACGCCGGGCGTTGGCATGAAGTCGGGTGCCGATGGTGCTGGGCGGCTCGCAGATCAGAAAGCGCGGCAGGAAACCGGAGTCCGACGCCAGCCGGTCGGTCATGAAGGCGCGGACGATAGTGGGTTGCGCCATCAGGTGCACGGCCAGCCGCCGCCCGTAGAGTGTGGCGTGCCCATCTCCGGCTCGGGTGCGGCGGATCGGGTTGCCCTGCCAAAGGTCATTCAGCGCGGCCAGTGTCTTTTGCCGGTTGTCGCTGTTCATCGCATGGCCGCCGAGGAATTGTCCTCCCTCGTCGCTGAATATCCCGAGCGACGGCTGCCCGGTTGCAAAGAGCCGGGTCAGACCCTCGAAGGTCGGTTCGGTCACGGTCCTGTCAGCGGCGGGCGGCAAAGGTGGCTCCGACCCCAGCGCGTCCAGGTCGGCGCGCGCGGCCAGTTTGCGTTCGCCCTTGCCTTTCTTCGCCTCAGAAAGGATGCGGTCACGCTCACCCTTCCAGAGCGCCTGCGCATTCTGCCAGCTTGCGATTTCCGCGCGCTGGGCGTGGGCCTGCTCGCGCTCGTGGTCGCGCAGCGCCGCCATGAGCGGCGCGTCGCAGCTTGATTTTCGCTCGCCGGATCGGGCGATGGTCAGCAGGTAGAGAGACAGCGGGCGTGGCCCGCCCAGGGTCTCGACATTCGCGAAGCCCTGCACGGCCAGCGATGCCACGGCCAGAGCCGATGCCGCCGGGATTGCGACCGGCGCCTGCGCCATGCCTTGCACCGCTTCCACGGCGGCGCGCAGTGGCCCGAGGCTGGCGACGGGATAGACTTCGCCGCGCGCAATCTCGCGCAGCAGCGGTTGCGGCCCCTCGGCCATGAAGGGAATTGGGTCGGGGGCGTTCATGCGGCGTTCCCCTTCATGGTCAGGACATCGTTCCAGTCGCATCCCTTGGGGGCAGGCAGGAGCGAGACCTGCCAGCCGAGCGCGTGCGCCCGTTCGGCCGGGGCAATCGCGGCATTGCGGCCCGCGTCATCGCCATCGGGCGCGATGGTCAGCCGTCCGGGTTCGGGCGGAAGCTGCACCGCCCGCATCCCGGAAGTGGAGAGCGCCGCCCAGATGGCCGCAGGCGCGCGCAGGAGACCGAAAGTGAGGCTCAGGGCCGTTTCTATGCCCTCAGCTACCGCCAGAGAACCCTGCGCCTCAGTGAGTCGCACGGCGCCGCCGGCGACGGTCCCCAGCATCGCCTTTGCAGGCTCGATCTGGGCTTTGCCGCTGCCGTCGTCCCGAAGGTAAGTCCGATGAACCGCGAAGCGCTCGGCCCCGTCCACCCGCGCCACCAACGCCGGAAAGCGCTTGGCGCTCGGGTGCCAGCAGGCCGGATGGAAGCGCAGGCTCTCGGGCAGGTCGCAGGTGATTCCGCGGCCCCGCAGGTAGCGCTCCGCGACCGTGCCGCCGATGGGCCGGGCCTCCCGCCACAGGGCGAGGGCCTGCCGCTGGCGCTTCTCGGCCTCGGCCCGGTGCTCAGCCTCGCGCTGCGCGATGACAAGCTGGTCCGGGGGCGCGTAGCCGCAGCCGGCGACACTTGCGGCTGCCAGGATGTCCGTGAAGTCGCAGCCGGACTTCTTGCAATGGGCCAGCAGCCGCCCGTTGCCGCCATCGGCAAGCGTGAGGGCGTCCTGATCTCTCCGGCCTTCCGGTTGGCAAACGGGACAGGGCGCTGTGCCGTAGCGGCCATGCCACTTGCCGCCGAGCGTGCGGGTGATGGAAGAAGCGTCCGTCATATTGCGCGCTCCCCATCGTTTACGGCCGCACAGGCGGGATTTTCGTCAGCCTCGACAGCGCCGGGCATGGCGATACCCGTGCAAGCGGGTCCGGAATTTCCGGCGCCCTGACGCGCCAGATTGAACCCCTTCGGCACGGTGCCCATGCGCAGAGGCCAGAGCGGGCAATCGGTCCGGGAGCATTTTCGCACCTTTTTCGCGTCCATGGCGCAATCGAGGCATTTCGCCCGGATGGCCTTGAGGCCGACCAGAAGGGGCTGGCCGATCCAGTTAACGGCCGGGATCTCGCGCGGGTCGCGGCCAATCAGTTCGCCGCCGTCGCTGGCGAACGGAGAGACCTGGAGCAACGGGCTCAGGAAAGCCACCTAAGCACCCGTGCTCTCGCGACCGTTCATCCAGGCAATGATGTCGCTTTCGCGCCATGCGACCGCACGCTTGCCGAGCCGGACCGGTGTCGGGAACTCGGGGTCAAAGTGCGGGCTGCGCGGGTCCATCTTGGCGTAGATGGAGGACCGGGAGAGGCCGGTCATTTCTTCGACCATCGGTCGGCGTTGGAAGCGGTCGTGCGGTTGAGCAGTGTTCGACGTCATTAACATCTCCAGCTGTCCGCCCGGAATGGTTGCGGGCGGTCGAATTGAGTGCCAGTCTGGAGGTGGACGGGAATCCTTTCAGTCCACCTGCCCCTTGGCGGCTCGGCAAAGCCGCTGGGGGGCACATCTAGGGGCACGTTCCTAGGCGTGCGCAAACTGTAGAGTCCGGCCCGATGCGGGTCAAAATGTATAAAATTGGGGATATGACGTGGGGGGCGCAGGCGAATTCCATATGCTGGATTGTGCCGTTTTAGGACCGCCAACATGTTGTGAGGATTGCGTTTTTTGCGCGGCATTGGTGACTTGCCGGTGTGGGAATTCTGCACTCCCGTCGCGGACAGGGTCAGCCAATCCTCGTAACCTTCGCGTCCGATTCGGATAGAAACGCCGCCCAACTCTCCATCATATTCCGCCGTTTCTCGAACACGTCGGAGCGGGCATAGGCTTGCTCCACAGCATCGCCGGTCTTGTGAGCCAGCGCGGCTTCGGCGACCTCGCGGGGGTAATTCGTCCGTTCCTGTGCCCACGTCCGGAAGGACGTGCGGAAGCCGTGAATGTCGGCGTCGAAGCCGAGTTCCTTCACCAGCTTGGACAGCGTCATGTCGGAGAGCGCCTTGCCGCGCACGCTCGGGAACACGAGGCCGGAGCCGTCCCGGAGCTTCGCCGCTTCCCCGAGGATTTCCATCGCGCGGCCTGACAGCGGGACGCGGTGCGGCCGCTGCATCTTCATCCGCTCGGCAGGGACTTCCCAGGTCGCCGTGTCCATGTCGATTTCATCCCAATGTGCCATCCGCACTTCTCCTGACCGACTCGCCGTCAGGATAAGGAACTCTATCGACAGCTTGGTCGCCGTCCACGCCTTCGATGCGTGAACCGTCTCGATGCATCCGGCAACCTCGGAGTAGGCGAGCGCCTTGCGGTGTTTGGGCTTCCGCTCCACCTGAGGCAACGCGAGCGCGTCGGCCGTGGAGGGATTGCCGGAACACATGCCTTCGGCAATCCCCCACTTGAACACATACGAAACCCGGTAGACCAATTTCCGCGCGACATGCGGCACCTTCTCCCTCGCCGCGAGGATGGCTTGCCTGATGTCCGCGCTGGTGACGTCTGGCAAAGGCACCGATCCGAAATGCGGGAAGATGTATGTTTCCAACGTGGACAGGAACGCCGCCCGGTCTTTCGGATTCTTCCAGGTCGGAGAAAGCTCGGCATGAGTCTTGCGGGCGGCCTCTTCGAAGGTCAGGACGGCTTTCGCTCGGCGCTTCTCCCGCAACGGATCGCCGCCGCTGCGTACCATCCGCTTGTTTTCCAGCGCCTGTTCGCGGGCCTCGGCCAGAGTGACGACGGGCGGGCTGCCAAGGCCAAGTTCCCGGCGCTTGCCGCGAATGGTGATGCGCTGAAGCCAGAACCGCCCACCCGTCGGCTTCACCAACAGGAACAACCCGGTTCCCTTGCCATCGTGATACTTTCCGGGTTCGGTGACCAATTTGACGAAAGCTGCGGTCAGGGCCTTGGGCTTCGCTAGCGTGTCGGTGGTCATACTGTCCCCTCAATCGTCCCTCCTGAAAATGGTGGAACAAGTCGGAACCTGCAAGAGTCCGCGGGACCAATCAGCCGGAAACAACGTTGTTTGACAATGTGCCGGCGAAAGTCTTCGGAAGCCTCCGGAATAGATTATGGCGCAGTCGGGGTCGCCACCGGGCCGTTTTCGCGGAGGCGGTCGGTTCCGGAGCGGCGAATCATCCGGACAGAGGGACTCTTGCCGTTTCAACGGAGAGGCGCGGGGGCGTCGGGCTGGCGCGCCCCAGTTGCCTTTGCCCCTCCGCGACACCACATTCCATACGAACGAAGCGAACGGGACTCGAGAGACCCGCAAAATGATCGACCGGATCGGGACGATGCTCCCGGTCCCGCGGCAGGCGGAAACGCCACAGCCCCCGGCCACGGTGCGCCCCTGCTCCGGGCCCGAGCCAGAGGACCACATGCCATGAGCTGGAACCCGACCCTCGCCCCCGATTGCCCGAATGCAGCGGGGCTCGACGCGATCGAGACCATGATCATCCCGCGCGCCCGCGATATCGGCGGCTTCGAGGTGCGGCGCGCGCTGCCCTCGCCGAAGCGGCAGATGGTTGGGCCCTTCATCTTCTTCGACCAGGTTGGGCCGGCGGAGTTCATCACCGAGGGCGGCATCGACGTGCGCCCGCATCCGCATATCGGGCTCGGCACCGTCACCTATCTTTTCCAGGGCGAGTTCGAACATCGCGACAGCATCGGGACGCATCAGATGATCCATCCCGGCGCGGTCAACTGGATGCTCGCGGGGAGCGGCGTCACCCATTCGGAGCGCACCAGCGCGGAGACCCGCGCGGCGCGCCACAAGCTCTTCGGCATCCAGACCTGGGTAGCCTTGCCGGAGGACCGGGAGGACATGGCGCCCGATTTCGAGCATCACGCCAAGGAGGCGCTGCCGATGCTGAGCGATGGCGGCGCGGAGGCACGGCTCATCCTCGGCACCGCCTGGGGCGAACGGGCGCCCGTTACCATGCAGTCCGAGATCTTCTATGCCGACGTGACGCTTGCGCCGGGCGCGCATCTGCCGCTGCCCGACGATCACGAAGACCGCGGCATCTATGTCATCGAGGGGGCGATCGAGATCGCCGGCGAGAGCTTCGAGGCCGGCCGCATGATGGTGTTCCGCCCCGGCGACCGGATCTCGCTGCGCGCCGGGCCGCAGGGCGCGCGCGTCATGGCGCTGGGCGGCGAGACGCTGAACGGCCCGCGCTATATCTGGTGGAACTTCGTCTCCTCCTCGCCGGAAAAGATTGAGGCGGCAAAGGCCGCCTGGTCCCGGGCCGACTGGCAGGACGGGCCGTTCCGCCTGCCACCCGGAGATGACGCGGAGTACATTCCGATCACGCCCGAGCTCGAGCGGCTGAAGCTCAAGCGCTGATCGCGCCGGGGCTACGGGTCCGACCGGGACTCGGGTCGGGCGGTTGCTTCCGTTTCGGGCGCATCCGGAGTCCCGTCCGTGCCGGCCGGGTCCGCCTCGGGAACCTCTAGCGGCTGCGCCTCGTCCTCGCCGGCGGACAGCGCCACGGTCTCCGGCGTCGCGGCCCGCGCGGGAATGCTGACCTGGAAGGCGGTCTTCTCGTCCACCGGCACCGCGGCGTTGCGGGAGATCCGCCAGAGCGTGAACCCGATGATCAGGACATGCGCGCAGATGGTGGTCAGGAACAGCCCCTGCGGGCCGACCCGGGTCATCATCATGCCGGCCAGCAGGGGACCGAGAATCGATCCGAGACCGAAGACCATCAGCAGGCCGCCCGATACCTGGATCGACGTGCCGGGGGGCGCGTGGTCATTCGCATGGGCGACGATGATCGGATACATGGCAAAGATCGCCGCACCGAACAGTCCGACAAGCGCGAGATTCGCGGCGCGGCTCTCGGGGGCGAGCAGGACAAAGCACAGATCGGCCGTGAGCGCGACCACGGCGGTGGCCACGAGCGCCTTGCGGCGATCCATGCGGTCGCTGGCAAAGCCGATCGGCACCTGCGCCAGCGCGCCCGCGAGGACGGGGATACTGGCGAAGAGCGCGATGGCGGTGAGGGTGAGGCCGACCCGGCCGGCATAGACCGCCGAGAGCGTGCCGAAGGAGGCGTTCGAGATCCCGACGAGGAACACCGCGACCACGGCCACCGGCGAATTGCGCCACAGCGCCCGCGGGTCGAGCCGGACCGAGGTCAGCGGCGTGGGCGAGGCGGAGGTCGAGAGCGCGGTGGGCACCAGCGCCATGCAATAGACGATCGCACCGATCGCGAAGAAGGTGAAATCCGTAGTGACGCCGAGCGACACGGACATCTGCCCGGCGGTGACCGCGGCAAGGTTCACCATAGTGTAGACGCCGAAGATCTTGCCGCGTGTTCCCGGTGTCGCCCGGTCGTTGAGCCAGGATTCGACGATCATCGCGGCGCCGGCGAAACAGAAGCCGGAGATGGACCGGACCGGGATCCACGCCCAGGGCGCGACGATCAGCGCCTGGATCAGGATCGACACCGCCGCGAAGGCGCACATGACGCCGAAGGTCCGGATATGCCCGACCGCGCCGACGAGCCGCGGCGCGACGAGGCAACCCGCCACGTAGCCGATCGCCCATCCGGTGCCGATCAGGCCGAGCGAACTCGCCGAGAATCCTTCGGCAGAGCCACGGACGGGCAGGATGAGGCCGTGGATGCCACCCGCGAAGAGCAGGAGCGCCGAGCCGAGAAGGAGTGCGGAAATCGGGACAAGCTGTCGAACCATGTGGCGCAAAATACTGGTTCGGCGGGAAATGAGAAGAGCGACTCGCGGGGCGCGGACATGCCGCCGCGTCGCGCTGCCCGGATGCCGCTCCGCGCGGCCGTTCGGCGTCACGCCACGGCGGCGAGGTCCTCCGGCAGGTGGCGGCGCTCCAACGTTTCCCGCCGCCAGGTGCTGGCCGAAAAGTCGTCGTCGCGCGTGTAGATCGAGGGCGTGGCGAGCACGCGGAGCCCGGCGGCGCGGGCGGCGCGGACGCCGTTCTCGCTGTCCTCGAAGGCGATGCAGGACGCCGCCGGCAGGCCGAGCCGAGCGAGCGCAAGCTCGTAGACATCCGCCGCCGGCTTCTTGTGGGCCACCTCGTCGCCGGCGGCGATCACGTCGAAAACGTCTTCGGCCGGCGCGTTCCAGCAGGCGCGGCAGAGCGTGTCGACATTCGGCCGGTTCGTGGTCGTGGCAACCGCGAGTTTGAGCCCCGCCCGGCGCGCGCCCTCGACCAAAGCAGCGACGCCGGGGCGAAGCGACAGCCCGCCCGCGCCCAGCAGCGCCGCGTATCGCCCGGTCTTCTCGGCATGCAGCGCCGCGATGGTGTCATTGTCGGGCCGGCTCTGGCCGAGATCGTCGCGATGCCGCCGCATCCGTTCCTTGCCGCCGGTGGTCTGGATCAGCGCGAAATAGTCCTCGCGGCTCCAGTGCCAGCCGAGACCCGCGGCGGCGAAGGTCTCGTTGAAGGCGATCCGGTGGGTCTCCTCGGTCTCGGCAAGCGTGCCGTCGACGTCGAAGACCAGCCCCTGAAGCCGCATCGCGCCGGCCTCAGGCGGCGTCGCGCGCGCCCTCGGCGGCGGCGCGGATGGCGCGGATATTCGCGCCGTAGACCGAGGGGCTGTCGACCGAGCCGTCTTTGAACACCGCCGAGCCCGCGACCAGCACATCCGCGCCGGCTTCGGCCACCAGCGGCGCCGTGGACGGATCGCAGCCGCCGTCGATCTGGATATGGATCGGGCGGTCGCCGATCATGCTCCGCACCCGGCGGATCTTCTCGAGCTGGGAATGGATGAACTTCTGCCCGCCGAAGCCGGGATTGACCGTCATCACAAGCACCATGTCGACCATGTCGATCAGCGGCTCGACCGTCTCGACCGGCGTGCCGGGGTTGAGCGCCACGCCGGCCTTCATGCCGGCGCCCCGGATTGCCTGAAGCGTGCGGTGGATGTGCGGGCCGGCCTCGACATGGGCGGTCAGCATGTCTGCGCCAGCCTCGGCATAGGCGTCGATATAGGGATCGACCGGCGCGATCATCAGGTGAACATCCATGAAGGTGGTCACATGGGGACGGAACGCCCTCACGGCAGGCGGGCCGAAGGTGAGGTTGGGGACGAAGTGGCCGTCCATCACGTCGATATGGACCCAGTCGGCGCCCTGCGCCTCGATGGCCTGGATCTCGCGGCCGAAATCGGCGAAATCGGCGGAGAGGATCGACGGGGCGATCTTGATGGAGCGATCGAAACTCATTCTGCGGTTCCCTTCTCGGTACGGCGGTCGATGTCGAGCCCGCCGCGGAAGACGCGGCTGGCGCGGATGTCTGGATCGGTGATCGTGGAGAGCGCCTCGGCGTCGAGCGGGCCGTTCGCCTCGTTGAAGAGCCGGTTGGCCTGCCTCAGGCGCGCGCGGTCGAGCGCGTTGCGCATCGACCGGGCATTGGCGAAATGCGGCTGCTGGCGGCGCAGCGCGACATATTCCGCCATCGCCTGCCGGGCATCGTCGTCGAGCCGGTAATTCTGGTCCCGGAGCATCACCTCGGCAATCTTCAAAAGCTCGGCGTCGGTATAGTCGGGAAAGTCGATATGATGCGCGATCCGCGACCGGAACCCCGGATTGGCAGCAAAGAACTTGTCCATCCGGTCGGCATAGCCGGCCATGATCACGACGAGGTCGTCTCGGTTGTTCTCCATCACCTGCAACAGGATCTCGATCGCCTCCTGTCCATAGTCGCGCTCGTTATCGGGCTTGTAGAGGTAATAGGCTTCGTCGATGAAAAGAACACCCCCCATCGCCTTCTTGAGCACTTCCTTGGTCTTCGGAGCGGTGTGCCCGATATACTGGCCGACGAGGTCGTCGCGCGTCACCGTCACCAGGTGCCCCTTGCGGACATAGCCGAGCCGATGGAGCAGGCCGGCCATCATCCGCGCCAGCGTCGTCTTGCCAGTGCCGGGATTGCCGGTGAAGGACATGTGCAGCGTCGGCGTCTCGTGGGCGAGACCCATCTCGCGCCGGGCACGGTCCACCAGCAGGAGCGCCGCGGTCTCGCGGATGCGCTGCTTCACCGGCGCCAGCCCGATCAGGTTCTCGTCGAGCTCGCGCAATACCTCGGCGACGCCCGAGGATTCATACTCGGCGGCGAGATCGACGGTCTTGGGGCGCTCCGGGGCGGTTTCGATCTCGGCTTCGGTTGTCATCGCGCGCTATCCTTCGCTCTCGTTTCGGTGACGCGGCCCGCCGCGGCGGGCCGCCTTGCCAGGGGCGGGCGGCGAGGGAGGCGCCGCCCGGCGGGCCTCAGCCCCGCACGTCCCAGGCGTATTTCTGCGAACGGCCCACGAAGTCGGTGCGCTGCATGTGGATGCGGGGCTCCTCCTTCGGGCGGTTGACGATGAAGGACATCTTCACCGATTCCACGCCGCGGGTGTCGTCGAAGGCGATGAGTCGGATATAGGCGTCCGGATGCGCGTTGCGGCACGCATCAAGCTCCATCATCACCCCCTTTGCGTCGCGCAGGTCGAACATCGGGTTGCCCCACATCTCCCAGTAGGTGTTGCGCGGATGCGGGTCGTCGGTGAATTCCACCCCGATCGCCCATTCGTTCCCGAGGCAGTATTCCACCTGCGCGGTGATCTGGACATCGTCGAGATCGGGCAGGAACGAGAAGCAGCCTTGTGTGATACGCATCGTGTGTTCTCCTTGCTTCGCCGGTCACATCGCGGGGGTTTCGAGCGGCACGAAGTCCGAGGTGTCGGTCGAGGTGTAGTTGAAGGTGATGTTGCCCCAGGTGTCGAGCGCAGCCTCGAGCGGCTTGCACCACTTGGCGGCCTCGCGCAGGACCTCCGGACCCTCGTTGGCGATGTCCCGGTCCTCGTTGCGGGCCAGCACCATCGCCTCGAGCGCCACCCGGTTCGCGGTCGCGCCGGCCTCGATCCCCATCGGGTGGCCGATCGTGCCGCCGCCGAACTGGAGGACCACGTCGTCGCCGAAGAGCGTCAGGAGCTGGTGCATCTGGCCGGCATGGATGCCGCCGGAGGCGACCGGCATGACCTTCTTCAGGTCGCCCCAGTCCTGTTCGAAGAACAGCCCGCGCGGCAGGTCGATCTCGTTGCGGCTCTCGCGGCAGACATTGTAGTAGCCCTGCACGGTAAGCGGGTCGCCCTCGAGCTTGCCGACGGCGGTGCCGGTATGCAGGTGGTCAACGCCGGCGAGGCGCAGCCACTTGGCGATCACCCGGAAGCTGATGCCGTGGTTCTTCTGGCGCGTATAGGTGCCGTGGCCGGCGCGGTGCATGTGCAGGATCATGTCGTTCTGCCGGCACCATTCGGAGATCGACTGGATCGCCGTCCAGCCGATGATCAGGTCGACCATGACGATCACCGAGCCGAGCTCCTTGGCGAACTCGGCGCGCCGGTACATCTCCTCCATCGTGCCGGCGGTGATGTTGAGGTAATGGCCCTTGATCTCGCCGGTGACGGCGGAGGCGTGGTTGACGGCCTCCATGCAGTAGAGGAAACGGTCGCGCCAGTGCATGAAGGGCTGCGAGTTGATGTTCTCGTCATCCTTCATGAAGTCGAGCCCGCCCTTGAGCCCTTCGAAGACCACCCGGCCGTAATTCTTGCCCGAAAGCCCGAGTTTCGGCTTGGTGGTGGCGCCGAGCAGCGGCTTGCCGAACTTGTCGAGGCGCTCGCGCTCGACGATGAGCCCGGTGGGCGGGCCCTTGAAGGTCTTCACGTAGGCGACCGGGAAGCGCATGTCCTCGAGCCGCGCCGCCTTGAGAGGCTTGAAGGAGAACACGTTGCCGATGATCGAGGCCGTCAGGTTGGCGATCGAGCCTTCCTCGAAGAGGATCAGGTCATAGGCGACATAGCAGAAATACTGCCCCTCCTGGCCCGGCACCGGCTCCACCTTGTAGGCCTTGGCGCGGTAGCTGTCGCAGGCGGTGAGCCGGTCGGTCCAGACAACGGTCCAGGTGGCGGTGGAGCTTTCGCCGGCCACGGCAGCGGCTGCCTCGATCGGGTCCACCCCCTCCTGCGGGGTGATCCGGAAAAGGGCCAGAAGGTCGGTGTCCTTGGGCTCGTAGTCACCGTCCCAATAGCCCATCTGGGCGTATTTCAGGACACCGGCGGCATAGCGCTTTTTCTTGTCCTTGATTTCCTGCGGATTGGAATGTTCGTTCATTTCCGGTCTCCTCCTATCTGGTGTCTCAGGCGGCACGGGCGGTGGCGATCTGCGGGTCAAGCGCGCCCGAGGCGTAGCGCTTGGCCATGTCGTCGAGGGAAATGCGGGTGATCGAGCTTGCGTGCCCGGCGGTTCCGAAGCGCTCGAAGCGGTCGCGGACGAGCGCCTCCAGCTCCTGCATCGCCGGGATCATGAACTTGCGCGGATCGAACTCGGCGGGGTTCTCGGTCGCAACCTTGCGGAACTGGGCCGTCATCGCCATGCGGCAGTCGGTGTCGATATTGACCTTGCGCACGCCCATCTTGATGCCGCGCTCGATCTCCTCGACCGGGACGCCATAGGTCTGCGGCATCTCCCCGCCATGGGCGTTGATCAGGTCCTGAAGCGCCTGCGGCACCGAGGAGGAGCCGTGCATGACGAGATGCGTGTTCGGCAGCTTTTCGTGGATCGCGGCAATCGTGGCCATCGAGAGGATGTCGCCGTCGGGCTTGCGCGAGAACTTGTAGGCGCCGTGGCTGGTGCCGCAGGCGATGGCCAGCGCGTCGCACTTGGTCGCGGTGACGAAATCCACCGCCTCGTCGGGGTCGGTCAGGAGCTGCTCCTGGCTCAGCTTGCCCACGGCGCCCGAGCCGTCTTCCTCGCCGGCCTCGCCGGTCTCGAGGCTGCCGAGAACGCCGAGCTCGCCCTCGACCGAGGCGCCGACCGCATGCGCGGCGCGGGTCACGGCGCGGGTGATGGCGACGTTGTACTCGTAGGAGGCGGGTGTCTTCATGTCCTCCTCGAGCGAGCCGTCCATCATCACCGAGGTGAAGCCGCGGCGGATCGCCGTCAGGCAGGTGGCCTCGTTGTTGCCGTGGTCCTGGTGCAGGACGATCGGGTTCTTCGGGAACATCCGCGACAGCGCCTCGACCATCGAACTCAGCATGATGTCGCCGGCATAGGAGCGCGCGCCGCGGCTCGCCTGAAGGATCACCGGCGCATCGTAGGCCTCGGCCGCGCGCAGGATCGCGAGGCCCTGTTCCATGTTGTTGATGTTGAACGCCGGGACGCCGTAGCCATGCTCGGCGGCATGGTCGAGGAGCTGGCGAAGGGTAATCAGGGGCATCTTGGGTCTCCTTCGGGATCGGGCGGGCAGGGTGCAGGCCGCCGGTGCCGGCGGGGCCGCCGGCCTGTTGCGTGGGATCGGGTGAGCGTGTCGGGCCCGCCGCGCCGGGGTGCGGCGGACGCCGGGATCAGGGAATGGGCGCGAGAACCCGCGCCTTCGCGGCGGCGGCGACCGCCTCAGCGGTGATGCCGAAATGGCGGTAGAGTTCTTCGGCCGGCGCCGAGGCACCGAAGCCCGTCATGCCGATGAAGCCGTCGTCGCGGTCGAGGAAGAGGTCCCAGCCCTGACGGATCGCGGCCTCGACGCCGATCCGCGGGGCGCAGCCGCGCACGGCGTCGCGATAGGCCGCGTCCTGCTGCGCGAAGAGCTCGAAGGAGGGCGCCGACACCACGGCGGCGCGGATACCTTCCTGCTGGAGCAGATCCGCCGCCTCGAGTGCCATCTGCACTTCCGATCCGGTGGCGATCAGCGTCACGTCCCGCCCGCCCGGCGCCTCGTGCAGCACATAGGCGCCACGGGCGACGAGGTTGGCATCGACATGGGAGGTGCGGAGCGTCGGCAGCCCCTGCCGCGAGAGGCAGAGCAGGGTGGGCGTCGCCTCGGATTCGGCGGCGATCTGCCAGGCCTCGGCAGTTTCCACCGCATCGGCCGGGCGGATCACGGTGAGGTTCGGCATGGCGCGGAGCGAGGCGATGGTCTCGACCGGCTGGTGCGTCGGGCCGTCCTCGCCGAGGCCAATGCTGTCGTGGGTCATGACATAGGCGACCGGCAGGCCCATCAGCGCCGAAAGCCGGATGGCCGGGCGGCAGTAATCGGCAAAAGCGAGGAAGGTGCCGCCATAGGTGAAGAAGCCGCCATGCAGCGCGATGCCGTTCATCGCCGCGGCCATGCCGTGCTCGCGAATGCCGTAATGGATGTAGTCGCCGGAATAATCGTTGCGGGCGACCGGGCGCATTTTCGAGGTGATGGTATTGTTGGAGCCCGTCAGGTCCGCCGATCCGCCGACGCTGTTGGGCAACGTGCCGTTGAGGATCTCGAGCGCCATTTCGGACGCCTTGCGGGTCGCGACTTTCGGGGCGTCGGCGGCGAGCCGGGCCTTGTAGGCGCCGAACACGGCATCGAGCGTGCGCTTGTCCGGGCCGGCAAGCGAGGCATCGAACGCCTCGGCCTTCGGGTGGCCGGATTTGCGGGCCTTCCAGGCAGCGCGGGCTTCGGCGCCGCGGGCGGCGACGGCGCGCCAGGCGTCGCGGACCTCCTCCGGAACCTCGAAGGGCGGCAGGCTCCAGCCGAGCGCGTCGCGGGTCGCCGCGACTTCCTCCTCGCCGAGCGGCGCACCATGCACCTTGTGGCTGCCCGCCTTGTTGGGCGCGCCCTTCCCGATCACCGTCTTGCAGGCGATGAGGGAAGGGCGGTCCTCCGCCCGTGCCGCCTCGATGGCGGCGGCGATGGCTTCCGGGTCATGCCCGTCGACCGCCTGGACATGCCAGCGCGCGGCCTCGAAGCGCTTCATCTGGTCCATCGAGGTCGAGAGATCGGTCGACCCGTCGATCGTGATGCCGTTGTCGTCCCAGAAGACGACCAGCCGGCCGAGCCCGAGATGGCCAGCGAGGTCGATCGCCTCGTGGCTGATCCCCTCCATCAGGCAGCCGTCGCCGGCCAGCACATAGGTCCAGTGGTCGACCAGCGCGTCGCCGAAGCGGGCATTGTGCATCCGCTCCGCGAGCGCCATGCCGACGGCGGTCGAGATCCCCTGGCCGAGCGGGCCGGTGGTGGTCTCGATCCCCTTGGCGTGGCCATATTCCGGGTGGCCGGCGGTGCGGGAGCCGAGCTGGCGGAAATTGCGGAGCTGCCTTGCGTCCATGTCGTCATAGCCGAGCAGGTGGTTGATCGAATAGACCAGCATCGAGCCGTGGCCCGCGCTCATCACGAAGCGGTCGCGGTCGGGCCAGGTCGGGTCTGCCGGGTCGATGGTGACGAAGCGGTTGAAGAGCACGGTGGCGACGTCGGCGAGGCCCATCGGCGCGCCGGGATGGCCGGAACTCGCCGCCTGGACGGCGTCCATCGAGAGCACGCGGATGGCACTGGCCATCACCGTTTCCCGGGCGTTCGGAGGGGTCTGAACGTTCATGGCGTCCTCCTCAGGCGCGCTTGGATTCGTTGACGAGGCGCAGGATCATCGGCGTGAAGATTAGCTGCATGGCGAGGTCGATCTTGCCGCCGGGGATGACGAGGCTGTTGGCGCGGGTCATCCAGCTGTCGTGGATCATCGACATGAGGTAGGGGAAGTCGATGCCGCGCGGACTCTTGAAGCGGATCACCACGAGGCTCTCGTCGGCGGTCGGGATCCAGCGGGCGACGAAGGGGTTCGAGGTGTCGACCACCGGGACGCGCTGGAAGTTGATGTCGGTCTCGGAGAACTGCGGGCAGATGCAGTTCACATAGGCGGTCATGCGGCGCAGGATCGTGTCGGTCACGGCTTCGGTGGAGTAGCCGCGGCTGGCGCGGTCGCGGTGGATCTTCTGGATCCACTCGAGGTTGATGACCGGAACCACGCCGATCTTCAGGTCGGCGATGGCGGCGAGGTTCACCTCGTCATTGACCACCGCGCCATGCAGGCCCTCGTAGAACAGCAGGTCCGAGTCATCGGCAAAGGTCGCCCAGTCGGTGAAGGTTCCGGGCGCGGCGCCGTAGAGCTCCGCCTCGCGGTCGTCGTGGATGTAGTGACGCGTCTCGCCCTTGCCCGTCTCGCCATAAGTGCGGAACACGTCCTCGAGCTTGGCGAGCTCGTTGGCCTCGTAGGAGAAGTGGCTGAAGGTCTGGTCGCCGGTCTCGGCGCGACGGGCAAGCTCGGCCTTCATCGCAGCGCGGTCAAAGCGGTGGAAGGCGTCGCCCTCGATCGCTACGGTCTTGATGCCCTCGCGACGGAAGATCTGGTCGAAGGTCGTCTTGACGGTCGTGGTTCCGGCGCCGGAGGAGCCGGTCACGGAGATGATCGGGTGTTTCTTGGACATGTCTTACTCTCTGATCAGGCGCGGAACAGGCCACGGTTGCCGAAGAGCGCGGACACCTCGTGCTCGGGCAGGTCATGATAGGTGGCGACGCGGTCTACCTTGTCGGCGGTGCCGAAGACGAAGGGGGTGCGGGCGTGTAGGCTCGGCGGCACCTTGTCGAGGATCGGTACCATCGCGTCGGTGGCCTTGCCGCCCGCCTGCTCGACCAGGAACGCGATCGGGTGGCATTCGTAGACCATGCGCAGGCGGCCCTGGCCGTAGCCCGTCCGGTCGTCGGAGGGGTAGAGGAAGATGCCGCCGCGGGCCATGATCCGGTGGGTCTCGGCGACCAGCGACGCGACCCATCGCATGTTGAAATTCTTGCCGCGGGGGCCGTCGATGCCGGCGATGCAATCGTCGATATAAGCGCGCACCGGCTTCGACCAGTGGCGGTAGTTCGAGGCGTTGATCGCGAATTCCTTGGCCTGGGCAGGGATCGGGTCGAGCCGAGGCACCTCGCGGAACGATCCGGCCCGGCGGTCGAGAACGAATTCGCGGACGCCGGCACCGAACGTCACAACCAGCAGTGTCTGCGGCCCGTAGATGAAATAGCCCGAGGCGATGATGCCGCGCCCGTCGCGCAGGAAGGTTTCGGGGCCGGTCTCCAGCGCCGGCCGGAGGCAGAAGATCGTGCCGATCGACACGTTGGCATCGATGTTCGAGGAGCCGTCGAGCGGGTCAATGGCCAGCCCCAGCGTGCCGTCCGCGTCGATCTCCTCGACATCGTCGCGCTCCTCGGAGGCATACCAGCGAACGCCGGTGCCTCTCAGGGCCTCGCGGAACGCGTCGTCGGCGATCACGTCAAGCGCCTTCTGCGCATCGTTGTCGGCATTGGAGCCGACCTCCGCGCCGAGGTCGCCGCCCAGCGGTCCGCGCGAGATGCGGTCCGAGAGCGCGACGGCCACGCCGCAGAGCGCGGTCATGGCGTCCTTCAGTCTCTCGGGGATCGGGGCCCCCGCAATTGGTTCCAGCATTCGAACCGGCCTCCCTGCCCAGTTCCAGAGTTGCTTTGATATTCATGAAAATGAATGATAAGAAAACTTCGGAATACTTACTCAGTTGTCAGGAAAATTTATGCATCGCCGGGATCAGATGACCCTTCGCCAGTTGCGCGCGCTGAAGTCTGTTGGTGCGCTGCACAAGGTGACCGCGGCCGCCGAGGCCCTGAACCTGACCGCGCCGGCTATCCACAATCAGTTGAAAAACTTGGAGGATATCATTGGCGCGCCACTGCTCGAGCGCGAATCCAAGGATCGCGCCGTGCTGACGCTGCACGGACAGGCGCTGGTGCGGGCCTATGAGGAGATCCAGGCGACCTTTGACCGGACCTTGGCCGAGATCGATGCGCTCGACCGCGGGCTTTCGGGCAGCGTGCGGCTCGGCGTGGTCAGTACGGCGAAGTATTTCGCGCCCAGAATCATCGCGCTGCTGGCACGGGAAATGCCCGAGGTCGACGTGCAGCTCGAGATCGGCAACCGTGGCGAGGTGGTCGAGGCGATGGCGCATGGCGCGTATGACCTCTGCGTCATGGGGCGGCCGCCGCGCGAGCCGCTCGTCGACGCGGTGCCGGTGGGGCCGCATCCGCATGTCATCATCGCCCGGCCGGACCACCCTCTCGCCGGCCGGACCGGGCTCAAACCCTCCGACCTCGCGGGCGACCGCTTCGTGATCCGCGAGCCGGGTTCCGGCTCAAGGATGCTCGCCGAACGTTTCCTCGTCGATGTGACCGACGGGCTTCCCGTGGCCACCATCGCGATGTCGTCGAACGAGACGATCAAGCAGTCGGTGCTTCAGAATCTCGGCATCGCGGTGATCTCTGCCCATACCGTCGCCTACGAGCTCGCGGTGGGGCGGCTCGTTGTGCTCGACGTGAAAGGGATGCCGATAAACCGGACCTGGTATCTGACCGGATCGCCGGACCGGGTGCGAAGCCCGGCGGTGGAGCGGGTACGCGACTGGCTGCTGGCGAACGCGCATCGCTACCTGCCGGATCTCTCCGGCCAGAAGGGCACCGCCTGATTCCGGGGCTCACGCGTTGCCTGCGTCGGGTTCCAGAACAGTCGCGGCCTCGTCGAGGATCTCCTCGAGGCGGGCCTTCGACACAGGCTTGAAGATGTTGCGCCCGACGGTGAGGTCGCGCGCCGAGGCGATCATCCGGGCGGCGATGATCGGGGCATCCGCGCCGCCGGTCATGAAGCGCACGAGCAGCCGCCGGTCGAGATCGACAATCTCCTCGATCGCCTCGATCCCGTCGAGCACCGGCATGTTGATGTCGAGCAGCACAAGCGCGGGACCGCGCTCCTCGCGCAGAGTGTCGAGAAGCTGGCGTCCATTCTCGCAGGTGACCGCGTCCCAGCCGGCCTGCCGCGATACGACGGCTACGAAAGTCGCGAATTCGTGGTTGTCGTCGGCGATATAGACTTGTGGCACCGTCTTCTCGGCGTTTCCTGCGCCGCTCCAAATCCAAATGGCCGCGCGGCGCACGGCCCTCCATCGCTCCGTCCCGACGAGGCAAACCGGCATTCCAGTCCCGTCGGGAGAGATCCCCTTATGTTACCGAAATGCTGGGTCATTTCCAGAGACGCCGCGGCGGCTGCGGCAATCGATCCGGTGTGTCCGGCTCGGATGTGAACAGCAACGAGCGTGTCGCGCGTCCTGCCGCGACGGTGTGGCCGGACGACCCGAGCGACGCAAATGGAAACGGCCCGCCCCTTTCGGGACGGGCCGCCAAAACATCCTGGGAAGGCGTTACTCGTTGCGGCCGTTGTCCGAGGACTGGATCGACTTCAGGCGGACCAGTTCGGCCAGCGAATACTCGGCCGGATCCACATTCAGCGAGGCGGCAAGCTGCGCCCGGCCGGCGGACACGCCGCTCTTGGTCGAGGCGCTGAAGCCGTCCCGCACGCTGCCGGTGTCGAGAAGCGCACGCGCAGTGGCCTGTTCGTTGTTTTCACGGGCACTGCGGAGGGCGGCGATGGTGGCAACGCTGCTCGATCCGTCAAGGCCCACCGACGCTGCGAACTGTGCCGGGCTCGGCGTGGCGCCATCGGTCACGGTGCCGGCGAGAATCGCGTTGGCCTGGGCCTGGTGGCCGTCTTCGAGCGCGGACCGGAGCTGGATCAGCTCGGCGGTGGAATAGGCGCCCGGGGCGACGCCGAGCGAGCCGGCGATTTGGTCGGAGGCCAGTGCGGGGCCGGCAAGTGCCAGGGCGAGGGCGGAGGTAAGAGCGATACGGGTCATGGTCGGTCCTTTGTTCTGTCTTGTCGTGTCGCGATCTCGCGACGTGATTGAGTTCGTGGCGTTGCGCCTTCGATGACTGACAGGTAGGGGGACGGCCGCAGAGATTGTATTGCGAAACCTTGCCGTGGGTTTTGCGCATTTCTGCACATCACTGGCTCGTGATTGCCCTTGTTCTGCAAATTAGAAGACAGGGTGCGTTTGCCACTTGGCCTCTGCAAGGGCGGGTCTTTGGGACGCTCGACGGCGACGAGGCCGAGCTGACCGGTCGCGGTGAGCGAGAGGACGGCGCGGTCGCGTCTCTGTGGCTCCTGATAGCGGCGGATTGCCGACCGCGTGGCTGGCGATCTGCGGGCGCTCCTCGAGCCGGGCAGAGGGGCGGGTTTCACGCCATGGCGCGGTTCCGCGCCGGGACAAACCCGCTGTCAGGCGGGCCCGCCGGGCTCGAACCCTGGGTCGAGCAGCGCGTCGAGCATGTGCGAGATGTCCTCGATCTGTTCGGCGACCACATGGACAACCTCCTGCTCGCGCTGGATCCGGCCGGTCACCCGAAGCATCCGCCCGGCGATCACCGCGCGGCGGAACCGCTCGTAGACCTTCGCCCAGACCACCACGTTGCAGACCCCGGTCTCGTCCTCCAGCGTGACGAAGATCACGCCCTTGGCGGTGCCCGGCCGCTGCCGCACCAGCACCAGCCCGGCGACGCAGACCCGCGCCCCGCCGGGCGGCAGGTTCAGGAGGCCCGCGGGCAGGCAGGCGGGCGGGCGCGGCCAGTCGTCGGGGCGGGGTGCGGGCACGGGCGGATAGCTCATGAGAACAAATATAGAACGAATATCGCGCCCCGCCAAGCCGTGCCGGCGGCCGGTTCGGCTCTGGCAATGACCCGGCGCATGGCCTATGTCAGCGGTTGGAAACGCCCAAGACGACGGCAGAAGGAAGGACGAGACCCGTGCCCAAGATCACCTATGTCGAGCATTCCGGGAAGGAACATGTCGTGGATGTCGCCAGCGGGCTGACCGTGATGGAAGGCGCGCGCGACAATGGCATCCCCGGGATCGACGCCGATTGCGGCGGCGCCTGCGCCTGTTCGACCTGCCACGCCTATATCGACGAGGCCTGGGCCGACAAGCTGCCGCCGGTGGAGGCGATGGAAGAGGACATGCTGGACTTCGCCTACGAAACGAAGCCGGGCCAGTCGCGGCTGACCTGCCAGCTCAAGGTGACCGACGCGTTCGACGGGCTGGTCGTCCGGCTGCCCGAAAAGCAGATCTGATCCATGCGCGGGGCGGCCCTCGCCCTCACTCTGGCGCTTGCGTTCGCAGCGCCGGCCCTTGCCTGCAACGGGCCGATCACCCGGGCGGACTACGCGCAGCCGACGGGGCGCTACCCGCATGGCGTCCTCGGCGACGCGGAGGAATGGGGCGCGCTGCGCCTGACCTGCGGCGGAAAGCGCGTCACGCTGGTCCTGCCCGAGGATCTCGTTTTCGAGGATATCGCGCCGCGCCTGGCCGATCTCGACCGAGACGGGCAGCCCGAGGTGATCGTGGTCGAGAGCCACCGCGACCGCGGCGCACGCCTGGCGGTCTGGGGGCGTGGCCCGGAGGGCGTCGGACGGCGCGCCGCCACCCCCTTCATCGGCACCCGCTTTCGCTGGCTCGCGCCGCTCGGTGCAGCGGATCTCGACGGCGACGGGACGCTCGAGGTCGCCTATGTCGACCGCCCGCACCTCGCGCGGATCCTGCGCGTCTGGCGCTACGAGGACGGCGGGATGACCGAGATCGCCGCCGCCCCCGGTTTCACCAACCATAGGATCGGCGAGACCGACATTGCCGGCGGTATCCGGACCTGCGCCGGCGCACCGGAGATGATCCTGACCGACCCGGACTGGACGGCGATCCTCGCGGTCCGGTTGCAGGACGGCCGGCTGGTCGCGCGCGAGATCGGCCCGCACCGCGGACGCGCCTCCTTCCGCTCCGCGATGGCCTGCCGCACGCCGTGAGATTTCGGCCGCCTGCGCCATTGGGTCCGCGTGACAAACCCCTGACGATCAACGAGGATCGGCCCGGCAAGACGGCGCCCGCCCGGGCGGAGTTTTTGCCTTTTCCGAGACGGTAGCGGAGGTGCCATGACCTGTCTTCTGGGGATCGACAGCGGCCTGACGGTCACCAAGGCCGTCCTTTTCGACGCGGATGGAACAGCGCTGGCGGTGGCCCGTCGCGAGGTGCCGCAACTGATGCCAGAGGCGCGCCATGTCGAACGCGACATGGACACGCTCTGGCGCGAGAGTGCCGCGGCGATCCGTGAGGTGATCGAGCGGAGCGGCCGGTCGGCCGGCGAGATCGCGGCTGTCGCAACCACCGCGCATGGCGACGGGATCTACCTGCTCGACCGCGCCCGCCGCCCGCTCGGCGCCGGCATCCTGTCGCTTGACAGCCGCGCCGGCGACGTCATCCGCGACTGGGTCGGAGACGGCACGTCCGACCGCGCGCTGGACCTCACCGGCCAGTCCCCGCATGTCGCCGCGCAATCGGCGCTGCTCGCCTGGATCCGGCGACATCAGCCCGAGCGCTTCGCCGCCATCGGCACCGCGTTCAGTTGCAAGGACTTCCTGCGCTTCTGCCTGACCGGCACGATCGGAACCGATCGCACCGAGGCCAGCTCCGCCTTCACCGATTACCGCAGCCAGGACTATTCCGACGACGCGCTCCGCCTCTATGGCCTGGAGGCGCTCGCGCACGCGTTGCCGCCGGCCTCGCATTGCGCCGAGATCGTGGGCCACGTGACGGCGGAGGCCGCGGTGGCAACCGGGCTCGTCCAGGGCACGCCGGTTGCAGCGGGCATCCACGACGTCACCGCCTCCGCGCTCGGCATCGGCGGACACAAGCAGGGCACGGTGGGGATCATCGCCGGCACCTACTCGATCAACGAGGTGGTCTCGGACGCTCCGCGGATCGACGCGCGCTGGTTCTGCCGCAACGCGGTCGCGCCGGGGCTCTGGAACAGCCAGGCCATCTCGCCCTCCTCGACGACCAATTACGAGTGGTTCCTCACCACCTTCTGCGCCGCCGAGCGTGCCCGCGCCGAGGCCGAGGGCAGCAGCATCCACGCGGTGCTGGCGCCCGAGATCGAGGCCGCGATGGCGCGCCCCTCGACCCTGCTCTACCAGCCCTTCCTCTTCGGGTCGCCCTATGGAGAGATTGCCTCCGCCTCATTCCTCGGGCTGCATGGCTGGCACACGCGCGGCGACGTGCTGGCCGCCCTGCTCGAAGGAATCGTCTTCAACCACCGCCACCATGTCGACGCTCTGCGCGAGGGCTTCCCGGTGACGACCGGGCATCTGACCGGGGGGGCTTCGCGAAACCCGACCGTGGCCCAGCTCTTTGCCGACGTCATTGGCCTGCCGATCCTCGTGACCGAGACCGACGAGGCCGCCGCCTGGGGCGCGGCGCTCTGCGCCGGCGCGGCCGTGGGGCTCTACCCCGCCTTCGACGCGGACCCGCGGGACCTCGCCGCGATCACCAGGACCTATCTGCCAGATCCCGCCCGGCAGGCCCATTACGATGCCCGCTATGTGGTCTATCGCGAGATCGCCGACGGGTTCGCGGAGACCTGGGAGAAGCTCGACGCGCTCGGCCGGGGGACGGACGGCGCAGGAAGGACAGCCAGATGACACGGACGGATTTCGACGTGGTGATCCTCGGCGCGGGGGTCAACGGTGCGGGCTTGTTCCGCGACCTTTGCGAACAGGGCGTGCGCTGCCTCCTCGTCGACAAGGGCGATTTTGGCTCGGGGACATCCGCGGCACCATCGCGGTTGATCCATGGCGGGCTGAAATATCTCGAGACAGGCGAGTTCCGCCTCGTCGCGGAATCGACGCTGGAGCGCAACCTGCTGCTGCGCAACGCCCCCCATCTGGTGAAGCCGCTGCAATGCGTCATGCCGATCTATTCCTGGACCAAGGGGATCGGCGCGGCCATCCGGACCTTCTTCGGCGCGACGACGGCGCCGCGCAGCCGCGGGCGGCTGCTGATCAAGACGGGGCTATGGCTCTACGATTTCTACGGCTCGCGCGAGAAGGTCATGCCGCGCCACGGGATGATGGGGAAGGCCGCGGCGCTCGAAACGCTGCCGTCGCTGACGCCAGCCATCGTCGCCGCCGGAACCTATTACGACGCGACGGTGACCGCGCCCGAGCGGCTCGTGCTGGAACTCGTGAAGGACGGGCTGCGCGCCTGCCCCGGGTCGCGCGCGATGAACTGGACCACGCTGTCGAAGGAGGCGGACGGAACGCTTGTATTCGCAGGCCCGGATGGCGAGACGCTCGAGACCTGTCCGAGGCTCGTCGTCAACGCCGCCGGCCCCTGGATCGACCACGTCAACGCGGCGCTTGGCCATGAAACGCAGCTGATCGGCGGCACAAGGGGGTCGCATATCCTGCTCGATCACGACGCGCTGCTGGCCGAGCTCGACGGGCGGATGATCTATTTCGAAAGCGACGACGGGCGGATCTGCCTCGTCTTCCCCTATCACGGCCGCGCGCTGGTTGGCTCGACGGACATTCCCGACGACGATCCAGATAAGGTCGCCTGCGACGACACCGAGATCGCCTATTTCCTCCAGGCGCTGCGCAGCCTGCTGCCGGGACAGACGTTTTCGGAGGAGCAGATCGTCTATGCCTATTCGGGCATCCGCCCGCTGCCGAACTCCGAGGGCACCGCGCCCGGCCTTATCAGCCGCGACCATTCCGCACCGCGGCTTGAACCGGAGCCGGGCCGGCCCTGGCCGGTGATCTCGCTGGTCGGCGGCAAGTGGACCACGTTCCGGGCATTCTCCGAGGAGATCGCGGAGCAGGCCGCGGACCTGCTCGGCACGGAACATGCGGTCTCGACTCGCGCGCTGGGTATCGGCGGCGGGCGCGACTTTCCCGCAACGCCGGAGGCGCGCGCTTCCTGGGTCGCGGCGGCGGCACGGGAGACCGGGGCCGCGCCGGAGCGGGTCGGGCTGTTGCTCGACCGATATGGCACGGTGGCGCGGGAGGTGGCCGCGCATGAAGCGGCTTGGGACGGAAACCGGCCGATCGCGCCGGAGGCGGATGTGACCGAGGCCGAGATCGACTGGATCGCACGCGGCGAAATGGTCTGCAGGTTGCAGGATATCGTGCTGCGGCGGACTCAGCTCGCGGTGTCGGGGCGGCTGACGGCGGAGGGGCTCGATCGGATCGCGGCGGTGGCCGCCGCCGCGCTCGGCTGGGACGAAGAGCGGGGCGCGCGGGAGATGGCGGAGACGCGGGCGCTGCTCGAGACGCGGCACCGGGTGCGGCTGGGGTGAGGAAGGGGCGGAGGTTCCATCTTCCGCCGATTTGCATCACTCCGGAAGAGGGGGTCGAGCCGGACCCGAGGCGCGGAGCAGCGGCCGCAGGCCTCGACGCATCGCTCCGATGCTTTTCGGAAACCTCGTGACAAAGCGACCTGAAACACTGTCGGATCGCCGCGCCGCGGCCCTGCGATGGCACGGCTCCGCGCCAGGTTTAGCGGCGGATCGCAACTCCCGCCCCTAATCCTCCGCCAGCGCCCGTGCGGTGCGTTCGTCCGTGATCAGGCCCGAGAGCCAGCCGCCCCTGAGCACGGCGCGGATCGCCCCGACCTTGTCCGGCCCGCCGGCAAGCGCGACGATCTGGTCGTCGCTGTCGGCTCGGAACGCCACGGAGAGGGTGCGGGCCGAGAGCGTCGTGTCGATCCGATTGCCCTCCGCGTCGAAGAAATGACCGAGCAGCTCGCCGACGCCGCCGGCCTCGGCGACCTCCTCGATCTCGCTCTGTTCGATCATGCCGGAGGCGACGAGCTGGGTCTCGCTGTCCACCGTTCCGATCCCGACGAATTTCAAAGGCGCGGCCTGCGCCATGTCGAACACCTCGCTGACGCCGCGTTGCGCCAGCAGCACCTCGCGGTCCTCGGTGGTGTTGGCAAAGAACGGAACCGGCATCACATAAGCATGCGCGCCGGTCTTCTCCGCCAGAAGGTGCATCACGTCATGCGGGTTGGCCGCGAAATTCCGGGTCAGCCCGCCGAGCAGCGAGACGAAGCTGCACCCCTTCGCCGCGAAGCGCGGCAGGGTGCGCACGACGGCGGCGAGCGTTCGGCCGTGACCGATGCCGATCACCGTGTTTTCGCAGGAATCGAGCCGGCGGCGGATGAAGGCTGCGCCCGACATGCCGAGCGTGCGCAGCGGCAGCCCCTCCTCGCCGAGATCCGGCGCGACGCGGCAGATATCGAGGCCGTAGCGCTCCGACAAGCGCGCCTCGAGTTCGATGCATTCGATGATATCGCCGTCGATCGTGACCTTGACGGCCCCCTCGGCCACGGCCCGCGCGATCAGGCGGTGCGCCTTGACAGAGGGCAGGCCGAGCTTCTTGGCGACCGCCGACTGGGTCAGCCCGCCCACGTAATGCAGCCAGGCCGCGCGGATCGCGAGGCTGGCCTCTCCGGGCTGTATCTCTCTCTCGCGCGCCATGGCTCCCCCTTTCCGGGATCTGTGGCTACCCCTCAGACCTTGAGATCTGCCACCCCGGTATCGATATGCGGTGCCCAGAAGGCAACGCTTTCAGCGATCTGCGGCACGACCTCGCGGTCGTTCGGTTCGCGCTCCTTGAAGCTCAGCTCGAGGCAGATCTCGTTGTCCACCGCGCCTCCCTCGGCGAAGGCGGCCAGGAGTGGTTCCGGCTGGATCCGCCCCTTGGCGTTGAACGCGGCGGTGAAGGGGCGGTGGCCGCCCTTGTCCATCAGGCTCTGCTTGATGTGGATGATCGGCGAGACCTTGGGCACGGCGCGCGCCCAGGCATAGGGGTCGTAATCGTCGGGGTTCGCGGAGGTCACGTCGCCATGGTCGATATCGGCCATCATCCACATCGGGATCGCCATATCCGCCGCTGTCAGACGGTCCTGCAACGCCATGCAGCTCTCGATCGTGTCGCCGAACTCGCGGCCGACGCTCATCGGCTCCCAGAAGACGAAATCGAGCCCGGCGGCCTTTGCGTGTTCGGCGACCTCGGCCCAGGAGTCGATGGCGATCTCGATCAGCTCCTCGCGGCGCTTCGAATCGTCGAAATCCTTGAAGGTGAAGATGGCGAACTGCGTGCCGACCGAGTGGCCGCCGAGATCGCCGGTGATATCGGCGAAGGTCTTGAACCAGTCGATGTAGTAGCGGCGAACGTCCGGATCGGGGTGGCCGAAATGGTTGAGCCGGCCATAGGGGCCAGTCATGCCCGAAGTCACGCGCGCGCCCGTGCGAGCCAGCGCCGCCTGCATGTCGCGCGTGAGCCGGCGGATCACCGGCGCAGGCCAGGAGGGGTTGATGAACTCATGCGTGAGCTGGATGTCGCGCAGGCGGATGTCGCGCGCGATCGTGTCGATCAGGTCTGCCGGTTCGGCGAAGCGGTTCACCAGCGGGTTGGTGTTGAGCGAAAGCGTCAGTCCCATGTCAGGCCGCCTCGGCCACGTGTCCGTCGAACCATTCGGCGAATCGTGCCTGCTCGTCCTTGGTCAGGTGCAGGATATGCTTGGTTCGACGCCACAGGATGTCTTCGACCGTCTTCGCCCATTCCTCTCGGATCAGGTAGCGCGCCTCGGCCTCGTAGAAATCACCGCCAAAATGCCGCCCCAACCCCTCGACCGACGTCGCCTCACCGACGATCCGGGTGATCCGCGTGCCGTAGACCCGCGCGTAGTGGCGCCGGAGCGACATCGGCATCCAAGGGTAGTCGTATTTCAGCTTGTTGCGGAAGCTCTCGAAATCGGCGTTCTCCATGTCGCCGCCCGGCATCGGAACGCCCAGTGTCCAGTCGCCGCCCATCTTCGGAAAGAACTTCTCGATCCGCTTCAGCCCGCGCTCGGCGAGCTCGCGATAGGTCGTGATCTTGCCGCCGAAGATGTTGAGGAGCGGCGCGCCGCCGGTCTCGTCGATATCGAAGACGTAGTCGCGGGTCACCGCCGAGGGGTTGCCTTTGCCGTCGTCGAAGAGCGGGCGGACGCCGGAGAAGGAGACCAGCACATCCTCGCGGCGGAGCTTTTCCTTGAAGTAACGGTTGCAGGCGTTGATCAGGTATTCGATCTCGCTCTCCTCGCAAACGACATCGTCGGCATCGCCTTCGTAGTTGATGTCTGTCGTGCCGATCAGAGCCTTATCGCCCTCGTAGGGGTTGATGAAGATCACCCGCTTGTCGGTGTTCTGCACGAGGTAGGCGTTATGGGTGTCCCAGAATTTCGGGACGATGATATGCGAGCCCTTGACCAGCTTGATATTGCGTCGCGAGTTCGAGCCGGCCACGCGGTTGATGACGTCCATCACCCAGGGGCCGGCGGCGTTGACGACCATCCTGGCCTCGAATTCCCGTTCCTCGCCGGTCATGCTGTCCCGGGTCTTCAGCCGCCACACGCCGCCCTCGCGCCGCGCCGAGATGCAGGGAGAGCGGGTCAGCACCGTCGCGCCGCGCTCGGCGGCGTCCACGGCGTTGATCAGCACGAGCCGCGCATCGTCCACCCAGCAGTCGGAGTATTCCAGCCCGCGGCGGTATTTGTCGACGATCGCCGCGCCTTCGGGGTCGCGCCGCATGTTGAGCCGCCGCGTGCCCGGGAGCCGCTTGCGCCCGCCGAGGTGGTCGTAGAGGAAGAGGCCGAGGCGGATAAACCAGAATGGCCGGTCCTCGGGCGAATGCGGCAGCGCGAAGCGCAGTGGCCAGATGATATGCGGCGCGGCGTTCATCAGAACTTCGCGCTCGATCAACGCCTCGCGCACCAGTCGGAACTCGTAATATTCGAGGTAGCGCAACCCGCCATGCACCAGCTTGCCCGAGCGGGAGGAGGTTCCCTGGCCGAGGTCGTCCTTTTCGCAGAGCACCACGCTCAGGCCCCGTCCGGCGGCATCGCGCGCGATCCCGGCGCCGTTGATGCCACCGCCGATCACGAATAGGTCGACCTTAGGAATGTCCGTCATCTGCTTTCTCCCGTCGCCGCGCGTGACCGCGGCCTGTCTGTTCGTCCGTGACCTCAGCGGCCCGGCGCACGGCTGGCGGCGAGCTCGTCCCAGACGGGTTCGAGGCCGATCCGCGCCGCGCGATAGGCGGCAAAGAGGGTGTCATAGGTACCGACCAGTTCGGGGTCGGGGGGCTCGGGCGCACCGAGCAGCGGCGTCGTCCAGTCGGCGATACAGGCATCCATCGACGGGTATGCGCCGATCGCCACGGCGGCCATCATCGCGCAGCCGGCCGCGCCGGCCTCCTCGCGCGCGGAGACGCGGACCGGCGTGTCGAGCGCGGCGGCGAGCACCCGGCGCAGCGCGGCCGACCGCGCCGCGCCGCCGGTGATTCGCAGCTCGCGCGGCATGTCGCTCATCGCCGCGTAGCAGTCCCGCGCCGCCATCCCGAGCCCCTCGATCACGGCGCGCAGGAGCACCGGGAAACGGTGGTTGGCGTTGAAGCCGGTAAAGCCGGCCCGCGCGTTGGCGTTGACGAAGGGGCCGCGTTCGCCGGCCTCGGAGATATAGGGGTGATAGACCACACGGCCGGGCCGCGACCGCGCCATCCACTCGTCGATCCGGGCGACCAGGTCGGCATGGCTTGGGGTCTCGCCGAACTCGCCGACAAGGTCCGCGGCGAGCGCCAGCGCCCAGTCTAGATTGAGCGTCGCGGCCATGTTGGTCTGCACCTGAGTCACGAGGTCCGGCACCGGCAGGCAGATCACGTAGCCCGTGCCCTTGGCGTTGAGGGTCACTTCCGCCGGGGTCACCGCGCGCATGTGGACACCGGTCGAGCCGATCGTGGAACAGGCCGCGCCCGGCGTGCCGGTATGGACGCCGGCGCCAAGCGCGGTCATCACCATGTCGACATAGCCGAGCGAGACCGGCGTGCCGGCGCGCAGCCCGGTCGCGGCGGCCGCCTCCGGGCTGAGCGGGCAGGTTACCTCGCTGCCGTCGAGCACCTCCGGCAGCAGGTGGCGGCGATGCGCGAGGCCGAGCGAGTCGATCGCGGTGTCGGAATAGGTCCGGGTGCGGAAATCACCGAAGGTGAAGCTCATCTCGGACGGGTCGGTGGCCCGAACGCCGGTAAGGTTCAGGAAGAGCCAGTCCTTGCAATGGAGCGCGACGTCCGCGGCATCGAGCAGGTCCGGGAAATGCCGGTCCATATGGGCGATCTGTGCGCCCTGCTGGCAGGTGTTGAGGCCGGTGCCGGTGGCTTCGAACCGCGCCCGGTCGGTCGGTTTCGCCGCCAGTTCGGCGACGGTCGGCGCGGCGCGGGCGTCGAGCCAGATCCAGGCGTCGGCCACTGCCGCGTTGTCGCGATCCGCGAGCCAGGTGCCGTCGCCTTGCGCGGTGACGGCGATGGCGGCTGTGCGGGCGGCGAGGTCCTCGACGGTTTCCGCGAGGCCCCTCAGCGCCGTGACGCAATCGTTCCAGGTGCGCGGCATCGACTGGGTGACGGCGCCGTCGCCGGTCGAGTCGTAGGCGTTGCGCACCGCGGAAATGCCGATCTGCCGGCCCGCCAGATCAAAGGCCACCGCCTTCAGCACCGAGGTGCCAGCGTCGATTCCGATGATGATGTCGCTCTTCGCCATCGCCCCTGATTCCTCCCCGACCGCCGCCCGCATCGCGGCCGGTGATTCGCCGTGTCCGGAGGCCCCGTATCGCCTCAGTCCGCAAGGCCCGGTTCGCGCCGGACCTGGCCGGGAACGGCTGTCTTCTCCTGACGAAGTCATAGCACGTTTTCTCGCCTTGGGTGATTTTTTTTGCAGACAGAGCAAAATTTTTCATTTATGGTTCGATCAACCGGAGGCGGCCCATGGCTGCGAACCGGGGCCCATCACGACGCCGTGCGGAGGAGTAAGGCGGCCGTCGACCGGGTCGGGGAGGAGATCGGCCGTGCCGTGGGAACGAGGCGGACGGCCCTCTCTGCGAGAAAGGTTTTCGCCGCCATGTCAGGCGGTTGGGGAGGCGGGCCCGGTGTTTCCGGCGGCTCGTCGCGCCGCGATGTAAGGCACTCGCGGGGCATCAAGAGGGGACAGTTCGACATGGCGGCAACCGATTCCAACGCGCGCAGGGCCTCCAGTTCCGGTCGCACCAGGTGGATCCTCGGGGCCGTGATCGTCCTCGTCCTGGGCGCGATCGCCTTCGATACCAAGGTTGTCACCATCGGCGGCGAGGAGGATCTGCGCCAGCAGGCGTTCAACCCCGATCGCTATGGCACCGAGCAATTCCCGCGTATCCGCGACGACGTCGTCGAGCGCGCGCCGGATGCCGCCCAGCTCGCCACCGAACTCGCTGAGGACAAGAAGGCGACGATGGCGAAATACGGCACGCCGACGAGCATCGGCGCGGTGATGCCCGTCACCTTCACCGGCGTCGTGGGTGAGGGCAAGTCCGGCATCTTCGACGTCAGCGTCGCGGGCCTGCCGGAGGGCTCCAAGGTTCGGGTGCAAACCGGCCCCGCGATCAACGGAACCGACCTGCGCGATTTCCCCGGCGACATCGCCTTCGGTCAGTTCAAGAACCAGATCGAGTTCCAGAACGCCGGCTCCGGCATCAACCGGGCGATGGCGGCCGAGGTGCTCGACGGGCTCGACCGCGACGCGCTGCCGGGCAAGACCGTGACGGTGAGCGGCGTCTTCAACCTGATCAACCCGAAGAACTGGCTCGTCACCCCCGTCGCATTCGAGGTGCAGGGATGACCCGGCAGGGCGAGATCGACATGGCCGACGGCACACCGGTGGCGGGCGACGTCGTCCTCTCTGCGCATGACGTCTCGAAATCCTGGGGTGCGGTGAAGGCGCTCAAGAAGGTGAATTTCGAGGTCCGCCGCGGACAGGTGACCACGCTTTTCGGCGAGAACGGCGCCGGAAAGTCGACGCTGATGAAGATCCTCTCGGGCGTTTATCAGCCGACCTCGGGCGAGCTGAAGCTGGAGGGACGTGTCATAACGCTCAACTCGACGGTGGAGGCGCGCGATCTCGGCATCTCGATCATCCACCAGGAGCTGAGCCTCGCGCGCAACATGAACGTGCGCGACAACATCTTCATGGGGCGCGAGATTCCCGGTCCCGCCGGCGTCGATTTCGCCGAGGAGGAGCGCCAGACCCGGGCGCTCATGCAGGAGCTCGAGGAGGATATCGATCCGCGGACGCCGGTCGAGGACCTGCGGTTGGGCCAGCAGCAGATCGTCGAGATCGCCCGCGCCCTCTCGGTCAATGCCCGCATCCTGATCATGGACGAGCCGACCTCGGCGCTCTCGGCCTCCGAGGTGGAAGTCCTGTTCAAGGTGATCCGCGACCTGAAATCACGCGGCGTCTCGATCGTCTACATCTCGCACCATCTCGAGGAGGCGTTGCAGATCACCGACCACGCGGTGGTCCTGCGCGACGGCAACATGACCGCGAAGGCGCCGCGCGCCGAGATCGACCTCGAGTGGATCGTGCGCAACATGGTCGGCGAGAATTTCGACCTTGGCTCGCCCCCTTCGGGCTACGAATTCGGCCCGGTTGCGCTGCGACTCGAAAACCTCTCGGTGCCGGCACCGGGGCGCCAGGGCTATTCGGTCGTTGACCGTCTGTCGCTCGATGTGCGCCAGGGCGAGATCGTCTGCATCTACGGGCTGATGGGCGCGGGCCGGACCGAGCTCATGGAATGCGTCGCTGGGCGGTTGGCAAGCTCCGGCGGGCGCGTGCTGCTGCATGACGAGGATCTCGCCGGGCTGTCGATCGCGCAGCGGATCGCCAAGGGCCTTGTGCTGACCCCGGAAGACCGGCAGCGCGACGGGCTGGTGCAGACCATGACGGTCGGGCGAAACCTTTCGCTCGCCAGTATCGGCGCCTTCACCCGCGGCCTCTTCACCTCGCGCAAGGCCGAGGAGGCGATCATCGACAAGACGATCCGCGAGGTCACGATCAAGACCAGCGGCGGCGGTGCCGCCATCGGCTCGCTCTCGGGCGGCAACCAGCAGAAAGTCGTGATCGGCAAGATGCTGGCAACCGGCCCCGGCGTGGTGCTGCTCGACGAACCCTCCCGTGGCATCGACATTGGCGCCAAGGCGGAGGTCTTCGGCCTTCTGGCCGAGGGTGCGAAAAAGGGGCTGGCGGTGCTGTTCTCGACCTCCGAGGTCAACGAATGCCTGTCCATCGCCCATCGCATCATTGTCATGCACAAGGGCCGGATCTCGGCCGAGTTTGGCCCGGACGCGACCAAGGAACAAATCATGGCCGCGTCGGGAGAGGTCGACCTCCGGCAGCACCTGACCGAGACCTTCGGCCTCGAGATCTGTGAAGTGGTGAGCGACCTACACCAGAACGAGCTTCCGCTCGGGCCGCTGGGGCAGGCCGGCGGGGCGTTCATCGCCGAGCAGATTGCGGCCACGCCCGGGCTGGTGATCGGCGCCGGCCATGGCCGCACCCTGCTTGCCTGCGTCGAGACGATGCCGGCGCGGCGTGCTCCGAAGCTGAAGCTGGTGTCGCTGATGGGCGGGCTGACGCGCAGCGCCGATGCCAACCCGCACGAGATCGTCCACCGCATGGCCGGGCTCACCGGCGCGGCGGCCGAGGCGATGCCGTTGCCCTTCATGGCCAACAGCGAGGCTGATCGGGCGGTCCTGCTCGGTCAGAAGGAGGCGAAGCGCGCCTATGATCTGGCCGGTGAGAGCGACCTGCTGCTGGCGGGTATCGGCACCACGGCCGGCGAGGCCGAACTGGTGACGACCGGGATGATGGAGCCGGACGAGATGCAGTCCATCGCTGACGCCGGCGGCGTCGGCGAGTTGCTCGGCCATTTCTTTGATGCCGCCGGACAGCCGGTCGAGACGGAGGCGACGCGGCGCGTCATCACGCTGCCGCGCGATGTCCTGCGCACCCGCCGGATCGTGGCCATCGCCGGCGGTCGCATCAAGGTCGAGGCGATCCGCGCCGTCCTGAACACCGGCCTTCTGAACGGATTGATCATCGACGAACCCACCGCACGCGCCATCGTCGACATGGACCGGGACACCGGTCCGTCGGCGCCGCACTGATACGGAGCACGCACCATGACCGACGTCACGACAGACAAGAAGCGCGCGGGCGGTGGCCTTTCGGCGCTGTTTGGCGACAATTTCAGCCTCGTGCATGTTCTGCTCGAGGGCCGCGCCTTTTTCGCGCTGATCGCCATCATCGTCACCTTCTCGTTCCTGTCGCCCAACTATGCCACGATCGGCAACTTCCTGATCATGGCCAACCACGTGGCGATCTTCGGCCTGCTGGCGATCGGCATGATGCTGGTCATCCTGAATGCGGGCATCGACCTCTCGGTGGGCTCGGTGCTGGGCCTTTCCGGCGTCTTCGCGGGGTTCCTGCTGCAGGGTGTGGAACTGCAATGGGCCGGTGTCATTCTCTATCCGCCGGTCTGGGCCGTGGTGGTCCTGACCATCGCGCTCGGTGCCTTCGTCGGCGCTGTGAACGGCGTGCTGATCGCCTATTTCAAGGTGCCCGCCTTCGTGGCCACGCTCGGCTCGCTCTATGTTGCGCGCGGCGTGGCGCTGCTGATGACCAACGGGCTGACCTACAACAACCTCTCGGGCGATCCCTCGCTCGGCAATACCGGCTTTGACTGGATCGGCTTCAACCGTATTGCCGGTGTGCCGATCGGCGTCATCATCCTCGCGATCATCGCGGTCGCCACCGGCCTGCTGCTTACCCGCACCGCCTTCGGCCGCTGGCTCTATTCCTCGGGCGGCAACGAGAATGCGGCCGAGCTTTCGGGCGTGCCGGTTAAGCGCGTGAAGATCATCGTCTACATGCTCTCGGGCGCCTGTGCTGCCATCGCCGGTCTGGTGCTGAGCTCGCAGCTCACCTCTGCCGGCCCGACCGCGGGCTTCACCTACGAACTGACCGCGATCGCGGCGGTCGTGGTTGGCGGCGCCTCGCTGATGGGCGGGCGCGGCACGGTGCGCGGCACCATGCTCGGCGCCTTCGTCATCGGCTTCCTGTCTGACGGCCTCGTCATCATCGGCGTCTCGTCCTACTGGCAGACGGTTTTCACCGGCGCTGTCATCGTGCTCGCCGTGATGCTGAACTCGATCCAATACGGCGGAAGGGCCGGCCGCTGAGCCGGTGCCCCGCCCCGATACCACCAGTTTTCGCGCCCAGGAGGTCGGAGGAGGCCCCGGGCGCGGAAAGCATCGCCGGACACCCGGTGTTTCGCAACCAAGAGGGAGAGGACCCCAAATGATGAAGATTACCAAACGCACGCTGCTCGCCGCCGCTGCCGCGCTGCCGCTGATGGCCGGCTCGGGCTGGGCAGAGGGGCTTATGTCGATCATCGTGACCGACCCGGCGAACCCCTACTGGTTCACTGAGGGCGAGGTGGCCAAGGCGACCGCCGAGGAACTGGGCTACGAGGCCAACGTGTCCGCGCACAAGGGCGACACCAATGTCGAGAGCAACCTGATCGACGCCGCGATCACCAACAAGTCGGCCGCGATCATCCTCGACCCGGCCAATGCCGACGGTTCGATCGGTGCGGTGAAGAAAGCCGTCGACGCGGGCATCCCGGTCTTCCTCGTCAATGCCGAGATCAACGAAAGCGGCCTGGCGATCGGCCAGCTCGTGTCCAACAACGCGCAGGGCGCGGCCATGGGCGCGGTGCAGTGGGTCGAACTGGTCGGCGACGAGGCCAAATATGTCGAGTTCTTCGGCAACCCGGCCGACAACAACGCCGCCACCCGCTCGAACGGCTACGAGACGGTGATCAGCCAGTATCCGGGCCTCGAGAAAGTCGCCGAGGAAGTGGCCAACTGGGATCGCACCCAGGGCTACAACAAGATGCAGTCGATCATCCAGGCGAACCCGGACTTCACCGCCGTGATCTCCGGCAATGACGAGATGGCACTTGGCGCCATCGCCGCGCTCAAGGAAGCCGGCATGCTCGACAAGGTGACGGTCGGCGGGTTCGACGGTTCGCCCGATGCCGTCGAGGCGATCAAGGCCGGCGAGATGGCCTATTCGGTCCTCCAGCCGGTCGCCGTCTTCTCGGCAGAGGCCGTCAAGCAGGCTGACTACTACATCAAGAACGGCACACCGATGGTCGCCGAAGAGAAGCAGCTTTTCGACTGCCTGCTGATCACCCCGGACAACGTGGACAAATACACCGGTCCCTTCGTCCTCTCCGAGTGATCGCGTCTCACCGAAACAAGATCGAAAGCGCCGGGCTTCCCGGCGCTTTTCTTTTCCGGCAGCCGAATGACGGCGTCAGCGCGACGAGAAAGGCCCCGACGGTTCTGCCGTCGGGGCCTTTTCGATCATGTGTCTGGACTCGGGCAGAGGGCGGATCACGCCGCCAGATTCACGATGGTGTGGTAGCCGAGATCATCGCTGCTGCCGCCGGTGGCGGCACGCAGGAATTGAAGGCCCAGGATCACCGGGTTTCGCGGGCTGGCCCAGATTGCGGCCTCCCGGAATGTCAGCCTCAGAAGAATTGCGCGCTCGGCCTCGACAGGGCTCTCGCCGTCGAAGAATGCCGAGGCGACCGGAGTCCAGAGTTCCGTCAGCCGGTCCTCGTTCTCCACCTGCTCGATCGGCCCGACGAGGCTCAGATAGATGTCCTGCGCCTTTGTCGTGACGGTGAACCGCGCCTCCGCGCCCTGGCCGACCGCCCCGACAAGGTCGGTATAGCGGTCGGCGATGAACCAGAGCTGGCCGCCGACGCGATCCAGATGGTGCGTCATCGGCTGCGGATGCAGGTCGCTTCCCTCGACGTGGAGCATGCCGGCGCGCGTCGCGTCGAGCGCGTCGAGCACCGCCTTCTCCGGGGATTGTCGAACGGAGTCGAGATCGGCCATGGCTCAGGCCTCCGCCATCCAGCGATCAACCGCCTCCCGGGCCTCCTCCTTGGTGTTGCCGTATTTCGTCTGCAACAGGCCCTCGAGCTTCTCGCGGTCGCCCTTGGCCTCGGTCAGTTCGTCGTCGGTGAGCTGACCCCATTTCTCGAGCGCTTTGCCCTTCATTTCCTTCCAGTTGCCTTGGATCTGGTCCCAGTTCATTGTCTTTCCTTTCGGTTTTCGTTGTCGGGACGCCGGCCCCGCGACGGGGCGGCGTGCCGTTCCTGTGTCGGTTCGTGTGATGCCGGTCTACGCGGCCGCGATCGAGCGCAGCATCCAGGCCGCCTTCTCGTGGAACGCGGCGCGCGCGGTGGCGAGGTCGGCGGTGACCGCGTCCTTCCGTGCTTCCGCGATCTCGATCAGCGCACGCAGCCTGTGGGCGACGCGCTCGTGATCGCCGGCAAGATCGCTGGCCATGTCGCCGGCCGACGGGGTGCCGTCCAGATCGGTGATCACCGAGGTCTCGACGATATCCGCAATCTTCATCGGCGCGAGGTGGCCCAGGGCTCGGATGCGCTCGGCCAGCACGTCGGTGGCCTCGAACATGTCGCCATACTGCTCCTCGGTGAGGTTGTGCATCGCGTAGAAGAGCGGACCCTCCACGTTCCAGTGATAGGCGTGGGTCTTCAGAAGCAGCGAATAGGTGTCGGACAGGATGTCGGCGAGCCCCTTGGCGATCGCCTCGGAGTCGCGGATCCCGGTTTTGACGTCGGTGTCGGTTGGGATGATCTTGAGCGCTTCGCTCATGATGTACCTCCTTTATCAATTATTTTGGTTTTCGGGACGCAACTCGCCGGCCCGGCCCAAAGGGCCGAACGGCGAGATCCCGGATTTCGATGGACTGGTGCGGCCGGTCGGACCGCGGGGCGTTACGGCGTGCGGCCGCGCAGCGCCCGGGCGACCATGGCGACGGCAAACAACACCAGGAAGATGACGAACAGGATCTGCGCGATGCCTGCCGAAGCGCTGGCGATGCCGCCAAAGCCGAAGACCGCGGCGATCAGTGCGATCACAAGAAATGTCAGGGCCCAACCAAGCATGGCGTTTCTCCTTCGGTCTGTTGAGTTTCCCTTGCGGGCTGTGCAGTGACAACGGAGCGGGCGGGGGATTGTTCCGGATTTTTTCCGAAGCCAGTCGGACGGGCGACGCCGACATGGCCAATTTCAACCTTTTCTTTCCCGTTTCCGTGGCTATAGTCGCCGGCATGACGTTGATCCGGCATATCCCTCTGGCCGCTGCCCCCGCGCAGCCGTGCCCGCTTGCCGGCCTCCTTCTCCTTAGCCGCCTCTGAGCGTGCCCTTCCGGCGCGTCCGCTCAGAGGATCTGGCTACCGCGCCTCGGATTGAAGGACATCAAGGACCCAAGACATGACTGACACCCAAGACCGCGTCGTGATTTTCGACACGACCCTGCGCGACGGCGAACAGAGCCCGGGCGCGACCATGACCCATGACGAGAAGCTGGAAATCGCCCAGATGCTCGACGAGATGGGCGTGGACATCATCGAGGCCGGCTTCCCGATCGCCTCGGAGGGCGATTTCGAGGCGGTGCGCGACATTGCCGAGGTGACGCAGAACGCCGTGATCTGCGGCCTCGCCCGCGCGAATTTCAAGGATATCGATCGCTGCTGGGAGGCCGTGCGCCATTCCGAGCGGCCGCGCATCCACACCTTCATCGGCACCTCGCCGATGCACCGAATGATTCCGAACCTGAACATGGACGAGATGGCCGAGCGGATCCACGAGACGGTCACCCATGCCCGCAACCTTTGCGACAACGTGCAGTGGTCTCCGATGGACGCGACGCGGACCGAGCATGATTACCTGTGCCGAGTGGTCGAGATCGCCATCAAGGCCGGCGCCACCACGATCAACATCCCCGACACGGTGGGCTACACCGCGCCGCGCGAGAGCGCGGACCTGATCCGGATGCTGCTGGAACGTGTGCCGGGCGCCGACGAGATCATCTTCGCAACCCATTGCCACAACGACCTCGGCATGGCGACGGCCAACTCGCTGGCCGCGGTTGAGGCGGGCGCGCGGCAGATCGAATGCACCATCAACGGGCTCGGCGAGCGCGCCGGCAACACTTCGCTGGAAGAGGTGGTGATGGCGATGAAGGTCCGCAACGACATCCTGCCCTACACGACCGGGATCGACACCACGAAGATCATGAACATCTCGCGCCGCGTTGCCGATGTCTCGGGCTTCCAGGTGCAGTTCAACAAGGCCATCGTCGGCAAGAACGCTTTCGCCCACGAGAGCGGCATCCACCAGGACGGGATGCTGAAGAACCCGCTAAACTTCGAGATCATGCGGCCCGAGGATGTGGGCCTGTCGGCGACCAACCTGGTGATGGGCAAGCATTCGGGCCGCGCGGCGCTGCGCGCCAAGCTGCACGATCTGGGCTACGACCTGGGCGACAACCAGCTGAAGGACGTCTTTGTCCGCTTCAAGGAACTCGCCGACCGCAAGAAGGAGGTCTATGACGACGACCTGATCGCGCTGATGCGCGACGCCGGGAGCGAGGTCGACGACCACCTGAAGGTGAAATTCCTGCGGGTGATCTGCGGCACCCAGGCGCCACAATCGGCGGACTTGGTGATGAGCGTCGACGGGGTGGACCACATGGTCTCGGCCTCGGGCGACGGGCCGGTCGATGCGACCTTCAACGCGGTGAAGCAGATCTTCCCGCACAACGCGCATCTGAAGCTCTACCAGGTCCACGCGGTGACCCGCGGCACGGACGCGCAGGCGACGGTTTCGGTGCGGCTCGAGGAGGACGGGCGGATCGTCACCGGCCAGTCGGCCGACACCGATACGGTCGTCGCCTCGGCCAAGGCCTACGTCGCCGCGCTCAACCGTCTGATCGTGCGGCGCCAGAAGACAGGCACCGATCAGAAGGAGATCACCTATCGCGACGTGGTGAGCTGAGGCCCAGCACCAGACTACCTTTCATGAGAGGAGACCGCGCGACGCGCGCGGTCTCCTTTTCTCATAAGCTCGGCTCATCAGGCTTGGATGAAAGACGGTGCGGGATCTTGGATCTTCCGTCAGCTCAAGCGGTGCCCCGGAGCTGGGGCTCTCCTCGAAGACGTCGCGAGGGTCTGCGATGAGGGTCGGCTCGTCGAGCGCGCCGGCATCCGGCGCCGGCGTCCCGGCGCAGACCTCCGGGTGGCAGAGCCACGCGAATTGTTGAAAGATGCTCCAAGCTTGCGGTGGAACCGGGGAGAGGCCCATGCTCAAGGACATCAACCTCAACGCGATGCGCCATTTCGAGGCGGTCGCGCGGCTTGGCCGGGTGTCGAAGGCCGCTGCGGAGCTTCAGGTAACGACCTCGGCGGTGAGCCAGCAGATCCGGCTTCTGGAACAGCAGTTCGGCGTGCTTCTGTTCCGGCGCGACAACCGCCGGCTGGTGCCGACGGAGGAGGGCGAGCGGCTCTACTACTCGGTCTCGCGGGCCTTCCGGATGGTGGCGGACGTGCATTCGGCGATCGTTCGCCAGCACCAGCAGCGCCAGTTCATCATGCGCGCAAGCCCGACTTTCGGCGTGCGCTGGCTGGGTCCGCGGATCAAGTCCTTCCTCGAGAAACACCACGACTGGAGCGTCCGCGTCGATGCGACCCCGGAATTCAGCGACTTCGAGACCGAGCTGGTCGATCTCGACCTGCGCTACAGCTACTTCGCCGAACCGGGCATGCACGAGACCGTCGTGATGCGAGATTTCGTCCTGCCGCTGGTCTCGCCGGGGTATCTCGCGGAATTGCGGGACCGCGCCACCGATCCGATGGACCAGATCGCGCAGGCGCGGCTGATCGACAGCGTCAAGACCTTCGTCCGCTGGGATGCCTGGCTCACCCATCGCGGGGTCAGCGAGGTCCCCTCGGTCTATTCGCTGCGTTTCGACCGCTCCTCGATGGCGATCCAGCTTGCCGCGGATGGCGCCGGCGTGGCTCTGGAGAGCGCGACACTTGCCTGGCGCGAACTGTCGGAGGGCCGGTTGGTGCCGCTTTCGCCCGACCTCGCGGTGATCGAGTTTCCGGGCTACCGGATCGTCTGCCCGCCGCGCCACATGAACCGGCGGATCGTCCGGCTCTTCACCGACTGGGTGGTGGCGGAAGGCGCCCGGCACGAGGCCGAGATCCGGACCTTCCTAAAGGCGGCGGGATGTCGCTTCGACGGGGTGGGCGGGCCGGTGCCGGTGGGAGAGAACGGCATGGCGGGGTCCGGCCCGCCCGGTTGACCCTCTCCCTAGTAGAGGGTGAGGGCCGGCACGTAGGAGATCAGCAGGAGCACGATGATCGCGACTCCGTAGAAGGGAAGCAGCGCCCGCACCGTGTCGCCGATGCGGCAGCGCGCGATCGCTGTCGAGATGAAGAGCGTCGTGCCCACTGGGGGGGTGTAGAGGCCGATGGCTAGGTTGACCACCATCATCAGCCCGAGCTGCACGAGATCCAGCCCGATCGACTGGGCAATGGTCACGAAGAGCGGGCCGAGCAGCAGAACGGCGGCCGGCAGGTCGAGGAAAGCACCGACGATGAGCATCACGACATTGAGCGCGATGATGACCATCCAGGGCTCGGAGAAGGTCGCGGCGACCCAGACGGCGAGGTCCTGCGGCACGCGTTCTGCGGTCAGCACCCACTGGATGGTCGAGGAGGCCATGATGATGAACATCACCGCGCCCGTCATCATCGCCGTCTCGACGGAGGCATCCCAGATGCCCTTCCACGTCAGGTCGCGGTAGAGCAGGCCCGAGACGAGGAGCGCATAGGCCACGGCCATGACTGAGACCTCGGTCGGCGTGGCAATGCCGAAACGCAGGGTGCCGATGACGAAGACCGGCATCAGGAGGGCCGGGATGGCGATGAAGACCTGGGACTTGAACGCCTTGAAGCCGCCGGGCAGGGGCGAGCGGGGCAGGTTGATCGCGCGGGCCACGAGGCCGACGGCGACGAACATGCCGACGCCGAGCATCAGGCCGGGCAGGATGCCTGCGACGAATAGGTCGACGATGGAAACGTTCGAGACGAGCCCGAAGAGGATGAGCGGGATCGAGGGCGGGATCAGCACCGAGACGGTCGAGGCCGCGGAGTTGACCGCCGCGGAGAACCCGCCGGGATAGCCCTCTTTCTTCTGCACCGGGATCAGGGCGTTGCCGAGCGCGGAGGCGTCGGCCACTGCCGAGCCCGACACGCCGCCGAACATCACCGAGCCGATGATCGTCACCTGGCCGAGACCGCCTCGGAAGTTGCCGACCAGGAGGCGGGCGATGTTGACGAGATAGACGCCGAACTTGCCCGACATCATCAGCGAGCCGGCCATGATGAAGAAGGGGATGGCGAGCATCGGGAAGGATTGCGTCGGCGTATAGAGTCGCTGGACGATGACCGCGAGCGGCTTGCCGTCGACGATGAGCGCCGCGGCGACGCCGCCGAGCATCGCATGCGCCACCGGGACGGAGAAGGCCAGCAGGCCGAAGAAGACCCAGATCAGGGGGGCGGTCATTGCGGTTCCTCCGTTAGCTAAGGCTGGTGGTTTCGTAGTCGGTGGCGTGCAGGTCCTCGCCCGCGAAGGTGCGGATGATGTCGACCACGGCGATCACCGCCATGCCGGCGAAGGCGTAGAACAGGCTGAGATAGCCCCAGTACTGCTTGACGCCGAGCGTCGACAGCGTCTGGAATTTCGAGGCGTTGAGGATCGGCGTGCTGGATCTCAGCACCTCGACCGAGATGACGAGGATCACGACGTTGATCGCAAGGGACAGGATGCGCCGGGCGTTCTGCGACAGCAGGTCGGGCATCAGCGTGATCGCGATGTTGCGGCCGCGCGCCGCGGCGATGACGATCCCGCCGCCGACGAGCCAGGGCAGCAGCAGGGCGTGGATCTCGTAAGCCCAGGCGATACCGGAGCCGAAGGCGTAGCGCAGCGTGACATTGGTCAGCAGCGTGACGAAGATGAAGCCAAGGCAGATGGCGGCGATGATCCGGCCGCTCCAGTCCAGGAGGGACGAGATCCCGGTCACCCAGGCGAGGAAGGGGCGTTGCCGCCCCTCCCCGTCGCGTTCCGGGGACGGTGTGTCGCCCCTGGTCATTCGAGACCCGCGGCCTTGCGGAGCGCGGCGACCAGCTCAGGATAGGTCTCGGCATACTTGTCGTAGACCGATTGCGTCGCTTCCTGATAGGCGGCCTTGTCGGCATCGGCGAAGGTGGCGCCTTCGGCTTCCATCTTCGGCTTCAGCTCGGCGTCGGAATCCGCAACCATCTGGCGTTGCATCTGGCCGGCTTCCGCGGTGGCTTCGAGCACGCAGGCCTGCGTGGCCTCGTCGAGGCCCGACCACCAGCCGAGTCCCGCGACGACCGGGGTCGTCTCGTATTTGTGGCCGGTCATGGTGACGAAGGGCGTGATCTCGTGCAGCTTGGCCGAGTAGATGTTCACGAGCGGGTTCTCCTGCCCGTCGAACACGCCCGATTCCAGCGCGGTCGGCAGTTCGGACCAGGCGAGCGGAGCCGGCGCGGCGCCGAGCGCCTCGAAGATGTCGACGGTCATCTGATCCGGGGGCGTGCGGATCTTCATGCCGTCGAGATCCGCCGGGCTGGGCACGTTCTTGGTCAGATGGGTGATGTTCCGGATGCCGTTGTCCCAGAAGCCGATGATCTTGAGCCCGGCATTGTTGGCGCGGGCGTCGAGCGTCTCGCCGACCTCGCCGTCGAGCACGGCCCAGGCCGTTGGCAGGTCATTGAACAGGAAGGGCAGGCCGAGCAGCCCGATTTCCGGCACGATCTGGGACATCGCGCCCTGGCTGTTGGCGGTGATCTGGATCACGCCGGCAGAGGCCGAGGTCAGCATCTCGGCATCGTCGCCGAGCGTCGCCGAAGGTGCGACGTTGACGGTGTGCGCGCCGCCGGTGCAGGCGGTGAAGAGCTCGGCCCATTTCTCGGCCGCGACGTAGCGCGGGTTTCCGGGGTTGGAGCCATGGGCGAAGATGACTTCGTCGGCTTGCGCCGCGCCTGCCAGCATCGTGGCGCCCATCAGGGCCGTGATAAGCGTTCTCTGCATTGAGTTTCCTCCTCTGGATGTATGTGTGGACCGCGGCCTGTCCGCCGCGGGGTCTTCCGGTCCGCCGCGCATCCTCCTCCGGACGCGCGGCGGCGCTGTCGTTCAGTGAATGAGCGAGCCGCCGTTCACGTCGACCTCGGTGCCGGTGCAATAGGCAGAGAGGTCTGAGGCGAGGAACAGCGCGCAGCCTGCGACGTCCGACGCCTCGCCGGCGCGGCCCATCGGGATTCCTGCGAGAACCTGCGCCTTCATCTCCGGCGTCAGCTTTCCCTGGGTAATGTCGGTGGCGATGAAGCCCGGGCAGATCGCGTTGACGCGTACATTGTCCGGGGCAAGTTCGCGGGCGCTGGCCTTGGTCAGGCCGAGCACGCCGGCCTTGGCCGCGGAATAGTGCGGACCGCCAAAGATGCCGCCGCCGCGCTGCGCGGAGACCGACGACATGTTGACGATCGAGCCGGACTTGCGGGAGCGCATATGCGGCACCACCGCCTGCGTGCAATAGAGCGTGCCGCGCAGGCTGACATCGGTCACCGCGTCGTAGTTCTCGGGCTCGATTTCCATGAACTTCAGCGGCTGGGTGATGCCGGCATTGTTCACGAGAATGTCGATCTGGCCCCATTTGGCGATCAGCGCGTCCATGACCTGCTGCGTCTGTGCCTTGTCGACAACATTGCAGGCCATCCCGACATGCTGCGGGCCGAGATCGGCCGCGGCGGCTTCCGCCTGTGCCTCATCGAGGTCGAGAATGGCAACGGTCGCGCCATGCTCTGCGAACAGTTTCGCGGTGGCCTTGCCGAGGCCGCGTGGCGAGGCGGCGCCGGTGATGACGGCAAACTTGCCTTCAAGTAGTCCCATCTATCTTCTCCGTTCTTGCTGGGCTCTCAGAGCCAGCCCTTGATCTGGTCGGCCACCGCGCGGCGGCTGATGCCATACATGTCGTGCAGCGTCGGCAGGGCGCCGGCTTCGAGGAATTCATCCGGCAGGCCGATCTGGCGGAAGACCGGCGCCACGCCCGCCGTCAGCAGCGTCGTGGCAACCGCCTCGCCCAGACCGCCGAGCTTGGTGTGGTTCTCGGCCACGACGCAGAGCCGTCCCTTGCCGGCCTCGGCGAGGATGGTTCCGGCGTCGAGCGGCTTGATCGTCGGACAGTGCAGGACGGCGACGTCGATGCCGTCCTTCGCGAGATCCTCGGCCGCATCGAGTGCGCGCATCGTCATGATGCCGGTCGAGATCACGAGGACGTCCTTGCCCTCTCGGATCATCTGCGCCTTGCCGAGCTTGAACCGGTAGTCCGGCTTGTGCTTCGTGAGCACGCTGGCCACATTGCCGCGCAGCAGCCGGGCATAGGCAGGCCCGTTCCAGGCCACCAGTTCGGGGACCATCTGCGCCACGTCCGTCGCATCGCAGGGATCGACGATGGCAATGTCGGGCAGGCCGCGGAAGATCGCGATGTCCTCGGTCGCCTGGTGGCTCGGTCCGTAGCCCGAGGTCAGGCCGGGCAGGGCGCAGCAGATCTTCACCGGGAGGCCTTCCTCGGCGATCGTCTGGCTGACGAAATCATAGGCCCGGCGCGAGGCGAAGACGGCATAGGTCGTGGCGAAGGGGATGAAGCCTTCATGCGCCAGCCCTGCCGCGGTTCCCATGAGCAGCTGTTCGGCCATGCCGATCTGGTAGAAGCGGTCCGGGTTGGCCTTGGCGAAGATGTGCAGGTCGGTGTATTTCGACAGGTCCGCGGAGAGGCCGACGATGCGCTCGTCCTTCGCGGCCGCGGCGTTCAGCGCGTGTCCGAACGGTGCGGCGACGGTCTCGTAGCCTTCCGCCTCGAGCGAGGCGATCATCGCGGAGGTCGCTTTTTGGCCCTGCGGCACACTGCGAGCCTCGTATTTGCGGGCGCGGGTTGCGGCACTCATTCCGGAGCCTCCTCGTCAAGCACGGCCAGGGCCTTCTGCCATTCGTCGGGCTCGACCCGCACGAAATGGGTGATCTCGCGTTCCTCGAGGAACGGCACGCCATTGCACATCCGCGTGTCGCAGACGATCACGCGCGGCTCCGGCCCGTCATGGGCGCGGGCGGCGTCGAAGGCCTTCACGAGGGCCGGGATGTCGTTGCCGTTCACCCTCTGCGTGAACCAACCGAAGGCGGCGAACTTCGCGTCGATCGGTTCGGCGGAGAGCATGCCGGTGGAGGCGCCATCGGCCTGCTGGTTGTTGAAGTCGACGATGCAGATGAGGTTGTCGAGCTTGTGATGCGCGGCGCCCATTGTCGCCTCCCAGGTCGACCCCTCGCCGAGTTCGCCATCCGACATCAGGTTGAAGACCAGCGCCGGGTTGCCCTTGCGCTTGAGCCCGAGGGCGCGACCGACGGCGACCGAGAGGCCGAGACCGAGCGAGCCGCCGCTCATCTCCATGCCGGGAGTGTAGCTCGCCATGCCGGACATCGGCATCCGCGAGTCGTCCATTCCGTAGGTGCCCAACTCCTCTTCGGGGAGAATTCCGGCCTCCATCAACGCCGCGTAGAAGGCGATGGCATAGTGACCGATGGAAAGCTGATACCGATCGCGCCCTTCCCACTCGGGCTCTTCCGCGCGGTATTCGACCGCGTGAAAGAATGACACGGCCAGAACATCCGCGACGCCGAGCGCCTGGCCGACATAGCCCTGCCCCTGAACCTCGCCCATCTGGATGGCCTTGCGGCGGATATTGTAGGCGCGGCGCGCCAATGAGACATTCGACCGCCTGTCGGCCAAAGCTTCGATCGCCATTGCTCCTCCCTTCGGATGCGTCTTTGCATCCGGTGGAGACGATCATGCCGTTTCCGGCGCGGCGCCGAAACAAACGAGAATTACAAAGTTGTTTAGGAGAGCTACATATTCAAGTGCGACCCTTTTGTTCCAGAAGACGAACCGGCTTGCATGGCGCCGATGACGATATAACGTATACGCTGTTGTATACTCATCTGCGGCGCCCCGCGGAATGGACGGAGGAGAAAATCATGCGCCTTGGCCTTGGGAGTTATGCCTATCGCTGGAACATCGGGATCAAGGATCAGGTGCCCGCGCACCCGATGACCCCGTTCGACGTGCTGGAAGCCGCCGAAAAAATGGGGCTGGACCTGATCCAGTATGCCGACAACATGCCGCTCGAAGCGCTCTCGCCCGAAGATCTGGAGCGGCTCGCGGCGATGGCCCGCGAAAAGGGCATCACGCTCGAGGTCGGCACCCAGTGCTTCAACGCCGAGCAGGTGTCGCGCTATATCGAGATCTGCAAGGTCATCTCCTCGAAGATCCTGCGTGTCGCGCTCGATGCCGCCGACGCGCAGATCCCGGTGCCGGAGCTCGCCGAGCAGCTTCGCCCGCTGGTTGAGGATGCGAAGGAAGCGGGAATCCGGATCGCCATCGAGAACCACTTCAACTACCCCTCGCCGCGCATGGTGGAGTTGCTGAAGGCGGTGGACGATCCGGCGCTCGGCATCTGCCTCGACGTGGCGAACTCGATCTGTGCCAAGGAATGGCCGGAAGAGACCATCGCAATGCTCGCGCCCTATACGATCAACCTGCATCTCAAGGACTACGTGATCGAGCCCGATCCCTATGGCGTCGGTTTCCGCATTCGTGGCGTGCCGCTCGGCACCGGACGGGCCGACATCCCGTGGATCCTCGACCAGCTCGCCCATTGCGACAAGGACATGAGCGTCCTCGTCGAACATTGGCTGCCGCTCGGCAATTCGCTCGAGGAGGCGATGGCGCAGGAGCAGCCCTGGCTCGACCAGACAGTGGCCGCGGCCCGCAGATTCATCGAAGGCCGCTGATACGCGCAGGGAGGAAGACGGCATGAGCGAGACGCACACGAAGAAGCTGATGAACGCGCCCGAGGCGATCATTCCGGAGATGATCGAGGGGATGGTTCTGGCGCATCCGGAGATGCTTCGGGTGGAGGGGGCGAC
>NZ_SELO01000026.1 GCF_004146235.1 Tropicimonas sp. IMCC6043 | reverse complement strand
TCCTCAGTGAGGCCGTGCTGCTCGACGAGGGCCCCCACGGCCTCGGCGCGCTTGCCGTCGCCCATGATGACAGCCCGCGCCAAGTCGAGGGCGGCGTTGTAGCGGTTGGTCTGTTCGGTCATTTGGTTCCTTTCCTTGGATGTTGTCGCGACGCCTTCCAGACGCTGGGGCATCGCTTCGGTCATGGTGTCGATGTCGCGCTTGGAGGAGACGCTGGTCGTTCTGGTCATGGTGTTCCTTTCCGGACGCTATCTGTCCGCCCCTTCGGTTGTGGTTTCCATCTCGACCTCCGGGGCGCGCATCGCCTCCAGCAGGACTTCGAGCAGCTTCTCCTCGTCGGCGGTCATATCCAGATCTGCATCCTCAGGGTCCGACCCCTGCCAGACTTGGTACCACGAGGCGACCATGTGGGTGCCGTGGTTGAAGTGCGGGAGCTTCTCCATGAAGGCAGAGCCGTTGACGAAGGGCCACTCCAAGGAGGCGTGGTAGTCCGGTCGCCCTTGGCTGCGGCTGTAGGAGAGGTGGTCCGCCCGCACGATCAGGTCGGAGCGGATCAGGTCGCCGGGTTTCACGTCAGCCGGCAGGATCTGGCCGAGGCAGGTCCATGGGCGGACCGGCCCCCAGCCGGGTTTCTTGGTCATAGTGGTGTCCTTTCGGGTGGTGGAAGCGCCGCCTTGCGGCACGCGGCCCCGCCTTGCGGCGGGTCATCCGGTCAGGTGACTGGCTTGAAGCGGCCGGCGAGGCTGTCGGGCAGCTCCGCCCAGCCGAAGCTGCAGCAGGCATATGCCTTGCCGTCGTCGCCGACGGAACCGTAGCGCCCCCGGCTTTGGCTGGCGAGCAGCCTTCCGGCGTCCGGTGCCACCCTGTTGGTGAACGCGAAGAGCGCTTCGAGGTCGCCAGTCTCGACGGTGCAGGCGTGGGTGAAGAGCTCGGCATCAAGGGCGTCGGTGACGCGTCCTGCGGCTGCCTCAGGCTGCAGCCACGAGGTCAGGTCGAGATGCGGGTTACTCCAGTCGACGTTGCTCCGTCCGGCGCTGTTGACCTCGTGGTAGCGCGCGTCGGAGAGGATGGGCTGGAAGAGGTGGTAGCGCATGGTGGCCCCCTGCCGTTTGGATCGGGAGGCGGGCTGCCACCCCATAGGTATCCGGACAGTTTCGGGACCGGGAAGTGGCGTCGCCCCCTCGATACGTATCCGGACAGATGTCTGACGAGGGCGCAGAAACGCAGAGGCCCGGCTCGTCTGGCAGGGCCATCTGAAAGGTCGGATGGAGTGGTCAGTCAGGTCCTGACGGTCGCGGGGCCGGCCTTGGGGATGTAATCTTCATCCGGTGTGAGTTATTCCCCGTCACCGCCCGGTGTAATCCGGAGCAGAGTCCGGAAGGCCTGCTCGCCCTCGATCTCTGCGCACAGCCGGCTGACCTGGATCTTCGACATGCCGCCCGCACCCATGGCCTTCACAAGATCATCGACCGAGCGCGTCGAGACGCTGTGGACCTAGGCTTTCCGGATGACGGCGACCAGAGCCTCTTCCGCCATCCGCCGCGGTTCGCGGGAGCTTGTTAGATAGCTCCCCTAGCGCAGCTTCGGGATCGCAAGCTCGAGCCGGCCGGCGCGGGTGTCCCAGCCCGATCCGCCTACAATCACGTGTTCCAGTCTACGTGAGCACCGCCTGCCGCGCGCAATGCTTGATCAGAGAGCGAAATCAGGCGATCTTGCCATCAACTGGCAGACCAGTTGGGAATGTCTGGTCATACTTTCGCCACACTCTTGCCGTATTCTAGGCTAGTTTTGAAACCGCCCGTTTCCAGCATTTTCGCGGCGAGCGTCCCTCATTGACGCTCGTCGCTTTTCTTTGCGCCGTCACCGCTGCAGCGTAGTCCGCGCGCCGCCTCTCGGAAACTTTCTTGACCAACTGACATTCAAAGCTACTTACCTGTCAGTTTCCAACAATGAATTATATCGTGCAGGCGGCGAGTGGTGCTGAGTGGACCACTCGCCGCCGTGTTTTCACCCGTACGTCACTTAAATGTCCAACCGTTTGCCTCAGTGTGGTGCACGGTGTCTCCTTTTCCCTCACAGACACCTGCCACCCGGAGTGCGGCGAGGGGGGTGTCAGCCTCTCGCCGCACCATCCTACGCGCTCACAGGGTCGGCATTGTTTTTTGAAGTTCCTCCCTGCCGATTAGGGAGGCTACCTATCCACCCACGTGAGCATCTTGGGTGATGCGTGTGGACCCGGTGTAGTTATCCAACTTCCTGATCAACCGTCCCCAGCTCCGACTGAAGCCCGGGCCGCGCCCGGCGCGCCGAGAGTAGCGGAGGTGCCTTGGGCTCAGCCCGGCGGCGAATAGGCAGCCGCGAGATCAACGGCCTTCTTCTGCATCGCTAGGAGTTCCTCCGAGGTGAAGGCACGTTGCGTCTGCAGGTTGCTGGCCGCGCCCGAGGCCCCGGCGACGATCAGCGACGCAATGATGTCGGTGACGTCATCGGTGGTCGCAATAATGATGAAGTCGGTCGGGCCGGTGGTGGCGTAGAAGGCCTCCATCGTGCCGCCGGCAGCCTCGATCAGCGCGCCGGTGGCTGCACCGCGGTCGCTCGGATGGGCCAGCATCCCCTTGGCGGCGGCCTGAGTATAGTTCCCGGTGATGATAAAACGTGGCATCTGTGTCCTCCCTGAAAACGGGGACCCGGATCTGCGCCCGCACCATGCGGATCGTTTGTCGTCCGCAGTCCCACGGGGAGAGGTTAGCACAGTTTGAGTGACGCAAGGTAATATGAACTCATGGCCGGGCTGCAGGCGGGCCGCGAGGACCGGACGGAGGAAAGGAAGCCCGGCGACTTGAATTGTAGGAAAGTCTGAAAAACATTCGCCCGTGGGCATGATCTGATAGGGTTGGCGGATCCACAAGAGGAGCGCCGCCGATGTCAAAACAGCCCGCCTTCCCGAGCATGACGCGGGCGATGAAGACGAAGCAGACGCGGCGCGAAGTCATCAGGACGTGAGCACACTATGATCGACGCTACTGAGTTTGAACCCAGCAGCGACAGCAAAATGGTCGCGATGATCTTCGGTACCTTTCCTCGGACATGCTGACCTCCTTCCCCCTGGCAACGGCCAGAATGCCCTCTCTGGCGGCTTCCACGGCCTCCTGTGGGGTCGTGGTCGATGGTCTGGTTGCCCGCTGGTCAAGATTGGAGGATATGTTCCCACCACCCCGCTATTGGACGAGGCATCAGGCCATGCATTTCCGAACTACCCCGACCTCCTCCAAGGTTCGCCGTGACCAGCAGGTTGGTGCACCAGCGTTTCTCTTGTGGGTTGTTGGGGTCATGGCCCTGATTGAGTTCACCCTCAGCGCTGCTGACGCCGGTATTGTCGGGTCACCTTCGTGGCGTTGGGTCGCCTACGGGTTCGGAGCATTTTGGCAGCCATTGATTTCTGGGGACGTCTCGCCGATTTTTCCCGGCCAAACCGCAACGATGTTCGCTTGCCTTTTCCCACCAGGTCACGAGCGAGGCCACGCCCTTGCTGGCGACGCTGGTCCAGTTCCTGGCCTATCTCGTCGCCTTTCTTCTGGTCATCGTGCTTCTGCTGCATGACCGCAAGGCTTGTAGAACTCGGACGTCCGTTCCCGCGCAGCCAGCCACCACCCGGACTGTTCCGGCCAGGCCGAGAAGGTGGTGTCGTGCCCGAGATCGCGCGCGGCATGGAGCGCCCAATTCGGATTGGCGAGCGCCTCGCGTGCGATGGCGATGAGATCGGCGCTTCCGTCGGCAAGGATCCCCTCGGCCTGTTCAGGATGGGTGATAAGGCCCACGGCCATGGTCGGCATGCTGACCTCTTTGCGGACCCGTTCGGCATAAGGCACCTGGAACCCCGGCTGGCGCTTCTGTCCGCCACCCGCCATCGCGGAGCCCGCGATGCCGCCCGACGAACAGTCCATGACTTCGACCCCGATCGCTTTCAGCGCACGGGCAAGAACGACCGTATCATCGAGACTCCAGCCCTCGGGGGCGCCATCGACTGCCGAGGTCCGGAAGAACAGCGGCAGGTCCTGGGGCCAGGCAGCGCGTATTGCTTCAGCGATTTCGAGGGCAACCCGCATCCGCCCCTTCAGATCACCGCCGTAGGCGTCCGTTCGCCTGTTCGACAAAGGCGAAAGAAAGCTGTGAACGAGATACCCATGGGCGCCATGGATCTCGACAATGCGGTAGCCGGCTTCGCGGGCGCGATGCGCGGCCGATACATAATCCGCGATCAGAGCCTGGATCTCGGCCACGGTCAGTTCATGCGGAACCGGCCAGCCCTCTGCGACCGGGATCGCCGAGGCGCCCACGGGCGTCCACGGCATTTCACCGCGTGCGAAATCGTCCTCGCCGAGGGGGCCGTTGCCGAACCAGGGCCGCTGCGTTCCAGCCTTGCGCCCGGCATGGCCCAGCTGGATCGCAGGAATGGCGCCATGGCGCAGCAGGAACTGGGCAACCCGCGTGTGCCCGGGGATCTGGCTGTCGGCCCAGAGGCCCGGGCAACCATGTGTGATGCGCCCTCTTTTCTGCACGGCGGTGGCCTCGGTGAACACGATGCCGGCACCGCCGATGGCGAACCGGCCGAGATGGACAAGATGCCAGTCGTCCAGGTGTCCATCGTGCGCCGAATACTGGCACATGGGCGAGATCACAACGCGGTTGCGGGTCTTGAGGCCACGCAGCTTGAGTGGCTGGAAGAGCATCAGGGCGTCGGGCATGGCGTCGTCTCCGGGTTCGGGTTCCGACTTTGTCTGTCTGCGATAAGCGTTGCAGATTCAAGCAACGGCCAGTCTTAAGCGACCGTCCTTTTGACCTTCCCTGCTCCTCGTCGAGAGTTCTCTGGCCAGTCGGCAGGAGCTGGCGCAGGAGATCCCCGATGACGTCGCTTGAGGCGCTCTCCGTGGCCCGTCAGAAGGCGAAGATCTCCTCGGGTAACCTGAGCACCAGGCGGCTTCTCCCGCCCCTCTCCGCGCCCGGCACCTCGGCGATGATGGCCTGCGTTACTCAACGATCACTCATCCTCTGGCACCGGCCCGAGGCCAAGTTCGTCCCACGCCTCCGGGTTGCGGATCTGGATCTGGCGCAGATAGCCGTTCTGGGCGGCGGTGACGAACTGATGCGCTTTCTCCTCAGTGAGGCCGTGCTGCTCGACGAGGGCCCCCACGGCCTCGGCGCGCTAGGAAGCGTCTTCCTCACCCGGTGTCAGGTGCTCACCGTCACCGCCCGGGGCGATGCCAAGTAGCTTCCGGAAGGCGCAATCGCCCTCGATCTCGGCGCAGAGCCGGCTGACCTGGCTCTTCGACATCCTGCCCTCCCCCATTGCCTTAAGCGGACAGTCGGCCGAACCCATCGAGACGCCGTGCACGTAGGCTTCCTGGATGACCGCAGCCAGAGCCTTATCCGCCGTCCGTCGCGGTTCGAGGAAGCTCGGGAGATAGGCCGCGCCGATGGATCAAGAATTGCGGGTGCTGCATATCAGATCCAATCCTACTGGTTGCCCGACGAGCCTGCCAGGACCGCTTCCATGACACGGTCGAGATTGAAGCTGCCGGGCTTCTGCCTCGGCGGAAAATCCTGGAAGCTCTGGAGCCAGCGCCCGACATAGGCACCGGCCGGGGCGATGACGAACATGTGCTCGATCCACCACCGCTGATAGCCCATGGCGTCCTCGGCTTCGGCGCGCTCGAACGGGTCCATGATCAGATTGGTGATGGATGGCGCACGCAAGACCTCGAAGGGCGTGGTCCAGACCTTGTAGCCTTCGGCGTTCTGGCGCAGGAACGTCATTTTCCAGGCACCGTACCGCAATGCCGCAACCGAGCCGTCGTCCGTCCAGTAGATGAACTCCTCGCGAGGCCATTCCGCCTCGCCCTTGAGGGCCGCAGTCAGATCATAGCCGTCGAGATGAACCTTGTAGCTCCGCCCGATGGCCTCGATGCCACCTTCGAGAAGACGCTCCTTGATATCCGGTTCTCCGGCCGCGGTCAGCAGGGTCGGCAACATGTCCTCATGGGCCACAATCTCGTTGATGACTGTACCCGGCTCAATCGTACCTGGCCAGCGGATCGCCGTTGGAACACGGAAGCCGCCTTCCCACTGGGTGTTCTTCTCGCCCTTGAGCATCGTCGTGCCACCATCGGGCCATGTGAAGGTCTCGGCACCATTGTCCGACGAGTACATGACGATGGTATTGTCGGCGATACGCAGTTCATCGAGCTTGTCGAGAAGTTGGCCGACCATTTTGTCGTGCTCCACCATGCCGTCGGCATAGATGCCCAGGCCGGTCACGCCCTGCGATTCGGGCTTCAAATGCGTAAAGATGTGCATCCGGGTGGAGTTCCACCACAGGAAAAAGGGCTTGTCTGCCGCATGCGCCTTCTCCATGAAAGCGAGCGCCCGTTCCGTCACCTCTTCGTCTACCGTCTCCATCCTCTCGCGTGTCAGGGGACCGGTATCCACGATATCCTGTCCGATGAGTGCGCCGTTGTCGTCGTAATTCGCAGTCGATTCGATGACACCTCGCGGGCCGAACTGTTTCTTGAACTCCGGGTTCTGTGGGTAATCTGGGCTCTGCGGCTCTTCCTCGGCGTTCAGGTGGTAGAGGTTGCCGAAGAACTCGTCAAAGCCGTTGTTGGTCGGAAACATCTCATCAAGATCGCCCAGGTGGTTCTTGCCGAACTGGCCCGTCATGTAGCCCAGCGGCTTGAGCAGACCTGCGATGGTCGGGTCCAGAGTATTCATTCCCTCCGGCGCCCCTGGCAGGCCAACCTTGGTCAGGCCGGTTCGAATGGGAGACTGCCCGGTTATGAAAGCGGCTCGCCCGGCAGTACAGCTTTGTTGCCCGTACCAGTCTGTGAACATGGCGCCTCCCACGTAGATCCTGTCGATATTCGGCGTGCGGTATCCCATCATGCCGAAGTTGTTGGCGCTGATGTTGAATTGGCCGATATCGTCCCCCCAGATCACAAGGATATTGGGTTTGGCGCCGGCACCCTGCGCCAGGGCGGATGAGGCGATCGGGAGATACAGCGCGGCAAGCGCGGCGGTAAGTAGTCTTGAGCGTTGCGTCATAGTGGCCCCTTCCAGGTCTGGGTGAGGGACGGTCCTTCCGGACCCTCCCGGACATAAATCAGCGCAGGTCGATTTCCTCGACCTCCAGTGAGGCGCCGGCCCCGAGGATCTCCGAGGCACTGAGCGGCTGGAGAGTGAACGTGTCCGCCCCGCTGCCGACGAAAATGTTCGCCGCTGCGCCTGCGCCGAGCGAGACTGCCGCGGTTCCGTCGAAATATTTGCCAGCGAGCGAGCTCGCCTTGGTCGGGTCCCCCGACGGAGCGAGCACGGCCCAGACGAGCGTCACGTCCTTCGTGACCGACAGATTGACGCCGAGCGCTTTGAACTCGCCGGTAATAGGTCTGCGTATCGCCGACATTCGGCTTGAACTCGCAGGCGAACTCCTCCCTGGAATAGACGATGTCGTTTTTGACATCCGTCAGCTTGCACGTCAGAACGCCGATGTCGGCGCGTGCGTGGGCCCCGGAGGTTGACAAGATCAGCGCGGTTGCAGCAGCCAACCCAAGTGCGGCGTATTTCATATCCTGTTCTTGTGTTATTTTTCTGCTCGAGGTCCTGAGAAGATCGAGGTTCGGGGAGCCTAGCTGCCGCGGCGGGCCGTGATGCACGCCGCGGCAGGTTTGGTCTGATACAGGCGCCCGATCCCCGGGTGCCTGACGCTGGTTCACTGAAGTCATCCAGCTTTCGAGTTAGTGGCCCGCGTGGCTCGACGTGTTCATGTTCTTCACTTGCTGGATAACCTGCTCAAGATTGTAGCTGGCCGGATCCTGCATCGGCGGGAAGTCGCGATAGGTCTCAAGTTCCCTGAGCCACAGCTGCTGGCCGAGCGGCAGAATGTTCCAGTCGTAGACATAGGCCGTCATGGGAGCGGCAATCGCGCCGCCCATTCCGAACAGTGTCTTTATCTGCTGCCCGATAGACGTCTCGAAAGGGTCGCGCTTGATGTTCACGACCTGGGTCCAGTGGAACGGCATAACGCCCGAAATGAAGCCGGACGGGTCATCCGACACCATGGCAAAATACATCTTCCAGTTCTTGAAGCGAACCGCCGACGGATCCTTGCCCGAGTAATACATAAAGTAGTCTCGCGCTGCCGCGTCGGACTCGCCGGTCAGATACGCCATCTGATTGACTCCATCGAGCGTAGTCTTGACAATCCCGGGGTAGGTGCCTTTTTCAAGTTCGGCCTTCAGATCGTTGCCCTTGGGGCCACCGGCCGCTTCGACCAGCGTCGGCAGCCAATCGAGCGACGCGAAGATGTCGTTCAGCACGGTGCCGGGTTCGATCTTGCCTGGCCAGCGAATGACCGCCGGCGCCCGCATGCCCCCTTCCCAGGTGCTCAACTTGCCGCCCTTGAACGGTGTCACTCCGCCATCGGGGAAGGTGATCGTCTCAGCGCCGTTGTCGGTGGTAAAGACGACGATGGTATTGTCGAGCTCGCCCATCTCCTCGAGCTTTTGCAGCACATAACCGATATTGTCGTCCATCTGCTTCATGCCGGCTTCGTTGACGCCCCAGTCCTTGCCGCCGGCCTCACCGACTTCGGCCAGATACTTGTCCGACAAGACGGTTGTGATGTGCATTCGGGCCGGGTTGTACCAGACGAAGAACGGCTTGCCGGTCTCCTCGGGGTCGTTGCGGTCGAGGAAGTCGATGACCTGTGCCGAGATTTCCTCGTCAATTGTCTTGGAGCGCTCCAGTGTCAGCGGACCTTCGTCCTTGCAGGTTTGGTTGGCCGAGGTTCCATCGCTCGACGTGCAGTACATCACCGGACGCGGCGGCGTCAGGCAGATGGTCGTCGCCGGGTCGACGGCGCCGGGCACTTCTGCCAGTCCGGGAATCGGTGTGTTCTTGCAAGGCGGCGCGATGGTCTGGTCGGTCGCGGACGTGTTGATGTCGGGGAAGCTCACCCCCTGCATCGCGTCGAGGTGATAGAGATAGCCCCAAAACTCCTGGAAGCCGTGGGCAGTTGGCAGGGCATCGGTATGATCCCCGAGATGGTTCTTGCCGAACTCGCCGGTGTTGTAGCCGAGATCCCGCAGGAAGACAGCAAGCGACGGGGTGCCAGGCTGAAGGTAGCTTGGGCTGCCCGGCAGTTGCGGCATGATCATGCCGGTACGCAGCGGCTGCATGCCGGTGAAGAAGGCGTTGCGCCCTGCCGTGCAGCTCTGCTCGGCGTAATAGTCGGTGAACATGGCACCTTCAGCACCGATCCGGTCGATGTTCGGCGTTTCGCCGACCATCAGGCCACGATGGTAGATCGACGGCTGCATCCAGCCGATGTCGTCGCCCATGATAAACAGGATGTTGGGTTTTTTCGCCGCATCCTGCGCGTCGGCCGGAGCCGTCAGCCCGAAGGCTGACGCGCCCAGCGCGAGCGCGCTCGCGAAGAGCGCTCCTGCGCGGTGGGCCACGGACCCGTCACGTCTTTTAAATTTCATCATTCCATCTCCCGTTGCGTGTTGGTCTTCTCCCACACCTCGTGGGTCGATCTGGGTGCCTGTCCGGATCGGTTGTCCTGAAGCGATGTGACGGACGCGGATCCGGCGCCCAGACGCTCTGTGATTTCATCAGCGATCTCGCCCGCGAGCTGGCGGTATTCGACTACTCGAAGTGCATTGGTATCGACGCTTTGCCAGTGCCGGAGCGCCTTTACCGCCGCTTCGTAGTCTTCGCAGACATACCGAAACTCGGTGTCCCGGGCACAAAGCCTGAGGATCTCCAGTTCTCGCTCTGGAAACCGCTCCACGAGAGCGGATAGTCTTGGCATCGATACTCTCCCCAGGACATATTCAGACGCCACTGGGCCTCAAGAACTCCTGATCTGGGAGGTGCGAACATGTTCGAACTTGCAGTATTCTTCGAAAGCTGACGCATCCGACCCCGGCCAGCGGCGGCCAAATGGGCGTTTCATTGTGCCGCGGCGTCCTGTATCAGAGGGCGGATTGATAGGCGGCCAGAAGGCGATCGTTTTACAGGGCTGGTCAATGAAACAAGCGCGCGATGCCCACCAAGCCGATACGACGACATCCCGACCTCCCCCCTCCGAAGTCGATATCCGGGCGCAGTTGCAGCGGATTCTGGACAACGCATCCTTCCGCGCCAGCCAACGCCGGCGGGTGATGCTGCAATTCATCGTTGACGAGGCCCTGGCCGGTCGCGGTCCCCGGATGAAGGGCACCACCGTGGCAATCGCCGTTTTCGGACGGGACGAAACCTTCGATCAGCAATCCGACCCGGTCGTGCGTCTCGAGGCACGGCGGCTGCGCAGCGACCTCGACAGCTATTATGTCGACGCCGGCAACCAGGATCCCGTTCGCATCACCATTCCCAAAGGGGCCTACGTCCCGCGTTTCGAATGGCAGAATAAGGCCACGGCCACCCCGACGCCGCTCCCTGACGCCGCTCCACCAGACGCGGCGCTACCGGACCCGGACCCAACCGTGACGCCCTCACCCGAGGCGGGCTTCCCGGCTGGGCGCAGCCGCGGGCGCCTTATACTGACTGCAGCCCTTCTCGCGATATTCGGCTTGGCAGCGATCGCGGCCGCGTTCTTCGGGCTGCGCGGCGCGAAGCCGGAAGCAACCCAGGCCAGGACGCCGGCCCTCATCGTTTTGCCGTTCGAGGCGTTCGGCGATATCGATGAGATGGAGATGATCGCCTCGGGCGTGACCGAGGAACTGATCGCCAATCTCATGCTTTTTCAGAACTTCCGGGTCTACTCGACCACAGCCAGCTTTCGTCAGGATGCCGGTGCCGACCCGGTGGCCCTCGGGCGCGACCTGGGGGTCTCCTATGTCGTGACCGGTATCATGCAATCGCAGAATGGCCATGTGCACCTCCGCGCTCGGCTGGTCGATGCGCAGTCGGGCGAGGTCCGCTGGAGTGGCAGCTACGACAAACCGCTCACCCCGAGCGATCTGATCGGGGCGCAAAGGGATCTTGCGGTGGCAATCTCTACCGAACTCGGCGAGCCCTACGGCGCTGTGAACGAGGCCGTAGCGCAGCGCATGGACAGCGACAGCGCGCCCAGCATGCCGAGCTACGCCTGCATCCTGCGCGCCTATGATTACAGGCGGAGCTTCGAGGACGCGCTCCTGGCGCCAGCCATGGCTTGCCTGAATCAGGCGGTCGTGCGCGATCCCGGCTATGCCGACGCCTGGGCGATGCTCGGCTGGCTGCATCTCGACGCGGTGCGGATGGACGTCGTTGCCGAGGCCGAGCGCCCTGCAGAAATGGCTGCGGCGTTCGATGCAGCGTCACGCGCGGTTGAAATCGATGGCAGCAGCCAGCGTGCGCTGTCGGCCCTCGCGGCAATTACGTTCTACCAGGGCGACTACGCTGCAGCGGAGGCCCTTCAACGCCAGGTTCTGGCGCTCAATCCGCACGATCCCGACATCCTCGCACAGATGGGCTGGCGGCTGGCGGTGCGCGGCGATCGGGAGGGCCTGACCTATCTCGAGCAGGCGGTTGCGCGCAGCGCCAATCCGCCGGGGTGGTACCATCATATGATCGCGGTCTATGCTTATCTCGACGGCGACTACGCCCGCTCCCTCGACGCGGCCGAGAAATCGTCCAAGTTGGGCTCGGCTGTTGGCCTGTCGTTCGCCGCGATGAACCATGCCAAGCTGGGCGACATGGAAGCGGCGCGCGCCGAGTTGGCGGCCATGGCCGAGGCCTGGCCGTTGATCGGGCGCGATCCGGCGGCGGTCTACCGCATGCATCAGGCCACCGACGAGATTGTCGAGGCATTGGTAGCGGGTCTGAAAGAAGCTGGTTGGACAGAACCGGCAACCACAATGGAATAACGCCAACCAGATGGGCGGACTGGCGCGCTGTCCTGTGGAACTCTTCCATCGACGCGAAGTCTGACTTTCGTCAATTCCGTCCAGCAAAGCCACCGACCTGATCACCGCGCCGGCTCACCGCGCCGGCCCATGTTGTCCTCCGCGCGGCCGACGAGTTCCGGGACAAGACAACCCAGCCCAACGAACTCTGGCAGACCGACTTCACCTATCTCAAGGTGATCGGCTGGGGCTGGTTCTATCTCAGCACGATCCTCGACGACCACATCCGCTAAATTGTCGCGTGGAAGCTCTGCACGACGATGAAGGCCAGCGACTTGACCGAGACGCTGGAACTGGCGCTGGTGGCGTCAGGCTGCGACGACGTGACGGTCGTGCACAAGCCTCGCCTTCTCAGCGAGTTGCCAATGGACGCGCCACCAGTTCGAGCGACTATTGGCGACGGCTCGTCCTTTGTCGCCAAGGATCTCGCTGTCTTTCTCGAAGACGAGGGCATGGATCATGTTCGGGGGCGCCGCATCATCCCCAGACCCAGGGCAAGATCGAACGCTGGCATCAGACTATGAAGAACCGCGTTCTGCTGGAAAGCTACTTCCTGCCCGGCGATCTCGAGCGATAGATCGAAGCCTTCGTCGAATACTACAACAATCGCCGATACCACGAGAGCCTGGGAAACCTGACGCCCGCCGACGTCTACCACGGCCACAGCGCGCAGATCCTGTCCATGAGAGAGGAGATCAAGAAACAGACCATCAGAAAACGCCGCTTGCAGCATCAGAGCGCTGCCGCATAACTTCAAACAGAAACCCAACCGGAACCCTTGCTACGAGAAAACCCCGCGCTCTCCGAAATACTCTGACGACGGACACGACAGATGCGGACTATGACATCGCTGGCAAGAAGGTCGGCATCCGAAACCCGCGCGATGGCGGCTCTGGCATTGCTCTCGATCATTGTCGGCATGGCCGCCGGCCTGATCGGCGCCGCATTTCGCTACTCTCTCGAACGCGCCGATGCGTTCCGAGAGATGGCTGTCGTACACACAAGTTCCTACCCCATCCTGGGCCCACTCATGATGATGACAGGGGCCGCGCTGGCTGCCGGATTGGCTGCCTGGCTTGTGCGTCGTTTTTCGCCCGATGCCGCGGGAAGCGGTATCCCGCATGTCGAGGCGGTGCTTGAAGGATCACTCGCGCCCGCGCCCGCGCGCCTCATCCCGGTGAAATTCCTAGGTGGCGTGTTGGCCATGGGCAGCGGCCTTGCCCTCGGCCGAGAGGGGCCAAGTGTGCAGATGGGGGTAACAGCCGCGCACATCATCGGAGGCCTCTTTCGCCGCGACACTGAGGACCGTCGCGCCCTGATCGCGGGTGGTGCGGGAGCTGGTCTTGCGACTGCATTCAACGCTCCCGGCGCTGGCGCGATCTTCGTGCTCGAGGAATTGGTTGGCCGATTTGATCCGCGCATCGGTTTGGTGGCCCTTGGCGCGTCTGCTGGCGCAATCACGGTGTCGCGGAGCTTGCTGGGAAACTCGCTGGATTTCAATGTCACGGACCTTGCCTCCGGTGGCGTTACGGAGTTGGTCTTGTTTCTCATTCTCGGCCTGTTCGTCGGTTTGCTTTCGGTCGCCCACAATCGTGGTCTGCTTGCCACCCTGACGCTTGCCGAACGGATCGGCGGGCCGATCGAATTCCGGGCGGCCGGTATTGGTGCCGTCGTGGGGCTCCTGGCCTGGATCACACCGCACCTTGTGGGCGGAGGCGATGGCATCACTCAGAAGGCACTGAATGGCGATTTGCTCCTCGTGGCACTTCCCGCGCTTTTTCTGTTCCGTATGGTTTTAGGAGCGGCGTCCTATGCCGCCGGTACGCCTGGCGGCCTGTTTGCCCCGCTGATGGTTCTGGGGGCAGCCTCCGGTCTGGCTTTTGGCTATGTTGTCGACGCTTCGGTCCCGGACCTTGCCGTTCGGCCGGAAGCCTTTGCTCTTGTCGGAATGGGGGCCTTTTTTGCCGGTTCCGTCCGTGCGCCTCTCACCGGGATCGTGCTGGTCATCGAGATGACGGGAAGTTCGACGCTTCTCCTGCCATTACTTGCGGGGTGTTTCGGATCAATGCTGGTGGCCGAAACCCTACGCCAGCTCCCAATTTATGCTGCCCTGAAGGCGCGCGCGGCAACGTCGAAGCGCTGATCCGGTTTGGGCCGCGTGTGGAAATCAATCGGGAAGCAACGCGAGTGAACAGAAAGCCACTTCGAACACCGACCGAAAATCGAGGCTCGCGTGAAGACACGTCTGAGGGAACAGGCATGGACATGCATCTTCCGCCTTCACGCAAGAGAATTGCAGAGGTCTATGGCCTCGCCGTGCTGCTGGCACTCGTGCTGTTCTTCATCCAGTTGGTGATGATATTTGACGTGGCCGGTGAGGTGCTGCGCTCCCGGTCCTGGCTACGAGAAGCCCTTGGGGCCAAGAATGCTGGCAAGCTCATCGTCCTCGGGAGCTTCTTCGCACTGATGGCGGTGCACGCTGGCCAGGCCGCCCTGTGGGGCGTTTTCCTGCATCGGACAAAGCTTTTGCAAAGTGTTACTGAGGGCGTTTACTTCTCCGCGGCATCTGTCACGACGCTGGGTTATGGCGACATCCTGCTGAAGTATCCGTGGAGGCACATCGGCACGCTGATCGCAATAACCGGGGTGTTGATGTTCGGCTGTTCGACGGCGTTCCTGTTCCTGGTTCTGCAGTCCGTATGGCAGCACTCCTAAGTGGTGTCGGATGACCTTGTGCGCCAGGCGGTTGGCGGTGTCCCACTGAGGCGGAGAAATGCTTCAGTGAACACGCTTAGGGATGCGACGCCGAGGATTGCTCCGATTTCAACGATAGGAATGTTCGTAGGCTCGAGCAACTTGCGCGCGACCGAGAAGTGCTCCTCGTTACGCAGCGCCCTGAAAGTCTGCACACCTTTCGCCAACCAACTCGGCATCGAGCGTGGGTCCAGGCCATTTTGACATTGTCTGACGTCAGCACCCCGCGGAGAGATTTAACTGCCTCAGCAGCAGGGAATCATATCGCGCAAAAGCCGGGAACCCTGAATCTCAAAGCCCGCGACGCGCTCTAGAAGACCAAACGTAATCTGTGGTTCTCGAAGGCCAGCAGCGTTTTTCATGAGGTAACCGTGCCGCGCCCGGATAACCAACGGTTTGCCGTTCATCCGGCTCCAACGATACCGTTCGGCAGTCCCAGGTCGGCCGCTGCGACATCCAGAAGCAATGACATCGACGACATTGCCCTCACGGGATCGCGAAGCCGGATCGCCTCGAAGACGTCGTTATGGGAATGGATTGTCGCACTGTATGACTGCGCCAGCGACGTGGATAGCCGGAAGGCGGTCCGCAGGGCCGCGTCGATGATGATCTCGAACTCGCGCAAGACGAGGTTGTCCGACGCGGCGAGGATCGACTGGTGAAAGGCGGCGTCGGCCTCGACGCAGGAGTCGATATCGCCGGGCAGGGCCGTCGTCATGGCGTGAAGCGCGCTCTCCATCCGCGACAGGTCGGAAGCCGTCGCCCGGTGGGCGGCCAGTGCAGCAGCTTGGGGCTCCATGATCCGCCGTGCTTCGAGCAGGTCTGCCAGGAATTTATGGTCGGGACGCAGGTCCAGCGTCCATCGCACCACATCAGGGTCGAGACTGCGCCAGGTGTCCCTGTCGGTGACGCGGGCACCGGTGCGCGTCCGGATCTCGAGCATGCCCTTGTCGACCAGAACGCGCATTGCCTCCCGGACCGAGGAGCGGCCGGCCCCGAGCTGCTCGCCCAGCACCGCCTCTGTCGGCAGGATTTCCCCCGGCCCATATCGCCCCGAGACGACATCACGCGCGACGGTCTCGACGACCATGCGGTAGACGCTGCGCCCGGCCCGATTCGGGCCGTCCGCGGCGATGGTGGCTGCGGGCGGCGTTGAACCGGTTCCTTTCTGAAGCTTTTCCGCCACGACGATCCCTATGCTGCGAACCGGGTTTCTGGCAGGCCCGGCACATCCGTGTCGAGCGCCAGCAATGACCCGGCAAGCGGCTGTTCCGCAAGTGCCTCGCCCTTCAGATCCCAAATCGCGGTGGTAATGAACAGGGTTCGCAGGTCCGGGCCACCAAAGATGCAACTCGTTGGCTTCTGAACAGGCAGATCCACCACACGGTCGATGGTTCCGTCAGGGGCATAGCGCACCAGCCGCCAGCCGTCCCACTGGGCGTTCCAGAGAAAGCCCTCTGCATCGACGGTGGCCCCATCGGGCTGTCCCGGCTGGTCGCGGGTGTGGGCAAAGAGGCTGCGGTTCGCGATGTCGCCCGTCTCCGGCGCAAATTCGTAGGACCAGATCTCCTGCTGCATCGTGTCGGCGAAGTAGAAGCGGCTGTCGTCGGGGCTCCAGCAGAGCGCGTTTGAAATACCGATCCCGGTTTCCATGCGATGCACGCTCAGGTCGGGGTCGAGCCGGTAGAGCGCCCCGGTTCGGTCGCTCAGCCGGTCGTCCATGGTCCCGGCCCAGAACCGGCCCTGCCGGTCGACCTTGCCGTCATTGAACCGGTTTCGCGGGGTGTCGGCCTCGGGGCGGGCGATCCAGTCGGTCTGGCCGGTGTCGAGATCGTGGAACGCAAGACCGCTGGCGAAGGCACAGACGATCCCGCCGCCCCGGCGCAACGCGTAGGATCCGATCCGCTCCGGCAGGGTCCAGGAGGTCACCTCGCCGCTGGCCGCGCTCAGCCGTTGAAGCAGGCAGCCCTCGATATCGACCCACCACAGGGTCCCGGTCTCGGCGTCCCACATGGGCACCTCGCCAAGGATGTTGTGAGCTTTCGCGGCAAGGCGGATCTCGGTCATCGGTGGCACTCCTGCTTGGCCTGGGGCGTGTCCTCATCGTGCGGCGGGCCCGGTCTTCGGATCGGTGCACGCTGGCGGGCGACCAGCCGCCCCGCGGCGGCGCGCATCGCGGCCCGGCGTTCGGGGGTTCGTAGCCCGTGAAAGCCAACGGCAACAAGCGTCAGTGCGCCGGTCCAGACATATTGCCAGTAGGCGGAGACATAGAGCTGGTTCAGCACGTTCTGCATCAGGATGATCAGGATCGCGCCCAGCATCGTGCCGACCGCCGTGCCGACGCCGCCGAAGACCAGAGTGCCGCCGACTACGACGGCGGTGACCGTCGAGAGCGTAAAGGTTGTGCCGGCCTGGGGATCGCCGGACCCGATTCGGGCCGCGATGATCAGTCCCGCGACCGCGGCCATCAGGCCGGAGAACAGATAGGCCCCGGCACGCAGCCGGTCCGTCGCGATTCCCGCCGCGCGGGCCGAGGCGACGTTTCCGCCGGTTGCGTAGAAGCGCGCGCCGAGCCGTCCGCGCAGCAGCAGCGTCTCGGCCACGACGTAAAGCACGACGGCGACGACAAAGACGACGGGCACCATGCCCAGGCGCATCGTGACCGCGTCCGCGAACTCCCCCGAGACCCGGCCACCCGGTGCCGGCCGCACGATCAGCGCGATCCCCTGCACCACCGAGAAGGTGGCCAGCGTGGCCACCAGATCGGGGATCCGCAGCACCGTCGTCAGCGCCGCGTTCAGCGCGCCGACCGCGATGCCCGCGCAGAGGCAGGCCAGCACGCCAAAGGTGATAGGCACGCCGCTTTCTGGTGACAGCAGGTAGGAGGCGATTGCGGTCACGAGGCTGATCGTCGGCCCCACGGATAGGTCGATCCCGCCCAGCAGGATCGTGGACATCTGGCCCAGCGCGGCAATTGCCAGCGGCGCGATCTGCCCGCCCATCGACGCGAAGTTCCGCGGCGTGAGGAAATAGGGCGCGGCAAGGCTCGCAGCGAAGGCGATCAGAACGACCAGCGCCAGCAGGAGCAGCCCTGGCAAGTAGCGTTGCAGAAGCGGTCGCCGCCGCACCGCCGCGCGCCCCTGTGCCGTGCCGTCGGGCCCGCTGGCGTGCCGGTCCCTGACTCCGTCTCCGTCCCCCTTGGCGGCCCCGACGGCGTGGCGCATTACGCCTTCCTCGGTCGCCCCGGCTGAGCGTAGATCCGCTGCGATCCGGCCCGCTGAGAAGACGAGGATCCGGTCGGTCAGCCCGATCAGCTCCGGCAGGTCGGAGGAGACAACCACAACCGCCGCGCCGCCCTCCGCCAGACGGCGGATGAGGCCGTAAAGTTCCATCTTCGTCTCGACATCGACGCCCTGGGTCGGCTCGTCGAGGATGTAGACATCCGACGCGCCGATGAACCAGCGCGCAAAGACGACCTTCTGCTGGTTGCCGCCCGACAGCGCCCCCACGAGCGTCTCGGGTCCCGGGGCCTTCACCTGAAGGCCCTGCATCTGGGCGGCGACCTCGCGCGCCTCGCGGCCGGCGTCGATGAGGCCGCGCCGCGTCCAGCCGCCGACATTGGGCAGGGCAGCGTTCTCACGGATCGAATGGATCGGGAACAGGCCTTCGCGCTGGCGATCGGCGGGCACGTAGATCATGCCCGCGGCAATCGCCTGCGCGGGCGTCGACAGCGGGACGGGGTGCCCGTTGAGGCGCACCTCCCCGCCGCGAATGCCCAGTCCGAAGAGCGCGCGGGCAGTCTGCTGCTGGCCCGACCCCTCGATACCGCCGAAGCCGACGATCTCCCCGGCGCGGACCTCGAAGGCGATGTCCCTGGCATGGGCCGTCCGCAGACCCGAGACCTGCAGGATCACGTCGCCGGGGGCGGTCGCGCGTGGCGGAAAGTCGAGGCCCATCTCCCGGCCGACCATCATCGACACGATCCGCGCCTCGGTGGCCTCCTGGGCACTCAGGGTGCCGGTGATCACGCCGTCCTTCATCACCGTGACCCGGTCGGCGATCGCCTGAACCTCGGGGATGCGGTGGGAGATGAAGACGATGGCCGTGCCCGCGGCGCGCAACTCGGCGAGGACCTGGAACAACCCCTCTGTCTCGGCGGGCGTCAGGGCTGAGGTCGGCTCGTCGAGGATCAGCACGCGGGTGCTGCGGGACAGCGCGCGGGCGATCTCCACCTGCTGCATCTGGGCGCGGGACAGCTCCGACGGCAGGGCGAGCGGATCCGCGCCCGACCCAATGCGGGCGAGCGCCCTTTGCGCGGTCTCCAGCATCGCCGCCCGGTCCACCAGCACGCGGCCCCCGGGCTCGTGGCATAGCGAAATGTTCCAGGCAACGTCCAGCGTCATTGCAAGCCGCGTATCCTGCCACACCATGGCGATCCCGCGAGCAAAGGCGTCCTGCGGCGAGGCAAGGCGGATCTCTGCCCCGTCGATCAGCACGCTGCCGCTGTCGGGCGGATGGGCGCCAGTCAGCACCCGCATCAAAGTAGACTTGCCGGCGCCGTTCTCGCCGACCAGCGCGTGGATCTCGCCCGGCAGTATGTCCAGCGACACGGATTTCAGCGCGTGGACGCCACCAAAGCGCTTGTCCACCGCGCGCACGGATAGCACTGGAGGCGCCGTCGCCGGCGCCTCTTCGCTGTTCGTGGCCTCCTCGTCACGCACCGAAGATTTCGCGCAGTTGCGCATCGGTCAGGGACGTGTCGGTGAAGACACCATCCGGTAGGTCAGGGCGAATGTAGTCCCGGTAGTTGTCTGCCGTGATGAGTTGAGGTTCCAGGATCTGCTGCTTTGGGACTTCCTCGCCCTTCAGAAGGCTCACTGCGGCGCGCATGGCGAAGATGCCCTGCCAGGTGGGCTCGCTCATAAGCCCGATATCGAAGCCCGGGTGGTTTGCTCTTTCGGCGTCGAAGAGCTTGAGCATCCCGTTGTAGTCGTCGCCGGTCACCGGCACAAGCGGGCGGCCCGCGTCGAGTAGCGCTTTGATGGCTCCTGCCCCGACCTGCGCGCCGTCGCACCAGATCCCGTCGATCTCGGGATAGGCGGCAATCAGGTCGGCCATGATGACCTTTGCGCGGTCCTCTTCCCAGTAGGCGTCGCGGAACGCTAGGACCTCGATCCCGTCGGCGAATGCCGCCTGCGCGCCTTCCCAGCCCGCGGCGGTGTAGGAGTTGCCAGGCAGGCCGCCGAGCGCGACGATCTTGCCGGTTCCGCCGAGCGCATCCGAGAGCCATGCCCCGAGCGAGCCGCCTTTTTTCGAGGGATCGGTGCCGACGTAAGTGGACCAGTCCGTGCCGTCCACGGGCAGGTTGAAGGGCGCGGTGACGATGCCTTCGCGCGTCGCCTCGCGCAGGATCGGCGCCACGGCGGAGCCGGAGTTGGCGATCACGAGGATGGCGTCGAACTGCTGGTTGATCAGCGTCTCGATGTCGTTGACCTGCTTGTTGATGTCGCCCTGCCCGTCGACCGTGACGAACTCGGCGATCTCAGGCGTCGCGGCGGCCTCGGCCTCCAGCGCAGCGACCGCCATCGCGCGCCAGGAATTACCGGAAAAGCCGTTGGAGAAGGCGATCCGATAGGGCCCTTCCTTGGCGGTGGCGGTGACCATCTCCCCCACCGGGGTCAATTGCGCGCCCTCCTGCGCCATGGCTGGACGGATTAGTCCGCCAAGCCCGGCCACCGTCGCCGCGCCCGCGGTCGTGGTCATGAACCTGCGCCGTGTCAGTCTGTTTCTGGTGGTCATTTCGGTCTCCTCCCTCTTGGTGTCGGACATCAGCGTCCTCGCGTCCCCCGCCCCTGCGGAGGTGTCACCGGCCGGTTCCCGACAGGCGGCGGTAGGCGATCACCGACAGGATGATGATCGCCCCCTGCAGCACGAATTGCGTGCCTGTCGTGACCTGCACGATGTTGGTGAAACTGTTCAGTTCGGTGATGAAGATGGCCCCGCCCACCGTCGGGAGGATGCCGCCCAGCCCGCCCGTCAGCGCGGCGCCGCCCACCACGACGGCCGCCACGGAGGTCAGCAGGAACTGGTTGCCGATGCCGAGCGACGGCGAGCCCACGTAGGCGGTCAGCAAGAGCCCGCCAATCGCCGCCATGACGCCTGACAGCACGAAGGCGGCGACGGTCATCCTCTCCACCGGGACACCCATCAGACGGGCGGCGACTGGGTTGGCGCCAGTGGCGTAGAGCCAGCGGCCGAAGACGGTGCGCCGAGTCAGGACGAAGAGCGCCGCCGCCAGCGCCAGCCAGATCAGCGTTGGCGCCGGGATGCCGAAGAAGCGCCCCGTTCCGATCACCTCGAATGCCTCGGCGGCCTCTCCGCGCGGGGCGCCGCCGGTGTAGACCAGCGCCGCGCCGAACAGAATCGAGTTCATGCCCAGCGTCGTCACCAGCGGTGTGATGCCGATGACGACCACGAGGATGCCGTTTAGAAGCCCCACGGCCACCGCCAGCGCCAGACAGATCAGCAACGCCGCAGCGATGTTCTCCGGCTGGCCCATCATTACGCTGGTGGCCACGATGTTAGTTAGCGTGATCGTGCCTGCCTGGCTGAGGTCGATGCCGCCGGTCAGGATCACGATCACCTGGCCCAGCGCCACGACGCCGAGAAACGCCGCGACCTGCAGGATGTTGACGACCTGTCCCAGCTGGAACATCGACGGCGAGACGAGGCCCGAAACAATGTAGAGAAGCGTCACCGCGATCCACACCGCGCCGAGGGCGCGCAGCGCCCGGCCGAGTGCCTCTAGGGATCCCGCGGCGCTCACCAGTCCACCACGGTGCCGTCCGCCAGCACTGCCCGCGCCGCATGCTGCACCTCGGGCGCGAAGGGATGCCGGGCGCATGCGGCTTCGTTCACCTCGACCCCGAGGCCTGGCGCCTCCGGCACCTGCCAGGCGCCGTCGATCCGCGTCACGGGGCCGTCGACCACCTCGTCATACCAGGGCACCGCGCCGGACATCTCCTCCTGGATGACGAAGTTCGGCGTCACGACGTCGAAGTGCAGGGCGGCGGCAGAGGCGATCGGACCCAGCGGATTGTGCGGCGCGACGCCGATGCCGGCGGTCTCGCACATCGCAGCGATCTTGCGGGCCTCGGCCATGCCGCCGGTGTGGCAGATGTCGGGCTGCGCCACGTGAAAGGCGCGGCAGGCGACGTGGGGCGCATATTCTGACCGGCCGATCAGCCGCTCGCCCGCGGCGACGGGGACCGGCGAGACCCGCGTCACCTCGCGCATCTGCTCCGGATCGCCGGGCTGCACCGGCTCTTCGACGAACATCGGCCGTCCTTCGGCGAGCGCCCCGATGTAGGCCAGCGCCGCGGCCGTCGTGCCGGGGCGGCCGTGAAAATCGATCATGATCTCCACGTCGTCACCTACCGCCGTCCGGAGCGCGGACATAAGGTCCGCAACGTGATCTACGGCGCGGTTCGACGCAAGCATGTGTGTGTATGGAATGCAGACGACCTTGAGCGCGCGGTAGCCTTCCGCAACAACCGCCGCACCGCGTTCGGCAAGAGTGTCTGGTTGCATCGTCTCGTAGACGGCCTCCATGTCGCCCATGCCGAGGTGCGTGTAGACTGCCACGCTGTCGCGCACCTTACCGCCAAGCAGGCGCCAGACCGGTACGCCGAGATCCTTTCCCAGGATATCCCAGAGCGCCAGTTCGATCGCCGAGATCGCGCTCGTCCCGATGACACCCATGCGCCAGAAGCCGTGCTTGTGCATGACACGTAGCGCCTGCTCGATGTCGCGAGGGTCGCGCCCGATCAGAAGCGGTGCGAGGTCCTCGACTGCGCCGACCACGGCCCGTGATTTCCACTCCAGGGTGCCTTCGCCCCAACCAATAAGCCCGGGCTGATCGGTCTCCACCCGAACGAAGAGCCAGTTCCGCATCTCGGCGTTCACAAGCAATGTCTTGATGGCCGTGATTCTCACATGCGCCCCCTTCGGATGTCTTCGTAAGCGTAGTCGCCCACCATTCATCTGATCAATATAATTATTCAGCGGATGATATCGCGAGAGATGTGGCTTGACGCTTGCCGTGAGCGGAACTCGGATTGGGGCACGCAGTGCAGCGGGTCACGTTCGCCGATCTTCAGGCCATCTCCACGAGCGTCACATCAAAGTAACCCAACAAGCCGTCAGTTCCTGTCGGCATAGGCGGTCCGCTTCGATCTCTGCCGGCAGAGATCGCCCTTGCGGAAGGTGCCACGCGATGCGCTTACGAGCATGGCCTCGGAAGCCTCTAACGACGTGACCCATGCGGCGCCAGCGACGAATACCGCCTGGCCGCCCCCGCCCAAAATCCTCAGGAAACTGGCGAAAATCTTTCCTACGCCGCAGCAAATTGGAAAAGACTGACAGGAAAGGCACGTGCTACTTCTCAACCTCCGAATTTCTGCGGTTGCGAGTGGGTGCAATTCCACAGAACGGCTCGAAGCCGACCTTCACTGCACTCCTCCTTGAACTCAGCTCTGGGCCGGTCGCGAAGGTTGAGCGATCAGAGCCAAAGGTCCGGATAGCTCGCACACCGGACGTTGCCTTGGGCACACCAGTGCCGGCTCCGCGCAGGCAGCGGAATTATTTACGCACCTCCCGAGAACATGGCAGTCTACCCAGTCTCCCGATCAACCCAACCATGCCCCCATTGCACCCGCGAAATCTCCGGCAGTTGCAGCGGCGGCCGATCCCGGCTTGCCTTCAACTCCTCCAGAGACGCCTTCAACTGCTCCAGTTCAAGATACCCCAGCATGCCTCCCAGACGCTCAAGGAGCGCCACGTAGGCCTTCGCCTCGGACATGCTGACCTCACCCCTGCCAGCGGCCAGAATGGCCTCTCTGGCAGCTTCCACGGCCTCTCGAGGGGTTTCGAGATCCGAGGCGATGTCGATCCGTACGAAGTCAGCTGTCTTCGGCGGACGGATCCGGTCGATGAGCCATGTCGCGACGTGGCTGTCGCCCTCGTCGAGGGCGGCGTCGATGACATCGGCGGCCTTGCCGAGCATGGTCTCCAGACACTCGTTGGCGAGGTGGGCGGCTCGTGCATTCACGCCGTTGGATCCAGGCGGGCGGCCAGTGGATCTCGGAGGCCTGTTGCCGGGCAGGAAGCGACCGTCCGGGCCACGTTTGTCGTTGATTGTGTCTTCAGTCATCGGGTCGCCTTTGTCGCCATTGTGTGTGCCGGAAAAGGGGCAGCGTTACTGACATAGTAGCGGATGATGAGGTGGCTGTCAGGGTGATTTGCATCCAGGTTTCCCAAGAGGATTGCCGCCCTCGATCAGCTCAGACGGCACAGGATATTGTCTCTATCCAATCCAGGCAGATAGGACAGACATCCGGCTCTGCCCATGCCTCAAGACCCAACGCGTTCAGAGGCGAGGGGCACCGCGTCGATTGCAGACTGGATCGGGTTGGTCTTGGTGACCCCACCTTGGGGGTCGTTGAGGTGTTCGGTAATGATCTGCCTCCAGATGAAAGGTAAGACTTGCTGAGCCATCTGTCCGGGTTGTCCGGGTCGTCGGCTATGCTTTCGGGCGGGTATCCTCCCTTAAGGGGGATAAAATAAAGAAGAGGGAGAGCGATAACCCGGACCACCCGGACCAAACTCAGTTTTCATCAAGCCGGTCCTCCTCCCAGTAGAACTCGCGAATCTCCCTCATCTCCTCCTCCGACGGTCGCTTTCCCTTCTGCCAGATGATGCCCGCCACCGCTCTCTCACGCTTTGTCGAACTGCCCACCGGCTTCCCGTCAGCATCGACAAATGTCCTCGTGTGCTGGGGTCTGGTTGGTCGTGTCGTGCCGTCCGTGGCGTCATGGATAGACGAGATCAGCCGCGCCTTATTCCACCTCGCGATACCGATCTGATCTGCCCATTTGCGGAAGATCGCGAAGATATCATCGACCGGGATGTAGCCATCGATATCCTCCTCGACGTACTCGTCGAGCCAGGTCTTGATCGGTGCCATCTTGGCCACCGACTTGTTGCGCAATTTCATGTGCGTCTCGGTCTGTGTGAAGTATCGCTGACGCCGAAGGCGCAGGTATCCCAGCCGGGCCCACATCAGCCAGAGGTCTGCTTCTTCCTTGAGCTTGTCCAGCAACTCATGATCTTCCTTCCCGAGCCATGACCCGGTTGTCTGAAGGTAGACGATACGGTCAGCGAGAGCGCCATCAGCATCCCTCAATGGTGCCAGGCTGTTGGACAGGATCAGGAATCGCACTGTCAGGTAGACCCCGACAAGCGTGGTCATGTACTTCCGGGAGATATCCCTTGGATCTCCACCGCTGATCGCCAGTAGCATCTCGGACAGCGCACCGTGGTTCGTGTTCTTGTCAATCCGTGCGTCCGTGATCGTCGCCAGCAACTTGTTCTCCAGCGGCTGCAGGGCAAAGTCACCCTCCAGGTTCCGGGTACTTGGGGCACAGGCAGCACCTCCCATCAGATGCTTCAGCATGTTGTTGACTGTGCCCTTGCCACTCCTCTTCTTGCCAATGATCTGGAAGATCTTGTGCTGCTCCATACCTCCGAAGAGGATGTAGCCGACAATCTCCTGTAGCAGTCCGATCTGGCCTGGGTCACGCTCGAAGGTCTGTCCGAAGAATCGGTTTGACGACGACGCCAGCCATGCCTCCTCGAAGGTGTCAGCGTCGATCAGGTCCACCCTGATATCTGCGTTTAGCCGTCGTGTGTTGAAGAAGCGCGGCGTTGGATCGACGATCTCTCCGGTCTCAACATTCACAAACCCGTTCCTGCAGGCATGCATGCCAGCTGGCCCTTCCCCACTGATCCACGCCATGTCGGGGCCGGTATAGGAGACGAGGGAGATCAGGGCTGTCCTGACTTCGTTAACCAGCGTGGATGTGGGCTTGACCCTTTCGACGACCGTGACCAATTCCCTATCCCGTCGCCTGCGCTCCTGCTTCGAAGACCGGCTGAGGATGCGGTGGATCTCGAAGAACATCGCATCCTTGTACCCCTCCATCTGTTCGGATGCGAGCCACATGCCATCGACATAGGTCCAGAACTGCCCGCGCCAGAACTTCACGGTCGGGATGCCTCGTGACATCATCTCCTCTTCGAGGATCAGTTGGGCAACGTCGCGGTATTCCTTGATGTCTTCGAACACGAGACCGACATCTTCCTGCGCAGCCCCACCCTGCGCACCCGCCAGGCCGCCTTCGATAGTGTGGAACATGGCCATGTTCGGATCGTGTTCTTTGCTCATGTCCGGCTCTCCTCGACCCACTGCATGGCCCCCACCTGCTCGCTGGGGGTGAGGCCGTACCATGCCTTCATGAAGCGGGTGACCCTCTGCTCCTTGGTCAGAGGTCGGGGCTTACGCCTGGCTGCCGCCTCCGCATCTCGCCGCGCGTTTTCGGCCTGCTTCTTCCTGGCGCTGAGGATCTGGTCCATCACCCAGCCCGCCGTCTCCATGATGTCGGTACCGCCCAGCCTGAGCGTATGAGTGATAAGACGGACGATCTCAGAATCTCCCCATTCTGCATCACAGAGCAGCCAGATGATCGAGTTCAGCGAAGGCTTGCGCTCTGCCTCGGTCGCCGCCGCGCGAGCGTTCCTGACATGAATCAGCAGGACCGGGTCGGTATCGCCGGCAGGGGTTCCCTTGCGCATCTCCCTGAACTTCGCCTTACGCGCTTCGCGCGCAGCCTCGTCCAGCGTGCCGACATCCGGCCCTCCGCTTTCCCTGATCCAGTCGAGGAAGGTCTCCGTATTCTTGCCGCCCTGCTCGTGGCTCAGGTCGCTGCACCGGTGGAAGCAGTGGAACGACCGGTAAGGATCGGTGCTGGTCGGCGGGCGGTAGCCCGTGCCGTCGATTGCGGCGTCCGTGTGGTTGCCGTGCCATGGGCAGACGATCTCGATCCATCCGTCCGTCCCACGATCACCGAGGATCAGGCCCTGCTCGTCCAGCCACGCGAGCACCGGATCATCGCTGATGTTCACCGGGCTGCTGTCGCCCGGCATCAGGTCCGGTGCCGACGTCCTGCGCTTCATTTCCTTCGCCGCCTTCAGGTCGAGGCCTAGACCTTCGATCACCTCGCCGACATCGAAACGCTTGCCCGTCCAGTGGACCAGCCTGGCGGCATGCTTTTTGCCCGGTGGCTTCGAACCGGGCAGGCGCACGAGGCGTGCGGGGTTCTGGCCACCGGGATCATTGATCCCCGCAGCCACGGCGGCGGTCTGGATCAGCCGAGCCTGCTCGTAGTCACGAACCGGCTCGGTGAGGATGTACCCCCACTGCTGACTGCCTGGCTTGGTCTCGACGACGAAGCTCGGCTCCAGACCGGGCCTGCCGATGACCGTGCCCTCCTTCTCCTCGCCGATGTCGTCGAGCACGATGACGGCCATGCCGGTCCACGTCTCCTTGGTCCGGCGGAACTTCGGGCGCGGCTTTACGGCCTTGTCGACCGGCAGGTGGATGCCGACACCGTAGTGGGTGTGGAAGTCCTGCGCTGAGTAGGACGGCCACGGGTAGGCGGGGTAGGTCGCCTTGCCCTGCGACACGTGGACGGTGGCGATGCAGCCGGTCTCGCCGTCACCGACCGCATGGAAGATCTCGCCAAGGAACTCGGCGTGCGACTGCGGCCACGCGCCGGCGTCTGTTTGCGGTGCGGCGCTCATGACCTCCCCTCCAGAACCGCGAGCCTTGCCCGCGCGTAGTGGCGGCTGCTCCACGCCTCTGCTGCACGGCGGCTCCAGAGCGCGCGGCGGCGCGAGACCCGCTTCCACTTCTCGTGGAGCGGATCCAGATACTCCCAGCCGATCAGGGGCGGCTTCGGCCTGTGCAGCGGTGACACTCATGACAGCACCTCCCGGCCCATGGTTGGCGAGAGCACCTGCAGCCAGTAGCCGGCCACCTCGCGGATGGCGTCGACATCGCCAGCGCGGCGCAGGGCGGATGCCACGAACGCGCCGGAGGCGCGGGCGTCGCCGTTGAGAAAGCCGTGGATCTCTTCTACTGCCGCGTCACCGTCGAGCTTCAGCCCGACGTCGATCTGCGTGACGAGGTTACCCAGCGCGGCGGTGATGGCCTCCCGGTGGTGATCCAGGATCTGCGGGATAGGCGACCATCGGTCCGTTGGCGCTGTGCCATCAAGTATGCCTTTCACCTTCAACGCGTCGATCACCCCCTCGAAGGTGCATCCGGCGTGGCAAGTCAGCAGTAGACCACCGTTGTCGGCGTCGCCGATGCTCAGGCTCGGGTGTCGGTCGTCGTGGGCGGGACAGCGAGCCGATCCGGTGTTGCCGTGCCAGCGACCGTTAAGCGCGCGAGTGATTGTGCGGGCGTCGGTCATTTCAACGCCTCCCCAATGCTACATCTCTCGCCCTGCGACGCTCCAAACCGACTTGATGTGTCCCTGCCCGCTTAAGGCGGTTACGAAAATACTGAAGAGCAAACTCAACTTCGAACACGTTCTCGCGCCCCGGACGCGACACGCGAAGTGGATGGAAACGAAGGCCCAACGGACTGACCGGCTCACAGTGCCACGAAATGATCCGGGCAAGGCTGTGCTTGTTAGCGTATTTCGGCAATGGCTGGCCGGGCTCCCAAAGCGGGATCGCGAAATCTGGAGCCGCATCGCCGGTAGACACGGCGAACTCAGGTTTCTCGCTCTTTGGCATGTCGGGGTCTCCTACGAAAGTGACCCCTCCAAATATTACCAAGTTTTACCGGTTGTCTTGAGAGACAGTTGAGTGATTTTTGGTATATTTCGTCCTGAAAAGTGCTATCGAGGCAATCCTTTGAAACCGTGGACCACTCTCGTCACAACCCGGTAGAAGTGCCGGGGCACCAAAATTTGCGGATCGTCTCCGCCCATTGAGCCGCGCCCGAGTTCGTTAAGTGCCAAACGGCAGGCTTCAGTTCGCTTTTTACCCGACTTGATTTCGGCAGCAACGGCCCGCCAAAGATGGTCACGTTCCTTGAAACCGTGCGCGTACGTCTTGATGGCGGTTTCGAGTTGTTCTCGCTCCATGGGCGACAGATGACTTTCCGGCGATCCGTGCTGTGGCACCAGCCCAATCGGTTCGCCGGCCCGCCACCGATGATATCGCTGATACCACTCGTGCGGAGTCAGCCATTCTTCCGTGTCGGTCTGCAATCTAGTCGTACTGCCACCACCGCTTTTGACACCTTGAATTCGGAGCATTTCCGGTAGTTCTACACCGAGATAGTCTTCATTTCTGATGCCGGGCCAGAGGGTTTCATCGCTCATCGTACCGACCCAAGCGCAACTACCACGTCGTCTTCAAACTCCATCGGGGGCCACTCGGCATGTTCGACGGCATAGCTGACGAGATCAGCCCAAGCGCGCATAACTCTCACTTGCCGGGGCCACAGCCGCGCCTGATGGTAATGCGCGCGGACGCCGCTCCGGGTCTCGCTTTGCCGGTGGTTCAACAGACTGTCGGTAGTGTCCGCATCCCCGACGCCCTGCTCAGCCAGAACGCTCACGAACAGGCGGCGGATATCGTGCAAGTGGAAGCCGGGCGCGTATTTTCGAACCCGACGGTTGTAGTTGTTCCACGCGTTCATTGGACCACCGGCGCCGTTCAGCTGGAACAGCCGTTCTCTTTCCCCGGTCACGGCAAGGCGCTGCTGGACGATCTCAAGGGCCGATGACGCGAGGGGAATGGTGAACGGGTCGCCGTTTTTGGTTTCCTTGCCGTCCAGCACGATTGCAGAGCGTTCAAGGTCGATGTTGCCAGGTTCAAGTTCCGCTAGTTCACCCGCTCTCAGCGGCACCAACATCGCCAATCGGGTAAAGGCATGCATGACTTCCGGCAGGTCGGACGCGTTCCATAGCGCCTGAACATCGGCAGCATCCGCCTGCCGTTGGCGGGGTTTCGGCGGCTTGGGGCGCTCATATCCGTCAAACGGGTTGGTAGGCATGTAGCCCTTCCGCATCGCCCAGCGGGCGAACTTGTCCAGCGCCAGCCCACGGTGGCGGGCGGTGGCGGGCTTGCCAGTGTGCAGATCCAACACGCCTTGAAGGTGGGCCATCGTCATATCTCCGATCCAGAGGTCGGCCACGCCTGCACCCATTTCCTCGATGCCCCTTAGGACATGCAGAGATTCCTGGCGTTGATGCTCGGTCTGCTGCGCCCGCCGTTCTCTGTCATCGTCGGTCCAGTTCTGCTGACTGCGAAGGTAGCGGTCGGCCACCTGCCGTATCGTTTGCCGTGCCCGCGCGTCGGCATTGGCCTTGGCCTTAGCCTCTCGCACCTCCGCCTTCGGATCGCGCCCTTGGGCCAGCACCGCCTGAAGTTCCTCAACCGCAGCCCGCGCCTGTGCGGGCGTCAGGTCATCGACGTGACCAAGTGTAAATTCCGAGACCGGGTGTCGGGTCCCATCGGGTCGGTGGCCCCGCGCTCTGCCCGTGTATGTGTAACTGCCGCCACGCGGTCCGACCTTAAGCCGCAGGCCGGGGGTCACGGCGTCAGCAATTACTTCCCGGCAGCCCGTCGCACGGCGTTTCAGCGCAGCCGCCACAACCCTGCTGTCGATTTTGATGCGCTTAGCCTTACCCCGCAGGCTCGCCGGTTTCTTATCGTCCATCTTGCACTCTCGCCCGGTTTTCGTCCAAACAACTGTCCAAACAAACTGACTCCACAATGGTACTTTATGGTGCAAGATGCTACAACATGAACCCTTCTAACCGACGTTAATAGAAAGAATCTTTTTTTCCGCATCAAGAACTTCACTCGATATAGGCAGTTGACTGTTAATCAATTGGTCGTAGGTTCGATCCCTACCGCCGGAGCCAAAATAAATCAAATAGTTAGCAAGAACTGAAACCATCGACTAACCATTGCCGTGGTTCGAAGGTGGTTCGGTTTCGGCTACCAGTACGACGCTGCAACCATTAAAATACAGCTATCGCTAGAACAACGCAGTCTCTGGATAATGACGACTGCCAGGGTCATCGCTCCTATCACCCTAACCCTGAACCGCCTCACACATCCCATAACAGGCCACCCCCCAGATGCCCAAGGGGCGCCTTCTCGGAAAAGTCGTTAGGGACCCCTCTCATACGACGGGGTGATTTTTCGTTGTCAGCTGTCAGCGAACATCTAGCCCAAGAAAGTCAGAAATCTACGTTCACTCGAACGATTGCCCCCGCTCCCTGTCCTCGTTCTGTAGCCATTTCCACATTTCCGCCTCTATAGCTCGGGCTTTTTCAATTGCGTCGGCAACTGCGGCACGAACGCTCTGAACGGGGTGATTACTCAGCTCTTCAAACGCTGCTATCCGCGAGTCGAAGTCATGGGCCCGGTCGGCGGTCCATCCAGATGTAGGCCGGGCTTGAGGAATAATCGCCTCCACAACCTCAGACGGGTTAGGGGCATGCTTCAGCAAGGCTGTCACATGTTCGGACAGGGTTCTTCTCGATCCCTCTTTTGGCATTGTGAAAGCAGGCACGACTTGCGCCACGTTTGACCAAGATTCCTGAAGACCGGATTCTCGACACCAGGTTACGAGTACGTCCGGAGAGACACCGGCAAGCGGATACTTATTTCGGATTCCACCTTCAAAGACCACAAACCGATCCCGTTCTGATGTTCGAGGATCGACGAAAGCCCTGTTGAGGATCATCTCCGTGCGATATTTAACTATCGTCGCCACTGTGTCGTTCCAGTCACTCAAAAGGCCATAGGACCTGTCGAAATTGTCAAAGATGGCGTCGATTAACGCCATTTCCTCGACAGGAAATTCAAATTTCTTAAGGCAGTAGTCCAAGACTTCGGACCAGTGGTGATCGGCCATTTGATTCTTAGTGTCTCGCCCGCCGATCGAATACCCTGCTGCAACAAGGGCCAAACGGACGATTTCCGGAGATAGAATACCGCTCTCAGATTTCCTACCGTGCAACCGCATTGCTAGTCCATGCGCGATTGAATCTGGCCCGCGGGGATAGGAACTAAGCTGATTAGTCAAAGTGACCAGCAGATCGTTGGATAGGTGCAGATACTCTGACTGCCAGTATAGATCCTCGAACGTGAAGGCGGGAACGTCTCCGAACTCTAAAGCCGCAAGGCAACGGATGAAATCCACCTCATCAAACCCTTGCACAGGGTGCAACCGAACGATCCCATGTCTAAGAAGATCATCCTGCAGGCATTCATCCAGTAAATTTTGTGCCAATGGCCGGTCTGCTTCAGACACCGCCTGAAGAACTCCTGTCAGTACGCCGTAACAGAAACGCTCCGTCTCCATTTCGTGCAATATTCGCACGAGTTGGTCCCAAATCCGCCGCGGAGAAACATACCCTTCAATCAGCCCGCGACCGAACTCATGTTGCTGATGAGAGCTGTACTCAGCCGAGAACAATGATGGAGCCACCTCGTTGATCAATGCGGCATCGTTTCGAGCCACAGTTCCTAGCTGAAATGCGATTTTCGCCAAACGCCTACTAGACTCCCGGAAACCATCGGCGGTTTCGTAGTCGAATTCTTCATCTAGCATATAGCGCGAATCTGAGGAGGCAACGAATGCTCGTACGCTGCTTGCAATATCCTTCGGTTTGAGAAGCTTGTCCAATTCACGCAATTTGACGAGTAGATCGTTAGGAATCTTACCGTCGTCGTCTTGCTTGCCGTCTAAGTAGATTGCTGTTCGGATTTCCTTCCAACCTTCAATCCAAGGCTCATCTTCGTTCAGCTCTTCTGCGATTTTTCTAAGCACTGGAAACAGGGCGTCTGATCGCCAAAGCCCCCGCAAAGCATGCGCTAGTGTTGAACGCACTTTGTCCCTAGTCAACTTGCTGCCTTTTTGGGCCGCACGCTTCCCGATATTTAAGAACAAAGTGAACCACTCAATCGTTTCGTCTGGACTTGGGTGAAAGCCATAGTCTCTTGGCCTAGCGCCGAACGAAAATTCTGCCCCTGAACTCCAATGTCGGCTTTCTAGGGACGAATGCAGAAGACGAATGCCCATCAGTTGCTGTGCTTCATCATCAGACAGCAGGCAATTTTCGATCAATTTACCTCGGCGAAGTGGGGTTGCATGAGTTCCTGACAGACGAAGTTGGCACAGATTCTCGAGCTTTTCTGCAGCGTCTGAGTTCGTAGTTTCGTTTTTTGCCCTTAAGGCAATAGCTAAAAGAATCGACGCACAACGATCAAACAATGAGTCGTCGTAGGCAAGGTTGAAGAGGAGGTTTGAGAGTTCTGAGTTCTGAAGAGAACTTGTATCGCAAGGAGTACTAAGTGCCTCTAGGCCAAAACTGCCAAAACTCCGCTCTAAACTCTTCAATACTGATTCCGGGGCGACCGGAGCCACAAGATGAAACAATTTGCGCCTCTCAGTCGAAAGCGAGCAGTAATCTTCAAACATACCACCAGTATCGAACCACGAATAGACTAGATTGCGCGCAACTGCACTATCATGTAGGTAACCAATTCTCCGACAGAATGAAGTTAGTAGCCGTTGGTTTTTGTCGTTTTCAAAAACTTTCAATAAGTAGTCAATTGGGATTTGTGAAAGAGCTCGTGAGGCCAACCTGTTCGCGATTGCATGCGGCAATATCGCCCTCCATCGTCCCCTTTGTTGCGCCACCTGGCGCTCCAATAAAGTCGCAGCGGCGCGGCTCATCCGCAGGCGCGTCTGTTCACAGAGTTGGCCAAGGATCGCCAACTCATCAACACCGTTTTCATCTTGGTCGACAGAAAACGAATAGACTAGCGACAAAGCTTCGGCTTGCTCCATTAGACCGACGTCTAAATCGTGGCGCTGATGGAATATCCGTTTAAATAGTTCATCGTCCGAAAGCCTCGACAGAGTTCCATCTCTTGGAACTACGTCTGAAAGTGCCAAGGCCAACCTTGCATTCCCTTCGGCGAATTTAGCAATGCGTAGTGCATTAACCTGTCCGAGGTCCGGAAACCGTCTCAGCACAAGCTTCTCAGCGACCTCCGGGCCATCGGCTACGATCCGGACTACTTCTGTGGTCTGTTGGCTGTCATCCCGAATGTCATACTCAATAGTTATTAGTTTGGGACTTTGGGCATTGGCTTGTAGCCGGGAGGCCAACCTTCCATGTAGATCGGCAGAACAGTTATCTAGAACGAGCAAGGAGTCTGTGCCTTCAACCGACAACTCATCGAGTAGAGAACGAGGTGTAGGTTCAAGTTCGTCCGACACATCTGCGTAGATTGCTGTTGTTCGGTCAAGTGGTGTCTCTCCGACGTTCTCCTCGAACAAGGCTTGCACAAAACGCGTCTTCCCTACACCGGACAAGCCAGTTATTCGAACGGCTTTCGGAGATTTCCTTAATAATTCCCTTGTTAGCTGAATACCTTTGTCTAGCTGTACAGGTCCGGCGTGCCCGGGAACGAGAACCTCAACGCCCGAAGCTAACAGCATTGCGTCATCCGCATCGATCGGCGTGGCACTCCATCGACCAAACGGACGCCAACCGGACACTCTCCGCCCTAGCACTTCGCGAACCCAAAGTTGAACTGTTACGTGCTGCGCCAACCAACGCTGGAGCCGCGATCGATCGTAGAAGTCCACGTGAACGTCGGCGGTTTCGGGCAAAGCGCCGACAACCTGTTCCATAGCCTCAACACGCGACCGGTGCGAACGAGGAGAGTTATCCTCAGAAAGGCACACGATGATATAGGCACCTTTTTTGCTCGCCAAGTGTTTCAGGATATCTAGAGGGGCGGTACCTTCGGTCATTTCGCCGCGAATCTTGCTTGGCGGCATGGACGGTTTTTTTGCCTGAAAGACCGTCTCGGGACGCTGAATGAAATCACCGTCAAATGTAGGATCAGACTTAACTTGCACATCAACGCCGCCGTCGGGGGCGTTGATCGATCCTGACCACATCACGTCTCTGAGTTTTCCACCGAATTTGGAAACCTCCGCCTCACACAGTCTAGCAATGAGCTCCTCAAGCTGAATGTCAGTTAGGCGGGCTAGATAGTCTTTTTCAATTTCAAACAACGGCATGGGTCAACTCTGGGAGGTGCTCGCAAGTAGTCGCCCGGCGCTCATAAATAGGCAAGCCCATCTCTGCTCAGAAACAGATCAGCCGGTGCTAATGCGTACTACAGCTCGATCGCCTTCAACTTCTCTTTCAACCGCTTGTTCAACTCATCGCCGTCGACTCCAAGGTGGATCTGCCGATGAACCGTCGGATCGATCGCAGCAACCCACCGCGGATCATCGGGGCCGTCGTCAGACAGGCGACGGGTATGGTGGACTTCAAGATAAGGCTCACCTGATTTTCGGAGGAACGGGGCAGGCTTCCCTGTCAACTCGCACTTCCCACCGGCTCTCGCCAAAACATATGCCTTCACGGCCTCGGAACGCTTCCTGAGGCGCACCTTCGCATCCATGATCGATGCAGCTTTCTTTGGCTCGACAGCGTCGTAGGCGCGCTTTCTGAGTTCCTCCAGCGATTTCGTTGGAGCCTTCTCGTCCTCATCGCTACTTGTTCCGACTTCCAACCCCACCCGTACGAGGTGAAAGCGGATCGCCTCGCGCATGTCGCCATTCTTGTCCGGCCCTCGGTCCACCTGCCAGCCAGCGCAGGCAAACTCACCGAGGAACCGATAAGGTTGGCTCTTGCCGAGCATCTCGAAGAGAAGGATGTCCTTGCCGTCTTTGGCATGGTCCCGGATTGCTCTGTTTCCCCTAGTGAATTCCATGTCGCCGACCTGGCCCTCACCCGTGTAGAGAAAGGTTTCGTCGTCCTGCCAGCCGTCATCGTAGCCGAACTGCTCGCCGCTCTTGCCTGTGAAGATGAACACATAGGGTGCCTGCGCCGACGGTGATATACCGCTCTGCCGACCTCCTCCGAACTTCTCGTGGATGTCTTCGACTCGACTATAGAGCTCGCCTACCTCAAACACTTGGTTAACCTTTTCTTCATTGTACCGGTGTCATTTAGGGTCATGAAACTCCTGATGTTTTCGATACACAAGAGAGAGTTTATGGACCGGCCCGGCGAGGTGATCGGTTACCTACGGGCGGGGTCTCTGGAAAAGGTGACCTTTCCCCGCGATTAGGGCCGGCGCGATCCAGAATCTTCCGGTTGGGTTTGAGTGTTGAGCGGCAGCGCGGAGACCGCAAGAGTCTCAGGCGCTGACGCGGCGTTGGTCATCAGGAACTCCATTGGCGACAGGTAGCCGAGCGCCGAGTGGGGGCGCTCGGTATTGTAATGGCGGCGCCAGCTTTCGATCTCTTCGCGGGTGTGGCGGAGCGACCGGAACCAGTGCAGGTTCAGGCATTCGTCCCTAAGCTTGCCGTTCAGGCTCTCCACGAAGGCGTTCTGGACGGGCTTGCCGGGCTCGATAAACCGCAGGCGCACTTCGGTCCGTTCCGACCAGTCGAACATCGCCTTGCTGGTCCCCTCGGGCCCATTATCAAGGACGATCTCCTCCGGAAGACCGGTGCGCAACGCCAGCTCGTCGAGGAACCGGGTGATCCGGACCCCGGAGATCGAGATGTCGACGATCTGGCCGGGACAGATCCGGCTGCAATCGTCGACGATGTTCAGGACCCGGAAGCGCCGGCAGTCGGCCAACTGGTCGCTCACGAAATCGAGGGACCATCGCTGCATTGGCCGCTCCGGCGCCTGCGGCGCGACGCGGTCCCGGCGCGGTAGCTTCCGCCGCTTCTTCGTGCGGACCTGAAGGCCCTGGGCAGTGTAGAGCCGGTATGTCCGCTTGGGATTCAGCACCAGGCCCTCCCGGCGGAGCATGGCGTGCAGCCGCAGGTAGCCGTAGCTCCGGTTCTCCGACGCCAGCGCCTTCATCCGGGCGACCACGGCCTCGTCGTTCTTCGCCACCGGCTGGTACTGCTGCACCGACCGCGCCAGCCCGACGATCCGGCAGGCCCGACGCTCGCTGAGCCCCTTCTTGGTCATCAGAAAGCCCACGGCTTTGCGCTTCGCGATGGGCCTACCAATGTTTTTCCAGGAGTTCCTTCATGGCCGACATGTCGAGCACCTGGTCCGCCACGATCCGCTTCAGCCGGGCGTTCTCAGCCTCTAGCTCGCGAAGCCGTTTGGCCTCGGACGCGTCCATGCCGCCGTACTTCTTCCGCCAAGTATAGAACGTCGCCGTGCTGATCCCGTGGCGCCGGCAGAGATCGTCGACCTTCGCGCCGGCCTCGCTCTCCTTCAGCACACCGATGATCTGCTCTTCTGTGAAACGCTTCCGCTTCATGGGTCTTCCTCCTTCGTCCAGTCAAAGGTGGAAAGTTCCAGGTCGCAATGGCCCGGATCTCGGGGAGAAGGTCAGAGGCATTCCGGATCGTTCCGGACTACGACGCGCCACTGAAGCTGCTCAAAGAGCCGATGGATTGGCCTGGCGGGGGGGATGATCAGGTTTGGTACAGCGACGACAACGGGCCTAAGCTATGTCGGCCTTGGCTGGGTTGAGTGGCAGGCTCAGCAGGCTATCCACGTTGTCCGGATTTCGACTTCTCTTCGTCTGTCTCAAAGCTTGGTATGATTCCCTGTGGCTGGCATTCAAATTGCTTCCGCTATCTCTTGGATTTTTTCGCGGCTCGTGCCCGAGCCTTAAACCCAACCTGAGCTTTCGACGAGTTCGTTTCACTCAGAGCCATTTTTTTGTTGCGCTTCTGGATGACTTTCGAAGGAAGAGGTTTCTTGGGAGTTGTTTTGGCACTCGGGTTCTGTAGTTCACCTCGGCCCATCCCAACCACGCCCGAGCCACCACTTCGTAATTTTCCCATTTTCTCTCGCCTCACAATCCAAATGTCTTACCTATGCTCTAACGCTGACATCTCCGTCGCCCCTGACAAGGATAGCGCGACACCTCTTGAACTCCGATGTCGGAGCAATGACTGCCGCCACCTGCCGGAATGCAGTGTCCGGTTCCGCAGATACGATCTTGGAGTTGCCACTCTCCAAGCGCTTCCGAGTGATCATCACGACCTTGACCATGTCTCCAGGGCTAAAATCCTTTGCGTGGTTGATGTTGATGTGCGCGAAAGCGACATCGTCGTCCATACGGTCTCGCCATACGGTAATCCTCCCCGTTTTAGCGGGGTGGTTTCGTAGAATTCACGCGGCCCTTTTCAGCTTCATGGCAGGAGTGATCCCGCCGATGCCCATGTTGGGGCGCTCATTGTTGTAGGTCCATAGCCATTCGGTTGCGATCTGCTGCACCTCCTCGATGGTGTCAAATATGTAGAGGTCCAGCCATTCGTGCCGGACCGTCCGGTTGTAGCGCTCGACATAGGCGTTCTGCTGAGGCTTTCCTGGCTGGATGTAGGTCAGGGCGATGCCCTGCTTCTCAGCCCAATTCATGAGGGTGGAACTGACGTATTCGGGGCCGTTATCGACCCGAATTGCCAGAGGTTTGCCACGCCACGCGATAATCTGGTTCAAGGCTCGAACAACACGCTCGGAGGGAAGCGAGAAGTCTATCTCGATACCCAAGCCCTCGCGGTTGAAGTCGTCCAGAACGTTCAACAGCCGGAACTGCCTCCCGTCGGCCAGGCGGTCGGCCATGAAGTCCATCGACCAGACCATGTTGGGCGCATCCGGCACGGCGAGTTCATCGGGCTTTTCGCGTTTCAGTCGACGTCGCGGCTTGATCCGCAGGTTCAGTTCCAGCTCGCAATAGATCCGGCGCACGCGTTTGTGGTTCCAGACATGCCCCTTCACGTTCCGCAGGTGCAGGAAACACAATCCGAACCCCCAGGTCTTGTGGACCCTGGTCAGCCCGACCAGCAGGTCGGCGATCAGATCGTTCTCTTCGTCGCGCTTCGGACTGTAGCGGAAACAGGTCTCGCTGACACCGAACGCTCGGCAGGCCAGCGCGATGCTGATCCCTCTTGTCGCCACAGCCTTCTCGGCCAACTCGCGGCGTTGAGCTGGCCGGGTCATTTTTTTCCCAGAGACTGCCCAGGTTCTCTCGAACCAGAGGCGTTCACCTTCGCAGTTCAGAAGATCGGCCTGCATGCTAAGATCCGCGAACATGCGCTTCAGGCGCCGGTTCTCGTCCTCCAGCGCCTTCATTTGGCTCATCATCGAAGCGTCCATGCCGCCATACTTGGCGCGCCACTTGTAAAAACTGGCGGTGCTGATCCCATGCTCGCGGCACAGTTCCGGCACGGACACCCCATTCTCGGCCTGACGCAACACCGTCATGATCTGCGGTTCGGTGAAACGGCTCTTCCTCATTCGAATCTCCTCGGCTCTCGCCACGAGAAAATTCTACAACCTCACCCCCTTAACCATGGGGAGGATTACCATACCGCACAAATCCATCGTCCACTTTGGTCTCGGTACACGTATTTCCTTTGCGAGGCTTTCAGCTTTGGGTCGCAGCCTAAAGCGTGTAAGGCTAGGGTGATTTCATGGCCTTTGTCCAGTTCCCCAGGATTTTGACTTACAGATTTGCGGCCAGTGCGATCCACAGAAATGGGCTTCAATTCTGTCCAGGAAACGCCGCAAAAGTTCTTTCAGCCCATCGTCCCATGTCGCCGTTCCCTCGGTCCCTTAGGTCTCTGTTGCGCGGGGAGGGATGTCCAACAATGAAGTAGCGAGCGTTTCGGTATCTCACAATCAATCGCCGGATAGCCCTCGTTGCTGGTTGGTCGTATTGGATCTGTTCTAGCCGAGCGTTCGCGATCGGCCTCCCCAAACCAACAACGATGCTTGCTTGAACCGCTGCCAACTGGTTATTTAACCGTTCGACATTGTCGGGTCGGTCAACCCAAGACAGTTTCGGCAAGTAGCGACCGTCTCGTGCCTTCCAAAGCGCCCGTGGCCAAGCGTTCAACAAGGTGTAGTCGTCCCTCCTAGTTGATGGAAAAATGTCGCGGTGGTTTGCCGCCATCCATTCCAGCATTTCGTCCAGGTTAACACCTGAATCTCCCGCGAAGGGACGAGCTTGCCTATGTTCTTCCTGCCCAGGACAAGCGCCGATGAAAACCACACTTGGGAAGGCATCACCCGGACGAAACTCCTCTGTTATTCTACACATGGCATCGCATTCTCAAGCTGGTTGACCCGCCATCGCCTCCTTGGCGTAAAATAAATAACTAAGCCCAGGGTGGACTTCTCGAGTTTCTAGTGAGTCTGATGCTTTATCTAACATGTGGGAAATTGTGCCTTCGGTGGCACCTGCAACTGCCTCACCCAAAACCGTACCCGCGGCGGGGTTCAGCGCTGCGATCGCGCCTCCAACTGCGCCAGAAATGCCTGCGATTAAGACTCCGCCAAATTTTGACGCTCGAAGCTTCAGCTTTCGATTGGGATCACTCAAAGCTTTCTCAAGGTCCTCGAAAAGTTGGTTCGATTCTAAGATGAACTCTCTTGCGGCATCTTCGCGTTCCTGAACATCCGCGACAGCGAACTTTTCTTCGGCCTCCATAACAAACTGACGGAAGACTCGGAGTTCGTCGGCGCGTTGATGTCGTACTTCCAGTATCTCCGATAGCCGAGAAGGATCGCCATCTATTGAGAATGTCGGAAGAATCTTTTCAAGGACCTTAGTTATTAATCCAAGTCCTACTAGATCCCCAAAGCCATCTTTCTTCCCGCGGTCGGGCGGAACGTTTTGCCAGTCGAGACGTGCTTCCGTGCGTTTTGAAACGAGTTCTTCTACGTCATTAAATAACGCAATCGAGAGCTCCATGGCCGTCTGGCCATCTGGATGAATAGCTACACGCTTTTGCCCTCTTGCGCGGTATCGAAGAGCGTCTTTGGTCCATGCAGCAACCCATAGTGCCTTATCGATGTCTTCCATCGACTGGTCTTTCTCTCCTACCAAATCAAAGTAGCGCGCACCGATAGCAACGAAGGATTTTGCGACCTCATCGCCTTGAGTAAGCCGTTCGTCGATGATCGATCGCCACCCTCGCGGCGATTTTACAGGGACCTTTATCCCAGGAGGAGGTGGTGGTGGAGAAAAGATATGGAACTGAATTTCTATTGGACACAGTGAAATGACACCTTCGCTGAGTATTTCACGAAACGGCCAGTAGTAACGATGCTGCTCTACCAACAAACCTTCAACCACGTCCTTGGGCCCACACCCGGTCATCGTAGTGGGGTCAACTAAATCGGCCGCCGAGCGGACGTCGTCGTTAAGAAACGAAACGCTATCAAAATACAAAAGCGACGGAATAAGAGCGTCGTAACTCCACCTTCGCCGGAAATCCGTGGGCATGATCATCGCTTGGAATTCGTTCTTCTGGGCCATCAAACTGTCTCCTCAAGCAAGCGTTTTTCCAGCGCTACTACCCGCCTCACCGTTGCCCCATAAGACCGCGCACTCACGAGGCCTGGCGGCATTGTTGCCGTCATGCGGTTCTGCTCGTGTCGGAGGTACCCTCGCTCCTTGAGCATTCTCCTGGCTTGCTGAACCTTCATATCTAGGAGCGGTACGAGCTCGGTGTCGAAAACGTTCGTGAAAACCATGTAGGTGTCGGACAATGCATGGCGGAACTTGCTGTCGAGAATGACGCCAATTTCCCGTCCGGGCTCCGGCCGGTGGGTCTCACGATATTCCGGTCGGGTCGGATGCCCTGCCTTCACGACAATGAACCGGTGCTCGTTGTCGCGTAGCCAGTCCGATACGACCTGGACCGGATGCCTCGTTGGCCGGTCGCCCTTAACGTGGCGCAGCCGCTCCATGAACGGCAACTCATAGTGAGAAGCTGGCAGCTCCTTGGTGGCTCGGAGGTCGCTCAGGTATGACATGGTAGTCAAATTCTAGCCTGGAGTAGCCTTATCTGGAACCCAGTGGAATTCAGAAACGCAATCCCTAGAGCGTGTCGGGCTTGATCGGATTCGGGATTCCCATTTCAGGAGGGTCGTGATCCTCTCCTGCTGAAGCAGATGTAGGGGATCACATCACCACGATTCTGGGAATCCTGAATCGGATAGGCCGCGACACGCTCCAAAAATCAAACCGTACCAGTTAGATCAGGCTCCCTATTTCGAATAGGTCTTTCGTCTTTTTCCTGCTCACCTCACATACACTCTTGGTTTTTATATCATGTGTTCAAGATCGTACTGCCGGAGCACGGGCGCTAGGGCAGCGTAGGCCCCTGATCGATTGTCCGACAGGGACGAAAACTCGGCGACGCGGCTAAGCTCAGATTTGATCAGACGTTTTGCGTAATCCGAACCTGTTTCATAGCGTTCCGGCAAGACGACAATGAAATCATGGATCAGTGCCCTTTGTTTTCCGGGTGAGCGGCGCAGGATGCGACCGCGACGCTGGACAAACTGACGCGGATCGCGGGAGCTTGCGAGAATGTAGGCCGTGCTACAAGCTGGGACGTCGATACCTTCATCGAGACAGCGGATCGCCACCATTGCGTCGATGATGCCAAGCCGGAAATTCTCAAGAATGTTCTCGCGGTCCTTGCGGGACTCACGCGATGTAAAGCGGGAGACGTCCCAAGACATGCCGTGGAGCATCGCGCTGACGGCTTCGACCTGCCTTCTGCCCGCGTTGACGCTGTCTTCGGCCCCGGTCTGTTCTTCATCCGTCTCGACCGTGCCATCGCCGCAATAGAACAAAGTGTGCTGTGTCGGTTTCTCGCCCGTCAGCACCGCCTGAAGTGTAGGAAGCTTGTTCGCTGCCGAGCCGACCAAACGCGCCCGTCGCATCAGAAGCCCTGTGAGCTGTGGCGACATCTCGCCCGTCTTGCCGTTCTGCCGGGCGATTTTACGGCCTATCTGTTCCGATAGCTCGACAAACTCGTCGGCTTCAGCCTCCGTAAACTCCACAATGTGCGGGTAGTAGACGTAAGGAGTCAGCACCTTGTCTGTGATTGCCTGCTTGAGCGTGTAGCGCGACACGATATCGCCGTAGAACTCGTTCAGGCGCTCGTTGCGTTCTTCATCAAGATAGTGCTGTGGCGTCGCGGACAGGCCGATCCGGTAGCGGGAATGGGTCGGCAGGAACCCCTCATACGCTTTTGAAGTATGGTGGTGACACTCGTCTCCGATCCAGAGCAGACGGTTGCCCTTGATCCTCGATAGGCAGTCCTGGAACTCCGGGCTCTTGAGCGTCCGGTTGACCACAACTACGGCCCCGAACTTGCGGCTACCCATGGTCAGCTCGTGTACCATATTCCGCAACTTGTCCTCCCATTGAGAGCGGGATACGTAGCACTTGACCGGGTAGATGTTGAATGTGGCGAGGATGTCGACCCACTGGTCGGCGAGGTTCTGGTAAGGCGCTGCGATTACGCAGGCGAGCCCGTCTATCGCCTCGGAGAGCCTGACGATGGCATGAATGGCCGTGATAGTCTTCCCCGCTCCCGTGGCAAGGTCGAATGTTCCCTGGAAGTCTCCTTTGGCTTTCCAAGCCTCAAGCGCGGCAATCTGATGATCGCGCATCTTGAATGGCTGGCCGTTGATCGTTGCAGGCTCCCGCGGCTGGCCGTATGTCGTGCTGTGCGCCGAACCTGACTTGGCCAAAATCCGAGCGGCAATCGCCGCCTCGATCTCCGGATCGGGCGTGTAGTCCATCGCCCTTGCTGTCGCGATTAGCTTTTCCTTAGCGGCCGTTGGTATATCGATGACGGCCGTTGAACGACTTTCGTTCCGCCAGAGGCGTTCGAAGCTGTCAATGTGCGGATCGAAGAACTCGGCTTGTTCCGGCAGCCATGTGCGAAAGACGTTAATGGACTCGTAGTTGTGCGTCGGTAGCAGGGCGTGCGTACTTTCGTTCGCCGAGCCTGCGAAAACGACACGGTCGCCCGCCTCATCGGTGACAATGCCGACCTTGTCATGATACATCCCGCGCTCGCGCAAGGCGATCTTAACATCGAGTCGGCCGTGGGCGACAAGCCAGGACAGCGTGTCAAAGCGGTTCTGAAACAGCTCGTCACTCACATTGTTGATCATCGCGAGAAGCTCGGCTCCGATCTTCTCCGAAATCTCCTTTTCCTTGTAGCCTTGCTTCACCGCTTCTAGGTCCTGCGCGTCCGAGAACGCGCCGAGGATCAGCCTGATCTTCCCGCCATGCTTGACGAAAACGGAAAGCGCCTGGGCGGCATAGCTAATTGTCGAAGCGGAGAAAAAACCGACAGCGCGGTCATAGGAGTTGGCAACGGAAAGCGCCGGAAAGTAGAAGTCTTCTAGTATATTATCGAGGTCGGACTTATATACGCCTTTATAGCTCAGGTCCCGCAACATTCAAAAGGTAATCCCCGAGACGTCAGGCTCATCTTCCTCTGTGCCGAGATAGGCGCGTTCTTTGAGCATCTCCAGGATATCGCGGTCCGGGTACTCACCGCCCCCGCGCCGCAGCGCCTCTCCGATGATTTGCAGGCCGCCATTCGCGTACTCTTCGAAAATCTCCGCGCAACGGCTTTCCTCACCGTCCTTGAGCACTTCCGGGTCTTTCGTCTCGGACAAGGCGATAAGGAAGATGAGGTCTTCGGCGTCTCCCCGCTCGAATTGTTGGTAGGATACGTCCTCAATTCCCGCATTCTTGTCGAGTGGAATTCGGCGTTTTTCGGAGTAACCGAGCAGGGCGGCAAAGCACAAAAGTTCACGGATTGTCGGAAATAGTGTCCGGTCGGTTTCGGGCAATTTTTGCATGGCAAGCCGCTGCACCATGTCTTCATGGATGCGGCTTCTATTGATGTTGGGTGCGCGCGAGCTCATGGGCCGGTAATCTCCACAATCTCTGTGCCATCATATGCGGCGTCAAATACAGCGGTCCTGAACTCCTTGCCTTTGAAGTACCTGCTTTCGCGTTTGCGATCCCCGCCCGGGTCGGTATTGTGCCGTACCAGAAGATACTCCGCCCCGAGGTGGTCCTTGAGCGCTTCAAGCACGTCCTCGGAGCCTTGCGACTTCGAAACAAGGAGCACGACCTGGCGCGCCATCTTCGGGATAAATTCGGCCGTCGTCGCCCGGTAGGCCTCGTCGAGCTGGCCGAAGGGCGAGTCCAGAACCAGCGGTGCAATCGTTCCCGGAAGCAAGCGGTAGTCTTTTGCATTCTGCCGGATTTTTGCGAATTCGACGAGTGCCGCCGTGAAGGCTAGCCCGAGGAGCTGGTTTTCACCGCTGGACTTGGGAAGTACGGTTCCATCGGAGTTCACAAGGCTGATGACGTACTCGTCCGTCATCCGCAGGTTCAGCACCTTGCGTGTCGTGGCTTCGAGAATGCGTTTGATGCCGGCACGTAGAACACGGCGGGCTTGGTCTTCCTCGGCAACGAGTTGCGTTTCGAGCTTGCCCTTGATGTTTTCACACATGTTGCGCCGACGTCCGTAGATCGCGGTGTGGTTGTCCTTTTTTGCGAGTTCGTTGATGTCGCGGTCGATATCGTTCATCTCGCGCTCGGCGCTCTTGATTTTGGTTGCGAAGGCACCGATCTGCCGGTCGATCTCACGAAGCTCGTCCCGTAGCTCGTTACGTTTTCGCTCACGCTCGGCGATGTCTTCGAAGTTAATCCCCTGAAGTTTCTGGCTTATTTCCGCTAGATGCGCCTCGGCTGTGGCAAATTCGTCATTGGCATCGGCGAGTTGCTTCTTGGCTTTCGTTAGGCGGCCAGGAGCTTTCCGGCGCTCGGTCTTGAGCGTCGTCAGCCTGGCGCGGACTTTCGATACACGGTCACGCATGACCTGGTTGGCTGCCTTCTCTAGCAGACTAGCGACCTTCTTGGCTTCCGCGCTACCAGGTTCGAGCTTTGCCCCGCAAATGCATTCTTCGGCTTCGAGGATGTCTTTCACGAATTCCTCGTTGTAAGGCGAGGGAATGCGTCCACGGTGCTCTTTCTCGTCAAGGAACGAAAACGTCTCTTCAGTGATCCGTTTCGAGACAATAAAGCGCCCGTTTTCTCCAAGCCATTTGTAGACTTCATCCGTGCACTCTTTCCGACGGCGTTGCGCCCGTTGAAGCTGGCTAGTCAGGCGATCACGGCTTTGCTGGAGTTCCTTCGCCGCTGCCGTATTGCGGAGCTTGGTGTCGATATCTTTAATCTGTTCGTCGGTTTGCTCACGCTTTCTCTCCATCTCCACGATGCTGGCTTTTGCTGCATCGATTTGGCCGGAAAGCGCCTCGTGCCGTTTATTCAACTCCTCGATCTTTCGCGTGGCCACCGTTGACGGGATCTGTCTGCGGAAGTGGTTCGAGACCGCTTGCAGGTCCTCAATGGCCGTTTCAATCAGGGAGCAACCGAGAATATCGCGCACGGCGCTACCCACTGATCTCCGGTTGTTTTCGCCAAGGAACACTTCGGCGTGTTCGCCGTCGAACAGGAAGTGAGACGCCATTTCCCGCGGGATCACCGTGTTGATGAATGTCTCCGGTGAGTCGAGTGTGATCTGACTACCATCATCAACCCTTGCGACTATGAAGTCACGCCCCGAAGATGCGCCGATATTAGCAAACCGTTTGGCGATGTATCGGCTATTATTATGCTCGAAGAGAACTTCAACAGAGGCGACCTTTCGGCCAGCCTTTTTTGCATCGTAGTTAAGAATCTCCTGACGCTTTTCGAATCGAGATGTTGTCTCGCCATAGAAGCACCACAGAAGTGCGTTAAGCAGTGTCGTCTTTCCGACGCCATTTTCGGCGTATATGATTGTGACGTTACGCTCCGGATCTTCAGAGAACTGAATAAAGGTGTCTCCGAAAAAGCACCTAAAGTCGGTCATACGGATTTCTTCAAGTATCATCTGACACTTCCCCGGGTTTCGTATGCCGCTCGATAATTTCGCGCAGCTTGCGCTGCCGTTCTGTCTTCACGTTGCGCTTCTCAAAGAAATAGCTCCGCTCGAGCTCTATTATTTCACGGATAATCGGATTATTCTTGTCTTGCTGTATGTCTTGGTCGTTTGTCATCTGGACGCTTCCTATCCTAAAGGCCTGGGCTCCCAAAAAGCCAAGCTGACGTCCCCTTCAGCTCTCGTGTCCTATTCATCACCCCAGGGCAATCTCTTTTGGGCTAATGGGCTGAAACGTCGCGCAGAAGGTCATTCGCATAAAGGCGTCGTTCCAGCCTGCGCGCTTGGTCGCGCGGTTCAAGCCCGCCCGTCTCGCGCTTCAGGATTACCATGCCGTTGACGAACTTCACCGAAACCCGAAACTGCGCGGCGGTCGCGCGGTGCGAATGCCCTTCTTCCACAAAAGCTATGCCCCCCTCGCGAAGGGCCATGGGATGTGGCCTACCCATCTCAAACCTCCATTCTGCTCTGCTGGCAGGCAATCACAGATCATGCTTCAAGGGAATCCTGAATCAAAATCGGCGCGACGCGCTCTAGTTGGCGTTTTGGAGTATCGCGATAATTCTGAGACATGGCGCCGGAAGCTATTTGTGGCAGACTATACATGAAGCGGAGACCTCTGCCGTGCCATAGGCTTCATCAACCTCGACGTCAGTGAGGTTGGCTCGTAAAGGATTCTTAGGCCGGCGTGCTTTCGCGCGCGCCAGTCGCCGCTCATAGTCCTCCTCGATCTGCTTGACACGCTCAGGTTGCTCCAGCTCCGAAAGAGATTCCCGGTCGCTCCAGGTGAAGGGCGAGCCATGCTCTAGGGCTGTCTTCTCATAAACCTTGGCTTCTTCGAAGGCCTCCGGGTGAGTTCGTTTGAGACGCACCCACTCGATCTTCTGCTGATAGAAGCAGAAGGTGCAGCCGCTGCGCGAGCGCCAATCATAATAGGTCGGCAAGCCAAGACCTGAGGATTCGAGCAGCTCGACTACAGCAGCCTTGTCGAGCCCGTGCTCTTGTAGGGGGAATTTGATCTTCAGATTAGGATGGGTGGACTGCATCCCGGTGCGTGCCGGTTCATCGGCACGGATCGCAACATAGCTGATGATCTCAGTGCCGCTCTCTAAGTCACTCTTCACCCATTTCTCAAAGGGTCGCAGCTTAAGCTGGCGCGTGCACCAGCGTGTGCGCGGAGACGGCAGGAAGTTGCCATACTCTTTCAGCCAGAAGTCGAAATCTCGGTCAGGATTGAGATAGGCGATAGGCCGCCCCAAGAAGCCTTCAAGGCGCCCGAGGAACTCATAGACCTCGGGCAATTCCTTGCCGGTGTCGGTGAAGAAGTACTCGATCGGCAAGTCAGGATAGGTTTGGCGCATGTACACAGCCAAAGCTGCACTATCACGCCCGCCGGACAGGCCGAGAACATGGCGCGTACTCATACGGCTTCGCTCCTCATCTCATCATCATGATCGCTTATGCGCTGCATGCCGGCTTCTGCCAGAGCGGCGAGGGCTACAGCGTCACTGACGCCTGCTTTAGCGAGAATATCTTGTAGGCTCGCCGCAAGCGCCTTGGCGGCGTCCTGCTCCTTCGCAGACAACTCGACGGCGCGCAGCGCCGTCGTGCCGTGTTCGCCCGTGCCGACCACCACGCCTAGCGCGTGGCGGCTAGGATCGCGCCCTTGCACCTGCGCCAGCATCTCAGCCTGGCGGAATGCCAGAGCGAGCTGACCAGCCTCCATCGCCGCGCGGCTCGGCTCCAGATCACTCCAATTGCGGGGCGGCTTGTTGGCGAGCAAACCGGCGAGGGATTCCATATCTGCAAGGCTGCCTGAGAAGCCTTGCAGGCGCGATGCGAAGGCATCAAGGCGCAGATCACCTGAGATGCCTTTGATGGTCTCAGCCCGGCGCTGCAGCTCTTCAAACGGTCTCTCAGAATGGCCAAGCGCATCCAGCATCTTGTCCCGCAGTCGGATCAGCATCGTCTCATAGGCCTGATTCAACTCGCGGAGCAGCCCGCCAATCTCACCGGCGACCGCAGCTGGAGTGTCGCGCCCGCTCAGCTGCACAAGATCAACAAAGAGGGTGCGATGCGGATCACTGGCGGCGCGCAAAATCCGGCAAAGCTCCTGGGCTGGCTTGGACAGGGATTGGGTGCGCCTTGTCCACTCTGGCAAGCGCATTACAAACTCCACCAAGGCTTGTGCGATATCCAGAGGTTTGGGCTCTGGCGCACGGGACATGACGCACTCCATCTCGGCGCTCAACGCCTTGAGCAGTTCTTTACCGTCCGTCTTGGGATCGACATGGCGCAAGGACAGATTACGCGGGTCTTGCAGCAGCCGATCGATGACATAGTCATTGATCTCCGGTTGGAAGATGTCCTCGACATAGACAGCCATGGACGAGCGGTACGCCAGGATGAAGGTGGCCGCGAGCAAGGGTAGCAAACCGGAGCGCACCCCAAACGGTGGCTCCTTCCAAAGGCCATAGAGGTCCAGAAGTGGGAACTCGCCATCCTTGCTCTGGGCAAGATTCTTGGCCTCTTCCCACATCGGGATCAGGCTTGGGCCCATCGTCTTGGTTGGCGCGCGGAAATCGAATGTGCCCTTGTATTGGCGGTGCAGGCCGCTGGCTTTGAGAACGGTGCGGTAGAGGCCCATCTCAGCCGGAAAGCCCTCTATGCCCAAATTGTTTTCGCCCGTGTGATTGACCATGGCGTGCAACAGCGCGCGCACAGCGGCCTGGCTGTTGCTGGAGGGCTGCTCACGATTGACGAGTTCGCTGCGAATATGCGGTGTCTTCGGGAAGGTCGTCTCTGCCAGGGTGGAGGCGATCTGTGCAATGGCTTGGCTGCTTCCGGCCTCATGGCCAGCGCCGCGCACATACCATGTGGCTTCGACAAAGCCCTGGCGAAGCGCGTCTTCCAGCTCTGTGCTGACCACAGCAAGCCTTGCTTCGACTTCCCGGCGCGCAACCGCATCGCCCTCCAAGGCCGTGTGGCCTTGGCGAATACTCTCCAACGCCAGCAGGGACGAACCGGCCTCACGGATTTGCTGCGCATTTGGCGGCACGCCGAGCGCTACAGGATAGGCGCCCGCCTGGCTGGAGGCCTCACGGCAACGCTGCGCGAGCTGCGTACTTGGGACGTCTTCATCGGGAATGACTAGCAGGAACTGGCCGGCGGCGCCATCGGATGGCCGATAGGCTTCGACCAGCTTCGTCAGCCCCTGCGGAGAGGCGAGTGCTGTTGTGAACCAGCGCAGCGTGCCAGTGGTGAAGTAATGCTTCTTGGCGAGGACGGGCTGGAGATCGGCAAAGGCTGACAAGCGGTTCAGGTTCAGCTCACCCATTTGGGTCTGCGCTTCACTGAGCGCATCTTCAATGTCGAAGTCGCTGCCGGCGAAAAGAGCGAAAGCATCCAGGTGGCCTCTGAACACTGCAACGGACCAGTCTTGAAGCTGCTGAAGAGCCTGATCAAGCTTGTCAGCTGTGGCCTCAGGCAGACAGCTGGCAAGGATGCTACGCTCTGGCACAACGCCACTACCGCCGTTGAACAGCTCAATGACCGCTATGCTTTTGGCGAGTTTGAGATGCAGCGGCGTGCCTTTGCGCTCGCAACGTTGCAAGGCTTCAATCGCCTGGGACCAGCGATGTGAGTCCGGCGAAGCCAGGATGGCCGGCTCCAGATTGGCCTTAAGATAGTCCCACAGCTGTGCCGGATCATAGAGCGCCGTGCCAGCCTGATGGGTTTTGAGATACTCCTGAAATCCGCCCGGTTCGGCGGAATTGAGAAAGCCAAAAACGCTGCGCTCATTCTGGCCAAAACGCCGGCGCGACAAGGGGCCGATGAGCGAGGCCGTGACGGGGTGCAACGGCCAGCAGGCCGCCAAGCGCACAGCCAGATCACTTGGGCTGCCGGGTCGACGTCGGCGAATAGCCCCGGCGACTGTCTCGATTATGTCGGTTGGGATCGGCGCCTCGTCTGTTCGGGCGAGCGCCCGCCCAACCAGATCGAGCACCTCATCGATTGCCGTCACGATCGGGATATCCACGAAGCGGCCCTGAATCTTGGCCCAATCTTCCTGCATCTCTGAGCCAAATCGGCGGGCATATTGATCGAAGGATTGGTGCAGGACGCCAACGACGAGCAGTCTGCCGTGACAGCGCGCGGCCGCTTCAGCAAGCTCCTGGAAGAAGTGGATATCAGCGTCGCCGTCGGCCGCTGCTTCGAGGTATTTCCCAAGTTCATCAATGACGAGCAACACGCCTGCTTCTGGCCGGGCGGAGGCTTCCTTCACCAGGCGCTCAATGACATCCCGCCCCGCCGGATCAATCTGGCGGCGCTTGGTGCGCGACGGTTTGTCCTCACGCGCCACCGCATCCGCCAATGCCTCGCGTAGATCAGCGACCGGATTAGCGCGGCGCCCAACAAGGGGCACAACCAGCCATGGTTCTGCTTCCTGCGGAAAGGCGTCATGAAAACCGGGCATATCGCCAAGCAGTTGAAGCCCTGCCTGGTTTTGCTGCGCACTACCGCCAAGCGTCTGACAGAGGAGCAACGCCAGGCTCGATTTGCCGCCACCATAGGGACCAGTCCAGGTGAAGGCGCGCTGGCCAGTCTCCTGAAAGAGCCGTGCCATAGTATCCATCGCCTGCCGGCTGGAGCCGTGGCAGACATAACCTTGCAAAGCGCCTTCGATGGCATGATCGGTATCGAGCCGAACGGAACGCTGGAACCGGCGTGAGACTGTGACGATGTCAGATAGCTTGCTCATGCGGCACTCCTCTGCTTGGCGGTCTCGTAGGCAGAGGCCAGGAAGTTCATTGGGTCGGGGCTTTGGAAACGGCGCGCGACATTGCGCACCCCGGCCGTGTCCGACCAGAGATAGACGCCGGCAGAGCTCTCCTCGATGCGCGCCAAGCGCTCGACCAAAGCATCCTCATCAAGCTTGAATACCCGCCCCGGTGAGCCGGGCTCAAAGGTCAGCGCCTCAACCGACAGCGTTTGCTGGTCCGGCGCATGCCGCATCCAGAAGTCATGAAACGCATAGAGGAAGATGCCGTCGGGCAGGGTCGGCTTCGCACCGCGTCGAAACTGATAGGATTTGCTGCTCACAGCCCGGATCAGTCCGAGCGGAACCAAGGCCGGCTCAAACAAATCGTCACTGAACTTGCGCTGCCGCGTCGTCACGTAGCTACGTAGGAAGCACTCCACATCCCGCTTGATGGTCGCATCAGAGGCGCGAATCTTGTTCTTGAGCCGTGCATTCTGTTGCTCGCGATAATCGCGGAGCGGGGCTGCAATCGCCTCATGATCAAAGGTCTGCACCGTGAGGTGATTGAAGACATAGAACCATGTGGTGCTGCGATCTGGCGTGCCCGCCATCATCCAATGCAGGAGCCATAAGGTCGTCGGCGCTTCCAGAAACGGATCAACGCCGCTGTCGTCTGCAAACAGATAATCGCCTAGCGCCGTCGTGCGGAAGACATCGCCATCTTCCTCCAAGATGCCGCAGGTCAGCGCCCAATGACGAATGGAGCCAACCATGTTCTTTCCTACGCCGAAGGTGACAATCGCCTCCGGATCGGTGAAGAGCGCCTTTGGCGCGGCGCCACCCTTTGCAGCCGCGACCTGATCATAGGCTTTCTTGAGCCAGAGATGGCGCAGTGGGAAGGTCTCGTGACCAGAGAATTGTGCCCGGAATGTTGGATTGGCGAGGGGACCTCTAATCATGAAACGCTCCTCCTGGACGGGGTGTCCAGTTTGTGGGGCAGAATGAGAAATCGGCGCGTTGGCAGCTGCATGACCTTCCTCACTCCGCTGCGTGCGTGTGAGACAGGCGATGCGCCTTCTCGCAGATCAGCGCTGCCGCCTGATCAATGTCATCGATGGTGGTGAAACGCCCGAAGCCGAGGCGCAGGGAAGCGCTCGCTTCGTCGGGCGACAGGCCGATCGCGCCGAGCACATAGGACGGTTCGATCAGACCGGCATTGCAGGCAGATCCCACCGAGGCCGCAAATTCAGCCTGCAGGGTCATCAGCAGCGCATGCGCATCTATGCCTGGGATGCAGATATTGAGGCAGCCGCTGAGGCTGCTTGCCTCTGAGCCATTGATCTTGAGCTCAGGAAGGCCGTCCTTCAGCCGGCCAATGAGGCGGCACTTAAGAGATCGCGTATGCGCTTCATCGTTGGCCTGTTCTGCGAGCGCTTTTTGTGCAGCCGCAGCAAGCCCGGCGCAGAGCATCGGGGCGAGTGTTCCGGCGCGCATCCCGTGCTGTTGACCGCCACCATGGATGATGGGGGAAATCTGCGGGCGCACAGGGCCGGCGATATAGAGCGCGCCAATGCCTTTGGGGCCGTAGATTTTGTGAGCCGACAGGCTGAGGAGATCTACGCCCGCTGCAGCTACATCGATCGGGAGCTTACCGACAAGCTGCGCAGCATCTGTATGGAACAGCGCCCCGACCTCAGTGCAGAGAGCACCAATCTCCTGCAGCGGCTGCAACGTGCCGATCTCGTTATTGGCCGCCATGACCGAGACTAGGGCAGTATCAGGTTGGATCAACTGCGCGAGGCACTCTAGATCGATAGTGCCATCGGCCTGCACGGGAATGGTCTCGACCTCGAAGCCCTGCTCGGCAAGCACAGCAGCTGGAGCGAGCACGCTCTTATGCTCGATGGCGGAGACCAGAATCTTCCGCCGCTGCGTGCGCTTCGCCGACCCGAGCAGGCTCAGATTATTGGCTTCGGTCGCACCGCCGGTCAGGACAATCTCACCCGGCGCAGATCCGATCAGCGCCGCGACAGCGCTGCGCGCATCCTCGACGGCTTCAGCCGCATCCCAGCCAAGCGCATGCTCGGAATGTGGGTTGCCAAACCGGTCCTCAAGAAAAGGCAGCATGGCGTCACGCACATTCGGATCAAGCGGCGTGGTCGCTTGATAATCCAGATATATCGGCGCGGATCGGCTCATATCATTCCTTGGATGCCGGCTGTGAGAAGGGCAGCTCGGCCTGATGGCTTGCGTCTTGGCGTTCAATGAACTCTGCCACCGCACGGCGCACGGCCCATGAGAGCGACAGATCGTTGCTCTCGGCGATGCGCAGCAACTTCGCGTGGAGCTGAGGGTCCAAGCTCACCGTGAAGCGGACAGTGTCCTTTTTTCCTTTCGGCCGGGGCATAGTTCTGAACACCTGTTTTAAGCACCACCTTTCACCAAAATAGCACTACGTTCAACCCCGACCTGGAGGACTCGTCCAGGTTTAGGCACTGCAAGTTGGCAGCACGCTAAATGATGACATTTGTTCACGCAACGTTCCGCTTGCTGATTCGCTTGTGCGCGGTTTGCACTGCGGCCTCTTCGACTGCCGCCGGATCGGCTATAACGTCCTGCATAGAAAGCGTTTTGGCTCGAATCTCTTGCGCCGCCCACTCCTCCGGAAACAGTTTCAGAACCTGCGCCGGGGCCAACCTCCGGTCCTTGTGTCCCGTCTAGGATCGCCTCGACGATGTTCGGAGTGACCTGAGACCCGACTTCCCTCCAGTGAGAACGGCAGTGGAATAGTCGACCACGGTAGCGGCGGGGATGTTTCTCGCTGCGGGCGGAGCAAAAGTCGCCCAGTATCGGCCCTTTCTGTTCTGATTTCAGGGGGGCGGGAGCATTTTCACCG
>NZ_SELO01000155.1 GCF_004146235.1 Tropicimonas sp. IMCC6043 | reverse complement strand
CGGGCGGACCACCTCTCCTACAGCCGCAGCCAAGGGCGACCGGACTACCACGCCTCCTTGGAGTGGCCCTTCGTCAACGGCTCTGCCTTCATGGAGAAGCTCCCGCACTTCAACCACGGCACCCACATGGTCGCCTCGTGGTACCAAGTCTGGCAGGGGGCGGACCCTGAGGATGCAGATCTGGAGATGACCGCCGACGAGGAGAAGCTGCTCGATGTCCTGCTGGAGGCGATGCGCGCCCCGGAGGTCGAGATGGAAACCACAACCGAAGCGGCGGACAGATAGCGTCCGGAAAGGAACACCATGACCAGAACGACCAGCGTCTCCTTCACGCTCGACATCGACACCATGACCGAAGCGATGCCCCAGCGTCTGGAAGGCGTCGCGACAACATCCAAGGAAAGGGACCAAATGACCGAACAGACCAACCGCTACAACGCCGCCCTCGACTTGGCGCGGGCTGTCATCATGGGCGACGGCAAGCGCGCCGAGGCCGTGGGGGCCCTCGTCGAGCAGCACGGCCTCACTGAGGA
>NZ_SELO01000025.1 GCF_004146235.1 Tropicimonas sp. IMCC6043 | reverse complement strand
GCTCGGCAACCTCTATCTGGTTCGACGGCGGCTGATGGCATGAGGACGAGTCCGTCCAAAGTGGCCTGCGACGCCACGCAGACGGCCCCGAAACCGCCAATCCTGGGACCTTCGGACGGGCCGCGGCACCCCAGAACATTCAGGCGGACTTCTCGGCGAAGCCGAACGTGTTGATCAGACGTTCCTAAACATTTCATATTGTTGACTTGATGCGCCTTCCGGGTCGCATTCTTTCTCGTGGACGCCGCCCAGTGCGAGCCTGGTTCGCCCTGCTCGGTCCTCCACGCGACCGGAAGCGTCGCCTGAGCGGATTCTTGCGAGCTTGATACGCCCCTGGCGGGGGTCTGTTGACTCCCGGAGAGACCGATCCTAGCAAATTCGCAAAGGTGACGACCATCGATGAGCGTCTTGCGGTGTTCAACGACCGAGTCTACCAAACCCAACAAGTTCACGTGGCAAGTGAACAACGGCAGGCGAGCAGAAACCCCAAGCCTGCATAAGGATCGGATCGGCGCTGCCCCGAATGCGCGGGTCCTGTGTATGTTGCTTGTGTGGCGGTGTTCGGTCGCAATGAGCAACCGCCGGAATACCTAAAAAAACCACAAAATGGCCCCTTTGTTTCCAGATGATGGCAATGGGGTGCAGAAAGCGTGAGGGACACATGGCAAGGAAGACGCGCCTCTCGGGCACCAACGATGACGACATCCTTTCTGCGATCGGCGAGTCAGCCCTTCTCGTAGGAGGTCGCGGAAACGACACGTACCTTGTCGACGACCAGGAAGACACGATCAGCGAGAAAAGCAACGGCGGAACCGACCGCGTGATCTCGTCAACCGATTGGATCCTGGGAGAATTCCTTGAAATCCTGGAACTCACCGGGAGCGAAGACCTCTCCGGGACGGGCAATGACGAGGACAATATTCTTCTGGGAAATCAGGGCAACAACAGCCTCTACGGGCTCGGCGGGGACGACATGTTGTTCGGTGACGCCGGAGATGACCTTCTGGCGGGCGGTGGCGGATCGGACGAAATCGACGGAGGCGAAGGAGTCGACACGGCGATTTTTGAGGGATCGTTTGCTGATTACACGTTCCTGTGGGACGGGACCGATCTCTTGGCAACCAACTCTCTCGGTGAGACCGACGTTCTTCGGAATGTCGAGTTCCTGTCCTTCGACGATCAAGTCGTCGACGTCGCAGATATTTCGACCGAGTCAACGGATAGTCCAGTCGCAATGAGTGACGCCGCCCTTGGCAACGAGGACGAAGAAATCACGATTCGGGTTCTCGACAACGATATCGGCAAGGACATCACCCTGGTCTCGGCAACCTCTGGCGCCAGGGGTCTGGTCATGATCAACGGCGACGGAACGATCACCTACCGGCCGAACCAGAACATCAACGGCAGCGACCAGTTCAGCTACACCATCGCAGATCCCAACGGACGAACATCGACGGCGACGGTGGCGGTGAACATCGCGGCGATCAATGACGCTCCGGAAGCGCGCAACGACACGTTCGCGACCCTTGTCGACTCCGAGTTGAGCCCCGGGGTGAGTATCCTCGGGAATGACAGCGATCCGGATGGAGATACTCTTACCGTTCAACCCGCCACTGTCCTGACAGCCCTAGGTGGAACCGCACAGGTTGGCGCCGACGGCATGATTACATACACGCCGCCATCCGGCGCGTCGGGGACCGACAGCTTCGAGTATATGGTGGACGATGGGCAAGGTGGCCAAGCGACCGCGACTGTGTTCATCGAGATCCTGACCCCGGAAAACGCCAGTCCGATTGCGACCAACGACAGTTTCTCCACGACTGCCGACGTGTCCTTCACGAGCGACACCAGTGTCCTGGCAAACGACAGTGATCCCGACTCGGACCCGCTCCGCATTTCCGGATATGACCAAACGAGCGCGAATGGCGGCAGCGTCACGATGAATGATGACGGCACGTTCACTTACGTTCCCGCGGCAGGCTTCTCTGGCAACGACGATTTTTCCTATTCGGTCAGCGACGGCAAAGGCGGCACCGCGACCGCCATCGTCTCGATCGACGTCCTGAGCGATGCGGTAGCGCCATATTACGTGGAAGCCCTGACGAGCGACACGGACAGCACGCGCCTGAACTATCCGGGCGAAATCGGGTCGGCCGTGACCGTTACCTACACGTTCCTGGACTCGGTTCCCGCATATTACGGCTCCGCCGACAGCACATTTCAGGCTTTCAGCGATCAGCAAAGATCCGTCACGCGCGACATCCTTAAAATGCTCGAGAGCTTCACAAATATCAGCTTCGTCGAGGTTTCAAGCGCCGCGGACGCAACGATTACCTTTGGAACTGCGGAGTTCAGCGGCGACAGTGATGGAACCGCATGGCAACCATTCGGCAATTCGGTCGGCGATCGCTATAGCGATGTGTGGATCGACTCCGCCATTTCCGGAGACACTTTCACTGTCGGGTCCTACGCCTACTCGATCCTGCTTCATGAACTTGGCCATGCAATCGGCCTTGACCACCCTATTGGTCTGGATGGGATGGAAGACAACCGCCAATACAGCATAATGTCCGGCCTTGAGCATCAGACACATTTCGGGGATGTCGACGGATTCCAGATCTTCGATATTGCCGCGTTGCAATATCTCTACGGGACAAACGAAAACTTCGCACTCGAAGATAGTGTCTATTATTTCGACGACCTCGATAATCGCATTGTCACCATTTGGGACAGTGGAGGAATCGATTCTTTCAACATGTCCGGGGCAACGCATTCCGTGACACTGGATCTTTTCGGAGGGAGCTTCAGCACGGTTTCCTCTTCTGGAACCAATAACATTGCGCTCGCCTTTGGCGTGGAGATAGAGAACGCAATTGGCAGTGATTTCGACGATCGGATTATGGGAAATGATCTCGCGAATGCCATCTTCGGTGGACTGGGTGATGACATCCTAACCGGCTGGGATGGCGACGACGTTTTCCTGTTCGGCGAGATTTGGGGTCATGACGTGATCACGGACTTCCAGGCCGGGTCCGACAGGCTCGACTTCTCGAAGACCGGCGCGAGCTATTCGGATCTCGGTATCAGTCAGACAGACGACGGCATCACGATCTCGTTCAACGCAAACTCTCTGCATCTCATCGGCGTGACGGCTGTCGAAAGTGCAGATTTCCTGTTCTAGGTGATCTGTCCCAGCATCGGGTGGATCGGAGTCTTCCGTAGGTACCGCTGGCACACTTCACTTGACTTCGCAACGGGGGCGCGGGCAAGCGAGGCCAATACCGGTTCTCCGTGATCAAAGCGCGTCAGGGACCGCGTGGAGACCAGATCAATCCGTCCCGGGGCACGGGCGCACTTTCCCGTGAGTTGCCCGTCGGAGGGTCAGGGAATCCGGTCAAGGAAGTGCCGGATCTCGGCGACCGCTGGCCCCGGAACGTCGCGGAGACCCATGATGTGATCGTGGTTCTGCAACTCGACCCGTTTCGCCCACGGATAGCAAGCCATGTTGTATTCCACCGCCTTGCTTGTCAGCATCGACCCTCTCTCCGGATCCCCGTCAAGAAACATCAACGGGGCGCGGTACTGTCCGGGCCAGCGCCGCAGTTCAGGCACACGGATCCAGCTTTCCAAGCCCTCGGCCCAAGGGGCGAAGGTTTCGGGGTCAACCCCACTGAGATGAACTGCGCGGCCTTGGATGTCTTCTTCACTCATCTCGTCCGCCCAGGAGCGACCGTCCGATGTCGGTACCCCGCGCAGCCTGAAAGCGAGGTCATCGACGTCTTTGGCAGCCCGCATTGCCATCAGCATCGCTTTCACCGAGCTCGTGTCTGTGCCGTGCGCAATGACGTGGTCATCCGGATCCAAAGGCTGGTCGATGCTGACAAAGGCACTGAAAAGATCTGGAAAATCATTCGCCGCCGCGAGGCCGAACCATGCGCCGGCGGAGTGGGCCACACCGAAAGAGGACGGACCGACCACCTCGCGCAGAAACGCCACGGTGTCCTCGATGTAGTTGGAGATCGTGTAGGGCGGGGACCATTGCGACTGGCCCTGTCCCCGCAAGCTTAACGCAAAGACATGGTAATCTGGCGTGAGTTGCTCGAGAAGCGGTTGATATTCGGTCCAATACCTGGGGAAGCCAGGAAGGAACACGAGCTTCGGACCATTGGCGGCGCCTTCCCCGTAGTTCAGGCGCACTCCGTTCAGATCGACAAACTTTGATTTCATGGCCACTTCTCAAACCTTGAGCGGACGAATGGCGCGGATTTCACCTTCCCGACGACGAGTGGGTTGCCGCTGCATCTCCGGCGAGCTTGGCGAGTTCCGCGGCGCGAAAGACGCAGTGGGTGTTGAATTCTGCCGCGGCACCTGCGGCGTCTACGATCGTCGCTGCCTTCACAGTTACGCGTACACTGTCTACACTCTCAACCTACACTCTCTACACTGTCGGCGTCCATAATCCGCAATACGTCCGGCTTGCCGATCATGACGTAGGGCTCGACATTTCGGCGTCGGTCGAGCGGGCCTTTCAGCATAAGATCGAGTGAATTCAGTCCTTTTAGGCTCCAGCACTGCGTCGATCCATCAGAGGCGACTTGCGCCGATACGGTACGTGGTCACGAAATCCTTCCCCGCCGACAGAGTCAGCGCCGTCGGAATGCCCGCCTTCGCTATCGGGTTCTGGGGATTGGCGCCGATCTCGGGACCCAGATCAAACGCACCGCGAACCGGCTCGATCCCGACGGCGCTGAAGCGCCCATTCCAAGGGTACGCGCTCCGACCCCGGTTTGATATCCACAGGAGCACCGAGGGAAAGACCTCAGGGTCGTAGGCGACCCAGGCTTCATAGCCTTCGGCATGATTGCGCAAGGTGATTCGGCCATCGGCACCGAACAACTGCACAATCTCTTCGGTATCGAATGGCAAGGGCAGCCGGTTGAGCGAAAGTGCCCCGCCTGTCGCAGGTACGGAGGCGAGACTGTCAAAGCCCTGATCGGGGATCAGTCGCGAAACGCCGGGCTCGGTGGCGATCGGATAGCTGCGCCCTCCCCTCATACCATCGGCGCGGATCTCGGCAGCAGAAGGCATTTCGGGAACTGCAAAGACGGGATGCAGCGCGATCGGCAGGGCGACGTCCGCCCGCGCCGAAATCGTGAGCGAGATCTCGATCTCCGCTTCTCCGGGCAGCCCGTGGATCTCCCGCCGCAACCCGGCGATCGCGTGGTCTTGAGGATAGGCAATTTCCAGAACCACACGGCCCGGCGCGTGTTCCACGCAATCCCACGTGTTTTGCGACGAAAACCCGTGAAAATCCACGCCCGTTCCACTGGTCCTGCGAGCCTGCCATTGTGCCGGCAGCCCAGCGGGCGCCGTCGGCGCACCGAAAGGAACACAGGGCCACTCACCGCGCAGGCGCTTTAGCTGCGGTGGCAGGGCGTCGTGCTCCGGACCGACGTCATTCCCCCACGGAGCGGTGGCCAGCGGCGACACTGTCGTTCCGTCCGCCATCCGGAATTCCACCGGTCCGAGCATGGCGCCCACGGGCTCCACCCAGGCAACTCCATGATCCCAACTCATCTTCAACGGGGACATGCGGTCAGTTCTCCGGGTACAATGCAGCAGTCATTCTCGCTTGTTTAGACCGGGCAACCTTCAGATTCCACATGCGCATTTCATCCCTCGTGCGTCGGACAGCGACACGACACAGTGCAGCACCGGCGTCTCGCCCCACCCCGGGCGCGCCTCTGTTCCCACGCACGCCACAGTCCGGTTCATCAGGTCGCCGTGGACCGAACCAACCCTGGCAGATTCGACCTCGACACCGCGTTGGCGACGGCATTCCGGAAACCGGCGCGGTCGGGCCTTTCGGCGGGAATGGAAAGCTCAAAGAAGTTCATCACGGTAAGTGGTCAGCCGCAATCGCGCAGTCCGGTCTCAGTCGTAGGGTCAGGATCCGCAGCAGTGCAGCAGCGGTCCGATTGGAATCAATATGCGGCCGGCCTGCCATGCGCCGACTGTCTCTGACTCCCGCTTGACCCCTCCAAGATTGCAACCGGATAGCCTGTGGTGTTGAAGAGGACCCGGGGCCGGGCCGACACATGACCCCAATACCCCGAGCGCTCCGTCGCGCATCGGCCGCACACATAATCCAGCCGGCCGCGCTGGAAAGGAAGCACGTAACGCCATGACATCTCTCCCAAAATCATTTCGCCTGGACGGCAAGGCCGCCCTCGTCACCGGCGGTGCGAGCCATCTTGGATACGACATCGCCTCGGCGCTCGCGTCGGCGGGCTGCTCGGTGGCAGTTACTTCGCGGCGCCCGGAAAAGGCAGCGCAGTCCGCCGCAAGACTGGCTCAAGAGTTCGGAGTTCAGGCAGTGGGCCTCGCCCTTGATGTCAGGGACACCGCTTCCATCGACCGTGCGGTCGAAGAGGCAATCGGCGCTCTCGGGAAGATCGACATCCTGGTGAACAATTCCGGCGGCGGGGCCGGGAAGAGCGAAGCGATCCTGACCGAGCGCGATGTCGCGGATATTCGAGAGGTGATCGACAGCAATCTGACCGGAACAATCCTGGTCACCCGCTGTGTCGTGCCGGGGATGATCGAGCGCGGGGCCGGCAAGATCATCAATCTCGGGTCGATAGCCGGCATCGTCGGACGTGACCGTCGAATCTATCAGCCGTCCGGGATGAAGGGGCAGCCGGTGGACTACGCCGCCGCCAAGGCCGGAATCATCGGACTGACGCGCGATCTCGCCGGCTGGTTGTCGCCGATGGGAATTAACGTCAACGCGATCTCGCCCGGCGGGTTCGGCCCGCGCGACCTGCCCGACGATTTCGTCAGCGCCTATGGCGACAAGACACCGCTGGGGCACATGGGACGCGACGGGAAAGACATTCTGGGGGCTGCCCTGTTCCTGGCATCTTCGGCGTCGGACTATGTCACCGGCCAGAACCTTGTCGTCGACGGTGGCTTCTCGATCTGGAAATAGCCCGCGAAGACGCGAGCCCGGCGGCATGGAGGGGCGCCATGACCGCCGCACCGACGGCACTCGGCGCGTCAGGCGGCGCCAGCCATGGCCGTTTCTGTCAGGGGATCATTGCAGGCACTCATCTGAGCAATGAGATGCTCCATCATAACCGCAACCCGCTCCTGTGATCTGTCGCCGGCCGCCAGATTGTCGGTCTCGAAAGGATCGGCCCGCAGATCATAGAGTTCTTGCGCGCCGCCCTTATGCCAGACCAGCTTCATCCGGTCGATCTCGATCATCCGCCAGGACTCGGCGCCCATCCAGTCGCCCAAGGGCCTGTGAAGCGCGAAGAGCGGCCGGTCCGACGGTGGCATCCCGGACGACAGGTCAAGGCCGCGCCAGTCCTTCCGCGCTTCCAGTCCGCACAATCCCGCCAATGTCGGTGCGACGTCTATCAAGCTCACCGGCGCGTCGGTCCGCATACCAGATGGCAATCCGCCGGGCCAGCGCCAGACCATCGGCACCCGGATTGAGTCCTCGTAGGCGACCATCTTGTGCCAGAGGCCATGGGCGCCCAGGTTCTCGCCGTGGTCGGACAGGAAAAGAATGATCGTGTCGTCGGTGATCCCCTGTCGGTCGAGCTCTGAGAGCACCCGCCCGAGCTGATCGTCGATCAGAGAGCAGAACCCCCAATAGACGGCAAAGCTTTTGCGCCAGACGTCGAAATCGACGCCGTGATCGAGAAAGAGCCTCCGGTAGTAGCTGGTTCGGTTCACCTCGGGTTCACCCGGCTGAGGACCGAAATTCCGCGGCTCGACGACATCCGCCGGATCATACATCGAGAAATACGGTTCAGGTATCATGAAGGGCGGATGCGGCCCGTTGAACGCGCAGACTTGGAAGAACGGGCGCGTCACGTCGCGCGTCCGAAGTTGCTCGATCGCGAAATCCGCGATGTAGGCGTCGTTCGTCTTCTGCGGCGGCATGTCGAGCGGCAGGGCCACAGGCGTGGACATCGAGGGCGTGCGATGGGTGCGGACGCGCGGATCGTTGAACGTCCACCCGTCCACCAGCCCCTGCTCACGACACCACGCGGAATAGTCTCGCGTGCTGTCGCCCGCGTCGCGGTCGGTGAAACGCCCGATGTTGTCGTGACCCATATGCCATTTCCCGGCATAACTGACCTCGTATCCATTGGCCCGGAACAGGTCCAACAACTGGCACTCGGTCAGAGAACTCGTCTGATTGTCGAGCATGTCGTTCTCATGCGGATAGAGCCCGGTGAACAGACTCGCGCGCGCCGGCAGGCAGAGCGGGCATGGCGTCATCGCGCGGTCGAAGCTCGTGCCGTCCCGCGCGAGGCCGTCCAGATGCGGCGTGCGGCAGGGTGTCTCGCCGCGAAATCCCATTGTGTCCGGGCGCTGCTGGTCGGAGATGACAAGAAGAACGTTAGGACGATCCGCCATCGTCACGCTCCATGAAATCCGGAATCCATCTGTCCGCCGCCAGCCGGATCCGCTCGACATCCTCGATCGTGGCCCCGTGATAGGGCCACATCAGGCGAGAAGAGATCTGCGCCCAACCTCCCGCAGCCGCCATCGCCTTGTCACAGGCGTATCCCGGTGTTCCCGACGCCAGGATCGGCGCGATAGCCTCCTCCATGAAGCGCGCGATGCGCTGCTCGATGTCCGCCGCCGCGTCCGGGGTGCTCCGACAGGTCGCAGCCCAGCGGACCGCTCCGCTCGGGTTGAGGCAGACCATGTTGGAATAGGCGCCATGCGCACCCTGCCCCACTCCACTCGCATAGAAGTGGCCGGGGATGAAAACGGACCATCGCTCCAGAACCGGCCGCATCTGCGCGTACCAGGCGGTGCCGCCGCCACCGCATTTCAGGCCGATCAGGGCCGGAACCGCGTCTGCCACCACTTCCAACTGGCTGGGCGAGAGAACCGTCTTCGCGTGTGGCGGGTTATACAGCACCAGGGGACAACCGCTGGCAGCCTCGGCACATGCCGTCAGAAAGGACAGCGCTGTCTCCAGGTCGATCGGGGTCCAGTCCGGCAACGTCACCTGGATCGCGTCCGGGCGCAGAGCGGCGGCCATGGCCACCCGATCGAGACTGCCATGTGGCAGAGGATGCGCCGCGCCGAGCTGGACGGGCAGCCCCGTCGCCCTTGCGGCCCGCACGGTCCTCTGCATGACCTGCCCGCACGTCGCATCGTCCTGGCAATGGAATTCGGTTGCAGTCCCGTTGCAGTAGATGCCGTCGCACCCTGCCTTCGCGAGGAAGCTCGTCTGCTCTTCGATGCAGTCCAGACGCGGGCTGCCGTCCTCCCGGATGTCGAGAAGGACGGTCGCCCAGACGCCGCGCAGTTCCGCCGCCTTCAGCATGGTCAGTTCTCTCCGACGGCATCCCGGCGCGTGGACAGATGGGTGCGCACGGCATCTGCCGCCGCCTCCGCGTCGCCACGCTTGATGGCCGAAACGATGGATTCGTGCTGTGCGATGACCCGGCTGTGGATCGCCTTGAGGTTCGGCCCGCTTTCGGGATTGAACAGGCCCCATTCGATCAGCGCGCCGTGGAACGCATCGACCACCGAGTTCCCCGAGATCGCCACCAGCACAAGGTGAAAGGCTCGGTCGGCATCCCGGAACGCCTCGGCCTCGCCGCTGGCGACCCGGCAGGCGCTCACGGCATCTTCGAGGACGCGTATATCGTCATGGGAGGCATCGCGTGCCGCGTCGAAGGCCGCTGCCGTTTCCAGCATCATGCGCAACCCGTAGAATTCCAGGCGCCGCTCATCATCGGCCAGCATGGCCGACACCATGTCAGTGATCGCATTCATCGCGCTTTCCGGCGTCGGCTCGATCACAACCGGCGCAACGCCCCGTTTCAAGCGCACGAATCCCTTGCGCTCGAGCATCAGGAGCGCTTCCTTCACCGACGGCCGGCCGACATCGAACATCTCCATCAAGGTCCGTTCCGAAGGCAGCTTGCTTCCGGCAGGGAACTCGCCACTGCGGATTGCATCCAGAATCGATTCCTGGATCTGTTCACTCAGTCGCGTGCGGCCGAGGGTCGTCTCCATCTCAAACCTCGACTTCGGCCGGCTCACCGAGGAGGCGTTCGGCCGCTGCTTCCAGCGCCTTTTTTGCCTCCGTGCCAAGCGGCGCAATCGGAGCCCGGCAGGACCCCATCGGGATCCCACGCAACTCGAGCAGATATTTCAGCGACGAGTTGACGCCGTGCGTTACCAGAACGTCGATCAGTTTGTTCATCTGGACCTGAATCCCGCGCGCACGTTCCACATTTCCTTTCGCATAGGCGCTCGCCAGCGCGAGCACCTTGTCGGCCTGCACGTTATAGGTGGAGCCGACACCACCATCCGCTCCCAGGGCGAGACCCGCAAGCAAGGTTTCATCGAAACCGTTCAGGATGGTCTTGTCCGGCATCTCGCGGCGAAGCCGCTCCAGCGCATAATGGTCCGAACAGGTGTTCTTCACGCCCACCACGTTGGGAAGGCTCATCAGTTCGGCAAGTTGCCCGGTGCTGAACCGCACACCGGACAATGCCGGAAAGTTGTATACGAGAAACGGCAGATCCGACGCCGATGCCAGCGCCTGGTAATGCGCCTTTATCTCGGCAAAGGAAAATCCGTAGTAGAACGGCGGAACGGCCGAAACCGCATCATAGCCCGCCTCGACCGCCGTCTCGATCAGATCCAGTGAAAGCCGTTGGTTGATGTCGCCGACATGGGCGATCAGCATCGTGCGTCCGCCGGCGGCCTCGGCAGTCTGTCGGAGAAGCGTTTTGCGCTCTTCCGGCTGCATGAGAAACGCCTCGCCTGTGCTTCCGCCGACATACAGCCCATCCAGTCCGGTTGAGATGACATGGTCAACCAGGGCCCCAAGCGAACCTGCGTTGATGCCACCGCCATCATGAAACGGGGTCAACAGCGCAGCATAGTATCCCGAGAGCAGTTTCTTCTCCACGAGCGATCGTCCTCAGATTGTTAGATGCCAAAGTGGCATGACATGTTGACACCATGCTAGGTTGCTAGGTAACGTTCGTCAACGGTAAGTCTTGTCTGTTTGAATGTCGCGAAAGGGAGGACGACAAATGAACCATGCCACCAAAACCCTGGTAGTTGCCTTGGCGCTCGCCGCTATGGCCGGGACCGTACAGGCGCAGGCGCTCAAGTTTTCCACGAATGGAAAAGGAAGCGATCCCGACGTCGCGGCCATGAACGCCTGGGCGGAATATATCGAGGCGAACTCGGGCCTCGAGGTGGACGTGTTCGAGGGCTCCTCGCTCGTCGAACAGGGGAAACAGGGGCAGGCTCTGGCGCGTGGCACGATCGACGCAGCATTTATGTCGCCGGCATGGTTCGCCGAGGCCGCGCCGCAATGGGAAATCCTCGCGACGCCCTATCTGCTGAGCGGTCCGGAGCATATCTGCGCCTTCCGCAACAGCGAGTATTGGGATCAGATGGTCGGCGAGGTCGAGGATGCGATGCAGCTCAAACTGCTCGACGCCGCCTACCAAGGCACCCGCACACTGAACCTGCGCAAGAAGAAGGACGTGAAAACGCCGGCCGACCTTGCCGGCATGTCGCTGCGGGTGGTGCCGTCGCCCTCCAACATCCTGATGGGCGAGGGCCTCGGCGCAAATCCGACGCCGGTTCCGTTCTCCGAACTCTATCTCGCGCTCCAGACCGGCACGGTCGATGCGCAGGAAAACCCGCTGACGCTGATCTACTCCCAGAAATTCTATGAAGTCACGGAGCAGATCGTGAACACCAAGCACAAGGCTCTCTTGCAGATGCCCGCCTATTCCTCGCGCAACTGGGCAAACCTGAGCGAAGAGGAGCAGAAGGTTATCGCCGAAGGTGCCGCTGTTGCGATGGCCGCCTACACCAAGGACGTGATCGATCAGGAAGCCTCCCTTCAGGAGAAGATCGAAGCCGAGGGCGTCGTCTTCACCGATCCCGACCGCGACGCTTTCCGCACGTCGGTTCAGGAAAAGTTCCTTAACAGCGAACTGGCCGCCAAGTGGGAACCGGGCATGTTCGAGAAGATTGCGAACCTGGAGATCCCCGAAGAGTGCCAGAACCTGGCACAGGACTGACCAAGATCCCGCGCCGGGCGCCCCAGGGCGCCCGGTGACGTCTGAAAGATCCGGAGAGGCAGATGGCAGAAGAGGCGCGTGCCCCGATGTCAAAGCTGGGGCTTTGGCACGGGCGTTTCCTTCGGTTGTGTGAATGGATCTCGGCGACAATGTTCGCCGTGTTGTTCCTGACATTTGTCGCACAGGTGTTCTGGCGCTACGTGCTGCGCGACCCGCTCGTCTGGACCCTCGAGGTCGCAGGCATCCTCTTCGTCGCCCTGAGCCTCTTCACGGCAGCCACGCAGATGCCCCTGCGCGAACATGTTGCGCTCGACCTTGTCATGGACATGCTTCCAAAAGCGATCTCCCGATGGCTTCGGGTGGTCTCTCTGTTGGTGTTCTCGGTGATCATGCTTTTGTCGATACCGGACACCATTCGCGTGCTGGAATGGATGTTCAAGGAGTTCACCTTCGCCCTCCACTTCAACCTCGGCTACCTGTTCGTGCTGATGATCGGTTTCGTCTGTGCCTACGCGGCCAAGGCGCTCTTCGACGGATGGCACCTCGCGCACGACGGGGCCCGGAAAGGCGACGCGGATGTCTGACGCCATGCTCTGGGCCACGGCCTATTTCGGCCTGCAGATCCTTTTCGGCCTGCCCATCGGCTTCGTGATGATCTCGACTGTCGTCGTCTGGTCGCTGGCCTCCGGCAACGATGTCAGCATGATGGCCGAACGGGTGATCTTCGCCTCGGTCGAGAACATCGTCGTGATTGCGATCCCGCTCTTCATCTTCACCGCGAAGGTCATGGACCATGGCGGCATATCCGACAGGCTGCTGAAATTCTGCCTGGCGCTGGTCGGCCACAAGCCCGGCGGGCTGGCGCAGGTCAACATCGTCTCATCGATCATCTTTTCGGGCATGAGCGGTGACGCGACCTCCGACGCGTCGGGGATCGGCCAGGTGCTGATCAAGATGATGCGCCAGGAAAACCGCTATCCGCCCGCCTATGCTGCCGCGGTGACAGTGGCCTCGTCGTCGATCGGCCCCATCATCCCGCCTTCCATCCCGATGCTCGTCTACGCCTTCTTCTCGGGCGCGTCGGTTGGCGCCCTGTTCCTTGCAGGGATCATTCCAGGGCTGCTGATGGGACTGGTGATGATGGCGCTCGTCGCGTGGCAGGCCCGCCGCCGCGGTTTTCCGACCGAGGAGAAGCCGGCACGCGGTGCGCTGCTCTCCACCACGATCAGCGCGATCGGGCCGCTGCTGATGCCGGTCATCCTGCTGGGCGGGATCTATTCCGGCGTCTTCACGCCGACCGAGGCCGCCGCGGTCGCCGGAGCCTATGCGATCCTGCTCTCCGTCTTCCTCTACCGGATGTCTTCGTGGTCGGCCCTCTATGACGCGCTGGTCGAGAGCGCACGCCAGTCCGGCATGGTCTTCCTGCTGATCGGCGGCGGCTTTGCGCTGAACTATGTCTTCACGGTCGAGAAGGTGACCGAAGCGATCACCACCTACATCCTCGCGATGCAGTTGACCAATCTGCAACTGCTGATGGTCGTCCACCTCGCCTTCATCATCATGGGCATGTTCCTGACCAAGGCGCCGATGATGTATGTCGTCGTGCCTGCCCTGCTTCCCGGGCTGATCGCGGCCGGGATCGACCCGGTTCATTTCGGCGTCATCATCGTGCTGAACATGATGATCTCCATGATCACGCCGCCGATGGGCCTGATGGTCTTCATCGTTGGCGGGCTCTCCAGGATCCCGGTCGGACCGATCTTCCGCGAGAGCGCGCCGTTCATCGTGACGCTCTACGCGGTGATGATCCTGATAACGGTGTTTCCGGAACTGGTACTCTGGCTGCCCAATCTGGGGAGTTAAGCGGGATGACCTTCCGAAACGTTCTTTTCATCGGGGTCGACCAGATGCGCAGCGACGTTGCCGGGCCGGAAAAGACAGTGCCGGCGCTCACGCCGCATCTCGACCGCCTGCATGCCGAAAGCGCACGCTTCACGCGGGCCTATTCGCCCTGCCCTCTTTGCTCCCCGGCTCGCGCCTCGATCTTCACCGGCGACTATGCGTTCCGGCATGGCATGGGCACGAATTGCGACATGTATCACAGCCTGTCCACCGAATTAGCCGATCCCTCGCGCCTCTTGCACCATCCCCTGCTGGACGCCGGATATCGCTGCGGCTTCATCGGCAAGTGGCATGTGGGGACGACGCTCGGCCCGGGAGCCTTCGGCTTCGAGGGCATGGATCTTGCCGGCTATGGCAACGTGACCCGCTCCAGAGGATTTCTCGACTACCTGAAGCGGAACGGGCTGGACTACACCGTCGAGCCGACGACCTATTTCAACCCGGACGAACAGACGATGGCCGCGGGCCGCTGGCACGGACCGGTGGAATCCACCCCGTCCTACTACCTCACCGAGGAGACGATCGGGCTTCTGTCAGAGTTCAAGGCGTCCGGCGCCCCCTTCTTTGCCACCGTGCAATACTGGGACCCACACCAGCCGCATCTCGTCGCCGACGCGTTTCATGGAATAACCGACCGCTCCACGCTGTCGCCATGGTACAACTTCGCCGACGACCTGATGTCCAAACCCCGCCGCGTGAAGCGCGAGCGCGACGATTTCTATCGGCTGCATCCGCGCACGGAGAACGACCTGATCGAGTATATTGGCCAGTATTGCGATCACATGGCCATGCTCGACGCCCAGATCGGCCGGCTGCTTGCCTGGCTCGACGAGAGCGGGCTTTCCGAGGACACGCTCGTCGTCTTCACGTCCGACCACGGCGACATGACAGGGGCGCATGGCGGGCTCATCGACAAGGGGCTGCTCTACGAAGAAGCGATCCGCGTTCCCCTGCTCTTTCGGCACCATTCGGTCCGGCCCGGTCCGCGCGACATCCTCGCCACCAATATGGACATCATGCCCACCCTCCTTTCCGGTCTCGGGATAGAATACGGCGAGCGGCATGGACGCGACCTGACCGCAGCACTGAAGGACCCCGCCACCCGGGTGCGGGAGGCGCTTCTGATCGAGTATCACGGCCTGCGGTTTCTCTATTCGCAGCGGGCACTCCTTTCGGAAGACGGCTGGAAATTCATCTTCACCCCGGGCGACGAAGATGAACTCTACGATCTGAACGCGGACCCGGATGAGCTCGACAACCGCATCGATGATCCAGCCGCGAAGGCTGTCCTCGACCGGATGCGCGACCTGATGATCGCCGAGACCGCCCGGCAGGAAGATCCGCTGCGGGATTGCGTCGCCAAGTTCAACGGCCGCTGGCGCACCGGATCGGGTCAGTTCGATGCGACAGCGGCGTATCTGAAGACCTGAAGCGCCCCACCAATCCGGCCAAGATCCGGGCCGACCAGGGCGGCGCGTTCATGTCTCGGGACATGCGCCGTTGTTCCTACGGGCGGTGTCGTCGACGTCTCGCGACCGGGCAAATGTCCTTCCAGTCTTGCTGGGATGGGTCGCGCCGAGTCCGCACTGCTTCGCAACCGACGGCCACCGTGCCCATCAGCTCCAACGACTCGAGCGGCGTACTGATTGCGCAGCATTCTGAGGGAAAGCGTCTCGACGACATTGGCGTATTTCGCTTCGTGCGTGTTTCCGAACAGATGCGCGCCGCCAAGAAACCTTGGCCGTCGCGCAGGCTGCTGTCCGCGAGCCGCACAGAACGGGTCAAAGCCGCCCGCAAAAGATCAAATCCAGTGCAAGGCGCACAAAAATGCGGCAAGGTAACGGCAGAATATCCCGTCACAGACCACTTCATCTTGCGCGACAAAAGTGGCCATGCTCTCAATTCTCAAGACAACCGAAAGTATCGACGGCAATCGAGCCCCATCCCCCTCCAGCTGAGGGCATGGGGCTTTCTGTATTCGGCAAACGCCAGGTGAACGAAACGTGGAAAGCGCATTCCAGATCGGGCTGATCTTCTCGCTGAGCGGACCCTATACGGCATTGGGTCGGGCCTCTCTCGATGGCGCGCTCATGGCGGTGGACGAGATCAACAGCGAAGGGCGCGTGTTCCTGCAGGCGATCCACGGCGATCCGGAAGGGGTTCCCGCCCGGTACGAACAGTTGGTCGAGGAACTGACACGGAACGGTCGTGTGCGGCACATCGTCGGCGGCATCACCTCCTGGTCCCGCAAGGACATGATCCCGGCACTGGAACGCAAGGGGGCGCTTCTGTGGTATCCCTGCCCCTATGAAGGCTTCGAGTGCAACGATCACGTCGTCTATCTCGGAGCCTGTCCGAACCAGCATCTGCTGCCGCTGATGGACCATGTGATTGCCAACGGCAAACGCCGGGCCCTGCTGGTCGGGTCGAACTATGTCTGGGGCTGGGAGACGCTTCGCGTGGCCCGGGAGCAGCTTTCCTCGCGGGGCGTGGAGATCGTCGGCGAACGGTATCTGCCACTCGGGGACACCGACTGTTCCAGGGTGATTGCCGACGTCGAGACTTTCGCGCCGGACCTGATTGTCGACAGCCTGATCGGCCCATCGAACCACGTCTTCATGCGCGAGCTCGGGCAAATCGCAACGGGTGCAGAGCGTCCCCTGATCGTCAGCGCCAACCAGACCGAGGCCGACCTTGACTGCCTCGGCCCGGCAGCGGACGGGATGCTGTCAATGGGCGCTTGGTTCGAGAGCCTGGCCGGCGATGCCATGGACGATTTTCGGGCGCGCATCGCTGCACGGTACGGCGACGATTATCGCGCGTCCTGCAACTTCGCCACCGCCTATGCCGCCGTCCAACTGCTGGCCAAGGGCCTGACAGCCGCCGGATGCGACGATCCGGATACAGTGTTCTCGGCCCTGGCTGGGCACCCCCACGACACCGTGCTTGGCCGGATCGAGATCAATCCGGTGTCCCGGCACACGAGCCTTGTGCCGAGGCTGGCTGTTGCCGATTCCGGCGCGTTTCGGATCATCTCCGATGCGGGGCAAGCCGTGCCTCCCGACCCCTATCTGACCGCACTGCCCACCCGGCCCATCCGCCGCGCTCCCAATCTGAGGATCGTTTCATGACCGGCGCTCTTGAGATCAATTTCGCGGGGCGCACCGCAGCAATCCTGCACCCGGCAAAAGGCGTCCGAAAGCAGCTCATTGACCGTTTGTCGGCCCTTGGTGTTGTGGCCGCCGGTCACTGGCCAACGCTGCCGGAAGCGGACTTGGCGTTCGATTTCCTCTTGGTCGATATCGACATGGGCCATGATGAGCAAATCCCCTGGGAGCCCGGCAGCGCGCCGATCCCGATGATCGGCCTGATCCGCTCCGAGAGCCCCGGACGGCTCGACTGGGCCCTGCGGCATAACTTCGACGCCTTCCTGTCCCAGGCGGCTCCGGGGCTGATCTATTCCAGCCTCGTCGTGGCAACCGCGAAATGCGACGAACGACAGCGCATCGCCATGCGCGAGGCCGAAACCGCGCGACGCGCCGGGATGCGGCAAATGCTGATCCAGGCGGTCATTTCGCTCATGCAGCGGGACGACATTGACGAGATCGCGGCGCTGAAGCGCCTGAGGGCCTTTGCCATGATCGAGCGGCTGCCGCTCGAAGACGCAGCAGCACGTCTGCTGGAAAAGTCGGAAATGAAACGCGGGGGCGGTCGGCGGTGAGTGAAACGGCTGCGATACTCGCTCGACCTGCAAGGTCGCGCAACGTCGCCTGGGTTCTGCGCGAATTGTTGCGCCGGCCGCGCTCGGCCTTCGGACTGATCGTCATCGTCATCCTTGTCGCTGCCGCGCTGCTGGCGCCCTGGATCATGCCCTACGACCCGAATGACCAGATGTTCGACGGGCTGAGCCTGGAGGGCGCGCCTCTGCCGCCATCTTCCCGGTTCTGGCTCGGAACGGATCTTCTGGGGCGCGATCTCTTCTCCCGCCTGATCCTCGGCACCCAGACCTCGCTTATCATCGGGGTGCTCGCCAATGGCATCGCCATTGTGCTGGGCGCGACCGTCGGCATCACCGCCGGCTATTTCGGCGGCTGGGTCGGCGGCGTGCTCATGCGCTTCACCGACCTGATGATGGCTTTCCCGGCGCTGCTGCTCGCCATCGTGCTCGCCGCGATCTTCAAACCCTCGCTGCTGATCGTCGCGCTCGTCATTGCCATGGTGAACTGGGTCCAGATGGCACGGGTGATCTACACCGAGACGCGCTCCCTTGCGCAGCGGGAGTTCATCGATGTGCAGCGCGCCATCGGATCGTCGACATGGCGCATCCTCGGTCGCCATATCCTGCCGCATCTCGTCTACTCGATCATTGTCTTCGGAACGCTGGGCATCTCGACGACCGTGCTTCTGGAAGCCACGCTCAGCTATCTCGGGGTCGGCGTACAGCCCCCGACCCCCTCCTGGGGCAACATCATCTACGAGAACCAGACCTATTTCGCCAACGCGCCATGGCTGGTCTTCTTTCCCGGCATGGCCATTCTGCTTCTGGCGCTGTCCTTCAACCTGCTCGGCGACGCGCTCCGCGACACGCTCGACCCCAAACTGAAGGGGCGGCACTGATGTGGGGCTACCTGATCCGTCGGCTCGGCGAGTCGCTGCTGATCCTGCTCGGCATCAGCCTCGTGACGTTCGCGCTGCTCTACCTTGTGCCGGCCGACCCGGCGCGCCAGATCGCCGGCCGTTCCGCCACCGCAGAGACCGTTGCCAATATCCGCGCCCAGCTCGGGCTGGATCAGCCGTTCTACGTCCAGTATTTCCGCTACCTCGGCAACCTGCTCTACGGCGATCTCGGCCGCTCCTACCTCCAGCGAACGGAAGTCTCCGAACTCATCGCCGCGCGCATGCCGGCAACGCTGCTGCTGATGCTTGCGGCCATCGTGGTCGAGCTGATCATGGGGCTCACCATCGGCGCCATCGCCGCCATCCGGCGCAATTCCGCCCTGGACCATTCGCTGATGGTCTTCTCCTTCGTGACCATCTCGGCACCGCAATTCGTCGTCGGCATCCTGTTGCTCTACGTCTTCGCGGTACAGCTTCAATGGTTTCCGATTGGCGGCTACGGCACCTTCTCCCATCTCGTTCTGCCCGCCATCACCATCGGGCTTCTCGGAACCGGCTGGTATTCCCGCATGATGCGCTCCTCGATGATCGACGTGCTGGCGCAGGACTACGTCCGGACCGCCCGCGCCAAGGGACTTGGACGGTTGCGCATCCTGGTGCGCCACGTCGCCCCCAACGCGATACTTCCCATCATCGCCATGATCGGCATCGACATCGGCCTTTTCATGTCCGGCATCGTCGTCGTCGAAAGCGTGTTCGGCTGGCCCGGGATCGGCCAGCTGGCCTGGCAGGCAATCCAGCGCGTCGACATCCCCATCATCATGGGCGTCACGCTGGTCTCGGCCTGCTTCATCGTCCTGGGCAACCTGCTGGCGGATCTCGTCGCGCCGCTGGTGGACCCGAGGATAAAACTGAAATGACGACGAGAAAGAACCAATCCGCCCAGCCTCGCCTTTGGCCCGGAATCAAGCCGAAGGCGCCGGGCCAGCGCCGGACCGAGGGCTGGCGCTTTGTCGAAGCTGGGCGCACCGCTCAGACGTCGGAAGACGGTGGCTGGCATAACGCGCTTCCCACCCACGTATCAGCGCCACCCCTCGGTCCGGCGCTGGCCCGGCTCCCGTTCCGCGGGTGTCCGGCGCATCCCCCTGAACGAAACCCAACAGGAGAGAGAAAACAATGAAGACAACATTGATGACCAGCGCCCTCGCGCTCGCGGCCGCTCTCGGCACGGCGCAGGCACAGGATTTCACCGACGCCAAGCAGGGCGGCTCGATGATCGTCACCTACAAGGACGACGTCTCCACCCTCGACCCGGCCATCGGCTACGACTGGCAGAACTGGTCGATGATCAAGTCGCTCTTCGACGGGCTGATGGACTACGAGCCGGGCACGACCGTGCTCAAGAAGGACCTCGCGGAGGATTACACCATCTCCGAGGACGGAACGGTCTTCACCTTCAAGCTGCGTGAGGGCGTGAAGTTCCACAACGGCCGGGAACTCACGGCCGAGGATGTGAAATATTCGCTCGACCGCGTCACCAACCCCGAAACTCAGAGCCCCGGCGCAGGTTTCTTCGGCTCCATTGAGGGTTATGACGCGATGGCTTCCGGCGAGGCGACGAGCCTTTCCGGCGTAATGGTGATCGATCCCTACACGGTCGAGATCAAGCTTTCCCGCCCGGACGCGACCTTCCTGCATGTCATGGCGATCAACTTCTCCTCCGTCGTGCCGAAGGAAGAGGTCGAGAAATATGGCCCGGATTTCGGAAAGAACCCGGTCGGCTCCGGCGCCTTCAAGCTCGCCGACTGGACGCTCGGCCAGTCACTCACCTTCGAGCGCAACATGGATTACTGGCACGAGGGCGTGCCGAAGCTCGACCAGATCACCTTCGAGATCGGGCTTGAACCCATCGTCGCGCTCCTTCGCCTTCAGCAGGGACAGGCCGACATCCCGGGTGACGGCATCCCGCCGGCGAAGTTCCTCGAAGTGACCGAAGACCCGGCCTACAAGGACTTCGTGATCGAGGGCGGACAGCTCCATACCGGCTACATCACCATGAACGTCAAGATGCCGCCCTTCGACAACGTCAAGGTGCGCCAGGCGATCAACATGGCGATCAACAAGGAGCGCGCGGTGCGCATCATCAACGGCCGCGCCGTGCCGGCGAACCAGCCGCTGCCGCCCACCATGCCGGGTTATGCGCCGGACTACGAGGGCTATCCCTACGATCCCGAAGCCGCCAAGGCGCTGCTCGCCGAAGCGGGCTTCCCGGACGGGTTCGAGACCGAGCTCTTCGTCTACAACACCGACCCCAACCCGCGCATCGCCCAGTCCTTCCAGCAGGACCTCGCGGCGATCGGCATCACCGCCGAGATCCGCAACCTCGCCCAGGCCAACGTCATCGCGGCCGGTGGCGAGCCGGACCAGGCGCCGATGATCTGGTCGGGCGGCATGGCCTGGATCGCGGACTTCCCGGACCCGTCGAACTTCTATGGCCCGATCCTCGGCTGTGACGGCGCGGTTCAGGGTGGCTGGAACTGGTCCTGGTACTGCAACGAAGAACTGGATGCCGCGGCCGTCGAGGCCGACGCGATGACCGACCCGGCGATGGCCGCGGAGCGCGAGGCCAAGTGGCGCGACATCTACCTGAAGATCATGGAAGACGCGCCCTGGGTGCCGGTCTTCAACGAGCAGCGCTACACCATGCGCTCTGCCAAGCTGGGTGGTCCGAACGAGATCTACGTCGATCCGGTCCACGTTCCCGTCAACTACGACTATGTGTTCTCCAACGATGTGCAGTAACTGCGACCACACGATCCACGGTCGTCATCATCATTTCGGGTGGGATCGTTCGATCCCACCCGTCGCCACCGTGGCCCCGGGCGAGAGCGTGTTTTTCGAATGCCTCGACAGCTCGGGAGGGCAGCTTTCGACCGACGCAACGCTCGACGATCTGGCCGCGCTCTCCTTCGACAAGGTCAACCCTGTCACCGGGCCGGTCGTGATCGACGGCGCCGAGCCGGGCGACGTGCTCAAGGTGACAATCGATGCCTTCACCCCCTCCGGTTGGGGGTGGACGGCGAACATTCCGGGCTTCGGCCTGCTCGCCGACCAGTTCGGCGACCCGGCGCTGAACATCTGGAAATACGATCCGAAGAGCCTCGATCCGGCACTCTACTGCGAGATCGCACAGGTGCCGCTCAAGCCCTTCGCCGGAACGATAGGTGTCGCGCCGGCCGAGCCGGGACTGCACTCGGTCGTCCCGCCGCGCCGGGTGGGCGGCAATCTGGACATCCGCGACCTCGCCGCGGGCACCACGCTCTACCTGCCGGTGGAGGTCGAGGGGGCGCTGCTCTCGGTGGGCGACACCCATGCCGCGCAGGGCGATGGCGAGGTCTGCGGCACGGCCATCGAGAGCCCGATGGACGTGGCGCTGAGCTTCGATCTGATCAAGAACGAGCCTCTGAAGTTCCCGCGTTTCACCACGCCGGGGCCGGTGACGCGGCATCTCGACACCAAGGGCTACGAAGTGACGACAGGTGTCGGACCGGACCTGATGGCCGGTGCGCGGGACGCGCTCTCGGCCATGATCGACCTGATCAGCGCGCGCTGGAAGCTGAGCCCGGTCGAAGCCTACATGCTCTGCTCGGTCTGCGGCGATCTCCGGATCTCGGAAATCGTCGACATGCCGAATTGGGTCGTGTCCTTCTACCTGCCGCGCGCGGTCTTCGAATGAGCGCTGCCGCTGAAATCTCCGGGCGCGAAGCATCGCGCCCGGTCCTCACCGTGAAGGGCTTGACGATCCAGGTCGCCACGCCGGAAGGCGCCAAGATCGTGGTCGAGGATCTCGGCTTCACGCTGAATCACGGCGAGACCTTGTGCCTTGCCGGCGAAAGTGGCTCCGGGAAGTCGATGACGGCGCTTGCCATCATGGGCCTGCTGCCCAAGCCGATGGCGCGGATCGCCTCCGGCTCGATCACGCTCGCCGATGGCACGGAGCTGACCGGGCGAAGCGAACGGGCAATGCGGAAAATCCGCGCCCAGCGGATCTCGATGATCTTCCAGGAGCCGATGTCCTCGCTCAACCCGGTGATGACCATCGGCAAGCAGCTTGAGGAAGTGCTCCTTGAACACGGCATGTGTTCCCGCAGCGAGGCCCCTGCCCGCGCGCTCGACCTGCTGCGCGACGTCCAGCTTACCGAGGCCGAGAAGCGCCTCGCCCAATATCCACACGAGCTTTCCGGCGGAATGCGCCAGCGGGTGATGATCGCCATCGCGCTGGCCTGCAATCCCGAGATCCTGATCGCCGACGAGCCGACAACCGCGCTCGACGTTACCGTGCAGGCCGAGGTCCTCGAACTGATCCGCGCGCTCCAGCGCGAGCACGGCACCACCGTCCTGATGATCACCCACGACATGGGCGTTGTCGCCGAAATGGCAGACCGCGTGGTTGTCATGCGCAATGGCAAGCAAGAGGAGGCCGCCCCGGTCCGCGAACTCTTCGCCGCACCGAAAACCGCCTATGCGCGGGAACTGCTCGCCGCCGTTCCCCGGATCGGTGCCGCCCCGACACGGCCGGAGCTTGAACGAACCCGCCACACGGTCGATGTCGAGGACCTCTGCGTCCGCTTTCCGATGCGCGGCGGCCTTCTGAACCGTGTCAACGCCCGCCTGCACGCCGTCGAAGGCGTGAATTTCCGCATCGCGCCCGGCGAAACGCTGGCGCTGGTGGGCGAATCCGGGTGCGGCAAATCCACCATCGGCAAGGCCATGCTCTCGCTCGTCCCGTACGAGGGGTCGATCCGCATCGAGGGCCAGCAGATGGCGGGCCTTTCCCCGCACGCGCTGAAGCCGATCCGCCGCAACGTCCAGATGATCTTCCAGGACCCCGGCGCCTCGCTCGACGCCCGCATGACCGTCGGCAAGCAGGTCGCCGAGCCGCTGGTCGTCCACGGCCTCGCTTCCGGTTCCGAATTGCAGGACCGCGTGGAGTGGTTGTTCCGCCGAGTCGGTCTGCCTGCCGATCATATCGACCGTTTCCCGCACGAATTCTCCGGCGGCCAGCGTCAGCGCATCTGCATTGCCCGTGCCCTCGCCCTCCGCCCCAAGGCCATCGTTGCGGACGAGAGCGTCTCTGCACTCGACGTCTCGGTGCAGGCTCGCGTGCTGGAATTGCTGCGCGAGCTGCAGGAGGAGGAAGGGCTGGCCTATCTCTTTATCTCCCACGACATGGCGGTGATCGATCAGGTGGCCGACCGGGTCGCGGTGATGAACCTTGGCCAGATCGTCGAGAGTGGTAGCCGCGACCAGGTCCTCCGCGACCCGCAGCACGCCTACACCCGCCGCCTGCTCTCGGCCGTTCCTTTCCCGGACCCAACCCGCCAACGCCCGCCGGTCATCGCGCGCGAGGGGCCGGTGGGCTCCCCAGTTCGTCCGCTGGACGACCCGGCCCCGCGCTTTCCTCTCGCAGAGGTTGCCCCGGGCCACTGGGTCGCCGGCGACGCCGCCTGATTTCCCGAAAGGACGCCAACCATGAGCTGGAAAACCGCCTATCGCTCCTTCTACTACGAGACCGCCGAGGAGCCCGAGGATATCGTCCTGCCACCGTCCGAGACGGCGCTTCTCGTGATCGACATCCAGAATACGTATCTGGAGGTTCCCGTTGACCCGGCCGAGGCCAGACGCTGGGCACCTTTCCACGAGCGGATGCACGAAATCGTCATCCCCAACACCCGCAGCCTGCAGGACTGGGCGCGCGCGAGCGGCGTCGAGGTCATCCATGCGCGTATTGCCTGCTTGAAGGAAGACGGCCGAGACCGTTCGCTCAGCCAGAAGAAACCGGGCTTCAACTACCTCCTCTTGCCGAAGGATCGCGAGGACAGCCAGATCGTCGCGCAGGTCGGGCCGATGGGCGACGAGATCGTCGTCACGAAGACCACCGACAGCGCGCTGACCGGCACAAACCTGCGGATGATCTTGCACAACATGGGCATCCGGAACGTGATCGTGGCCGGTATCTTCACCGACCAGTGTATCTCCTCTTCCGTACGCAGCCTGGCCGACGAGAGCTTCAACGTGGTCGTCGTCGAAGATTGCTGCGCGGCCGCCACCGAGGCCCTGCACCGCCACGAGCTGGAAGTGATCAACATGATCTACTGCCACGTGGTGAGCATGGCGGAGGTCATGAGCTTCGAGAAAGGCTAACGGGTTGTCAGCAAACGGCCCAGCCCGGCGGCGCCACCATCACCCACATTGCAGCGCGGACAGACGCCCGGCCAGCCTGTATTCTCCAACCGGAACCGCAAGCACCCGGCCAACGACCCAAGATCAACATTGAAAGCGACGATTATGAAAGAATTCGACAAATACGCAGTGGAACGCGCGCTTGACGCGCTACCTCAGACCTATCGCGGTCCGGGGGGAGTCGCGGGTGTGGTGAAGGATGGCGAGGTGGTTGCGGCTCGTGCCTGGGGGTATTCGGATCTCGGCGCGCCTCGCCCGATGACGACCGCGACAAGGTTGCCGATCTGCTCGATCTCCAAGCAGTTCACCTGCGGCGTCCTGCTCGACAAATTGCCAGATTTCGAGCGGCTCGACGGCGATGTGCGGGATTTCCTGCCGGAGTTTACCGGCACGCTTCCGCGCATCAGGGACCTGTGCAACAACCAATCCGGGCTGCGGGACTATTGGGCGCTCACCGTTCTGCACGGCGCCGAAGCCGAGCAAACCTTCGCGCGCGCGGACGCCCTGCCGATCATCGCGAAAATGAAGACGGGGCATTTCGAACCCGGGACACGCTATTCCTACTGCAATTGCAACTACCGCATCGTCTCGGAACTCATCGAACGGGAGACCGGCCAGACGCTGGAGGACCTCTATAAGGAGGTGATCTGGGGGCCGGCTGGCATGAAGACCGCCGTTCTGACGTCAGATACCCGGCACCCGGAAGACGATGTGGTCGGCTACGAAGGCTCCGACGCGACGGGCTTCTTTCCTGCGGACAACGGTATCTACTGGATCGGGGATGCTGGAATCTCTGCCTCGCTCACAGATATGCTTGCCTACGAGGCCTGGATCGACGCAACGCGGGATGACCCCGATAGCCTTTACGGCAAGCTTTCGGCTCAGCCCAGCTTCAGCGACGGAAAACCGGCCGCCTATGGCTTCGGCCTCGCCCACGAGACCATCGGCGGCGTCAAGGTCACTGGCCATGCAGGGGCGCTGCGCGGGTTCCGTGCCCACCGGATGCACGCCGCCGCGGCGCGACTCTCCGTTGTCGTGATCTTCAACCACGAATCCGACGCCCACGCCGCGGCCAGCGATGTCCTGAAAGCTGCGCTCGGCCAGGATACGACGGTGCCGGCCCCGGTCTCTGAGGACTGGGACGGCCAGTGGATCTGCGACGACACCGGGCTGCTGACCCGGATCGAAACCGATCGCAAGGGCGCGACCCTTCGCTTCGCCACCTTCCCCGATCGCCTCGAGTCCGGACAGAATGACAGCCTGACCGGACCAACAGTTACTGTACTCCGCGGCCAGGGCGGTTCGGAGCCGACCCTTTCGATGACTCGAACAGATGAAAACCTCTCGACGACGCTGACGCCGCTACCGGCAGTCACCACAGGCGATGGCGCGGAGATCGCAGGGCGCTACGAGTCGGGCGAGCTGGACGCATCGATGGTGATCGAAGGACGGGACGGCGCAGTGTTTGCACGGTTCGAGGGCTTGCTGGGCAAGGGGATCATGGAACGGATGTACCCGGTCGGTTCGGATACCTGGATCGTTTCAACCCGCCGCTCGATGGACGCGCCGGCCCCCGGCGACTGGACCTTCTCCGTTTCCCGCGCGAACGATGGCACGGTGGACGGCGCCACGCTCGGTTGCTGGCTGGCCCGGCAAATCCCCTACAGGAAGTCGGCGTGAGGGATCTCCCGCCTGCTATAGGCGCGCAGCGCCGGGAACCCCGGACGGCACAGGCCGCTGCCGAGCGGGACCGGTGTAACGTGACACTTCGTTTTCCGTCCCAGTTTATCCAGTCCTCGGAACGCCAAGGAGTTGGAGCGACCTCGGAAGGAATGCTCGTGTTATCAGCACTGCGCGAGTCTGGCGTGATTTCTCGGACCGGTCAGTCTGGTCATTTCCCGAGCATGATAGCATCCCGGCAGGACGATTGCCGCATCTGCTTCTGCGGCCAACGCTAGGACCGACTCAGAATGCATCGCTTCCGCTTCATCCTCTACAGGCCGATCCAGTTCATTCCGGTGCTGTTCGGGATATCGGTCATCACTTTCGTCCTGGTTCGGCTCATCCCGGGTGACCCGGCACGCATCATCCTCGGAACGCGCGCCTCGCCGACGGCACTCGCCAATATTCGCGCGCAATACGGGCTCGATGAGCCGATGTGGGTGCAATACCTGTTTTTCCTCAAGAACCTTGGGGCCGGGGAAATGGGGCGCTCGACGCTCTACAAGATCGATGTGCTCAAGCTCATTGCGACCAGGATCGAACCGACGCTTGCCCTCGTCGCGGCAGCGGTGATCCTCTCGCTGCTGATCGCGGTGCCCTTCGCTGCACTCTCGGCGCGCCGGCAGGGACGGCCAACCGATCACGTCGTGCGGATCGTCTCCACCGCCGGCATCGGCTTTCCGCCCTTCTGGCTCGGGGTGATGCTGATCATTCTCTTCTCGGTGAAGCTCGGCTGGCTGCCGGTTTCGGGTTATGGCAACACGCTGGGCGAAAAGATCCAGCACCTCATCCTTCCGGGCCTCACGATTGCGCTGTCGCTCTCGGCCGTTCTGACCCGCAGTCTCAGAGCTGGGATGATCGCCGGGCTGAAATCCGACGTCGCAACCGCCGCCCGCGCCAGGGGAATGCCCGAAAACATCGTGTTCTGGCGCCATGTCGTGCCAAATGCGCTTGTGCCAACGGTGAACCTGCTGGCAATCAATATCGGCTGGCTGATCGGCGGAACCGTCGTGGTGGAGAGCGTCTTTGCAATTCCCGGAATGGGGCAGTTGCTCGTGCGCGGAATTTTCACCCGCGACTACATGGTGGTGCAGGGGGTCGCCATGACCTTTGCCGTTGCCACCGTCCTCATCAACCTGCTCGCCGATATCCTGACCGTCGCGCTCGATCCACGGGTGGACCTCTCATGATACGCCGTTCAGCCCTGTCCCTCGCCCCCACCTGGCCGCGCTACATCTCACGCAGGCCGATGCTCGCCGTCGGCGCCGGCATCCTTGCCTTCTTCGTCCTGATCGCCATTTTCGCACCGATCGTGGCACCCTTCGATCCGATCCTGCAGGACCCGAAGGCCCGGCTTCAGCCGCCCTCGTTCGCCCATCCCTTCGGCACCGACAATTTCGGTCGGGACGTCCTTTCGCGCGTCATCTGGGGAGCGCGGATCGACCTGCAGATCGCGCTGATCGGTGTCCTGTTCCCGTTCCTGATCGGGACGGTTATCGGCACCGTGGCGGGGTTCTTCGGCAAGACCATCGATACCGTCTTCATGCGGATCGTCGATATCATTCTCGCCTTCCCCTTCCTCGTTCTGATGCTTTCGATCATCACCATCCTCGGGCCCGGTCTGTCGAGCTTCTACATCGCGATGGCGCTGGTGGGATGGATCAGCTACGCGCGGCTGATCCGGGCGCAGATTCTCGTTCTCAAGACTCAGGATTTCTCCGTTGCCGCCGAAAGCCTCGGCTTCAGCCGATCGCGGATCATGTTTCGCCACCTGCTGCCAAACGCGCTCGCGGGCTCCCTCGTGTTCGTGATGTCGGACGCCGTGCTTGTGCTGCTGAACGGTGCCGCCATCAGCTATCTTGGCCTTGGCGTGCAGCCGCCGACCGCCGAATGGGGTGTGATGGTTGCCGAGGCGCAGGGCTTCATCACCCAGGCATGGTGGATCACGCTGTTTCCGGGCCTTGCCATTGTCACCCTCGCCTTCGGTTTCTCGCTGCTCGGCGATGCCATGGGCGATCTTCTGGGGGTGCATGAATGACCACGCTGCTCGAAGTTCGGGGCCTTTCCGTCGCCTTCCGGGATCACGCCGAAGAAAGGCAATTGTTGAGCGATATCGATTTTTCGCTCGGAAAGGGCGAGATTCTCGGCCTTGTCGGCGAGAGCGGCTCCGGCAAGAGCCTCCTTTGCCGGACGATCGTTGGCCTGATGCCGTCCTCCAAGCTGCACCTCGATGCCGGCTCCGTCCGGCTCGACGACGAGGAGATCGCGAGGCTGCCCGAAGCCGGGATGCTGCGTATTCGCGGCAAGAAGATCGGGATGATCTTCCAGAACCCGACCAGCCATCTGGATCCGGTGATGCGGATCGGGGATCAGATCGTCGAGGGTTTGCGCTTTCACCGTGGCCTTGGCCGGACGGAGGCGCTCGAAGAGGCGCGCAGCATTCTCGGACAGGTCGGCTTCCCGGACCCGGCGCGCGGCCTCAAGAGCTACGCGCATGAATTCTCCGGCGGCATGCGCCAGCGCGCCATGATCGCCATCGCACTGGCCTGCGATCCGGAAATCCTGATCGCGGACGAGCCGACGACGGCGCTCGATGTCACGATCCAGGCGCAGATCCTGAAGCTGCTGATGGATCTACGCGCCATGCGCGGTCTGTCGATCATCCTGATCACGCACGATCTCGGCGTCGTCGCGCAGACCTGCGACCGGATCGCGGTCATGCGGCACGGCCGTATCGTCGAGCAAGGGGAGAAGCGTCAGCTTCTTGCCAATCCGCAGGCAGCCTACACTAGGGAACTCATCGCCTCGCATCCCTCGCTTCCCGACGAGGAGCACAGGCCGCTGGAACATGAGCGATCCCACGTCCGGCCGATCTTCGAAGTCGATGATCTCGATGTTGCGTTCCCGATCGGCGGCGGGCTGTTCCGGAAACGCCGCGACTTCCGGGCACTGAAGAGAGTCAGCCTGCAGATCTTCCCCGGCGAGACGGTCGGCATCGTTGGCGAGAGCGGTTCCGGGAAATCGACGCTGGCCCGTGCGATGCTGGGGCTGACGCCGATCTCTGCCGGGCATGCAACTTTCGACGGGTCTGTCCTGACACTGGAGCGCGAGGCAACTCTGAAGCGACTCCGATCTGAGGCGGCGATGGTTTTCCAGGATCCGTTCAACGCCCTCAATCCGCGGTTCACAATCGGCGAAACCATCGCCGAAGTGCTCCGGACCCAGGGCGAGACGCCGCCCGAAAGGATCCGGGAACGCGTGGGCGAGTTGCTCGACATGGTCGGGCTGGAGCGGAACTTCGCCGGCCGCAAGCCGCGCAGCATGTCCGGCGGGCAATGCCAGCGGGCCGGAATTGCGCGGGCACTGGCCGTTAATCCACGGGTCATCATCGCGGATGAATGTGTGGCCGCGCTCGACGTGACGATCCAGGCCCAGATCATCGACCTCTTCCGCCATCTTGCCGAGACGACCGGGCTGACACTGGTCTTCATCGCCCACGACCTGGCGATCGTGCGCAACCTCTGCGAACGCGTCATCGTGATGCATCATGGACAAATCGTGGAAGAGGGGCAGTGCGACGAAATCTTTCGCAGCCCGCGCGAAGACTACACCGCGGCCCTGATAGCCGCGATCCCCGATATCGACCCGGACCGCCCGATCGGCGGAACGGCGGTTCCGGCCGAACTACAACCCGCCTAACGAACCAATAGGAGAGAAAAAACAATGATTGCCAAATTGTCCCGTATCGGCCTCGTTGCCCTGGCCACGACAACCGCGCTGGTCTCGGTGGCCGAAGCCGCTGGCGTGCTGACCATCGGCCGTCGCGAGGATTCCAGCACCTTCGACCCGATCAACACCGCCCAGAACATCGATTTCTGGGTTTTCATGAACGTCTATGACGTGCTCGTTCGCGTCGACAAGACGGGCACCGAGCTCGTGCCCGGCCTTGCCGAAAGCTGGGAGATTTCCGACGATGGCACGGTCTATACGCTGCACCTGCGCGACGCGAAGTTCTCGGACGGCTCGGCCATCACTTCCGAGGACGCCAAATACTCGCTCGAGCGTGTGCGCGATAGCGAACTGTCGCTCTGGTCGGACAGCTACCAGATCATCGAGACCATGGAGACGCCGGACGACAAGACGCTCGTCATCACGCTTTCCGGCCCGTCGGCCCCGTTCCTCTCCACACTCGCGATGCCTGCCACCTCGGTGATCTCCAAGGCGGCGATGGAAGAAATGGGCGAGGAAGCCTATGCCAAGAAACCCGTGGCGTCCGGCGCCTTCGTCGTCGACGACTGGCTGCGCGGCGACCGGGTGATCCTGAAGAAGAACCCGGAATTCTGGGAGGCCGACCGGGTGAGCCTGGATGGCGTGGAATGGGTTTCGGTGCCCGATGACAATACCCGCATGCTGAACGTGCAGGCCGGGCAGCTCGACGCCTCGATCTTCGTTCCGTTCTCGCGGGTGGAAGAACTCCAGCAGGACGAGAACCTCACTGTCCATATCGAGCCCTCGACGCGGGAAGACCACCTGCTGATCAACCACGAGCATGCGCCGCTCGACGATGTGCGCGTCCGCGAAGCGCTCGATTACGGAATCGACAAGCAGGCCATCATCGACACCGTGACCTTTGGTCAGGGCGAAGTTGCCAACAGCTTTATCCCGAAAGGCGCGCTCTACCACAGCGACGACAACGGCGCGCGGCCCTATGACCCTGAAAAGGCCAAGGAACTCCTTGCCGAGGCGGGTGTCGAGGACCTGACGCTGGACTACATCGTCGAGGCCGGCCACGAGGTCCAGGAACAGGTCGCAGTCCTGCTCCAGCAGCAACTCGCACAGATCGGCGTCACCGCGAACCTGGTCAAGGTCGACCCGAGCGCGAGCTGGAACATGCTCGTGGATGGGGACTACGACGTGTCGATGAACTACTGGACCAACGACATTCTCGACCCGGACCAGAAGACCACCTTCGTCGTCGGTCATGACGTCAACATGAACTACATGACCCGCTACCAGAACGACACGGTCAAACAGCTTGTTGCCGACGCCCGGCTGGAGCTCGACCCGGCCAAGCGCGAGGAAATGTACAAGGATATCCAGACACTCGCCAAGGCGGACGCACACTGGATCGACCTCTACTACAGCCCTTTCATCAACGTGAGCCGGAAGGGCATCGAGAATTTCGACCAGAACCCGCTCGGCCGTTTCTTCCTCGAGGATACTGTCAAGTCCGAGTGAGTTGCGGCTGGCCTGCGGGCCACGACAGAAAGAAACCTGCGGCCTGAATTCAGCCGGTTGTCTTTCATTGTGAGCGTACAGGCCATGGTCGCGCGACCATGAACGTTCATCGTCTCGGAGCCCCCGAAGTTCTCTTCGGGGGCTTCGTGTTTCGGAGATTTTTTTGCCGGACCTTTCAGCCGATAGCGCGGTCAGGCCAAATCGAACCCACCATGCCAGGAGCGGGATCGTTGTTAGTTATCCAGAGCTTCGCTTAAAACACTCGGCGAGAACGGCTGCGCGGCTCTTCTTGAGGTTTGCCTTTGAGCAGAGACTACGCAGTGAGTTCGATTGGATGAAGATTGAGGGAGGGAGCACCGGCAATCTTCGCATCCACAGGGAGCGTTGCATTGCCCGCACTCGCCGTTGGAACAGAAAGCGCGAGTTTTACGACCCATTGTTGAGGCAGTGACCGGTTACCTGACCTGTTGCAATAATTTCACTTGGCACGACCTTCCTTCGTCATCCCGAGACGCGACGAGACCGCCCTGCCCCGCTCAACCAACTTCCCCCTGACACCCGCCCGTTCAGGCGCATTCGAAACGCCCCAGGGCCATTTCGACGTCGCCCTTAAGTTGAGGGAACCGTTCCGAAAACAATCCTCCGATGCGCCGCAGGTCCTCGGCTCCATCCCCCTCGAGCCGGATCGTGACTTTCGGTTCGGTGATCGAACGGCGGACAAGCAGCCAGCCACGAGGCCAGACCAGACGGACGCCGTCGATCCTCTGCACTTCGGCGCCAGCAAGGCCGGCCGCGCAGTCCTCCAGCAGGGCGTCTATATCGGGCGTTTCCATGCCGATGCGAATATCCTCGGACATGAACATCTCCGGCAACTCGTCCACGAAGGCGGAGAGCTTGCGGTCCTGCCGGGCAAGCCAGCCGGCAAGGCGGAGCGCAGTGTGCAGCGGGTCATCGCGCCCCTGGATCTCGCCGAGGAAGATATGGCCGGAGAGCTCCACGCCTGCGATGGCGTCATGCTCCAACACCATCCGTTTCATATAGGCATGTCCGCTCCGGCAGCGGCGCGGCGTCCCCCCGAGTGCCGAGACAGCACGCTCCAGGTGCATGGAGCACTTAATGTCGAGGATCACGGTGTCGCCGGGATTGCACTGCACCGCACCTTTGAACAGGATGATCGCCAGCCGCTCGGAACCGAGGATGCGGCCGGTATCGTCGACCACCGCGATCCTGTCGCCATCGCCGTCAAAGGCGACGCCGAAATCCGAACCGGTCTCCTTCACCGTCCGGACCAGCGTGACAAGCGTCTCGGGCAGGGCGCAGTCGGGATTGCGCTCGGTGAAACTGCCGTCGATATGGTCGAACAGCGCCGTGACCTCGGCACCGAGATCGGCAAAGACCTTCGAGGCAACGCCCGACATGCAGCCATTGCCCGGATCGACCACCACCTTGAGGCCTGCGAGCGACTGACCGCCGAAGCTCTGGACCATGGCCTGCATGTAGTCGCCGACCACATCCTCGACCCGGCGGATGCGGGCCGGGGATTCGGGCGCAATCTCGGCTGTCTCGGAAGCCTTTTCGGCGAGGAATTTGATGTCTTCCGGCGTCGGCGGCAGCTCGCCGTTCATCACCTTGAGGCCGTTCCATTGCGGCGGGTTGTGCGATGCGGTGCAGATCGCGGAGGCCTGTGCGCCATACTGGTGCTTGGCCCAGTAGATCGCCGGAGTCGGCACCCGGGGGCCAAGCTCGACAATGCCGATGGGTGCCGTGGCAAGCCCGCGCAGCAGGGCCGCCAGCAGCTCGGGCGTCGAATGCCGCCCGTCGCCCCCCAGCACAACCGTGTCGCCATCCGCTCGCGGACCGGCGGCCAGCAGGCGGCCAAACTCGCGCCCCACGCGGGCAAAGATGTCGGCGTTGACCTGGTCGGGGAACGTGCCACGGATGTCGCAATCCTTGAAGGCGACGGTGTTCATCGGGGCCATGTCGATCTCCTGTTCTGGGCGCCGGCGCGGACGGCCGGCGGGCGGCCGTGTCAGGCCGTCATGAGCGGAATACGGGCCGCGCCGATGGCGGCCTCGGTTTCGGCGGCACTCTCCGGGATGAGCCCGAGATGGCGGGCACGGATGGCTGTGAAGACCGGGTTCTTTGCGCCGCCCCCGGCCGAGAGCACGCGTGTGGGGCGCTCGCCGCCGGCCTCGGCAATGGCCGCGTAGCATTGCGCCTCGATCCGGGCGATGCCCTCGAAGAGGCCATGCAGGAAATCCGCGTCATCGGCCGGGCGCGGTTCGAGCCGCGGCGGCAGGTCGGGGTCGTTGACCGGGAAACGCTCGCCCGGCTCCATGAGCGGGTAATAGTCCAGCGGCGAGGCGCGCGCTGCGTCGATCCGGGCGCTGAGCGCGACCAGCTCCGCATCGGAAAAGAAATGCCGCAGCACCCGCCCGCCGGTGTTGGAGGCGCCGCCGACCAGCCAGACCTTGCCGACGCGATGCGAGTAGAGCCCGCGCGCCGGATCATCGATCCGGGCCCGGCTCAGCGCCTTGATTGCCAGAGTCGTGCCGAGCGACGTGACGGCCACCCCGGCCTCGAGCGGCGCGGCTGCGAGGAAGGCGGCAATGCTGTCGGTTGTGCCGGCATGGACCTGCACGCCGGCGGGCAGGCCGAGTTCGCGGCCGAGATCCGCACGGATCTCGCCAAACGCTTCACCAAGCTGGTAGGCGCGCGGCAGGATGCCCTCGGGCAGCAGCGAGATGATCCAGTCGGGCCAGTCGCCGGTCTCGGGGTCGACCCCGGTCTTGAGAGCGTTCATCACGTCGCTCTGCCCGCCGATCCCGGTGAGGCGGGCCGCGATGAAGTCGGCTTGGTGCAGAAGGTATCGCGCGCCCTCGGCCTCGCCGGCCAGCCGCATCGCGCGGGCCAGCGCCGATCCAGATCCGCGGGCGATATGCGGGTCCGGCGCGAAGTCGGCAATTCGCGCGGCTTCTGCCGTGAAACCCTTCGAATTATACATCAATGCGCGGCTGACAGGGCGCAGATCGGCGTCGGTCAGCAGCATCGTGCCGGAGGTGCCATCGACGCAAATATGACCGATCTCCTCGGGCGACCGTCCGACCTCGCGCAGTTTCTCCATTTGTGCGGCGAGACAGGCACGGGTGGCCTGCCACCAGAGGTCGGCATCGATCCGGTCGGGATCGGGCTGCGGCAGGTGGCCGGTGCTGGCCATGGAAAGCACGGCTCCATCGGGACCCACCACGGCGCTGCGAATGCCGGAGGTGCCGAGATCTATGCCCAGGGACAGCATCGGCTCAGCCCTTGGCCGCCAGCCACTGGCGGTATTTCTCGGCATCCCAGTTCAGCAGCTCGGCCTCGGCCTCGGGGCCGATCGGCTCGGGCGCCCAGGCCTTTGGCAGGCGTCGGAAGATGTCGGACAGGCAGGTCAGCATTGCCCGCTGCACCGAAGTGGCGCTCCGGCGGATCTGGATGCCCTGCCCCGGAAGCACGATGACCGGGGGTGAAAGCTCGCTATCGGCCACCGGCAGACCGGCACCGAGGAAGACCACATGGTCGGGATAATAGGAACCACCGGTGATCGCGGCGCAGACGCCTTCGTCCATCGCCATCCAGCTTTCCGCCTCGGCCCAGTCGAAACCGTCCAACGGTTCGGCGCCGGGGACGGCACCGACCACATGGGCGGGCGCGCGGTAGAGCCTTCCCTCGACGCGTTGCATGAGGTTATCGGTCTCGGCGGTAGTGTGGCCACAGACGATAAGCCCATGATTTTCAAGCAGGAACAGCCGGGTTTCGGGGGTGGCCCGCTTGAGGATCTCGGCCGTCAGTGGCAGGCCGGGCTTGGCATAGGGCACGAAGACCGGGTCGAAATCGGCCAGCAGCTTGCGCGCGACCTTGCGGCCGGCGAGCGAGACGACATGGCTGAGGGCGGCAACCGAATGGGTATGAGCGACGACGCGCCAGTCGAGGGCAGCGTGGAAGGTGGTCTCGATGGAGGGGCGCAGCTCGCTTTCGGGATCGAGCACGGTGGATTTGCAGGTGCCGTCGCCAGCGCCGTAGGCTTCGGACTTTGCGGCCATGCGGTCGACGGCAACGAAGATCTCCGAGGTCTCGGCATCGGCCAGTTCGAAGCCCGACGCCTTGATCCACATCACCGTGTCATCCTTGATCGAGGTATTGCCGCCCGGGCCCTGGATACAGAGCGGGTCGGCGCCGATCCTGGCCGAAAAGGCGCGGAAATTATCGGTCAGAAGGGTGTTCATGGCCTTGCCTCACGTAGTTCGGGGCGTCATCGGGCAGCGGCCTGCCAACGAGGGGACACCCCGGGCGATGCTTCGATTGAATGATGGCAGGGCGTGCCGCCATCCAGCAGCACGCCCCGCTGGGCGCCCGCGCCCACAGCCCCCCTTTGCGGGGGAAGAGTCAGTGGCGACAGGGCAATCCATTGCCTGACCCGGTCAGGACGGATCATCCGGGGTCGGCGGCCAGAGAGAGGCAAGATAGTCTTCGACCTCTTCAGGCTTCATCGCCGGCGCCGCCTTTTCGACCGCACCCGGGGGCATGTCACCGAAATAGAACTGGAAGCCGGGGATGAACTGCCGGCGCTTCCTCAGTGGCATGCCCTCGTAGGGGAAGACATCGGAGCGCGCATTGGCATGTTTGTCATGGCAAGGCAGCACGTAGTCGGCACGCTTGTCGATTTCCTCGACCGATTTCCACCCCTCCCAGCTATTGACGAAACGCGCCGGCACCCAGTAGCGCCAGCCCTCCTCGGCATTCGGTTCGAGGTTGCGCTCCTGGAAGATCGCGTCGCCTGCGACCACGATATCGCCCGCGGAGGTCGCAACGGTCACGGCCATATGGCCGACCGAGTGGCCCGGCGTGTGGAACATGGTGATCCCGGGGAGCACTTCGCATTCCTCGTCCACCGCCTCGAAGACACAGCCCGTATAGGCCGGCTCGATGCCGAGATAGCCGGATTCGTAGGTGCGGTAGTAGAGCGGCAGCGGGTTGAACGCCATTTCGATCTCGGCCTTCGGCGCGATGTAGCGGGCGTTCTTGAACTCCTTCATGTTCTGCACGTGGTCCCAGTGCAGGTGCGTGAAGACGATGGCGTCGATCTCGTCGGGATGCACGCCGAGCTTCTGCTCAAGATGCTCATGCACCTGGAGGCAGCCGCGCTTCTGGCACTTGTGGTGATATTTCGTGGCCCGCGGCTCGTCGCAGAGGCCGGTATCGATCAGGATCTTGTGCTCGCCGGTGTCGACATAGTGGCAGTAGACCGGATTCCAGATCTTCTTGCCCGCCGGGCCCTTCCAGAAAATGTAGGTGCCGAGGTCGCCCTCAAGCCAGCCGGTATTGATCGGATAGATCTTGGTCTCGTTGACGCCCATGGCGGCCTCCAGAATCGATTTCCTTGAGCCACAAATACAAAGAATGCTTTCTGCATGCAAACTAAATCCAGCAGGTGCTGGAACTTGCCTTTACTTGTGTTTGAAAGCCTCGAGAGTCTGCATGAAGCTGGCGGCCATATGCTCGCGCATACCATCGGAAGCCACCTTCGAATCGGCGGAAAAGATGCTCCGCAGGAGCGATTCGTGGCTCTTGGCCGATGCGATCAGGTCTTCGGTCGTCGCGAACTTCTTCGCCCGGAACGGCCCGGTACGGCGGCGAAACTCGCTGGCGAGCTCCCACATGTATTCATTGCCGGTCGCACGGTAGATTGCGTGATGCAGGTCCTCGTTCGCGTGCATATACGCGATGCGGTCACCCGACTCGGCGGCGCGGACGCATTCGGCTTGTGCCAGCTCGATTTCCGAGCGTGAAAGCAACGTGAGCCTCTGGGACGCCATCCGGGCACACATCACCTCGATTTCATACATAACTTCAAATATTTGCGATAGCTCCTCGCGAGAATACTGAGCCACGCGAACACCGCGCTTCTCGCCCGCCACGAGGATTCTTTGGGCCACGAGCTGGTTCAGTGCCTCTCGCACCGGCGTCCTCGAAACACCGAGCTGCTCGGCTAGGCGCACCTCGTCGACACGCTCGCCGGGATCGAGCACACCGGTGGCAATGCTATCCGTCAGGGCCGCCACAACCTTTTGCACCGCTGAAATCTTCGGGCCGTTCGCGCCCACTTCGCCACCCCGCGCCATGCGTCTCTCCTGTGTTGTTCTTTGCCTTGGCGGCGCGACTCTCCCGCGACCGCAAGATCAATCTAGGAGCATTTTGGTCTCGTGGCAATTTTGCATGTTTACATTTATGTTTGCATGCATAAAGTCGAGACAGCTGCGAAAGGGGACGCTATGCCCAAGATTCGGCTCGATGGACTTGTGAAGCGCTACGGCGCCGTGGAGGTGCTTCACAATATCGACCTAACCATGGAAGAGAACGAGTTCACGGTTCTGGTCGGACCATCGGGTTGCGGGAAATCGACGACGCTACGCATGCTGGCGGGTTTGGATATCGTCAGCGAGGGCGAGATCTACATGGACGACCGGCCCATCAGCCGCCTTGAGCCGAAGGACCGGGACCTGGCCATGGTGTTCCAGGACTACGCGCTCTACCCGCATATGAATGTGGCTCGGAACATGTCCTTTGCGCTCAGGCTGCAGAAACGCCCGAAAGAGGAAATCGACCTCAAGGTGCGCGAGGTCGCCAAGATCCTCGGGCTGACGGAATATCTCAACCGCAAGCCGGGCGAGCTGTCGGGCGGCCAGCGGCAGCGGGTAGCGATGGGCCGGGCGCTGACGCGCGATGCCGGCACCTTTCTGTTTGATGAACCGCTTTCGAACCTTGATGCGAAGCTGCGTGGTCAGATGCGGGCGGAACTTGCCCTGATGCGCCAGCGTGTCCAGAAGAACATGGTCTACGTGACCCATGATCAGGTCGAGGCGATGACCCTGGCCGACCGGATCGTCGTCATGCATGGCGGGTATATCCAGCAGCAGGGCACGCCCGAGGAACTCTTCAAGCGCCCCGTGAACAAGTTCGTGGCCGGCTTCCTTGGCTCGCCACCGATGAACTTCATGGATGTGACGCTGGAGGAAACTGGCGAGAAATTCTTTGCCCGCGGTGACGGGTTCCGCATCGCGCTTCCGGGCAGGTTGGCGGACCGCGCGCGTCGCGTGGGGCAGAGCGAGCTGACGATGGGCATCCGCCCGTCCGACCTGAACTTCGACGCAGCCGCTCCCGACAGCGAGGCAATGGATCTGCGGGTGTCGATCTCGGAATATATCGGCGCGCAGTCAGTGCTGATCTGCAAATGCGGCGAGGCGACCGTGACCGTCGAGGTCAAGTCCGAAACCCCCATCGCCCTTGGCGAGACTTTGCGTTTCGCCGTCCGGCCGGAGGGGATCCAGCTTTTCGACAAGAAAACCGAAGACGCGCTATGAGCGCAAAATGGCTAATGGGAGGAGGACCCAATGCTGAAAACTCTTGGAATCACCATCACGGCGACGATGGCGCTCGCCGCGACGACCGCGCTGTCAAACCCGTATGAGGAATATGCGGGAACAACGCTTGTGGTGAACTTCCCCTCGCACCCGCACTACGACGCGGTCATGAAGGTACTGCCCGAGTTCACCAAGGAAACGGGAATCGAGGTCGAGGTGGACATGCTCCCCTACCTCAAGATGCGCGAACGCCAGACGCTGGAACTGACCCAGGACGAGGGCGCCTATGACCTGATCACCTATGTGGTCTTTTCCAAGGCCGACTATGTCTATGCCGACCAGCTGGAAAACCTCGCCAAGTATTTCATGAACCCGAGACTTGCCGACCCGAAATACGATGCCGAAGACCTGATCGACGGCTATGTGCAGAATATCGGCGTCGCCGGCGGCAAGAAGGGCTACCTTCCTGGGCCGACCGGCTCGCTTTTCGGCCTGCCGCAGGGCTCCGAGACCTCGGTTCTTATCTACCGCAAGGACATTTTCGAGAAGCACGGCCTGAAGGTTCCGGAGAACTACGACGAGCTGCTCGAAGTCGCATGCAACATCCCCGAGCTTGAGCCCGGCATGGGCGGCATGGCCTCCCGTGCGGCCTCCGGCCACCAGGCCAGCCACGCCTTCCTTCTGCACCTTGCCCCGCTCGGCGGCCGTGTCTTCGACGACGAGTGGAACCCGATCATCAATAACGAGGCCGGTGTCGCGGCGGCAAATGCGCTCAAGACCATCGTGGATTGTGGCCCCGAAGGGTCGAGCGCCTTCGGACCAGCGGAAGCGGCAAACTCCTACATGAACGGCAACGCGGCCATGTTCATGGACTCCATCGCCTTCGCACCGAACTTCGAAGATCCGGAGAAGTCCAAGGTTGTCGGCCTGTCGGGCTATGCCATGCATCCCGAGGGCGTGCGGCGCGGGTCCCAAACCGGCGGTTTCGGAATCGCCATCCCGGCGAACGCGCTCAACAAGGAAGCCGCCTTCCTGCTGATGCAATGGCTGACCTCCAAGCATGGCGACAAGCTGGTGGCGATGGCCGGCGGAAACCCGTCGCGCTTCTCGACCTATGCCGACCCGGACGTGCAGGCCAAGTACCCCTATGCCAAGGTCTTCGGCGAAGCGCTTGAATATGCCGACCCCGACTGGCGCCCGATCATCCCCGCCTGGGGCAAGATCAACGCCGATATCGGCACCACCATGTCAAAGGTGCTGACCGAGGGGCTCGACCCACAGGAAGCGCTGGACGGCGTTGCCGAACGGACCCGCGATCTGATGGAAGAAGAAGGCTACTACATCTGGCAGGACTGATGTAGCGCCCGCGGCCCCTCCTCCCCCGGGGCCGCGAAAACGGGCCGGGCCGCGACACGCGGCCTGGTCCCTCCCGGGACATTCACCCTGTCAGGAGTGATCGTGTGAGCAGCCAGAGTTTCAACCGACTGACGCCCTATCTCTTCATGGCCCCTGCGGCCATCATCATGGCGATCGCGCTGTTCTATCCGCTGCTCTACATGGTCTTCGGCTCGTTCCGGTCCTGGGACCCCAGCCAGTCGCTTTCGGAAACGGAATTCGTCGGGCTGGCCAACTACATCAAGCTTCTTGGCGACGAGGCCTTTCGTGAAAGCGTCTCCGTCACGCTGACCTTCGCCGGAACGGTGGTCGTGGCAGAGATGTTCATCGGCGTGGGGCTCGCGCTGATGCTCGACCGAAATATCCGCGGAATGTCGTTGCTTCGCACGCTCTTCATCCTGCCGATGATGATCGCGCCGGTCGTCGTCGGCCTTGTCTGGCGCTTCATGTACCACCCCACCGACGGGATCTTCAATCGCTGGCTAACCCAACTCGGATTGCCGCGTGTCGACTGGCTGGGCGATCACGCGCTGATGTCGGTCATCATTGCCGATATCTGGCAATGGACACCCTTTATCTTCATCCTGTCTCTTGCGGCCCTGCAATCCTTGCCGCGTTCGGCACTGGAAGCCGCGCGGATCGACGGCGCCACCGGCTGGCAACAGATCATCCATATCAAGCTGCCGCTCATGGCGCCTGTTCTGATCGTCACCTGCCTTCTGCGCCTGATTGACGCCTTCAAGGTGCTCGAAGTGATCCTGGTCATGACCGAGGGCGGACCCGGCCTCTCGACCGAAATCCTGGCGCTCCGCATCTCCCGCACGGCCCAGGAATTCCGCGAACTCGGCGAAGCGGCGGCGATGTCCAACTACCTGCTGCTGCTGCTGATGGTGCTCACGCTCGGAATGTTCACCTTCACCCGCTGGCAGGAGGCCCGCGCGCAGCAGCTCAACAAGGTCAAGCAGGAGGAGGGCTGACCCATGGCCGATAACAGCCAGTACGACAAGCAGAACCCTGCCTTCTACGCCCTTCTCGCCGCACTCATCTTCATGTCGATCGGCCCGGTGCTGCTGCTCTTCGTGAACTCATTCAAGCTCGATGTCGATATCATCTCCGGTACCAGCGGCCTGTTCTTCATGCCGACGATCCAGAACTACGAGACGGCGCTTTGTGACATCCTTTGGTACGAACCCGACCATATCGATTATTGCGCGATCCGTTTTGGCGGCGCCTTCATCAACTCGCTGATCATCGCCCTGATCTCGACCGTGATGACGCTGATCATCGGCTGCATGGCGGCCTATGCGCTGGTCCGCTTCCGTTTCATGGGCCGCGAGCCGATCTCATTCGCCACGCTCGCCGTGCGCATGGTGCCGCCGGCGGTCCTGTTGGTGCCGGTCTTCGGGCTGTGGAACAACTCCTTCTGCATCGACAATGCCACGATGGTCGGCGGCTGGATTCGGGACGTCTTCGGTGGGCGGGGCGATGTCTGCCTCGCCGGGACGCGTGCGGGCATCATCCTCGTCTATATCGCGATGAATCTGCCCTTCGTGATCTGGATCCTGCAGAGCTTCATCGTGCAGGTGCCGCGCTCGCTCGAAGAGGCTGCCCGGGTCGATGGTGCGGGCCCCTTCCAGGTCTTCTTCCTCGTGGTCCTGCCGCTCATCAAGCCGGGGCTTGCCGCGGCGGCGATCTTCACCTTCCGCATCGCGTGGAATGAATACCTTCTTGCCTCCGCCTTGGCCGACCGCAACACGATGACGGTGCCGATCCTGATCGTGAACAATACCAGCGAGTTCAACATCGAGTGGGGGGTGATCATGGCCACCGGCATGTTGCTGGCGATCCCGCCGATCATCTTTACGCTCTTTGCCTCACGGCAGATCATCACCGGCATGACCGCCGGCGCCGTGAAAGGGTAGGTCGATGGCAGAAACGGTTGCCCTCCTCGGCACATTCGAAACGAAACCCGAGGAGTTGCATGCGCTTTCGAACATGCTGACCGGGCGCGGGCTCAAAGTCCTCTCCTTCGATCTCTCCCTCTCCTCCGGCGGCGACGTGCTGCCGGGCGAGGAGAAGCTGCGGCGGATGGCGGCGATGGTCGAGCAGACCTCGGCCGGCATCGTTGAGGCCGCTCCCGACGCGGTTCTTGCCATTGGCGGCGGCACGGGCAGCGAGATGGCGCTGCGGGCGATGCGCGCCTTGCCGCTCGGCCTGCCCAAATTCCTGATCACCACGCTGCCTTTCGACCCGCGCGCAGCCTTGGCCGACAATGACGTGACCCTGATCCCGACGCTCTGCGATATCCAGGGCATGAACGCCCCGCTGCGCCGGATCTTCCATCGCACCGCAACCATGGTGGCCGCCGCGGCCCGCGCGCTGCCGGAAGATGAGGCGACCCGGAGAGCCGTTGCGGTTTCGCTTCTGGGCGTCACCCAGCAGGCAGGCGAAAAGATCCTGCAACGCCTCAGGGATGCCGGGCAGGAAACCGCGACATTCCATTCCAACGGCTTTGGCGGCGCCGCGCTGGCCCGCTTCGCAGCCGGGGGCGCGCTGAGTGGCGTGATCGACATGACGGTGAACGAGATCGTGCGCATGCATGTCGCCGGGGCGCATGTGCCGATGCCGACGCGCTTTACCTGCGCCGCCGCCCTGCCCCGTATCGTGCTTCCGGGCACACTCAGTTTTCTCGATGGGGGTGTCCGCGACCAGATGCCGGAGGCCTACAAGGCGCGACCTCATTACCGCCAGTCGAGCTATTTCACCCATGTGCAGCTCACCGAAGCGGAGATGGACAGGGCTGCCCGTGCGCTCGCCGCCGACCTCAACACGTCCAGCGCGCATTGCGAGGTGCTCGTACCAATGGGCGGTTTTTCCAGTGAAGACCGCCCCGGCGGCGCCATCGAGAGCCTCGCCCTGCGCGAGCAAGCTGCCGAGATCTTCGAGGCGGAGGCGCGCGCCTTCACGGTGACCCGCCTCCCCTATCACATTGCCGACCAGGAAACCGCCGATGAAGCGGTGTCCCGGCTCCTCCGTCATCTCTAGCTAGAAAGACCTCCCATGTCCGACACACTCGACCAGGCCGACATTCTCGCCAAGAAGGACGAACTCATCGCCACCGCAAAGCGCAGCTTCGAGGTGGGTATCCAGACCAATGCCGGGGGCAACCTCTCGGTCTGCCTGGATTCGCGCGAGGCGATCGTCATCAAGCCCTCCGGTGTCGGATTCAACGAATGCACGCGGGAGAACCTGCAGGTTGTCCTCATGGACGGAACGGTGTTGCCTTCCGAGGTCGAGCTGAAACCGTCCAAGGATCTTGAATTCCATCTCGAGATCTACCGCCGCCGCGCCGATATCTCGGCCATCGTGCATTGCCACAGCCCCTGGGCCACCGGCTACGCCAGTGCCGGGCTGGAAGTTCCCTGCCTGACTGTGCAGACGGTCGAAAAGATCGGCCGCATGCCACTGGTGCCGCTCACCGATAATCTCGGACCGCAGACCGCTGCAATGATCGGCCCGGTCTTCGACGATCCCAAGATCCGCGCCGCCGTGCTGGCCAACCATGGCGCCATCGGCACCGGCAAGACGCTGAAGGCAGCACAATACCTTGCCGAGATCATCGAGGAGACCGCGCATATCGCCTTCGTCCGCGACACGCTGGTGCGCAGCCTTGGCCTCAAGACCCCGCCCTCGCCCGAATACGGCACCGCCATGGACGAGAGGGCCGCGCTGGAGAGAGCCTGACACGTTGCTGCGGGCACCCGCGCTCAACGCCACCCTGCGGGCGAACCGAAGGACCGCCGCGTGATTGCAGATATCACCAAGGACGTGGCTTGGCGGGCTTCGCGTATCGGCAGTTGCGCGGATCGGCTTGCGGCCTGGGTCGCATGCAACACGAGATAGGTCTGGCAATGACGGGATTCGCCCATCGCATCGATTGTGTCGAAGTCGCTGCACCCATTCTCCGGCTTTGCTGGGAGATGGGCTGGAACGAGGCCAATGGCGGAAATTTCAGTTGGCGTCTCGACGCGGAGGAATTCGACGCGGATATGCGGCACTTGCTGTCAGAAGCCATGCCAAGGGATATCGTCCTGCAAAATCCGCAGCCGGAACTTGATGGCGACTACTTCCTGGTGACCGGCGCGGGACAGTTCTTCCGCCGAGCGACGAGCCATCCGGACGACGTCTTCGGAATTGTCCGGATCGTCGACGAGGGGCGTGTTTGCCGGACGGTATGGGGGTTTGGCGGCGGCGGTCGACCGACATCCGAACTGGCGACCCATCTCACTGCGCATGCGGTCCGAAAGGAGCGCTCCGAGGGGCGCGAAAGGGTCGTCCTTCATTGCCACATACCCGAGTTCATCGCGCTCGGTTTTCTCTTGCCACTCTCGTCCGATGTGTTGACCCGCGCGCTCTGGCAAATGATGCCCGAATGCTTCCTCGTCTTTCCCGACGGTATCCGCGTGGTGCCGCCAATGTGTCCCGGCAGCGCCGAGATCGCCCGTGCCTCTGCCGAAGCGCTAGCAGAGAGCCGGGTCATTTCCTGGGCTCATCACGGGATATTCGCTTCCGAAGAAAGCCCCGACTCCGTCTTCGCACTGGTGGAAACCGTCGAAAAGGCAAGCGGCATCTATCGAAAGCTCCTCTCCGCAGGCGGCCCGAAATACGAACTGGATCTCGGCATTCTGGAGGAACTCGCCAAGAAGCTGGGGGCCAGCCTGGTGGCTCCTCCGAACATTCCAAAGGCGCGGGCGGGGTCCTAGGCGGCGCGTCCACCTGGTGGGCTCCGCAGCGAGCAGATTCCACACCCGGTTTTCGTTCGCTTTCCGCTAGATCCGGGAACTTCCCTTCCGACGAGGATCTCGGCCACTTTAACGTCTCTTTGTCGAGGAGACCTCCGTACCGGAACTGGCGCTCGTTGCGGTAATTTGGTGCCGAACGAATCCAGTGTTCCTAGGCTCCGCATCCCCTGTGCCTTCTCCGAATTAGCTGCGCGCGATACCAGATCCCGGAACCGCCCGGCGGGTCACTTATCCCGCGGTCGCACGCCGTTGAGGAATATCGCGATCGCCCTGTCGCGACGGGCAGCCTTTTCCTCGGGGCTGCGGAGGATGCGATTAGGGTCGAGCAGGCACGGGATCGTGTCACCAAAGACCATGTCGACGAGCAGGTCCGCGGCTGCCGAGATCTCTTCGGAGGCGAGATCGATTTCCCCCGCCCGGGCCGCGTGTTCGAGTTCCTCGCGGAGAAGGCTAGCGACCTGCCCCGGCCCCATATTGCTCAGCCGGCGGCCCATTTCGGGAAAACTGCGAGCTGCTGCGATGACCGTACGAAGCATCTCGATGACAACGGCTGGTGACTTTTTGTCCGGGTTCAACGTGAGAAGAATGCGAAGCCGTTCCTCAAGGGAAGCCTCGCGTTCATCGGGACGGAGCGGGCGGAACAGGGTCCGGCTCATGCGCGAAAGCCCTGCACCAAGAAGTTCTTCCCGGCTGCGATAGAGATCGTAAAGCGTGCGTTTGGACATGCCGGCGCGGCGGGCGATATCGGCCATTGTCACGTTCTCGAGCCCGCGCTCGGAAAACAGCTCGATGGCGCAATCGAGCACAAGCGCCTCGCGCTCGGCCTGGCACATCTGTTTCGGGCGGCCGCGCTTTCGCGTCGTCGCATCGAATTTCCGGTCCGCCCCCTCCGTCATGTCAGACACCTCCCTCCCCCGCGCAAGGCACCGACAAGTCCCGTGCAGGCGTCGCTGTCGACCTTTACAAAACTCTTTAGTTTCCTTAATTGCCGGAATCAAGAGATCCGCCGTGCAGGCGGATATTTCCTTCGGAGTCCGACATGCCGCTCAATCGATACTCCCTGCCGATTTTTCTCGCGGGTTTCGCTCTTCTTCTTACCGTGCCCTTCGCGCAGGCGCAGCAGCAAGGCGGCGAGCGTCCACCAATGCCGGTCACGGTCGTGACGCTGGAGGCAAGCGACGTGACGCTGACATCGACGCTGCCCGGCCGTGTCACGGCCTCCGGCGTTGCGGAGGTGAGGCCGCAGGTGAGCGGGATCGTCACCGAGCGACTCTTCGAGGAAGGCAAACCCGTGGAGCAGGGTGCTGCGTTGTATCGTATAGATCCGGCGAGCTACGAGGCCGCGAAGGCGGTGGCGGAGGCCAGCCTTGCGCAGGCCGAAGCGCAGTTCCGGGCCGCCGACCGTGAGAAGACCCGCCAGGAAGAGCTGCGCCAACGCAATGTGACCAGCCAGCAGGTTCTGGACGACGCGATCGCGGCGCTCGATGCGGCTGCGGCTGCCGTGAAAGTGGCGGAGGCGCAGGTGCTCGCCGCCACGATCGACCTCGACCGCACGACGATTTCCGCGCCGATCTCAGGCACGGTGGGCCTGAGCCAGACCACGCAGGGCGCGCTGGTTACCGCCGGTCAGGCGAATGCGCTAACGGTCATCCGCAAGCTCGACCCGGTCTATGTGGACGTGACGCAATCGGCGGCGGAGATCCTGCACTGGCGGCGTCAGGGACAGCGCCTGGCCGAGGATGAAAATGTGCGCGTCTCGCTGCGTCTGGCCGATGGTGGGCTCTATGACCACGAGGGGATCCTAGCGGCAGCGGAGCCGCATGTGAACGAGCAGACCGGCGTGATCGTTCTGCGGCTGGAGTTCCCCAACCCCGACTTGTTCCTCCTGCCAGGGATGTATGTGCAGGTCGAACTGCCGCAGGCAAAGATCGAAAATGCTATTCTCGCTCCCCAGGAGGGCGTAAGCCGCGATCGGCGCGGGCGCCCCGTGGCCATGGTGGTCAATGCCGAGAACCAGGTCGAGTCCCGGGAGCTGAGCGTTCAGCGGGACATCTCCAACCAATGGGTCGTCACGGAGGGTCTTGCACCAGGCGACCGCATTATCGTGGCCGGCCTTCAGAAGGTCTCGCCCGGCATGACAGTGGTGCCCGAAGAGCGCGCCGCGGCCGCTCCGGCCAGCAACTGACCAGTTTTCGCGGAGGCTTTCATGGCACGCTTCTTTATCGACCGGCCCGTCTTCGCCTGGGTGATCTCGATCCTCATCATGGGCGTCGGCCTGCTGTCCATTTTTACGCTTCCCGTCGCACAATACCCGCAGATCGCCCCGCCCTCCGTGCGGATCAACGCGCAATATCCCGGCGCCTCGGCCGAGACCGTGGCCAATACGGTCACGCAGATCATCGAGCAGCAGATGACCGGTCTCGACGGCCTGCGATACATGTCGTCGTCTTCGACATCCGCGGGAACGGCCACGATCACCCTGACCTTCGAGACGGGCACGGACCCGGACGTGGCGCAGGTGCAGGTGCAGAACAAGCTCGCGCAGGCCACCACTCAGCTTCCGGAGACCGTTCAGCGGCTCGGAGTTCGCGTCGAGAAGACGACATCGTCTTTCCTGATGGTCATCGGTCTGATCTCGGAAGACGGGCGGCTCGAACAGGCGGACCTCTCCGATTACCTGAACACGAGCATGGTCGACGAGTTCTCGCGGATCGAGGGCGTGGGCGGGGCGCAGGTCTTCGGCGCGCAATACGCCATGCGGATCTGGCTCGATCCGTCCAAGCTCGCGGCCTTCGAGATGACGCCTTCGGACGTGGTCGCCGCGGTCTCGGCGCAGAACGCGCAGATCTCAGCGGGTGCTTTCGGCACGCTGCCCGCGCCGGACGGACAACAGCTCAACGCCACGATCACCGCGCAGTCCCTGCTCTCGACGCCGGATGATTTCCGCAACATCGTTTTGCGCTCGGAAACCGATGGCGGCCTCGTTTTGCTGCGTGACGTCGCGCGCGTCGAGGTCGGTGCGGAGAACTACTCCATCATCGCTCGTTATAACGGACAGCCTGCCTCGGGCATGGCGCTCAACCTGGCATCGGGCGCCAATGCGCTCGACACGGCGAAGCGGGTGAGGGACAGACTCGAGGAATTCTCCCAGTATTTTCCCGAGGGCGTAAGCTACGTCATCCCGTATGATACGACGCCCTTCATCGAGATCTCGATCCACGAGGTGCAGAAGACGCTTTTCGAGGCGATCGGGCTCGTCTTTCTGGTGATGTTGCTCTTCCTGCAGAACTTCCGTGCAACCCTGATCCCGACGCTGGCTGTGCCGGTTGTGATCCTCGGGACCTTCGCAATCCTCTCGGTGGCCGGTTTCACGATCAACACGCTCACCATGCTTGCGATGGTGCTGGCCATCGGCCTCCTGGTCGACGACGCCATCGTCGTGGTCGAGAATGTCGAACGGATCATGGAGGAGGAAGGGCTCTCTCCGCGTGAGGCGACGCGCAAATCCATGGGACAGATTACCGGCGCGCTGATCGGCATCGCGCTGGTGCTCTCGGCTGTGTTCGTGCCCATGGCCTTCTTCGGCGGGTCCACCGGGGTGATCTATCGACAATTCTCCGTCACAATCGTCTCGGCGATGGCCCTGTCGGTGCTGGTCGCGCTGACCCTGACACCGGCGCTCTGCGCGTCGCTTCTCCGGAACAAGGACGCCCATCACGCCAGGCGCGGACCGCTGGGCTGGTTCAATATTGCTTTCGAAAAGATCACCGGCGGCTATTCCGGCACCGTTGGTTATCTGATCCGGCGGCCCTTCCGGGTATTGGTGATCTATGCGGCGCTCGGTTACGGCATGGTCTTCCTGTTTCAGAACACCCCCACCGGCTTCCTGCCCGCCGAGGACCAGGGCATCCTGCTGACCCTTATCCAGGGGCCGACCGGTGCCTCCGCCGAGCGGACACAGGCCGTGGTCGAGCAGGTCGAAACCCATTTCAAGACCGCCGAGGCCGAAAATGTGCAATCCACTTTCGGCGTCGTAGGCTTCAGCTTCGCAGGACAGGGTCAGAATATGGGCCTTGCCTTTATTCGAATGAAGGATTGGGAGGATCGCCCCTCGCCCGCACAATCTGTGCAGGCTGTGGCGGGGCGCGCCTTCCCGGCCTTCATGGGAATCCGCGACGCGATGGTCTTTCCCATCGTGCCGCCATCGGTGCCGGAACTCGGCAACGTCTCGGGCTTTGATTTCTTCCTGCAAGCCCAGAGCGGGCAGACCCATGAGCAGATACTCGCGGCACGCAACCAGCTGCTTGGCATGGCCTCGCAAAGCCCGCTTATCGGGTCGATCCGGCCGTCGGGAATGGAAGATGCCGCGCAGTTCAAGCTCGATATCGACTGGCGCGCTGCGGGCGCTGTCGGAGTAACGCCGGCCAGTGTCGGCACCACGCTCAACATCGCCTGGGCGGGTAGCTACGTGAACGATTTCAACGACAACGGTCGGATCAAGCGTGTCTATGTCCAGGGCGAACCGGATAGCCGTGCGACCCCGTCCGACCTCCAGAAATGGCGCGTGCGCAATACAAACGGCGATCTCGTTCCCTTCGCCAATTTCACCAGCGAAAGCTGGGAATACGGGCCGCAGGGCCTCAACCGCTACAACGGCATTCCCGCGATGCAGATCCAGGGTTCGCCCGCGCCGGGTGTGACCACCGGTGAGGCCATCGCCGAGATCGAGCGCCTCGTGAGCCAGCTTCCCCCCGGCTACAGCGTCGCCTGGACCGGCCTGTCTCTGGAGGAACTGGAATCGGGGGGCTCCGCGCCCATGCTCTATGCGCTTTCGCTTGCAGCGATCTTCCTCTGCCTAGCGGCGCTCTACGAAAGCTGGGCGATCCCCTTCTCGGTCATGCTGGTGATGCCGATCGGGGTGCTTGGCACGATGGGCGCGGCCTATTGGTTCGGCTTCGAGAACGGCGTCTTCTTCCAGGTGGGCCTGCTGACGGTGATCGGCCTGACCGGCAAGAACGCGATCCTGATCGTGGAATTCGCGCGCGAGCGCTTCGAAGCGGGCGAGGATCTCTATACCGCCGTGAAGGAGGCCGCGCGCCAGCGTTTCCGCCCGATCATCATGACCTCGCTGGCTTTCACCCTGGGTGTCGTTCCGCTGGTGCTCTCCACCGGTGCCGGCGCCGGCGGACGCACCGCCGTCGGCTCCGCCGTGCTTGGCGGAACGATCACTGGGACGGTGCTGGGTATCGTGTTCGTGCCTCTGTTCTTTGTGATCGTCGTGCGGATCTTCAGCCGCAAGAAGGTGAAAGAGCGGTCCGGAGCGCCTGCTGCCGCAGGATGACAGGTTGCGTGCAAAGCGACCGGCCCAGAACGTGGCGACCGTGAACCTCGCCATGTTGGGCGCGTTCGCAAGAAAATGCGCATAGAGGCTGTCCAGGAGCCAAGCACACCGCACGGCCACTTGAGCTATCGTCGAGCGATACCTAACGGCACTCCAGTCCCCTTCGACGGCAGGGATTGCGGCCCGATTGTTGCACTTCTGCTGCGCCGGTTGCGCTTTGGGCCCTTCCGAGGGACCGCAGCAGGTCAGTAGCGATGGCCTTGGGCCGACTCGTCCTGCTGCAAGCCTGGTGCCCAAGACACACCCCACGATCCGGAAGCGTTGAGGCCCGGACCACCGCCGGTGGCTCTTCTACGACCCGCACTAAGGGGCTGCGCGCACCTCGTCTTCGGACACCGCGGCTGCATAGGGCAGATCAACCGACGGCATACCGATATTGGTCGACCTATCCGGGTCACGCCCCGTCATCGTGACGCAGGCGAAGAGGAACGGGTAGACCGTGTTCTCCACCACCCGGACCGGAGCGACCTGCCCGATGGCCTCGAGCGTCTCGGCGGAGAGGCGGTGGTCGCACCCCACGGCCTCGAGCCTAACCGGGTCTATCCTTGGCGTATGCGCCGCCTCTTCGACATCCATGCCATAGTCCACCACGAAGGAGATATGCTGAAGGACGGCCGGAGGAACGCGCCGCCCCCCTGCCCCGCCAAGCGCAAGGATCGGGGCGCCGTCGCGGCTGATCACCATCGGACAGGCGTTGGTCAGGGGCCATTTGCCCGGTCCGATCGAGTTCGGACGGCCAGGTTCGGGATCGAACCAGAACATGCCGTTGTTCATCAAGAGGCCCGACGACGGCAGCGAAACCTTGGAGCCGAAGCGCGCACCCATGGTGTTGGTCAGCGCGGCCATCCCGCCGTTGCGGTCGACGACGCTGACATTTGTCGTGCATTTCTCGATCGGGTTGTCGTCGCCCATGCTGGTATAGCGCTCTTCCCATAGCTCGCGCATCTTTGCCGCGAACGTCGCGTAATCCTGCGGACCGGGGGCGCCGCCGGGCACGCGCTCCATCTGCCCGACCCGATCGAAGAAACGCATGACGGTCGGCGCGCCGTTCAGCCCCGGAACGCCCAAGAGGTCGCAATCCCGGTAGGTGGACACGAGGGGCGCCGAGGCGGTCGCGCGGTAGCCCGCCAGACCGGCAAGCGTCCAGTTCCGGCCAAGCGCCTGCATGTCATCGACAATGGTTTGTCCGATCTCGCCTTCGTAGAAATCGCGCGCGCCGCGTGCCTGAAGTTTCCGCAGGAAATCCGGCATCATCGGGTCGCGCACGGTTTCCGGCGCGTCGTCGCTTTCGCTGACCGGCGGGAAAAATCCGTCGCGCAGGAAGACGTCCCGCGTGTGCGGGTATTTGCAGATCTCGCGCGCTTCGACGGCGATCGCGAAGGTCGTGTACCAGCCGACCGGAATGCCCCGCTCGGCCAGAGGGATGACATATTCCAGCGCATCGCCCCAACTGATCGTCCCGTAGGTCTCCAACGTCAGCGCCAGACCGTCGACCGCCCCGGGGACCAGGATCGACCAAGGGCCGTTGGTATTCCTGTCATCCTTGACCTTCGGCCACTGGAAAGGACCGTGCCGGCCCGGCACATCGGCCAGCGGATAATTGTCCGTGGATACGTCTTCGGCTGATTTCATCGAGAAATTGACGGCCCCACGACCCTTCTGGCCCAGATCAGCGACAAGAAAGCCGCCGCCGCCCAGACCGCTGCTCCAGGGTTCGACGACGTGAAGCGCAAGCGCGGTGACGACGGCGGCGTCAACCGCATTGCCGCCAGACGCCAGTGCACGGGCACCAGCTGCGGCGGCAATGGCGCTTTGCGCCGAGACCACGCCGTTCGGCGTGCGGACGGCGGGCTTCGAGAGCGTCCAGTGCTGGTGCCGCTTCTCGGTTGCCAGGACGGGCTGCTTCATGATGCGGCCTCGGTCAGGAAAAGCGCGGCGGCTTCGGGAGAAAACCGCTCGATCTGGCGAGGATCCGGCGTGATGCCGAGACCGGGTGCCGTCGGGATATCCAGCATGCCATCGGCGTCCAGCGTGTACGGCTCCGCCGTCAACTCGTCGAGATACGCGCTGCCCACGATATATTCGACAAGATCGACGTTGGGCAAAGCGGCGGCGATCTGCAGATCGGCGGCCAGACCAAGGGCCGTGTTCCAGCCGTGTCCGACATACCGAACGCCGAAGTCCTGCGCTGCTCGGGCAATCCGCATCTGCTCGGAGATGCCGCCCACCTTGGTCACGTCCGGCTGAACGATGTCAAAGGCCCCCTGCACGAGGAAGGGAAGGAAGGACTGGCGCCGCGTCATGACTTCACCGCCCGAGATGGGAATCCGCGCCGATTTCCTGAGGGTCACGAAATCCTCCAGCGCGTCGGGGATCAGCGGCTCTTCGAACCATCCGACGTCGTGATCGGCCAGCATGTCAGCGGTGCGCATCGCCCATTTCAACCCGTTGGGCCAGTAGGCGTCGCTTGCGCCCGCATCGACGAACAGTCTTCCGCCCGTCGGCAATTGCCCGGCGGCGGCGGCCACGATCGCCTCGTCGAGCTTGGGGTCGTCGACGCGCCCGAACGGCCCCCATCCGATCTTGAACGCCTTGAACCCCTTGTCGCGGTAATAGGCGATTTCCTCAGCCATCTTCACGGGTTCGTCCATCAGGAGCGAACAATAGGGCATCACCTTCTCGCGGTGTCGGCCTCCGAGCAAAAGACACAGCGGAAGACCGGTGACCTTACCGAGAACATCCCAGAGCGCGATATCGATCCCGCTGATCGTGTGCGTCAGCGTGCCTCCCCGTCCGAACCAGAAGCTGTTCTGATGGAGTTTCTCGGACACGCGCTGCGGCTCGAGGGCGTTTTCGCCCAGGTAGAACCGCTCAAGGTGACGGACCGCCGCCCGGACCAATTCGCCCTCCGCGAACACGCTGCCGAAGCCAACGATACCTGCATCCGTGTGAACCGCGATCAACGTGTGGATGGAGTCGTTGGGCCGGATCTCGCTGGACCAGCCTCCGGGCGGGCTTTCACCGAAAAGCGGCGCAGCCACAACTCGTTCGATGCCGACAAACGGCAACCCGCCCGAACCATCGCTCTTCATCACAGTCTCCTCGTGCTGCCCGGTACTGAATTATTGACACCCCGGAAAATAGTATACAATCATACGAAAAATAAAGACATGAAATGGAGGCCTTGTATGGCCAGCGAATCCGCCAGCCGCATCGCGGGAACCATTGACTTCGAGAAGGACGGGCGGCAGGCGGAATACCTGCGCGCACCGTTGTCCAGGAACACCTCGGGTTGGGGCGTCGTCGAGATTCCGATCGTCGTCGTCAAGAACGGAAGCGGACCGACGGTCCTGCTCACAGGCGGCATCCACGGGGATGAATACGAAGGCCCCATCGCGGTGTCCGAACTGGCGCGCACGCTGGACCCGGCCACGATACAGGGCCGCGTGATCATGATGCCTGCGGTGAATATCCCCGCGGTGATGGCGGACAAGCGGCTGTCGCCCGTGGACAACCGGGACATGAACCGCTGCTTTCCCGGAAACCCCAAGGGCACGTTCAGCGAGATGCTGGCGCATTACCTGGATTCCGTGATCCTTCCGCACGTGGACGTATCGGTCGACCTGCACACCGCCGGGCATTCCGGGGATTCTGCGCCTTCGACAAACATGCACCATGTCGGCGACCCTGACCTTCTGAAGCGGACGATGGACGCGGCCGCTGCCTTCGGCGCGCCCTTCAACGTCGTCTTTGGCGGCGTCGATGAAGGGGCGACGCTGACTTCTGCAGTCGAGCGGCGGGGAATCCTGTCGCTGGGCACCGAGCTTGGCGGTTGGGGGCGCGTGAACATCGAAGGTGTCCGGATCGGCCGACGCGGCATTCGCAACATCCTGAAACACTTCGGCCTGATGGACGGCGAGGTCGAGACCGGCCAGCCGGACGGCAGTTCCGGAACGCGCCACATGATGGTCAAGGACGCGGAATGCTATTCCTTCGCGCCGGGTGCGGGAACCTTCGAGCCCTGCAACCTGGTCGGCGAGACCGTCAGGGCCGGAGAGCCAGCGGGATTCCTGCATTTCGTGGAGGACCTGGACCGGGAACCGCTGAAGGTGACCTACCGGCGCGACGGCATCCTCTGGATGTCCGCCGGCCCCGGACGGGTCGCGCGCGGCGACACGGTCGCTGTCGTGATGAGCGATTTCGAGACCGATTGAGGACTGCCGCCAATGCCACGAATTTTGCTACTGGACTGCAAGCAAGAGATCTCGTCGTTCAATCCGCTGAAGTCGGAATACGAGAACTTCCATGTCACCAGAGGCGACGAGTTCTTCGCGCACCGTGGGCTGAACACCGAGATCGGCGGCGCCCTGAGCGTGTTCGAAGCCGAACAGGATATCGAGGTTGTTCCGTCGATTGCTGCCCGCGCGGGCAGTGCGGGACTCCTGTCTTCAGAAGGCTGGGCGCGCCTTTCGGCCGAGATACTTGAAACGGTCGCGGCAAAGATCGCCACGTGCGACGCGGTCTATGCCTCGCTGCATGGCGCCATGGCGGCAGAGGGAGAACTCGATCCCGAAGGTCATCTTCTGACCGAGATCCGCAGAATGCTGGGTCCGGACAAGCGGCTGGTCATCTCGCTGGACCTGCACGGCATCTGCACAGACCGGATGTTGCGGCAGATCAACGGTCTGACGTTGTATCACACCTATCCGCATGTCGATTTCGGCGACACGGGCGCGCGCGCCGCCCGGCTCCTGCTGCGCCTGATGGCAAATGATGCACGCCCGCAGATCGCGCGCGTCGTCATTCCGGCCCTGGTTCGCGGAGACGAACTGGTCACAGCCACGGGCTGCTACGGCGACCTTATCCGCGAATGCCAGCGGATCGAGCGCGACGGCACGGCGCTGGCCGCGGGCATCATGATCGGCAACCCGTTCACCGATGTCCCCGAGCTCTGTTCGCAAGTGCTTGTCACGACCGAGGCCGACGCCGCCAGCGCCAAGCGCGAGGCGCTTCGCCTGGCCGAGGAGTTCTGGCCGTTGCGGCACCGGATGCAGGGCAAGCTGATACCTCTGGATCGCGCGATCCTGCAGGCCAGAACGATGAAGGGACCGCTTGCCTTTACCGACGCGGCCGATGCCACGTCGTCGGGAGCCACAGGCGACTCGAACGCGATCCTGCGGGGTCTTGCCGACGCCGCCTATCAAGGGAGGGTGCTGGCACAGATCGTCGACGCCCCTGCCGCGAAGGCCGCCCACAAAGCGGGGATAGGTGCCGAGATCGACGTGACCCTTGGCGGCTCGATTGACCCGCAACGCTATGCGCCGATGCCGGTCAGGGCCCGCGTCAAGCTCCTGTCAGACGGGAAATCCCGCCTGGAAACCATGCAGACGCCGCTTGATGCCGGTCCGACGGCGGTTCTGACATTCGGCAACTTCACGGTCGTCGTACTGAGCAAGACGATCAGCCTTTTCGACCGGGCGATGTATTATGCGAACGGCTGCAATCCACGGGATTTCGATCTGACCGTCGTGAAATCGCCGCATACCGAGTTTCACATGTACGACGCCTGGGTCGAAAAGAACTTCAACATCGACGCACCCGGGGCGACTTCGGCGGATCTTCCCAGCCTGGGCCACACGATCTGCGCCCGTCCGATGTACCCGATGGAACCGGATACGGTATTCTCCCCGGAAGCGATCGTGTACCAGAGAGAGCCTTCATGAAAATCGAAGATGTCGACTTCTTCTACCTGTCCATGCCCGAGGTGACGACGGCCGCCGACGGAAGCCAGGATGCGCTTCTGGTGCGCGTTTCCGCCGGGGGGCTTGTCGGGTGGGGCGAGTGCGAGGCCGCTCCGCTGCCGTCGATCGCCGCTTTCGTCTGCCCGATGTCGCACGGCGCCTGCCGACCTGTTGCGGCGTCGGTTCTGGGCGCGTCACTGGAAAGCCCAGCGGATATCGCGTCCATCGCGGCGAAGGTTGCCCATGACAGCATGGACCTGCTTCAGGCGGCGCATACATGGTCCGGCATTGAAATGGCCCTTTGGGACCTGTTGGGAAAGAAGTGCGAAGAGCCAGTCTGGAAGCTGCTTGGATACCGCGAGACGGCGCCGAAAATCCCCTACGCCTCGCTTCTGTTCGCGGACACGCCGGAGGAAACTCTTGAGCGCGGACGCGATGCCCTTGGACGCGGGTTCAGTGCGATGAAGTTCGGCTGGGGGCCGATCGGAACCGCCGATATCGCCGCGGATGCCGACCAGTTCCGCGCGGCGCGCGAAGGGATCGGCGAGGACGCGCACCTGATGGTCGATGTGGGGCAGATCTTCGGCGAGGACGCCGACGCCGCGGCGCAAAGGTTGGGTGCGCTCGAAGATGCAGGCGCAACCTGGTTGGAAGAACCGTTTTCGGGTCACGCTTTCGAAGCCTACGCCGTGCTGTCCCGAGTGGGTTCAAAGGTCGGAATCGCCGGCGGAGAGGCGTCGCACAATGTCGCGATGGCCCGTCACCTGATGGACTTCGGCAAGGTCGGCTTTATCCAGATCGACTGCGGCCGGATCGGCGGGATCGGCCCGGCGCTGGAGGTTGCCGAACTGGCCAGCGCCCGGGGCATTACCTATGTGAACCACACCTTCACCACGCATCTGGCGCTCAGTGCATCGCTACAGCCCTATGCGGGCATGGCAGATCATCGGATCTGCGAATACCCGGCACAGCCCAGCGCGCTCGCGGAGGCTGTCACATCGACACCTCTGTCGCGCGACGCCAATGGCGAGATCAGCGCACCGGACGTTCCCGGTCTCGGGATCACGGTCGATACAGTGGCGCTGGCCGGCTATCTCGTGGATACGGAGATCAAGGTGGGAGGAAAGCTGCTCTACCGCACCCCGGCGCTGGTGTGAGCGGCCATGGAACGGCGCCCCAACATCCTTTTCCTTTTCTCGGACCAGCACGCGCGGTCGGTCTGCGGCGCTTATGGCGACACGCTTGGGGTCAGTCCGAACCTTGACGCTCTGGCCCGCTCCGGCGTCACCTTCACGAACGCCTATTGTCCCTCGCCGATCTGCACGCCGTCCCGGATGTCGCTGCTGACCGGGCGATGGCCGTTCGAGCAGCGATGCTGGACGCTGGAGGACGTGCTGTCGTCGGGTCTGCCGACCTATGCCCATTCCCTGGGAGCCGCCGGATACAAGACGGTGTCGGTGGGCCGGATGCATTCCATCGGACCGGATCAGCATCACGGGTTCTCGGAAAGGCTGGTCGGTGACTGCGGCCCCAACTGGCTCGGGGTCGAACGTCAGAAACTCGGTCCGTTGCTGGGTGCGCAGGGACCAAGCGGCCCGGGGCCGAACGGGCTGGCCCGGTCGCTTGCCTTCTCGGGCAAGGGACAATCCGGCTACGAGGTCGTCGACGACGCAACGACCGAGGCGACCTGCGAGCGCCTTGCCGATCTCGGGCGCGCACGTGCGGCGGGCGACGACACACCTTTCTGCATGGTGGCAGGATTTATCCTTCCGCATTGCCCCTTCGTGGCGCGACCTGAGGACCATGACCTGTTCGCGGGCCGCGTTCCGCCTCCGCGCATTCCATCACCCGAGCCGGGCGCCGAGCACCCGTGGCTGCGCAAGTGGCGGTCCGAGGCCCACACCGAGAACGCCAGCGCCACCGACGTGGACCGGGCACGCACCGCCTATTGGGGACTGGTGCATGCGCTGGACACAAAGATCGGCAGGATACTTCGGGCGCTGGATTCGGCGGGTCTTCGGGAAAACACGCTGATCATCTATGCCTCCGATCACGGCGAGCATGCCGGGGAGCGTGGGCTGTGGTGGAAGAACACGATGCACGAGGCGTCCGTCGGCGTCCCGCTGATCATGTCCTGGCCGGGAAACCTGCCCGCGAACACGCGCTGCGACCGGGTATGCAACCTGATCGACGCGGGCGCGACGATGATCGAAGCAGCGGGGGCGCAGGAATTGCCCCGGTCCCGCGCCAGAAGCCTTCTTGGCGTCGCCCGCGACCCAGGCGCGGCCTGGATGGACGAGACCTACAGCGAATACGTCACCGACCTGTCTTCGCCCTGGACTGGGTCGGAGGCCACGACCCAAAGGATGGTTCGGGCCGGCCGTTGGAAATACGTTCACGTCGAGGGTTACCGGCCGATCCTGTTCGATCTGGCGGCGGACCCGGATGAACAGACCGACCTGGGCGACAGCGACGCGCATTCGGCGATCCGCGAAAGCCTGTCGGAGAAGGTGATGGACGGATGGGACGCGCGCGCCATACGGCGCGAGGTCGACCTGCAGTCAAAGGAAAAGGCCATATTTCGCGACTGGGGTGCCCGGACGAAACCCCGGAGCGCCGCGCAACTCCTGATTGCGGACGAGGACAGCTGGCTGGACCCGTTGCCCTAGGCTCTTGCCGCGGCAAGCCGGCCCGCCAATCCGCTGCGCATCTCTCCGATCAGGGCGATGCCCTCGTCGTCTTCCAGTCGCTTCGCCTCGGCCAGCATGTCGGACGCAAGCTCGTCGATCGTCGGTGCGAAATCGGGATAGTGTTTGAACCTCTCGAAACCGCCATCGTCCCTCGGTGTGAGGAAGACGTTCAGCTCCTCTTCCGGGTCGAGGGCCAGGTTGTACAGCTCGTGATCTCCGTTGTCCGACACGATCAGTTTCCAGTCGTCCGTGCGCCAGGCGCGTTGGTGGAAGCCGCTGATATGCGTGATGTTCTGCACGTAATGGCCTGCCCGCCAATCCGCAGGTGCCTCGCCGCGCAGCAGGGGAACCAGGCTTCGTCCCTGTAGCTCGGGCGGCAGGGGGACACCTGCGAGTTCCAACATCGTCGGCGTCAGATCCTGGATGCCGACTGGTGCCGCGCACCGCGAACCCGGCGCAATGCCGGGGCCTTCCACGATCATGGGAATGCGCAGGGAGTCGTCGGTGCAGACGAACTTGTGCTCGCCTTCGCGCCGGTACCAGAACGTATCTCCGTGATCCGAGAAATAGATGACCACGGTGTTGTCTCGAAGTCCCGCCGCCTCGATCGCGTCGCGCACACGCCCGAGGTTGTGATCGAGTGCGCTGACGGCGGCATAATAGCCCGCGAAGGGAACGCCCTTGCCCCGGTAGGGTTCATAGAAGCGCCGCGGCGCCGAGTAGGGATCGTGCGGCGGGTAGAAGCTGAGCACCATTGCGAAAGGGATATCCTGCCCGCGTTGCTCGGACAGCCAGCGCGTGGCGGCATCGGTCGCGCGGTCGGGGCGGTATTCGCCGTCCAGCTTGCCGTCGATCCAGTGCCCGCGGCGCGAATTGAAGCTTTCCTCCCAGTGATCGAAGAAGGGAGGATGTGCCTCGCCCAGATGCCACTTGCCGAAATGTGCGGTGGTGTAGCCTGCCGATTTCAGCCGGTCGAACACCGTCAGCGGTATGTTGGAATGCGTCGCGAAGGCGTTGTCCACGCCGTAGAGATTGTCGATGACCCGGTGGCGAGACGGGTATGTACCGGTCCAGGCGGTCGCGCGCGCGGGCGTGCAGACCGGCCAAGGCGTCATCGCCGTGTCGAAACACACGCCGCGGGAGGCCATACGCGACGTCTCGGGCGTTGCCGTGAAACAGTTTCCATAGCAGGCAAGCGAATCCATGCGCTGCTGATCCGTCATGACGATGACGAGGTTCGGTTTGGTCATCCCACACTCCTGACGTGATTGGCCTGGCTGGTCTCCGCGAAATGGCAGGACACAAGACGGCCATCTGACAGCGGCCTCAGCCGTGGCGCGTCGGTCTTGCATCGATCCTGCGCCATCGGACAGCGGGTATGGAACCGGCAGCCCGGTGGCGGATTGGCCGCGCTGGGAACGTCGCCAGGTATCGTGAAGAACGACTTCCGGCCCTTCTGGGCCGAAGGGACGGAATCGAGCAAGGCCTGGGTATAGGGGTGCGCCGGCGCATCGAAGAGGCTTTTCTTGTCCGCGATCTCGACGATCTGGCCCAGGTACATCACCGCGACCCGGTCCGAGATATGGTGAACGACGCCGAGATCGTGCGAGATGAAGAGGTAGGTCAGGCCAAGCTCGCTCCGAAGGTCCTGCAGAAGGTTCAGGATCTGGGCCTGGACAGAAACGTCCAGTGCCGAGACAGCCTCGTCGCAGATGACGAGCGAGGGGTTCAGCACCAGGGCGCGCGCGATGCAGAGGCGCTGGCGCTGACCGCCGGAGAACTCGTGCGGATATCGGCCAGCATGCCAGGACGAGAATCCGACAAGGTCGAGGACCTCGCGCAGCCGGGTCTCGCGCGACGCGCTGTCGCCGACGCCGTGCACGACCAGCGGTTCGATCACCAGTTCCCCTGCCGTCATGCGCGGATTGAGCGCACCGAACGGGTCCTGGAAGATGATCTGAAGCTCCTTTCTCATCGTCCGCATCTCGGCCGGAGAAAGTGCCAGAAGATCGCGATCCCTGTAGCGGATGTGGCCACTGGTCGGCTCGACCAGGCGGAGGATCAGCCGTCCGGTCGTGGTTTTCCCGCAGCCGCTTTCGCCGACCAGTCCGAGAACTTCACCGGGTGCAACATCGAACGAGATGTCGTCCACAGCCAGGATGCTTCTGCGATGACGCGCCAGCCCGCCCCGTCCGGTGACGAACTCCTTGCGCAGATCGCGCACCGACAGAAGCGGTGCGTCAGTCACCGCGACGTCCCTTCAAAGCGATACCCGGTGTTGCGGATACAGGCCGCTTCATGTTCGGGTCCGACCTGGACCAGAGACGGTACGGCCGCGTCACATTCCGGTCGGGCATAATTACAGCGCGGGGCAAACCGGCATCCCGGCGGAAGCTCGGTCAATGGCGGCACACTTCCCCGTATGGCGTTCAGGCGCTCGGAGACGTGTTCGATCCCCGGGATACTTTCCATGAGTGCCTCGGTGTAGGGGTGTCTTGGATTCTCGAAGATGTGTGCCGCGCCGGCCTTTTCCAGGATCTGCCCGAGATACATGATCATGACCCGATCAGTGAAAGCCGAGACGACGCCAAGGTCGTGGCTGATCAGGACGATGCCCATCTTGTATTCGTCCTGAAGGCTCAGCATCAGGTCGAGTATCTGAGCCTGAATCGTCACGTCTAGCGCGGTGGTCGGTTCGTCCGCGATCAAGAGCTTCGGCTGACAGATCAGTGCCATCGCGATCATGAGCCTCTGTCGCATCCCCCCCGACAAGCGGTGCGGAAAATCGTCGATCTTGTGCTCTGGCGACGGGATGCCCACGCGTTTCAGCGCATCGAGCGCCATCTCGCGGGCCTTTCTCCGGGATACGCCCAAATGACGCCGCGCGGTTTCGCCCAGCTGATGACCTATCGTCAGAACCGGATTGAGCGCGGTCATGGGCTCTTGAAAGATCATCCCCATTGCCGACCCGCGAAGGTTCTGGAGTCGCGTTTCCGGCTGCGCCAGAAGGTCTTCGCCCAAGAGGCGCAGCTTTCCTGCCCTCAGAGTCCCGCCTTTCGGCAGAAGGCGCATGATCGCAAGCGCGGTCATGCTTTTCCCACTGCCGGATTCGCCGACAATTCCGACGATCTCTCCCGGATCGAGCCGGAAGGATATGTTGTCGAGAATGCGCGTGCTGCCGAAGGTGACCGTCAGATCCTCGACTTCAAGCAAGGGAACCTGGTCCGTCGAGACAGTCGGCGCTGCCCGCAATCCTTCAGTCGGCTCTTCGGTTCCCTGCATCGTGGTTAGGCCCACTCCCTGTTCGCCATCGTTGGCCTTGCCTGCCGGCTTGGATCGTATACTATTATACGATCCTGAATTGGCAAGCGTCGGTACGCATTCCCATGAACAATCCGAACATCATCTTCGTTCTTGTCGACCAGATGCGACGCGATGCGCTGTCCTGCGCCGGTGACATGAACGTCAGAACACCCAATCTGGATGCGCTTGCCAATGCCGGAGTTCGGTTCACGGCGGCGAACGCGTCTTTCCCGGCCTGCGTTCCCAGTCGGTTTTCGATCCTGACCGGCAAATACGCTCATACGCGCAACGTCCCCGCACTGGGATACAGGCTGTCACCTTCCGAGCATACCTTGGGTGAAGCCATGAAATCAGCCGGCTACGGCACGGCCTACGTTGGCAAATGGCATCTCTACTCTGCCTATGGCGTCAGCGGCGGGCTGACACTGTCGCAGGCCTCGCGAACGCCGGTTCCGGCGACGCACAGGCGCGGGTTCGATACCTGGCGGGGGTTCGAGCTTCGCAACGACTACTACGACAGCTACATATTCCACGACGCCGAGACCACGCCCCGCAAGCTGCCGGGCCATCAGACCGACGCGCTGTTTCGTATCGCCGAGGATTGCATCCGCGACCGCGACCTCACGAAACCGTTGTTCCTCACGCTGTCGGTCGAGGCGCCCCACCCGCCTTTCATGGCCACGCCGGAGCATCTTGCGCGCAGGCAGGCGCGCGGCGCGCTTCATCTTCGTCCCAACACGGACATTCACGGCATCAGGTTCTTTCCGCCAGAGTGGTATGAGCCCGACGGACCGGCGGGAGCCGTCGACCCTGCGGATCCGGCGTCGGTCGAGCGCGTGTTCGAGGCCAACATGCTGGCCTATTACGCAATGATCGAGCAGATCGACGACAACGTGGGCAAGCTGCTTCGGCTGCTGGACGAGGAACGGATGACCGACAACACGATTATCGTCTTCATGTCCGATCACGGCGAACTTGGCGGCAGCCACGGGCTTCTGGGGAAGGCAGAACCCTGGGAGGAATCGGTCGGAATCCCGCTGATCGTGGCGGGAGCCGGCATTCCGGCCGGAAGGACGACCGGAGTTCCCGTGTGTACGGAGGACGTTTTTCCGACCTTCGTCGGTCTGGCCGGTGGCGCCGCCCCCGATGGTTTGCCCGGCATCGACCTGTCGGATTTTCTTCGCGGGGCGTGCGACGAGCCCGAGCGCGACGGAGTCCTGCTGGAGTTCGTGACAGAAACGCGCGCAAACCGCGGCTATTACGACGAAACATGGCGCGGCATTCGGACGAGATCGCATAAATACACGGTTCTCGGCAACCGACGCGGCGCCCGCCCGTGGCAATTGTTCGATCTCGAAACCGATCCCTGCGAGCAGAGAAACCTGCTCGACGAAGCGGGAAACGAAAGCCTTGCGGCCGAGCTGCACGGCAGGTTGTCGACGCTGCTGGACGACGCAGAGGACGATTTCGCCCTCGCGCCCGCGTTCGGGCAGCCGGGACGGGCCTGCGTCGCGCCTTAGAGCGTTCCCAAGCTGATCGGATTCAGGATTCCCAAGATGTGGCGCCCATGGTTCTCTGTTTGTGAGGCAGATATAGGGGGTAGGAATGGGCAAGCCACATCCTATGGAATTGCGGGAGCGCG
>NZ_SELO01000024.1 GCF_004146235.1 Tropicimonas sp. IMCC6043 | reverse complement strand
CAAGCCGGTGGTCTGTGGGTTTGCGCCCATTCGGGGCGCGGACAGACAAGATGAACCGCTCAAAGAACGCCCACTCATTCGCCGGGAAAACGGTCCCCCGGACCGTTTTCTGACCCGCCTCATTCCGACATCAGGTTTCGTGCCAAGCTGGTCTCCATCGCAGATACCAGCTTGAATCACGCCTACTGCCGAGTGTGAATCCCTTTTGTCAACACGACCTACAAGCTGGACGGCGAGACCGACGAGGAATATGCCAAGGTCTTCCCGGACCTTATCGTCGGATGCGCCAAGATCTCTTTGGAGCTCGGCTCCAAGGTTCTGAAACTGCCGTTCCCGGGAACCGCCGAAGCCTGTCGCGAGATCTCCAAACTATGCGATGGCGTTCCCTGGGCCGTGCTGTCAGCGGGTGTCGACCACGAGACCTTCATCGGCCAGGTGGAAACGGCCATGGAATGCGGCGCGTCAGGCGTGATTGCCGGTCGCGCTCTGTGGAAGGATTGTATCTCTCTTGATGGGGACGTACAGCGCACGCGTCTCGAAGAAATCGCAAGCAAACGCCTGCGTGAGATTCAGGATGTGCTCGATGCCAGCGCACAAGCCGCCTGAAACCGGACTGGGCGTCGATGTCGGCGGCACCCGGATCCGCATCGCAAGGATCAGCCGCGAAGGAGAGATCCTGAGCAGGATCATCGAACCAGTTCAGGCCAGCCGGGATGAGTTTCCTGCCCAGCTCCTTCGCCTGATCGAGCAAATGCGCGGGCCGGAAGATGCAGCTATTGGAGTTGGGATCCCAGGACGAGTCCTCGGGCAAACCGGCGAGATCGTTTCGGCTGGATATCTCGACATTGCCGGTTTCGACTTGGTCGGCCTAGTGTCTCGAAAGACGGGGCTACCGGTTCGCATCGAAAACGATGCAATGATGGCGCTTATTGCCGAGTTGAACTGCCGGTCCAAGTTCCGCGACAAATTGGTCATGATGGTCACCGTTGGAACCGGGGTTGGTGGCGCAGCGCTGCAGGATGGTCGCCCCTGGTATGGCGGCGGACATGCCGGGCAGTTCGGCCACATCGTTGTTGCGGACGACGGGCCCCGCTGCAATTGCGGCCGTACTGGTTGCGTCGAGACATTGAGTTCAGGAACGGCGCTGCGCCGTTTGATCTTGCAGACGGAACTTCCGGAAGAAACCCGAACCGAGGACCTGTTTTCGCTTGCCGAAAAGTCCGATGCCGTGGCGCAGGCTGTTCTGCGCGCGTGGAGCCAGCCGATGCAACGTGCCCTCGAGACGCTCGTTTCTGTTGCCGACCCAGATTTGATTTTGGTCGGCGGCGGTCTGGGTCGGGACATGGTGCAGGCCCTCAACACCCTGGAGACCCGCAGCCCATGGTTTCCAGTGCCGTTCGAAGCCGCAAGCCTTGGCGACGACGCGGGCGTGATCGGCGCCGGCCTTCATGCCTTGGCGCATAAGGATGGCCGCTTAGCGGAGACGGCATGAAGCAAGTAGTTATCGTCAATGGTGTCCCGGCGAGCGGCAAGTCGACTGTGAGCGGAAAACTCACGACATTCCTGAACCAAGCGGGGATCTGCGCGGTGCCGTTGGCACTCGATACGATCAAGGAAGGCTTGTATGCCGAAATCGGGATCGGCGACCGCGATCACAATCGGATGCTCGGGCGTGCAAGCTACTATGCGATTTTTGACGCGATTGCCGCTTTCCCGGAAACCCACGTTGCCCTCGTCGACGCCTGGCACGGCTTTCAGCCACCCGAAGTGCTAAGTCGACATCTGGAGCGGGCTGGTATCGAACGCGTCATCGAGGTTTGGTGTGCCGTGTCTCCAGACACCGCCGCCGAAAGATATCGCAGCCGCATTCGTCATCCGGGACATCCGCCCGCTTCCTACGCCGAGGAACTTCGCGAGTTGGTTCGCAGCGCCCGGCCGTTGGAGCAGTTCGGTCCTGTCGTCACCGTGAACACCGAAGAAGTGTTCGATCCGGCTATCTGCAACCGATTGCTCGATCTTCTTGAGCTCTAGGGCAACATCGGCTTTGGGCGGACGCCGGCGAAGCGGTACCAGTGACGGAATGTCCGGTCGCGCTCCCAAGCCTTTGAACGGATGTCGGCAAAGATTGCATTGGAGGACCAAACATGCCTTACACTCTCGGCCCCTTCGACCCTGACTTCACCGGCCCTGTTCTTGAGGACCCGGCGCACCGCGCATGGCTGAAACAGGACGCGCACCGGCAGTTCGACTTCTTTCGCCAAAGCTTGCGACCCGATGGTGGTTTCGATCTTCTCGACTTCGACGGGCGGGCAATCGAGGGCACACCACAGGAGTTGCACACGACAACGCGGCTTATCCATTCCTACGCCCTTGGAAAGGCATTCGGAGACGTCGACTGCACCGACATTATCGACGCAGGCATGGAGTTCCTTTGGCAGAAACACCGAGACACCACTCACGGAGGCTATGTCTGGTCTGTCGAAGAAGGAATGGCGGCCGATAAAACGAAGCTTGCCTACGGGCATGTCTTTGTCCTGCTCGCCGCTTCCAGTGCAAAGCTCGCCGGCCATCCGGACGCCGACCGGCTGCTCGCAGATATCACCGAGATCATCGATCGGCACTTCTGGGACGACGAGTGGGGACTTCTGCGGGATGAGTTTACGCAGACTTGGACCCCGTTCTCGACCTATCGGGGCATGAACGCCAACATGCATGGCGTGGAGGCGCTGCTTGTAGCCTTCGAGGCGACGGGCGAACGCGTTTACCTGGACCGCGCGGGGCGCATCCTGGACTTCTTCGTCGGAAAAATGGCGCCCGAGAACGACTGGCGGCTTCCGGAACACTATACCGAGTCCTGGGAGGTCGACTTTGATTACGCGGGCAATCCCATGTTCCGCCCGGCCGGAACGACACCGGGTCATTCCCTGGAAGTGGCCCGTCTCTCCCTACAACACTGGGATCTCACCGGCCGCGTCGACACTGGCGCACTGCAACGGGCGCGCAGTCTCGTCACGCAGGCCCTGTCGGACGCCTGGCTTCCCAACGGAGGCATCGCCTACACACTCGGTCGGGATGGCAAGGTAGCGATCGCGGATCGCTACTGGTGGCCCGTGACCGAAGGCATCGGCGTGCTGACGACGTTGCTCAAGATCAACCCGACCTCGGAAGACGAGGTATGGTATCGCAGGCTTTGGGACTTTGCCGACCGGCAGTTGATCGACCACGAAAGGGGCGGCTGGTACCCGGAAATTGATCCGGGCGGCACTCCCATTTCGCGACAGTTTCAATGAAAGCCTGATGTCTATCATGCAATCCAGGCCGTTCTCTTTCCGCAAATACCCGATGTCTCAAGATCCTTCGACGCCCTCGCACTCGTCTCAGGACTCAAGGCTGTCTGACGTCAGCACGCTATGGAGAGATTTTCGGCTTCGAGCAACGGAGGGAATCCGGAGCAGTTTACGCCTCAATCGATTGAGCTAAATCGATTTATGTAGCCCCCCTACGGACTGCCACTCGACACTTCCCCCCCAAATAGCGCGCAAAACGGACCAATCGGAGCTGCCGCAGAGCGGCGGCGTCAATTGTGAGGACTCTCTTGAACGCTAAAGGCATGTTTCAAATATGCGCTCGATCGTCCTGTCGGTGGAGACACGGCTGGCCGGGGCGGTGCATGCAACGACATCGGCCGAGTGGCGGCTCGGAACTCCAGATACGGTGCGCATGCCAATGGCATTGGCATATCTCCACGAGCGCCCGGCGACATAGTCTCCGTCAGGCATTTCCCGAGCAGGGCCGACGTCGCCCGGCCGCTGAAATCGGCGGGACACCCCTTTCGCCGCGGAGCAGCCCTGCCCTATCTTGAAGTGCCGCCATTCGACCCGAAGGCGGGCAGGCGCGGGAAGAGGAGGACGTTCTGGCGGTTCTGTCGATCACGAGTTGGAACATCCACAGGGGGCGCGGGGAGGACGGTGTGATCGACCCGTCCCGAACCGCGGATGTCCTGTTGCGGGAGGTCGTCGGGCGGCGCCCCGACCTCCTGGTCCTGCAGGAAGCCGACGAGGAACGTCCACCGCATCGAGGTATACTGGATCTTGACGGCATCGAAACTGGCACGGGGCTTCGCCACGTCCAGAGGGACCGGAGGAGCCTTTGGGGCGCCGAAAGCCACGGATTTCTCGGTGTGTGCTTCCTCGCAGGCACCGGCGTCGAGATCGAAGAGATCGCACTCCTGGATCTGCCCGGCCACTGCCACAGGGGCGCGGTCGTTCTCGACATCCGCAAGGACGGGTGCCCCCTGCGCGTCATCGGAACGCATCTTTCGCTCTCCCAGGCGCTTCGCATCGTGCAGATGCGGACGGTGGGACAGTTCCTGTTTCGCAAGCCGGCGCGCCCGGCCGTTCTTTGCGGCGACCTGAACGAATGGCGGCCCTGGGGCGGTCTCGCCTTTTCACGCCGGGTGCTTGGCGATCGCTTTGCCGGTCCCGCGCGAGCGACGTTTCCAGTTCAACGCCCGTTCCTGCCCCTCGACCGCGTCCTCGCCGCGGGCGGTGCCCGCGTTCTGCATGCGCAGGCGCTCGACGGGCCCGGCATACGCCTTGCCTCGGATCACCGCCCGCTTGCCGCCGAGATTGAGGTACCGCCGCCGGTCTAGACCCCGCCGTCCCGCGCCCGGGTCCACCGGTGAATCCAGACGGGCATGGCATCGCGGCCATCGGTGCTTCCGAATGAAACGCGGATATCGGCGCTTTCGATATCGCCCGGAGCCAGCAGGAAGGTCAGACGCGTGCCGCCGCCGTCTGGAAGCGGAACAAGGCTGACCCCGGTGATCTCGACCAAGCCAGACGCCGTGATCTCCGGGCTGAGTCCGGCCGGGCTGCCCGCGATGTCGATGACGTAGCGCAGCGTTCCGGGGCGGTCGTGCTCGCGCCCGCTGCGGCTCTGCAGGATGGCGCGTTCGGCGAATGTCGCGGCGGGGTCCGCCAGCGTCCAGGTCAGGTTGTAGGCAAAGCGGTGTTCGCTGCCGGCGGCGAGCGGCGCCTCCGGACGCCAGAAGGCGACGATGTTGTCCATGAACTCGGTGCCGGTCGGGATCTCGACCAACATCACTACCCCGCGCCCCCAGTCGCCCGCGGGATGCACGATGGCGGCGGGACGGTCGTGGTAGCGCGCTTCGGTATCTTCGAAGTCGGTGAATCGACGTTTGGTCTGGAACAGGCCGTAGCTCACCGGGCCATCGTCGAGGAAGGCCGAGGTCTCGACCTTTGTGGGGTTCGAGACCGGGCGCCAAAGGCGCTCGCCCGCGCCGTTCTCGATGAAGAGCAGGTCGCTGTCATGAACCCTCGGACGGAAATCGTCGCTGACCGACGCCCGGAGCGGCCCCTTGAGATACATCGATGTCAGGGGCGCCACGCCGATATCGGCGATCTCGCGCCGCGGCAGCAGGGTGACGGCAAGATCCTGCACAGTGTCCCGGCCGGGGCGCAGCGACATCTCGAGATGCCCGGCGAGCGACGGGCTGTCGATCACCGCCTCCAGGCTGACCGCACCACCGCCGGCCGGGCGCAGACGGAGATGGGTGAATTTCGGGAACTCCTCCGGCACGGCGCCCCCTGTGCCAAGCGCGACGGCGCGTGCGGACAGGCCATAGACCATCGCCTGCCCGATGGCCCGGAAATAGCTCGCGCCCTGCACGACGAGCACCTCGTCCATCCGGTCGGGTGCATTCAGCGGATGGCGCAACCGGAGCCCCGAGAAACCCGCTCCAGGCGCGCGGTCCGGCACCGCGCCGAAGTAACGGGGTTCGAAATCGAACAGATCAGGTGCGAAGGCAATTTCGCGGGGACCATCGCCCAGGTCCCGGTCGATCCGGACCGGGTCGGGAAAGTAGAGGCCCGGCGGCAGCACGTCGAAGGCGAAGTCCGGGCCGAGGGGGAGCATCGCCGCGCGGCCAGGGATTGGACGGATGCCGCGATAGGCGTCGTAGGTCAGACCGGCGAAGGGCGGCGGCAGGGGCGGCGGGTCATTCGCATAGGGGCGTGCCGCCAGACGGCGCGCCTCCTGCAGGAGGGACGTGCCGGACTGTGCCACGATCCGTGCCGGCCGCAGGGCCGCCAGCGCAGCGGCTCCGGCGATGAAGCCCCGCCGTCGCATCAGGCGGGCGCGTCCATCACGCGGATGACGAGCGGCGCGAAACAGAGCGGCAGGGCGACCGGAGCCAGCCAGAGCGCCGCTGGCCCCGCCGCCAGCGTCCCGACAGCCACGAGGCCGGCCCCCACCGCGGCCTCGGAAAGACCGGGCGGAAGGGCCGGATCCCTGCGGTTGCCCGACTTCCAGCCGCAATCACGTCCAAGGCAGACCGCGGCCACCGAGCCGGCCTGCCGCAAGAGGACCAACGGGGCGATGACGCTGGAGACGGCCAGCTCCGCTGCCCATGCACGCGAAACCACCGCGCGCCGCTTTGCCGTCCGGGCACGCCGCCAGCCGTCGATCAGGGCGCAGAGTTTCGGAACAAGCAGGACCGCCGCCACCACGATCAACGGAAGGACCCCGACCACGGACACACCGCCCGATGCGATGAGCGCGACAAGGATCACCCAGGCCGGCGCAACGATATAGCTCAGGATGCCCATGGCCAGGTGCACCCGGCTGACCGGGTCGAGCCCCGGCTCGGCGAGCAGCCGCAGATGCTGTAGATTCCCCTGGCACCAGCGCCTGTCACGCGAAAGAAGCGCCGCCACGCTCTGTGGCGCCTCCTCGGCGCTCCCGGAACTGTCCGGATCGAGCGCGACGGCCCAGCCGGCGCGGCGGATCCATGCCGCTTCGATGAAATCATGGCTCAGCAACGGACCACCGAAGGGCGCGCGCCCCGGAAGCACGGGAAGAGAGGTCGCCGTGCGAAACGCGGCGAGGCGTATGATCGCGTTATGCCCCCAGTAATTGCTGCTGTCCCCGCTCCAGGCAGCGAAACCGCGCCCGAAACCGCGCGACAGAAGACGGGCACTGCCACGCTGATGACGGCCGAGGCGGGTCGTTCCGGGCCGGAGCGCGATACCGGCCTGCAACAGACCGAGCCGAGGACGCTGTTCCATCTGCCAGATCATCCGGCGAATGCGCCGCGGGGTCATCCTGCTGTCGGCATCCAGTACCAGCATGTGGTCGAACAGGTCGCCATGAGTGGACACCCATTCGGCGATGTTGCCGGGCTTGCGTCCGGTATTTCGCGCGCGGCGCCGGTAGCGTAGCACGCCGGCGGCCATCAGGGGGTGAAGCGCCGCTTCCTCCTGCCTGACCAGGTCGGCGCCGAACGTGTCCGACAGCACGAAAATCTGTGTCGCACCGTCCAGCCTTGCCCGCGCCAGCCCGGCATGCAGGGCCACGAGATGGCCGGCCAGCGGCTCCGGCGCCTCCTTGCAGAGCATGACCAGGATCGCCGTGCGGCTCACGGGCGTCCAGCCTTCGGGAACAGGCGCACGCGCTGGCGCCGGCAGGGCGATGCCCAGAAGCGCCGTCGCTGCGCCACCGGAAATCCAGATCGCGGTCAGGGCAACGAGCGGCACCGCGACAAGCGCCGCCGGGGTCCATACGGTCACGCCCGCGCAAAAGGCCCAGACGATCGCCAGCGTCATGCCCGCCGAAAGCGCCGCCACCCATGCGCGCGGGCCGTGCCATGCGGCACGGGCGAAGCGCAGACGCGGACGTGAGACTGCGAGCAACATGATGGTTCGCGCACCTTCCTGTTCGACCGCGCCGGCGGAGGCGCTTATGAAAATAATCCGACAGCTATGCCAAGGCCCGGCCGAGGCAAGTCGCGCTAGTCGCCGCGCCCTGCGAAAGGCGGCCACATGCGCGAAAAGACGCCGTCCCGGCGCCAAATGCCGTGATAGGCGGCCGCCGCAATATGGAGTGCGATCAGGCCTGCAATCGCGAACCCGCCAAGGAAGTGGATATTCTTCGCGACCGCGGCCAGCGCGTCCGAGCGCGGCACGAGCGACGGGACGCCGAGCCAGTCGAGGCTCTCGAGTGGAAACCCGCCCGCCTTGACGCGCACATAGCCCGCCAGGGGCATGATCACGAGCAACGCGTAGAGCAACCGATGAGACAGGCCGGCAATCTTTCGTTGCCAGTCCGGCAGGTCGGCGGGAAGCGCCGCGGGCGGATGCCGCCACCGATAGAAAGCCCGCAGCAGCACCAGAAAGAACAACAGGACACCGACATTCTTGTGAAACAGGAACAGCGTATTTTGCAGGGTCCGGTTCAGGTCGGGCTGCACCATCACGAGCCCCGCGGGGATCGTCGCAAGGACCAGAACCGCCATGCCCCAATGGAGCAGGCGGGCGGGACGCCGGAACTGGGTCGCGGAATCGGACATGGATCCTCCCGAAAATTCAATCGTTGCACCCTGCCCCGATCGGATCAAGTGCGCGCGTGGCAGCTTGACTATTCTCCGAGGCCGCCCAAAGTCTGCCAGATGGAACTCCTGCGTCCACAGTCAAGGCAGCGCTGGCCGAACACTCTGCTGGCCCGGCTCGGGTCGCCGGTCGGAGGGTTTGCGGCCGCAGCCCTCGGCTTCGGCGCCTTTCTGATCCCTGGCCTCGCCCTGTGGGTCTTCGGCGCCGGCGCCATCGCGACGATCACGGCGCTCTCCAGTTTCGCCGTAGCGGCGACGCTTGCGGGCCTTGCGCTGCATCGAAGCTATCCGCACCGGTCGCTCGGACTGTGCAACGCCATAACTCTGGGACGGCTCGCCCTTGCCATGGCGCTCGTCGCGCCTTTGGTCGCGGGCGTCGGGGCGTCCTGGGCCGTCGTCGCGGTCGCGACGATCGCGTTGACGCTCGACGGGTTCGACGGCTGGCTCGCCCGGCGGCAGGGGCTCGTCTCGAAATTCGGCGCGCGGTTCGACATGGAGGTCGATTCCGCCCTCGCGCTCGTGCTTGCGCTGAACGCGGCCGGGGCGAGCGGCGCGGGCGTGCTCGCGATCTTCCTCGGTCTGCCGAGATACGTCTTCATCGGCGCGACCTGGGTCATGCCCTGGATGCGCCGCGACCTGCCCGAACGGGTCAGCCGCAAGTCCATCTGCGTCCTTCAGCTGAGCGCGCTGATCCTGTTGCAGGTTCCGATCCTGCCAGCGGGGCTTGCGACGGCGCTCGTTGTCCTCGCGGCGGCAAGTCTCGCCTGGTCATTCGCGGTCGATCTTGCCTGGCTGTGGCGGCGACGGGCATGACCCGGACAGTGCTGCGCCTCGGCCTCGCCGCTTTGGTGTTCCATCTCCTGCTGATCCAGCCGAACCATCCATCGGCGATGACCTGGCAGGCGCTCTTCCTGTTTCCCCTTGAGCTGCCTGTGATCCTTCTGGGCCTTGTCGCCCTGCCGCGGGCGCAGTGGACGGTGTGGCTTCGCGGCGCGCTGGTGGCGGTGCTCATGCTCATTGCCGTGCTCAAGGTAGCCGATTTCGCCATGTTCTCGGCGCTCGGGCGTGGCTTCAATCCGGTTGCGGACCTGTCCCTGATCGAGGCGGGGCTACGCCTCGCCACTGGCGCAATCGGGCCGGTTCCGACGGCTGTGGCGGTGCTGGCGGCGGTCGTTCTGACAGTGCTCGTCACATGGGCGGCGTGGTGGGCCAGCGGGGTCTGGTCGCGGGTCGCGGTTCCCCAAGGGCTGGCGCGCGGCGCAATCGTGGCATCTCTGCTATTCGCTGGAGTCGCCGTCGCGGAGGTCGGGCAGACGATGGGCCGTTGGAGCCTTCCGGTTTCCCCGCCGGGCACCGCCTTCACCGCGCGGGTCGGGATGGAACGCATCGACATGGCTCGCGCCACGCTGGCCGAACTGCGCGCCTTCGAGGCAGCGGCGGCAAGCGACCCCTATGCCTTCCGCGAGGGCCTGCTGCGCGGGATCGACCGGGACGTCCTGATAATTTTTGTCGAAAGCTACGGCCGGACGAGCCTCGATACACCGCTCTACTCCGAAACTCACCGCGCGACCCTTGGAGCGGCCGAGGCGCGGCTGCGCGCATTGGGCCTGTCGATGCGCTCGGGCTTCCTGGCCGCGCCTACGCGCGGCGGGCAAAGCTGGCTCAGCCACGCGACTTTTGCCAACGGTCTCTGGGTCTCCAACCAGACAAGCTATGCAGCCGCGCTCGCCAGCGGCCGGCGAACCCTGTTCCACATCGCGTCGGATGCCGGGTTTCACACCGCGGCGGTGATGCCGCAGATCACGCTCGACTGGCCCGAATCCGCCCTGATGGGGTTCGATACAGTGCTGGCCGCCCGTGACCTCGGCTATGAGGGGGTGCCCTTCAACTGGGTGACGATGCCCGATCAATTCACTTTCGCCGCGCTCGACCGGCTGCTTCGCGACGGCGAGGACAAGAGGCCCCTCTTCGTGCAACTCGCGCTCGGCTCGTCCCATGCGCCCTGGGTTCCGGTGCCCGACATGGTGCCCTGGGACGAGATCGGCGATGGGCACATCTTCGACGCCATGGCACAGTCGGGCGATCCGCCCGACGTGGTCTGGCAGGACCGCGACCGCGTGCGCGAGCAATACCGGCGCGCCATCGACTATGCGCTCCGCGTGGTCTTCGACTACGCCGCGCGCCAGGCCGCGAACCCGCCACTGATCTTCGTGATCGGCGACCATCAGGCGGCGGGATTCGTGGCGCTGGACGAGCGCCGTGACGTGCCTGTGCACGTGATCGGCCCGGAGGCGCTGGTTTCAGCGGTCGCGAGCTGGGGGTGGACCGATGGCCTGCTGCCCGATCCGCAGGTCCCGGTGCGTCCGATGGACCGGATGCGCGACCTCATCCTCGAGGCCTATTCCACGCCCGACATACAGCAGGCAGTCCATTGACGGGCCCGCGCCGATCCGCGCCCGGCCGGGCCCGCAAGCTTGCACGGATCGCGATCGCGCTCGGCCTGCTCGCCCTGCTCTGGCGCGCCGCCGACGGGCCCGAGGCCGCACGAAGCCTCGCGGCTGCGGACTGGCGCCTGCTGGCACTCGCCCTCCTCGCGCTTACCCTTCAAACCGTGCTTTCGGCGCTGCGCTGGCGACTGACAGCCCGCCAACTCGGCATCACGCTCGGAACCGGGACGGCAATCCGGGAATACTATCTCTCGCAGATCGTGAACCAGTCGCTGCCGGGCGGCATGCTCGGCGATGCGGGACGGGCGGTCCGGTCCCGCGCGCACGCCGGCCTCCTTGCCGCGGGACAGGCGGTGGTGTTCGAGCGGCTGGCCGGACAGATCGCGATGTTTGCCACGCTTGCGGTGGCGTTTCTGGTGACCCTGGTGATCCCGGGCGGGCTCGACTGGCCCGGATGGCTGATTCCGCCGGTCGCGACGCTGCTCGCCGTGGGCGCCGCCCTGCCCGTCATACTTCTTGCCGGAACACATATGCCGGGGGCAACCGGGCGGAGCATCCTCAGCCTTTGTGACGCGATCGGGACGGCGCTGGCGGCACGGTCGGTGCTGCCCCGACAGATCGTCCTCAGCCTCGGCACCACCTTCTGCAACCTGGCCGCCTTCGACCTGTGCGCTCGCGCGGTCGGTGTCGACCTCGGCCTTGCGGCCGTGACCGCGCTCGTGCCCCTGATCCTGCTCACGATGCTGGTTCCGATCACGATCTCAGGCTGGGGCCTGCGCGAAGGTGCGGCAGCAACCCTCCTGCCGCTCGCAGGCGTGACGGCGAGCGGCGGACTCGCCGCGAGCGTTGCCTTCGGTCTCCTCTTCGCGGTGTCGGTTCTCCCCGGTGTCGTTCTCCTGTGGGTCGACCCAAAGGCCGCGCGGCACGACACCATTACAAATGCGCCCGATCCCGGGATGGATCCAGGCGACCCGTTGCAGAACCCCGTATCCGGCAGGAGCGAATCCGGGCTCTGGAACAAATTTCAAAGGAAGACATCATTCGACCGCACCTGACCAGACCGGCGATTGTGGCCACAAGGACTGCCATTAAAGACGCGAACACGCTGGAGATGACAGCCGGACCGAATACGGAATCCCGGCCATGACCCTGCGCCGGGCAGCCTTTGCGATCCCGGGCGACATCACGACGCCGACCGGGGGCTACATTTACGAGCGCCGCCTGCTGGAAGGCCTGCGCGCACAAGGCCGCGACGTGGCGCATGTCGAACTGGGCGCCTCCTTCCCGGACCCGACACCGGCCGACATGGCCGACGCCATCGCAAAGCTCGCCGCGCTGGAACCCGACCGCGCGGTGATCCTCGACGGTTTCATCTCGGCCACGCTCGAGACCCGTGCGCTCGCACAGCTTCACGTTCCGAGCGTGGCCATGGTCCACCACCCGCTCGCGCTGGAAACGGGCCTCGACCCGGCGCGGCGCGAGCAACTCTACCGGATCGAGCGGGACAACCTCGCGCATGTCTCGCACATCCTGGTGCCGAGCCCGAGCACCGCGGCAATGCTGTCCGGTTCCTACGGCGTCGACGCGGGTCGGATCACCGTCGCCCGTCCGGGCACAGACCGCCCGAGTTACCCCCGCAACCCGGTCCGACCGCCGCTCATCCTGTCGGTGGGAATCCAGCATCCGCGCAAGGGCCACGACATCCTTCTCAAGGCACTTGCCCGCCTGATGGATCTCGACTGGACCGCGGTCATCGTAGGCACTGCTTACGACTCGGACCACGCCAAGGCGCTCGCGCGCCTCAAGGACGAATTGCGGTTCGGCAAGAGGGTCAGGATTGCCGGATACCTGCCCGGCGCAGAGCTTGCCGCGCTCTACGCGTCGGCCACCATATTCGCGCTCGCCACGCGCTACGAGGGCTACGGCCTCGTCTTCGACGAAGCGCTCGCAAACGGACTGCCGATCGTCAGCTGCCGGACGGGCGCCGTGCCCGACACGGTCCCGGCAGAGGCCGGCCGGCTTGTCGCGCCTGACGATCCGGAAGCCTTTGCCGAAGAACTCGCCGGTCTTCTGCAGGACGAAACCAGCTATCGCCGCTGCGCGGACGCCGCTCTGAGCGCAGGCCACCTGTTGCCATCCTGGTCCGACACGGCACATGTCGCAGGTGGCGTTCTGGACCGCGTGTGACCGATGATCGGCTGAATAGACCGCGCACGGGTCTCAGGACTGCCGCCGGGCGATGACCATATCGTCCGGTTCGGTCCAGCAGCGCGCGTGGTTACAGCCTGGGAATGCCGGCGGGGCGCCCGAGGCGTTTGAGCGCGGCGGTGCGGTAGGGAGCGTTGGGAGCGCCGTAGCCGTCATAGCCGCCGCGCCGCTCGACGATCTCGAAGAAGAAGCCGTCGCCATAGGGCCGCGAGTAGAGCTGGAAGTAGCTGCCGCCCGCGCCGTCCTCGTCGTAGAGAATGTTCGCCGCCTGAAACGCCTGAACAAGCTCCACGTCCAGCCCGAAACCGCTCTCGATCTCGCCATAATAGTTGGCCGGGATCGGCAGGCTCTCGAACCCGTTGGCCGCGAGCATCCGGGCCGTCTCGAAGATGTCTCCAGTGGCGAAGGCGAGGTGCTGGACGGAGGAGCCGAAGCTGTCGGAGACGAAACGGCCGGCGAAGGTGCGGTGCGTGTCGACACCGTTCAGGGTGATCCGCAGCCCGCCATCCGCGCCCTGCAAGGCGCGGGAATGGACGATCCCGCCGGGATCCGCCACGTCCACCTCGGGCGCCTTCTCGATCTCGAAGATCGATGTGTAGAACAGCATCCAGGTGAGCATTTCCTCGTGTTTCATGACCTGGGCGACGTGGTCGATCCGGGTCAGACCGGTCGGGCTGGCCCCCGGGTCCGGTTTGGTCGGGTCGAACTCGACGGCCCAGACTCCGGCCAGCTCCGGGTTCCGGTCGAGGAAGTGCAGCACCGAGCCGCCAACGCCGCGGATCGCGGGGATGTCGAGCTCACCCTCGCCGCGGCGCTGCGAAAAGAGGTTGGCGCCGAGCGCCTGTGCCCGTTCCGCCGTGGCCCTGGCATCCTCGACCAGCAGGCCAATGTCGCAGACGCTGGTGCCGTGCATCACGTAGGAGGAATGCGCAAAGCCCTCCTGCTCGGTATTGATCACGATGTTGATGTCACCCTGTTTCCAGAGCGTCACCTGCTTGGCGACATGCTGTGCGGCCGGCGAGAATCCGAGCCGGTGCAGCATCCCGCCCAGGATCTCCGCCTCCTCCTCGTTGGCGGAGAACTCGACGAATTCCACGCCGGTCACCCGCCCCTTGGCAGGCATTTCCGGCACGTCGATCCGCGCCGAGGGCTCGGCCCGGCGGAGCTGGTCGGCGAGGTAGATCAGCGAGCGGTGGCCGTCCTGTGCGGCAATCCGGGCGCTGCCGCCGCGCAGCTGGTCGTTCAGGATTTCCAGGCTGTAAACGCCATCGTAGCCGGTGGCCGCGACGGCCCGCAGAAAGTCCAGCACCGGCAGGTCGCCCTCGCCCGGCATGACGCGGAAATGGCGCGACATGTAGTCGAGATCCATGTTGATCACCGGCGCGTCCGCCAGCTGGACGTGGAAGATGCGATCGGCAGGGATCGACCGTATTCCCTCCGGGTCGACCTTCTTTGCCAGCGTGTGGAAACTGTCGAGAACAAGCCCGACGGCGGGGTGGCCGGCGCGCCGCACCACCTCCCAGGCGTCGCGATAGTCCGCGACATGTTTCCCCCAGGACCGCGCCTCGTAGCAGATCCGCATCCCGCGCGCCGCGGCGCGGGCGCCAAGTTCGGCGAAATCGGCGGCGATCCGGTCGATGCCTCCGAGGCTCTCGGGATGGGTGCTCGAGCTGACCAGAAGCAGATCGGTACCAAGCTCGCCCATCAGGTCAAATCGACGCTCGATCCGGTCGAATGCCTTGGTCCGCAGCGGCTCCGGCAGGCCCTCGAAATCGCGCACCGGCTGAAACAGGTCGATCCTGAGCCCGTGGTCGCGGACCATCCGGCCGATCTCCGCCGGGGAGCCGCTATGGGCGATGAAATCCTGTTCGAAGATCTCGATTCCGTTGAAGCCGGCCGCGGCGATCGCGGTGAGTTTGTCGCCGAGGTCGCCGGCGATGGAAACGGTGGCAATGGAGGTCTGCATCGCGTGGTCCTTCCTGTGGCGCCGGGGCGGCGCGAACTGCGCGCCGCCGCCATTCTTTTGCTCCGGCCGTCAATCTGTCGAAACGTGGCCAGCATTGCCCTCTGGCGAGTAGATGTCGAGGATGTTCCAGTGCCCCGATGTCGGCGTCGGGTTGTTGACCATGGCGACATCGATGACGGTGGGCCGGCCGGAGGCGATGGCGGCCTCCAGCGCCGGCTTGAACGCGTCGGCCGATGTCACCCGCACCCCGTCGCAACCATAGGCGCGCGCGATGGCGGCGTAGTCGGGAGTCTGCTCCTCGGGGGATGCGGCGCGCGGGAAGGTAGTGCCGTGGGTCAGCCCGTAATTCGCCTTCTGCAGCCCGGCGATGGTGCCATAGGCGTTGTTGTTCATGATGATCCAGATCACCGGCGTTTTTTCGGCCTCAGCGGTGGCCAGCATCGCCGGGTTCTGGCCGAAACCGCCATCACCGACGAGGCTGATCACCACGCGGTCGGGGGCGGCGATCTTGGCGCCGATCGCAGCCGGCGGGCCAAACCCCATGGTGGCGAAGCCGCCGGGAATCAGGATCGAGCCGGGCTCGTAGATGTCGAACTGCTGAGCCACCCCGTTCTTGTTCCAGCCGACGTCGGAGGTCAGGATCGCATCCCGCGGCATTGCCGCGCGCAGGTCGGCGAGGATCCGTTCGGGCATCATCGGGAAGGCGTCGGAGCTCTGCATCTCGACATTCTTCTCCGCGAAGGCCCGGCGTTCGGCGGCAATCCGGTCCGCCAGCCCGGGCGCCGCGCGGCCTTGGGGCAGCATGTCGCGCGCCACACGGTTCAACACCTTCAATGCCGATTTCAGATCCGCCACCACGCCGATCTCCGTCGGGTAGTTACGGCCGATCTCCTGCGGCTCGATGTCGATATGGATCAGTCGCGAACCGCCTTCGCCGATGTTGAACGTGTATTCAGGGTACCAGGACGAGCAATCGGCCTCCTTGAAGCGCGTGCCAAGCCCCAGGATCCAGTCGGCGCCGAGCGTCTGCTCGTTGGTGAACTTCATGCCCCAGAAGCCGGTCATGCCAAGCACCAGCGGATGGTCGTCGGGCAGCACCCCCTTGCCCATCAGCGAATGCGCCACGGGGATCTGCATGTGGTCGACGAAATCGCGCAGCTCGTCATAGGCCCGCGCCAGGGCCACGCCGCCGCCGACATAGAGCAGCGGCGACGTGGCGGCGGCGAGACGGGAGATGATCTCGCGCGCGGTCTCTTCGTCAATCGAGGGCTTGGTCAGCGTCTTGGTATTGGCCCGAAGACGCTCCCAGAGTGCGACGTCGATCTCGGCCGAAAAGATATCCATCGGCACGTTGACCAGCACCGGCCCGGGCTGCCCGCTTTCGGCCAGAAGGAATGCCTTTTCCAGGATCTCCGGCAGCAGTTCGGGTGTGTCCACCCGCCAGGCGCGCTTCACGAAGGGCCGGTAGATCTCATACTGGCTGGCATCGCTGTGCAGGTTCACCTCCTGGTGCGGGTGCTTGCCGTAGTAGTAGGACGGCACATCGCCCGCGATCACCACCATCGGGATGCAGTCGAGCGCCGCGTTCGCCACGCCGGTCGCGGCATTGGTGAGGCCGGGCGAGAGATGCGAAAGCAGCACCGAGGCCCTGCCCGTCACCCGCGCATAGCCATCGGCCGCATGCGCCGAAATCTGCTCGTGGCGAACGTTGACGAAACGGATCTTCGAATTCGCCATCGCCGAGAGTACCGCGATATTGGTGTGCCCGCAGAGACCGAACACATGCGCGATGCCGCGCCGCTCCAGGTAACGGACGAGCTGGTTGGAGATCAGGTCGGTCGCCATCACATCACCTCGGTGTTGTAGAATTCACCGAAGAGTTCCTCGTCGGAGGGACGGTCGATGGGGATCGGCCGGGCGACCCAGGTGACGTTCATGTAATGCTTGAGCGAGATGTTCTCGTTCGTGATGTTGCCGCCCCAGATGCCGCAGCCAAGCGAGGAGGTCATAGGCATCCCGTTCTCGAAGCTTCCGGCATTGGCCTTGGATTGCGGCTGGCGCACCATCACGCGGCTGACCGGCGCATTTGCGGCGTGCCGGAGAATACGCTCTTCGTCGAAGCTGTAGATGCCGCAGGAATGGCCCTTGCCGCCGACATCGAAGATCGCGCGCACCATCGCCATCGCCTCGTCGAATTCCCGGAACCTGTAGAGCGCCATCACCACGCAGAGCTTCTCGCCGGAGAACCTGTGCTCGGGGCCAATCTCGTCTTGCTCGACCATGATGAATTTCCGGTCCTCGGGAATCTCGAACCCCGCGATGCCGGCGATGGTCTGGGCGGAGACGGCGACGGTATTGATCGTCCGGCGCCCCTGATCATCCCAAAGCGCCTTCTCCAGCAACGTCTTCTCCGCGGCAGTGCACAAATAACCGCCCTCGTCGACCAGTGCGGCGCGCAGGTCGTCATAGATCTGGTCTGCGATAACGAGGTTTCCGTCGGCCGAGCAGCCGGAGCCGAAATCGGAGGTCTTGGAGATGCGGGAGTTCCGCGCCGCCTCCTGGATGTCGGCGGTCTCGTCGATCACCATCGTCGAGTTGCCCGCGCCCACGCCATAGGCCGGCTTACCGGAGCTGTAGGCCGCCTTGACCATCGGCTTGCCGCCGGTGGCCATGGTCAGGTCGCATTGCTCCATGAGGTATTGCGTCATCGGGATCGAGGGCGTCTCGACGCATTGGAAGATGTCCGCGGGCGCGCCGAGCTTTTTCAGCGTCTCGCGCATCACGCGGACCATCTCGAAGGTGGTCGCCTTGGCGCGCGGGTGCGGCGAGAAGATCACCGCGTCCTTGCACTTGATGGCGTTGATACCGGTCACCGGCGGTGTCAGTTCCGGGTTGGTCGTGGGAATGAGCGAGGCGATGACGCCGGCCGGCTTGGCGATCTTGGTCAGGCCCTTCGCGGGGTCCTCCTCGATCACGCCCACCGATTTCTGCCGCAGGGCGTCGCGCAGAATGCCCAGGACCTTGAACCGCTTACCGCCGCGGCCCGCGCGATCGCCAATGCCGCTTTCGTCCACGCCCATCTGGGCGATGCGCAGAAACGTCTTTTCGTTGCCGCAGTTCCAGCCCAGGGCCTGGGCCAGCCGGTCCACCTGCGCCTGGTCGTAGTCCTTGATCTCGTCCATCGCCTTGCGGGCGCGGGCGAGCATTTCATCGACGGTGGCGATCTCTTCTTCGGTGATGGCGCGTGCCATTTCGTTTCCTCCTGAAATCCGGTGCCGACCATGGGCCGGCTGCGTGTTGCGCCGCGGTCAGACGTCGAAGACGGAGCGGGCCGCCTCGATGCAGTTCCGGGCGTGTTTTTCGGGTCCGAACTCCGCCATCCGCGCCGCATGCGGCAGTTCGATGGACAGCGGCAGATCCGGGAAAAGATAGTTCACCGACCAGAAGTCGATGGCCCCCTCGCCGGGATAGAGCCGGGCATCGCGGGCAATGTGGATCATGTCTTCCTTGGTATAGGCGAGGTCCTCTGCGTCGCAGATATGCAGGAAGTTGATCCACTCCGGCGGCACCCGCTCCAAGGCCAGGAGCGGCGCCTTGTTGAAATGCATGTAAAGCGTATCGACAAGCACGCCCTGATTGCGGCGTTCGGTGCGCTCGAGGATCTCCAGCACCTCCTCCAGCGTCGTCAGGCGCGAGAAGGCGGGGAACTCTAGGTTCACCGTCAGGCCGAATGGCGCGGCGAGATCGCAGATCTCGGCAAATGTCTCGACGATATAGGCACGGTCGTTCCGCACATCGGTCCAGGCCGAACAGATCACCTGAGTCGCACCGAGCGCGGCACCGGCCTCGAAGGCAGGAAGGAACTGCCTCGGATCGAGGTCGCGCACGATGCGCATCAGCTCGATGTCGAAGCATTGCAGCCCGGTGTCGGCCAGCGCCTGCCGGGTCTCGCGGATGATTTGCGGCGAGGTCGGATCGATATCCGGCTCGCCGGCCACGCCGAGATGAAAGAGCCGGTAGCTGACATATTCGTAGCCGGCCTTCGCGGCGATATGGGTCTGCTCCGGCGGCGTGACGCCCGGCACCGTCAGGTAGGAGAGCGAATACTTGTGGCTCATGTGACCTTTTCCTCTGTCCGGTCCCAGGGCGGAGGCGGGACGTGGCTCGTCCGCGCCGGCAGCGTCCGCTCCAGCAGCGCCTCGGCCGCGGCGACCGGTGCGCGCAGCGCCTGCCAGTCAATGCCGGTGTCGAGCCCCATCTGCTCACAGGCAAAGGCCGCATCCTCGGTGGCGATATTTCCTGTGGCCCCGGGCACGAAGGGACAGCCGCCCAGCCCGCCCAACGCCGCGTCAAAGATCCGTACGCCGGCCTGAAGCCCGGCCACCATGTTGGCGAGCCCCAGTCCGCGGGTGTCGTGCAGGTGGAGCGAAAGCTGGACCGCTGGGTCGATCTCGCCGCGCAGCCGCGTGCAGAGGTCGAACACCTGGCGCGGGTTTGCCAGCCCGGCGGTGTCGGCGATGTTGATCTCGCTCACACCGAGCGCCGAAAAACTGCGGGCGATGGCGACGACAGTCCCGGGGTCCACCCGGCCCTCGAATCCGCATCCCAGGGCTGACTGGATCCCGGCGCGCACCGCGACACCTGCGCCGAGCGCCGTTTCGATCGTCGGGACGATGGCCGCGCGGGCCTCGTCGACCGACTTGTTGGTGTTTTTCCTGGAATGGGTTTCGGAAGCGGAAACCGAGATCGACAGGTGCTTCACCCCGACCGCAAGCGCCCGCTCCAGCCCGGCCCGGTTCAGCACAAGCGCGGTATAGACGATTCCCGGCTGCGGCTCGATCCGCTCGAAGAGCGCATCGGTGTCGGCCATCTGTGGCACCCTTTTGGGATGCACGAAGGAGCCGACCTGGATACGCCGCAGGCCCGCGGCCTCCAGCGCGGCGAGAAAGCCGAGCTTCTCGTCGATCGAAAACAGGCGCGACTCGTTCTGCAGGCCATCCCGCAGGAACTCGTCCTCGATCAGCACATCGCCGTGAAAGTCGAACATCGGAGCCTCCCGGCACCCGGGGATCGGCCCATGAGTGCATCTGACGCAACCCTACGTCGGACCAAACGGAATATCGAATACAGAGATTGGTGGTTCGGCAAACACAATGTTAATCTCTTTCGGGAGGGGACGATCCAAATGCTGACGCTAAGGCAGATCGAGGTGATCCGCGCGGTCACTGTCGCGGGCACCGTAAAGGGAGCGGCCGAATTGCTCGGGGTCTCGGCGCCGGGGATCAGCCGGTTGATGAAACATACCGAGAGCCAGCTCGGCATCCGCCTGTTCTCCCGGACACACGGCCGCTATGTCCCGACCGACGAAGCGCGCGACATCTTTTCCCAGGTGACGGCTGTCTTCAAGTCCGTCGAGAACCTGCAATACTCGATCGAGGCGCTCAAGGCCGGGCAGGGCCGGGTCGCGGCCTTCGCGGCGGTTCCCTCGATTGCCCATCACGTGCTCCCGGCGGCCGTGGCGCGCCTTGCGGCCCGGTTTCCGGACCTTCGCATGAGCCTCAACACGATCAAGATCGAGGAGGCCATCGACTATCTGCTGCTGGGGCGCGGCGAGATCGCCCTGCTCAGCTATAAGCTCGATCATCCCGGCCTGACGATGCAGTTGCTCCACGCCGGCCGACTCATGGCGATCTTCCCGACCGGGCACAGGCTTGCTGCAAAGGACCACGTCTCCGTGCAATCTCTTGTGTCCGAACGCCTGATCGGCGTCGGGCTCGACGACCCCTATGGGCGCATCCTGCACGAGCCGTTCCGGCAAAATGGCCTCGACGTCGAATACGCGATTCTCGCCCGCACCGGCGAGATGATCGCCTCTCTTGTCGGTCGTGGCCTCGGCGTCGCGATCATCGACGAGTTCTCGCTCGCCGGACCGTCCCGCTATCCGGGGATCGAGATCCGCCCGATCGCCGAGCCGACCGCGTTCCGGGCCTATGCGGCCTTCAACGCCAACACGCCCCGGTCGGTCTTTGCCGACGCGCTGGTCGAACAGGTGAAAGCGGAAATGAGCGGCGCAACCGCCGCGCGCGCCCGGACTTGATGCACGCCGTCCGCTATCGGACGAGCCTGCGCCACGCCACTCTGTGCCAGGCAAATCTAGCCAGCTGAAACGCGCGGATTGCGTTCTCAGTCCGCACCCGAGGCCAGATCCTGCCGCAGACGATCCTCGTCCAGCGGGAGATCGGAGAAGATCGACCAGGCATGGACGCCCTGAAAGAAGAACAGTTCGTAGCCAGAGATGATCTGCATCCCCTCCGCCGCCGCATCCAGCAGGAAAGCCGTGTCGATCGGCGTGTAGACCGCATCGAATGCCCATTCCTGGCCGCCCATCAGGTCGCGCGGGATAGCGGAGCCGGGATAGCCGACCATGCCCAGCTGCGTGCAGTTGATGAGGCCAGTCGTGTCGCGCGCCATCTCGGCCGGGCTGGCGGACGCCGCCACACGTGTCTCCGTGCCGGCCTCCCGCAGCGCCCGGGCCAGCGTCTCGGCCTTTTCCGCGTCCCGGTCGAACAGACGGATCTCGCTCGCCCCGAGCGTCAGCAGGCCGAAAGTGACCGCGCGCCCGACACCGCCCGCCCCCGCAACGCCGACGACGCCGGGGGCTTTGTCTCCCCGGACCGCCCGGTAGCCGCCGATGAATCCGGTGTAGTCCGTGTTGAACCCGAATGCCGCGCCATCCTCGAACCGGATCGTGTTCACCGCGCCGATGCGGCGAACCTGCGGGTCTTCGATGGTGACCTTGCGGGCCGCGACTTCCTTGTAAGGATAGGTGACATTGATCCCGCGGAACCCGGTCGCGCGACAATCGGCCAGGATCTCGTCGAAGGACTTGCCGAGCTCCGCCGGGACAAGCCGGTCGTATCGAACGTCGAGCCCGTTTTGACGTCCGGCGAGGCGATGCAGCCGTGGTGCCGAGGAGCTGGAGATGTTGTCACCGATGAGTCCCAGTTGAAGATCGGCCATGGCCACGTCCTTGCTTTGGCAGGGCGCGGGCCTGTTGCGACCCGCGATTGGGGAGGAGACAGATTGCACCGGCGGATTCACCGGCACACTGCGGGCACAGGAGAGACGCGGCCGCCGAAGCGCGGTCCGGCCGTCGCAGGCGCTCAGTCCGCGAGGAGCGTTCCGAGGCGGCGCATGGCGAGTTCGTAGCCCTCGATGCCACAGCCGACGATAATGCCGTCCGACCGCATGCTGACATAGGAGTGGTGCCGGAAGGCCTCGCGCTTGTGTACCTGGCTGATATGCACCTCGAAGACCGGTCCTTCGAAGGCGTTCAGCGCATCCAGAATGGCCACCGAGGTATGCGTGAAGGCCCCCGGATTGATCACGATGCCGGCAGCCGCCTCGCGCGCCTCGTGAATCCAGTCGACGATCTGGCCCTCGTGGTTGGATTGAAGCAGCCGCACGTCGAGGCCGAAACCTGCGCCGACCTTGGCACAGTTCCGCTCCACGTCCTCCAGCGTCTCGCGCCCGTAGATTTCGGGCTGGCGCTTGCCGAGCAGGTTGAGGTTCGGTCCATTCAGGACAAAAATGAGCTTAGTCACGATCTCTCTCCTTCGGATCTGCGGAATCTGTATCCCCTCCGGAACGGCATGGCGACTGCCCGATTGCACGCAGTGACAAACCGGATGTTAATTTCGTGGCGCACCGCGCACCCAATCCTCGCCAGAGGCATCTCGCACCCCGGTAGGCCGGCCATAGGGCCACGCACCCGCCGCGCGACCGCGACCCGATCGGCGCGGAACGGTGTCTTCGAGGGATCGATTCCCTGTTCGGGTCGTCGCGCCGCCGGGACCTCGCGGCCCCGGCCGCCCTTCTCCCGCCGTCAGTTGAACGGCGCGGCGCGCTCGATCAGCTCCTCAAGATCCGCCTCGTCCGGGTTCCGCGGCTGGCCCGGATGGATGATGCTGACCTGGCAACTCTCCGCCGCCTCGACAAGCTGGCGGTAGGTGCCGGCGTCCGGATCCTTGATATAGGCCTGCTTGTTATCGTCATAGGCGAAGAGCGCGCTGTTTGTCTGGACACACTCGTTGCAGGTCGTGCAGCGCGGCGTCTCGATCCACGGCGCACCATCCGCCGCTCCCTCCTGCGCCGCCGCGGGTGCCTCGGCCGGGACAGGTGTTTCGGCGACTGGCTCCGGCGTCTCGGCCGCGGGGGTGGACTCTGCGGTCTGCTCGCGTTTCAGGCGGTCTTCCTGCAACAGGCGCAGCGCGTGGGAATTGTTGATCCCAGCCAGTTCCTGCAGGCGCCGCCAGGCGTCGTTGCACCGGCGCACCATCTCCGCGAGCTTGCCCTCGACGGTCACCCGGAAGAGCCGCGCGTCGGGGTCGATTACCGGGATCGCGGGCGCCGAGAAATTGGCCGCCGCCCTCTGCAGCTTCATCCAGTCGCGAACCGTGACCGGCGCCTCCTCGCGCGCCTCGCCGTTTACCGGCTGGAAGAACCGGGCGTAGCGGCTGTCGCAAGCGGCGAAATCGGCAAAGGTGAAGGCGACCTCCTCGCTCTGGCGCTGGCCTTGCGCGTCCTCATAGTCCAGCCGATGCAGCGGCCAGTCGGCCTCGCGCTGCGGGTTGTATGTCAGGTCGAACCGCGCCGCCCAGTCACCACCAGCGGACGGGTCGTAGGTGAAGCTCGGGAAGGCGCGCGATTCGGTGGCCGCCGCCGAGACGATATAGGGCGCGACATCGGGCACGCTCGGCGTCGCGCCGGAGAAGATCGAGAACAGCGCCGGGCCCTCGTATTCCATTCCGCGTTCCAGTTCCGCGTTCATGCCGTGGATATGGGCGGAGGCGCATTGCAGAACGAAGGCGTTGTTCAGCCCGATCGCCATTGTCGCGAGCCGGGCCGTGCCGGCCCCGAAACTGTGCGCGGGCGGCTCCGGCGATGTCGGGCCGAGGAGGTCGTCGACCTGGATCATCACCGTGATCGGCAGGCCACAGGCCAGCGCCTCGTAACTCCGGGCGATCTCGGCCGATTCGGTCTCGCCGTCGCGCAGGCAGACCAGCGCCGAGGGCAGCAGGTTGATCTGCTCGGCCGAAAGGTCGCTCTCGTCGAAGCTCGCGAGGATCCCGTCATGCAACTCCGGGCGATACTTGTGCGCGACCTCGAGTTCGGCCACCGTCAGCGCCTTGGTGAATTCGAGCACGTCCGGCAGGCGCTCCCGATAGGCGTCGAGCGCGGCCGAGCAGGTATCGAAAGTGTAGCTGTAGGGGTCGCGCCGTTCGGCGCAGTTATGCGAGGCGCGGCCCGGGCCGAAGAAGGGTTGGCACCGGAGCACGCCGAGCGCGCCGCGGATACGGTCGACCCGGTCGGCGGGCAGGCGGTCTTCGGGCCGGGCGCGGTGCAGCACCGAGGAGAGCGCGCCAAAATCGATCGCCCCGTTGGCGGTCTCGCCCATTGCCGAGGCCAGCGCGCTCGGACCATGCGCCTCGTCCGACTTCATGTGGTCGGATTTCAGGATGTCCTCGAGCTTCAGGATCAGCCCGTCGACGATCTTGCGGAACCGGTGCGCCTTGGCCGCCTGTTTCGCGTCCCAGGCATGGCGCAGGACCTTGCCCGGCGTCTCGCCATCGCAGCCGATCACCATGCCGTCGAGCGGAAGCGCCTTGCGCGCGGTCTCCAGGTTGTTGTCGAGGGCGCCGAACGGCGCCTCGCCGCTGGTCTCGATCATCTCCGCAGCGACCTCGCGCCAGAGATCGGAGAGCCGTCCCTCCCGGCCGGCAAAGATCCGCGCGCGGATCCCGGCCTCGAGCCGGAGCACTTGGCTCCGAAGCGCCTCGCCGGAGAGATCCGCGGGCGCGACCCGCTTCAGGGTGTCGTCGATGACACGGGAGAGCGGGCGCAGCAGGGGCCGGTCCGCCTTCCGGTCGACGAGGATGAGCGGGTAGTCGTGCCGCAAGTCCTCAAGCGCCCGGTAGCGGGCAAAGAGCGCGGGCCGAAGCGACGGCGTCGCCGGGCCGCTCGGCATAGGTGTGGGGGCAATCGTCTGGTGTTGCATCTGCCTATCTCCCGGCCTCCGCCGTCTCTGCCGGCCAGATGCCGACCTTGTCGAACTCCTCGTTGAGCACCGTCTCGACCAGCGACGGGGTCGAGGGGCGCTCGCCGGCCCGCAGCTCGTCGTAGCAGGGCACTTCGGGGTTCTTGTAGAGAATGCCGACCGGCACCTCGTCGGTCAGCGCCGCCAGCGCCAGGGCACGCGGCATGTCGAGCGGGTCATGCGTCTCCTGCTTCTTGTAGACCCGGGACAGCTCCGGCTTCAGGCGCAGACCGTCCGAATGGGTCAGGATCCGGGTGCGTGCCGGGTCCTGCATCCAGTTGTCGAAATGGTGGTCCATGAAGTTCGGGCAGCGCTGCAGGATGCGGATGAAGGAGAAGCCCTTGTGCTTGTAGGCCATGTGCAGGACCTCGTAGAGCAGCTCCGGAATCCAGTCGACCACCTGGGCCACGAAGGAGACGTTTGAGATGCCTAGCGTCACCGTCAGCGGGTTCAGCGGATTGAGCGCGGCGCCGAAGGGAGTGGTGTTGGTCGTCAGCCCCTTGGGCGAGGTTGGCGAGGCCTGTTTCTTGGTCAGGCCATAGACCTGGTTGTCATGCAGCATGACCACCATGTTCATGTTGTAGCGCACCGCGTGGAGCCAGTGCGCCGCGCCGATCGAACAGTTGTCGCCGTCGCCTGTGGTGACGAAGACCGAGAGGTCGGGGCGGCGGATCTTGATTCCTTCGGCGATCGGCAGCGCGCGGCCATGGATGCCGTGGAAACCATAGGCATTCATGTAATGCGGCAGCCGCGAGGCACAGCCGATGCCCGAGACGCTGACGGTCTTCTCCGGCGGGAGTTGCTCGTCGCGGCAAAGCCGCTGCATCGCCGTCAGGATCGCGTTGTCGCCGCAGCCGGTGCACCAGCGGGGCTCGATCTCGCTCTGGTAGTCGGTCATGCCGTAGTCGGTCTGGACCAACTGCGTCAGGCACTGGGTCATTGTCGCGGTCATTTCACTTCTCCCAGCTTGGCGAGGGCGGCGGCGGTGATCTCACCGGGCTTCAGCGGCTGTCCGCGCGAATTGCCCCAGCAGTCGACATCGACCAGCCAGCGCGAGCGCAGGAGCATCGCCAGATGCGACAGGCGGCGGTTGTCGGGGGTGACGAGCGGGTCCGACAGCGGGTCGTTCCAGTTGTTCTCGATGGTCATCACCTTCTTGAACCGCTTCATCACCGTATCGATGCCCGAGGCCATCGGTTGCAGGAATTTCAGGTGCAGCGAAGAGACCTTGTGCCCCTTGGCACGCAGCCGGTCGACCGCCTCCTGGATCGCGCCGCGGCTCGATCCCCAGCCGATCAACAGGAGGTCGCCCTCCTCGTCGCCGTGGACCGGTTCGAGGCGAAGCGTTGTCTGAAGCGCCGCGAGCTTGCGCGAGCGGTTGAGCAGCCCCTCCTCGTTGGTCGCCGGATCATAGGCCACATGGCTGTCCCGGTCGTGCGCAAGCCCGGTGAGGCAATGCATGCCGTTCGGCTGGCCGGGAATGAAGCGGGTGGCGATGCCGGTGCGCTCGTCCCAGTCATAGGGGTGCGCATCTTCCGGCACTGCGCTCTGGTTGACCGGCGGCGCCAGCCAGTCGGCGCGGAACTCCGGTCGGCGGAAGGGCTGCTGTGCCGTCGCAAGGGCGGCATCCGACAGGATCACCACGACCATGTTGAAGGTCTCGGCGATCTTCCGCGCGGTGATGACCGAGTGGAAACAGTCCTCGATCGAGGACACCGCCATCACCACCTTCGGTGCGTCGCCATGGGTACCGAACATCGCGGCCATAAGGTCGCCCTGCTCCACCTTGGTCGGCAGGCCGGTCGAGGGTCCGCCGCGCTGTACGTCGATGACGACGAGCGGAATCTCCGACATCACCGCGAGGCCGAGTGCCTCTTGTTTGAGCGAGAGGCCGGGGCCGGAGGTGATCGTCACCGCGCATTTGCCGGCATAGGAGGCGCCGATGGCAAAGCAGCAGGCGGAGATCTCGTCCTCCGCCTGGTGCACGACGCAGCCCACCTTCTCGAAGATCGCCGAGAGGTAGTGGCTCGCGGAGGTCGCCGGCGTGATCGGATACATCGCGCAGACTTCCATGCCCGAGGCCACCGTGCCGAGCGCCAGCGCGGCGTTGCCGTTCATCACCACCTGCGGTTCGGTCACCGGCGGCGCCGGGATCCGGTAGGCGATGTCGAGGTTTTCCTCGGCCCAGGCGCGGCCCGCATCGAGCAGCTCGATGTTGGCGTTGATGATCCGCTGGTCCTTCTTGGCGAAGATGTAGCGGACCTGCGCCCGAGCCGCCTCCTCGTCAAGCGAGTAGATGGCGCAGAGCATGCCGAGCGCGAACATGTTTTTGCCCTTGCGCGGATCGGGAATGAACTTCAGGCATTCCTTGCCCATCGGCACTTCGTAGAGCTTGTAGCCCTTCGCGCGCACATCGGCGCAGACCTTCAGGTAGGAGGCGACGATGCCGGGATGCATGTCCTCCTGCCAGCCGCTCTCGATCAGGATCGTCGCGCCCGGCTTGATCTCGCCGGCATTGAGCCGGCCGAGCAGCACCTGCTCGTTGAAGGCGACCACGAGGTCGGCCTGGTCGCCGATATTGGTCACCGGGCCGGCCGCCATGCGTACGCGGTTGCCGGAGGCACCGGCCACCGAGCGCGGCGGCGGCTGGATCTCGGCGGGGATGATCTCCACCGTCCAGATCCCCATACCCGAGCGCGCCGCGATCGCCGCCAGCGACTGGCCGCAGCGCTGCGCGCCTTCGCCCGAGTCGCTCACGATCTCGACGATATGTTCCTGAAGCACCTCCGCCGGGCGCGACCGCGCCGGCCGTCCTGCGTCACCCTCGTCTGCCCGGGGGTCGGCGACTGCTTCCATGCTGTCTGAGGTCATTGTCCTGCCTCGCCTTCTTCTAGATCTGCCGCAGCTGGGTGAAGTTCTTCTCGGCCATGTCGATGCCGAAGAGCGTATCCTCGAAGCCCGTTCGCTCGGGTTCGTAGACCACCATCGAGTCGCGGATGCCGAGATACTTGCGGATGCTCGTCGCCGCGCGCCGGCCGGCGCCCATGGCGAGGATCACCGTCGCCGCGCCGGTGACGATATCGCCGCCCGCGTAGACGCCCGCGAGCGACGTCGCGAGATCCGCGTCGGTGTCGATATAGCCCCATTTGTTGAGCCCGACCTTCGAGGTCTGCCCGAGGATCGGGTTGGGCGAGGTGCCGATGGCGTAAACCACCGTGTCGGCCTCGAACTCATATTCCGATCCTTCGATCGGCACCGGCCGCCGCCGGCCCGAGTCGTCGGGCGCGCCCAACTCCATCCGCTGGCAGCGCATGGCGCGGACGTTGTTTGCGTCATCCCCCAGAAGCTCGACCGGCGCGGTCAGCCAGTGGAACTCGATCCCCTCTTCCTGCGCGTGGTGAAGCTCTTCCTTGCGCGCCGGGCATTCGGCTTCGGTGCGCCGGTAGACGCAGTGGACCTCCTCGGCACCGAGCCGGAGCGAGACCCGCATCGCGTCCATCGCCGTGTTGCCGGCGCCAATGACGGCGACCTTCTTGCCGATCTCCAGCGGCGTGTCGAAATTCGGGAACTCGCCCGCATGCATCAGGTTGCAGCGGGTCAGGAGCTCGTTGGCCGAGAGCACGCCGTTGAGGTTCTCGCCGGGGATGTCCATGAACTTCGGGGTGCCTGCGCCGGTGCCGATGAACACGGCGTCATAGCCCATCTCGTCCATCATCTGCTCGACGGTGAAGAGCCGACCGACCAGCGTATTGTTGCGGATTTCGACGCCGAGATCCTTCATGTTGCCGATCTCGGCATCCACGACCGAGTTGGGCAGCCGGAATTCCGGAATGCCGTAGCGCAGTACCCCGCCGGGCGCGTGCAGCGCCTCGAAGACCGTGACCTCGCAGCCCGCCTTGGCGAGATCGGCCGCGCAGGCCATGCTCGCCGGACCCGATCCGATGACACCGATCCGGAAGCGGTTGGGCTCGACATGGCTCTTCTTGTGCCAGCCGTTCTCGATCGCCTTGTCACCGAGCCAGCGTTCGAGCCTGCCGATGGCGACCGGCTCCAGCCCGCCGCTCACGGCCACTGCGCAGACGCCTTCGCACTGGTCCTCCTGTGGGCAGACCCGGCCGCAGACCGCGGGGAGCAGGGTAGAATCCGTCAGCACCTCCCAGGCGCCGTGATAGTCCTTCTTGATCATCCTGGCGATGAAACCTGGGATGTCGATGCCGACCGGGCAGCCTTCGACGCAAGCGGGTTCGGGGCACATCAGGCAGCGCTCGCATTCGACCAGCGCGTTCGCCTCGTCGAACCCGAGCGAGACCTCTTCGAAATTGGTTGCCCGAGTCTCGGCGTCCAGCACTGGCATGAAGGCCCGTTCCTGCGGGATCGACCGGATCGTCTTGCGTGCCATCTAGCGGGCCTCCTCTTCCATCGCCAGCATGCGGCAGTTCTCGTCCCAGCGTTCCATGGCCTTGGCCTCCTGCGGCCGGTAGCGCTTCAGCCGCGCCATCAGGTCGTCGTAATCGACCTCGTGGCCGTCGAAATCCGGTCCGTCGACGCAGGCGAACTTGATCCGCCCGCCGACGCGGACACGGCAGCCACCGCACATTCCGGTTCCATCCACCATGATCGGGTTGAGGCTCACCATTGTCTTTATACCATGCGGTCGGGTCGCCTCGGAACAGGCACGCATCATCACCGGCGGGCCGATGGCCACCACCTCGTCGATATCGCCATGCGCCGCGATCGCCTGCGCAATCCCGTCGGTGACCATACCCTTGATGCCGGCCGACCCGTCATCGGTGCAGATGATGAACTCGTCGCAGACGTCGCGGAACTTCTCTTCCCAGAAGACGAGATTGGCGGAGCGGAAGCCAACGACGCCGATCACATGGGCGCCTGCTTCTTTGAAGGCCCGCGCCTGCGGGTAGATCGGCGCCACGCCGAGGCCGCCGCCAACGCAGATCACCTTCTTCGCATGGGACACCTCGCTCGGAATGCCCATCGGGCCGGCGATGCCGTAGAGCGTCGCGCCAACCTGCGCGCGCGCCTGCATCTCGCGACTCGACTTGCCAACCGCCTGGATCACCAGCGTGACAGTCCCCTTCTCGCGGTCGAAATCGGCGATGGTCAGCGGGATGCGCTCGCCGTGCTCGTCTATCATGACGATGACGAACTGACCCGGCTTCGCCGCCCGCGCCATCTGCGGATGCTCGATCTCCAGCAGGAAGGTCGTCTCCGAAAAGTCGGTTCGCGCAACGATCGGAAAGCCGCTCGCCCGGCCGTCCTGCGCCGCGCGCGTTGTCCCCTGCCCCGGCTCTGCTGCCGGGACGCTCCCATGCGTGTCGCTGTCGGACATGCGCGTGCTCCTCCTTCGGCTCGCGCGGTCCAGGCCGGGGTCGTGCGACTGTGCGCGACGGAATACAGCCCGGACTCGGCTGGCATGACGCTATTCATGCAGCGCTTCTCTTCCTTGATTACGATCAAGTCGGCAAACGTTTTCGCAAGGGGTGCGCGATTGGTCGCAGTATATGCGTGTTTTTGAATACGTCAGCCGTCGGCCATGGGTTCGATCAGCTCCGGACCGGTGGCGCGATTGGAGTTCACGGCCGGGTCGACCCGGTGCCAGGCGAGGCTGCCTTCCGGCGACGGCCGCATCAGGACCGCGGCGCCGTGCCCCGACTCGCCGAGCCAGAGCGGCCAATCCTCGGCCGCGAGGATCACCGGCATCCGGTGGTGCAGAGCCTCGAGCCCGCCGCCCGCGGCGCAGGTGACAATGGCGACCGTCGTCATCCGTGCCCCTTCCCGCTCCCAGTCCTGCCAGACACCGGCCATGACCATCGGGCCTGCGTCCGCGGGGCGGATATACCAGGGCAGCCGCGCGCCCTCGGCGCCCTTGGTCCATTCGAAGAAGCCCGAGGCGGGAACTAGGCAGCGGCGACTGCGGATCGCCTCGCGGAAGGCGGGCTTGGTGGCAATGCCCTCGGCGCGCGCGTTGATGATGAGCGGGCCGTCGGTGGGCGTCTTGTACCAGTGTGGCAGGAAGCCCCAACGCATGGCGCGCAGGCGCCGTTGGCCGTCTTCCGAGACGGCCGTGGTGATCATGTTGGTCGGGCAGATATTATAGCGCTCCCCATCGGGGAGGTCGTTGCCCGGCACCGCCTCGAAGAGGCGCGCCATGGCTTCGGTGGGCAGGAGATTGACGAAGCGTCCGCACATGGGCGGCAGCATAGCCCAGACGGCTCAGCGCTGAAACGGTCGCGACACATGGCCGAACCGGCCGCCGGCTCATCGCCCGAAACCACGCCGCCGCGACCGCGGCACCTTTCGCTCCGGTAGAACGAAGCCAGTCGATCGCGCGGGGCCGACAGGGCCGGCCCAGCGTCGCTTTGCGTTCGGAAGCGCTACTTGGTGGCGATCCGGCCATCCGTGTAGGGCTTATAGGGCCCCATTTCCGCGAGATATTCGGCCGTTACATCGGCAAGGTCGGGGCCGAAATCATAGGCATTCTTCGCGTCGCGGAACATCGCGTAACCGTCGCCGCCACCGCGGACGAAGTTGTTGGAGACGAGGTAGTAGCTCTTGGCCGGGTCGATCGGCGCCCAGCCGTCGCCCTCGGCGACCATCACCTCGACGACCCGGGAGCCGGGCTCGGCGGCCGGATCCCAGGTGAACTTAATCCCGGCGACCTGCGGGAAGCGACCGCCGCCTTCCTCGACCTCGCTCACGCCGTTCTCCAGCGCGTCGATCACGGTCTGGCCGGTGACCTCGAAGGTCGAGAGCGTGTTCTGGAAGGGCAGCACGGTCAGCACCTCGCCCATCGTCACCTCTCCGGCATCGATCGAGGCACGCAGGCCGCCACCATTGGCGATTGCGATGGTGACACCCTGGTCCTTCACCCGGTCGAGCATCGCGTCGGCCACGAGGTTGCCCATCGGGCATTCCATGGCACGGCAGACTTCGCGGGAGCCCTCGATCGCCTCGGACGTCTCGGCAACCACCTTGTTGCGGATCTCGTCGAGCGGCTTGGCGAGCTCGGCGATGCGGGCGACAGCCTCAGGATTCTCGGCAACCGAGGCATCCATGATGAGCGGCTCACCCTCGGCAGAGATCACCTTGCCCTCGTCGTCGAAAACCACCTTCAGCTCGCCGAGGAACTTGCCATAGGCATAGGCCTGCACGATGGCCGTGTCGCCGACCATGGTGGGATATGGCCCCTTCGCATTCTCGGACACGTTGGACAGATACGTATTGTCATGTCCGCCAACGATCACATCCACGCCCGTCGTGTTCGCGGCGACTGCCTGATCCACCAGATATCCCGAGTGACTGAGAACGATGATCTTGTTGATCCCTTCAGCCGTCAGCTTGTCGACTTCGGCCTGAACGGCTTGGGTGGGGTCGGTGAAGGTCAGATCCCTGCCGCCAATCGTGAGTTCGGCGGTGTCCTGAGGCGTCAGGCCGATCAATCCGATCTTCTCGCCGTTGCGCTCAATGACTGTGGACTTCTTGATCGCATCCTTCAGCAGCGGTTCACCGCTTACGTCCGCGTTCGACATCAAGACCGGGAAATCGACCGCGTCCACAAATCCGCGCAGCACTTCGGGGCCGTCGTCGAATTCGTGGTTGCCCACGGTCATCGCGTCGTAGCCGAGCTTGTTCATGAACTCGGCCGCCATCTTGCCCTTGTAATAGGTATAGTAAAGCGTGCCCTGGAACTGATCACCGCCATCGAAGAGGACCGGGTTCTCGGCGCGGGCGCGGGCCTCTTCCACGGCCGTCACCAGGCGCGCGGAGCCGCCGAAGCACTTGCCCTCGGCATTGTCCTCCGCCGAGCAGCCCGAATCGTATTTGCTGATCGGTTCGAAGCGGGAATGGAAGTCGTTGGTGTGCAGGATGGTCAGAGTGTAATCGGCCTGGGCGGCGCCTGCCATCGTGGCGAGCGCGGCGACCGAAGTGAGAAGGCGTGCGAACATCGGAATCTCCCTGTTATATGGCGCAAAGAGTGTCGGGCTTCGGCTCCGGCGTCAAACCCTTCGAGTCTTTCTATCGATGCCGGGAAACGGGATCGTGACAGGCGCTTGACCCAGCCCGCGCGGCGGGGCACATCGCCTGCATGCTGATCTACAAGATACTCCGCCGCCCGGAATGGGAGGCCTTCCGCGATGCCGGCGAAACCGCGGGTGCGCCCGTGGACCTCGAAGACGGCTTCATCCATTTCTCGACCGCCGCGCAGGTCACGGGCACCGCCGAGAAGCATTTCGCCGATGAGCCGGATCTTGTGCTGGTGGCCGTGAAGGCCGAGGCGCTCGGTGAGGCGCTGAAATGGGAGCCGTCGCGGGGTGGCGCGCTTTTCCCGCATCTCTATCGGACGCTGCGGCTGGAGGAGGTCACCTGGGACAAGTCGCTCCCCTTGGGCGGGGCGGGCCACATCTTTCCCGAAGGCGTGGTATGAGCCGGCTGGAGCGGATCGGCCTCGCGGCGATGCGGCGGCTCGATCCGGAGCTTGCGCACGGGCTGGCGCTCAGGGCGCTCACCGCCGGGCTTGTGCCGCTGCCGGGGCCGATCACTTCGCCGCGACTCCGCGTGACGCTGGCCGGGCTGAACTTGCCGAACCCGCTCGGCCTCGCCGCCGGCATGGACAAGAACGCCGTGGCGCTCTCGCCGCTGGCGCGCGCCGGTTTCGGTTTTCTCGAGGTCGGAGCCGTGACGCCGCGCCCGCAACCGGGCAATCCGAAGCCGCGGCTCTTCCGTCTCAGAGAGGATCGCGCTGTCATCAACCGTTTCGGCTTCAACAATGACGGCATGGAAGCGATGGCCGCGCGGCTCGCGGCGCGTCCAAAGGGGGCCGTGATCGGCCTCAACCTCGGCGCGAACAAGGACAGCCCGGATCGCACCGAGGATTTTGCCCGCGTGCTGGCCTGCTGCGGACCGCATCTCGACTTTGCGACCGTCAATGTCTCCTCGCCCAACACCGAGAACCTGCGCGACTTGCAGGGCAAGGCGGCGCTTGAGGCGCTGCTTCGCTCCGTCCTGGAAGTGCGTGACGGGTTGGCGCGGCGCATTCCGGTCTTCGTGAAGATCGCGCCGGATCTCACCGAGGCCGATATCGCCGATATCGCCGAGGTCGCCGGACAAACGGGTATCGACGCGATCGTCGCGACCAACACCACGCTCTCGCGGGAGGGGCTCCGGAGCCCGCATGCCGTCGAGGCCGGCGGTCTCTCGGGCGCGCCGCTCTTCGAGAGATCGACTTCCGTGCTCGCGCGGCTCTTCGCGGAGACCGGCGGGCGCATCCCGCTTGTGGGCGTGGGCGGCGTTGGCTCGGGCGCGGAGGCCTATGCCAAGATCCGCGCCGGCGCGACGGCGGTGCAGCTCTATACCGCGCTGGTCTATGGCGGGTTGTCGCTCGTGGGCGAGATCCTGCGGGACCTAGAGGCGCTGCTCGCGCGCGACGGGGTTTCCAAGGTCGCGGAGGCGGTGGGCGCGGACCTTTAGGTCCCGGCTTTTCAGATCACGGCGCGGAGCGACGCCTCGATCTGGCCGCCGCACCAGGCATCGCCGAAGCGTGCATCGCTGTCCCTTCGCTGCGCCGCGAGCGCCGGACGCGCCGCCATCCGGTCGCAGAGTCCCGCGATCCGGGGCGCATTGGCATCGAGCACCGGCCTGAGCGGCGGCAGCTTTTCGGTCATCGTTCCCCAGAGCGTCGCGGTCACAAGATCGGCGAGGCAGGCGTCCGCGGTGCCTAGCAGGAATCCGTCACCGGCCTCGAGGCCGAAACGTCGCCCGGTCTCCTCGAAAATCCCCATCCAGCGGTCGAGCCGGGGCCGAAAGACGCGCCAGGCATCGTCGGTCCACATCTGGTTGCCGTTGTGGCGGGTCATCTCGTAGAGCACGTCATTGGCATCCTCGACCGCCTTGAGGCAGAGCGCCCGGCGCATCGGCTCCTGCGGAAACAGGCCATGGCGTTCGGCGAGGTAGAACAGGATGGCGGGCATCTGGGCGATGCTGGCATTGGCGCGGAGGTCGGTGAGCACGGGCGGCCCCATATGCGGCACGATCTGATCTCGCGGCGCACGCGACTTCTGCGCCCGGATCTCGTCCATGCCCGGCTCTTCCCAGGACGCGCCCGCATAAGCGAGGACCGCGCGCACGAACTCTCCTCGAAACGCGATGGGCCAATAGTGGAGGAGGTAGTCGGTCATCGTCCCTGCCCGGATACGGATCCTGTGAGGGCGAGCCTATCCCGCCGCCGCTTGCCTGGATAGAGACTGTTCGCACCGCCCGGCCGAAAGGCCGCGGCGCGGACGGCAGGGCACCGCCAGCGGGATCACTGGCCGACGGCGCGCTCCAGCGCGGGATAGCGGATCCAGAGCGTCGTCCCCCGCGCAACAAAGGAGACGGCCAGAGCCGCCCAGAGGCCGTGATTACCGAAAACGGGCATCAGCGCGGCCAACGTCAGCACATAGGCCAACGCCGACAGGAGCATCATGTTTCGCATATCGCGCGTGCGGGTCGCGCCGATGAAGATGCCGTCGAGCATCCAGGGCGCCGCGCCGAGAATGGGAACCGCCACCATCCAGGGCAGATAGTCCCGCGCCGCGATGCGCACCTCGGGCGCGGTGGTCATGAGATCGATCACCGCGCCACCGACAAGCGCGAAGCCCGCGGCCATCGCGAGCCCGGCGCCGAGCCCCCAGAGGCTTGTCATCACCGCGCTCCGGCGGAGCGCCGGGACGCTGCGCCGCCCCATCGCCTGTGCGACCAGCGCCTCCGCAGAGAAGGCGAAGCCGTCCATCGCATAGGCCGTCACCTGGAGGAATTGCAGCAGCACCTGGTTGGCGGCGAGCGCCACGTCGCCAAGATCGGCGGCAAAGAAGAGGAAGGAGACGAAGATCGCCTGCAGCAGCAGCGAACGGATCAGGATGTCGGTATTCACCGAGGCCATGCGAAACAGCTGCACGCGGTCGAAGACCCGGGACCAGTCGCGCCAGAAGCGCCCCGCGAACGCGTCCCGACAGAGCCACAGGCCGAGGCCCGCGCCGCCCCATTCGGCAACGAAAGTGGCGACGGCAACGCCGCGCACGCCCCACTCGAAACCGAGGACAAAGAGCAGGTCGAGCGCGATATTGACCGCGTTCATCGCAACCTGAAGGACCAGCACCGAGCACGTTCGCTCCAGCGCGATGAGCCATCCGGTGAGCCCGAAGATGGCGATGGCCGCGGGCGCCGACCAGACGCGGATCGCCAGATACTGCCGCGCCAGCGCCTCGACCTCGGGGCTCGCGGGCGACAGCCGGAAGGCGCCGGCGAAGATCGCCGATTGCGCAAGGATCGTCGCGCCGCCCGCGATACCGGCGACGATCAGGGCCCGGGTGAGCAGCGCGGAGACCTCGGCCCGGTTCCCGGCACCATGCGCCTGGCCGACCAGCCCGGTCGTCCCCATCCGGACGAAGCCGAATATCCAGTAGATCGACGTCAGGATGATCGCGCCGATCCCAACCGCGCCGATCGGCGCGGCCTCGCCCATCTGTCCGACCACGCCGGTGTCGACCAGCCCGAGGATCGGAACCGTCGTGTTGGAGAGCACGATGGGTGCGGCGATGGCCAGCACGCGCCGGTGGGTGATCGGCCGAACCTCGCCCGTGTGGGCGGCCTCAGTCATCCGCGGGCATCAGGAAATGGCCGGTCGCCTGGGCAAAGGGCCGTGCGCGGTTGTCCTGCCAGGCCTCGACATGGACGGAGGCATAGCGCCGCCCGGAGCGGTTCACGAGGGCGCGGGCATAGGCATCGCGCGGCAAGCCGGTGCGCAGGAAATCAGTCGTGAAATCGATCGTCTTGGGCAGGGCCGGGATCCGGCCGGCACCGATCGCGGCGGGGTCGACGGCGCCGCTCTCGATCCTCTCCCAGAGGATCGACCAGCCGAGCCCGATGATCGCGGTCACCTCGAGGAAGGAGGCGGTCGCGCCGCCATGCAGCGCCGGCAGCGTCGGGTTCCCGATATGAGTTTCTCGATAGGGCAGGATCGCCGTGAGTTCGTCGCCGCGGCGGTCGAAGGCGATGCCGAGAAAGGCGATATAGGGCACGCCACGAACCAGCGCATCGAGCGCCCGGTCACGCCGTTCCTTGATCACCTGCACAGGTTCGGGCCGCGGCTTGCTCACGACACCTCCTCCCGGCGCTCGAAGGTGAAGGCGCCGACGGCGGTGGCCACCGGGCCGGCCTCCGCATCCTCGTCCTGAGTGGTGGCCCGGATGAAGGCGACGGTGCGTGTGGTGTGATAGCAGACGGCCTCACAGCGCAACCGCTGGCCGGAGCGGGCGGGACGCATGTAGTCGATTCTCAGATCCAGTGTCGCGGTTGTGCCCGTGCCGTCGCCGCGCGCGATGACCGCGGTGCCCGCGGTGGTGTCCATCAGAGCGCTCACCGCGCCGCCATGGATCACGCCGGTATGCGGGTCGCCCACAAGCCGCGCGTCCCAGGGCATCGAAAGCACCGCGCGCCCTTCCCCGACTTCTTCCAGCCGCATCCCGAGCGCCTGCGAGAAGGGCAGCGACTCGATCACCTGCCGCGCAATCGTCTGGTTTTGCACACCGCTCTCCCGTGGCTCCACGTGTTGGCCCGGACTATCCGGTTCGAGACCGGCCTTGCAAGCCCGCCCTGTCGTCGCGGTTTGCCGATCGGCCATTGAACGCTTTCGCGGACAGCCATACCTTTTTCTTGAACCCATAGACGGAGAGCGACCCGGTGCCCGGCGTCCGGCTGAGTTTCAAGGAAATGTGCGCAAAGTTCGATGTGACGCCGCGCACGTTGCGATATTACGAGTATATCGAACTGCTTCAGCCCGAACGGGAGGGACGGACCCGCTGGTATCACCCGCGCGAGGTGGCGCGCATGACGCTGATCCTGCGCGGCCGGCGGTTCGGCTTCAGCCTCGAGGATATCCGGCAATGGCTTCTGCTCTACGAGCAGGAGGGCACACGCCGCCAACTCGACACCTGGATCGAGATGGCAGACCGCCAACTCGCCGAACTCGGGCGCCGAAAGGCAGAGCTCGAAGAAACGATTCTCGAGCTTCAGAAACTCCGCGACGAAACCGCGGCGGCCCTGAACTAGGGAGGATGGCGACGTGACCAGATCATCCCTGTCCCCCGCCGCCTTCCAAAGCCCTTTGATCGTGGGCGCAAGGAAATTTCGTCGTCAGGCAAGAAACCGGCCTTTCCGGTCAAAATGTGACGCAGCGTCAGACTTACGCTGGCGTAAAGCAATGTGTAGGGAAGCGCCGGAAACGCGTGCCCCGGTTGTAGTTGGTTCTGCGGAGTGCGGAGAGGAAGAGAGATGAGTAACGAAGACGACCTGATGACTATACGCAAGATGTGCGATGCTTATGGTGTAACCCCGCGCGCGCTGCGTTTCTACGAGTCCAAAGAGCTCCTGTCGCCGATCCGGCAAGGCACGCGGCGGCTGTTCACCCGGCGGGACCGGGCGCGGCTGAAGCTGATCCTTCGCGGCAAGCGGTTCGGGTTCAGCCTCGAGGAGATCCGCCAGCTTCTCGATCTTTACGACGTCGGCGACCAGCAGGTGACCCAGCTTGCTCGGACCTACGAGGTCGCGTCCCGGCACCTCAATGACATGGTCCGGCAGCGCACGGAACTCGATGAGGCTATCACAGAACTCAAGGAACAGCTCGCCTGGTGCGAGCGTCGGCTCGTCGAACTGAACGTCCATTCGGCCGCGGAATAGCCCGAATGCCGGCCCGAGGAGAGTCCTCATGCCGAGCTACACGGCTCCAGTGAACGACATCCAGTTTGTCCTGCACGCGTTGCTCGATGCCTCGCGTCAGGACATTCCGGGCTATGACGAACTCGACGCAGGTTTCACCGCCGCGGTCCTGGAGGAAGCCGGCAAGATCGCCGGCAACGTCCTTGCACCGCTCAACGCGGTGGGGGACCGCGAGGGCTGCCGGCTCGACAACGGCGTCGTGCGAACGCCCGCGGGCTTCGGGCAGGCTTTCAAGGAAATGAAGCAGGGCGGCTGGACCGCGCTTGACTGCGACCCCGCCTATGGCGGTCAGGGCATGCCGGTCCTGCTCGGCACGGCGGTCGGCGAGCTGTTCTCGGGGGCCAACCAGGCCTTCACGATGTATCAGGGGCTGACGCACGGCGCCTACACCGCGATCCACACTCACGGGACCGAAGCGCAGAAGGCCAAATGGCTGCCGAAGATGGTTTCCTGCGACTGGACCGGCACGATGAACCTCACCGAGCCGCATTGTGGCACCGATCTTGGCCTCATGCGCACGCGGGCCGTGCCGCAGGAAGACGGGAGCTATCGGGTCACCGGCCAGAAGATCTTTATCTCGGCGGGCGACCATGACCTCGCCCAGAATATCGTCCACCTCGTGCTGGCGAAGATTCCCGGATCCCCCGAGGGCATCAAGGGGGTATCGCTCTTCATCGTGCCGAAATTCCTCGTCGACGACACCGGCAGGCTCGGTGCCCGCAACGGTGTCTCCGTGGGCAAGCTCGAAGAGAAGATGGGCATCCACGGCAACGCGACCTGCGTGATGAATTTCGATGAGGCCGAGGGCTATCTTCTGGGCGCGCCGCACAAGGGCATGCGGGCGATGTTCACGATGATGAACGAAGCCAGGCTCGGCGTCGCGATGCAGGGTCTTGCGCAGGCCGAGGCCGCTTACCAGAACGCGGCGGCCTATGCCAAGGAGCGGCTTCAGGGGCGCGCGGTGCCGCTGCCTGCCAATCCAAACGGGCCGGCTGACCCGCTGATCGTGCATCCCGATATCCGCCGCAACCTGATGGACCAGAAGAGCTTCGTCGAGGGCGCGCGGGCCTTCCTGCTCTGGGGCGCGAGCCTGATCGACCGATCGCATCGCTCCGGCGACGCGGAGGCCGAGGGTCTGGTCTCGCTCCTGACACCCGTGCTTAAGGGGTTCCTGACAGACAAGGGGCTCGAGATGTGCGTCCAGGCGCAACAGGTCTTCGGTGGGCACGGCTATATCGAGGCTTCGGGCATGTCGCAATTCGTCCGCGATGCCCGCATCACCCAGATCTACGAAGGCGCCAACGGCGTTCAGGCGCTCGACCTCGTGGGCCGAAAGCTCACCCAAGACGGCAGCCGGCATGTCACGGCCTTCTTTGAGCTTGCGCAGGACTTCATCCGGGACAGCGAGGGGGACGTGGGCCTGGAGGCGGACTTCCTCGATCCGCTCGCACGGGCCATCGTGGACTTGCAGGCGGCGACGATGTTCTTCATGCAGGACGGCATGACCAATCCCAACGCCGCGCTCGCAGGCTCCTACGACTTCATGCATCTCTTCGGCCACACCTGCCTCGGGCTGATGTGGGCTCGGATGGCCAAGGCGGCGCGGGAAAACCTCGCCGCCTGCACGGGCGACGCGGCCTTTCTCGAGGCCAAGCTCGCCACCGGCCGATATTATATGGCGCGCCAGCTGCCGGCGACCGCCCTGCATCTCGCCCGCATCCGGAGCGGCGCGGAGCCGGTGATGTCGCTGCCTGCCGACGCCTTCTGAACGGGGCCGCTACGATGCCGAAACGCCTGCGCCTCACCCGCCGATTGAACGTCGCGCTGAGCGAGGACGCCTATCGCCGCCTGCGCAAGTTCGCCGAGGAAGCCGGGCTGACGCAGGACGAGGCATTGTGCTTTCTGTTCGAGAATTTCGGCAGTGTCACCGATGACGACGCTCTGCCACACCGGCTCCGCCTCTTCCAGGCCGAGCTGGAGGCGCGCAAGAGGTAACGGCGGAGGCAGGTTTGGCGAGGGAGAGGCTCGCCAGCAAGAAGCAGGGCCGACCGGTGCGCGGGGGGAGGAACAGGGTCCGGCGGCCCGACGCGTCTTCTCCCTGGGCGGTTGTCGGCGCCACCGCCAAGCGCAGGGAAAACATCGCCTCGGACTGGGGCAAAGTGGAGAACGGGACAATGGCAATCAGGCTCTATTGCTTCGGCGAATCCGGCAATGCCTACAAGGCGGCGCTGTCGCTTGAACTCGCCGGACTCGACTGGGAGCCGGTCTTTGTCGATTTCTTTCATAGCGAGACCCGAAAGCCGGCCTTCCGCGCCCTGAACCCGATGGGCGAGGTGCCGGTGATGGTGGAGGATGAGATTGTGCTCACCCAGTCCGGCGTGATCCAGGATTATGTCGCTGAGACGAGCGGGAAGCTTGGCTGGAAGGACGCGGCCGAGCGGCGCGAGATTCTGCGCTGGATCCTGTTCGACAACCACAAGAATTCGGGCGTGGCGGGGCCAGCGCGGTTCAATATGAACTTCCTCCCCTCTTACAAGCGCAGCGATGCGGTCAACGCCTTCCTGATTGCGCGTCACACTGCGGCGATGACCGTACTCGACCGCTGCCTCGAGGGCCGCGACTGGCTGGTTGGCGAGCGACCGACGATCGCCGATATCGCCAATTGCGGCTACCTTTTCTACGAAGAGCCCTTCGGGTTCGACCGCAAGGACTTTTCCAATATCGACGCCTGGCTCGACCGGATCGCCGCGCTGCCTGGCTGGAAGCATCCCTACGAGCTTATGCCCGGCTCCCCCGCGGACCGGGCCTGACACCGCGGAGAGCGAAGGAAGACCGATGAGAGACGCCTATATCTACGATGCCGTGCGTTCTCCACGCGGCCGTGGCCGCAGGGACGGGGCGCTGCACGAAGTGACCTCGGCGCGGCTTTCGGCGCAGATGCTCGACGCCGTCAAGCGGCGCAACGGGCTCGAGGGCCACGCGGTCGAGGACGTGATCTGGGGCAACGCCACGCAGGTGAAGGAACAGGGCGGATGCCTCGCGCGCACCGCAGTGCTCGCGTCGGACCTCGACCAGAGCATCCCCGGGCTCTCGATCAACCGCTTCTGCGCCTCCGGCATGGAAGCCGTGAACCTTGCCGCCAACCAGGTCCGCGGCGGTGCCGGAGAGGCCTATATCGCCGGCGGCGTCGAGATGATGTCCCGCGTGGCGATGGGGTCGGACGGCGCTGCGATCGCTGTCGATCCATCGATCGCCATGGAAACCAATTTCGTGCCCCAGGGCATCTCGGCCGATCTCATCGCGACCCTTTACGGCTTTACCCGCGACGAAGCCGATGCGCTGGCGGTCGAGAGCCAGCGACGCGCCAGCGATGCCTGGGACGCCGGCCGGTTCGCAAACTCCATCGTGCCGGTCACCGACCAGAACGGACTGACACTTCTCGACCGCGACGAGAGCATCCGCCCCGGCACCGACATGCAGGCGCTCGGCGCACTCCTGCCCGCCTTCGAGCAGATGGGCAAGACGCTGCCCGGCTTCGACAAGGTCGCGATCATGAAATACCCGCATCTCGAGGAGATCCGCCACATCCACCATGCCGGCAACAGCTCCGGCATCGTCGACGGCGCGGCGGCGGTGCTGGTGGGCTCAAAGGATTTCGGGGTAGCACAGGGCCTGACACCCCGCGCGCGCATCCGCGCAACGGCCAAGATCGGCACCGACCCTACGATCATGCTGACCGGCCCGGTGCCGGTGACAGAGAAGATCCTTGCCGAGGCCGGCATGGCGATCGGCGATATCGACCTGTTCGAGGTCAACGAGGCATTCGCGGCGGTCGTGCTGCGCTTCCAGCAGGCCTTTGGCGTCTCGCCGGACAAGGTCAACGTCAATGGCGGCGCCATCGCCATGGGTCATCCGCTCGGCGCCACCGGCGCGATCATCATCGGCACGCTGCTCGACGAGCTCGAACGCTCGGACCGGGAGGTCGGCCTCGCCACCCTCTGCGTCGCGTCGGGCATGGGCGCCGCGACGATCATCGAGCGGGTATGACGCGCCGCACCGCACGTTCTCCGGCCGTCAGCGCGGCTGGCCGCCAGGGAGCGCGCCCCCGCGGGCGGGCAATCAACAGGGACTGTTCCAGATGAGCGATTTCAGCATGGACGTGGGCGACGACGGCGTCGCCATCATCACCTGGGACACCCCGGGCCGGTCCATGAACGTGATGAGCCTCCAGGGCTTCGCCGACCTCGAGGCCCTTGTCGACCGGGTAATCGCGGATGATGCGATCTGCGGCGCGGTCATCACCTCCGGCAAGCCCGACAGCTTTGCCGGCGGCATGGATCTCAAGCTCATAGCGACGCTGAAGGAGCGCGTGGGCGAGATCCCCGCGAAGGGTCTCTTCGAGGGCGTGATGGGCATTCACGCAATTCTGCGCAAGATCGAGCGTGCCGGCATGGACCCGAAGACCAACCGGGGCGGCAAGCCCTTTGCGGCGGCGCTGCCAGGCACGGCGCTCGGCATCGGTCTCGAGATCCCGCTCGCCTGCCACCGGATCTTCGCCGCCGACGTCCCGAAGGCGAAGATCGGCCTGCCGGAGATCAAGGTCGGCCTCTTCCCCGGCGCAGGCGGAACGACACGGCTGGTGCGTCGGCTCGGCGCGATGGCCGCCGCGCCGCTGCTGCTCGAGGGCAAGCTGAACGATGGCAAACAGGCGAAGGCCGCCGGCGTGATCGACGAGGTCGTGCCGCCGGAGGAGTTGGTCGAACGGGCGCGTGCCTGGGTCCTGTCGGAGCCGAAGATCGTCAAGCCCTGGGACGAGAAGGGCTACAAGATGCCTGGCGGTGCGCCTTATCACCCTGCGGGCTTCATGACCTTCGTCGGTGCCTCGGCGATGGTGAACGGCCGGACACAGGGCGTCTATCCGGCCGCGAAGGCGCTCCTATCGGCGGTCTACGAGGGCGCGCAGGTCGATTTCGACACCGCGCTTCGGATCGAGTGTCGCTGGTTCGTCAACGTTCTGATGAACCCCTCCTCAGCGGCGATGATCCGTTCGCTCTTCATCAACAAGGAAGCGCTGGAAAAGGGCGCGAACCGTCCGGCCGCCCCCGACCAGAAGGTGTCGAAGCTGGGCGTGATCGGTGCGGGGATGATGGGCGCCGGCATCGCGCTGGTCTCGGCCCGGGCCGGCATCGACGTGGTTCTGCTTGACCAAAGCCAGGAGGCGGCGGATCGGGGCAAGGCGCATAGCGCGGCCTATGCCGACACCGGAATCAAGCGCGGCAAGTCGACGCCGGAAGAGAAGCAGGTGCTACTCGACCGGATCACCGCCACCTCGGATTCCAAGGAGCTTCGGGGATGCGACCTCGTGATCGAGGCAGTCTTCGAGGATCCCGGCGTAAAGGCGGAAGTGACGCGGCAGGTGGAGGCGGTCGTCGGGGAAGCCTGTATCCTTGCCACCAACACCTCGACGCTGCCGATCTCGGAACTGGCGAAGGCCAGCACGCGACCGGAGCAATTCATCGGCATCCATTTCTTCTCGCCGGTCGAGAAGATGCTGCTAGTGGAAATCATCAAGGGGCACGAGACCGGCGACCAAGCGGTAGCCAAGGCGCTCGACTACGTGCGCCAGATCCGCAAGACACCGATCGTCGTCAACGACGCGCGGTTCTTCTACGCCAACCGCTGCATCATCCCCTATCTCAACGAGGGGATACGGATGGTGACCGAGGGCATCAACCCGGCGCTGGTCGAGAACGCGGCGAAGCTTGTCGGCATGCCGCTCGGCCCCTTGCAGCTCACCGACGAGACCTCCATCGATCTCGGAGTGAAGATCGCCAAGGCAACGCGTGCGGCGATGGGTGCGGGCTATGACGATGCCTGCGACGATATCCTGTTCTGGCTGGCCGACGAAGGCCGATTGGGGCGGAAGGCGAAGGCCGGCTTCTACGCCTATGACGAGTGCGGCAAACGACAGGGTCTCTGGACCGGGCTGACGGAGAAATACCCTCTGGCTGCCGAACAACCCGCGCTGGTCGAGGTCCAGCACCGGCTGCTGTTCGTACAGGTGCTCGAGGCCGTGCGGGCGCTCGAGGAAGGCGTGCTGGCGGACATCCGGGAAGGCGATGTCGGCGCGATCCTCGGCTGGGGCTTCGCGCCGTGGTCGGGCGGGCCGTTCTCCTGGCTCGACATGCTGGGACCGCCCTATGCCACCGAGCGGACGAGCGCGCTGGCCGCGGCCCATGGCGCGCGTTTCTCGCCGCCGGACCTCCTTCGGGAGATGGCCGCAAAGGGACAGAGCTTCTACGGACGGTTCGCTCCGGCGGAAGCCGCAAACGGATAACGCCGCCGTTTGGACGACTCCCGGGACACGCGGGATGTCCCGGCCTGCCCGCCTGGCCTGAAGGGATAACCTTTGGGAACAGGCCACTGCTGCCGGCTGCGGCGGCACCGATCACGCTGCTCTTTCCGCTTGACCGGGCCGGACGGACCGACTACGCCCGCCGATACTGCGCGGTTGTAGCTCAGCTGGTTAGAGTGCCGGCCTGTCACGCCGGAGGTCGCGGGTTCGAGCCCCGTCAACCGCGCCATTTCCGCTTGGACACGCCCTCTGCTTTGGCGCATGCCTTTCTGGATGTTCAGGGCCGCCGCCCTGCAACACTCGATTGATGTTTTGCATTCGATGTTCTCCGGCGTTGACCGGATGCGAAAGCTGGAAAGGTTTGACCGGAGCACCTGTCTGGACCCGAGCCCAGACATGGCGGCTACGGCCAGAAGAGATTCACATTGGTGAGACCCGCAGATTTCGTCCTCTTGTGAATCGCCACAATACGATCCTGCAGTTTCGGAAACTGGCTCTCATGCGTTTCGACGAAGAGTTCACCGACTAGGTCGAACCGTTTCTCCTCCAACATCCGCTCGAGAATCGCCACTTCGGCACCTTCGATATCCATCTTCACCAGCGCTGGCGCTTGCTCCAAACTTTCGATGAAAGAGAAAAAGTCGACGCACTGGACCTCGAACGGGATGCTACCGGCCGTATGCTTCCCTCCCTCGACGATTGAATGAGACATCAACGCCAGCGGGTCTGCGCCTTCGTTGTTCTCGGGCCAGAATTGCACCGTTCCAGCCTCCGCCGCAATTGCCGCTTGATGGAGGACAACATTTGGCGTGTCGGCGAAACGGCGTTCGAGTTGAGCGAAGAGGGTTGGTTCGGGCTCGAAGGCATGGACTTCTGCACCCGTCGCCGCAAGCTTTGCTGTGTAGTCCCCGATATTCGCCCCAAGATCGAGGGCAATGCTGCCAGGCGTCAAGCCGGCAAGCACGGTATCGAAGGCAGCGAGGGTGTCCTTCATCCGCTCCATCCGAGCGGTCTTGAGCCACTCGAGGTAGGCCCGATTACCTTCCCAGCCCGGCATGAAGCGATACAAATGGTAGACGGACCCGAGTTTTTTCCTGAGCCCAAAGCCTTTCTCATACCAGCGGTACTCAGAACGTCCGTTGGTCGCGTTTCCCATCAGCGCTCCTCAATCTTTTGGTTCAAAAACTGCGTGATGCACGAAAGAATACCGGATTAAGCACGCATTTTCTCCAACTTTTCCACTTTGAATGTCTGTTCAAGGCGTGTCGGAAGACAGCGGTATGTCCGGCCCCCCTTTCTATGGGCCACTCCCAATTGGATATTCTGGGACCGGCGATCCGCCGGCGAGAGCTGTTCAAAAGAGGCCAGCGACGCACTGCCTCTTACCATGCGGGACCCGCCCGCCACGTAGTAGGTCGTCGGCTTAAGCCCAGTAAACCGCGCAGCCTCTTGCCGGTAGGAGAGCCTTTTCAGGCTATTTCGACATGACCGACGTCATTCCCTACTCGAACCTGAGCTTCGACCCGGCGACCTCGAAGATTCGCAGTCCTAGCTCGACCGAATCCATATTTTTTTAATGAAAAGAATTACTTGCGGCATCAAGGGAGGGTCCGCATCAGGGGTCGCTGTGCAGATCCCCGTATGTGTGCCCCTTCTCGAAGAAGCCGATCCAGAGATAGTGTCGGCGGTGCTTGAGCTGCTCGATCACCATGTGGACATAGGTCCAGTCCACCCAGATCTGAATCGTCTTCTGCGCCGCATCGTAGCTCGGCGTCTGCAGTTCGTCGTCCGACACGAAGCGCAGGATGCCGCGGGTCACGTCCGAGCTCGGCGTCGGCTCGCCGGTGAAAACGATATAGGCCTGCGATGTCGGCCGGCCGGCGGCGCTCGGAATGAAGCCGGCGGTGTGGTAGCGCGCCGTCCGGATTTGCAGGATCTGCCGGCCCGGCAGGGCCGCCAGCGGTTCCCCGGCCAGGTCCATCGCATCGCGGATATGCTCGATCTGGCGATCTATCTCGTCTTCGACGACAATGGTGCGGTTCATCTCGGCTCTTCCCGTCAGCATGGCGCCGAACATCCTGCGCCGGAGCATGACGGGAAAAGGTTACTTCGAGATTTCCGGCGGCGTGAAAACCGACCCTGCCCCTAGCTCCGCTCCGCCGACAGCGCCGCCAGCACCCGCGCCCAGCTGCGAATACCCTTGTGGAAACTCTCGACGTTGTATTTCTCGTTCGGCGAATGGATCGCGTCGTCGTCATTGGCGAAGCCGATCAGCATCGCGTCCATGCCGAGGACCTCCTTGAAGAAACCGGCGATCGGAATCGAGCCGCCCATGCCGACCAGCACCGCTTCGCGGTCCCATTCGTCGGAAAGCGCGGACCGGGCGGCCTCGAACTCGGGCCGGTCCGTGTTCATCACCGCGGCCGGGGAGCCATCGAGATTGCCGTCCCAGGTGACCGTTGCATCGGGCGAGAGCCGGTCCGAAACATGTGCGCGGATCTTCTCGCGCAGGCGGTCGGGGTCCATCGAGCCGACCAGCCGGCAGGTGATCTTGCAATGCGCTTTCGAAGGGATCACCGTCTTGCTGCCGGCCCCCATATAGCCGCCCCAGAGCCCGTTCACCTCTAGCGTTGGACGGGCCCATTGCTGCTCGAGCGTGGAATAGCCTTCCTCGCCATGCGCGCGGGACATGCCGACGCTCTCAAGGTAGGTCTTCTCGTCGAAGCCGCTGGCCTCCCATTGCCGCTTCATCTCGTCCGAGATCTCCTCAACGCCTTCGTAGAACCCCTCGACCGCGACGCGGCCGGTCTCGTCGTGGAATGAGGCGACGACGCGGGCGATCTCCTTCAGCGGGTTCAATGCCGGGCCGCCGTAATGGCCGGAATGCAGGTCGATCCGCGGGCCGGTGATGGTGAACTCATCCTTCAGCATGCCGCGGAGCTGGCTGGCGATTGAGGGCACGCCCGGCGCCACCATCGAGGTGTCGCAGATCAGCGCGAGCTCGGCGGTGAGCTCGGCGGCGTTTTCCTTCATGAAGGGGATGAGCGAGGGCGAGCCGCTCTCCTCCTCTCCCTCGAAGAAGAAGGAGATCTTCGCCGGCAGGCTGCCATGCACCGCCTTCCAGGCGCGGCAGGCCTCGACGAAAGTCATGAGCTGCCCCTTGTCGTCGGAGGACCCGCGGCCGCGGATCACCTGGCCATGCTCTTCCGTCTCCTGAAGCACCGGCTCGAAGGGCGGCGTCTTCCACTCGCCGAGCGGATCCACCGGCTGGACGTCGTAATGGCCGTAGAAGAGGACATGCGGACCGGCATCCGCCGTGTGGCCCACCACCATCGCATGGCCCGGCGTCGGTCGCTTGGCCGCGTCGACGCCGATCGAGACAAGATCGGCCACAAGCCAGTCGGCCGCCCGGTCGCATTCGGATCTGTAGGCCGGGTCGGTCGAGATCGACGGAATGCGCAGGAACTCCATCAGCCGGTCGAGAGCGGCGGGCAACTCGGCATCGATCCGGTCGAGGACGGGGGCAAGGCGGGGGTCTGACATTGGCGACTCCTTTTCGGGATTTTGGCGGGACCCTAGATCGGTTCGCGGGGGGATTGAAATCGCAATCGGCATGTCGTGGGACCGTTTCGGCGACAGCTGAGGCAACGGGCTGAAATGCCGCCGTCACCGCACGCCCGGAGTCCTGGAAACGCCCCCCGCAGGGGGACCGTCGGAATGGGCCCTTCCCTTGCCCGCGGGAAGGAGTCTTCATGCCTCCGGTTGGGATACTTCTAGACAGAAGAAGAGCCGGAACGTACCGATTGGCCGCCGCCAGATCAATCTCGGCGCAAAACGTCGAAGCGACATTGTTTGGCTTTGGTGTGAACGGACCTGGCCGAGGACACGATTGCCAGGCACATGGTCCGGGCCTTTCGTGCTCCCTGGCTTGCCCGCACCTGCAATTCGCCGCGCGACAGGTCTCGACACTTGAATGGGCTCCAAGAAGGATCCTTCGTTACACCTCGATTCCGGCCAACCGGAAGCTCGCGAGATAGTGCTCGATGTCTTCGGCCAGCGCACAGGTCTTTGCCATGTTACGTGCGTAGCGTACGGTGTCGAACCGCACCGGGGCTGAATCGACGATCTGGCGGGCCATCTCCCTGTCGCCCAGCCGAGCGAGGTTCGCGGCCTTGAGCAACGTGATGTAGTAGGGTGGATCCGGCATCATTTCCAGCGCCGCGAGGCTTCCTGCATAGTCGCGGCAGATATGCCGCCCTTCTCCCAATCCGCAGAAGAACCCGGGCGGCACGAGGAATGGCTTCGTTGGAGACATCGCCTGTTCCATGAGCGCCCGGCCCTTTTCGTAGGAGCCGCAGGCAATGAGAGCGTGACCGTGAGTCATGACGATTTCACCGTCCCGGGCGCCAATTCGAAGCGACGCTTCTGAGAGCCTCAACCCATCCCGCGGCCGGCCAAGCATGATGAGCGTCATTGACGCCTTCTGGAGCGTGAACGGATCGTTCCGATCACATCTCATCGCCTGTTCGAGGGCGCCTTCAGCGAGCTCCACGGTCTGGTCTGAACCAAGTCCAAGTTGCTGCGAAAAAAGACTATATCCGTAGAAGAATGCGACGTAGGCGTGCGCCCGCCCGTAGCGCGGATCGGCTTCGACAGCCTTCTGGGCGAACTGCATGGCCAATGCTTCGTCGCCGGCGCGCCATGTCGAACGGGCCTTCAGAAAGTACGTATAGGCCGTTTTCGAGGTCGTCGGATCCTTGGTGCGTTTCTCCTGCGCCGCGTCGTCGAGATTGAAGGACAGATGAGATATGAGTGCGTCGACGATGGAGTCCTGAACCGAAAAGACATTCGTGGCCGCGAAGTCAAATCGCTCGCCCCAGACCTGCATCCCCGTTTCGACATCGATAAGCTGCACGTTCATCCGGATCGTCTGTTCCACGAACCTGAGCCGACCCTCGACGACAAAATCTGCCGCCAGATGCCGTCCCACTTGCACAGCGGACGGGTTCTGCACGGTGCCATTCAAGCGGGAACGATAGGGCGTGACGGCAAGGTGGCGATACCGCCCCAACTCGATCACGACGTCTTCCCAGAGCCCGTCGGAGACCATTTCTGCGAACCGGTCATTCAACAAACTCGAAAACGGCAGGATCACCACATGGGTCGAAGATGCCTCACGCCCCTGCGCGGGGACGATGTTGTGGGACGTATCAGTAGTCCGGCCCTCGCGAACCTGGCGCTCGACGATCCCGTGGTCGGACAAAGTCGGAGGCGGGCCGACATATTGGTAGCCGCGCCCGTGCACGGTCCTGATGACGTTCGGCCCCAACGCCTTTCGAAGCGCGGAGATATGAACCTGTAGCGTGTTTTCCTCGACCGCGAGATTTGGCCAGACCGCATCCAGAAGTTCGTTCTTTCCGACAACCGAACTCGCACGTTCCAGCAGAACCGACAGAACTTCGCAGGCCCGATCGCCCAGTTGGACCGATCCCTGCGGACCATGCAGCCGCCGCTCGCTCTTGAAGAGTTGGTATTCGCCGAACTGGATATCCAAGCCACGTCTCCCTGAGACCAGGATACCACCTGGACCCATTCCTGTAAGCTCGGTTCAGGAAGCATCAGAATTCTTCAGGTTCGTCCCAAAGACCCCACCGGGACATGCGGTCATCCTTCGAAGAGAAGGAGATGCGCAATGACCACGTCACCAACTCTGAATACCGCGATGGGCAAACCCGCCAATCGCTCGCTATCGGGCTTGCGGTCAGCCACTGCCGGTCTTGTGCGGCGGGTGGCATCGGTCGCTCGCGGACTCGTCAGGACGGTCGCCCTGACCTTCGTTACCGTGGCGAAGGCCTTCGAGATGGCCCATGTGGAGCCTTTCGCCGGACGTGGACCTGATCACAGGCAAAATCGCTAACGCTCGTCGCGACATATGTGCCGGCGCTTCGAACGATGTCGAAGGCGATGCCCCGGCGGTGCCGGCCCAGATTTCTGTCGCCATTTCAAAACGATATGTCTCTTTCACGGCGAGATCCCAGCCCCGGGTTCCTCGCCTCTACACACCACATCGATCCATTTCGTCCCGTCAAGAGGTGGACGTGCACCTTTGCTGTCCGATCGCCCGGTCTCGCTGTTAGCGGATCGGCCCTTGGCGGCGGCGGTCTGGCCACCCGGACGCTCTGCGGCACCGCAGGGGCCGCCTCCAGGGCCTCGTCGACTCCGGCAAATCCGGCCACCAGCGCCACTGCGTCGCGACGCGACGGCACGGAATAGTGCCATGCCGTCCCGGCGCGCCTTGTGGCTTGCGGCCTTCCTGGTCCAGACCAGTATGATCGCTCCCCGTCCTTGTGCGGTTCAACGGCCCCGGCATAGGTGAACAAAGCCTTCCAAAGCAGGGTTCCAAGGGCCTTACCGGGCGGACGGCAATTTGCCGGAAAAGCAGCGGAGCCGCAGCAGTGTCGCGGTTGCGGAAGAAATTATCTCCAAGAGAAACGACTGTTTCGCATGGCGAGACAAAATCACCCGTCCTCCCGGCCTTCTGCCGTGTCCATCGCAGCAATTGTTCCGGCCTCACCGCTCGGCTATCCTTTCGCACAGAGAGGCGGAGCAGGCCCATGACAGCGCTCACAAAATACAGCCGGCTGGAAAGCCCCGGCATCTGGCGTCCGGACCCGGATGCACAGCGCCAGGACGTCATCGTCTCCTTCGGCGACGCTTCGCTGGTAATCTCGGACCGCAATGGCCGCGCGTTGAGCCACTGGTCTCTCGCCGCCGTCGTGCGGATCAATCGCGGCGAGCGGCCGGCGCTCTACACGCCGTCGGCAGATGGCAGCGAGACGCTCGAGATCGACGACGCGACGATGATAGAGGCGATCGAGACCGTGCGCGGCGCGATCCTGAAGTCACGGCCCCGCCGCGGCCGGCTCCGCCTCCTGCTTGTCGGCGGAACGGTCGCGGTTGCGCTCGCTGCCGCAGCGCTCTGGCTACCTGGCGCCCTCATGCGGCACACCCTCGCCGTGGTACCCGATCCGACCCGAGCGGAAATCGGCACCGCGCTCTTCCAGGCCATCGGCCGGGTCACCGGCAGCCCCTGCCGCAGCGCCCGCGGCGATCAGGCGCTGGCTCGGCTCCACGCCCGTCTGCTCGCGCCGGACAAGGGCGGGTTGCTGGTCGTGCCGGAAGGAGTCTCGAACACGATCCTCCTGCCCGGTGGCATCATGCTGCTCAACCGCAGCCTGGTCGAGGACCATGAATCGCCAGATGTCGCGGCGGGATACATCCTTGCCGAAGCGACGCGCCAGGAGAGTATCGACCCGCTCCGCCCGGTGCTCGAGGCCGCAGGGCCGATCGCCACGCTGCGCCTTCTGACCACCGGACACCTGCCAGAGGACGTGCTGAAGAAACATGCCGAGACACTCACCACCGCGGCGCCCACGCCCGTCGCCGAAGACAGGCTGCTCGCGCGCTTCGCCGCCGCCGGGGTGAGTTCCACCCCCTATGCCTATGCGCTCGACGTCACCGGAGAGGCGACGCTGCCGCTGATCGAGGCCGACCCGATGCGTGGCGGCGGCGCGCGCAAGCCGGTGCTGGAGGATGGCGACTGGGTGGCCCTCCAGGGAATCTGCGGCAACTGACCGCGCGACCGGGCTCTGCGGTCGGCAACTGGCGGCAGCCCGTGCGGGGAGCGCGCCCATTCGCCGGGTTGACCCTCCGTGCATCTGGGAACCCTCTGCCGACCATCACGACCCAAAGGGACCCCGCCATGTTCCGGACCACGACCACCGCCCTCTCCGCGGCCCTCCTGCTCGCCGCGTCCACGCTTACCGCGCGGGCCTATAGCGGCGAGATACTTGTCACCTGCCGACTGAACCCGCAGGGCGACAATTTCCTGGCATTGCGGAACTGCGGATCGACCCGTTGCGCGATGCTCGCGAAGCTGGGCCCCGATAGTTTCATGCTGACGCTTGAGCCGTATGCGATCAAGGGCTGGCGGCAGGTCATTGTGCTCGATGGCCCGCAAGACCAGACTCTCGACGGTCCGGCCGGTTGGGTATACGAGGAATACGCCTGCCCGACTGCCTACTGAACGGGTTTTACGCGGACCGGGACGGCTGTACCGGCGGCTCACCACCGTCGACGAGCCGCACCGACAGCGCCGCGAGGTGGCTGTCGACAAGGTCACGCTGCCTCGGCGAGAGCGGCTGGTGTCGCGCATAGCGCGGCGCGGCGCGATCATTCAGTACCGGTGTCGTCCAACCCGCCGTCGTGGCGAAGAACCGTTCCGCCCCGATCTCTCCAAACACGTCGAGGAACCCCAGGACCACCGTGTCGATGTAACTCAGAAGCACCGGATGCGTGACATCCGGCGGCGCTGCGTGGCCGGCGGGCACGGCGTAGACCACGGCCTCTGCCGGCGAGCCGCAGGCGCTGAGCAGTGCCCGGACAGGGTGCCGGTCATAGGCCCGCTCGCGCGAATCGAGTGCCCCCCAGTCCGCGTCAGGAACCTCGGCCACGAGCCCGTCGATCTCGGCGTCGCTGCGCTCCACGGACAGATAGGCGAGCGGGCGCAGGTGGGTGTGGACCCAGACGCGGCGCCAGCCCTCCAGCCGCGCCGGGCGTGCGTTCGCGTAAGTGTGGGTGGCCCGGTTGACCAGCGAGCCGTAGCCGAAGACCTGCCGATGCTGCATGGTGCCGAAATGACGGTTCGGGCAGAGGAAGGCAAGGCTTGTCGGCGCCGCGATCATTCGCTATCCCGAAATCATCCCGCGTCGGGAGAATTCGGTCCCTAGGGACCGATGCCGAAGGAGCAACCGCCCCGGTAAACTCTCAGGCCGAAGGACCGCACGGGTGAACGGAACTCTGGAGAGAGGGGCGATCGCCCCCGCCGAAGGGATAACGATCTCAGGCGAAAGGACAGAGGGGGCATCGGGTGGGCCGTATTGGGGCCCCGGAAACGGTGCCGTTCGGTTTGCCTGACGGCCGGAAGCGAGACGACGGAGGGATGCCCTTGGGCGAGAACCTGGAAAAAACCCCGCTCCACGCACTGCACCTCGAGCTGGGCGCGCGGATGGTGCCCTTCGCCGGCTACGAGATGCCGGTGCAATACCCCACGGGGGTCATGAAGGAGCACCTCCACACCCGCACCGCGGCGGGCCTTTTCGACGTGAGCCACATGGGCCAGCTTCTCCTCGAAGGCGACAATGCCGCGCTCGACCTCGAGCGGCTGGTTCCGCAGTCGATCTGCGGCCTCGGCGACCGGCGCCAGCGCTATGCCTTCTTCACCAATGAAGATGGCGGGATACTGGACGATCTCATGGTGGCGCGGCGGGCCGACGGCGACCTCTTCCTTGTCGTGAACGCAGCATGCAAGGCGGCCGACATCGCGCATCTGCGCCGGCATCTCGGCGCCACAACCGTAATCGAGATCACCGACCGCGCGCTCCTCGCGCTTCAGGGACCGGCCGCGGAGACCGCCCTGTCGCGGATCGTGCCGGTTGAGTCGATGGCCTTCATGGAATCGACCGTCTTTCCCAGTGATTTCGGAAACCTCTGGGTCTCACGGTCCGGCTATACCGGCGAGGACGGCTTCGAGATTTCCGTGGCCTGCGACCGGGCGGAAGATTTCGCCCGCGCCCTGCTCGAAATGCCGGAGGTCGAACCGATCGGCCTCGGCGCACGAGATTCGCTCCGACTCGAAGCCGGATTGTGCCTCTACGGCAATGACATCGACGCGTCGACCGATCCGGTTCAGGCCGATCTCGGCTGGGCGATCCAGAAGGCGCGCCGGAAGGGCGGCGACCGCGAAGGGAAGTTCCCGGGCGATTCCGTCATTCTGCGGAAACTTGCGGATGCGGCCGACGACGCGGACAAGCGCCGGGTCGGGATCCGCCCCGACGGCCGCGGCCCGATGCGCGAGGGCGTCCAGCTCTTCGAGAACGAAGCGGACGACACGCCTGTCGGGACCATCACGTCGGGCGCCTTCGGCCCTTCCGTCGACCATCCGATCTCGATGGGCTACGTTCCCGCCCGCCTCGCCCATCCCGGCACGCGGATCTGGGGCGAGGTACGCGGCAAGCGACAGCCCGCCGAGATCGTCCGCCTTCCCTTCCGTCCTGCCACATACAAGCGCTGAGGAGCTTTGCCGATGATCAAATTCACCGAAGACCACGAGTGGTTGAGCCTGGACGGCGACATCGTCACCGTGGGCATCACCGACCATGCCCAGGAGCAGCTGGGCGATATCGTCTTCGTGGAATTGCCGGAGGTCGGAACCCAGGTGTCAAAGGGGGACGAGGTCGTGGTGATCGAATCCGTCAAGGCCGCCTCCGACATCGTCGCCCCGCTCGACGGCGAGATCGTCGAGATCAACGAGGGGATCATCGACGTGCCCGGCAAGGTCAACGAGGACGCCGAAGGCGCGGCCTGGTTCTTCAAGGTGAAGATCGACGACGAGAGCCAGCTCGACGAATACATGGACGAGACGGCCTACAAGGACCTGATTGCCTGAGCGAGTCAGCGCCCGGCGGTCCGCCGGGCCATCCCGCCGCCGCGCCCAACGCGCGGCGGTTGCATTTCCATCCTTCCCTGCATGAGCCACCTGAAGTCCGGGAGACAAACCGTGCCCTTCCAACCGACCGAATACGATCCCTATGACTTCGCCAATCGCCGACATATCGGCCCCTCCCCCGAGGAGATGGAAGCGATGCTCGCGGCAATCGGCGTCGACAGCCTCGATGCGCTGATCGAACAAACGGTGCCGGCGGACCTCCGCCAGGCCCAGCCGCTCGACTGGAGCCCGCTGCCCGAGGGCGAATTGCTGGTGAAGATGCGCGCCGTTGCGCGGAAGAATAAAGTCCTGCACTCGCTCATCGGCCAGGGCTATTACGGCACCGTCACACCGCCCGCGATCCAGCGCAATATCCTCGAAAACCCGGCCTGGTACACCGCCTATACGCCTTACCAGCCCGAGATCGCGCAGGGCAGGCTCGAGGCGCTGCTGAACTTCCAGACCATGATCGCGGACCTGACAGGGCTCGAAATCGCCAATGCCTCGCTCCTTGACGAGGCCACCGCGGCGGCCGAGGCGATGACGATGGCGCGGCGGTCTTCGAAATCAAAGGCGACGGCGTTCTTCGTCGACCATAACTGCCATCCGCAGACCATCGCCGTGGTCGAGACCCGCGCGAGGCCGCTCGGAATCGATGTCGTCGTGGGGCCGGCGGACGACTTGGACGCTGCCGCCGTCTTCGGCGCGCTCTTCCAGTATCCAGGCACCGACGGCAAGCTGCGGGATTTCACGCCCGAAATGGAGGCGCTCCACGCCGAGAAGGCCATCGGAATCGTCGCCGCAGACCTCATGGCGCTGCTGCTGCTCAAGGAGCCGGGCGCGATGGGGGCGGACATCGCCGTGGGCTCGGCACAGCGCTTCGGCGTCCCGATGGGCTATGGCGGCCCGCATGCCGCTTATATGGCCTGCCACGACACCTACAAGCGCGCCATGCCGGGCCGCATCGTCGGCGTCTCCGTGGATGCACGCGGCAACAAGGCCTACCGGCTCAGCCTGGCAACCCGCGAGCAGCATATCCGCCGCGAGAAGGCGACGTCGAATGTCTGCACGGCGCAAGCTCTGCTGGCGGTGATGGCGAGCTTCTACGCCGTGTTCCATGGACCGCGCGGGCTCCGGGCGATCGCCGAACGGATCCATGTCCACGCCGTCCGACTCGCCGAGGGGCTCCGCGAGGCCGGCTTCAAGGTCGACCCCGAGAATTTCTTCGACACGATCACGGTCGATGTCGGCCCGCTGCAAGGCGCGATCCTGCGCTCGGCGCGCGCCGAGGGGATCAACCTGCGCAAGTTCGGCGAGACGCGGATCGGCATCTCGGTGGACGAGACTTGCAACGCCGACACGATCGAACGGGTCTGGCGCGCCTTCGGCATCGCCAAGAGTTTTGGCACACCGACGACGACCGCCCTGCCGGAGGCCCTGCTCCGGACAAGCGACTACCTGACCCACCCGATCTTCCATCTCAACCGCGCCGAGGCGGAGATGATGCGCTACATGCGCCGCCTCGCCGACCGCGACCTCGCGCTCGACCGGGCGATGATCCCGCTGGGCTCTTGCACGATGAAGCTCAACGCCGCGGTCGAGATGATGCCCGTCACCTGGCCGGAATTTGGCACGCTGCATCCCTTCGTGCCGGCGGACCAGGCCGAAGGTTATGCCGAAATGCTGGTCGATCTCTCGGCCAAGCTTTGCGAGATCACCGGCTATGACGCGATGTCGATGCAGCCCAATTCCGGCGCCCAGGGCGAATATGCGGGCCTGCTGACCATCGCGGCCTGGCACCGGGCGCGCGGCGAGGACCGCGACATCTGCCTGATCCCGACCTCCGCCCATGGTACCAACCCCGCCTCGGCGGTAATGGCGGGGATGAAGGTCGTGGTGGTGAAATCGGCCGCCAACGGCGATATCGACCTCGCCGATTTCCGCGAGAAGGCCGCAGCCGCGGGGGACCGGCTTTCCGCCTGCATGATCACCTACCCCTCGACCCACGGCGTCTTCGAGGAGACGGTGCGCGAGGTCTGCGCGATCACCCACGGGCATGGAGGCCAGGTCTATCTCGACGGCGCCAATCTCAACGCGATGGTCGGGCTGTCGCGGCCCGGCGATCTCGGCTCGGACGTCAGCCACCTGAACCTGCACAAGACCTTCTGCATTCCGCATGGCGGCGGCGGCCCCGGCATGGGACCGATCGGCGTCAAGGCGCATCTGGAGCCCTTCCTGCCCGGAGACCCGGTGGCCGGCGGGCGCGCGGGGCCGGTCGCGGCCGCCCCCTTCGGCTCGGCCTCGATCCTGCCGATCTCCTGGGCCTATGTGCAGCTTATGGGCGGCGCGGGGCTCACGCAGGCGACCAAGGTGGCGATCCTCTCGGCCAACTATATCGCGGCGCGGCTCGCCGGCGCCTTCGACGTGCTGTTCAAGGGACGGCACGGCCGGGTCGCCCATGAATGCATCCTCGACACCCGGCCCTTTGCCGAGTCCGGCGTCCATGTCGACGACATCGCCAAACGTCTGATGGATTCGGGCTTCCATGCGCCGACGATGTCCTGGCCGGTCGCGGGTACGCTGATGGTCGAACCCACGGAATCGGAAACCAAGGCCGAGCTAGACCGGTTCATCGACGCGATGCTGTCGATCCGCTCCGAGATCGCCGCGGTCGAAGCCGGCGAGATCGCCTATGAGGACAGCCCGCTGCGATACGCACCGCACACGGTCGAAGATCTGGTCGCGGACTGGGAGCGGAAATATCCCCGCGAACAGGGGTGCTTCCCGCCGGGCAGCTTCCGGGTCGACAAATACTGGCCACCTGTCGGCCGGGTCGACAACGCCTATGGCGACCGCAACCTCGTCTGCACCTGCCCGCCGGTGACGGATTACGCCTGAACGCAACACGGCGCGCGGCCTCGCACGGGAAGAGCAGACGACCCGTCGGGCCGCCCGCTTCCTTTCCCCCGTGAGTGGAGCTACCCGCGGCGTCCCTCGCGCACGGGCCTTTTCCGAACGACCGAAATGGCCTTGTCCGGCGGCGGGAAAGATCGTCACCGGGGGGTCATTTGGCTCCTATCGGCCAGCGCACACACAACGAAGAACCCGCAACAAAAAGAGCCGATCGGCGACTTTGTTTCGCCCTCCAGAACAATCACTTTGTTCTTCACAGACAACTTTGTTTTGCGAAAACAACTCCGTCAAGAAATTCCGCATTTTTTTTGAGATTTTGCCGTGCAGTTCCACGGCGAACGGGCCGTCACCATCCGGACCGCTTTCCTTTGAGAGCGGCCCTTGGCGGAGAGGCTCCGAATCCATCCATCCGCCATCGTCGCACTGATGATGCGGGCGCGTCTCGCTCGCCGGATGACTCTCCGACCTAGACGAGACCGGGCGCCGACAGCCGCTAGCCGCTGCCGGATTTCTTCAAGAAGACGAAGAGGTTACCAGAAAAGGCAGCCGGCATCACCCGGTGCAGGAAGTCGAATGCCCAGAACAGCGCCCGATTGCCGAAGAAATAGCTGGGGCGGGTCCGGAACACGAAGGAGCGACTTTCGTAGCTCGGAAAAGCCGCCGCGACGTCCCTGAGCCGGTTCAGCTTGTAGACCGTCGGGAAAACGTCTTCTTGTTTCCGATCGGGCTGGCTGCGTCGGATCAAACGGCTGGCGAGGCCATTGCTCATGATCCGTCCAGCCATGGCGATATAGTGCCATTTCGACGGTGTCCGGGCACAGAACCAGCCGCCGGGTTTCAGCACACGGTCGATCTCGGCCGCGAACCCCGCGACGTCGTCGACATGCTCCAGCACATAGTCGCAAACGATCACGTCAACCGCACCGTCCGGCACCGGAATTACGCCATCGGTAATCACCGCGGCACGGTCCACCGATCGGTTCTCGAGGACCGCCGGATCGACATCGACACCGATCACCTCGACGGCGCGCCCCTTCATCAGCCGGAGGTTTCGGCGCAACGGGACGTCGTCGTCCTCGAACCACTCGCCGCGCCCCGCGCCGAGATCGAGCAGAACGGTCCGCGCATCGACAATGGTGGCGACGCGCAGGTAGAAATCCACCGTACCGTCGCCGGGCAGGACGCCCCCCATGAGGCTGGACTGTGGATCGAACATTGCGCCATCCCCGCTTCCCCGAACACCGGTGCGGAGCGCCCGGATCCTTTGCGCGAACAGTTAGAGCGTCGCCAATCCTCACGCAAGGTTCCCTGCCGCCACGGCGCACGCAGTGGACATGGTGACCAACCGCTCCAAATAGTATTTCTTTCAAGTGCAAGTGGTATACCGGCGAGATGCGGGACGAAGGACCGGAAACCGCCCCGACGTTGAGGACAAGAGCCGGTTGCGCGTGAGCGTGCAGGGAAAGGCAGGAGATCAATGGCGAAGCCCCGACAGGCTGCATTGGCCGATCTGAAAGAAGACCTGGCCGTCGAAAGAGTCTCGCTTGCGGAGGTCGCCGCCGAACGTTTGCGCGAGTTGATCCTGCTGCAGAAACTCGCGCCGGGCTGCACGTTGTCGGAACGCGAGCTGTCCGAGCGGCTCCAGATCTCGCGCACCCCGCTTCGCGAGGCCATCCGACAACTGACCCAGGAACGATTGATCGAGATCCCACCCAACCGTCGTCCGCAGGTCGCGGACCCCTCACCCACACATATCGACGACCTGTTTGACGTTCAGGCCACATTGGAAGCGCTCTCCGGGCGGCTGTTCTGCCAGCGCGCGAGCGACGAGCAGATCCGCGAGGTAGCGGAAATGCAACGACAGCTCAACGCGATCGCCATGAAAGAAGAGCCGATGACATTCTTTCGCCTGGACATGGAATTCCACTGCCGGATCGTGCACGGCACGGCGAACGCGGCCCTGGCCGAGACACACAGGCAATACAACGCGGCGCTCTTCCGGGCGCGGTTTATGTCCTCGAAGCAGATGCGCTGGCGCGACGTGACCCTTGCCGAGCATGACGAGATTGTCGCGGCGATCGAGGCACGCGACGGCGATCGCGCCGCCGCCGCGCTGAGCACCCATCTCATGAGTGCCAAGGCGAACCAGGCCCGGCTTCGCGCCGAACGGGACACCGAACAGAGCGACTGAGGCGCCAGTGCCGGCTCCATTGTACCGGAGGGTGTCGCTACAGACTTCTTCCCGAGAAGATCTCACACCGCGGATCGGTCTATTCAGACGGGCTGGATGACGAAGCTGACACCCTGGCCGCCAGCGTACGGCAAACTGGTCCAGCAAGAGTCACGCGCACAGCAAGCGTGGGGCATGTCTGATCTGGCCGGATAAGGAGATCACTCTCTCGTCGCGAAGACGGAACCCTGGTCGTCTACAAACAGGAGCCTGCGCGCTCCGCCTGGCGCGTGTTCATGAGCCGCGTCTACGGTTTTCTTCCAATCGGCAGCCAACTGTAGAGAAAGCGGCGATCGCGGGTCGGTGGTGCGAAAACGGCAGCAACACGGTTCCGCGTTGCCTGCGCGGTCTCAAACGATTTCAGAAAGGAGACAGTCCCGCGACCAGCCCTCGCTCAGAAGCGGATGTTCCAGACCAGAACCGGCCCGCTCTGATAGTATTCGGTCAGCAAGTCTTCGTCCGGCAGGTCCCATTCCATGTGCCGATACCCGAACACGACGTCCTGCCGCCCGAAATTGTATCCGATCCCGACATAGGCTTGCCATGTCAGGTCGGAATTGCCGGCGCCGACATCCGCCAGGTAAGACATGAACCAGTTCTCGTTGAACGCCGCCCGGCCTGCCACACCGACGACCGCATCCCAGTAATCGTCGTCGCTGTCGGCCTTGAAGGAGAGGTTGTTCAGGTCCAGCTTCAGATCACTCTGAAGACGAAGATAGCGCGCCCCAAGCGTGCCGTAGAGCGCGTAGCTGTCGGTTCCGACCAGCTTGTAACCTCCACCGAAGGAGACGATCGTGGTCTTGACCTCCGCGTCGGCCACGGCCTTGACGTCAAGATCCACGCCGGGCGCCGGAGAGATCGTGAATTTCGAACTGCCGTCCTTGCCCAGACTGGCATAGGTGAGGTCGCCCCAGGTCATCCATGGACCCTGGTAGGCGTTGAGCCGGCCCATGAGGGCGACGTTCAGGTTGTCGAGGATCTGATCGAAGCCGAGCGTGAAATCCTCCCCGAGGGCAGTTCCGCCGACCTCGGTGGCCCAAAGGTAAAGTTGCAGCTCATACGTCCAGGCCGGGTCGATGGCTGAATTGGCAGACACATCCTGGGCATCCGCCACTGCGCCGGCAGCGATCAATCCGGCGGAAAGTGCGAATCCGAACATGGGCTTCATGGTGTTGTCCTTTCCATTCGACACGCGTCGCCGCCGCCCTGCGGCATCGACTTGGGGAAGAGTATAGCGAAAGACCGAGGCCGTCTTCATTGATCAGTGACAAATGCGAAAAACACAACGACTTCGGATCGGCACTGCCACCGTTTTCTCGGCGTCCGTCACAGGGTACACGCAGTCGAACGACGGACCAAGCCAGGTCCATTGAGGTCTGCCCAGGAGGCTATCCGCGGTCACCACGAATGGCCGAAGAACGGAAGCTGCGCTGCGACGTGATGGGTGCCGTCCAATGACAGGAGAGGTGCGCCATCACGGCTTTGGCGAGGATGCTCGCCGCAAAGGGCGGAAGCAACGGAAAAGCAGTTCCGGAGGTGCGACCGCGTGTAGGTCCGGTCAGCCGCGTTCTGCCCGATCGATATGGTCCAGGAAGTGCGCCTGATCTTCATGCCGCCGATAGGGAAGCCGCCGCGGATCGGTCCGAATGCGGTCGACGACTTCGGGGGCTTCGGCTCGTGTCTTGCCGAAGATGCGTTGCGCCTTGGGAAGGTCGCCAAGCGCCGCGTGACTGGCGGCCAAGTACAGGTCGGTCAACGGCGACGTGATCCGCATTCGGCCATGGGTTTCGATCACTTCTGCATAGCGGTGCGCGTCGAACAGAACCTGCACGAGCTGCAGCACGTACCAGTCGGGATAATGCGGATTGCGCCGCATTGCGTCCTTCAGGGTGTCAACGCCGCGGTCGGCCTGTCCGGCGCAGCCCTGGAACAGCCCAAGATCGGCAATGATGTCCGCGTCGTTGGGGTTCAGCCGCAAGGCATGTTCGATGGCGTGCAGACAAAGGTCGTGCTTTCCCGCGAAAAGGTGGCAGTAGGACAGCGCCCAATGCCCCCAGGGCTCGCTATCGTCCGCGGCGATGGCATCGCGGGCCTTACGGTAGCCATCGGCGAGAGCAGCATCGAAATCCGGGGCCCAGCCCTCATGTGCTGCGATCACATCGCAGAAGGACAGTTTGGCGTGCGCCTTGGCGAAGCCCGGGTCCAGATCGATTGCCCGCTGCAACAGCGCAGTGCCCGGCTCCAACGCCTCGAATGTCCATTGATCCACCATGTCGATACCCCGCACGAAACAGTCATAGGCCTCGCTGCCAACGGAGGATACGGCGCGTGGACTTTTCTGGAACGCCTTCCGCAGGCGACCTCCATAGGTGTTGGCGAGTGTCGCGACGATCACTTCGGAGAGCTCATCGCGCAGATCCCAAAGATCGTCCCCGGTACGGTCGTATCGTTCGGTCCAGACGACACGGCCGTCCGAACCGTCGACCAGTCGGGCTTGGACCCGAAGGCGCCCGCCGTCGCTTTGCACGCGTCCCGAGAGCGCAAAGCGCACGGCCAGTTCCCGGCACACGCTCCCCACATCCACGGCGCGCTGCTGATAGGCGAAGGCAGAGCGGCTGGCCGCAACGTGCAGGTCGTGGAAGCGGGACAGATCGTCGGTCAGGCTTTCGGTCAGACCGGCAGCGAAATCCTCGACGAAGGACCCGACGCCACCATGGGCCGTGAACGGCAATACCACGATCGACGGCTTTTCGCGGTCAGGCACGGCTGGCGGAGGCAGAGGTTCATTCTGCGGTGCGGTCACCAAGATCGCGGCAGAGATTTGGTGGTAGAGCGACTGGGTCTCGGGACCGGGATCGATCTGCAGGTCGGAGCGCAACCGGTCGCGGCACTGTTGATACTTTCGCAGCGCGCCAACCCTGTCGCCGACAGCAAGTCGTTCCCGGATTTGCGCACGGTAGGCGGCCTCATTGAAAGGATCCGCCTCCAGAACCATCTCGGCCCGGCGTGATGCTTCGGGCAAGTCTGATGTGCGTTCCGCAGTCCCGACAGCTTCGAGCGCCGCCCGAACGAAAAGCTCACGCCAATGCTCCCGTTCCCGTACCAGCCAAGCCTGAAACTCCGCACCCGGCAGCGTCACGCCCAACAGGAAGTCCTGATACCGAAAAAGCGGTTCGGCCTCGTCCCGCATCACCTCGGACCAATCGGCAATCCGCTGGATGTCTGTCCGGACCATGTCCGGAACGATGGAAGCCTCAGTTGCGTCAACGTGAAACGGAAACGGATGCGTTACCCCGCAAACCTTCCGAAGCGCTGAAAATGCCTGCCGCAAGCTGTTGCGCGCCTGCGCTTCGGCGCGATCTTCCCACAACAGCGCCCAGATTTGCGGGCGTCCCACCGAATGACCGTTTTCCAGAGCCAGGAGCGCCACCAAGGCCTGCGCCCGCTGCGACGTCAGGTTGACCGCGGCGCCGTCCGGGGCGGTCATTTCGAACTTACCCATCAGGCGCAGGGTCCATGTCATGGGATCAATTCTGCCCGAGCATCCCTTTTTTTCAAGCGTCTCTCCCGATTTCGCGGAGCTTTAACGGCAGGCAAGCGCCCGGTTCACACCAGCGCGGCAAGGTTCCCGTCATGCCGCTGGACTCGCCGTCCGGCACTCCGAGAAAAGGAATGCTCTGATGAATCGCTCCAATCTCCTCAACGATATCGCGGATGTGTATGTGCCTTTCCGGCTGCTTCACCGGCGGTCTCACGCCGCCCAATTCGGACCTTCGAGCGCATCGCGAAGCTCCGCAAAGCGTCGGCTCGGTCTGGTCAGCATGCGCTTGGCAATCGCCGCTTTAGTCACGGCCGGGTTTGTTTCGCTTGTGGTCGTCTAGCGAGAATACGGCTCGGCGGCACGCGGCAGCAACGCAAGCAGGGGAGCCCTACCTGAGCCGGGGTAGGCAGCGGCTGACATCGAAACATGAGCCAGCGCTCCCCATTTTCGCGACACCACGTCCAGCCGAAGATTATCTGAACCGATGTGGAGGAAGGTGCCCGCTTCGAGACCGACCGACGTCATCAAGGCTCTGAAACCGCTAACTGTCTTGTTCAGCATCCGATTGCGTCTGGCTTTCAGCCCCGCGTGCCGAGAGGAAATGACCCAGCCCTTCGAGCGCAGGGATATGTTCGCAGAAGGTCCGAACGGCAACCAGCAGCGGCGTGGCGACCAACATTCCAACGACCGACCAAAGCCAGGCAAAGAATGTCACCGAGACGAAGACCACCACTGTGTTCAGCCGGAGGTTGCGGCCGACGAAATACGGTGTGACGAACTGCCCCTCGATGCTCGTCAGCGCAAGATACGCAAATGCTGGTACGATTGCCTCGCCGAAGTGGTCCAGACTGACGACCCCCACCACAAACGACAGCGACACGCCGAAAAGTGACCCGATGTAGGGAATAAAATTGAGAAGGAAGGCCAGGATCGCGAAGAGTGCGGGGCTGGGCATTCCGAACCACCACATCGCGAAACCGATCGCCACGCCGAGCACTGCGTTGATCGTCGTAATCGTCAGCAGGTAGCGGGAGAGCTTGCGTTCGATGTCATGAGCAATTCGGATCGCACGCCGCTTGTCCTTGAAGGTGGGCATGACGAAGACGATCTTCTCGTAAAACATGTCACCCGACGACAATAGAAAGAAGAGAAGGATAAGGGTGAACACTACCTGCGCGACGACTGCGGGCACCGACATGACCAGGGTCAGCGCACTTCCGCTTTCCTCGACCTGAACGCGCTGGACTTCGGGATCTTTCTCGGTGACGTCCTCGCCGGAGGCGAGTTTGTCGATCTGCTCCGCGGCTTTCCGCACTCCCTCCGTCGCGCCGCGGATTTCCTCCATCTTCTGCCTGAATTCCCACCCGATCATGGGCGCCCGTTCGACCCATTTTCCGACCGGCACGGCAAGTGAGGCGACACCTGCACCGCCAGCGAAAAGAAGGGTTCCGACGATGAGCATCGCCGATAGCCCGGGCGACAAGCCAAGCCGTTCGAACCTGCGTCGCACCGGGCTGAACACAAGCTGCAACAGAACTGCCAGAACAACGGGCATGAGAAAGGCACGGGCGTAGGCGAGCCCTGCCACAAGAAGAAGAAGGAAGATCCCAATAACCGCCCAACCGGGTGCGGTCACACTTTGCCCGGAGGTTGCCCGATCTTGGAAGCGTTCAGGATTGTTGTCCATTCTCCCTCCTTCCATGACAGGAATTGCCGCAGCGAGTCTTGTCAATCGCCAAACACGGTCACCGGCATTGGGCAACTGTCGGGCTTGCATTCCTTTCGATTGACCGAACGCGACTGGCATCGCACCGGTTCCGATATCGTCTCGCCAGATCCCCGCCGCAGATCAAACAGGCGCCCCCGTCGCTTTCCTCGGCGACGGTCGCCACAAGTCGATCAGGGCAGACGCAAGCGTCAACGTTCTGCCTTGTCGACCGTCTTTTTGACCGGCACCTGCGTCCAGGCCGTCTCTCTGCGGATCCATTCCGACTCTCCAGCGACCGTGAAGCCGCGTTCTTGCTCTGGATCGGACGTCCACCTGAGGACCCGCAGCCGGTCACCGGTATAGTCAAGCTGGTTGAAGGCATTTCCCTGCCTGTCGCGCAGCCGCGTGGAAAGACCAGTACCCGCCTGGACGAACAAGAGATCCGGAGCGCTTCTGAAGGGCTGGACCGAGGCAATGTGGAGGTGGCCCGAGAGCACGACGTCCGCGCCGCAATCCGACATTGCGCGAAGTGCCTTGCCAGCCCCCCTCGTCAAACGTTTCGCGGTCTCAGGGCCGTGCTCGAGCGGGTGATGCAATACGCCGACCCTGAGTTTGCTTCCCGAACCGGAAAAGCGTTCTGCGATCCTCGCCAACCGACGGCGGCCGATCCTGCCGCGCTGCCACGCGAAGCGATTGACCGTGTTGACTCCGACCACCACCATCCTGTCATCGCTGTGCACCGGTTCCAGGTCGGGGTTGATGAAACGGCGGTAGCGGCCGAAAGGGTTCAGGAACCGCAGCAGAAGATTTTCCAACGGAACGTCGTGATTGCCCGGCACGCACAGCACCGGCCCGGGGAGCCGGTCCAGAAATCGTCGCGCGGCGGCAAACTGGCCGCGCCGCGCCCGCTGGGTCAGATCCCCCGAGACCACCACGAGATCGGGCGCAAGACTGGCCACTGTATCGAGCAGCGGTGTCTCCAGAGCCGGATCCACCCGTCCGAAATGCAGGTCGGAGAGATGCACGATACGGCTCATCCGGGGAGATCTTCCTGCACACGAGGCAACAGAATGGTGAGTGGGGCCTCGGAAATGCGGAACTCGAACGGGTTCGGGGTGCGCGTCTTCTCGCCATCATAGGCCAGAAGGTCCCGCCGACGACGGGTTTGGACGGTGAGCTTCCGCGTGGCGAGGAAATCGTAGTCGACACCCGGCTCGGCCGTTTGCGCGACCAGCCGCGCGGTCACTCGGAACAGGTCGGCGCGGGTGCTCGCGCGGCCGATCAGAACTGCGAAGGAATCGTCGCTGATCGCATCGCCGCCTTGCAAGCCATAACGCTCGAGCTGGTAGGCAGAGCGCGCGACGAACAGCAGCGGAGTGCGGCGCAGGAGCGTCTCGCCGTCGGTCTCGATCCTGAGATCCATCGGCTTGCGAAACCGCAGAAAGGTACGGATGACCGACCAGTGGGCCATGATCCGCCGCCGGCCGTAACGGCCATAGATGTCTTCGCGTTCCTTGAGAATGGCGGGGTAGATACCAAGGCTTGCGTTGTTCAGGAACACCTGGCCGTTGACGGTACCGACGTGGATCTGGCGCGTATCGGAATCGAGAATGGCGCGGGCAGCGTCTTCCGGGTCTTCGGGGATCCCCAGGCCCCGGGCGAAGTAGTTGAACGTGCCGAGGGGCAAGACGGAAAACGCGCAGCCTCTTCCCAGCACTGCTCCTGCGACGGCCATAGCGGTGCCGTCCCCTCCCGCAGCCACAATAGCATGCGCCCCATCCGCCAAGGCACGTTCAACCAAGCCAGTGATGTCTTCGCGCGGCGACCAGCGGTAGAGCCGCGCCCGCTCCGGACCGAAGACCTTCATGGCACGGTCCAAGGCCCCGCCGTCGCGCGCGTTCGCCCCGGACCGGCCATTCACGATCACGGCAATCGGTGCGACGCCTTGGCCGAGGGTCGATTGCGCCTCGCCTATTTCGACCTCACGGAGAGTGTTGGTAGCCCGTGTCATGGAAACCCGGTAGCAGTTGTGCCCGAAAGCAATACGCCCTCATCGAAGTATCGTTGCAATGCGGATTGTCGATTTCGTGAGTCGGGGAGTGCGTGTGGCAGTCGACCGCAGAGCTTGGGCGACTGGCGCCCCCTGCCGGGCGCTCCGGGATCTCCCGAAAAGGGACACCCGAAAATTGACCAATTGGTGACCAACATCGGCAGCCACCCAACTATCGAAATTTTTCGGCGGATATAGTCGAGCCGGGGTCCGCGCAAGTCTCTGATATTGTGTTACATAGACGTTCCCAGGAAATCCATCCTACCAACAATACATAGGGTCCGGCACTTCCATCATGTCGCGCGTCGTGAATTTCTTCCCGCATCTGCATCGACCCAGTGACATCCTGCTCATGCCACGGGGAAAGCGTCGCAATGAGCATGACGATGGACGACAGCATCAAGCGATGGGCGGCGAAGCGGAAGACGGCCCTGGGGATCGAGATCTTCCAGGGCAAGGCGCCAGCGACCGAAGCGAGCCGTTCATTCGACATGTCTCCGCCTGAGATCGAGGGTTGGGTCGCCGTCCACGATGCAGAAGTCCTGCACCATACCGGCGCCCGAAACAGTCATGGAAACCACCAATAGAGATGCGGTGCGCATTGGATCTCCAATCGGCCAATCGATCACGGAACTTGCCCGGCACTGCAACGGCGCAAATCAGCGTTCATTTCAACGAAGCGAGGGCCTTGTCCGGCTCGACCATCGTCTTGACGATATCCACGAGGCCCGCCGCCTGCGGCTGAGCATTGCGCCTGGCGCGCGGGTGAGACGGTGGATCGCGTAGTGGCTGGCCGAAACGTGCTTTGACAACTGGTCATTGCGCCCAAATGAGCAAGCCGCCGCTATGCGGGCCGCCGCGAACACGGACCAGCTTGCAGAAGCCGACCCAGCCTCGCGCGCGGCTGTCGCGCAACCGGATACATTCGAGACCCGGTTTCATGCGATGGACAGCGTGGGGGCAGGGAATCGGGTCCCGAACTACCCCGATTTTCCCGGCGCTCGCATCTGGAATCACCATATTCGCAGTCCCGACTTGGGGCAGAGCGTGCGCCGCGCTATTCGTTCTGGATTGCACTCTTTACCTGCTCGACCAGTTCGGGCGTCGCGTCCAGACCGTGGACTTCCTTCGCATGGGCCGCGGCCGCTTGCAGAATGTCCTGTTCTGTCTCCCCCCGCGCCTCGAAGTCGCAACCCGGCATAAGACTTCCGCACTTCAGAACCTTCGTCATCACGGCCTCCCTTCTTTCGTCGATACGGCAGCCTATCACAGAATTCAGCTTGGACTTGGGTCGATAAAGATGGTCGGGGATGTCGCAACCATTACCGAAATGGCGGAAGCCGGGACGGAAATGAACGGCCAGAACTGGGGCGCAGCCCGCGCGCTCGCGGCGGCCATCTGCCACTATCAGAACTGGCGCTGTGCTTCGAGAGCCGAGTTTTGCCCTCGTTGCTGCCTTGCTTGCGGCAGCTTCTCCAGAATTTTCCGAATGCACTCGCTTTGGTCCGCTCCCCAACCGAGGATGTTCCATGGTATGTTGCCAACGCAGGGAAATTTCCTTGCCTCATCCCGCACAAGATTGGTTGTTCCACATGACCCGCGACCAGATGATCGCTCACCTTCTTGCAGCCAACGCCGTTGCTCTTCGCGCTGCCGCACACGGTCACCATCCGTTCGGCGCGGTATTGGTCGGCCCTGACGACAAGGTCCTCATGAGGCAAGGCAATATCGACACAGTGCATCACGCCGAGACCGAGCTTGCGAGGCGTGCCGCAGGCGAATACTCGCCCGAGTTTCTCTGGACCTGCACGCTGGCCTCCACGGGTGAGCCCTGTGCTATGTGCACCGGCACTCTGTATTGGGCGAATATCGGCCGTTTGATCTACGGTTTCGAAGAGGCAAAGCTGCTCGAGTTGACGGGCGACCATGCCGCCAATCCGACCATGAACCTGCCCTCACGTACTGTGCTCAACCACGGGCAGAAAGATATTGAGGTGCACGGCCCATTCCCCGAAATTGAAAACGAGCTTCTTGCCCCGCACCGTAATTTCTGGCGACGTTAGTCAGCAGGGGTCTAGGTGTTCAGTCCCGGCATTTGGTGGATCGGATCGACATTGAATCTGTCTGGCTCTGAAGTCCAGATCTTGCAGATGTATTCGTATGGCGTGAGACCGCTGAGGGTCTTGAGCCTTCGGGCGAAGTTGTACGCAGCCATGAAGTCGGCGAGGTGCGCGCGCAGCTGATCGTGGCTGTCGTAGTGGAAGCGTTTGACGGTCGCGTCCTTGATTGTCCGGTTCATTCGCTCGACCTGGCCGTTGGTCCATGGATGGTTGGGCTTGGTCAGGCGATGCTGGATCCGGTTGGCCTCGCAAATCATGTCGAAGCGCATTTGCCGGGAATAGATGGTGTTGCGGTTCCGGGGCTGGTCGGCGAACTGGATCCCATAGCACGTCGGGAATCCTTCGGTTCGGGAGGTTATGGCCGCCTGCGGAGCCCCCGAGTTGCGCAGCTGGTGGCCATAACCGGTTTTCAGGTCTCAACAGTGGTTTGGCTGAACCACACTGATGA
>NZ_SELO01000023.1 GCF_004146235.1 Tropicimonas sp. IMCC6043 | reverse complement strand
CTCGCGGACCAAGGCGCCCCGGCAACCGCCAGCTACATAGGGAGCGCGTCTGCCGGGGCGCCGATCACGCTGGAACTGGCCGGATTTTGTGCTGCCCTCTGGCAGGAAATCGCACCGCCGTTGACACGCAAGTCCGTCGCGATGCTACCTTGCTGCCCGAGATTGAGGTGAAGAAATATCGTGTTGTCATGTTGAGATTCATCGATCTGGAAAGAAAGGTTTTCAAAAAACGAAGTTTTCCCGACACCAACATCACCAAGCACAACAACTGGCCGAGAAGAAAATGCCCCTTCAAGTTCAGGGTCGGAAAAGATGCCGCCGCCATCCGTGTTTCCCTTGGTCAAGTTCAACTTTTTCGGTGCTACGCCATTGTCGGCCACTCTTTTGTAGCGGTTATTGATGATTTGCTTGCTGAGGAGGGTGTGTCGGTTGTTGGCATCGACGGAAACATAACAGTCTCGATAAAAGCTCTTCCTAACCTCTCTATTGTCTTCAATTTCTTCCAACAATAGGGTGGCCAGCGTTCGAATATTTTCCTGAAAGTCGCTGCGATATCGGTAGCGCATCGGGTCCGCAATTGTCTCTGAGGCCTTTGGCGGAATGCGCGGGGAGCGATGCAGGGCAATGTCTCGGTAGGCTCTATTTTCCTCAATTCCCTCTGGAGAAAGTATCTTCCAAAGTAAGCTAAAATTTTCTAAATAGCTTTGAAATCCGTCAAAGAAATAACACTCTCCATCTATCGGACTTCCATGCTGGCTGAATGCTTGAAAGACCATGAGCTGAGGGCCATTGCAAACAATTCCGAGCCAGACCCCCTTCAGCGCGCAGTACTGTAGGCACTGCATAAACGTCGCTTTTAGCTCTGCAGACGCCTCAAGCAGCGGCTTCAGTTTTCGCACCTGCATGCGTTTGTTGCCGGGCAAGTCACCAAAATAGACTGCCTCACGCTTGGCCTCAAGGATCGCTTTTGCTGGTTTCCCTAACTCGTAGTCAATCCGCCCGCCATCACCATCTGGTTCTTCGACACTAATATACGGAACCTGCCATCCGAGGCACTCCGTCAAAAGGCGATCAACAAATTGGAAACGATTTTGGGCTTCGTTCCATTCAGTGCTGTTGGGAGGTCTATCATTCAAGATCTTTTGAAGTCTTGCCCTACCATCGGTCATTTCATGCTTTGACAGCATTCTTCCCTCACACCGCATTCTTCTAACGCTTCGGATACTACTTCAGTTCGACATACCGATGATTGCGTGTACGCTTCAATTTCGGACGATTCCAGACCATGTTGGACATATCCTAAACGGTGTTGCACTGTCCGTGCTTTGGCAAGAGAGGTTTAGCGCCCCGTGAGTAACCGAGACCACTGGGTCACGGGTTGGTTGCGCAGGGCCGAGCGGCTCGGCCTCACTGAAATCCGCAAGGGGAAAAGGTTGGATGACCGTGAACCTCGGCACGATGCTGTCGCGAACCGACAAGAAGTAAGGGCGGGCAGTTGCCACACTACAACCGAACACACGTTCGGATGCCCCAAGCGATGCCCCGGAACTCGCACGAACGCCCACCTAGCCTAGCCAGAGACGCGTTACTTCTTGTATTTGCAAGGATTTTCATGGTGCTGCCGGAGAGATTCGAACTCTCGACCTCTCCCTTACCAAGGGAGTGCTCTACCCCTGAGCTACGGCAGCAACGAAGTGAGGGCGGGATATACGCTCCGCAACCGGGTGTGCAAGCGGATTCTTGCACCAGTTCCGGGAAATGACCGTTCGTTCCGCGGCGTGGTCTGGACCTGCGTCACGGGCTCGCGTAATCGCGGCACATGAGCAGAAACGACACGGGGTCCGGTGGCGGCAGCGATCGCGACGCGCGGCTGAAACAGGCGCTTAAGGCAAATCTCGCGCGACGCAAGGCGCAGGCGCGGGCACGCAGTGCCGAGGATGCGGCCGACAGCACGGAAACGGGCCGGGACAACGCAGGAGAGGCGGAGCGGAATGGATAGGATCCTTGTGCGAGGCAATGGCCCGCTGAAGGGCGAGATCGCGATCTCGGGGGCGAAGAACGCATGTCTCGCGCTGATGCCGGCCACGCTTCTCAGCGAGGAGCCGCTGACGCTGACCAATGCGCCGCGGCTCTCGGACATCCGCACGATGACGCTGCTGCTCGAATCGCTGGGCGCAGAGATATCGACGATGCAGGACGGCAAGGTGCTTGCGATGTCGAGCCACGCCGCCGACACGCACGTTGCGGACTATGACATCGTGCGCAAGATGCGCGCCTCGAACCTGGTGCTCGGCCCGCTGCTGGCGCGGCACGGTCACGCCGTCGTTTCGCTCCCCGGCGGCTGTGCCATCGGCGCGCGACCGATGGACATCCATATCTCCGCGCTCGAACAGATGGGCGCCGAGATCGATCTGCGCGAGGGCTATCTGCACGCCAAGGCACCCGGCGGGCTGAAGGGCGCAGATATCACGCTGCGCTTCGCCTCGGTGGGGGCGACCGAGAATGTGGTGATGGCGGCGACGCTGGCGCGGGGGACGACGGTGTTGCGCAACGCGGCGCGGGAGCCGGAGATCGTCGATCTCGTGCACTGCCTGCGCAAGATGGGCGCGGAGATCGACGGCGAAGGCGGAGACACGATCACGATCCAGGGCGTCGAGCGGCTGCATGGCGCGACCCACCCGGTCGTGGCCGACCGGATCGAAACCGGCACCTACATGCTCGCACCGGCGATCGCTGGCGGCGAGGTTGAGCTGGTCGGCGGCCGGATGGACCTGCTCGGCGCCTTCTGCGAGAAACTGGACGCCTGTGGCATCGAGGTGTCCGGAACCGCCCGCGGCCTGCGCGTGACGCGGCGCAACGGTCGGGTGGACGCGGTCAACGTCGTGACCGAGGTTTTCCCCGGCTTTCCGACCGACCTTCAGGCGCAGATGATGGCGGTCATGTGCACCGCCGACGGGGTGAGCGTGCTTGAGGAGCGGATCTTCGAGAACCGGTTCATGCACGCGCCGGAGCTTATCCGTATGGGCGCGAGGATTGACGTCCAGGGCGGCGTGGCGACGGTCACCGGCGTGGAGAAGCTGCGCGGCGCGCCGGTTATGGCGACGGACCTGCGGGCCTCGGTGTCCCTAATCCTCGCCGCGCTCGGCGCAGAGGGTGAAACGGTGGTGAACCGGGTCTATCACCTCGACCGTGGATACGAGCGGGTCGAGGAGAAGCTGAGTGAGGTCGGGGCCGATATCGAACGGGTCAGGGAAGATGGTTGACGCAACATTCGAAGACGGGGCGGAACGCCCGGTACATGTCTCGGCAATCGATGCCGAGGACCTGAAGATCGTCTCGGCGATGGTCCAGGACGCGGTGTTCCCGATGACCGAGATGCGGTGGGAGCGCGGCGCCCGGCGTTTCGCGTTGCTGCTCAACCGCTTCCGCTGGGAGGATCGTGCGGCGGCGGAGCGTCGCGGCCGGCCCTATGAGCGAGTGCAGAGTCTGCTCATCTTCGAAGATGTGCTCCACGTCGCGAGCCAGGGGATCGACAGGACCGAGACCGACACGGTGCTCTCGCTGCTGTCGCTCGAGTTCGAGCCCGGCGAGGACGGCGCGGGCCGCCTGCACCTGGTGCTCGCCGGAGACGGCGCGATCGCGCTGGATGTCGAATGCATCAATGCCACCCTGCGCGATGTCACCAGGCCCTATATCGCCCCGTCGGGCCACGTCCCGGATCACGGCGCCTGAGCCGACGCTTGCGCTTGAGACGCCTTCGTCGGAGGGTTATCAGGGGCTCCGACAAGGAGAGTCCATGCCCCAGTTCCTCGACACCTCCCAGCCGGACTTCGAAAGCCGTTTTGCCGCCTTCCTGACAACGAAGCGCGAGAACGCGCCGGACGTTGACGCGGTCGTGGCCGGGATCATCGAAGACGTGCGCCGCCGCGGCGATGCCGCCGTTATCGAGTTGACCGAGCGGTTCGACCGGTTCGCGCTGACGCCGGAAACGCTGGCGTTTTCGGAAGACGAGATCGAAGCGGCCTGCGCCGAGGTGCCCGACGCCGAACGCAAGGCGCTGGAGCGCGCAGCCGAGCGCATCCGCGCCTACCACGTCCGCCAGATGCCCAAGGACGAGCTTTGGACCGATCCGGATGGCGCCACGCTCGGCTGGCGCTGGACGGCGGTCGAGGCGGCGGGGCTCTACGTGCCGGGCGGGCTCGCGTCCTACCCGTCCTCGGTGCTGATGAACGCCATCCCGGCGCGGGTCGCCGGGGTCGAGCGGTTGGTCGTAGCCGTTCCGACACCCGAAGGCGCGGTCAACCCGGCCGTCCTGATGGCGGCGCGGATCGCCGGGGTCGACGCGATCTACCGCGTGGGCGGTGCGCAGGCGATTGCCGCGCTTGCCTATGGGACCGAAACGATCGCGCCGGTGGACAAGATCACCGGGCCGGGCAATGCCTATGTCGCCGCCGCGAAACGCCGCGTCTTCGGCGCCGTCGGGATCGACATGATCGCGGGTCCTTCCGAGATTCTCGTGATCGCCGATGCCGAGAACGACCCGGACTGGATCGCCGTCGACCTGCTGAGCCAGGCCGAGCACGACGAAAGCGCACAGGCGATCCTCGTCACGCCGGACGCGGCGTTCGGTAGTGCCGTGGCCCGGGCGGTCGAGGCGCGCCTCGAAACGCTGGCGCGGCGTGACATCGCCGGACCGTCCTGGCGCGACTTTGGTGCGATCATCACCGTTCGGGATCTCGACGAGGCGGCCACGCTGACCAACCGGGTCGCGCCGGAACACCTGGAAATCTGCGTTGCCGATCCGGAAGCGCTCTCGGACAGAATCCGCCACGCCGGCGCGATCTTCCTCGGCGCATGGACGCCCGAGGCGATCGGCGATTATGTCGGCGGGCCGAACCACGTCTTGCCCACCGCGCGCTCGGCGCGGTTCTCCTCCGGCCTCTCGGTGATCGATTTTCTCAAGCGGACCACGCTGGCGCGCATGTCGCCAGGCGCGCTCGCGGCAATCGGCCCGGCGGCCGAGACGCTGGCGATTTCCGAGAGCCTAGAGGCGCACGGCCTCTCAGTCCGCGCGCGGCTCGACCGTCTCAACGAGGGCGGACAATGAGTGCGAACCGGATTTGCCATATCGAGATCGACGAGGCGGGCCATGCCAGGCCGACGCCGGAGATCGAACAGGAGCGCAAGGTCGCCATCTTCGACCTTCTGGAGGACAATTCCTTCGCCCTTCCGCCGCGCCACGACGATGCCCCGGTCCCCGAGGGGCCGTACCGGCTGTCGCTGGCCATCAGGGATCGCCGGCTGGTCTTCGATATCACGACAAAGGAGCGCGAGAAGGTCGGCGAGTTCCACCTCTCCCTCAGCCCGTTCCGGCAGGTGGTGAAGGATTACTTCCAGATCTGCGAGAGCTATTTCTCAGCCGTCAAGACAATGCCGCCCTCCCAGATCGAGACCATCGACATGGCCCGTCGCGGCATCCACAACGAGGGGGCCCGGGTCCTCCTGGAGCGGCTCGAAGGAAAGGCGGAAGTCGATGTCGACACCGCGAGACGCCTCTTCACTCTTATCTGCGTGCTGCATTTCGGGGGCTGAACGATGGGTGACTTCCCGGCGTCGGTCCTCTTCACCTGCGACCACAACGTGGTGCGCTCGCCGATGGCCGAAGGGATCGCCAAGCTGTTCTATTCGCATTCCTTCTACATCCAGTCGGCCGGGGTGCGGAATGACCTCGAGATAGACGGCTTCTGCATCGCCACCTGCAAGGAGATGGATGTCGATCTCTCGCGACACCGCGCCCGCAGCTTCGACGAGATGCAGGACTGGGGGGACGATCTCGGCGGGTTCGACCTAATCGTGGCGCTCTCGCCGGCCAGCCAGCGCAAGGCGCTGGAACTCACCCGCTATTACCATCTCGATGTCGAATACTGGCCGATCATGGATCCGACTGGCCTCGGCGAGACGCGCGCCGAGAAGCTCGCCCGCTACCGGCAGTCACGGGACCAGATCGTCGAGCGGCTCGTCGCCCGTTTCGGCCCGCCGCTCGAGGGCGCATCATGAGCCTCGAGATCCGGCCGCTCTCCGGCGCGGCGATCGCGGCGGCACTCGACGATCTGGCGGCGCTCCGGATCGCCGTCTTCCGCGACTTTCCCTATCTCTACGATGGCGACCTCGCCTATGAGCGCAACTACCTGGCGACCTACGAGTCGACGCCCGACGCCATTCTCGTCGGCGCTTTCGACGGCGTACGCCTGGTCGGAGCTGCCACCGGCACGCCGATGGAGGCGCATGCCGCGGAATTCGCGGACCCGCTGGCCCGGGCCGGCCTTGACCCGCGCGACGTCTTCTATTGCGCCGAAAGCGTGCTCTTGCCCGCCTATCGCGGTCAGGGGACGGGCCACGCCTTCTTCGATTTCCGCGAGGCTCATGCGCGCGCGCTCGGCCGCAAGCGGTCCGTCTTCTGTGCCGTGATCCGTCCGCCAGACCACCCGCTGCGCCCCGCCAGCTATCGCCCGCTCGACGGCTTCTGGCGCCGGCGCGGCTACGCCCCGCGTCCCGGGATCGTCGCCAGCTTCCGCTGGAAGGACATCGACGAGACGAAAACCAGCACGAAACAGCTCCAATTCTGGGAGACCACGCTATGAGCCTCGCACAGGATATCCGGATTGCCGCGGCGGCCTACCCGATCGAGGGCCTGCCCGGGTGGGACGCGCTTGCCGCCAAGCTCGATCACTGGCTCGGAGAAGCAGCCCGGGCCGGGGCGGACCTCGCCCTGCTGCCGGAATATGCCGGAATGGAGGCCGCATGCGCCGGCGAGGCAGAGGCCGAGACCGCGGAGGAATGGTGTCGGCTCGCCGCGGCGGCGGCGCCGGACTACGCCGCGCTCTGCGGCGAGTTGGCCCAGCGGCATGGGCTCTTCCTCCTTGCGGGGTCGCTGCCCGAGGAAACCGATTACGGCCTCGTCAATCGCGCACGTTTCTTCACGCCGACCGGCGGCTCGGGTTTTCAGGACAAGCAGGTTCTGACGCCCTGGGAACGCGAGGCCACCTCCCTTACGAGCGGCGCGCCGCTGAGCCCATTCGACTGCGACCTCGGCCGGATCGGCGCGCTGATCTGCTACGACAGCGAGTTCCCGGCGCTCGCCGCCGCGCTGGAAACCGACCTGTTGCTGGTCCCGTCCTCCACCGAGGCGCCCGCGGGCCAAGCCCGCGTGCAGATCGCCAGCCGCGCCCGTGCACTCGAAGGCCAATGCGTCGTAGCCCAGGCGCCGCTGATCGGCGGCGTTGCGGACTGCGTCGTGGTCGATGCCAACACCGGCCAGGCGGGAATCTTCGGGCCTCCCGACACGGGATTCCCCGAAGACGGCATCCTCGCCGCAGGCGAGGTCGATTCGGCCGGTTGGGTTCTCGCCGATCTCAGTCGCGACGCGCTTGCCGAAACCCGAGCGACCGGCGCGGTTGCACCGCTGGACCACTGGCCGGAGGCGGAGACCTGCGCCGGCAAGGCCGCATTGCGCCCGCTCACGCACAATCGCCCTTGATTTGCCGGTATTTAAGGCGCATTTAACGCCCACCTCGAAGGAGGGCTGACTGAAACCACTTCTGGAGTGACCATGGCCAAGGAAGAACTGCTCGAATTTCCCGGTGTCGTGAAGGAGCTCCTGCCGAATGCGACATTCAGGGTCGAGCTGGAAAACGGCCATGAAATCATCGCGCATACGGCAGGAAAGATGCGCAAGAACCGCATCCGCGTCCTTGCCGGCGACCGGGTCCAGGTCGAAATGACCCCCTACGACCTCACCAAGGGTCGTATCAACTACCGCTTCAAGTAAGGCGGATCCATGCGCCTTGTGCTCGGCTCGGGCAGCCCGCGCCGCCGCGAACTCTTGGCGCAGATCGGCGTGGTGGCCGACGACATCCGCCCCCCCGATATCGACGAGACGCCGCGAAAGGGCGAGCTCGCGCGTGCCTATTGCCAACGCATGGCGTGCGAGAAGGCCCTCGCCGTCCCCGCGCGCGAGGACGAGATCGTGTTGTCCGCCGACACCACTGTCGCCCTCGGCCGCCGCATCCTCGGCAAGCCGGCCGACGCCGGCGAGGCGGCGGATTTTCTACACAGGCTCTCCGGCCGCCGGCACCGCGTGATCACCGCAGTTGCCGTGCGCCTGGGCCAGCGTCTCTGGGAGCGTGACAGCGTCAGCGCGGTGAAAATGAAGATGCTGAGCGATCTCGAGGTAAATGCCTATCTTGCCTCCGGCGACTGGCAGGGCAAGGCCGGCGGCTACTCGATCCAGGGTCCGGCGGGCGCCTTCATTCCGTGGATCTCGGGGTCCTACACCGCCATCGTCGGCCTGCCGCTCGCCGAGACGGCGGGGCTTCTGATGGCCGCGGGCTACCCGCTCTACCGGAGCGCGGCATGAAGGGCACGAGCGTCTTTCTCGATCACATCGCCGGCCGCGCTGCCGCCGCGCGATTTGTCGACGGAACGCTGGACGATTTTCTCGTCGACCCGCCCGCGGACGGGCCGGACCCGGTCGGCACGATCCATCGCGCGATCGTCGAGCGCCCCGCGAAGGGGCAAGGCGGCGTGTTCGTGCGGATTGCAGACGGGGCAACGGGGTTCCTGCGCCACGCGAAGGGGCTGTCCGCGGGTCAGTCGGTGCTGGCACAGACGACGGGCTTTGCCGAGCCGGGCAAGGCGACTCCGATGACGCAGAAGCTTCTCTTCAAGTCGAAATACGCCATCGTTACGCCAGAGGCGCCGGGACTGAACGTCTCCCGCCAGATCCGTGACGAAGAGCGGCGCGTCGAGCTGAAATCGCTCGCCGAGGCGGCGATGGAAAGCAGCGAGCACGGGCTCATCTTGCGCTCTGGGGCCGCCGCGGCGGCGGATGACGAGATCGCCGAGGACATCGCAGCCATGCGCAGCCTTGCCGAGGCGATCCTGAGCGACGGCGAGGGGACGCCGGAACGCCTTCTCGAGGGTGCGGACTCGTACGCGCTGGCCTGGCGTGAATGGGGCGATCCGGACGAGGTGGTCACGCAGGAAGACTGCTTTGTCGGGCGCGGCGTGCTCGACGCGCTGGCAGAAACGCTCGCCCTGGAAACGGCGCTTCCGGGCGGCGGCGGCCTCGTTGTCGAACCCACCCGGGCGCTGGTTGCGGTCGACGTCAACACCGGCACGGATTTCTCGCCTGCCGCGGCGCTCAAGGCCAATCTGGCCGCTGCCCGCGCCCTTCCGAGATGCCTGCGCCTGCGCGGGCTGGGCGGGCAGATCACCGTCGATTTCGCGCCGCTGCCCAAGAAGGACCGGCGCCAGATCGAGCAGGCCCTGCGCACCGCCTTTCGATCCGACCCGGTGGAAACCGCCCTCGTCGGCTGGACACCGCTCGGTCATTTCGAGGCGCAGCGCAAACGCGAGCGCCTGCCGCTCGACCGGGCGGTGCGGGAGGCGTTGCAGTGACCTGCCCGGTCTGCGGCAAGGCCCAATCGGCGCGCTACCGCCCCTTCTGCTCGCGCCGCTGCGCCGATGTCGACCTGGCTCGCTGGCTGCGTGGCAGCTACGCGATCCAGACCGACGAAACCCCTGAAAACGATCGGATATCGGACCAGGACAGAGGGTCCGATCCGGCGTGACTTTTTTGTTCGGCCCCTCTGGACTTGGCCCTGCGCTGCGTCTAGAAGGCACGAACCCAGCGCAGATGCGCTCCCAAGCCCGGGTAGCTCAGGGGTAGAGCAGTGGATTGAAAATCCTCGTGTCGGTGGTTCGATTCCGCCCCCGGGCACCATTATTACCCAACAAAAATAATTATGTAGGGCGTTTCTCCACATAGCGTTGAGACTCTTTGTCTAGGGCTGGGTGCCATGTGGGTGTCAATTGAATTCGCACCCAACTAACGCCGACCTGCGAAACCAACAGGAAATAATACCGGTTCACCAAACCCAATCATCCGTAGAGTGAGGAGGGTCAGAAAACGGTCCGGCGAACCGTTTTCCCGACGAACGGTCAGGTCGATCTAAGACGCCGCCGTTAAACGTTTCAACTGCGACAACCATGGCCAGCTCCGCGGCCACCTCGCCGACTTCATGGCGGCTTGCGACTTCGCCCGTCGTCTCAAGACGCTCAGCGGCCTCACGCCCTACGAATACATTTGCAAAGTCTGGACGTCAGAGCCGGACAGATTCGTCGCCGATCCAATCCACCAGATGCCGGGACTGAACACCTAAGCAGTGCAGCCAGGGAGATGACGAGCGGGAGATGTTGCCCCGATGTGACCCAGGCGAAGATCGGGCATGGCTACTTCCTTGATCTGGCGTTGCGCCTGTCAAATGAGCGGCACATCTCCTGCCATTGCCGGCATTCGACACCTTTCCGGCAGCTCGGGGAGCAAGCTGCCGGCCCGGGCAGTCGGAGGCGCACGTCACGCGTCGGGCGAGGAATCCGTCTTCGCCCGAAGCTGTTTCTTGAGTGCGCTCCACAGCGGCGTCTGGCTGACGAAGATCAGCACCACCGAGGCGAAGAGCACGAGCGAGAGCGGGCTCGTGAGAATGCCCTGGAAGAGACGCGGGAGACTCTCCTGATCGGAGATGATCGCCCGTCGCCAGTTCTCGTCGATCAGCCGGCTGAGGATCACACCTAGGATCACCGGGCCGACCTGATACCCGTAGAGCTTCATGAAGTAACCCAGAACGCCAAAACCGAGCATCCAGTAGACATCGGTGATCGAGTTGTTGACAGCGAAAGCGCCGACGATCGACAGCATCAGGATCAGCGGGATCAGCACCGCGCGCGGCATTTCAACGATGCGGGTGAAGATGCGAATGCCGGTCAGGCCGAAGATCAGCATGAAGAGATTGGCCAGCAGCAATGCGCCGACAATGAACCAGAACATGTCGGGTTTCTCGATCATCAGCATCGGGCCGGGGTTGAGCCCGTGGATGAAGAGTGCGCCGATGATGATCGCGGTCACGGCGTCACCGGGGATTCCAAGCGTGATCATCGGGATAAAGGCGCCGCCGATGGCCGCGTTATTGGCCGTCTCGGGGGCTACCAGCCCCTCCTTGGCGCCCTCTCCGAAGGGTACCTCGGGATCCTTGGTCACGCGCTTGGCGTGGTCGTATGCCATCAGCGCGGCAATGTCCCCTCCCGTTCCAGGCAGGGCGCCGATGATCACGCCGATGACCGAGGTTTGCAGGGAGAGCGGCAGGTATTTCCGTACGTCCGACCAGTGCGGAACGATGCGGGAGATCGTCTGCTTCACTGCGGCCATCTCGAGATGGCGCAGCTGGATCAGCGCCTCGGCCACGCCGAACATGCCGATCATCACCGCGACGAAGCTGATGCCGCCCCAGAGCTCGACCACACCGAAGGTGAAGCGCTCCTGGGCGGTCAGCGGGTCGAGCCCGACGGTGCCGATCAGGAGGCCGAGCGCGCCGGCGAAGATCCCCTTGGTCAGGCTCTCGCCCGAGAGCGAGCCGACGAGCAGGATGCCAAGGACCGCCAGCAGCATGTAGTCGCGTGGTTGGAAGGTCAATGCAAACTCGCTGACCGCCGGGGCGGCGAAGGCGAGCACGATGATTCCCAGGAGGCCGCCGACGGCGGACATCGTGGTCGACAGGCCGATAGCCTCGCCGGCCTTGCCCTGCTGGGCAAGCGGGTAGCCGTCGAGCGCCGTGGCGATAGCCGAGGGCGCACCGGGGATATTCAGGAGTATCGCCGTGCGCGAGCCGCCATAAACCCCGCCCATGTAAATGCCGACCATCAGGCTGAGCGCTTCGTAGACCTCCCAGGAGAAGGTGAAGGAGATCAGAATCGAGACCGCCATGGTCACCGAGAGGCCCGGGATGGCGCCGACGTAGATGCCGGCGAAGGTTCCAAGCGCGACGAGCATCAGCAGCTTCGGATCGAGCCAAGCGATGGAGAGGTATTGCAGGGCTTCTATCACGGCTGGCTCCCGGCGAAGAGATTGCCAATCCAGGCGAGGATCTCGCGTTCGGGCACGAGGCCCTCGGGCATGAGCACCGAGAAGACCAGGCGAAAGATGACGTAGATGATCGCGAGGCTGAAGACCGAAACCAAGGCGGAGAATATCACGCCGCGCCGCGCCAGGATCAGCGTCGAGACGAAGAGGAAGATCAGCGACGTCAGCAGGAAGCCGAGCGGGCGCAGGGCGATGGCATAGAGCAGGATCAGTACCGCCATGATCGCGGCGTTCGCCGGCAGTATATCGCGGAACATCTCCGCCTCGCCGTCGCGGGTGGCGCGCAGCGTGTTCACGCTGACGACCAGCGCGGAGGCAAGCATGATTGCCGCTGCGGCCATCGGGAAAGCGCCGGGCGAACTCAGGCCCTCGAAGCCAGCGATCCCATAGGCCTTGGCGAGCGCGCCCAGGCTGACGAGCACCAACAGGAGCGCGAAAATCGCCTCGCCGGGCTTGCGCGTGTTGTTGGGTCCCATGACATCCTCCCGAGCGCTGGGAACCGCGCTGCCGCATGGGCGCCGCGGTTCCCGTTGTAGACTACCCGATCAGGGCCGCGGAATACCGAATTCTTCCGGCGACGCCTTGGCGATGCCCGCGTCGAAGACGAGCCACGATGTAACCGACTGATATTTCTCGAGGAAATTGACCGCCTCGTCCCCGGAGATATTCATGATCGAATAGCCGCGGTTCTCCATCAGGGCCTTGAAGTCCGGATGCTCGGCGCCCGCGGAATAAGCTGCCTTGAGCTTGTCGACCGCCTCGTCCGGCGTGCCGTCTTTCACGAATACGCCGAAGAAGGGACCCCAGGGCAGGTAGGTGGCGTAGTCCGGGTATTCGTCGGTGATCGGCGGAAGATCGGGCATCAGCGGGTTGGCCTCGGTGTCCATCAGCGCGATCGGTTTCACCCGGCCGGCCTTCACATGCTCGATCGCCACGCCCATCACGACCGGCACCACGTCGATTGCGCCCGATTGCAGGGCGGTGATCGCCGGGCCGTCGCCGTCATAAGGAACCTCGGTGACCGGCAAATCGACCTTGCTGCTCACCATTGCGGTGACTGTGGAAGGCAGGCCGCCGGGGCCGGTGGTGCCGAACTTCACTTCGTTCGGGTGGGCATTCACGTAATCCACCATTTCCGTGAACGTGTTGAAGGGCGCATCGTTGTTGGCCACGATGACCGGCACGCCGCGGGCAAGGATGTTGATCGGAATGAACTCCGAGTAGTCGATGTCGCCGAGCCCCATGACCTTGTAGAGCTGCGGGTTCTCGGCACCGAGCAGCAGAGTGTAGCCGTCGGCCTCCTGCGCGGCGACGAATTTCGTGGCGATTGCGCCGACGCCACCGGTCATGTTCTGGATGATCACGTTGCCGCCGAGCACCTCCTCGGCGTGCGGCGTCACCGAACGCATCACGGTGTCGGTCGACCCGCCGGCGCCCCACATCACGATGCCTTGCAGGTCCTTCTCAGGGAATTCGGCCAGCGCGGGCGCAGCCGTCAGGATCGCGGCGACGGCCGCGCCGATGAGTTTGCGGTTCATGTCTTTCCTCCCAGTTCGCACTCCGCCGAATCCTCCTGACCGGCGACACTTCTAAAATGTACGATACCGTACAATTGTCAAAGAATATTTTGTACCAACTCGGACATTTCATGTTATCAGTGGAATCGTCAGCATCGAGACCACTTGTTCCGAGGGAGGCAGTCCTGGAGAAAGAGGCGCGAAAAACCCACTGGAAACAGGATCCTGAGAGCGTGAAGGCCGACATCCTTCAGGTCGCGGTGTCGGAGTTCTCGGTCAAGGGGCTTTCCGGGACTCGGATCGACGAGATCGCCCGCAGGACGGCGACGTCCAAGCGGATGATCTACTATTATTTCGGCGACAAGCTCGGTCTCTACCGTGAAGCGCTCGAGTCCGAGTATCGACGCGCGCGCGAGGGTGAGGGCGAGATCGACTTCTCGGGCCTCGACCCGGTGGATGCGTTGCGCCGCTTGGTGGAGTTCACCTTCGATTTCCATCGCGAGCACCCCGATTTCGTTGCCATGATCGCGCATGAGAACACGCAGGACGCGGTCCACCTGGCGCAGTCCGAAGCGATCCGGAAGCTGAACCAGGGCGCCGTGAAGCAGGTCGGCGAGATCTATGCCGAGGGGGTGCGGCGCGGTCACTTCCGGCCCGGGCTGGAACCGGTGCGGCTCCACTGGACGATCTCGGCGCTCTGTTTCTACAACGTCTCGAACCGGCACAGTTTCAGCGCCGGTTTCGGCGACACGATCCACTCCGAGGCCGGCCAAGAGGAGCACCGCCGTTTCGTGGTCGATCTGGTTATGCGCGCCGTCATGTCGAACTCGCAATCGGCCGAGATCAGCCGATTCGTCAGCCAGGAAAGAGAAGAACCCTGTTCACCCGCCGACAAGTGTCCCCATCCGCCGCTTCGGTAGTTCGTATGCCGCAACACCGGAGCCGACAATGACGCCGTATGCGCGCGTGGAGGATGCCGATCTCGCGGTCGGTCAGCTTCGGCTCGAAAACATATTCATGACGCCCCACATCTCGGGGTGACACTCTTGCAACGCTACCCTCAGGAAATCGCTCGCCTCGACGTTGCAGGCTATTGCGAGGGCGCGGATACGTTCGATCGGCACCTTGGTCTCGCCCAGTTTCATCATCGAGATGATGTCGGGCTTCTCGAACCCGGCCTTCTGCGCGATCTCGCGCTGGGTCAGGCCCGAGGTCTCGATGGCGTTGGACAGGAATTCGGCGGTGGGGCTGGTGGTCATGCTGGTCTCGATTGAGTCATTGCTTACATGTCAATCATGGAAGGCGACGTGAGATCCGTGCTCAGGCAAGGTCTGCCATAAGATTCCGCGGCGGAGGTGGCGAATCGCCGCCGGAACGAGACCAATCCTTGCAGTAGTGAGCGAGTCCCAAGTCTATGGGTCACCCCCGCTCCCTCAGCGGCACGGGATCGTCGAGCGACGCGGTATCAGTGTCGGCGTGGCAATTCGAACCCGGTCCCTTTCGGTCAGAGACTCGGCCCCCAGCAATTCGAGCGCCGAGGTCGCGACCTGGTCGAAAGGCACTCTCACTGAGGTCAGCGGAACCGGAAGATGCCGGACCAGGGGAATGTCGTTGTAACCCACCATCGATACGTCGTCAGGAACCGATATTCCGCGCCTGGTCAGGGTTGAGAGCGCGCCGATGGCGATGTTGTCGTTGACGGCAAAGATCGCGGTCGGCATCTCGCCGGTGGCAAGAAGGGTTTCCGCCGCCTCCGACCCGGCGTCGATCCCGAAAGCCGAGGGCACGATCCACTCCGGCCGGATCTCCATGCCTGCCTCCTCCAGCGCGTTTCGGTATCCGGCGACACGATCGCGGGCGTTCAGCGCGTAGTCCGGCCCGGCGAGGATGGCGATGTTCCTGTGCCCGAGATCGAGAAGATGGCGCGTGGCGAGATATCCCCCCAACGGATCGTCGCCGATCGAGGCGCGGCTGGTCCCGTTTCGGCGCAGCACCAGAACATGGGGAACGCCGCGCTGCTGCAATTCTTCGGTGAAGCCGCAACCTTCGCGTGCGGTGGCGAAGACGAGCCCATCGACACCGCGGTGCAACAGCATGTCGGCGGCGCGCCGCTCGGCGTCCGGTTCGTCTTCCGTTGTTGCAACAATGGTGAATTGTCCGGATTTCGCGGCAGCGCGCGAGAGCGATTCGTAGAGCATCGCGACCACCGTGTCCGTCAGCCGCGAAACAATGACGCCGATCATTCCCGTCTTGCCGCGCCGAAGGCTCGCGGCGGAAACATCGCGCATGTATCCGAGTTCGGCCGCCACCTTGCGGACATGGCGGGCCTTCTCGCTGTCGGAACGGGGAAGGCGCTCGTCCAACAATCTGGAAACCGTGGATTTCGATACGCCGGAGGCACGGGCGACGTCATGGAGGGTAACCCGCCCCCTTGGAGCCTTTTGCTGGTTCACTTCTCGTCTCCTCGCGTTCCCCGGCATGATTGCCGGACGCCCCGAATATATCACTTGACTTGGGAACGATGCAATGGCAGGTTGGGAACGTTCCCAAAAACGTTCCTAATGGGAGGAGCTTTGGGACGCTGACATGGATCCAGAGGTAGAAGTGCCATGATCCGTGCCAGTTTTGGAACGAACGATTGCCCTGATATCATGTGCCGGGGCACGGAAACACACCGGGAGGAGAATCCATGCTGAACTACATGCGAAGCCACATTCGGGGAGCCACGCTGGCCGCCGCCGCAATTACGCTGACCGCCACCGCGTCGGTGGCCCAGGACGTTCGTATCGGGGCGATGCGCGAGGGGTCGTCCTGGTACGTCTTTGCCGCGACGCTCGAGCAGATGATCGAGCCGATCCTCGGCAACAATTCGGTCGAGGTGATCGCCCGCGGCGGCGGTGTCGCGAACCCGATGGTGGTGCAGGGCGGCAAGGCCGAGATCGCTCTGTCGAACGTCGCGACCGCGGTCTGGGCCGCCAATGGTGGCGACGCCTACCAAGGCATGGCCGCGCCCGACATCCGCGCTCTGGTTGGAGGCCTCAACGACGTCTATGTCGGCGTGATCGCGCGGAACGGATTTCTCGAGAAGCGAGGCACAACTGACCTGAAGGAAATTCTACAGTCGGATGAGCCTGTACGTGTGCTGATGAAGCCGGTCGGTTCGTCGGCGGTCCCGGCGGCCGAGATGATCTTCGAAGCGCTCGGAACCAGCGCTGACGAGATCAAGTCCAACGGCGGCGACATCATCCAGGTCGGCACCGGCCAGATCCCCGACCAGATCCGCAATGGCAATGCCGATCTCTATGTCGATACGATGATCAAGGGTCACCCGACGATCACCGAAGTCGCACTGACCGCCGATGTCTCCTTCCTCGACCTGCCGCAGGAAGTGCAGGATCTTCTTGCCGAAAACGGGCTCAAGATCGGCACCTACGGCCCGTGGTTCAAAGGGCAGGAAAGCGCGACGATCGGCGCCAACCTCGGAACCGTCCTGATCGCCAACGCCGGCCTCGACGAAGAGACGGCCTATCAGATCACCAAGACGATCATCGAGAATGCCGATGAGTTGAAGGCATCGCACGGGGCCTGGAGCAACTTCGATCCTGCACAGGCGATGAAGCCCGAAAACACCGGTATCCCGCTGCATCCGGGCGCCGAGCGCTACTACAAGGAAGCCGGTCTGATGTGACCCGCTCAGGGCGGCCGGGTCATGCGTCGCCACGCAGACTCGACCGCCCATTCATTCTCGCATCGTCATCGCGAACTCCAGGGAGGAGTCCATGTCCAGCGGAATCAACCGTTCAACGGCCAAGAGCCTGGCTTTCGTGATCGGCATCGGCCTGATCCTGTTCCAGGTCTACATCCTGATCTACCCGCAGCAGCCATTGTTCGACCGTCCGGTTCACCTTGCCACGACGCTCGTACTGTTGTTCCTCTGGCGTCCGCTCGAGGCACCGGCGCTGCCAGGGTGGCTCCGGGCTGTCATCGACAGCGCTTTGATTGCTGCATCGATCGCCGTGCTCGCCTACTACCTGCTCGCTTTCGAGCGCCTGACGACGCGCATGGAAAACGTTTCGCCGATCTTCGCTATCGACATCGCCGCCGGAATCACGCTCGTGTTTCTCTTGCTTGAAGGCGCACGCCGCGCAGTGGGGTGGATTCTCGTCTGGGTCCTGCTGGCCTTCATCGCCTATGCCTTCTGGGGCAATGTGCTGCCGGGCTGGCTGAATTTCCGCGGTTTCGGGCTCGAAGCCGCCATCGAAATCACCACGATGACCACCGCCGGCGTTCTCGGCGTCACCACCTCCACATCGGTCAGCTTCGTCTTCTACTTCATCCTCTTCGGCGCCTGCTATGCCGCGGTTGGCGGCGGGCAGCTCTTCATGGATCTCGCCATTCGCGCTGCGGGTCGCGCCACCGGCGGTACCGCCAAGGCGGCGATCATCGGTTCGTCGCTGATGGGCTCGATCTCTGGCAGCGCGGTCGCCAACGTCGTCTCCACCGGTGTTCTCACGATCCCGATGATGAAGCGTACAGGCATTCCCGACTACCGAGCGGCAGGTATCGAAGCAATCGCGTCGACCGGCGGGCAGCTGATGCCACCAGTCATGGGGGTCGCCGCCTTCGTCATGGCCGAACTGCTCGGCATTCCCTATGCGCAGATCGCCCTTGCCGGCCTGATCCCGGCCTTGGCCTTCTATCTTGCGCTGCTGCTTGTCGTCGACCTGATCGCCCGGCGAGACGGCGTGCGTGCTCTGACAGCGGAAGAGGTCAACCAGACTCCGCCGCTGCTGCCCCGCCTGCACTTGATTCTGCCGCCGTTGCTGCTGATCGGTATGCTGATCTACGGTTACTCGGCTGCCTATTCCGCTGTCGCTGCCTCGGCCGTCTGCTTCATCGCCCCCTTCATTCGCCGGAACACCTGGATCGGCACCAAGGAGGTTCTGGACGCACTTCGTGAGGCGCCCAAGCAGGCTGCCGAAGTGGCCGTCCCCATCGCCTCGATCGGCCTCGTGATCGCGGTCGCCGTGCAATCGAACCTGGCGCTCAAGTTCGCGGGTTCTCTCCTGTCACTGTCCGAAGGGTCGATCTACGCCTCCCTTGCGCTGGCCATGTTCGGCTGCATCATCATGGGCATGGGCCTTCCGACCGTGGCGGCCTACATCATCGGCGCGGTGCTCTTCGTGCCGGCCATCGAGGATCTCGGCATCCAGCCGCTCGCGGCCCACTTCTTCATCTTCTACTACTGCGTGCTCTCCATGGTGACACCCCCCGTGGCGCTGGCGTCCTTCGCAGCCGCGGGTGTTGGAAAGGCATCGACCATGCAGACCAGCCTGTCGGCCTTCGGGCTCAGCCTCGTCGCATTCTTCGTGCCTTTCGCCTTTGTCTTCGATCCGGGTGTGTTGGCTCAGGGACCTGCCGTCCAGATCGGACTCAGCGCTCTCGCCCTGCTTGTCTCGACGGCGCTGTGGGCGGTAGCCTTTGTCGGCTGGTGCGGCCGGAAGCTCACCTGGGCAACCCGTATCCCGATCGGCCTTGCCGGCCTGCTCGGTGTTGTTGCACCGGCTGGCACGCTGACCTGGCTGGCGGCTGTGGCCACCGGATGGGCACTGGTTGCCGCGATCTTCACGCTCTCCAGAAGGAATGGACCTGTCCCCCCCTTCGCCAAATCCGCGGATCACTGAATCATGGTCTGGAATCCACTTCCATCGGAATCCCGGGTCGTCTCGGAGACCGAAAACGCAATCGTGCGGCAGGTGACCGCGCACCCCTCCATCCACCACCATCCCTTCTTCTTCGTCGATGCGTGGGACGCGGCAGGTCAATTCCTGGTCTTTCTCTCGCACAGGTCTGGCGCTCCGCAGATCTACATCGAGCAACAGGAAGGGGGCGAGGTCATTCAGCTCACGGACGATCCATCGCTGGCGGAATGGTCGGTGATCCCCTCCAAGGACGGTGCGTGGATCTATTTTGTCTCCGGACAATCCGGCAAGCGTGTCTCGACCTCAGACGGTCGAGTGGAGGAGCTGGTCGATTTCGGCCGCGCCGAGATACGCGAAGCCGGCATGGTCGGGGCGGCGATGGGCACCACCGCTCTTTCCGCAAGCGGCCGATTCTGGGCGGTGCCAGTAAAGACCGGCGCGGTCAGCCGGTTCTGGATGATCGACACCGAGAGACAGAGCGCGGAGGTATTCCTCGAACGCGACACTATCGGTCATCCACAATTCTGCCCTGACGATGAGGACCTGATCCTTTTTGCCGGCCCGATGACCGACCGTGTCTGGGTTACCGACCGGAGCGGCCGTGCGCGCCGGATTTTCGAACGCGAACACGACATGCAGTGGATCACCCATGAGGTCTGGCGCCCCGGACATCGAACCGTTCTGTTCGTGGACTGGCCGAACGGGATGGGCGAGATCGATCCCGACACGGGCGCAGTGACGCGCGTGACCGACTTCCCGGTCTGGCACGGAGCGCCGGACACAACAGGGACGAGGCTCGTCTGCGACACCAACTTCCCCGATCGCGGGCTACACCTGCTCGACCTTGCCGGAAAGACCTCGCCGCAGTTTCTGCTCGCCTCGGAGGCTTCATCGCGCGGGGATCACTGGGCGGAGCCATTTCCCTACAACGACGGTCCAGTGAAAGTCTACGCGCCGCAGCACACTCACCCGCATCCGCGCTTTTCGCCCGACGGGACGCAGGTCGTCTTCACCTCCGACCGAACAGGTGCTGCACAGGTCTTCGTGGCCACGCTCCGAACCGCCCCGCAACCTCAATAGAATCATCAGGAGGGAATGAAGACTTGACAGACGACACGAATGGCAGCATAAATAGGAACGTTCCCAGTATCGATACCAAACCACCGAATCCACACTTTCATCAACCCAGGGAGACCTACTATGGCAATTGACTGGAAAGGACTGAACCCGGCCCCCGTGACCATCTTCAAGGACAACGGCGACGTCGACTACGATCAGAACGCGAAGCTCGCGAAATGGCTGGCTGGGATCGACGGTGTGAAAACCCTCGTGATCCTCGGACACGCCGGCGAGGGCACGTTCCTCACCCATGACGAACAGATCGAACTGATCCGCGTCTACGCCGACGCGGTGGACGTCCCGATCGTGGCCGGCATCACCGGAGAAGGCACGAAAGTCGCCGAGCTCGAGGCGAAAGAGAAATACGACGCAGGCGCCCGCGGTGCGCTGGTCTATCCGAACCACGGCTGGCTGCGCTTTGGTTACCAGAAGGGCGCCCCACAGACGCGGTACCAGGCCGTCGCCGAATCCGGGCTGGAATGCATCCTGTTCCAATATCCCAACGTCACCAAGTGCACCTACGATCTTCAGACGCAACTCGACATTGCGGCGATCCCCGGTGTCACCGCCACCAAGAACGGCGTGCGCGACATGAAGCGCTGGTACAACGAGATTCCGGTCCTGAAGAACGAGTTCCCGGATCTCGCCATCATGTCCTGCCACGACGAGTGGCTGCTGCCCACGATGTTCGATATCGACGGCCTGCTGGTCGGCTACGGCAACATGGCGCCCGAGGCATTGATCGAGTATCTGAAGGCCGGGAAGGCACAGGACTACACCGCCGCCAGGAAAATCCATGAGCAGCTGCTGCCTGTCACCAAGGCCGTGTACCACCGCGGCTCGCACATGGAAGGCAGCGTCGCACTGAAGCACGCCCTGCGCGCTCGCGGGATCATCGACAACGTCAACATCCGCGAACCGCTGAAGCCGCTCGGCGATGCGGCCGATGTCGAGATCCGCGCCGCTGTAAAGGCGTCCGGGCTTCCCGTGATCAAAGAGCTGGAAGCCGCGTAACAGCTGCGCGTGGACGACCGAATGCGATGCCAGAGGGTATCAGAATACCGGCCCCGTGCATGAATGCGCGGGGCCGATCAACTAAGAAAGTCAAGAATCCTGGTGTGTTTTGGCCTTATGCGCCACTTCGGCGAACGACAGCAGCGCAGAACAAGTCGAGACAGATCACTGTCGCAGCGTATATCCGGAACTCGCTCTCTTTTTTTTTGATTTGCGAAAGCGTGAAACCAACTGGCCCGAGCGAACAAACTCGTTAGGGCCTCGTGCCCGGGCTTGACGTTCCGCGCGGGATTGTGCGTCATCGAAGCCCCTGAGGACGAGAAGAAGCGTGAACTGCTCCATTACAGTTCGCGGGTTCGATAGCCCCCGTCCACAGCGCGTTCCAGATCGCGTCGACCTTGGCTTCAACTCACACGAAGTCACTCCTGCCCTCGTCCGATTTGTTCACTTTGGTTGAACCGGTCAATGCCGTCCAAATATATGGACCCGGAGCGCTCTGCGCTTGCAACGCTGACGGAGTTTGAGCCGCCGAAGTGCGTAAGTTCACCTCCTTTGGCCGACCTATTGTAGTTCCACTGGCCGCGTCTTCTTCTGATTGCGCACCAATGAGTCCCGTGCACCAAAGATGGCAGAACACTGCAGTCGTCAAACCAATGATTGTCTTACATGCAAGGATCAGGAAAGATTTTCGTCAGCAGTCGGCCTGGCGCCGCCAATGAGGCTTGGTGGAACCAGTGTCCCCTTCGAATGGTCCTCCGCCAAAAAATTGGGCATGAACATCGTTTTCACGACCGATTGACCAGAGGCGACGACGGTGCGCCGAAAACCTCTTTACAGCCCAAGAGGAATCGGCCTACCGATATAGTGTACCGATTTACTGAACCGGTTTACTTTGCGCTTGGGTAGCATTCATGGCGAATTTGCAGGACGTTGCGCGGCTGGCAAATGTGTCGAAGACGACTGTCTCACGATACCTGAACGGCTCCCTTGACCTGCCGAAACGCACCGCCGACGCGATCGACACCGCGATCGAAGAGCTCAACTACGTTCCCAATGCACAAGCGCGCCGACTCAGCCTCGGTCGCTCCGAGACAATCGCCCTGATGGTTCCCGATATCTCGACACCGTTTTTCTCAACCTTCGTCGCCTCGGTGGAGGCCGAGGCAGACCGTCGAAACCTGTCGCTGTCGCTGCACGCCACGCTGAACCGTCGTGAGAGGGAGATTTCGTATCTCGACCATATCCGGCAAGGACGTGCCGACGGCCTTATCTTCATCACCAACCATGCTGGCGATGCTACGCTGTCCGAGAAGATCAACACTGCGGGCCCCTGTGTCGTTGTGGACGAGGACGTGGCCGCGACGCATGTACCAAAGCTGTTTTGTGACAATGATGCGGGCGGCTACCTGGCCGGACGGCACCTGGCGCTCAATGGGCACAGGCATCTGCTTTTTGTCGGCGGCGTGGATGAAATGATCAGCGGCGAAAGGCGCCACAAGGGTTTTCTGCGCGGGTTGCGGGAGGTGGCGGACACGGACCTGCGGGTCGAACGCATTTCTGGTCCTTATACCGTCGAGGCCGGTCGGGAAGCGGCCCGGAAATTCATCTCCAGGAGCGACGACCGACCGACCGCAATCTTCGCCACCTCGGACGAGCTTCTGATCGGCCTCTACGAGGTACTGGGAGAGACGGGCATGTCCGTTCCACGGGATGTTTCTGTTGTGGGCTTCGATGACGTCAGTCCACTTCACCTTTTCGCACCGGCCGTGACAGCGGTGCGGCAGCCGGTCCGGGAGTTGGGTAAGCGAGCGCTCGAGCTGCTTCTCGACTTCAAGCCGGATGCAGACAGCACGCTCCCTCACGAGGAGTTACTTCCTGTCACTCTGATCGAACGGGACTCGGTTGCGCCGCCGATCAGAAATGCCTGAGCAACTTCAACAGTGAGGAAAAAGATGACTGAACACTTTACCCGCAGAAGTCTTGGCGTGCTTCTGGCATCGACCCTTCTCGGTGCCGTCGCCCTTCCGGTCTCGGCCCAGGACGCCAAGACCTTCGCTCTGGTGCAGATCAACCAGCAAGCGCTGTTCTTCAACGAGATGAACCGGGGAGCGGAAGAGGCAGCCGCGGCTGCCGGCGTCAATTTGGTGATCTTCAACGCCAACAATGACTCCGCCGCCCAGAACAGCGCCATCGAGACCTACATCCAGGAAGGCGTGGACGGACTGGCTGTCGTCGCCATTGACGTCAACGGGATCATGCCGGCTGTAGAGCAGGCCGCCGCGGCGGGCATTCCGGTCGTCGCCATCGATGCGATCCTTCCGGACGGACCGCAGGCCGCGCAGATCGGCGTCGACAACGCGAAAGCCGGCGCGGACCTCGCCGCCTACTTCAACGAGAACATGGAAGGCGAGGCCAAGCTCGGAATCGTCGGTGCCTTGAACTCCTACATCCAGAACGTCCGCAAGGATGGCTTCGAGGGCGCGCTAGACGCTGGCAAAGTGACGGTTGCCGACACGGTGGACGGCCAGAACATCCAGGATGTCGCCCTCGGCGCAGCCGAGAACCTTATCACCGCCAACCCCGACCTGAACGCGCTCTACGCCACCGGCGAGCCGGCGCTGATGGGCGCTGTGGCGGCCGTGGTCAGCCAGGGCAAGCAGGCAGATGTCGCAATCTACGGTTGGGACCTTACGGCACAGGTGATCGACGGCATCGATGAGGGCTACGTCAAGGCAGTGATTCAGCAGGATCCCTCGCTGATGGGCGCGGCGGCGGTCGAGGCGCTTATGACCCTTTCGGATGGCGGCGAAGTCGATGCGAATATCTCGGTTCCGGTCACCATCGTGACCAAGGAAAACGTCGACGACTTCCGGTCGCTCTTCTAATGACTGCAATGGCAGAACATGAGGAAGGGAGGGGGGCGAGCCCCCTCCCGGCCGAGCCGATCCTGCGGCTCCGCAATATTCACAAGACATTTGGATCGCACGAAGCGTTGCGCGGTGTCGATCTCGATGTGCGGCCTGGCGAGTGCCTCGGGCTGATCGGCGACAATGCCGCCGGCAAATCGACCCTCTCCAAGGTCATCTCGGGCACCTACATACCGGACGAGGGCGAAATCGAGATGGAGGGCCGGAAGGTCCGCTTCGCAACGCCTTCCCAGGCGCGCGATCTGCATATCGAGATGGTCTACCAGGACCTCTCGCTCTGTGACCACGTCGATGTGGTCGGCAACCTGTTTCTCGGGCGCGAATTGAAGCGCGGCCCCTTTCTTGACCAGAAACGGATGCTGGCGGAGGCCGAGAGGATGCTCGCCGCGCTGGAAATTCGCATCCCGCGGCTCACCGCGAAGGTCGAGAAACTCTCCGGGGGCCAACGTCAGGCCATCGCCATCGCGCGGGCGGCGAGCTTCACGCCCAAGGTGCTGCTCATGGACGAGCCGACCTCGGCACTGGCCGTGGCGGAGGTCGAGGCGGTGCTCGAACTGATCAACCGGGTGAAGGCCCGCGGCGTGGCCGTGGTTCTCGTCACGCACCGCATGCAGGACCTGTTCCGGGTCTGCGACCGGGTAGCGGTCATGTATGAGGGCACCAAGGTTGCGGAGCGCAATATCGGCGAAACCGATCTTCAGGAACTCGTCGACCTCATCGTCGGCAAGGAGGCCCACTGATGGCGACCTACACCGAACGGCAGGCCGGTTCCGATCTGGCCGATTTTCTCACCGATCATGCGCAGGTGCTCTCCATCGCACTGTTCTTCGCGATCTGCATGCTTTTCTTCGGCGCGATGACAACGACATTCCTGACGGCGGGCAACCTTCTGAACGTGGTGCGCCAGGCTGCGCCGATCCTTGTCGTCGCCGTGGCGATGACGCTGGTCATCACCACGGCGGGCATTGACCTCTCGGTTGGCTCCGCAGTGGCGCTGATCAACGCGCTGGCCGCGATCCTGATGGCCGCTGGATTGCCCTGGCCGGTCGTGGTCCTGCTAATGCTGATCGCCGGCGGAGCGATTGGAGGAATACAGGGCTGGTTCATTTCCTACCAGGGCATCCCGGCCTTCATCGTCACGCTCGCGGGTCTGTCGATCCTGCGCGGCTGGGCGCTCTTCATGACTGAGGGCTACTCGATCCCGATCCGCGATGCGGACGGCTTCTTCTGGCTCGGGCGCGGCGAAATCGCGGGCTTCCCGGTTCCAGCCCTGATTGCCATTCTGGTCGCCATCCTGGGCTTCATCGTGATGTTGAAGACGCAATATGGACGGCAGGTCGTCGCGGTCGGCTCCAATATGGAAGCGGCGCGGCGTGTCGGCATGCCGGCCAAGAAGGTGCTCGCGTCAGTCTATATCGTCTCCGGCGTCGCGAGTGCGCTGGCCGGCATCCTGATTGCGGCCCGGCTCGGGTCGGGCTCGTCCAACGCGGCGCAGGGCTTCGAACTGCAGGTAATCGCGGCGGTCGTGCTCGGCGGGACGTCGTTGATGGGGGGCAAGGCCTCGATGCTCGGCACCGTGCTCGGCACGATGACCATCGCGGTTATCGGCAATGGCCTGATCCTCATGCATATCTCGCCCTTCTTCACACAGATCGTCACCGGCACAATCATCCTGATCGCGATCTGGATGAACACCCGGCTCTTCGACCGAAACTGGCGCTTTTCGAAAAGGAAATCCGCATGAGCGAACTGTCCGAATGCCACACGGGTTCGGGGCGGATCATGACGGTGGACGGGCCAATCCCGTCCGCCGATCTCGGCCACACGCTGATGCACGAGCATTTGCAGAACGATTGCACCTGCTGGTGGAACCCGCCGACAGAACCTGAGCGTCAGTACCTTGCCGACACTCCGGTTTCCATCGAGATCCTTTCGGAACTGCGGCAGGATCCCTTCGTCAACAAGCACAACATCGCGCTGGACGATCTCGACCTGGCCATAGCGGAGGTAAAGCAATTCGCCGATGTCGGCGGCCGGAGCATTGTCGACCCCACCTGCCGTGGCATTGGCCGGGACCCGACCAAGCTCCAGCGCATCTCGGCGGAGACCGGGGTGCAGGTCGTCATGGGAGCGGGCTACTACCTCGCCTCCTCGATGCCGGACACGGTCGCCGGACTCTCTGTCGATGACATCGCCGACGAGATCGTGGCGGAGGCGCTTCACGGCGTCGACGGTACCGATGCAAAGATCGGGCTCATCGGCGAGATCGGCGTCTCCTCAGATTTCACACCAGACGAGGAGAAATCCTTGCGCGGCGCCGCGCGGGCGCAACGCCGCACGGGATTGCCCCTGATGGTGCACCTGCCCGGCTGGTTCCGGCTCGCGCATAAGGTGCTCGATATCGTCGAGGAAGAGGGCGGCGACCTGCGCCACACGGTGCTCTGCCACATGAACCCGTCGCACATGGACCCCGTCTACCAGGCGACGCTGGCTGAAAGGGGCGCCTTCATCGAGTTCGACATGATCGGCATGGACTTCTTTTATGCCGATCAGGGCGTGCAATGCCCCTCGGACGACGAGGTGGCCCGCGCGATCATTGGACTGATCGAGCACGGCTATCTCGACCGGTTGCTGCTGTCGCATGACGTCTTCATCAAGATGATGCTCACCCGCTACGGCGGCAACGGCTACGCCTTCGTCACCCGGCATTTCCTGCCGCGCCTGCTGCGTCATGGCGCCGAACCCGCCGCTCTCGAAGAGCTGATGGTGACCAATCCCCGCCGCGTTTTCGACGCGACGATCTGAACGAACAGGAGGAACTGATGAGCACCAAAGTGCTTCTGGTCGGCGAGAGCTGGACCACGTCCGAGACACATTACAAAGGCTTCGACCAGTTCGGATCCGTACATTTCCATACCGGTGCGGATCCGCTGCTGAAGGCGATGGCAGGAAGCGACTTCGAGATCGAACAGATGACGGCCCACGCAGCGGCCGAAGGCTTTCCCTTCGAGCCCGAGGGGCTGGCGGAATACGACATCATCATCCTGTCGGATATCGGTGCAAACACCTTCCTGCTGCCGCCCGACGTCTGGCTGCGCTCGAAATGCGTACCCAACCGCCTCAGGATGTTGAAGCAATGGGTGGCCGATGGCGGCAACCTGATCATGATGGGCGGGTATTTTTCGTTTCAGGGCATCGACGGCAAGGCCCGCTGGCGAAAGACACCGGTGGAGGACGTGCTGCCGGTAACCTGCCTGGCGTGGGACGACCGCGTGGAGGTTCCCGAGGGCGCGGTGGCCGAAATCCTCCAACCGGAACATCCGACGATGGCCGGCCTGACGGGTTCTGCCTGGCCGCCGATCCTTGGCGTCAACGAGGTCGAATTACGCGACGACGTCGAGGTCATCGCGAAATTGCCCGATGATCAGGGCGGGCATCCGCTGCTGGTCCTGGGCAGCCACGGCAAGGGGCGGACCGCTGTCTGGACCTCGGATATCGGCCCGCACTGGCTCTCTCCCGATTTCTGTGAATGGGAGGGCTATGCGAGGCTCTGGAGTAACGTTCTCGGCTGGCTCGTCGACCGGTGATCCCAGTCGATACAGGTTTCCCGCCTCCGGCTCGACCTGCGCGGCCGAGTTCGTCCCTGGCTCAGACCCGGGTCGCCGGGGGCGGGGATCAGGCGGCGAGTATCCGGGTCATCTCGGCCCGGTCAGGGAACGCAGCAACGGTGCCCGGGCGCGCAACGGTGTGGGCCGCAGCGCGTGCGGCATGTTCCAGCGCGCGCGCGTCCAGTGCACCACCTCTCAGCGCGGCCGAAGCCAATGCCACCGCCATGAAGCAATCGCCGGCACCGGTCGTGTCGATCACCGCGCAAGGCACGGCGGGCACGTCCACGCGCCCGTCGGTCCGGATCAGCGCGGCGCCCTGGCCACCGAGCGTCAGCACGACGTTCTCAACGCCCGCCGCGAGCAACGCCTCGATACCGCCGAGCGCTTCGGCCTCGCCCTCGTTGACGAAGGCGCTGTCAACAAGTGACCATAGTTCGCCGAAATACGGTTGCAGCGGAGAGGGGTTGATCGCGGTTCGCATTTCAAGATCCCGGGCGCGCGAAAGGGCCGCCCGGGTTGTCTCCGCGCCGAGATTCCCCTGCATCACCAGAAGGTCCCACGGCTCGGCGTCGTCGAGCACATCGCGCACCATGTCCGGTGTCAGGGCGGCGGCCGCCTCCCGCGTGGTAATGACCGCGTTTTCGCCCCTCTCGGCCATCAGGATGATGGACAGATCGGTCGCGACGCCATCAATCTCGATCAACCGCGCAGGGAGCCCTTCGACGGCCAGACGCCGGGCAATCTCCTCCCCCCGCGCATCTCGCCCCACCGCTCCGGCAAAGCGGCAGTCCAGTCCCGTCCGCGACATGGCAATCGCCTGGTTCGCACCTTTCCCGCCGAGGTCATGCGAGAGCGCTGCGCCGAAGATCGACGCGCCGGGGCGGGGAAAATCCTCGATGGAAAGCGTCTCGTCCAGGGCCACGTTGCCAATGACGAAGGCTTTCATCTTCCATTTCCTCCACACCGAAAGGTCATGACATGCAGCTCATATCCGACCGGACTCCCGGTGCGATAAGAGATATTTTCGGGCGCGACAAGGCGTTGATCGGAATGATCCACTGCCCCCCTTTCCCCGGTTCTCCCCGCTACCGCGGCGAAACGCTCGATGAGATCTACGACGCCTGTCTGCGCGACGCCGAACGGCTCATCGAAGGCGGATTACATGGGCTGATTGTCGAGAACCATGGCGACATTCCTTTCTCCAAGCCCGAGGATATCGGCCCCGAAACGCCGGCTTTCCTGTCGGTGGTCACTGACCGGATCCGGCGTGACTTTGGAGTGCCAATGGGAATTAACGTGCTGGCCAACGCACCGCTGCCGGCGCTGGCCACCGCAGTCGCCGGGGGTGCCAATTTCGTCCGGGTGAACCAGTGGGCCAACGCCTATGTCGCGAATGAGGGTTTTATGGAGGGCCGCGCCGCCGAGGCGCTGCGGTATCGTTCCCTTCTCCGCGCCGAGCGGGTGAAGGTCTTTACCGATGCCCATGTGAAACACGGCAGTCACGCCATCGTCGCCGACCGCTCGATTCCGGAATTGACGCGCGACCTGGCCTTCTTCGACAGCGACTGCATCATCGCCACAGGCCAGCGTACGGGCAACAGCGCCACCATCGAGGAGATAGAGGAGATCGGGAGCGCGACACACCTTCCCCTGCTCGTGGGCTCAGGCGTGACCGAGGAAAACATCGTTGAAATCCTCAAACGCACGAATGGCGTGATCGTCGCGTCCTCGCTCAAAGAAGGCGGCGTCTGGTGGAACCCGGTCGAGCCCGCGCGAGTCGCGCGCTTCGTGGCTGCTGCGCAAGAGGGGCTCGATGACTGAGCCGCTCACGGAGAAAATCCTCGCGGAAAACGCCGCGGTTTTCGACGCGATGATCTCGCACCGCTTTGTGCAGGACATCGCTACCGATACCCTGTCGGCGGAGGTGTTCGACCGCTACCTGCTGATTGAAGGTGCTTTCGTCGAGACGGCAATTGCGATCTTCGGCTATGCCGTCGCAAAGTCCACCAACCTCGACGATCGCCGCAAACTGATCGCCACGCTCGATGCGCTCGCCAACGAACAGATGAGCTATTTCGAGAACGCCTTCTCCCGCCGAGGCATTTCTCCAGATCCGGCTCTTCAGGCCGAGCCGCGCGTCGCTGCGTTCCGCGAAGGGATGCATGCCATTGCCCGTGACGGGGATTTTGGCGCCATTGTCACTGCGATGTTCGCGGCGGAGTGGATGTACTGGACGTGGTGCAGTGCCGTCCAAGCGGCGCCGATCAGCGATCCGATGGTTCGCGACTGGGTCGAGATGCACGCCGCCCCCGGCTTCACGGCCCAGGCGCATTGGCTGCGTGACCGACTCGATGCGCTCGGAAAGGATATGTCCAAGGTCCAGCGTGCAGAGGCGCTTCGCGTCTTCGGTCACGTTCAGCAACTCGAAATCGACTTCCACGCAGCCGCTTACCCGAAGGCCTCGATCAACGCTGCATAGATCTCGACCGCTTCGGACAGCCGGGCGATGCTGACGTGTTCGTCGGTACTGTGCGGTTGATCCAAGGCACCGGGACCGAGGATCATGACCTCCGGATATCCCATCGCCGGCGTCAGAACGGACGCATCGGTAAAGTAGGTAGCACAGGCCAGATCGTTTTCGCGACCGGTGATCTGGCGGACGCAAGCCGAGGCTCCTCTGAACCAGGGAGCGGCAGGGTCGGTCCAGACCGCCGGCAGGTCGAGCATCGTCTCAACTCCGATCCCATCGTCGCATCTTGCAAGCACAGCCTTCCGCAGCTCATCATGGGTGATCCCGTCGACGGAGCGTAGATCCACCGTGAGTTCGCAGAGATCCGGCACCGAATTCACATTGATTCCGGCGCGGATCGTCCCGAGATTGCAGGTCGCACGCCCCATCTGAGGGTGCTCCACCTGCGGATCGAAATCGACAAGACGCGAGAGTGTGGCCGACATCCGCCCTATCGCATTGATCCCCAGTTCCGGCGTCGCGCCATGCGCCGTTCGTCCCTCTGCAGTGAGCTTCAGCCAGAGTACGCCTTTGTGGCCGGCGACCGGCTGGTTGTCGGTGGACTCACCCACGATCAGCGCTCGCGCCGGTGGCAGCGCTCCGGCCTCTGCCAGCCAGCGCGCACCGTCGCAACCGGTCTCCTCGCCCGCCGTCAGAACTATCGAAACTGGCTTTCGACTAAGCGCGGCCGCCACGATGAAGGCCGCCACGCCACCCTTCATGTCGCTGCTGCCGCGCCCGTAGAGCCGATCGCCCTCGATCAGCCCGCCATGCGGCGGCCAGCGCCATTCCGCCCGCCCAAGAGGAACCGTGTCGAGGTGGCCGCTGAAACAAAGGCCGCTTGTCGCCCCGCGCACCGCTACCAAACTGGCCCGTTCTGCGCTGTGATCAATCAAGCGACAATCAAAGCCGAAGCGGCCAAGCAAATCTGCGCAATACTGCATGGCCGACCTTTCCTCTCCGGGAGGATTGACCGTATCAAATGCGACGAGGCGACGGGTCAGCGAAACGACTTCGATTTGGTCTGAGGTCATGCGCCATACTCTCCAATCCACCAGCATTCGACCTTCCCGTATCGATCCCAAGCAGTGGATGCCATAGCTGTTGCGCAAATGGGCGCTGAATGAAGATCGGCGCAGGAAAACTCTGGCCGTGAACATCCGGTATCGCGGGCCGCAGGAGCCGCCACACTTGCCGATCCCTCTTTGGCGTTGCTCCACAATACCCGGATGGGCAGAGGATGTACCGGGATCAAGCTCGAGGCGAAGCCGACTGGCCCGGGGGACAAACCGTTTTTATGGTTCCTCGGGAAGTGGAGTGAATTTGTGATGTCAGAACATTGACTCGGTGTCTTTTAGCGTGAACTCGTTGCCCGACGCCGGGTCACGTCCGTCAAGCAACGTGCTTGGCCGGACAGCGGTCTGCTCGCCATTGCGCGACCCTTGGGCACGCGTGTCACTCTGCGGCTTCGGCCGGCAGGGTGTTTCTGAGGAGAGTGGCCAGTTCCGGACGGCAAGAGCCGCAACTCGTCCCGGCGCGGAGAGCGGCGCCGATCTCCTCGACCGTTCGGACCTTGCCCGACTCGATGGCCGCGAGGATGGTGTTAATTCCAACGTCGAAACAGGCGCAGACCGTTGCGCCGGGGTCAGGCCGGTCCGCGCCGGCGTGGCCGGCAAGCACGCCGGAGGCGTCTTCCCCACCGAGTTGTGCGGCGACATGGGCGCGGGAGATGGCGACGGGGCCGGGCGCGGCGAAGAACATCGCAACCACGCGGCCGTCCTCCATCAGCGCAAGGCGCGCGAGACCCCGCCTTGCGTCGATGACCGACACCGCCGCCGCATCCGGGAGGTTGAAGAGCTGTCGTGCGTAGTCTTCCCAGCTTTCAGGAACGTCCCGGCAGGCCAGTTCTGCGCGCCAGCCGGCCTTCGCGCGTGCCTTCGCCCAGTAGTCGGTTCGTGGCCGGATCTCGCCGGCAGCCGCCGCGAAGCCGTACCATCGCGCGGGGAAGGGCGCGACGGCGACCACGGAAGCCTTGCTCTCCGGCTGGCCGGAGACCGAGTCGACCTCGGCCCGGACCAGTGCGTCGATCCGGCCGGCAGAGGCGGTCTCGCCGGACCAGTGCATCGGGGCGAAGACCTCGCCGGGGCGAACGCGGTCGGTGACGACGACACGCAGGAGCGCGCGGCCCGTGGGGCTCGTCACCTCGCAGATAATGGTAGGCGCAAGGCCGAGGCGCTCGGCATCCTCGGGGTGGATCTCGAGATAGGGCTCGGCCATGTGCTGGCTGAGGCGCGGCGATTTCGCGGTCCGGGTCATCGTGTGCCAATGGTCCCGCACACGACCGGTGTTGAACCGGAAGGGAAATTCCGGCGTCGGGACGGACCGCGGCGCACGTCGAGAGAGCGGCAGCATCCGGCCGTGTCGATTTTCGGTGAAGAATCCGCCCTCGGCAAAGAACCGCCCGCCTGTCCGGTGGCGTGTCACCGGCCATACTGTGGGGGCCAGCGCGTCATATTCGGCGGTACTCAGGTCGGCGAGGCCCGAGATGTCGAAATCCCGTCCGAGTTGACCGGCGATCCCCGAGAGGGCGGCGTATTCCCGAAAGATTTCGGCCGGGCCACTGAAATCGAAGGCATCCGCCCAGCCCATCCGGGCGGCGACATCGCAGAGGATGCGCCAGTCGTCTCGCGCCGCGCCGGGTGCGGGCAGGAAGGGCCGCTGGCGGCTGATGCAGCGCTCCGAGTTGGTGACCGTGCCGTCCTTCTCGCCCCACGCGGTTGCCGGCAGCACCACGTCTGCGAGCCGCGCGGTGTCGGTCGCTGCAGTGATATCGGAGACTACGACGAACTCGCATGCCTCGATCGCGGCGCGGACGGCGTCGGCCTCGGGCATGGAGACCGCCGGGTTGGTGTGGATGATCCAGAGCGCCTTGATCCGTCCGTCGCCGGCGGCGCGGAAGAGGTCGACCGCCTTCAGCCCCGCCGTGTCCGGCAGCGCCTGCGCGTTCCAATAAGCGCGGACGGCGGCACGGTGCTCGGCATTCTCGATGTCGAGATGGCAGGCGAGCGTGTTTGCCAGCCCGCCGACTTCGCGCCCGCCCATGGCGTTGGGTTGGCCGGTGACCGAGAACGGCCCCATGCCTGGCCTGCCGATACGCCCCGTCGCCAGATGGCAGTTCAGGATCGCATTGACCTTGTCGGTGCCGGCGGAGGACTGGTTGACGCCTTGCGAATAAATCGTGACGACCTTTTCGGTGCCGATCCAAAGATCGAAGAATTGCCGCAACTCCGCGCGCGAGAGCCCGGTGGCGGCGAGTTCGTCGCGGGAGGCGGCGTCCATCGCGGCGTCGAATCCGTCGACATGGGCCTGAACGTATTCGCTATCCACCGCACCCTTCTCGGCGATCTCCGCGAGCAATCCGTTGAAGAGGGCCACGTCGCCCGCGGGCGCGATCTTCAGGTGCAGGTCGGCGAGGTCGCAAGTCGCGGTCTTGCGCGGGTCGATGTTGACCACGCGCATGCCGGGGCGCGCCTTTTTCGCGGCCACAAGCCGCTGGTAGAGCACCGGGTGGCACCAGGCGAGGTTGGAGCCTACCAGCACCACGAGGTCGGCCTCCTCGAGATCCGTATACTGGCCCGGCACCGTGTCGGTTCCGAAGGCACGTTTGTGACCGGCGACCGACGATGCCATGCAGAGACGCGAATTGGTGTCGATATTGGCCGAGCCGATGAAGCCCTTCATCAGCTTGTTGGCTACGTAGTAGTCCTCGGTCAGCAGTTGGCCGGAGACGTAAAAGCCGACGCTGTCCGGCCCATATGCGTCGATCGCGGCTCGGAACCGGGCCGCCACGAGATCGAGCGCGGTGTCCCAGCCCGCCGTCTCGCCGCCAATCAGCGGCTCCAGCAGCCGGTCCGAAAGGTCCAGCGTCTCGCCGAGCGCCGTGCCCTTCGAGCAGAGCCGGCCGAGATTGGCGGGATGGGACGGATCGCCCTTGATCGTCCAGCCGCCCGTGTCGGACTGGCCGACCAGGACGCCGCAGCCGACGCCGCAATACGGGCAGGTGGAGCTGGTGGCCATCACGCGGCGCCCCGCGCCGCGATCAGGGTCCCGTCGAGCAGGATCCGACCCTGCTCGACACGCGCCGCGAAGGTTTCGATCCGGCCCTCGTCGGCGCCCTGCGCCTCGCCGGTCTCCAGAGAGAAGACCATGTTGTGCAGCGGGCACGTCACCTTACGATCATGCACGATGCCTTCGGAGAGCGGGCCGCCGCGATGCGGGCAGGAATCGGACGCGGCGAAGACCTCCGCTTCCCCGGTTCGGAACACCGCCAGGCAGCCCATATGGGTCTTCACCAACCGCGCGCCGCGGAGCGGGATGTCGTCGATATGCCCGATGTCGATCCAGCTCATTCCGCGGCCTCCTGCGTCAGGTCCGCCAGCAGGTGGAACCTCTGCGCCGGTTTGGGTTTGGCATGTTCGGCCCAGGGATCCTTGCGGTAGACCGATTGAGAGACTTCGAACCGATCGACGAGACGGGCGCGGTTCTCGGCATCATCGACGATCTGTTCCCTGACCCAGTCGAGCCCGACCTTGGCCACCCATTTATAGGCCCGGTCGAGGTATTTGGCGTTTTCCCGGTAAAGCTGCACGAAGGCGATCACCAGTGCAATGGCCTCCTCCTCGGAGGTCGCCTTGGCGAGCAGCTCGGTCTCCTTGAGGTCCATTCCCGCGGCGCCGGCGACGCCGATCTCGTATCCGGAATCGACGCAGATGATGCCGACATCCTTGCAGGTCGCCTCGGCGCAGTTCCTCGGACATCCGGAGACGCCGAGCTTCACCTTGTGGGGCGTCCAGGAGCCCCAGAGGATTTTCTCCAGCTTGATGCCGAGCCCGGTCGAATCCTGCGTCCCGAAGCGGCACCAGTCGGAGCCGACGCAGGTTTTCACCGTCCTGAGCCCCTTTGTATAGGCGTGACCAGAAACCATTCCAGCATCGTTCAGGTCTGCCCAGATGGCCGGGAGGTCCTCCTTCCTGACGCCGAGAAGATCGATGCGCTGGCCGCCGGTGACCTTCACCGTGGGCACGCCGAACTTGTCGGCCGCATCGGCGATAGCGCGCAGTTCGTCCGGCGTGGTGATCCCGCCCCACATCCGCGGCATCACCGAATAGGTGCCGTCCTTCTGGATGTTGGCGTGGTTGCGTTCGTTTACGAAGCGACTCTGCGGGTCGTCGAGGTAGTCGAGAGGCCAGTCCGCCAGCAGGTAGAAATTGATCGCCGGACGGCAGACATGGCAGCCATTCGGCGTCTTCCATCCGAGCTCCTGCCACACGGCGGGCTGGGATTTCAGCTCCTTCGCCTTGATCAGGCGGCGCACGTCCTCATGAGTGAGCTCGGTGCAGGTGCAGACCGGTTTCTCGGTCGGCATCTGGAAGCCGTCGCCGAGCGTGATCGCGAGCACCTGTTCCACGAGGCCGGAACAGGTTCCGCATGAGGCCGAGGCCTTGGTCTGGGCGCGCACCGCATCAAGTGTGTGGGCCCCGCCGGCGATGGACTTCAGGATGTCGCCCTTGCAGATGCCGTTGCAGCCGCAGATCTCCGCATCATCCGGCAAGGCTGCAACGGCCGCCATAGGGTCCGCGGCGGCAGCGCCACCCCCCTGAAAGGCCGGACCGAAGATCAGCGTGTCACGCATCTCGTCGATGTCGGTTGCGTCCTTGATCAGGCCGAAGAACCAGTTGGAATCAGCTGTGTCGCCATACATCACCGCGCCGACGAGCCGGTCGCCCTCGATCACCAGGCGCTTGTAGATGCCGCGCGCGGGGTCGCGGAAGACAATGTCCTCACGCTCCTCGCCTTCGGCGAAATCGCCGGCCGAGAAGAGATCGCAGCCGGTCACCTTCAGCTTGGTGGAAAGCTCGCGCATCCGGAAAGCGTCCTCCTCGCCGAGAAGCGTCCTGGCCAGCACCTTCGCCTGGTCGTAGAGCGGCGCCACGAGGCCAAAGAGCGCGCCGTCGAACTCGACGCATTCGCCAACGGCGAAGATGTCCGGGTCGGACGTGCGCATCTGCGCGTCGACCTTGATCGCCCGGCCCATCTCCAGCCCGGCCGCGTGGCCGAGCTGCGCCGCGGGACGGATGCCCACAGCCATCACCACGATGTCGGCCGGCAGGCTGGTCCCGTCTTCCAGAACCACCCGCTCGACGCGGCCGTCGCCTTCGATCGCCTTCGTGGCGGCCCGGGTGATCACGCCGATGCCGCGCTTCTCCAGATCCTTCTTCAGGAGATATCCGGCGGTCTCGTCGAGCTGGCGATCCATCAGGTGGCCGACATTGTGCAGGACCGTCACGTCCATCCCGCGCAACCTGAGCCCTGCGGCCGCTTCGAGCCCGAGAAGCCCGCCCCCGATCACCACGGCGCTGGCGCCGGGCGTTCCGGCTGCCTCGATCATCGCGTTGGTGTCCTCGAGATCACGATACGCTACCACCCCGGGCAGGTCGTGCCCAGGAAAGGGAATGATGAAGGGATTGGAGCCGGTAGCGACGATCAGCTTGTCATAGACAACCTCGCCTTTTTCGCCGATCACGACCTTTCGGTCCCGGTCGATGCCGGTCACCCGCTCGCCGAAGCGGCAGGTCACCCCGTGCGCGCCATACCAGGCGTCGTCATGGGTGACGATTTCAGCATAGCTCTTCTCGCCGGAGAGCACCGGGGAGAGCATGATGCGGTTGTAATTGCCGCGCGGTTCGGCGTTGAACAGCGTGACGTCGAATTTCTCAGGCGCAGCCTCGAAGAGATGCTCCAGCACACGGCCGGACGCCATGCCGGCGCCGATGACAACAAGTCTGGTCATGGATTCCGTCCCTCTCACAGATACCAGGCGACCACATAGGCCAGCTGGTCTTCGCGGTAGATCGGCAGCGCCACCATCGAGCGGTAGCCGACCGGGAGCCCCGCGCCGTCCGCCTTGACGACCGGCAGGCCGGAGCCCAGCACTTGCCCCAGAGCGCCCTGCCAGGCGGTGACCTTCGGTGGCGAGACCGGCGGGTTCTCTGTGCTCCAGAGCGGTCCATCGCGCTCACAGATCCCGTCGGTCAGGATGGCTTCGGCGGCGGCGCCGCGGGAGGCGCGGGCGTCCCAGATCTCGAAGCGCCGAGCGATCGGAGTGCCACGGGCGGAGAGCAGAGTGAGCACATAGGTCTTGCCGCTCGGCGAGGGGATCGGCAGGCCGAGCCCGGTGGTGAGCCCTGCCTTACCGGCGCTGTCGGCGCGGATGAAGTGATAGCCCGAGCCGAGATCTCGCATCAGGATCGGCGCGCTCGCCGCCCAGACACCGCCGGGCAGGCCCTGCCCGCGGGGGAAATGCGTATGTTGGGAGACCCATTCGAAATGCTTGGCGGCGCCGTAATAGCCCTCGTCGAGCATCAGGAGGCCGTCTTCCTCCTCCCACACCTCGAGCGCGCCGGTGCGCTCGGCATCGTCGCCGCAGAGCACGACGAGCACCGCCTTGAGCGCCGCGCCGGCAAAGACCGGCACCGCGACGGCGCTGGTCAGCCCGGCCTCCTTGGCGGCCTCGGTGCGTTTGAAATAGGAGCCGTCAAACTCCTTCAGAACCACCGGGCGCCCCTCGGCCCAGGCCTTGCCCGGCAGCCCCTCGCTCTTGGCAAAGCTCTCCCGGTGTGAAGCGGCGGCGAAGGCGTCGAGCCCGCCGTAATTGCCCTTGTCGAGCACCAGCCGGTCGCCCTCGGGGACCCAGATCTCGGAGACCTGAATAAAGGTCTGCTGGGCGAGTTCCATCACGTCACTCATCGTCATCTCTCCAATGCGGCTGCTCAGGCGGCCTTGCTGGCGCTGGCCTTCGGTTCGGGCTCAGCGGGGGCGGATTTCGGCTTGGCCCCGTGTTCGTATTCCTCGAGGAAGCTCAGGACCTGCTCGCGGTAGAGGTAGTAGTCAGGATGCGCGAGCAGCGCCTTGCGAGTGCGTGGCCGGGGCAGGTCCACATCGACGATGCGGCCGATCGTGGCCTGCGGCCCATTGGTCATCATCACCACCCGGTCGGCGAGCAGGATCGCCTCGTCCACGTCATGGGTGACGCAGACCGCGGTGACCTTGGTGCGGCTCCAGACCTCCATCAGCGCTTCCTGAAGCTCCCAGCGTGTGAGGCTGTCGAGCATGCCGAAAGGCTCGTCGAGCAGCAGGAGCTTGGGCGAGAGTGCAAAGGCGCGGGCGATGCCGACGCGCTGCTTCATGCCGTTCGAAAGCGAATGCGCGGGCTTGTCCATGCTGTCGGCGAGGCCGACACGCTCGAGGTAGTAATCGACCACGTCCTGCCGTTCGGCGCGCGATGCCTTCGGATAGACCCGGTCGACGCCGATGGCGCAGTTCTCGCGCGCCGTCAGCCAGGGGAAGAGCGACGGCGACTGGAAGACAACCGCGCGTTCCGGATCAGCACCGATGACGCCGCGGCCGTCCAGCCGGATCACGCCCTTGGAGATCGCGTTAAGCCCGGCGGCCATGGTCAGCACGGTGGACTTGCCGCATCCCGAATGGCCGATCAGCGAGATGAATTCACCCTTGTCGAGCTTCAGGTTGAAGTCTTCGACCACGGTGAGCGGTCCTTTGGGCGTGGGGTAGATCTTGTGGATCTGGCTGAAGTCCAGGTATTTCTCCTCCAGCGTGGTTTCCCGCGCATCCGCCAGCGCCTTGGGCAGCGGCTCGTTGTGGATCGCGGTGATCTGCGGGAGGGTCTTGGTCTCCTCGGCCTTGGCGGCGAAGCCGACATCCATGAGATACTTCGTCACCGCGCCGCGGAGTTGCTTGAAGCCCTCGTGGTGGTTCATCTCGCCGCGCTCGCGAGGCCGCGGGATGTCGACGTGGAACTCCTCTCCGAGCGTGCCGTCCGGGTTGAGCGCGATGATCCGGTCGGCAAGCACGATGGCCTCGTCGACGTCGTTTGTGATGAGCACACAGGTCTTCTTGTCGGCCTCCCAGATACTCTCGATCTCGTCGGCGAGATTGGCACGAGTGAGGGCATCGAGCGCAGAAAGCGGCTCGTCGAGGAGGAGGACCTCTGGGCTCATCGCCAGCGCCCGGGCGACGTTCACCCGCTGCCGCATGCCGCCCGAGAGCTCGGCCGGACGGCGGGTGGCGGCATGGGAGAGGCCGACCATCTTGACGTAGTCCGCGACCTTCGCTTCCTTCTCGGATTTGGAGAGGTTGGGGAAGACGGTGTCTACGGCGAGGCGGACATTGCCGGTCACGGTGAGCCAGGGCATCAGCGAGTAGTTCTGGAAGATCACTCCGCGCTCGCGGCCCGGGCCGGTGATCGGCGAACCTTTGAAGGTGACTGACCCGGAGAAGGGCATCTCCAGCCCCGCCATCAGGTTGATCAGCGTGGTCTTGCCGGTGCCGGAGAAGCCGAGGAGCACGAGGAACTCGCCCTCCCGGACCTCCAGGTCGATGCCCTTAAGCACGTCGGTCCTGGCCGTGCCTTCACCGAAGCTCTTGGAGACGTTGTCGAATTTCAGGATGGACATCGCGCTCACCGGTTGTTCGAGAAGGTGAAGAGGGATTGCAGCGCGAACATCAGCCGGTCGAGCAGGAAGCCGATAATGCCGATAGTGAAGACCGCCACCATGATCTTGGCGAGCGACTGCGACGATCCGTTCTGGAACTCGTCCCAGACGAACTTTCCGAGGCCGGGGTTCTGCGCCAGCATCTCGGCCGCGATCAGAACCATCCATCCGACACCGAGCGAGAGCCTGAGGCCGGTGAAGATCAGCGGCAGCGCGGAAGGCAGCACCAGCTTTGTGATCTTGGTCCAGGTCGACATCTTCAGAACCTTGGAAACGTTGACGAGGTCCTTGTCGATCGAGGCCACGCCGAGGGAGGTGTTGATGAGCGTCGGCCAGAGCGAACAGAGCGTGACGGTGATGGCCGAGATCAGGAAGGACTTGGTGAACAGGCCCTCGTTGGTCGTGTAGGTGGCCGAAACGACCATCGTCACGATAGGCAGCCAGGCCAGCGGAGAGACCGGCTTGAAGATCTGGACGATCGGGTTCAGCGCGGCGTCGCCGACGCGAGAGAGACCGGCGAGGATGCCGAGCGGGATGGCGACCACCGAAGCCAGCAGGAAACCGAAGAAGACGGTCTGGATGGAGGTCCAGATCTGGTCGTAATAGGTGGGCTTGCCGGTATAGTCGCGCCACTTGACCTTGTCGGACTTGCCGGCGGCCTCGAGCTTGGCGTTGCGTTCTTCCTGGCGCGCATAGAAATCGGCTTCCTTCTCGCGCTCCCGGATTGCGTCCTCGTTGAGGTTGATCACCTGTTCCCAGACCTGCGCCGGGCCGGGCACGGCGCCAAGCGAGGTCTGCACCTTGGGCGCCAGCGTGGCCCAGAGCATCAGGAAAGCGGCGATGGCGACGATCGGAACGCCGAGGAGCAGCCAGATCTCCTTGAGCTGTGCCTTCGGGTTGTCGCCGGCGGCGGCCTTGAGAAGCGGTGTCATGAAGGAGAGACCGAAGACCTTGAACCAGGAATCGGCCTTGTTGATGCGGGTAAAGAGCCGGGCCTTGCGGGCTTCCTTGGCCTCGGCGGCGCTTAGGGAGACAGGGTCGATGGCGGTCATGTCGGGCGGTCCTGACTTGAAGGGTTGGTGTCGGGATGGCGGTTCGGATGCTCGCCCCTGGCGGAGGCTCGACCCGCCCGCCATCCCGTGAGTGGTGGGCCGTGGGAAACGGCGGTTGCGGGTGCTGTCAGCCCTGGACTTCGTTGCCGACGACGGTCTGTTCGCCCTTCAGGCCGATCGGCAGGCTTTCGAGATAGGCGTTGGGCGTGCGACCGTCATAGGCGATGCCGTCGATGACATCCTCCGCCGGGGTCGCGGGTTTGTAGCCGTCGGTCTCGAAATCGAACATGTCTTCGGTGGCGAGCCCGTCGTCGATGAGGGATTTCGCGGCCTCGAGGTAGATGTCGGGACGGTAGACATTGCGGGCGACCTCGTCATACCAGCTGTCGGGCTTGGCCTCGGCGATCTGGCCCCAGCGGCGCATCTGGGTCAGGTACCAGACGGCATCGGAGTAGTAGGGATAGGTCGCGTTGTAGCGGAAGAACACGTTGAAGTCGGGCACCTCGCGCTTGTCGCCCTTCTCGTATTCGAAGGTACCGGTCATCGAGTTGGCGATGACGTCATAGTCCGCGCCGACATACTCGGAGCGGCTGAGGATCTCCACCGCCTCCGGGCGGTTGGCGTTGTCGTTCTCGTCAAGCCAGATGGCGGCGCGAATGAGTGCCTTGGTCACGGCGATGGCGGTGTTGGGGTTTTCCTCGGCGAAGGCGGCGGTAATGCCGAAAACCTTCTCGGGGTTGTTCTTCCACAGCTCGTAATCGGTGATCACCGGAACGCCGATGCCCATGAAGACCGCCTGCTGGTTCCAGGGCTCGCCGACGCTATATCCATAGATCGTGCCGGCCTCGAGCGTTGCCGGCATCTGCGGCGGCGGAGTCACGGAGAGCAGAACCTCGGCGTCGATCTGGCCGGTCACGTCCTCGGGGGAGTAGTAGCCCGGCTTGATGCCGCCAGCGGCGAGCCAGTAGCGCAACTCGTAATTGTGGGTCGAGACCGGGAAGACCATGCCCATGTTGAAGGGCTTGCCTTCGGCGCGGTAGCTGTCGACGACCGGCTTCAGGGCGGCGGCCGAGATCGGGTGCACCGGCTTGCCGTCCGCATCAGACGGGATGTTCTCCTTCATCTGCTCCCAGATCTCGTTCGACACGGTGATGCCGTTGCCGTTCAGGTCCATCGAGAAGGGCGTGATGATATGCGCCTCGGTGCCGAAGCCAATGGTGGCGGCGAGCGGCTGACCGGCGAGCATGTGGGCGCCATCGAGCTGGCCGCCAATCACGCCGTCGAGCAGGACCTTCCAGTTCGCCTGGGCTTCAAGCGTAACGAAGAGACCTTCATCTTCGAAATATCCCATCTCGTAGGCGATCGCGAGCGGGGCCATGTCGGTCAATTTGATGAAGCCGAAGGTCAGTTCGTCCTTTTCGACGTCCAGCATCTCGGCCGCGGCGGGCAGCGTAAGGCAGGAGGTGGCGAGGAGGCAGGCGACGGTCCGTTTCATGTCTCTGTGTCCTGTGTCTGGCCCGGCAAGGGGGCCGAAAAAACAAAAAAGCCGCTGACCAAACCTGCCCGGAGGGACAGGAGGTCGAGCGGCTTTGCTCGGCTACCCACGACATTGAGGGTGATTTCGTGTGACGGGACGTCGTTGCCCCGGTCGTTATCATGGATGCAGGTGCAGCATTGCAAAGTCAACGCGCAGGGATGGTTTGCCCGGTTTGGTGGGGGGATTCTCGAAAGTTCGCCGTCTCCCGCGGCGATCGCTGCCCAAAAGGCGGTCAGTCTTGCGTGCTTGGATCAAAAATGTAGCCGTCGAAGAACGAATCCGGTTCGAGAATCAGCCGGCCGGATTCGGAAGCGACCGGCGTCGGGCGGGTGAGCGCGCCCTCGATCTTGTCGGACGCCCCGGGCATCTCGGCACCAAGGTCGCGCAGGTTCTGCCGATAGAGATCGGTGCGGAAGATGGATCGCGCCGCCTCGATGGCGTTTGCGCGGTCAAGACCCGCGCGCGCGGCCATGGAATGCGCGATCATGGCCGCCTGCGAGCGCCACGGATATGTTGCGGCGCCGCGGAAGAAGACGAGGAAGTTTGGCACGCTGCGCACCTCGCCTCGCGGGGAGATCACCTGCTGGCCGCTAAGGGACCGCTCAATGATCTCCGGCGACAGGTCGAGATACTCGCGGCGGGAAAGGATCTCAGCCGCCGTTACCTGGTTGCCGCCCTCGCTGAGCCAACGGCCGGTGCGCCACGCCGCGCGCATGAGCGACCGGGTCAGGCCCGGCTCGGCCTCGGCCCAGCCATGCCGAACCGCGAGAACCTTTTCCGGGGCGAAGGCCCGGATCGCGGAGCCCGGCAACAGGAGCTCGCCAACTCCGTTCTCGACGGCGATGGAGCCCCAGGGCGAACCGACGCAAAAGGCATCGATCTCGCCCGCGGCGATGGCCTCCGCCATAAGCTGCGGCGGCACCGTGACGACCTGAAGCGCCTGCGGCGCGGGCAGACCGAGCGCACCGAGCCAGTGGAAGAGCAGGTCGGCGTGCATGGAGAAGGGGAAGGGAACGCCAATCCGGGGCCTGTCCCCTGCCGCTTCGATAAGCGCGCGACCGGCGCTGTCGGCATCTGCGAAATCGAACCGATGGCCGGCTACGCGCATCCGTTCCGCGAGCGCGCTGGAGACTCCGACAACGTTGCCGTTGACCGAGAGGACCGAGAGCACGTCGATCCGCTCGGAGATGCCGCCTAGGCCGAGCGCCATGGCGACCGGCATAGCAGAAAGCATATGCGCCGCATCGATCGCGCCGATGGCCAGCATGTCCCTGAGTGTCGACCAGCTTGGCGCCGCGCGAAGCCGGAGATCGAGGCCCTCCTCTTCGGCAAAGCCGATCTCGCGCGCAAGGATCAATGGCGCGGCATCGACCAGCGGGATAAAGCCCGCTTCCAGCGGCTTCAGGCTCATGACAGCAACCCCGCGGCGGTCACCAGCGCCTCGGCGACGTCGACCACCTTTCGCCCCTGGTCCATCGCCGTCTTGCGCAGGAGCGCGTAGGCAGCCTCTTCGTCCAGACCGCGCGCCTTCATCAGGAGGCCCTTTGCCCGATCGATCACCTTGCGCTCCTCAAGCGCGCGCTTGGTCGTCTCCAACTCGAGCCGCATCCGGTGGAACATGTGAAAGCGGGCGATCGCCGCGTCCATGATCGGCTTGATCCGGTCGGCGCGCAGCCCGTCGACGACATAGGCCGAGACTCCCGCCTCGATGGCTGCCTTGGTCAGGCTGTCGTCCGAGCGGTCGACGAACATCGCCACCGGCCGGTCGAGCGGTCCGGAGGCGAGCGTCAACTCCTCGAGGATGTCGCGCGAAGGGCTCGTGAGATCGACCAGCACGACATCGGGATCGCGGCTTGAGACGTGGCGCGCCAGCCCGGTGACCTCGGAAATCACCGAAACGTCGAAATCGCCTGCTGCACGCAGGCTGTCGACGATCAGGATCGCGCGCTCCCGGTCGGGCTCAACGACCACAATTGAAAGTTTGTTCGACATTCGCTTTCGTCTGCTTGGCAGAGCAGTCGTCGTAGGTCGCTCCGCTTCGCAACATGAACAGTCTCCACCGCGATTGGACACAAGAACTCCAATCAGCTGTCCAGGCAAGCACGGGGTGCTTGTCATGCACGGGATGGCAATGCCTTTGTGCCCAAAGATTCGGCGTTGTGAAAATGGCCGGGCAGGAGACACTCCCCGAGTTTTAACGGTCGGGGGCCCGGCGGAGAAGACCTCCGATCTCTGAGCAGGCCCGCGTTGATGATATGACCGCCCTCCCCTTGCGGATCGTTTCGGACCCAAGGCGGCACGTCGATGCCGTCGGGCGTCGGTCATTTCATGATGCCGAACTCCGGAACCTTTGCCGCCAGTGCAGCGATCTCCGGCCAGGGAAGGCAATCGGGCCGGAGATCAGTCGCGAACCTGGCAGATACCGGTTGACTTAATGCGCGATCATGACGTGGCGCACGGCCGTGTAGTCCTCAAGGGCGTACATCGACATGTCCTTGCCGTAGCCGGACTGTTTCAAGCCGCCGTGGGGCATTTCGTTGACCAGCATGAAGTGGGTGTTGACCCAGGTGCAGCCGTAGTGGAGCCGCGCCGAGGCATCAAGCGCCCGGCCGATGTCGTTCGTCCAGACCGAGGAGGCCAGGCCGTATTGGCTGTCGTTGGCCCAACCGATCACGTCATCGTCGTCTCCGAATGGCGTAACCGACACAACCGGGCCGAAGACTTCGCGCTGGACGATCTCGTCGGACTGCCGCGCACCCGCGATGACGGTGGGCTGGTAATAGAAGCCCGGCCCCTCGTGCAGGGCGCCGCCGGTGACGACCTCCATATGGCTCTGGTCGGCGGCGCGCTGCACGAAGCTCGCCACGCGGTCGCGTTGGCGCTTGCTGATCAGCGGCGGGATTTCGTTCAGGGTGTCGTCGTGGTTCGCATAGACAATGGAAGACACTGCGCCGGAAAGCTCGGCCACGAACTTGTCGTAGATCTTCTTGCCCGCATAGACGCGGCAGGCGGCGGTGCAGTCCTGGCCTGCGTTGTAGTAGCCGAAGGCTTTCAACCCCTCGACGACGCGATCCAGATCGGCGTCGTCATAGACGATGACCGGAGCCTTGCCGCCCAGTTCCAGGTGCGTCCGCTTCACCGAATTCGCGGCGGCCACCAGAACCTTCTTGCCGGTTGCTATGTCACCCGTGATCGAGATCATGTCGACGCCGGGGTGGTTGATCAGCGTGTTGCCGACGCTCGCCCCCTGCCCCACGATCACGTTGACCACGCCTTCGGGCAGGATGTCGGACAGGATCTTCGCCAGTTTCAGTGCCGTCAGCGGCGTCTGCTCGGAGGGCTTGAGCACCACCGTGTTGCCGCCCGCCAACGCCGGCGCCAGTTTCCACGCCATCATCATCATCGGGTAGTTCCACGGCGCGATGGAGGCGACGACGCCCACCGGGTCCCGGCGGATCATCGAGGTATGGCCCTCCATGTACTCGCCCGCGAGCGGCCCGTGCATGTTGCGCACCGCACCGGCGAAGTAGCGGAAGCAGTCGGACACCGCCGGAACCTCGGCCGTGCGGACCTCGTTGATCGGCTTGCCGCAGTTCAGCGCCTCGAGTTGTGCGAGTTCCTCGAGGTTGGCGTCCACCGCGTCGGCGATCGCCAGCAGCTTTTCCGACCGTTCGGCCGGAGTTGTCCGTGACCAGGTGGCAAAGCCCTTGCGGGCTGCCGCCACCGCGCGGTTGATCTGCTCGGCATTGGCCTCGGGCATCTTGAGGACGGTCTCGCCCGTGCGCGGGTTGAGCACCTGTTCCTCGGTCTCGGTTCCAGCCTCGAAGCTCGAGCCGATCAGCATCTTGGTTTCCATGTATATCTCCCTGTTGTCATTTGCCCTGCCCGGCGACGGTGTCCGTGCCGCGGGTCAGGTAATAGGCGCCGAGGATCGGCAGCAGCGTGACCAGCGCCACCATCATGGCGACAACGTTGGTCACGGGGCGTTCACGCGGGCGCACCAGTTCTTCCAGCATCCAGATCGGCAGCGTCTGCTGCTGTCCGGCGGTGAAGGTGGTGACGATCACCTCGTCGAAGCTGAGCGCGAAAGCGAGCATTCCGCCCGCCAGAAGTGCAGTGGCAATGTTGGGCAGGATCACGTGGCGGAAGGTCTGAAAGCCGTCCGCGCCGAGATCCATCGATGCCTCGACAAGCGACCCGGAGGTGCGCCGGAACCGCGCCACGGCGTTGTTGTAGACGACCACGACGCAGAAGGTCGCGTGGCCTAGCACAATGGTCCAAAAGCTGAACGGGATGTCGGCGAGGTTGAAAGCCGAACGCAGCGAGATGCCGGTGATGATGCCCGGAAGGGCGATCGGCAGGATCACCATGAGCGAGATCGCCTCGCGACCGAAGAATTTCGTCCGGCTGACGGCGGCGGCGCAGAGCGTGCCTAGCACCAGCGCGATCGCGGTCGAGATGGCGGCCACTCGCAGTGACAGCGACAGCGCCTCCCAGACATCCGGGCGGTTCCAGGTGACACCGAACCACTTCAGCGTCAGCCCCGGGGGCGGCCACTGGTAGGACTTGTCCTCGGTCGTGAACGCATAGACGAAGATCAGCACGATAGGCAGGTGCATGAAGGCGAGGCCGGCGCCGGCGGCGATCTTCAGGCCAAGGGGGGCGCGATCAGAGCGCATCGAAGGCTCCCTTTCGTTTTGCGACCCACAGGTAGAAGGCCATGATGACGATCGGCACCACGGCAAAGGCGGCGGCGAGCGGGATGTTCCCGGCCGTGCCCTGGTAGGCATAGACGGCCTGGCCGATGAAGCGGCGCGAGGTGCCGACGATCTGCGGGATGATGTAGTCGCCCAGCGTCAGCGAGAAGGTGAAGATCGAGCCGGCGATAACCCCCGGCAGCGCCAATGGCAGCAGCACATGGCGGAAGGTCTGCTGCGGCGAGGCTCCGAGGTCCCCCGAGGCTTCGAGCATCGAGGGCGGTACGCGTTCCAGCGATGCCTGGATCGGCAGCACCATGAACGGCAGCCAGACATAGAGGAACACGAGGAATGTGCCGGTCGCACTGACCGAGAGGGAATTGCCTCCAATCACCGGGATCGAGAGGTAGGCGTTCAAGAGCCAGCTCAGGTGCAGCGTCTCGAACAGCCAGTTGAGAATGCCTTCCTTGGCCAGAATCAACTTCCACGAGTAGACCTTGACGAGGTAGCTCGACCAAAGCGGCAGCATGACCCCGATGTAGAACAGCGCCTTCCATTTCCCCTTGGCGTAACGTGCCGCGAAATAGGCGATGGGAAAGGCGATGATCGCGGCGGCAATGGTCACGCTTGCCGACATCACTACCGTCCGTACGATTATGTCGAAATTGGCGGGTGTGAACAATTCGCCATAGGTCTTGAGCGTGAACTCGTATTGGATCAGCCCCGAGAACTCGTCGATGGAATAGAAGCTCTGCGCCAGGAGCGCGAAGAGGGACCCCAGATAGACGATGCCCAGCCACAGCGCGGGCGGCGCCAGCAGCAGGAAGATCACCAGCCGCGGATTGCGCCACAGCACATCCGAGATGCCTCTCAGCCCGCCGGAGCGTTCGGTTTCAAGGACATGCTCGCTCATCAGGCGGTATCCATCAGGTGCAGGTCCTCGGGGGACCATTTGACATGGACCTGTTCGCCGGTTTCGGGGATGCGCGTGCCCTTGGGCAGCAGCGCGACCATCGAGAACCCGTCGAGGTCGAGCGAAACCCGCGTCGCTGTGCCGAGGAAGGCGGTCGAATGCACGGTCGCATGCAGCCCGTCGACGCCAAGACCCGCATCCACCAGCGACACCGCCTCGGGGCGCACGCTGGCATGGGTCCACTTGCCGGCGATCTTTTCGACCACATGCGGCGGCAGCACGTTGGAGGAGCCGACGAAATCGGCCACGAAGGGCACTTCCGGGCGGTAATAGACGTCCTCGGGCTTGCCGATCTGCACGATCTTGCCGTCGTTGAACACGGCGACACGGTCGGCCATCGACAGGGCCTCGCCCTGGTCGTGGGTAACGAAGATGAAGGTGATGCCGAGCTTGCGCTGCAGGTCTTTCAGTTCCTGCTGCATCTGTTCGCGCAGCTTGAGGTCGAGCGCGCCGAGCGGCTCGTCGAGCAGAAGGACGCGAGGTTCGTTGATCAGCGCCCGGGCAAGCGCGACGCGCTGCCGCTGGCCGCCCGAAAGCTCGGAAGGCTTGCGCCCCCCGAATCCCGGCAGGGCCACAAGCTCAAGCGCGCCCTCGGCCCTCTTGTGCCGCTCGGCCTTCGGCATGCCGGCAATCATCAGGCCGTAGGCGACGTTGTCGAGCACGTTCATGTGCGGAAACAGCGCGTAGTCTTGGAACACCGTGTTGACGTGGCGCTTGTAGGGTGGAACGCCGCGGGTATCCTCGCCAAAGATCGTTATCTCGCCGGCAGTCGGCTGGTCGAAACCGGCGATCAGGCGGAGGCACGTGGTCTTGCCGGAACCAGAGGGGCCAAGCATCGCAAAGAACTCGCCTTCGGCAATGCTCAGGTCCACTTCATCGACGGCGCGCACGGAGCCATAGTGGCGCGAAACGCCTTTGAATCTTACTGCTGCTGTATTCATGTATTACTCTTGGGAGGCCCCACCGCCCAAAGGGCGATGGGGTGAGTGGCCGTGTTTGTCGGGTCAGCGGCCGCCGATCACGCCGATGTAGTCCGAAACCCAACGGTAGTAGGGCACGCACTCGCCCTGGCTCTCGCACTTGCTGACAGGAGTCTGCCAGAACTTGATCTTCTCGAAATCGTCCATGCCGTTGGTGGTGCAACCCTCGGCGGTCTGCATGCCGCTGCCGTCAGAACAGGCGGCGGGCACAGACGGGTTGGCGCCAAACCAGACCGAGAGGTCGGATTGCAGGTTCGAGGACAGCGTGTGCTCCATCCACATGTAGGAGCAGTTCGGGTTCTCGGCCTCGGCATGCATCATCGTGGTGTCGGCCCAGCCCGTGGCACCCTCTTCTGGGATCACCGAGGCGACCGGCACGCCGTCTGCCTGCAGCAGGTTCACCTGGAACGGCCAGGAGCCGGAAGCGACCATGCCTTCGTTCTTGAAGTCGTCGATCTGGATGAACGCGTCGTGCCAATAGCGGGACACCAACTCGCGCTGGCCGCGCAGCAGGTTGAGCGCAGCATCGTACTGCTCCTGGTTCAGCTCGTAGGGCGAGGTGATGCCAAGTTCGGGCTGGTGGGCCATCAGGTAGTTGGCGGCATCCGCGATGTGGATCGGGCCGTCATACGCCTGCACGCGGCCCTTGTTGCTCTGGCCGTCCGCCAGCGTGGTTTCCTCGAACACCACCGACCAGCTGGTCGGCGCTTCCGGGAAGGCCTCGGTGTTGTACATCAGCACATTCGGGCCCCACATGTAGGGCGTACCATAATGGGTGCCGTCCACGAAATGCCATGGCGCTTCCTTCAGGCGGTCGTCGATTGTGCTCCAACTCGGGATCAGGTCCGTGTTGATCGGCTGCACCCGCTTGCCAGCGATCATGCGCAGCGAGGCATCGCCCGACGCGGTGACGAGGTCGAAGCCGCCCTCGTTCATCAGCGCGACCATCTCGTCGGAGGTATTGGCTGTCTTGACGTTGACCATGCAGCCGGTGGCCTCTTCGAACTTGGTGACCCAGTCAAAGGCGGCGTCGGTCTCGCCGCGCTCGATGTAGCCCGGCCAGGCCACGATGTTCACCTGACCCTCGCCGGGGCCGATTTCGGTCAGCATGTCGGCGGCGAATGCCTGGGTCGCGACAAGGCTCACCGTGGCAAGTAGAATTGTTTTCTGGGATGAAGCGCGCATTTCCGTTCTCCTGTTGGGTAAGTCCGAACCCTCATGGGTTTCTGAATTGCCGCGAAGGATGCGCGCCGCCGTCAACGTTCGCAAATTCAAAATTCAGATGATCGATATCGGAAAATCCGATACCTACTTCTGGCGGTCCCTGACAGATCGATGTTCCTGAGCAATCGTGATGAAATCCCGCGCCGCCTTGGAAAGGGGTGAGCCCTTTCTCCAGGCCATCCCAACCTGAACCACTGGCAGCGACCCGGAGACGTCCCGCGAGACGATCCGGTCCCCCTCGAGCGACCATGGACGGTATACGAGGTCCGGCAGAAGCGCGATTCCGGCGCCGGTGGCCGCCAGGCTGCGAACCGCCTCGACCGACTTGGTGCGAAATGCGATCTTCGGCCGGGTTCCGAGTGCCGACAGCAATTTGACGGCCGCTTCGCCCATCTCGTCGATGTCCAGCATGATCAGCTGTTCGCCGGTCAGATCATCGAGCGTGATCGAATCCTCAGCGACCAGCCGATGCCCGATCGGCAACCAGAGGCGATAGGGCGAGACCTCGAGGATCTCCACCTGAAGTGCCATCCGATCGCTCAGGTTTGACGTGACCATGACTGCCACGTCCAGCTCGCCACCGACCAGCAGGTGTTCGAGATACTCGCCATTGTCCTCGATCGCCGAGACTTCGACGAGCGGATTCGCACGCCGGTACCGCGCCAGGAGATCCGACATGACATAGCCAGCCATCAGAGACGTGACGCCAAGGTGAAGCGTCCCGGTAATCTCCTCGCCTTCGATCTCCAGTGCCCTGCGCGCGCCCGAGACTTCCGAAAGAATCGACGTCGCGTGCCGGAGGAACTGGTGGCCCTTATGAGTAATGCTGAGACCCCTCGCGTGCCGGTCAAACAACTTGACGCCGAGATCGTCTTCAAGAAATCGAACAGCCTCTGTCACTGAGGATTGAGAAATCGACAGCGCCTGCGCCGCGTGGCTGATGGAGCCGTGCTCCGCAACAGCGACGAAATACTGAACCTGTCGAAGCGTGAAGGCCACGGACCCTTTTCCTATCCGGAAAGCTCGGCAGCGATCTTAGGCTCATCTCGCCTCAGAGGCCACTGCACCGATCCGGAAGGCGGGAACCGACGCCCTGCGGGACGTGTGAGGATTCGCGCGGTTTGCGGCGGAACCAGGGGCAATCAAGGCGTGCGCGACGACAATTCGTTTTGAACCACTTCGCAATGGGCCGCCATAGGTAGGTCGGGATAATACACGACCCGTCTACTTCTCGATCAACGCGATCATACGCTCCAGGCGCTCCATCGCGAGAACTCCGTCTTCGATCGTCGGTGCGTCGCGGCTCTCTCCTCTCAGGACCGCAGCGGCATCGGCGAGTAGCCCGCTATAGCCCTTGTGGTCCTCATTGGCCGCCGCTGTGAAATTGGGTTGCCAGGTCAGGGTGTCCACGGTGTCGTCGAGAGTCGCCGCGGGATCGTCGGCTTTGAATGGCGGGTCCCGGTGGAGTTCGACGTTGACGATATTGTCCACCTCGATCCGCTTGTGATCGCCCATGATCCGGATCTCCTCCATCGGGGTTCCCCGGGACTGGACCGTTCCCATGACGATGTTGCCGATCGCGCCCGCCTCGGTCGTGAAGCCGAGGTGCAGCAGAAGCCGGCCCGGCGCCGGGCTGACCTTTCGGACACTCAGCTCGGCGAATTCGCTGGACGCAAACCAGGGGACGAGGTCCATGTAGTGGACGCAGTGATGCAGAAAGAAGCCTGTGTAGTCCGGCTCGCCCTCGAAATAGGTGGGCGCAGTCAGATAGCTTCCGGTTATGCCAAGGATCGGGCCGAAATTCGCTTTCTTGAGCAGGTTCATCGCGATGCGGTTGCCGCTGGAATAGCGCTTCATGAAGCCCACGATCACCGGCTTGCCGGCCTTCCGCGCAGCAGCGGCCACCTCCTTCGCGCCGGCGGCGGTCGCGGCAGGAGGTTTCTCCATGAAAACGGGCAAGCCGCGTTCCAACGCAGCGATTGCGGCAGCCTGATGGATATCCGGGCCGACAGCCATGCCGACAGCGTCCAGCCCGGGATGCCGCAACAGGTCCCGGAAGTCGCTGTAGCAGTCAGCAACACCGTAGGCTTGCGCGGTCGCTGCCATCGCGGCACGATCGCTGTCGCACAGGGCAGTCAACCGGATTCCGTGATCTGGCAGGCGTGGCAAAAGCATCTGGCGCGCATGCCTGCCACAGCCGATCCAACCGATATTCAGGGTCATTGATCCACCTCCGCGAGAGCCAGCGCTGACCGGATCACGCCGAGGCCGGCTTTCAGCTTGTCGCTCTCGTCCTCTCTCGGGGCGCGCCAGTGGGCAATTGGCAGTGCCACGCGATCGTCGGCGCGCCGGAACGGTTCGAGCGAGACGGGGCCCTTGTAGTTCACTTCTGCAAGCGCCCTGCAGATTGCGGGCCAGTCGAGGTGGCCTGTTCCAGGATGACCGCGGTGGTTCTCGTTCGCCTGGAAATGGACGATCCGCGAGCCAGCGGCGCGGATCGCGTCCGGAATGGAGCGTTCCTCCATGTTCATGTGGAACGTGTCGAGCATGATACCGAGGCCGGCATCATCCACCGCGTCGACCACTTCGATGGCCTGCCGGGTGGTGGAGAGAATGTCCGTCTCGAACCGGTTGAGCGGCTCCACGGCAAAGACCTTGCCAGCGGCACGGGCCAGCGGCGCGACGGCGGCGAGCCCCTCGACGGTACGGGCGGCGCGTGCGGCGATGTCCTCGTCGGTTCGAGGCAGCGGCGGCCGTCCGGCGAAGACCATCGGTTCGCCGTAGAGCGGGCCGCCGACGATCCGGGCGCCGATGGCCTCCGCGACCTCGATGCAGGTCTTCAGGTAGTCCAGCCCACCTTGCCGGGCGGCGGGGTCGTCCGAGGCGATAGAGCGCTGCGGGTTCACCCGTGCCGCAAGGACGATATCGATCCCGGCATCCCCCGCCGCCTGGCGGACGTCGGCCGGTGCGAGATCGTCCTCCGGCTCCGGCACCAGGAGTTCGACGAAGTCGAAGCCGAGCGCCTTCGAATGCGCGAAATAGTGCAGGTCCTTCCGCGTGAAGGGCCGGATGAACTGCATCGAGATGATGCCGACGGGGTTGTCCAAGTGGTCTTCCTTTCCTGTCTCAGCCCTTGACCGCGCCCTGGGTAAGGCCGGAGATCAGGCGTTTCTGTACCAGCAGGAACAGCACGGTGGCCGGCATCGCGCCGACGATTCCGCCTGCGGTCAGCAGACCCCATTGCACCTCGTATTCGCCGATCAGCGTCTGCACGGCGACAGTGATAGTTCGCACGTTGCGGCCCCCGAGCGTCAGGGCGTAGAGGTATTCGTTCCAGGCGGTGATGAAGATGTAGATGCCCGTGGCGATGATCCCCGGCAGGCAGAGCGGCAGCACGACCCGCCGCATGGCACCGAGCCGTGTGCATCCGTCTGTCATCGCGGCTTCGTCGAGGGACCGGGGGATGCCGTTCATGTAGCTCGTCATCATCCAGACCGAGAAAGGGATGGCGATCGTGGAATTGGCGATGATGAGGGCAAGGTGGCTGTCGAGCAGGCCCAGCACCCGCATCAGCACGAAGAGCGGCAGGATCAGCAGCACCAGAGGGAACATGTTGATGAGCAGGAACTGCATCATCAGCGCGCGGCGCCCACGGAAGGAAAACCGGGAGAACGAATAGGCCGCGGTGACCGAGAGCGACAGGCCGACGACAACCGTTCCGCTGGCGACGATGAAACTGTCGAGCAGGTTGTCGGCGAAGCCCACGGTGCGGAAGAGCCGGGTGTAATTCTCTAGCGTGGCGCCCGCGATCGAGGGGCCTTCGGTGAATAGCCGGTTCTCAGGCGTGATCGATGTCAGGAACATCCAGAGATAGGGGCCGAGGGTGAAGACGAGGACCGCCAGCATCGGCAGGTCTACTGTCAGGATACGGCGGCGAAGGGACTTGCGCTTGAGAGCCATCAGCGAAGCGCCTTTCCGGTGCGCCGCAGGTAGATCACGACGATTATCATCAGCAAGATCGTGAAGGTGACGGCCAGCGCGGAGCCGTAGCCGAAGTCGAGGTTGGTGCGGGCCTTGATGAACGCGTAGAGCGGCAGCGTGTATGTCGCGTAGCCCGGGCCGCCGCCGGTCATCACGAAGATCACGTCGAAGGAATTGGCCACCCAGATGACGCGGAGCAGGACGGCAGTGACGAGCACGCCAGAGATGCCGGGCAGGGTGATGTGGCGGAACTGCCGCCAAGTGGAGGCGCCGTCGATCGAGGCGGCCTCATAGTAGCTTTTCGGAATAGCCTGAAGGCCGGCGAGGATCATCACAGCGAAGAAGGGAAAACCCTGCCAGGTGAGCGTCAGCATGATGGCACCGAGGGCGGTATCGGGATCGGCAAGCCAGGGCATGGAGCGCTGGATGAGTCCCAGCCGTAGCAGGAAGTCGTTCATCACGCCGTAGTTGCTGTCGTAGATCCAGGCCCACATCAGCGCGATCACCACCGAGGGCAGCGCCCAGGGGATGATGATCAGCGCCCTGGCCAGAGGCCGCCACGGGAAGCTCTGGTTGAGTAGCAGCGCCGTCACGAGGCCGAGCAGAAGTTGGGCGGGAACAGTGATGCCGATCCAGATCAGCGTGTGACGAAGCGAGATCCAGAAGACTTCGTCGCCGAGGACGGCGCGGAAATTTTCCAGCCCGATGAAGTCGAACTCCTTCGGACGGAACAGAACGTATTCATGCAGGCTCATCCACGCAGTCTGGATCATCGGCAGGAAGACGATGGCGAGCGTGACCAGAACCGCCGGGGACAGCATGGCGTATGGCAGGACCTGCCGGGCCAGAGATCGGCGAACCGGACGTTCAGGCACGTCGTATTGCGAAGGATCAGTGGCACTCATGGGGCGTCGGGCTCTTTTGGGCCGATTGGTCGGGCAGCATGATTTCGCGAGGCGACGGATGCCGCCGCCCCGCTCTTTGCGTGGTTTTCACTGCCCGAAGAGTTCGGCAATCTCGGCGTTCATCTCGGCCGCGGTGATTTCCCCCGTGAGGGCACGCTGCATCGCCACTGGCCAGACCGTGTTGACGAAATCCGAGGTTTCGGAGCGGTTCGGCAGGAGATTGGCGAAGGGCAGTGACTCCATCGTCGCCGTGACGAAACGCTCGGGGTGCAATGACCATTTCGCGCTGTCGGTCTTGGTGACCGGAAGCTGTCCCGTGGCCTCGTTGAACATGGTGTTGTTTCCGGCAGTCGAGAGGAACGAGATCCATTTCCACGCGGCGTCCTTGTCCTCTGCCGTGGAAAAGACCGCCGTGCTCTCGTCGCCGAAGGCAGTCCAGTGGCCGCCGCCGCATTCCGGGACCGGCGCCGCGGAGACCTTGTCGCCGAGCGCTTCGACCATGCCGTTGGCCGATCCGATGTGGTGGATCGTCATGGCCGTCGTGCCGGCCTTGAAGGCCCCGATGATCTCCTGGAACCCGTCATTGGGGGCCGATGGTGGGAAGACGCCGTCCTCGCGGAAGAGGTCGACCACGAACTGGGTGCCCTCGAGTGCTGCTTCGGAGTCCATTCCGTCCACGAGGCTGACTCCGTCACGGCCGAGCGTGAAGCTGGCCCAGTGGTCATGCCCGCCCTTGCCGCCCCGGAAGCCGAAGCCATAGACATCCATCTGGCCGTCACCATTGGTATCCCGCGTGAGCGCCTTGGCAACGTCGCGGAATTCGTCGCAGGTTGTGGGGACGCTCAGTCCCAGCTCGTCGAACATGTCCGCACGGTAGTAGAGATAGAGTGCTACATACTGCACCGGCAGATAGTAGTTCTCGCCGTCATCGCCGCGGGTCAAATCAAGCAGATTGTCCAGCATGTCGGCCTTGCCGTCCCACGCGTCGATCCGCTCGCCGAGCGGCTCAAGCGCGCCCATTTCGAGAAGTCGCGGCTGCGCGAACATCTTGACCATCGCCGCGTCCGGCGCGTTGCCACCGACGATCGAGGTATAGAGCGTGTCGTAGTAGCTGTTCCAGGGGACGTTCTCGGCCTCGATCGTTATATCGGGATTGGCCTCTTCGAATGCTGCGATCAACGCGTCCATCGGGTTGTCCGCATTGTCGAAATGGTACCAGAAACGCACCGTGCTTTCGGCGCTGGCCGCGCTGGCCGCAAGCGCAAGAAGGCTGGCACTCAGCCCCAGTCTCACTGTCGTCTTCATCATCGTTTCCTCCCTTTGATGATTTTCTGTTCAGGCGGTCTCCTCCCGAAACGCCTTTCCAGCCCGCACGAAAGCGTCTCGCGCTTCCGGCAGGGCATTTCCCATCTGCATGAAACCGTGGATCACGCCACGGAAGAGATCATACCGGTCCCGACGCCCGACGGCCCTAAGGCGGGCCAGCAACAACTCCGTGTCGGACCGCAGCGGATCGAGTTCTGCCGCACTGAGGTAAAGTGGGGGCAACCGGGCGAGATCCTCGTCGGCGGCACAAAGCGGCGCCGCACAGGGATCGTTCCGATTTTCCGCCGGGACGTAGTAGTTCCAGTAGGTGCGCATCCCGGCTTGCGTCAGGCCCGGCCCATCGGCCTGTTCGACATAGGACTCGGTGCCGAAATCTGCACCGTAGACACCATAGAACAGCAGGGCCGTCACGGGCATCTCGCGGCCCTCGGCCAGAAGCCGAAGCATCAGTGCGAGGCAAAGGTTTGCCCCCGCGCTGTCGCCGGCGATGCTCCACCTTCGATCCCGCCCACGCGCCTCCCAGGCCGTGAGGCAATCCTCGAGACCGCCGGGATAAGGATTTTCCGGCGCGAGCCGGTAGTCGAAGGTGAGAACCGGCGCCTGGCAGGCGATTGCCAGGCGCCTGGCCGCGCCCTCGTGGGTCGCCGGCGAACAGAAGGCCCAGCCACCGCCATGCACATGCAGGATCGCATCCCTGCCCGTGTCGTTTTCAGGAATGACGAGGCGCGAAGGCATGCCAGCGTGCAGGATGGTTCGTGCCTCGGCCATTTCAGGCAGGGCCTCGTTCCACCGAAGATTGTTCAGAAGCGCCAATGTCCGCCCACGCGAGGCATCGACGTCAGTTGGACGCGGCAGCCCGGCATCTTCTGTCTCGAGCCGATTCAGGATCGCCTGCATCGATGGACTCGGATGTCTCATTGTGTGCTCCGCTCTGTCAGGTCGGGACCGAAATCCACGATGGTGGAAATATGGTGGCGCAACACTTCCGCGAGCCGGTCGGGCTCTCGGGCGCGCAGCGCATCGAGGATGGGCACATGTCGCTCCGCGGTTTCTTCCAGATCCCTCAGTTGGCCGGAATTCATGATCTTGAACCGGTGCACATGCAGAAGACACCGGCGGAGGATCGGCGCAACCAATGGCAGGTCGGCCGCTTCGAAGAGGGCAAGGTGAAATGCCCGGTCATGTGCTGCAAGCCCGTATTCGTCCGCGTCGCGCGCCGCGTTGCGCATGTCGTTGAGCTTGGCATGCAGTCGCTCGTCGAGGTCGCCGCCAGCACGGCGCAGCAGGCGACCAATGTTGTCGCACTCGATGCTCAACCGAAGCCCGATCAGCGCCCGGGCATCCGCCGACCGACATGGCGCAACCGACGTTCCCCGTCTCGGGCGCCGTGTGACAAGGCCCTCTTCGTTCAGCCGCATCAGCGCTTCGCGGACCGTCCCCTGACTGCAATCAAAACGCTGCGCAAGATCGAGTTCGATCAGGGCGCCGTCCGGCTCCGCAAGGCCAAGCACGATTTCCCGCTGCAGTTCGCTGAACACGTGCTCGCTCCGGCGTCCCGACGCCTTCGCGGCGACCTCGGGAGCTGCTTGGTGATGAAGCGTCACGGAAACCATCCCTGCGTTACGCTCTCTGACAGTGGCTTTCATCTTGCGTGTTGATTATCGATAACAAGCAAATTATCGATAATGCAATGGCGAATGTCGCGCGAACCGATTTCGGCAGCCGGCAAAACGGGAGGAGCGGCGATGGCTGAGGTTCGGCTGGAGGGGATCGTCAAGGACTACGGAAGCTTTCGCGCGATCCACGGCGTGGACCTTGACGTTGGTGACGGTGAGTTCGTGGTCTTCGTCGGTCCGTCCGGTTGCGGCAAGTCCACCCTCCTGCGCATGATTGCGGGACTTGAAGAGATCTCGGGCGGGCGGCTCACGATTGGCGGAAGGCTGGTCAACGAGGTCGAGCCGCGTGACCGCGACGTGGCGATGGTGTTTCAGGACTACGCGCTCTATCCGCATATGACGATTGCCGAAAACATCGGCTTCGGGCTCCGCATGCGCGACTGGAAGAAGCGCGATATCGACCGAAAGGTGCAGGAGAGCGCCCGCATCCTCCAGATCGAACCACTGTTGGAGCGGCGGCCCGCCCAACTTTCTGGTGGACAGCGGCAACGGGCGGCAATGGGACGGGCGATCGTGCGAGAGCCCTCGGTGTTCCTGTTCGACGAACCGCTGTCGAACCTCGATGCCAAGCTTCGTGTCGAGATGCGTACCCAGATCAAGCGCCTCCATGCCATGCTCGGCACCACGACCGTCTATGTTACCCACGATCAGACGGAAGCGCTGACGCTGGCGGACCGCGTGGTGGTGCTCGACCAGGGACGCGTGGTGCAGCAAGGCCATCCGCTCGAACTCTACGAGCGACCCAATTGCCGCTTCGTGGGTGAATTCATCGGCTCGCCGCAGATGAATATCCTCGATGCAATTGTCGACAGGACCGGATCACAGACCGTTCTCCGTGTCGGCTCGACATCGGTTCCCACCGCTGACCTCCCGCTGCGGACCGGGACGCACGTGGATGTGGGGATCCGCCCCGAGCACATCTACTGGACCTCGCTTGACGACGGCCTCCTGACACCCATGGTCGATGTCTATGAACCCCTGGGGTCGGACACGATGGCGATCTGCGATCTCGAAGGTCAGGAAGTGACGGCCCGGCTCGATCCGAAAGTTCGGATCAGACCCAAAGAACGCATCGGTCTTGGTTTCGATGCCAGCAACCTCCATTTCTTCGATCCGCGGGATGGCGCACGAATTGACGCAGGGTGACCGAAGAAGTTCGGACGCCTGAGACACCGCGCGGGGCGAGACCGAGCGCTCGATCCACTCGCCATGACGAACGTCTCGAACAGGTTTGGCATACTGCTCAACATGCGTACAGGGTTGCCGGTTCCGGAATACTTGGGCGAAAGGAAGGAATCCTGTGTCTTGCCGACCGCAATTTATCTCCCGCCGCGCGTTTTGCAGGTGTTTGATCCCATGGTTTGATGGTGCGATCTATTCATCGGAATGGCAGGTGCCAACGCCCGGTTTTCTGTCGGTTCGGTGCGTCGACCTCCGTCAATGCGGCGCCTTAGTACCGGAGCTTGTCCGGAACAAACGCAATTGGCCGACCGTAGTGTTTCATTGATTTCTTCAGGACTTCTGGTGCCGCAATCTTGCCCCGCATCGTCGTCACGAAGCATTTACCTCGCCCGAGCAGCACATGCTCGACGTTCTGGAGAGACATCGGGAAACGGACGCACATCATCACCGCCAAGCGGATGATCTCGCGGCTCGTCTTGAAGTGATTGAACGGCTCGTCGTTCGTCATCCCGAGACGCCACGAGACCCCCCTGCCCCGCTCGACAGAAGTCGCTCTGACAATGCCTCCCTAAATCGTTCCGCCGAGAGATTCTTCCAAAGCCACAAGCTCCTGGCCGCCCGCCATCATGTCTTGCAGCTCCTCTGGGGTAATCTGGCCGCGCTGCGCGGTGCCCAATGTCTGACCACGGTTAAGAACGGTGAAGCGGTCACCAACGGCGAGAGCATGGCGCACGTTATGCGTAATGAAGACCACTGCGACGTCCTGTTTACGCACCTTGTCAATCGTCGCGAGCACGTTGGCCGTCTGGCGTACGCCGAGCGCCGACGTGGGTTCGTCGAGGATCAGGACCTTGGCTCCAAAGTGAACCGCACGGGCAATGGCCACCGTCTGCCGCTCACCGCCAGACAGGGTCCCGACGGCCTGGTCTGGACCACGCAGGTTGATTCCCATCTTGCGCATCTCTTCCATCGTCACCTGGTTGGCCAGATCATGATCGAAGAACTTCAGGGGGCCGATCTTTTTAAGTGGTTCATTTCCCATGAAGAAATTTCGGCTGACCGACATCAACGGAATCATCGCCAGATGCTGGTGAACCGTCGCGATCCCTGCAGAAATTGCATCGCGTGGATCGTCAAAGTGCATTGGCTTGCCGTCGAACAAGATCTCCCCCGCAGTGGGTTTGTGTACGCCCGACATGGTCTTGATGAAAGTTGACTTTCCGGCGCCGTTATCACCCAGCAGGCAATGGCATTCCCCCGGATAAACGTCGACGGAAACACCGGCCAGCGCAATGACCGAGCCGAAATGTTTCTCGATATTCACCATGCGGATAATCGGTTCGTGGGTTGTGCGCGTGTTCATCTCAACGTTCTCCCGTAATCAGCCGGCGAATGTAGGTATTCAGGATCACTGCGAAGAGCAGGATGATGCCAAGGAAGACGCGGAACAGCGAGCTTTCCACTCCGGCGAAGAACAACCCTTGTTGCACCACTCCGAAGATCAAGGCACCGAGCGCAGCACCAATGACGGAACCATAGCCGCCCGTCAGGAGAGCGCCTCCGATGACCACGGCAATGATTGCCTCGAATTCCTTCAGGAGACCGCGGTCGGCACCGGCAGAGCCAAACTCCATCACCTGGCAGGTGGCAAAGACACAGGCACAGAACGCAGTGAACATGAACATCAGGATCTTTACCCGGCTGACCGGCACGCCGGAGTTGCGTGCGGCCTCCGCGTCTCCGCCCGACGCAAAGATCCAGTTGCCGAAGCGCGTGCGGGTCAGGAGAATATGCCCGAACACAACGAGCGCGATCGCCCAGACGATCAGCATTGGGATTCCGTCGACAACCGGTTGTCCCTCGCGGGTGCCACGTTCGAACGTCTCGATAAGCCCGGCATTGCCCAGCCAGGTAAAGAAACCGGTCAGGATCTTTCCACCGAACAGCGAGGCGAGCCAGTCGCCCTCGGCCACGTCCCTGACACCGCTGATGATCGTCTTCCGCTCGATCGTCTGCGGCAGGTAGATCGTAAAGCCGCGCAGGATGAACAGGAATGCAAGGGTAACGATGAAGCTCGGCAGGCCGGTTCGGATCACGATGTAACCGTTGAGTGCCCCAATGGCGATGCACAGCACGAAGGTCACGACGATCGCGAGCCACACGGGCCAACCCAGCGTGACCGACAGGATCGCGATCATCATGCCCGAAAAGCCGATCATGGATCCGACAGAGAGATCGAACTCTCCCGCGATCATCAAGAGACAAGCGCCGACGGCAATAATCATGAACTGTGCCGACACGGTCGACCAGTTCATCACGCCTTGAGAACCGAACATTCCGCTGTCGAATGCAAAGAGCAGAAAGAAGGCAAAGACCGCAACGATTCCGACCAGACCTCCCAGTTCCGGGCGGATCAGCGCACGGCGCAAGGCGGACATTTCCTTGACGCGTTCGTCGGACACAGTTTGTGACTGCGCTGTCTGTGACATCGCTCAAGCTCCGTTTGTCTTTGGGAAGAAAGTGAGTGGAGGCGCAGGCGAACCCTGCGCCTCCTGGTCGGCTCAGCGGTATTCGCCAGCGTATTTCTCTACCATTTCAAGTCCGTCGGCGGTCACGAAGCCCGGGCCGGAATTGATGTTGTTGCCCGGAAGGACGCCGTAGCGATGGTAGTTCGTCATGATCACGACCGGCAGGTAGGCCTGCAGGAAGGGCTGCTGGTCGATCCCCCACTGGATCACACCGCTCTTGATCGCCTTGACGATCTCGTCCCCGAGATCGAACGTTCCGAAATAGATGTCTCCCGCCATTCCGTTTTCCTCGAGCGCGAGAATGGTCGGGTCCGCCGAAACCGGACCGAGCGTCAGGATGCCGTCGGTGTCGGGGTGTGCGTTGAGATAGGCCATGACGCGGTTCTTGATCTCGGCCGGGTCTGTGCCGCTGTCGAGCATCGACTCGCCGAGTTCAACGCCGAGGCCGTCAGCGAAACCCTGGCAGCGTTCGCCCACCGTGGGCTGCTGGATTGCGTGATTGACACACAGGAACGACGTGACGCCTTCGTCCTTGGCGCGCCGGCCGGCGGCAAGACCAGCATCATATTCCGGCTGACCGACATACATGAGCGCTCCTACTTCGCGCGCTTGATCCGGGGTTCCGGTGTTCATGATGATGACATCGACACCCGAGGCCACCGCATCCATGATTGGCCCTTTGAGAACGTCATAGTCGGCAAGCGTCGTGATGATCCCGTTCGGGGCGGAGGCCGCGGCCTGTTCGATGATACGGGCCATATCCGCAATATCGCCGGTCGGAGGATTGCGGTATTCCACCTCCACACCCATCTGCTCCCCGGCAAGCGCGATCCCGTTCTTGATCGTGTTCCACCAGCTGTCACTGTCCGGTGCATGGCTCACGAGGACGTATCTCTCGCCCTCGGCTGAGGCAAAAGTCGGCGCAACGATTGGCGCAACTGCGATAGCTGCACCCAACAGAAGCTTGGTCAGGTTCGATTTCATGGTGTCCTCCCTGTATCGATTCATTGATCGGAGCGGTGTTTTCCCTTCGCTCGAACACACAAGAACACGAATCGATCATTTTTGCAACCGGTTGCAAATCGGTAGGCGGATTTCCATAATGTGCTCACCTTGCGACTGATGTATGGATAGCGTTGGTCGCGTTTTATCGGAGGGCCAGAGCGTGCCGGTGACTCTTAAGGACGTTGCTGAGCGGGCGGGAGTTTCTCGTTCCGCAGTATCGCGCACCTTTACCGACGGCGCTTCTGTGTCAGCCAAGATGCGACGCAAGGTCGAAAAGGCCGCGTCAGAGCTGGGCTACAGCCCGAATGCACTCGCGAGCAGCCTTACGACAGGCCGAACGAAGCTGATCGGGCTGGTTTCGAACAACTTTCACAATCCGATCTTTCTGGAAGTTTTCGACCTCTTCACCCGCGGGCTTCAGGATCGCGGCCTGCGGCCGCTGCTGGTGAACCTCACGAACGAGACGGAGCCCGACAACTCGGTCCGAATGCTGCGGCAATACTCCGTTGATGGAGTCGTGGTGGCATCGTCGACATTGCCCCCCGCCTTTGCCCGAGCGTTTCGCGACGCGGATATCCCCGTTGTGCACAGCTTCGGCCGCTACTCGAGTTCTCCGCAGGTCCACGTGGTGGGGATCGACAATGTCGAATGCGGCCGCATGGCGGCACGAGAGCTTGTGAAGCGCGGCTACAGCCGCATCGGTTTTCTTGGCGGCCCCGAGCAGGCGACATCCACCCAGGACCGCTTTGCCGGTTTCACCGAAGAGCTGGCAAAGCATCCGGAACTGGACGTGAGTCACTCTTACGCCACGGCCTATTCTTTCGAAGCCGGGCGCGCCGAGATGCAACGGCTCTTGTCGGAGGGCAAACCTATCGCTGAAGCTTTCTTCTGCGGCGACGACGTGCTCTCGATCGGCGTTCTCAGCGCCGTGCAGGATGCCGGTCTTCGCGTTCCGGATGATGTTGGCCTGATCGGGCTCAACGATATGGAAATGGCAGCCTGGGAAAACATCTCGCTCACCACGATACGTCAGCCGATCAGGCAGATTATCCGCTCCTCGATCGAACTCGTTGAGGCCACGCTGGAAGAGCCGGACCGGTATCCCGAGGCACGGCTCTTCCCTTGCTCCGTGGTGGAAAGAAAAACACTCCGACCTGCCCCGTGATTTCGTCCCGACACCTGCCACGGGTGTCGGAGCGGTCGGGCGGCGCAAGTCATATCCTTAAAAACTCAGCGGAAAATGGACGGACGGGCGTCCAGCCAGGCGCCGCCATCTCGGGCAGACGCAACAGCCGTGTGGACCGCGGCCATGGAACGAACGCCGTCAGCCGCGCCAGGCAGGCAATCGCGTACCTCCCCACGGATGGCGTCCGCCAGGTCGCAATAGATGTTGGCAACTGCCAGAGGAAACCCTTCGGGATGCGCGATCGCCACTCTGGACAGCCGCTGCGCATCGGGGTGCAACCCAGCCTCGCCCTTTTCGATGATCTCGGTGCGCCCGCCCACAGGGGTGTAGACCAGCTGGTTTGGTTGCTCGGACGCCCAACGGAACCCTCCAGTCTCGCCGAAGACCTGAATGTCGAAGCCGTGCTGCCGGCCTATTGCGACCGAGGACGTCCATAGCCTCCCAACAGTGCCGCCAGACATGCGAAAATTCACCATTGCGTCATCTTCCAGTTCGCGACTGGAAATGGTCGAGGCGAAGTCGGCAGAAAGGCTTTCGACTTGGTCATCGCAGATGAAACAGGCCATGTGGAGGGCATGAATGCCACAATCCGCGAACTGGCCCGAGACTCCGGCCATCGCCGGATCGTACCGCCAGCGCACGCGCGGATTGTCGGCATCTGTCGCATCGCCGTGGTGTCCGTGGCTGAAGTTGGTCACGACAAGACGCACCTTGCCGATTTCGCCTGCACGAACCATCGCACGCGCCTGCCGGACCATTGGATAGGCAGAATAGCAATAGTTCACCGCACAGATCCGACCGGTCGTCTTGGCCACACGCACGATCTCTTCACCCTCTTCGACCGTCATCGTCATGGGCTTTTCACATAGCACGTTGAAGCCCGCCTTCAGGAACGCCTTGGTGATCTCGAAATGCGTTGCGTTTGGCGTTGCGACGGTCACGAGATCTATGCGGTCGTCCCGCCTGCGCTCGCCCTCCAGCATTTCTCTCCAGTCGCCATAGGCGCGGTCAGCAGCGATCCCGAGCCTTTGGGCGTATTCCCGGCCAGCCTCCGGTCGATGATCCAAAGCTCCCGCGGCGAAGGAAAAATGACCATCCGCCAAGGCCCCAAGACGATGCGCCGGCCCGATCTGGCTGCCCTCGCCACCACCGATCATACCCCATTTCAGTTTTCTCATGGACCGGATCCCTCAGTTGAAGCCGATGGACTCGAGGAATTCGCGATTGTAGCGCGAGTCCTCCATCGGCGTGACGTCAAGCGTGGGGTCGCAATCCTGCTCAACCGTGCACCAGCTTTCGAAACCATTGTCGAGCAGCACTTGGCGCACAGCAGGGAAATCGACATCCCCAAGTCCCAGCTTGCAGAAGATTCCCTGGCCGCAGGCATCGTAGAAGCCTGCGCGGGCGGCGATCACCTCGGCCTTCACTTTCGGGTCGATATCCTTGAAATGCATATAGGATATGCGGCCGATATGCCGTTTCATGAAAGCAACCGGATCGAACCCGGCATAGGAATGGTGGCCGGTATCGAAGCAAATCTTCAGGATGGCCTCGTCGACCTCGTCCAGTAGCCGCTCGAGCTCCGGTTCGAAATCCATGAAGCCAGCGGCATGGGCATGCATACCCACTGTTAGCCCGTATTCCTCGGTTCCGATCCGTGCCGCCTCTGCGATGCGAGAACGGAATGCAGTCCATTCGGCAGGATCCATTTGCTCAGCCTCTGCAACGCGACCGGCCGTGGCCGCGCGGCGTCCGGAAATCGAGTCGATCAGCACGAGATGCTGCGCACCATGCGCGGTCAGCGCCTTGCATGTCCGATGGATCCCGTCGAGCACGTCATCCCATTGGTCGGGGTCGTGAAATGCTCGGAAAACAACGCCGCCAATCAGTTCGAGGTCATGTTCCGCGAGAGCGTCTCCAAGAACAGCGGGATCTTCAGGCATGAAACCGACCGGACCCAGCTCGATTCCCTTGTAGCCCGCCTCGGCGCATTCCTTCAGGACGGTCTGCCAGGTGGGGTTTCTCGGGTCATCTGCAAATTCCACGCCCCAGGAACAAGGGGCATTGCCAATGCGAATGGTCATGGTCCGGGCCTTTCAACAGTTGCCGGTTAGACGTCTTGCCAGGTTCTCGTTCGGGAGGACTCGATCGCGGCCTGAACGACGCGCTGGACGTCCAGCCCGTCACGAAACGTCGGCCAGACCGGCTTGCCGGTCTCGATTGCCTCCAGGAAGTCCCTGGCTTCGATGATGATCTGGTCCTGATATCCCGTGCCGTGGCCCGGACCCTGACAGAATTGCAGGTAGTCCGGGTGGGTCGGCCCTGTCAGGATCTTGGTGAAACCGCGCTCTGCCTCGGGCCCTTCGGATCGATAGAGCCAAAGCGCATTCTGGTCCTCCTGGTCGAACCGTATCGCGCCCTTCGTGCCGGTGATCTCGTAGGCATAGCCCATCTTCCGGCCCGTCGCGATCCGGCTGAAGTGCATCTGACCCATGGCGCCGTTGGCAAACCGACACATCATCTGTGCCTGGTCATCGTTGGTGACGTTGCCGCCGGGACGCTCGGAATGCACCGTTTCGACCTCGGCCACGAGGGAGGAGATCGGCCCGATCAGCGCCAGCGCGGCGTTGATCATGTGCGGGGCAAGATCTCCCATCGTGCCATTTGCCATACCAGATGTGCGCCAACTCGCCGGCATTTGGGGGTCTGCATAGAAATCTTCGGTATGCTCGCCACGGAACCAGGTGACTGCACCAATCTCGCCCTTCTTGACCAATTGCCGCGCGAACTGGCTCGCCGGGGTTCGGATGTAGTTGAAAGCGACCATGTTCGGCACGCCTGCTGCCTCCGCCGCCGCGACCATGGCCTCGGCATCTTCGAGCGAGGCGCCCATTGGCTTCTCGCAAAGCACGGGCTTGCCGAGCGCAAATGCAGCCTCCGCGATGTCTCGATGCATCACCTGCGGAGTTGCGATGATGATGGCCTCCACGCTGCGGTCATCGACCAGCGCGCGCCAATCATGCGTGGCCCGTGCGAACCCATATGCCCTGCGATAGCGTTCGGATGTTTCCGCGCTGCTGGAGCAGATCATCTCGAGGCGCGGACGGAGCGCCGTCTCGAACACGGCTCCCACGGCGGCCATGGCGACGGAGTGGGCTTTACCCATGTAGCCACCTCCCAGGATACCAATGCCGATCCCGCGCTGGTCCATGATCCCTCCCCAATCAGATTCGATTTGCAACCGGTTGCAAAATTGTTATCGTTGGAGTCGAATTCGCGCAAGCTGCAATCGGCCAGAGTCGTTGCTTGGGGCTACCGGGAGAGGGAACGAGAATGGGTGCAGAGACGATCCGCCTCACAACGGCGCAAGCCATCATTCGCTGGCTTGCAAACCAGTTCATCGAGATCGATGGAGAAGAAATTCGCCTTTGCGGAGGAGGTTTTGGAATTTTTGGGCACGGCAACGTGACCTGCCTTGGAGAGGCACTCTACAATCATCGCGAGGAACTCCCGCTCTACCGCGGGCAGAACGAGCAGAGCATGGGCTTCGCGGCCGCTGCCTACGCCAAGCAATGGCTGCGCCAGCGCTTCATGTTCTGCACGGCGAGTGCCGGCCCCGGCACGTCAAATCTCGTTACCTCCGCCGCGCTGGCACATGCCAACCGACTGCCGATGCTCATGCTGTGCGGCGATACATATGTCAGCCGCCTGCCGGACCCGGTGTTGCAACAGATGGAAAATTTCCAGGACCCGACCTTTGGCGTGAACGATGCCTTCAAGCCCGTCGTGCGCTTCTGGGACCGGATCACTCACCCGGCGCAGGTCATTCAATCTCTGCCGGCAGCACTTGCCACCATGTTGGATCCCGGAGATTGCGGCCCCGCGTTCCTAGGGCTCCCACAGGACGTGCAGGGTTGGACCTATGATTTTCCGGCCGTGTTCTTCGAACGCAAGGTTCACCGCATTCGCCGCCTTTCCCCGGATACCGATGAAATCGCGGATGCGGTGGCGTTATTGAATTCGGCGCAACGACCGATGATTATCGCTGGCGGCGGGGTGCAGTACTCCCGTGCCGTGACCGAACTCACGACCTTTGCCGAGGCGCACCAGATCCCAGTCGTCGAGACGATTGCCGGTAGAGCCAACCTGCTCGCATCCCATCCGCTCAACATTGGACCCATCGGGGTTACCGGATCGGACAGCGCCAACGCGATTGCGGAGAAAGCCGACGTCATCGTCGCCATCGGTACGCGCCTGCAGGATTTCACCACCGGGTCATGGACGGCATTCGATATGAACGCGCGTTTCATCTCGATCAACGCTGCAAGGTTCGATGCGGGCAAGCACCGTTCGCTTCCCGTTGTGGGAGATGCGAAACGCGCACTGGAAGCGCTCGGGGCCGCCATGGCGGGCTACGCGGCTCCTGCCGAATGGGTCGAGTTCGCGCAGGCTCAACGCAGGCAATGGGATGCCTACGTTGCCGACAATGTGACTCATGGAAACCGGCCGAACTCCTATGCGCAAGCGATCGGCGTGGTGAACGCGCTCTGCGATCCTCGCGACCGCGTCGTGACGGCATCGGGAGGATTGCCGGCCGAAGTGACTGCCAACTGGCGGACGCTGTCGCAGGGAACGGTCGACGTGGAATTCGGGTATTCATGCATGGGTTACGAGATTGCCGGTGGCTGGGGGGCCCGGATCGCGCAGACCGAGCGGGAACGCGACAAAGACACCATCGTTTTCGTCGGTGACGGAGCCTACCTGCTGCTGAACTCGGACATCTATTCCTCTGTCCTGACCCGAAAAAAGCTGATCGTCCTCCTGCTCGACAACGGCGGCTGGGCCGTCATCAACAAGCTTCAGAACAATACCGGCAACGAAAGCTTCAACTGCCTTATCGAAGATGCTCCCACGATCCCCGAACCCTTCCTCGTGGATTTCGAGGCACATGCCGCCTCGATGGGCGCGACTGCCGAGACTGTCGCCAATGCCGCGGAACTGGGCGAAGCCTTCAAGCGGGCCAAGGCGTCGGACAAGACCTATGTGATCTGCATGAAGGTTGAGGCTCACGATTCCTGGACCGATCAGGGGCACACCTGGTGGGAATGCGGCACGCCTCATGTTTCGGAAAGCGCCAGGGTTCGTGCGGCGCACGAAGAGTGGGAATCGGCCCGCACGCGTCAGCGGAGGGGTGTGTGATGAGCGCCCTTCTCGACGGAATCCGCAAGAATCGCTTCGTGGTATTCGGACGGGCCGGCATGGACATGTTTGCCGATCCGCAAGGCACGAAGGCAGAAGTCGCAGAGACCTTTCGGGCAGGCCTCGGAGGCTCGTCGGCCAATATCTGCGCCGGGTTGTGCAAGTTGGGCGGACAATCGGCACTCGTGACTTCGATCTCGAACGATTGCGTCGGCAGATACTGTGCCAATCAGCTCCGCCATTACGGCGTCGACACCCAATACCTGCGCGTGCTGGACGGGGAATACCGCATTTCGCTCGCGGTCTACGAGAGCACGATGGAGGACTTCCAGCTCTGCATCTATCGAAACAACGCGGTCGATTTCCAGGTCACCGAAGAGGACGTTGACCGTGTCGACTATGACGCCTTCGGCGCCCTGATTACCGCCGGGACCGTTTTTGCCGCCGAACCCTCGCGCAGCTCCACCTTCCGGGCCTTTCGGAACGCGCGGAAGGCTGGCCTTCCGGTTATCTTCGATATCGATTACCGCCCATACTCCTGGCCATCGCCCGAGGTTGCCTCAGAGGTTCTGTCCCGTGCCGGGGACGAATGCGACCTAATCGTTGGCAATGACGATGAGTTCGGTTTCATGGCCGGCGGCCTTGACAAGGGGCTCGACAAGGCGCGCGAACTCGCCCGGCAGCCCGGGCGCATCGTGATCTACAAGATGGGCCAGAAGGGCGCCATCACGCTCGCGGACGGGCAGGAAATCCACACCGGCATCTTCCCCGTGACCGCCGTCAAGCCGAATGGCGCCGGCGACAGTTTCATGGCCGGCCTTCTGGCTGGCATTGCCGAGGGACGGGATCTGCGCGAGGCGGTTCTGCGCGGCTCGGCCTGCGCCTCCATCGTCGTCTCCAAACCGGGCTGTGCTCCATCGATGCCGACGACGGCCGAACTCGATGCGTTTCTTGCCGCTCATCCCGGCCCAACCGACAACTGAAAAGGCCAAGATCCATGCACATTGCCCCACATGACAATCAGAACCAGCCCATCGTGGACACCAATCACCCATTGGTGCCGCTCAACTACTTCAACATCGTCAAGCTCACCAAAGGCCAGAGCTTCGAATACGCCGTGCCGGGTTACGAAACCTGCGTCGTGCCTGCCACCGGCACCGTAAATGTCGAAGTTGAGGGCGTGACCTTTGCGTCACTTGGCACTCGAACGATCGACGTCTGGGACGGCGAGCCAGAGGGCGTTTATGTCCCCGTCGGCGCGAAAGTCCGGATCACTTGCGAAACCGACGCCACGGAGACATTCATCGCCGGCGCCAAATACGACAAGGCCCTGGAGCCGTTCGAGGTCCGCGCGGATGGCCTGGACGTGGTGCAATACGGTTCGGACGAAACCAAGACGCACCGCAAGATCAAGCACATTCTCGGCGCAAGACACCACGACAAGGTGGGCCGGCTGCTCGTGAGCGAACTCTATACCGTCGGCCAGGGAGGATGGTCAGGCTTCCCCAGCCACAAGCATGACACCGATCGCCTTCCCGACGAAACCCGTCACGACGAAACCTACAATTTCCGGTTTCGCCCGAACTACGGCACCGGCCTGCAGATGCTGCAACGGCAGGATAACGAGCCGGGAGACGCCTATCACATCATGGATGGCTCCACGATCCTGATCGACAAGGGCTACCACCCGTGCGCCGTGCTCCCAGGCTACGAGATGTACTACTTCACCATTCTTGGCGGGCTGAGCCAGCGCAGCCTGAAACAGTATTTCCAACCCACCCATGCGGCCCAACTCCACACGATTCCCGGCATCATGGACATGGTGGCCAAGTTCAAATGACGATCGCGACTCTTGCAGAGGTCCTGCAACCAGCAATGAAGCAGGGCTACGCCGTGGGAGGTCTGGTTACGCTCGGCTGGGAGGACATGCGCGCCTATGTGGATGCCGCCGAAGCCGAGCAAGTGCCCGTCATCCTGCAGGCAGGTCCTTCTTGCCGAGAACACACGCCCTTGCCGATCTTGGGAAAGATGTTTCGCTATCTGGCAGAAGGCGCGTCGGTGCCTGTCGTGGCTCATCTCGACCACGGCTATACGATGGAAGAATGCCAAGTCGCGCTGGACTCGGGTTTTACCTCGCTCATGTATGACGGGTCACGAAAGCCGCTTGCCCAAAACATGGACGAGACCGCAGCCGTTGCCGAGCTCGCCCATTCGGCAGGGATATCCTGCGAGGGCGAGATCGGCTTCGTCGGGTATTCCAATGGAGAGGCTTCCGCAGGCACCGACCCCGAAGAGGCGGCGTCCTTCGCGCGTGCAACGCGCGTGGATGCAATGGCAATCTCTGTCGGCAACGTCCATCTGCAAAAGCAGAGTGGCGAGGGGCTTGACGAAGAGCGCATCCGAGCGATTGAAGCCGTTACGGATGTTCCACTCGTCATTCACGGCGGGTCCGGTGTTCCGATCGAACAGCGTCGGCATCTGTCGCGAGGTTCCGCCATCTGCAAATTCAACATCGGCACAGAGCTCCGCATGGCCTTTGGGGCAGCGCTGCGGAGCGCCGTGAACCGGGACGAGGACCGGTTCGATCGGGTGCAGATCCTCAAGGAAACTCATGATCCTCTTGTTGCGGCGACGCGACAGGTGCTGCGCCCGATCAGCAAGCCACTGGAAAGGTAGTGCAGGATGCGCATCGGAATTCTCGGTTGTGGCCGTATCGGCCGGGTTCACGCCGGCAGCGTTTTGGCGCTTCCCGACGCGCGGTTGGTCGCCGTGGCCGATGCCGTCCACGACGCTGCGAAGGCGCTGGCCGCAGAGACCGGATCAGACGCCCGGACAGTGGAAGAGATCGTCTCGGCCGATGATATCGACGCCGCGGTGATTGCAACTCCGACAACGACCCATTTTGACCTGATCCATGCACTTGCCAAAGCCGGAAAGGCAATTTTCTGCGAGAAGCCGATCGATTTGTCGGCAGACCGTATTCGAGAATGCATCGACGCGGTGAGTCGGGCCAGCATACCTTTCATGACAGGGTTCAACCGACGTTTCGATCCGAACTTCGCCCGGCTCCAACGCCTGATCAACGAGGGTGAAATCGGCAATGTGGAGATTGTGACTATTCTCTCGCGCGATCCCTCCCCGCCACCACACGACTACGTCCGGACCTCGGGCGGGCTGTTCCGGGACATGATGATCCACGATTTCGATATGGCCCGCTTTCTGCTCGGAGAGGAGCCGAACATTATCCATGCGCTCGGTTCGGCCCTCGTGGACCCGAAAGTGGCCGAACTTGGCGATGTTGACACCGCCGCGGTGACACTGACCACGCCCAGCGGGCGGATATGTCAGATTTCCAACTCCCGACGAGCCACCTATGGATATGATCAACGGATCGAGGTGCACGGAGCGAAGGGTTTGCTCCGGGCCGGCAATGTCCACCAGGATACAGTCGAGCTGGCCAATCGTGCTGGCTTTCAAAGTGCGCCAGCAAAAGTCTTCTTCCTCGAACGCTACGAAGCGGCATATCGGAGTGAATTGGAAAGCTTCATTACGAGCGTTCGCAAGGGCACACAGCCGGTGCCTTCGATCCATGACGGCCTGAAGGCGCAACTGATTGCAGATGCAGCCACTGAATCCTGGAAAACTGGTCGATCCGTGCCGATTTAGGTGTTCAAGCGACGGCTTCGTTTTCGGCCCTTCCGGGGGCCGAGCAGCGATTCATGATGGCGATGCGGATCTTTATTTCGGCGATTTGGCGGTCGGGATCGCGTGACATGATCCGTTCGCCGAAGGGCTTGAGGCGGTTCATCTGCGCCTCGACGCGGCTTCGGGCATGATAGCCGGTCCACTTCTTCCAGAGTGCGGGGCCCGGACATCGCGTGGCCCGCAGGCGCCTGGACGCCCGAACAGACAGTGACCTTCCTGTTCGACCGGGTCGAGGCGGGGGATTTCTACATCCTCTGTCCCGACAACGAAGTCGATCGGCAGACCGACGAGAAACGGATCGCCTGGGCCGCCGGCGACATCACCGAAAACCGTCCGCCGCTCTCGCGCTGGCATCCGGATTATGGCACAGCCTTCCGGGAATGGCTCGAAGCGTGAGACTTCGCGTGGACAGGTTCAATGCGTAACAGCTATCGAATAGCCGTCATCCCC
>NZ_SELO01000022.1 GCF_004146235.1 Tropicimonas sp. IMCC6043 | reverse complement strand
ACGCGCTCCCGCAATTCCATAGGATGTGGCTTGCCCATTCCTACCCCCTATATCTGCCTCACAAACAGAGAACCATGGGCGCCACATCTTGGGAATCCTGAATCCGATCAGCTTGGGAACGCTCTAAAAGTCGTCCACCATCGCCCTCCTCTTTGACCGAGGGAGGGCGAGAGGATCTTCACCGGGGACTTGTATCGGAAGGTTTGCTTGGCGTGTGCCGAAGGCATGGGGCACCGAGAGGCGGCGCGGCATTTCGGGAATTCACCGGACAGCGATCATGTTGTCTTTTTCGGTTCCGCCGGTCTACCGGCAGCTGTCACCGATCCACCCGCCGAAGCTGGACGGTTTAACCGGGGCAAACGATCAGCGGCTTTCCGAGGATCGGGGCCGGCCGCGCCAGCAGCGCCACACGGCCAAACGGATGTGAAGCCGCTTGCGCCACTGGATTCTCGGCGTTCGACGTCCCAGGCCCGTTCGGGGGTACGATTGCCGCCCGACAATCCGCAAACCCCTTCATGCAATGAGATCACGGGCGGTCTTCGCGGCCTGGACGAGCAGGAACGAAGCTACGACAAGTTCTCCGGCGTCTTCGAGCGTGTGGAAGACGAAGTGGGTGTTGAAGATCGCGTCGCTCGCACTGTCCCGCACCGCTTCCGCGGCGAGGTCGACCACGACGCCAAAGAACGCCAGCACGGCCACAAGACCGATCAGGACCACGATGTCTCCGCGAAGCGGCTGGGGTGCCGCGACATAGGCGCGTCCGAGAAGCCCGAAGCAGATAACGCCGAAGAGACTGAGGTAGAGAACCTCGCCGATATCGTCGGCGTCGATTCCCCATGCGCCCGTCAGCCCGAACAGGCCCACCATCTGGTCGCCAAACATCTCGTGCAACTCGGCCCTATCGTCGAGAAACAGAAGCAGGAAGACGAGCGCCATCCCTTTCACCCAGCCAAGTCCGGTGCGCCGTCCGGCCCAGGCGAGAAAGGCGAACATCGCGAAGAACTTCGTGAACAGAAGATTGGACGGGAGGCCGCCACGGGCATTGATCTTGAAGAGATCGGGCACCCGCGTGATCGCGCCGGTCTGGTCAGCCGCGTGAAGCACGAGATAGATCGCGATGACGGTCGTATCGACGGCCAGAAGGAGAAATAGCGCGAATCGGGTGTGCAAGGACAGGGACTCACCTCAAGAGATTGCGGCCATCCTGCCGTCCGGTTCATCTGACGGCGGAACGGTTCGAAGCCAGAAGAGCTATCCAGTTTTCTCCCTCGGCTCAAGTCACATTGGGCGAAGTGATGTCGGAGCACTCGTGAGGTTCGGCGAGATTACGTCTGCCCAGCATGGATCCGGCAAAGCTCGGCGCCCCGCGTTCGTCCAGGCCAATTGACCCAAGCACGTCTTGGCTGCGAAGGGGCCCTCCGCCAGATGCGCATTAAGTGCTCCGGGACCGCCTCGATCCGCGCTCAGCGTTTCTCGAAAGAGATAATCGCCTCTCCGAGCCGGACGCCGAAGCGCGAGACATAGGCCCGGTTAAGCAGCCGGTCATCGGACATGAGCCACATCCAGTCATCGAAATCGACGCGCATCGTCCCCTTTCGCACCGGCAGATCGATCCGGTATTTCCAGTTGAATGTATCGCCGCGTTCCTGGCCCTCGGCGGTGCCGATCACGCCGGGAGCGGTTCCGACCCAGCGATCTTCGCCGGTTTTCCGCAGCGTCCAGATCCGCTGCTCCGTCTCTCCGTCGTCGTAGACGAAGTGCTCCACGAGCCGCAGGGTCTGTCCGTCCCAGGTGCCTTCGATATCGACCTCGAAACGCCGCTGCACCGTTCCGAACCGGTCCTGGAACTGCCCGTAGGCGACGGTCCTGCCTTCGAAAAACTCTTCGAGGTTGAGCGTCCTGCCGGTCAGCACATCGTCGTTCAGGCTCGGCGTGCCGGAACAGCCGGCAAGCACAAGCAGAAGAACCGCTGTTAGGATCGTTTTCATTCCGAAGACCTTTCGGAGTCTAGGAGGCATCGACCGACCGATGCGATGTGGCGGAGTCGGGGCGCATCGAGGCGATCAGCTCGGCCACCTTGATGCCGAACTTGCGCATCTCGGAGCGGTTCATGATCGTGCCGTCGCCCATCAGATACATCCAGTCCGTGGTATCGAGCACGTGGCCGCCCGACTCCTCGGGCAGGCGGATCCTGTATCTCAGCATGACGGTGGAGCCGGAGATCACGCCCTGCCCGCTGCCTTCGATGTCATCCGCCTTGGCGACAAAGGTCTTTCCCGGCCCCATCGTCAGGTTCCACTTCCGCTGCATGGTCACGCCGCTCGAATAGACGAAGTCCTCGGTCAACGTGCCGCTGTCGCCGTCCCACTCGCCGTGCATGCGCGCCACGAAGCTGCTCGTCATGCGCCCGGTGGGTCCGTAGATCACGCCTTCGGACATGATCGGTCCATTCAAATCGCGCTTGATATCGAATTCCGGGGAGGTCGCCGCATAATCGCCGGGTCTCTGGGCTCGAAAGCTCAGCAACCGCAGCTTGGCGACGATGGCGCAAACCACCACGCCCAGAAAAGTCGCAAGGGCTGTCAGGGTCATCAGGATGGGTCCTCGTCGGGGAGCGCCAAGACCAGGGCGAGGGCGCAAAGCTTCAGGATGCAGGGAACGATGGCATAGGCGATGGTCAGGGTCGTGATGGCAGAGGGTGCATTGTCCTGACCGGGGGCAAAGCCGCTGGCGTCGAGCACGGGCAAAACAAGGAAGGCGGCAAGGGCGAGGCCCAGCTTGCCTGCGAGGGACCAGATGCCGAAGGCCGTCGAGGCATTGAGACCCGCGCGGGTGAGCACGATCGAGAACATTGCCGGCAGAACAACCATGTCGGCACCCAGCGCTGCACCAGAGGCCACACAGATAGCGGCAAAGGCGATCGCGCCACCGGGGGCCACGAAGGCCGCGCCAATGAAACCGACGATGGAGAGCGGCATCGCAACCAGCAGCACGGCGCGCGCCCCGATCCGCCGGCTCAGCCTTGCCCAGCCGGGAACGCTCAGGCCGGCACACAAGAAGAAGAGGATCAGGAAGGGGCCGGCCAGTCCGGGAAGTTGTAGCCTGTCCTCCACGAAGAACAGAAAGAGCGTGGAGGTGATCGCCACGGGAAGGCTGTTGACCAGAGCCAGCACGAGCAGCCGCATGGCGCCGGACGACCGCAGCCCCGGGAGGGAGAGACGGGAGCCGGAAATCACCGGCCTCTGCCACATCGGCATGGTCAGGATGGCGGCCAGCACAGCGGTGGCGCCGAGCAACATGCCAAAGCGCGTGTAGCCGCCGGCCGCTCCTCCCGATCCCGCCAGCAGGGCGGGTGCCATTGCGGCCAGAACGACACCGGCGAGCATGCCGGCCTCGCGCCAGGCCGCGAGGGTCATGAGTTCCCGCGGCTCGGGGCTCGCAGCGAGTGTCGCGCTGCGCCCGTAGAGAAGAATCATTCCAAGGCTGTAGGCAGAGAACAGCAGCACGAGGATCGCCAGGAGGCGCCAGATCACTCCGGGATCCGGCTGCAACGAAAAGAGAAGGGGAAAGCCGATGGCCAGGCCAGCCGCTGCCGCGATCGCGAAACCAAGCTGCGCCCGCGGCCAGCGGTCGATCGCCCAGCCGAGAACAGGGTCCTGCACGAGGTCGACCAGACGGATCACGAGCAGCAGCGAGCCGATGGTCGCAAGGCTGATGCCAAGCTCCACCGAGGCAAAGCGTGGCAGGTGGATATAGAGCGGAATGCCCGCCGCCGCGAGCATGAGCGCGTAGAGACCGACCCTCGGATAGGCCGTCGCCTGCCGCGCCGCCGTCACACCGACCTCCGCGGTCATTGTCCCTTGAGCCTTCTCGTGAAGCTCTGCGACCGGGTGTTCTCGCCCAGAAAGATCGCCATGAAACGATACTTGATCTCGGGATGCGAGAGCGTGCAGGCGGGACGCCCGTTCAGCCAGAGCGAAATCCGGTTCGGACCGTCGGTCACGGCAAGATACCGGTCCCCCTTCGAGACCTTCGAATAGCAGCTTTCGAGCTGATTACGCACCGGCAGGGCGCCGCCGGTCCGGGCCAGTTCGCGCATCGTGCCTTCGACGAGGTCATACTGGCTGAGATTGCGCAGGTAACGAAGCTCCAGCCCGAACTCGTCGTTCCAGTCGAAGGCGCCGCCGCCCCTTGTGTAGAGCCTTGCCTCGTAAATCGGGAAACCGAAGTGACGGTAGACGGCCGTGCCCCGCTCGCTGGCCCCCGGCAGCACCGCACCGATTGCAGCGGCCTGCGCAGGCAGCGCGCCGGTCAGGAACAGCGCCAGGAGGAGCACGCTACGCATGGGAGAGCTCCACCTGGACAACGTTGGTATGTCCGACGGCAAAGGACGCGGCACAGATCTCGAGGTAATATTGCCAGTTCCGGAAGAACCCGTCGCCATTGCCGAGCTCATCGATCCGGCGCTTCTGCCGCAGCAGGCGTGCGGCCCACATCCGACAGGTCTGCGCGTAGTCCTGACCGAAGGCGTAGCTGTCCCGAACGGCGAGCCCCGCTGACTGTGCCTGCGATGCAATCGCCGCGTCGGAGAGCAGCATGCCGCCCGGGAAGACGTATTGGCGGATGTAGTCGGAGGACGTGCGATAGGTCTCGAAGAAGCTGTCGGGCACGGTGATTGCCTGAAGCAGCACCCGGCCGCCTTCGGACAGGTTGCGCTTCAGCGTGCCGAAATAGTCCGGCCAGTAGCGCTGACCGACAGCTTCGATCATTTCGATCGAGACGATGTTGTCGAAGCGGCCTTCGATGTCGCGATAGTCACAGAGGCGGATGTCCGCCCGCCCGTCCAGCCGCGCTTCGGCATAGCTGTGCTGGTTGCGCGAGATGGTTACCCCGGAGACCCGGCGGCCTTCTTCCACGGCCTGTTCGGCGAACCCACCCCAGCCGCAGCCGATTTCCAGCAGCCGCTCGCCGTCGCCCAGCCGGGACAGCGCGCGCGCATTCTTGCGCTTCTGACCCTCGGCAAGGTCATCCGTCGCGCCCTCGAAGAGCGCCGACGAATAGGTCATGCCTTCATCGAGCCAGAGCTGGTAGAACTCGTTGCCGACATCGTAGTGAGCGCGAATATTGCGTTGCGCGCCACGGCGGGAATTGGCGCGCAGCACGGTGTCGACCAGCCGGAACTTCAGCCGTTGCGCGGCGCCCGCATGGTCGTAGGCCCCCAGTGCGTCGCGATTGCGCATGGCGAGCGTCACCAGCGCCTCGACCGACGGCGTGTCCCACAGACCCTGAACATAGCTCTCGCCGAGGCCGACCTGGCCATGCGCGGCGATGGCCGATACGGCTGACCAGTCGCGGATCACCATCTCGGCCTCCGCACCGCCGGTGCCGAACCGGTGGACCTCGCCCTCCGGCGTGCGCAGGGTCAATTGTCCGTCACGCAGGCGTTCGCAGGTTGACAGGAACTTGCGCTTCAATGCCGTGCTCGTGATGCCCATGGTTCTCTCCCAGGATCTGCGAAGTTCGGTTGATGCCGCGGACGACGCGCAGCGCGCTCGCGATTCCGTCCTCGTGGAAACCGTGGCGGTTATAGGCGCCGGCGAACCAGGTCCGGTTCTGTCCCTGGATCCGTTGCAGCCCGCGCTGCGCCTCAAGGGCCGGCCCGTCGAAGATCGGATGCGCGAAGTCCTTGCGATCATAGACCAGGTGATCGGGAATCGTCGCGGGTGGATTGAGGGTGACGAATAACGGGTCCTGCTCCGGGATCGCCTGCAATCGGTTCATCCAGTAGGTGACACCGATGGCGCCGTCCTGCGAACGATAGGCCCAGCTGGCCCAGGCGGCGCGGCGGCGCGGCATCTGCGCGGGGTCGCGATGCAGCACGGCATGGTTGGTCTGGTAGCGGATCGCGCCCAGATATGCGCGCTCGGTCGGGCTTGCCTCCGCACCGAGGATCGCGAGCGCCTGATCCGAATGACAGGCGAAAATGACCTCGTCGAACGTCTCCTCATGGCCTCCCTCGACACGCAGGGTCGCCCCGAGCGGATCGCGCGTCACACCCCGGACGGGCGCGTTCAGGCGTATCCTCACGCCCCGCGCCTGAAGGGCCGAGGTCAGACGCCGGACATATTCGATGCTGCCACCCTCAACGGTCCACCACTGGTGCCGGCCCGAGCCGGCAAGCAGGGCATGATTGCGGAAAAAGCGCACGAGAGACCGCGCCGGGAACCGGTCGATCTCCCTGACCGGTGTCGACCAGATCGCCCCGCACATCGGCATCAGGTAGTAGTCCCGGAACCAGCGACCGAGCCGGAGCTCTTCCACCAGTTCGCCGATGGATATCCGGTCGTCCTCGGAGGCATCCACCGCGCGCTTCCCGAAGCGAAGGATGTCCGAGATCATCCCGTGGAACTGCGGCCGGAAAAGGTTGCGCCGTTGCGCGGCGAGGCCGCGGAGACTGGCCAGGCTGTATTCGATCCGGCCATCGTCGATGCTGGCGCCAAAGCTCATGTCGCTCCGGGTCACAGGCACGTCGAGGTCCCGGAACAGGCGCGTGAGGTTGGGATAGGTCGCGTAGTTGAACACGATGAAGCCGGTGTCGACCGGCTGATTCCCCCGCAGCCCCGCCATGACGGTCCGCGCGTGACCACCCAAGCGGCTGCCGGCCTCGAACACGGTTACCTCGTGATCCTGGCCCGAGTAGTAGGCCGCTGACAGCCCTGAGATTCCGGCTCCGACAATGGCAATCCGTTTTCCGGGGGCCGAATGGCAATCAAACATGGCGTCCTCGAGTGTGTAATCTTCAGGGGATACGCGTTTGCAGCCGTGCCGGATCAGAACGAGTCGATGACGTCGAGGAAGTCTCGTAGGCGACCTGCCCCTGACGGCCACGCGGCGATATCACCGGACAGCCGACGAGAGGCCGCTTCCGGACCGCGCGCCATCGCTCGCCCCTTCACACTGATGAAGCAAGTACGGGCCATGAGACCCCGCATCGGCGCGGTCGCAGTTGACACGGGCCGGTGCAGCGCCGATCTCTGCGGCGGCGCGAACGGGCGAAATGCGGGGCCGGGATGATCTGGAACGGAAAACGCGGCTATGTCTTCGTCGAGGTGCCCAAGACCGGCACCAGCGCCATTGCGAGCCGGCTCCTGGAGATCGACCCGGAAGCGCGCCGGGGCGAGGTCGTGCGGCGCGACGGACGGCGCGTTGCCCTGCCGGTGCATGCCGCCGCCACCGAGATCCGCCGCGCGCTCGGCGACGAAGCCGGGGACTACACCTTCATCGCCTTCCTGCGGGACCCGGTCGAGCTGATGGTCTCGAAATACCATTTCTACCGAAGCGGCCGCGCCTCAGAGCGCAGCGACCGTGGCGATGGCGGCCTCGGGCTGAAGCTGCGCGTCGCCTTCGCCCGCGCCACCCCGATAACGCTCTGGTGCCGCCTCTATCCGTTCAAGACCTCATCCCATTTCGTCGACGACGGCGCAGTGCCGGCGGTCGAGGAACTGGGCGATTTCGCACGGCTGCAATCCGAGTTTCTCAGGATCTTCTCCCGGTTCGGCTATACCGAAGCCGAGCTCACGCTCCCGGTGAAGAACCGGACCGACTACACGCCGCCGACGTCGCGCCAGCGCGCGCGCATCGGGGCGATTGCCCGATCGAGATGCCGCCGGGATTTCGAACTCTACGAGCAGGCCGCGGCGCGCTGACTCCCGCTCAGCGCGCGACCCCGTAATAGTCGCAATACCAGCGGACAAACTCCTCAACGCCCTCACGAAACGGGGTGCGCGGCCTCTGGCCGGTCAGGGTTTCGAGCAGCGTCGCGTCGGCCCAGGTGGCCGGCACGTCGCCGGTCTGCATCGGCATGTAGTTTCGGATCGCCTTGCGCCCGAGCGACGCCTCGATCGCATCGACGAAATCGAGCAGCCGCACCTTGTCCGAGTTGCCGATATTGACGATCCGGAAGGGCGCGGCGGGCGACAGGCTGTCGCCTGCAACCTGCGTCTCCTCGCCGCCGGGTACGGCGTCGATCAGCGCGCGGATGCCGCGCACAAGGTCGGTCACATAGGTGAAGTCGCGCCACATCTCGCCATTGTTGTAGATGTCGATCGGCGTGCCTTCGAGGATACCGCGGGTGAACTTGAAGAGCGCCATGTCCGGCCGCCCCCAGGGCCCGTAGACCGTGAAGAACCGGAAGGCGGTGGTCGGAAGCCCGTGGATATGTGCCCAGGCATGGCCCATCGCCTCGTTGGCCTTCTTGGTGGCAGCGTAGATCGTGAGCTGTGTGTCGGCCTTCTGCGTCTCGGCATAGGGCATCTCGGTGTTGGCGCCGTAGACCGAGGAAGTCGAGGCCAGCAACAGATGCGCCACGCCGGCCGCGCGGGCGCATTCCATCACGTTGAACGTTCCCACCACATTGGCGTCGATATAGGAGCGCGGATTCTCGAGGCTGTAACGCACGCCCGCCTGCCCCGCGAGATGCACGATGATGTCGGGCGCGAACGCCTCTACGGCGCGCTGCAAGCTCTCCATGTCCTCCAGGCGCGCCTCGGTGGCCGAAAAGCCCGCATGCTGGCCGAGGATCTCGTGCCGCCGGCGCTTGAGCGAGACATCGTAGTAGTCTGTCATCCCGTCAAAGCCGGCGACCGCCCAGCCCTCCTGAAGCAGCAGCTCGGCAAGATGGAAGCCGATGAACCCCGCAGTTCCGGTGATGAATGCCCGTCTCACGTCTCGCGCCCCTTCCCGCCAGTCTGCCCCGCCCCGGATCGCGCGGACGGGGACCATGTCGGCGGTATCCTACCACCGGAAGCCTGTCCAGACCGCGGCCCCACCGCCGGTCCCGCCGGGCTTAACCGGCCGTTAACCAGAACGCGCGCAGAAGGAAGGCAGCCAAGCCCAGCCGCCGCGCCGGGACGGTGATGCGATCGCAGGAAGACGACAGGCCGCCCATGGTCACCTACCGCGCCGATATCGACGGTCTCCGCGCCATCGCGATCCTGCCAGTGGTGCTCTATCACGCAGGCCTGCCCGGCCTGACCGGCGGTTTCGTCGGCGTCGATGTCTTCTTCGTCATCTCGGCCTACCTCATCACGTCGATCCTCGCCGACGGGATCTCGCGCGGCCGCTTCTCGCTTCTGCGCTTCTACGAGCGCCGTGCCCGCCGCATTCTGCCGGCGCTCACCCTGGTAGTGCTGGTTACCTTCGCTGTCGGCGCACTGGTATTGCTGCCGGCGGAGATGGACGATCTCGGAAAATCCGCCGTCGCAACGACCTTCTTCGCCTCCAACGTTCATTTCGCCTTGTCGCTCGACTATTTCGCCTCCGCGTCCGAACTGAAACCGCTGCTGCATACCTGGTCGCTCGCGGTCGAGGAACAGTTCTACCTGCTTTTCCCGCCGCTGCTCTACCTGATGGTCCGCCTCGGCGGACAGGACGCGGCGCTGCGCAGTATTGCGTTTCTCTCCATCCTCTCGCTCGCACTGGCCGTCGCGATCCTTCCGATCCGTCCGGGCTGGACCTTCTTCCTCCTGCCGACCCGCGCCTGGGAACTGGGGATCGGCGCGGCGCTGGCGTTGCTTCCTTCCCCGGCCCGGCTCGCTCCGCGCAGCCGAAACATGCTGGCCGCCGCCGGCCTTGGTGCGATCGCCCTGCCGGTGTTCCTCTACGGTCCGGCAACCCCTTTCCCCGGGCTCGCCGCCCTGCCCCCGGTGCTCGGCGCCGCCGCGATCTTGCTCGGCGGTCGGGGCGGTGGAAGTGCCGTCACCCGGTTCCTGTCGACACGGCCGATGGTCCGGATCGGCCTCATCTCCTATTCGCTCTACCTCTGGCACTGGCCGGTCCTGGCGTTGCTGCGCTCCGCGCGTGGCGCGGCCGAACTGCCACTGCCGCTCGGCCTCGCCGCCACTGCCCTCTCGGTCGGCCTTGCCGCGTTGACCTACCGGCTGGTCGAGACACCGTTCCGCAGCCGCCCACCCGAGGGGATCAGTCAGGGCGCGGTCTTCGCGCTCTCGGCCGCCGCGCTCGGGCTGACCGCCGGCCTCGGCGCGGCACTCGCCCTGACGCATGGCGCACCGGGCCGTCTGCCGCCCCATGTCCGTGTCATCGCGGCCGCCGCCGAGGACACGAACCCGCGCCGCGCCGCCTGTTTCGGCACCCTGCCCTCGGAGGGCCTTTGCCGGCTCGGCACAGCGACCGAGGGGGCGGCCGATTTCCTGCTCTGGGGCGACAGCCACGCGCTCGCGCTGATGCCCGCGGTCGACCTCGCCGCGACGAAAGCCGGTCTCAGCGGCCTCTTCGCGGGTCAGAGCGCCTGCCTGCCGCTTCCCGGCCTCCGCAGACTCCCGGAAAACCGTGCCTGCACGGAGCTCAACGCCGCGATGATGGCGTTTCTCACGGTGCACGACGACATCCGCCTTGTCGTACTTTCGGGGCGCTGGACGCTCTCGGTCGAGGGCACCCGCTTCGGCGAGGAGCCGGGCGAGGCGGTGCGGCTTGCCCGGGCCGAGTCCGCCGGCGGCGAAGACAATGCCGGTCTCGTCGAACGGGCGCTGGCCGACACTGTCGTCGCCATCCGCGCCACTGGCCGCGAGGTGCTGATCCTCGGCCCGGTGCCGGAGCCCGGCTGGGACGTGCCGCTCCGGGCCGCCAAGAGCGCCATGGTCTTCGGCCGCCCACTGCCCGCACCGGTCTCGCGCGACGCCTTCATCGCCCGCGCCGGCCGCACCGAGGCGATGCTGGACCGCGTCGCCGCCACGGACCCCGGCATCACCCACATCCGGCTCAGCCCGCTCTTCTGCGGCGAGACCTGCGCGGCCACCGGGCCCGGAGGCATCCCGCTCTATTCGGATGACGACCACCTGACGGTCAGCGCGGCACGCAGGCTTCTGCCCCTGCCCCTGACGCGCGCGCTGGTTCAGGCCATTCCCTGACACGGCCGCCACAGGGCTTGCCCCGTGCGGCCGGATGGTCCACATCCGGTGCGGCCACATGGAAGAGGGACGTCATGGTGGAGTGGATCACGAGCCCGGGACTGGTTCCCTACGAGGCGGCCGTTGCCGAGATGGAGCGCCGCGTTGCCGCAATTCATGCCGGTGCCGAGGACGAGGCGATCTGGCTGCTCGAGCACCCGCCGCTCTATACCGCCGGCACCTCGGCGCGGATCGAGGATCTGCGCGATCCCAATCGCTTTCCCGTTTATCCCAGCAAGCGCGGCGGACAATACACTTATCATGGGCCCGGACAGCGCGTCGTCTATGTCATGCTGGAGCTCAACCGACGCGGCCGCGACATCCGCGCTTTCGTCGAGGCGCTGGAGAGCTGGGTGATCGCCACGCTCGACCGCTTCAACGTCAAGGGCGAGATCCGGCCCGGGCGCGTCGGCGTCTGGGTGGCACGGCCGGAAAAGGCGCCGCTTCCCGACGGGTCGCCGCGCGAGGACAAGATCGCCGCCATCGGCATCCGTCTCCGGAAATGGGTGAGCTTTCACGGCATCTCGATCAATGTCGAACCGGAGCTTTCCCATTTCGACGGCATCGTGCCCTGCGGGATCACCGGGCACGGGGTGACCAGCCTCGTCGATCTCGGCCTCCCGGTGACAATGGACGACCTCGACGTCGCCCTGCGCGCCACGTTCGAGGCGGCGCTGCCAGACCCGGCGGCGCACGCAGACTGAGACGGCGGGCCACCGAAGGGGCGGACCGCCGTCTCAAAGGCTTCAAGAGGGTGCAGCCGCGGAGCGGCCAACTCCCGGAAATTCACCGGATGGTGGCCGCTCCCCGCTATTGCGCGATGTCGAAGGCCGGAATCGGCGAGGTCGCCTGCGGCTGCCCTGTTCCGATGGCCGGCTGCGCCGTCGCGCCGCCCCGGATCTCGCTCGCCGCGGTCAGGATCAACTCGGTGCGCCCCTGCTGCTGCGGCGCGAAGACGGGCACCGCACCGCGCGCCAGCGCGTCGGCGCTCGCCTGATACCAGCCATAGGCGAGATCGACCCGCTTCGAGGCACCGAACCCCTCGGCCAGGTGATGGCCCAGAAGCTCCGAATAGGCCGGCTCGCCCAGCACCACCAGGATCAGCGCCGAGGCCAGCGCGACCTCCATGTCGTCCACCCGGTAGCCGTCGCCAAGGCAGATCCGTGCTGTCTGCGCGACCTGCGCCGGCGGCATGCCGGTCGTCAGGATGAAGGCCGAGACCTTGTCGGTCACCGCCAGGCGGTCATTGACCGAGATCGAGGCCACCTGCTCGCGCAGCAGCGGCGCGAGCTGCTTGCATTGCTGGGTTATCTGCGCCGGCGTCGCACCGGCGACCTGCGACGCCAGCTTCTCGCTCTGCGCGATCGCATAGGTGCGGGCGAGGCAAAACTGCTCGTTCAGCGCGATCGTCGGGTCGGACATCGCATCGAGCGTGGTGAAGCCACCCTTGGCATTGGTCATCAGGTTGACCGCGTTGCAATGCGAGGCCAGCGAGCGGGCCTCGGCCTGGCCAAGGAAGCTCGGCATTTGCGGCGTCGCCGCATCGCCCGCCGAAGCAGTGGTCGCCTGAGCGGCCGGAGCAGTGGGCTGCGCCGCCATCTGCGGCGACACGGTCACGTTCACCGAGGGCGCGGACGGTACAGGCGCGGCCCCAGTGGCGAGACCGGCCGCCTGGTCGCGGTAGACGAGCAACAGTCCCCGCGTTCCCATCGGGTTGGCGGCGATCATCTGGTTGGTGGCCGGGCCACCGGCGAGCGCGCGGTTATGCGACGTCAGAAGGAAGTCTTTCTCGTATTGGGTGAGTTGCCCGGTCGGCACGTAGCCGAGATGCGCCTGGTAGGTCGAGATCGCGGCGCGGGTCCGGGGCCCGATGGACCCGTCAGCGCCGCCGGCATTGAAGCCGAAATAGTTCAGCGCGTTCTGGACAGACCGGTTCTCGGCCCGCTGCGCAGAGGAAACCGAGCTCGTGCTGTAGGTTCGCTTGGTCGTGTAGGTCCTCTTGCGCGCCTGGTCGCGGGCGATCGCATTTCCGATGATTCCGCCGACGATCGCGCCTGCGATCGCGTCTCCCGCATCGGCGCGGGCCTCGGGCGGCGGCGCGGCGACAAACGCGAGGGCGGTGACGAGAAGGACAAGGATCATTCGGCGCATCTGACTACTCCCGGTTACCCATGACTAAAATATCGCCCCCATACTAAGCCCGAATCCGGTCGATTCCGAAGAGGAAATGACATTCACTCCCCGAGGCGGCGGTCGGGACTGGTTGTTTCGGGGATACCGAACGGTCGTGGCCGAATTGGCGCGGCGACGTGCCGAGACGGTGACGGCGGGACCTTGATCGGTCTGCCGACGGACGCCACGCGGCGTGTCGGCGATATTCCGCATCCGCAATAATGTTTCGTATTAGCCACATTGAATGTTGCCGGTCCCTTCGGCAGCCCCTAGGGTGGCCCCCGGACACGCGGGCACGCCACGGAAGAGGTGTGCCACAAGAAACAGGACAACTTCCGGAGGTTACGCATGGCCGATGCTGCCATTCATGGGCATGACCATGAGGACGAGCGGGGATTCTTCACCCGCTGGTTCATGTCCACCAACCACAAGGACATCGGGATTCTCTACCTGGTGACCTCGGCCGCCGTGGGCTTCATCGCCGTTTTCTTCACCTTGCTGATGCGCATCGAGCTGATGACCCCCGGGGTCCAGCACATGTGCCTCGAGGGCTTCCGGCTCTTCGCCAGTTCGACCGACGACTGCACGCCGAACGGCCATATCTGGAACGTTCTGATCACCGCGCATGGCATCCTGATGATGTTCTTCGTCGTGATCCCGGCGCTCTTCGGCGGCTTCGGCAACTATTTCATGCCGTTGCAGATCGGCGCGCCCGACATGGCGTTTCCGCGGCTCAACAACCTGAGTTTCTGGCTCTATTTCGCCGGGTGCTGCCTCGCGGTCTCCTCGGTGCTGAGCCCCGGCGGCAACGGCCAGCTCGGCTCGGGCGTGGGCTGGGTGCTCTACCCGCCGCTCTCGGTGCGCGAAGGGGGCTTCTCGATGGACCTGGCGATCTTCGCCGTCCACGTCTCCGGCGCCTCCTCGATCCTCGGCGCGATCAACATGATCACGACCTTCCTCAACATGCGCGCGCCGGGCATGACGCTGCACAAGGTGCCGCTCTTCTCCTGGTCGATCTTCGTCACCGCCTGGCTGATCCTGCTGTCCCTGCCCGTGCTGGCCGGCGCCATCACCATGCTGCTGACCGACCGCAATTTCGGCACCACCTTCTTCGACCCGGCCGGCGGCGGCGACCCGATTCTCTACCAGCACATCCTGTGGTTCTTCGGCCATCCCGAGGTCTACATCGTGATCGTGCCGGGCTTCGGCATCGCCAGCCACGTCATCGCGACCTTTTCGCGCAAGCCGATCTTCGGCTATTTGCCGATGGTCTACGCCATGGTCGCGATCGGTGTTCTGGGCTTCGTCGTCTGGGCGCACCACATGTATACGGTTGGCATGTCGCTCTCCCAGCAGAGCTATTTCATGCTGGCGACGATGGTCATCGCGGTCCCGACGGGGATCAAGGTGTTCAGCTGGATCGCCACGATGTGGGGCGGCTCGATCGAGTTCAAGACCCCCATGCTCTTCGCCATGGGCTTCCTGCTGCTCTTTACCATCGGCGGCGTGACCGGCATCGTGCTGAGCCAGGCCGGCATCGACCGGGCCTATCACGACACCTACTACGTGGTGGCGCATTTCCACTACACGATGTCGATGGGCGCGGCGTTCACGATCTTTGCCGGGATCTACTTCTACATCGGCAAGATGTCGGGGCGGCAATACCCCGAGTTTCTTGGCAAGGTCCACTTCTGGCTGTTCTTCATCGGCGTGAACCTGACCTTCTTCCCGCAGCACTTCCTCGGCCGCCAGGGCATGCCGCGCCGCTACATCGACTATCCGGAGGCCTTCGCCACCTGGAACTACGTGTCGTCGCTGGGCGCCTTCCTGTCCTTTGCGTCGTTCCTGCTGTTCTTCTACATCGTCTGGGCCACGCTGCGGCACGGTCAGAAGATCACCGAAGCGAACTACTGGAACGAGCACGCGGACACGCTGGAATGGACCCTGCCCTGCCCGCCGCCGGAGCACACGTTCGAGACGCTGCCCCGCCAGGAGGACTGGGACAAGGGCCACGCCCACTGACCGCGGTCTGACGAGATCGGAGGGCCCCGGCGGACGCGCCGGGGCTCTTTTCGTTTCAGCACCGCCCGGCGCGCGCTGTTGCCGGTCCCGCGCCGCGCACCGCCTGCCACAGACTTTCCCAGGACACGTCTTGCCCTACCAATGGATCGCCCCCGACCCGGCCGACCCCGCGCCGCCAAAGCACGAGCTGCATCTCTGGCCGCACCGGTCCCTGCCACGCCGCGGTTTCGTCCTGTTCATCGGCCTCACTTTCCTGCTGCTGCTGGTGCCGCTCTATCCGGCGATCGGCACGCCGGTCCTCTGGGGGCTTCTGCCGTTCCTGATGGGAACTCTGGCGTTGCTCTACTGGGCGCTCGAGCGGTCCTACCGGGATGGCGAGGTGCTGGAGGAACTGCGCATCTGGGAGGACCGCGTGCGGCTGGAACAGCACAGCCGCCGCAGGCCGATGCAGGCCTGGGACGCCAACCCGCACTGGGTCGAAGTGACGCTGCACGAGACAGGCGGTCCGGTGGCGAACTATGTGACGCTAAAGGGCGGCGGGCGCGAGGTCGAGATCGGCGCCTTCCTCAGCGACGATGAGCGCGTTGACCTCTATGGCGAGCTGGCGCGATACCTTCCTGCGAGGGGGTAACGATCCATGGCACAGGTACCCGCCACGCCGAAGACCCGCCGCGCGCTGACCTGCCTTGCGGCAAGGACGCTCGGGCCTCGCTGGACTTACGAAAATCTCGCAACGCAATGGTCCGAGGAGCTGGCGCTGGAACGCCGCGCCCATGCCCGCCCGGGCCCGGTCTCGGACCCTGAAGTGGTGTTTCTCATACCGCTGGTCGGCCGGCATCATGTCAGCGACTGGTGCGCCGTGGAGGCGCGGCTTGCGGATACGCTCGCGAGCTTCCGCCGCCAGACCTCGTCCCGCTGGAAGGTGGCGATCTGCGGCCAGGACCGACCGGGCGGCTTGGACTTCGACGACAGGGTTCGCTTCCTGCCCTTCACGCGGCCGTTCCAGGGCAACGACAAATGGGCCAAGCTGGAAACGCTCTGCAAGGCGCTGCCCGAGCTGGGCGTGGGGTCGGGCTACGCCATGCCCTTCGACGCCGACGACCTGCTCGCCCCGGGCGCGGTGGCCGAGATGGTGGAACGTAGGAGCCGCGGCGGCTATCTCGTCACCCGCGGCTGGGTGCTCGACGCAGAGAACCGCACCGTCGGCCTCTGCGCCCCGCAGACGCTGCGCGCTCCGGGGCGCAAGGCGTTCTGGAAAATGTGCGGCAGCTGTGCCGCCTTCCGGTTCGATTTCTCCCGCGACCACCGCGACGCCGAGTTCCTGGCCGCGGTCACCGCCCATGAGCACCGCACCTTCCCGTATCTTGCCCGGCTCGCCGGCCGTCCGCTGACGCCACTGCATCAGGAGGCGGCGCTCTACGTCATCAACCATGGCGAGAATTTCGGCAAACGGCGCGGCCGGGTCAGCTTCAAGACCCGCTATGCCAGCCGGTTCGCGGTCACAGACGAGATCACGCTCGCACAGATCCGGGCAGCGTTCCCGACAGTCTGAGTTGCGGGTCAGAGCGCCGCCGAGGCCTCGCTGTCCTGTTTCAGCCGTTGAATGAAGGCGTTCGAGATATGCGCCTTGAGCGCGGCATAGGCCGCCGCCTCGTCACGCGCACGGATCGCTGCCAGGATCGCCGAATGCTCCGCCATCGCCGTCGCACCTCGGCCCTCAGCGGCCAGAGAGGTCGTCGCCATCAGCGCCATCGAGCGGTAAACGAGGTCGAGCTGCTGCACCAGGTAGCGGTTGTGCGAGGCGAGGTGGATCTGGCGGTGGAAGCGCCGGTTGGCACGCGCCAGAGCAGGCGGATCGCCCACCAGCGCGCGATCCGACTCGATCATCTGCTCCAGCACCTCGATCTCCTCGGCCGCCGCGTGCCGCGCCGCCAGCCGCGCGGCCAGCCCCTCGAGCTCGGAGCGCACGACGTAAAGCTCGGCAAGCTGGTTGTGGTCGAGCGACGCGACGATCAGGCTGCGCCCGTCGCGTGCCAGAAGCGACTGAGTCTCAAGCCGTTGCAGGGCCTCGCGAATCGGCGTGCGGGAGACACCGAACCGTTCCGCGAGCTCCGATTCCACCAGCCGGTCGCCGGGCTTGTAGACCCCGACATCAATCGCTTCGAGGATCATGTCGTATGCGTCCCGCTGCAGCGGCTTGTCATTCGGCATCGTCTTTCCTTCCCGGGACACGGACATCGGACCGCGCGCGCCCCAAGCTATATCACCCGCTCCTGTATTCAAGAAGCCGGCTGCGCGCCCGCCTTGCGCGGGCCCGGCGACGCACCTAGTGTCCGCGCCATGCAGAACGGATTCTCCCACGTCACCACCTGGGTCTTTGACCTCGACAACACGCTTTACCCACCCGCGGCACGGCTCTTCGACCAGATCGAGGTCCGGATGACCGCCTGGGTGATGCGCGAACTCGGTGTCGCGGAGGACGAAGCCAACCGTCTGCGCAAGCTCTACTGGAAGGAACACGGAACGACGCTGGCGGGCCTTATGCGCCTCCACGCGGTCGACCCCGCGTCCTATCTCAACGAGGTGCACGAGATCGACCTCGGCCACTTGGTCCCGGACAGCGCGCTTGCCGACGGTCTCCGGGCGTTGCCGGGCCGCCGCATCGTCTATACCAACGCCTCCCGCCCCTATGCCGAGCGCGTGCTTGCCGCGCGGGGACTGGGCGGGCTCTTCGACGCGGTCTATGGCGTCGAACAGGCCGGATTCCACCCCAAGCCCGACCGCGAGGCCTTCGAGGCGGTCTTTGCCGCCGACGGGCTCGACCCGGCAAGCGCGGCGATGTTCGAGGACGAACCGCGCAACCTCGCCGTGCCGCACGCGATGAGCATGCGGACGGTGCATGTCGCGCCCATCCCTGCGCCGGCCCCGCATATCCATCACCATACCGACGATCTCGCCGGCTTTCTCGCGAAGCTCACCAGAGGCTGAACCGGGCACGCGTCCGCGAAAACAGCGGACCTGCGGCATGTTGCGCCGGACAGGCCGGCGGCGGATGCGCTAGTCTTGGCCGAACCGGATTTCATGGAGGATCACATGAGCGATACCGATTCCCACCCGACCCCGGAAGAGACCCCGGAACCCTTCACCGGCGACCGCGGCTGGAAGGGCCTGAAGATGGATACAGGCGAAGGCGCCTTCTTTGCTCTCGTCGTCGTGCTGCTGGTGGTGGCGGTGCTCGTCGGCCTGACCATGGGGATGGTCGGCATCGGCCTCGTCTTCGTCGCGCTCACCTTCGCCTCGCTCGCCGTTCTCGTGGTGATCTCGGTCGGACAATAGCGGCCCGCGGCTCCGGGACGGTTTGACGCTTGTATCGGGCAGGGCTTGCGCCCTAAATCCCCCCGCAGGAGGGCCCGACCATGGCACGAAGCGAGACCGACATCCTCATCGCCGGCGGCGGTATCGCCGGGATGACCGCGGCGCTGACTCTGGGTGTTGCGGGGTTCCGCGTGCTGCTGGTCTCGCCCGAGCCGCCGGTCACCGAGGCCGACGCGGCAGGGTCCGACCTGCGCTCGACCGCCTTCCTGCAACCGGCCCGACAGCTCTTCGAGGAGATCGGCCTCTGGGACGCGCTTGCCGATTCGGCGACGCCGCTCAACGTCCTGAGGGTGGTCGACACGGTGAACTGGCCGCCACAGATCCGCGACAGCCGGGAGTTCCTCGCCACCGACCTCGGCGAGCGCAGTTTCGGCTGGAACCTGATGAACTGGCGTGTCCTGCAAGGGCTTGCGCGCGTCCTGGCGCAGGAGACACGCGTCGAACTCCGCTTCGGCACGTCCTTCACCTCGATGGTGGCGCGCGACAGCGGCGCGATCGTGCGGCTGTCCGACGGCAACTCGGTCGCCGTGAAGCTGGTGATCGGAGCGGACGGCCGCGGCTCGGCAGTGCGCGAGGCGGCTGGTATCGGACTCAGAACCACGCATTACGGCCAGAAGACGCTGGCCTTCGTCGTGGGCCACCCCAAGCCACATGCCAATGTTTCCACCGAAATCTACAACCAGGGCGGCCCGTTCACCCTGGTGCCGCTGCCCGATCTTGACGGCCAGCCGGCCTCGGCGGTGGTCTGGATGAACCGCGGGCCACGGGCCGAGGAACTGGCCGTTATGGAGCGGACCGCCTTCGAGGCGCGGGCCTCCGAGCGCTCCTGCTACATGCTCGGGCCGTTGCATCTGAAGTCCGAGCGGCGGCTCTGGCCGATCATCAGCCAGCGCGCCGAGCAACTCACCGCGCCACGCGTCGCCCTGATGGCCGAGGCCGCGCATGTCATCCCGCCGATCGGTGCGCAAGGTCTCAACACGTCGATGGGCGACCTTATCCTGCTCCGGGATCTCGCGCTGGTCGCCGGCCGCGACGGGCTCGGGCAACCGAAGATGCTGGCCGAATACGACCGCCGCCGCGGCGCCGATATTCGCCGCCGGGTGCAGGCGATCGACCTCTTCAACCGCGTCACCCGCTCGCCCAACCCGCAGGTTCAGATGCTGCGGCTGGCGGGCATGAAGGCCGTGCATGACCTCTCCGGCCTGCGCCGCGCGGTCATGCGGGCCGGCATGGGGCGGTCGCCGCGATAGAGAACAAGAGCGTGCGTCCCGGATAAGCCGATGGTCTCGCGCGACTCCGGCGGACCAGCACCGGTGAGCGTCTGCACGCCCCGTGTCAGCCGGCGCGCCGCGCAGGGACCTCCGGCGATAGCCAGCTCATGACCGACCGGTTCCGGCCAAGCTCCTTCGCCTTGTAGAGCGCAGCGTCGGCCGCATTGATGGCACTGTCGACCGCGTCGCCGCGATTCGTCAGGGAACCACCGACGGAGACGCTCACCCGCAGCTCCATGTCTTCATGCGTCAGAGGGCTTGCGGCAATCACGCGGCGCAGCCGTTCCGCGGCGGCAAACCCGCTCTCCGCGCCGACGCCGCGCAGGAAGACGACGAATTCTTCGCCGCCGAAACGACAGACGATGTCCTCCGGCCGACAGTTCCGGCGCAGGATCTGGGCAACGTGGTGAATCACGCGGTCGCCCGTCACATGCCCGAAGCCGTCATTGATCGCCTTGAAATGATCGATGTCGATCATCAGCAACACGCCGTGCGCCCCAGGGGTCTCCGCCATGCGCCTGTAGAAATACTCCCGCGTGGCGACGTCGGTCAGCCTGTCCCGCTCGAGCATCCGGGTGAGTTCCACAGCGAGATCATGGTTGCGCAGGATCTGTCGTCCGTTGAAGACCGCGAAGGCTAGGCTCATCGCCGTCGCGAAGACCACGGAGCTCGGAATATCGGTCGCCCAGTCCGAGCGCGGCGCGAGAATCATAACGAACACAGCAACCGCGGAGGCCACCACGACCGCGGTGGCGATCGCATGCCGCCAGATGTCCTGCCGTCGACGGATCATGCACGCTCCGTTCGCCGCTCGCCTGGCGTGAGCCTAGGCGGGGAATAGCTAAGGGAGGGTAACCGCCGGACCGCTCACTTCCGCCAATTCGAGACGAATTTCAGGCATCAGATCGGCCCCGGCAACCGCTCCTCGCTGAGCATGACATTGGCCTCGACATTGCCGGCGCCGGGAAGCGTCATGATGCGGCGGCGGAGGACGCGTTCGAAATCCGCGAGGTCACGGGCGACGACGCGGAGGCGATAGTCGTAGAGGCCGAGCACATGTTCGATGGTCTGGACCTCCGGGATGGCCGCGGCGGCGCGCTCGAACTCGTCGAGCGACACCCGGCCCTTGGTGGCAAGCTTGACGCCAAGGAACACCGTGACACCGAAGCCGAGCGCCTCGCGGTCGAGCAGCAGCCGGCGGCCCGCGAGCACGCCCCCATCGGTCAGCCGTTTCACCCGGCGCCAGGTGGCGGGCTGCGAGAGGCCGAGCCGTCGGCCCAGTTCGCCGGTGCCGAGCGTCGCATCTTCGCACAGCGCCCGGAGCAGGTTGCGATCCGTGTCGTCGATCTCGATCACAGCGGCAGCACCTCGCCCGACTTGATCTCCGCGACATGCACCAGCGCCTCGATATCGGCGATATGCGGCAGCGTCAGGATCCGCGCGCGATAGAGGTGCTGGTAATGCGCCATGTCGCGGGCGATGACCACGAGGCGGACATCGACCACGCCAAGGAAGGTCTGGATCTCAAGTACTTCCGGGACGGTCTTCGCTTCCCGGAGGAAGATGTCGAAGGCATTCGACTGGGTCTTGTCGAGGGTGACCCGGAGCGAGACGTGAACCTCGTAGCCAAGCGCATGCCAGTCGATTACCGCTGCCTGACCGCGCAGGACGCCGCGGGCGCGCAGCCGGGCGAGGCGGCGCGAGCAGACCGCCGGCGTGGTGCGCGCAGCCTCGGCGAGGTCGGCCATGGAGCGCGCGGGATCCGGCTGGAGATGGCGTAGGATGCGCCGGTCGAGCTCGTCTAGCATGAAATTCCCCGAAAGATCTGATATGACGAATGGATCTAACTGCTAATAGCGCATTTCATACAAAATCGAAACGTCTATTCCGCGGAAAGACCTATGATCCGCCCATCAACACGGATCACAACCGAAGGACAAGAAGATGCGGGTCTATTACGATCGCGATTGCGACATCAACCTCATCAAGGACAAGAAGGTGGCCATCCTCGGCTACGGCTCCCAGGGCCACGCCCACGCGCTGAACCTGCGCGACAGCGGCGCAAAGAACGTGGCCGTTGCGCTGCGTCCGGGATCGCCCTCGGCGGCGAAGGCCGAAGGCGAAGGTCTCAAGGTGATGGAGATCGCCGAGGCAGCCGCCTGGTGCGACCTGATGATGTTCACCATGCCCGACGAGTTGCAGGCCGACACCTGGAACAAATACGTCAAGGACAACATCCGTGAGGGTGCCGCGATCGCCTTTGCCCACGGGCTCAACGTGCATTTCGGCCTGATCGAGGCGCCCGCAGGAATCGACGTCATCATGATGGCGCCAAAGGGCCCCGGCCACACCGTCCGCGGCGAATACACCAAGGGCGGCGGCGTGCCCTGCCTCGTGGCGGTCCACAACGACGCCACCGGCAAGGCACTCGAACTCGGCCTCTCCTATTGCTCGGCGATCGGCGGCGGCCGCTCGGGTATCATCGAGACCAACTTCAAGGAGGAATGCGAGACCGACCTCTTCGGCGAGCAGGCAGTGCTCTGCGGCGGCCTCGTGGAACTCATCCGCATGGGCTTCGAGACCCTGGTCGAGGCGGGCTATGCCCCTGAGATGGCCTATTTCGAGTGCCTGCACGAAGTGAAGCTGATCGTGGACCTGATCTACGAGGGCGGCATCGCCAACATGAACTACTCGATCTCGAACACGGCGGAATACGGCGAATACGTCTCCGGCCCGCGCATCCTGCCCTACGAGGAAACCAAGGCGCGGATGAAGATGGTGCTGGACGACATCCAGCAGGGCCGCTTCGTGCGCGACTGGATGGCCGAATGTGCCGTCGGACAGCCGTCCTTCAAGGCGATCCGCCGCAACAACGACGCCCACCAGATCGAGGAAGTCGGCGAGAAGCTGCGCGGCATGATGCCGTGGATCACCGCCGGCAAGATGGTCGACAAGTCGCGGAACTGATCCGCAGCCGCGGCTGACGCGTGGCAAGACCGACCGGCGGCTCCGCTGCCGGTCTGCAAGGGGCGCTTCGGCGCCCCTTCTGCATTTGTGATACCGCTTTCACCGTGAAGATTGGCCCCGCCCGCCACGGCCGGGCAAAGATGCGATGGTGGCAGATGTTCCACAATCCGGCGGTCAGGCCATCCGCGCACGTCGATTCAGCCAGAAATGGGCGAATTCCAGCTTGTCCCGGACGGTATCGGTGAGCACGAAGGGATAAAGATCGTTGAGCCCCATCGCCCGGGTCAGCTGGTTCGACGCGAGGCCGAGATCCACCGCGACATGGATCAGCGCGTCGGACTCTGTCGTGGCATAGGCATCCGCCGGCGGCGCGTAGACCGACGGCCAGCCGATCCCGACCGCCACGGCGCTGTCCACCATATCCGTCAGGTGCATCATGTGAGCCACGGTCTCGGCCCAGTCCTCATGGGGGTGGGCGCTGGCATAGGGCGTGATATGGCGCTCCCGCCAGCCGGCCGGCGGGCCCTCGGCATAGTGACGCTCGAGCGCCGCCCCGTAATCGGCCCGCTCGTCGCCGAAGAGCGCGCGGAACGCCTCGGTGAACCGGGGCGCATCGCTCAAGCGGTCGAAGAGAAAATGCGCCAGTTCGTGCCGCAGGTGGCCGAGCATCGTGCGGTATTCCTCGTCCAGCATCTCGCGGTTCCGGACCCGGATCGCGTCGTCCGCCTCGGCGACGTTGAGGGTGATCACGCCCTCGGCGTGGCCCATGGTCACTTGCGCCTGCCCGTCTCGTGTTCGCTCCGACTTGAAGTGGAAGGACGGGAGCGGGCCGGGATCGTCCGGGCCGAACCAGCCCCAGCGGGCCAGCGTCGCCAGCGCCCAGCGTTTCGCTGCCTCGCCCTCGGCCCAAAGCGCGCGATTCGGGTCGATCGAGAGATCGGGCACGACGTCGGTCATCTGGCAACTGTGGCACAGGGGCTCGTCCGGATCCCCGGCGACCCAGTTGCAACCGATGCTGTCGCGGTTCGAACAGGTGTTGGCGGCCGCCACGATCGCATCGGCCTCGGGGGTGTAGGCGATATGCGCGCCGCAATTGCCGCAGACGGAATTGCTGAAGTAGACCGTCGCCCCGCAGGACGGGCATTCGTAGAGTTTCATCCAAAAATCCTTTCCTGCCCCGGACCCGGGCGGCGTCCTCCGCCGTCTCCGGCGCGCGGAGCTGTTGGCAAGGAGCATGACAGAAGAACGCGACAGCGGCGACCGGATAGTGCCGGCCGCGCAGGTCGGCGCGGGCTTTGCTGGACTCCGAACGGCGGATGTCCTCTACTTCGCGTGACCTGCATCATTTCGAGTTCCCGCCATGTTCAACCGACTCGCCACCACGGCCGCCGCCATTCTGATCGCAACCTCGGCGCTCGCGCAGGGCAACGACAGCGCCGACCTGTCGAAGAAGCTGTCGAACCCGGTCGCGGACCTGATCTCGGTGCCGCTCCAGTTCAACTACAACCAGGGCTATCCCGGCGGCCAGGGCGAGCAATATTACCTCAATATCCAGCCGGTGATCCCGATCTCGATCGGCGAGAACTGGAACCTGATCTCGCGGACGATCCTTCCGGTCTACAACCAGAACATTTCGGATGCCTTTGGCCGCCAGATCGGGTTCGGCCCGACGACGCAGAGCTTCTTCTTCTCGCCCAAGGCGCCCGGCCCCGGCGGCCTGATCTGGGGCGCGGGCCCGGTCTTCCTGCTGCCGACGGCAACAGACGATCTGGGAACCGATCAATGGGGAGCGGGCCTTACCGGTGTCGTTCTCAAGCAGAGCAGCGGCTGGACCTATGGCGCGCTGGTGAGCCAGCTCTGGTCGGTCACCGACAACGACGAGGACGGCGAGATCAACCAGTTCTACGCGCAACCATTCCTGAGTTTCACGACGAAGAAGGCGACCTCCTTCACGATCAACACGGAATCCACCTATGACTGGGTGGCAGAAGAATGGTCGGTGCCGATCAATGTCATGGTCGGCCAGATCGTGAAGCTCGGCAAGCAGCCCGTGCAGCTCTCGCTCGGAACGCGCTACTGGGCCGACGCACCCGAGAACGGGCCGGAGGGCTGGGGCGCGCGGTTCCAGGTGACATTCCTGTTCCCGAAGTGACGCGGGCCGCGCGGGTCTCGTGACCGGCGCCGCCGCTCAGACGGCCTCTTCCACCGCGCCGACGATTTCGTCGACGACCCGCTGCATGAGCTGCGGGTCCTCGCTCTCGGCCATCACCCGGATCAGCGGCTCGGTGCCGGACTTGCGGATCAGCAGCCGGCCGTTGCCGGCGAGCTTCGCTTCGGCATCCGCGATCGCGGCCTGAACGGCCTCAGCCTCGAGCGGCGCGCTGCCCGCCTCATAGCGCACGTTCTTGAGGAGTTGCGGCACGGTCTCGAAGCTGCGCGCCAGCGCCGAGGCGGGTTTGCCGGTTTCGGCCATGGCGGCGAGGAACTGCAACGCCGCGATCAGCCCGTCGCCGGTGGTCGCGTAATCGGTCATCACGACATGCCCCGACTGCTCACCGCCGAGATTCCAGCCGCCCGCGCGCATTCGTTCGACCACGTAGCGGTCACCCACCGGCGTGCGCTCGAGCGCCAACCCCTGCCCCGAGAGGTAATGCTCGAGGCCGAGGTTGGACATCACCGTGGCCACCAGCGCGCCGCCCCGGAGCCTTCCGGAGGCGGCCCATCGCGTCGCCAGCAGCGCCATCAGCTGGTCGCCATCGGCCACCTGGCCCCGCTCGTCGAGGATCATCACCCGATCGGCGTCGCCGTCGAGGCAGATGCCGACATCCGCACCATGCGCCTTGACTGCCTCGGCCGCGGTGGCGACATGGGTCGAGCCACAGCGGTCGTTGATGTTGAGGCCGTTGGGCGCGACGCCGATCTCCACGAGGTCGGCGCCGAGTTCCCAGAGCACCGCCGGCGCGGTCCGGTAGGCCGCACCATGGGCGCAGTCGATCACCACCTTGAGCCCGTTCAGCGTCAGGTCGCTCGGAAAGCTCTGCTTGGCGCGCTCGACATAACGGAAGCGGCCGTCGTCGATACGCTGCGCGCGGCCGATATTCATCGCCTTCGCGGCGACGACGCCGCTCTCGACCAGGTTCTCGATCTCCGCCTCCGCCTCGTCGGAGAGCTTGAAGCCGTCGGGGCCGAAGAACTTGATGCCGTTGTCATGCGCCGGGTTATGGGAGGCCGAGATCATGATGCCGAGATCGGCGCGCATCGACTTGGTGAGAAATCCCACTGCCGGGGTCGGCACCGGGCCGAGCAGCAGCACGTTCATGCCGGTCGAGGTGAGCCCGGCGGTCAGCGCAGTCTCGAACATGTAGCCGGAGAGGCGGGTGTCCTTGCCGATCACCACGCGATGGGCGGCCGACTGGTCGCGGCGGAAATACCTGCCGGCGGCGGCGCCGAGCCGGAGCGCCATCTCGGCGGTCATCGGATGGGTGTTGGCGGTGCCGCGAACGCCGTCTGTGCCGAAGAGCTTCCTGCTCATGCCTCGTCCTCCTCGGGGCGCTGCCCGGTTGTTGCCGCCAAAAACAGGCGCAGCGCCTGCGCCGTCTCGGCCACGTCATGAACGCGCAGAACCTGCACGCCTTGCGCCACCGCGGCAAGCCCCGCGGCGATGGACCCCGGTGTGCGTGCGCGGGCCTCCGCCGCCCGCCCCAGCTCTCCGACCATCCGCTTGCGCGAAACGCCGAGCAGGATGGGGCAGCCGAGCCCGTGAAAGAGCGAGATGCGGGCCAGCAATGCGAGGTTGTGCGCCAGCGTCTTGCCGAAGCCGATGCCCGGGTCGACGAGGATCCGCGCACGCGGGATGCCAGCCGCCTCCGCGCGCACCACCCGCTCCTCGAGGAAATCGTAGACGTCGAGCAGCACATCGCCATAGCGCGGATCCTGCTGCATCGTCTCGGGCGTAGCGATGGAATGCATCACGCAGAGCGGCGCGCCGCGCGCTCCGACGAGGGGTGCCAGCGCAGGGTCGAAGCCGAGGCCGGAGACGTCGTTGACCATGTCGGCCCCGGCATCGAGCGCCGCCGCAGCAACTGCGGCCTTGCGGGTGTCGATCGAGACCGGCCGGGAAATGCCGGTGGCGCGCATCGCCGCGATCACCGGCGCGGTGCGGTGGATCTCCTCTTCGACGGAGACCTCCTTGGCGCCGGGCCGGGTAGATTCCCCGCCGATATCGATGAAATCCGCTTGCGCCGCCATGGCGCGGGCATGGGCGAGCGCGGCGGCAGGAGCGTCGTGCAGCCCGCCGTCGGAGAAGCTGTCGGGCGTCACGTTGAGGATGCCCATAAGCCGAGGCGCCGCCATGCCGACGCCGCAGATTGCCTCGCGCGGCGCGGTGAGGCGCGCCAGAACTGCCTCCGGCACGTCGCTTGCGTGTAGGATTTCGGGCGGCGCTCCGCGTGCGAGACGCTCGACACGGTCGAAATGGCACCAGCCTCCGGCGAGCGGCAGCGCGTCGGACGGCCGGGCCGGGTCGAAACAGGGAATAGGTCGGTAATAAGCGCTCATCGCAGCCTCCGCGGCTCTGGCGCCGATGTGCTACAGATCGAGCTCGTCGGCAAGCGCCAGCCGCTCGCCGCCGGGCAGGTCCGCGCCGAGACCAAGGAGTCGCTCGGCCCCGAGCACGCCGGCAAACCAGGCGGCGAGGCCGGCGGCATCGCGCGGCGCGACGTCCGGGCCCTCGACGGAATCGAGCACGATCTTCGAAGGCGCCCAGACGGTGATGCGGCCGGCATGGATTGCGTGGGTGATCTCGGTGCGGCTCTCCACCACGAGGCAGCGCCGGTCGCGCGCGGCGAGCACCCAGGCGTTCTGTTCGAGTGCCAGAAGGTCGATGCGCCGCTGCGGCATCGGCGCTCCGGCCACGGGAGGCGGCGCCTCCGGCAGGCCGACCGTCAGCACCACCGGCCGCTGCCGGGCCTCCAGCGCATCGAGCCAGGCGGGAAGCCGGGGATCGGCAATGGCGGCGTTCGAGAGAAAGACCACGAGCGGGCGAGCGAAGCTGTCGGCGCGAGGTTCCACCGGCGCCGCCCGGGCGCGGCTGCGCTCGATCTCGACGCCGAGGGCGAAGGGACCGCGGTCGAGCTTCTCGATGCGGACGAAGATGCGGCGGGCGCGGGGCTCCGCGAGCAGACGCTCCGCGATCCGCTCGGCCAGCGTCTCGAGCAGGCTCAGCCGCTCCTCGGCGAGCGCGGCGTCCACCGCCTCCGTGATCGTGTCATAGCTCAGGATGCGGTCGACGTCGTCGGCCACAGGGGCGCCGGCGCGGCCAACTTCCACGACGATGTTGAAACGCAGCCGCTGTGCGACGCCGCGCTCTTCCTGGAAGGCGCCGATCTCGACCGCGCGGATGTAGTCCCGGAGCGAGATCCGGTCGCGCGGCGCGTCCTCGGGCGCGGTCGCGGCGGCGCGGGACTCCGGATGGGAGAAGGCAAGGGTCAGGTCGCGGGTCATGCGCCGTTCATGACCGAAAAACCGGCCGGGCGCCACGCCCGAAACGACCGCGGGGCCGCCAGCGGCGACTCCCGGCCGGTCGGCCGGTCGGAAGGCTCATATCTGTCGGGCGATGGCAGCCGTGTCGATGATCGACCAGACATTGCGGATCCGGCCGTCGAGGAACTCGTAGAAGACGTTCTCCTCGAACCGGACCCGCCTGCCGTTGACCGGCATGTCGAAGAAGTCACCCACTGGCGTGCAGTCGAAGGCGAGGCGACTGGCGATGCGCGGCGGATCGCAGACGAGGAGCGCGATGCGGAAGCTCAGATCGGGGATCGCGCGGAAATCCGCTTCGAGCATGGCCCGGTAGCCGGCTAGCCCGACCGGGTCGCCGTTGCGACAGACATCGTCATGGACGTAGCGGCCGAGGTCGGTCCAGTCCTGGTGGTTGAGGCAGGCAATGTAGCCGCGATAAATCGCCGAAAGCTCGTCCCTGGTCATGCCCGCGCGCCCCTCTGCCTCGAATGCCCGGCAGGATAACGGGAAACTCCCGCGCCGCAACGCGGTGCGGCGCGGGTATTCAGCCCGCGAGGCACCAGCGCATGATCGCCTTCTGGACATGCAGCCGGTTCTCGGCCTCGTCGAAGATCACCGATTGCGGCCCGTCCATCACCGCGCTGGTGGCTTCCTCGCCGCGATGCGCCGGCAGGCAATGCATGAAGAGCGCCTCCGGACCGGCCGCCTTCATCAGTTCCTCGTTGACCTGGTAGGGGCGCAGCAGGTTGTGCCGGCGCTCCTGGGCGGACTGGCTGTCATGCATCGAGAGCCAGGTGTCCGTGACGACGAGGTCGGCGCCCTCGACGGCCTTGAACGGGTCGCGCTCGATGGTGATCTGCGCCCCCTTTCTGCGTGCCTCGCCGACGAAGACATCCTCCGGGTCGAGCACCTGAGGGCCGGTGAAGGTCAGGTCGAAGCCGAACTGGCCGGCGGCGTGGAGGAAGGAGGCGCAGACATTGTTGCCATCGCCCGACCAGACCACCTTCTTGCCGGCAATCGGGCCGCGATGCTCCTCGAAGGTGAGGATGTCGGCCATGATCTGGCAGGGATGGGAGCGGTCGGTCAGCCCGTTGATCACCGGCACGTCGGCGAATTCGGCGAGTTCCAGCAGAACCGCCTCCTCGAACGTGCGGATCATGATCAGATCGACATAGCGGGAAAGCACGCGGGCGGTATCGGCGATGGTTTCGCCATGGCCGAGCTGCATCTCCTTGCCCGAGAGCACCATGGTCTGCCCGCCCATCTGGCGCACGCCGACATCGAAGGAGACGCGAGTCCGGGTCGACGGCTTCTCGAAGATCAGCGCCACCATGCGGCCCTCGAGCGCGAGGTCGTCGTCGGGCATGCCCTTGGGGCGGCCGGCGCGGGCCTGTTTCCGGGCAAGCGCGCTGTCGATGATGCTCCGGAGATCAGCCGGGTCGGTGGTGTTGATGTCGAGAAAATGTTTCATGGCGTCAGTCTTTCGGCGGTGGCGGGACCGGGGGGCGTCTGCCCCCCGGGAGCCCCCGAGGATAGTTTCAAGCGGAAGAAGGCATCAGGCGGCGGCGGCCGCGGCGGCGCGGTGCGCGATGCGGTCGAGCCGGGCCAGCGCCTCGGATATCTCCTCCTCGGAGATGTTGAGCGCGGGCAGAAGGCGGATGACGTTCTCGGCGGCAGGAACCGTGAGGACCTCTTCGGCGTAGCCCGCGGCGACGACATCCGTGTTGGGAAGCCGGCAGCGGAGGCCGAGCATCAGCCCCTCGCCGCGCACCTCCTCGAACACCTCCGGATGCGAGGCGACGAGCCCCTCAAGACCCTGGCGGAACTGGCCGGCGCGACGGGCGACGTCATCGAGGAAGGCTGGCTCGGCGACGATGTCGAGGACGGCGAGCGCCACGGCACAGCCGAGCGGGTTGCCGCCATAGGTCGAGCCATGCGAGCCGGCGGTCATGCCGGAGGCGGCCGCCTCCGTCGCCAGCACAGCGCCGATCGGGAAGCCCCCGCCGATGCCCTTCGCCACCATCATGATGTCCGGCTCGATACCGGCCCATTCATGAGCGAAGAGCTTGCCCGTGCGGCCCATGCCGCACTGCACCTCGTCGAGGATGAGGAGCGCGCCGGTCGTGTCACAAAGATCGCGGATGCCCTTCAGGCAGGTGTCGGGGAGCGTGCGGATGCCGCCCTCGCCCTGGATCGGCTCGATCAGCACGGCGCCGACCTCGGGGTCCTTCATCGTCTCGGCGAAGGCGTCGTGATCGCCGAAGGGCAGATTGACGAAGCCCGGAAGCAGCGGCGCGAAGCCGTCGGTCATCTTGGCCGAGCCGGCCGCCGCGATGGCTGCCGAGGAGCGGCCGTGGAAGGCACCCTCGAAGGTAAGGATCTTGACCCGCTCCGGCGCTCCCTTCGCGTGCCAGTATTTCCGCGCCATCTTGATCGCGAGTTCGGCCGCCTCGGTGCCGGAATTGGTGAAGAAACATGTGTCGGCGAAGGTGAGATCCACCAGCCTGTCCGCCAGCGCCTGCTGCTTGTCGATCTGATACAGGTTCGAGACGTGCCAGAGCGCAGAGGCCTGCTCGGTCAACGCCTTGACCAGCGCCGGATGGGCATGGCCGAGCGCGTTGACGGCGATCCCGGCGCCGAGGTCGAGAAAGCGTCGGCCATCGGCCTCCTCGATCCAGCAGCCGGTGCCCCTTACGAAGTGAAGCGGCGCACGGTTATAGGTCGGCAGGATGGAGGGAACCATTTGAATATCCTCACGTCGAGAGTGTGAATGAGTGCCCGAGGGCTATGGGAGTGTCAATGTGGGAAGGCTCGGTGCGCAGAAAGGGCCGCGGCCCGCGAAGAGCGGGGCGGATCAGGCGCGGCGTCGGACGCCGCGCGCGCGGGGAGATGCGCAAGACGAAGCCATGAGCGGCCTCATAGCCGGCTTCCGGCGACGGCGCCAGCGCTTTTTGCCGGTCTGGTCGACCCGCCCGGTTTGCGTACCAGGCCGGTGCCTGGAGCCGAGGGCCGGGACGCCCGCGCTCAGGGCTTGAGCCGCGTGCCGGAGCGCATCATCCGCCAGCAGAGCAGGAGGATCGCCGCGGAGGCGGTGGTGAGGATCGCGAGACCGAGGAGCGGAGAGGAATCGGAGACGCCGAGGATCGAATAGCGGACCCCGTCGATCAGGTAGAACATGGGGTTGAGGTGCAGCAGTGCCTGCATCGGGCCGGGCACGGCGTCGACCGAATAGAAGGTGCCGGACAGGAAGGCGAGCGGCGTGATGATGAAATTGGTGATCGCGGCCATCTGGTCGAATTTCTGCGCATAGATCCCGGCCATAAGCCCGAGGCCGGCCATCACCGAGGCGCCGAGCGCGATATAGAGCAGCGCCAGGAGCGGCGAGGCGAGCGTGATACCGATCACCGGCATCATCACGAGCCCAATCGGGAGAGCGACGAACAGCCCGCGGGCAATGCCGCCGGCGATGTAGCCCGCGACAAGTTCGCCCGGCGAGAGCGGCGGCATCAGCGTATCGACGATATTGCCCTGCACCTTGGAGACGAGGATCGAGGAAGAGGTATTGGCGAAGGCGTTCTGCACCACGGTCATGGTGAGGATGCCGGGCGCGATGAAATGCACATAGGCAAAGCCCATCACATCGCCGCGGCTCGGGCCGATGGCGATGGCGAAGATGGCCAGGAAGAGGCCGGCGGTGACCAGTGGCGCCATCACGGTCTGCATCCAGACGGTGAGGAAGCGGCGGATCTCGCGGCCCGCCAGCGTTTGCAGGCCCAGCCAGTTGACGCGGCCGAAACGGCGCTCGCCCATGCTTGTGATCTCGCTCATCGCTCTCTCCCGCCTGTCGCCGCCGGTCCTCATCCGGGGCTGCTTGTAACCCCCATCCGGGCGACATAGAATAGGCGAAACCCGAAAATGAGCGCGGCGCCAGGGAGGCATACCCGGGGCCGGCTTTGTCTGTTGGAGACTGGCACATGTCCTGGACCGAAGAGCGCGTCGAGACCCTGAAGCGGATGTGGGGCGAGGGCCAGAGCGCCAGCCAGATCGCAAAGGAGCTCGGCGGCGTCACCCGCAACGCGGTGATCGGAAAGGTGCACCGGCTCGGGCTGTCGAACCGCAACGGCAGCAGCGGCGGCAACGAGAAACCCAAGTCGGACACTCCGGCCGAGAAACCCGCCGCCAAGGCGGAGACGACCAAGGCCCGTCAGGGCAAGGAAGAGGCCACGGCCACTGAGGCCGCGCCCGGACCGGCGACGGCCGCGGAACCCGAGACAGAAGCCGAAGCATCGCCCGCCCCGGCGCGTCGCCAGATCGTGCCAGCCGGCCAGCCGCTCCCGCCCCAGCCTTCTGCCAACGAGATCAGCCCCGAGGCGCTGGCCTCGGTGCGCGAGGTCGAGAAGAAGGCGCGAAAGCTCACGCTGATGGAATTGACCGAGCGAACCTGCAAATGGCCGATCGGCGACCCGGCGACGGAAGATTTCTGGTTCTGCGGCCTGCCGATCCAGCAGGGCAAGCCCTATTGCGACGCACATGTCGGCGTGGCCTTCCAGCCGATGTCATCGCGACGTGACCGCCGGCGCTGAGCCGGCGCCGGACGACGACCATACCGACGGGATCTGTGCGGTACCGCAGAGGGCTGTGCATTGGATGGGCACCGCATTTGCGGTAGAGCATCCTCGTGCGGACGGGGAGGCGGGCGATGTCAGCCATCATTTCGATCAGGGATCTCGCCAAGACCTATGGCGACGGGTTCACGGCGCTCAAGGGCGTGAGTCTCGATATCGAGGAGGGCGAGATACTCGCGTTGCTGGGGCCGAACGGCGCCGGCAAGACGACGCTCATCTCGATCATCTGCGGTCTCGTCACGCCGAGCGCGGGCAGCGTCACGGTGGGCGGGCATGACATCCTGACCGGGTATCGCGCCGCGCGGGCGATGATCGGGCTGGTGCCGCAGGAGATCACCATCGAGCCCTTCGAGCAGGTCATCAACACGGTCCGCTTCTCGCGCGGCCTGTTCGGCAAGGGATCGGACGAGGCGCATATCGAGCGGGTGCTCCGCGCGCTCTCGCTCTGGGACAAGCGCAAGAGCAAGAACCAGGCGCTGTCGGGCGGCATGAAGCGGCGGGTCCTGATCGCCAAGGCGCTCAGCCACGAGCCGCGGGTGCTGTTCCTCGACGAGCCGACCGCCGGCGTCGACGTGACGCTGCGCCGCGAGATGTGGGAACTCGTCCGGCAGCTTCGTTCAGAGGGCGTGACCATCATCCTGACCACCCACTATATCGAGGAGGCCGAGGAAATGGCCGACCGGATCGGGGTGATCGACCATGGGCGGCTGCTTCTGGTCGAGGAGAAGGCGCGGCTGCTGCACCAGCTCGGCCGAAAGGAACTGCTGCTCGAACTGACCGAACCGCTGCCCGAACTGCCGTCGAGCCTCGCCGAGTTCGCCCTCCAACGCTCGGAGGACGGCCTGCACCTGACCTACGAATTCGACGCTCATGCCGAGCGAACCGGCATGACACGCCTGCTCGGCGCCGTCGCCGAAGCCGGGTTGCAACTCAAGGACCTGACCACGCGGCAGAGTTCGCTCGAGGATGTCTTTCTCAAACTGGTGGCCGACGGGAGGGACGAGACATGAACTGGCAGGCGATCCTCTCCATCTACCGCTTCGAGATGAACCGCACTTTCCGCACGCTGGCGCAGTCGGTGGTCTCGCCGGTGCTCTCCACGTCGCTCTATTTCGTCGTCTTCGGCACCGCCATCGGCGCGCGCATCGACACGGTCGACAACATTCCCTACGGCGCCTTCATCGTGCCGGGCCTCGTGATGCTGACGCTCCTGCAGCAGTCGATCACCAACGCCTCCTTCGGCATCTATTTTCCGAAATTCATCGGCACGATCTATGAGTTGCTCTCGGCACCGATCTCCTTCATCGAAGTCGTCATCGGCTATGTCGGCGCGGCGGCAACCAAGGCGCTGATGATTGCCGTGATCATCCTCGCAACCTCGACGCTCTTCGTCGATCTCACCATCGCGCACCCGGTCTGGATGGTCGCCTTCCTCGTCCTGACTGCCGTCAGTTTCGCTCTGCTGGGCTTCATCATCGGCATCTGGGCGGGAAATTTCGAGCAGCTCCAGCTGATCCCGCTCCTCGTCGTCACGCCGCTCGTCTTCCTCGGCGGCGCTTTCTATTCCATCACAATGCTGCCGCCCGCCTGGCAGGCCGTTAGCCTGTTCAACCCGGTGGTCTATCTCATCTCGGGCTTTCGCTGGTCCTTTTTCGGAATGGCGGACGTGCCCGTCGGCATCTCGCTGGCCGCCATTGCGCTGTTCCTGACGGCCTGCCTGGCTGCGATCTGGTGGATCTTTCGGACAGGGTGGCGGATCAAGCCGTGAGCGGATGGTCCGGACGCAGGCGGCTGTCAGGCGGCTGAGGTGTCGGGACCGAGCGCATATGTCACGGAACCAAGCCGAAGGCGCCGTGACCAAGTGCTCCTTCCTCCATATCGCAGCCCCCTTCCCCATCTCGCCCGCGCCCTCTATATCGCGCGACATGTCCAGCAACCCGCCCGATCTCCGCCCCGACCTCGCCCGCGCCCAGGTGGCCGGTACCACCACGCGTCCGGGACAGCCGACCATCGGCATGGTCTCGCTCGGCTGCCCCAAGGCGCTGGTCGACAGCGAGCGCATCCTCACCCGGCTCCGGGCCGAGGGCTACGCGATCTCGCCGGACTACGCGGGCGCCGACGCGGTGATCGTCAATACCTGCGGCTTCCTAGACTCTGCCAAGGCCGAGAGCCTTGAGGCCATCGGCGAGGCGCTGAAGGAGAATGGCCGTGTGCTGGTCACCGGCTGCCTCGGCGCCGAGCCGGACTACATCACCGGCGCGCACCCGAAGGTGCTCGCCGTCACCGGCCCGCATCAATACGAACAGGTGCTCGACGCGGTCCATGCCGCCGTTCCGCCGGACCCAAATCCTTTCATCGACCTGATGCCGGCCTCGGGCGTGAAGCTCACGCCGCGTCATTACAGCTATCTCAAGATCTCCGAGGGCTGTAACCACAAATGCCGCTTCTGCATCATCCCCGACATGCGCGGCCGCCTCGCCAGTCGGCCCGCCCACGCGGTGCTGCGCGAGGCGGAGAAGCTGGTGGACTCGGGCGTGAAAGAGCTACTGGTCATCAGCCAGGACAGTTCGGCCTATGGCGTCGACCGCAAGCATGACACGCATCCCTGGAAAGACCGCGAAGTCCGCAGCCACATTACCGATCTGGCCCGCGAACTCGGGCAGTTCGGCGCCTGGGTCCGGCTGCACTACATCTATCCCTACCCGCATGTCCGCGAACTGATTCCGCTGATGGCCGAGGGGCTGGTCCTGCCCTATCTCGACATCCCCTACCAGCATTCCCATCCCGACACGCTCCGCCGCATGGCGCGCCCGGCCGCCGCGGCGAAGACGCTTGACGAGATCGCCGCCTGGCGCGCGATCTGCCCGGACCTCACCCTTCGTTCAACCTTCATCGTCGGCTATCCGGGCGAGACGGAGGCGGAGTTCGAACACCTGCTCGACTGGCTTGAGGAGGCAAAGCTCGACCGGGTCGGATGTTTCCAATACGAAAACGTCGCCGGCGCCCGCTCGAACACCCTGCCCGGCCACATCCCCGCCGAACTCAAGCAGGAGCGGTGGGAGCGCTTTATGGAAAAGGCGCAGGCGATCTCGGAGGCCAAGCTCGCGGCCAAGGTCGGGCAGAGGATGGAGGTGATCGTCGACCTCGTCGAGGAGGACGCAGCCACCTGCCGCACCAAGGCAGACGCGCCGGAGATCGACGGAAATCTTTTCATCGACGACGGGCACGAGGCGCTGACGCCGGGCCAGATCGTCACCGTCGAAGTAGACGAGGCGAGCGAATACGACCTCTGGGGCCGGCTGGTCTGACGCTGAAGCCTTCGCCTGCGGCGCGGCGAATGGGACCTAGCTGCCCGCGACGATCACGTGCCGCATCACCTTGATCTCGGCATCGAGCGGATCCGGCTTGTCGCCGCAGGCATGCCAGCTGCCCTGCGCAGCAATGTGCATCTCGCCTCCGACATAGAAGCTGGTGCCCAGCTTCGTGGACTGGGTCGAAGTGCCCGACGCGAGATGAACATCGCCTACGATGTAGAAATCCACGTTGTTGGTCTCCATGCCAGCCGGGACGGACATGTCACCCTTGGACATGATCACCACCTTTTCGGTCGACGGGCAGACCAGCAGGCGCGACCCGATCCGCGCCTGGGAGCTGGCGCTGACCGACTGGTTGGAGTTGGAGACCGTGGCGATGACGGCGTTGGTGATCTCGGCGGTGTTGCCGAAGTCGAGCCTGCAATCGGTGACGACGGCGACATCTGAAACCGCGACACCGGAACCGGTCTCCAGCGACAGGGTCTTGACGTTCGCGTTCGACCCACCGCCGGTGGTTGTCTTGTCCTCGCCGCCTAATTTGATCGGGGTCACCGCACCGTAGGCGTCGAGTGGCCCGTCGCAGTAGACCGCGTAGATCAGGCCGGCCGGAACGAAGTCCAGCGTCTCGAAATCGCCTGCGGAGATCGAAATCACGGCGCCAAGCTTCATCTGGGCGACGGGATAGCCGAGATCCGTGAGCGGCGTCATGTCGTAGCCGAGCGTTACGCGTGATTCGAACGCGTCTTTCGGCGCGCTGTCCGAGCTGGTCCCGAGCAGGGAGGAGACGACGGCATCGATATGCTCGCCCACATCCTCGAGAATCAGGTTGCTGGCGAAGCGCGCGTCTTCCACGCCCGGGTTGTGATCGTCCGTGCAGTGGCTGCAATCCGCGAGGTCCGGCATGCCCACATGGGAGTCGGGAAGGAACGCGTTATGGTTCGACATCTCGACGTATTCCTTGGAATAGAAGCAGAAATCTGCGCCGATTTCGGCAGTCGAGGTCATCTTGATGCCACCGCGCGCAAAGATGCCGTCATTCGCGGCACAGTCCTCGGACGCGCCGAAAGTCGCGGCGCTGTTGGCCACGATGGTCCAGGAATTCAGGCCGACGAGCTTCAGGAGGAAGGTCGGGACCGCGTTGCCGAGGCTGGGCGCGCGGATCAAAGTCAGGGCGACGGTGTCGTCGTCACCCGTGCTGGACGTGACAAGCTTGCCGTCTTCATAGCTGCCGATGGCGATCGCGTCGGTGGACGCGCCGATCGGGTTGCCAAAGAGATCCCTCGGCATGTTGCTCTCCACGCTGGCGGCGACCGCGGCGCGGATGTCGTTCCGGCTGCCGCCCTTGGCGAGTTCGACGATGCCCGCATGTGCCGCGATATCGGCCGTGGACTGCAACTGCTCGCGCGCGCGAAGCGCATTGGTTCCGTCGACGGCGAGCCCGGCGACGACGGCGCAGGCGAGAAAGACGAAAATGCTCCAGATGCCGGCGGCGGCGCCATCGGAACGAAGAAACTTGTGAATCAACACGATACTGTCCTTCGGGGGATCAAACAGGCTCAAGGGAATGGACGACCGTGGCCGACAGGCTGGTGCCCTGCAGGAAATCGAGGAAACCGAACTTGGCCAGGACGCTCACAGGCGCGGAGATCGATACCGTGACGTTGTCCTTGGAACTCGTCACATCGATTTCGGCCTCTGCATCGGTCAGTTCGGCGAGGCGGCGGGTGGCGTAGGTTTCCGCGCTCGTGTCCGACATCCCATGCCGCGCGACGATCCGGGCGGTGTCCCGGGCGACACTGTAGTAATTGGCCTGGTCGACATAGATCCGGCTGAGATCGACAACACCGGAAATCATCGCCACGAAGAGCGGCACCATGATCACGAATTCGATGGCCATCGAGCCGTCCTGCCGGCGGCGGAACCGGGTGATTGCATCGACGAGAAACTTCATGATCTCACCTTCTACAGACAACGGCGTCGACGCGCCTCGCACGCTCTCTTCTTACTGAAGCGTCAAGCAACTTTAGGGCGACATTGCGGAAAATGGGCACGGCCTGCGCGAATCCCGCTGGATTCCCGCCTCAATCCGGAGGACTGAAATGGCGCCCCGGCAGGCGGGAAACCCGGATGTCAGATAAAGGGGACGACAGCACCGGCCGCGGCCCCACAATGCTCAAGGGTCAGCGCCCCGCCGATCAGCGGCGTCGGTTGTCGAGGTAGTATCGCACCGCTGTCTGGACGTGCCGGAACCGGTCCCCGCCGAGCTTCACCCCGCCATACCAGCGCGTCACCACGATGACATGGTCCCTCAGGTCCGCACGCTCCAGCATGCGCAGGATCACCTGCCCCGCACCGCTCTCGCCATCGTCGTTCTTCACCGGTCCCTCGGGTAGGATTACCGCCCAGCTGTTATGCGTGGCCTTGGCAAATTTCTTTCGCCGGCGGAGCTGCTTGAGAAGGTTGAGGGCCTCGGCACGGCTGTTTGCCGGCCCGCCGGACACGGCATAGGTCGAGCCGCGATCGCTCAGGATCGACTCGAAGACATCGAGGCCAGTCTCGTCCCGTTCCCAGCTCAATGCGGCTTGAGCGCCTCAAGCTTGCGCGCATTCCGGCAGAAGGTTGGCGGGCGCGTCACCCGCGGCGTGGACCGCTGGCCCGCGAGCCAGCGCTGGCAAGATTCCACACAGGGACAGGTCTGGCAGGAATATACCAGATTGCGGTATTCCTCTGCGTCCAGGCGACCGTCTCCGATCGCCTGCGAGAAATTGAGTCCGATGGTTCGGCCGACGCTTCGCGTCAGCCAGAAATGAAAGTAGGTATTCCCCTGCATGGTCATCGGAGGAGCCTCCTCAGCCTTCCATGACCTCTTCGAACGCCGCGCGCCGGCCGGTCTGTGCCGCCTTGAGCGCCGCGAAGAGCTGTGCATTGGCGCAAGTGTCCGGCGCGGTCTCGATCTCGGGATTCTCGTTCAGCCAGGTCGGGCAATCCGCACCCCATTCGCAGCTGCGGCAGCGCTGCACGGTCCGCGCCCATTTCTCCTGGCTGAACCGGCCCGCATCGATGGCGGCTTGGAGGTCGACTCCGGCAGCCTTGGCCATCGAGAGCGCCAGCCAATAGTGATCGCGTTCCGGGCCAAGTGGTTTCATCGCGCATACCCCCGTCGTGTGTGTGCCGGGCAGGCGTCGCATTCCATGCCCCGGCGCGCCTTGATTCAGGTCAAGCAAGTCGGCGACGGCGGCGGCTGAGTGCCAGATTACGCCTGTTTTCCGCGCCTCCGGCCACCTTGCGCCCGGAATTTCAGCACCAGTGGTTGGAAACCGGGCAGATTGAAAACGGGCAGACATCCGCCCGGGGCGTCGATATCACACCAAGGAAAGCCGGGCAGAAATCGACCCCGGGCAGCGGCGTAGCAGAGGCTGACAGCACCGCCGCCGCCGGTTAGGCTGCGGGCATGTTTACCATCGAGCACGAATTCGATTCCACCGTGATCACGCTCGTCGACGAGGGCCCTGCCCCGATCAACGAGGATATCACGATCAACGCCTTCGAGGACTGCGTGACCATCGAGCAGCTGGATGCGCGGACTGACCGGGTACAGAAGATCACTCTTTCGCCGGGACAGCTGCGCGACCTGACGGCGGCGCTCAACCTGCCGGAGGGGATCTACCGGCTGCGCGAGGCAGACCGCTGAGCGACCATCAGGAAACGCCCCCGCTTCCGTCCGGCCGCAGCCCCCGGCTCGCCGTTCGCGCAATCCTGCGCGACGCGGATCGCCTCCTGCTCGTCAACGCCTGGCCGGGGCCGCACAGCGATCTTTGGTGCGCGCCGGGCGGCGGCGCCGAACCCGGCCTTTCGCTGCCCGACAACCTCGCGCGTGAGGTGTCCGAGGAAACCGGGCTCTTGATCACGGTCGGTGCGCCCTGCCTCGTCAACGAGTTCCACGATCCCGGCAGCGGGTTCCACCAGGTCGAGATCTTCTTTCGCTGCCGGCTCGTCGGCGGGACGCTCTCGGAGAACTGGCGCGACCCCGAGGGAATCGTCATGCGCCGCCGGTGGGTGACCCGGTCGGAAATGAACGATCTCCGGGTCAAACCCGACGCGCTGGCCGCAGCCGCGTGGGGCGATGGGATTCTCTACGATCCTCTCGAAGATCTTGTGCGCTGAAGCCGCTCTCAGTCGGCCCGTCCCAGGAGTCGCGGCCGGAAAGCGCGTTCGAGGATCGCGCCGCAGCCGACAAGCGCGATACAGAGCAGGAGGATCCAGCCGAGCATCGGCACCAGCGCGATGAGTGCCGCGGCGAAGGCGCCGACCAGCGCTGCGACCGCGCGCTCGCCGAAGGTCTCCGGATGCGGCCGGTTCAGCAGGCCGGTCGTACCGACACCGAGCACATAGATGCCCACGATATAGCCCAAAAAGCCGAACAGGACGGCCAGCAGGATCAGGACAGGCGCCGCAAGCAGGCCGATCAGAGTGAGGCCCAGAACGACGACCGCGCCGAAGAGACTGGCCTCGCCGAGAAAACCGATCCAGAGGCTGCGACCGGGGCGGGCGAGCGCGGTGCGGCGAAGATCGGCGAGCCAGTCGGGGGCGATGGCGGCGAGGAGCGCCGCAAGCACCGCGAGGAATGCCACGCCCGTGAAGAAGCCCCGGACGCGCGCGGCTGGGCTGACCGGTCTGGGCACCGGCACCGAGTCGACACCCTCGAACGCATCCGCCTCGTGGCGCTCGATTCGGGAGGTCGGGGCAACGCGTTCGGGCACCTCGATCGCCTCGGGATCGTCGGCATAGAGGCGCAGCGTGCCGCCGACCCGCGCCGCCTCGCCGAATTCGATGGTCCTACCGGCGAGCGAGACATCGCCCTCCACCGGGCCTTCGAGGCGCAGCGTCCGGCCGGCGAGCAGCGCGTAGCCCGCCACCGGGCCGCGGAGCGTGACGCGCGCGCCGCTGGCGCGGAGATCGCCGCCAATGGCGCCGGGAAAGCTCAGCCTGTAGCCGGCCGCCGTGACATCGCCCGCGACATCGGCCTCCAAGGTCACATACATGCCCGCCGCATAGAGATCGCCCCCGAGCGGAGCGGTGACGGACAGCTCGCGGCCGGCCATGTGGCTTGTGCCCGCGACCGGCGCGGCAAGCACCACCTCGCCGCCGACCGCGAAAATGTCGTCGAGCCCCTCCGCCTCGATCGCCACATCCCCGCCAGCAGCGAACAGGTCATTGCCGATACGCAACTGTTGTGCCGTGTCCTCCGCCCGCAGCGCGGCGGGCGCGAGCGCCAGCCCGAGAACGATCGCATTCATGGCAAGAAAACTGCGCATGGTCCGTCTCCATTGCTGTTGGACGCGCGTCGGCCTCTTGATGCGCCCGATGGCGAGTCGGTGCAAGAGAAGCCGGCGACCGGCATGCGCACCGGGCACGGCACGGCCGGAAGCGCCCCCGCCCGAAATGCGAAAAGGGGCCGCGAAATGCGACCCCTTTCCGGACTCTGCAGCGTGCAGGGCGTGATTACATCATGCCGCCCATGCCGCCCATGTCGGGCATGCCGCCACCTGCCGCGCCGCCTTTCGGCTCCGGCTTGTCGGCGACCATGGCCTCGGTGGTGATCAGCAGCGAGGCAACCGAAGCAGCGTCTTCCAGCGCGGTGCGCACGACCTTTGCGGGGTCGATCACGCCGAACTTGAAGAGATCGCCATATTCCTCGGTCTGGGCGTTGAAGCCGAAGGTCTCGTCCTCGCTCTCGCGGATCTTGCCGGCCACGACCGAGCCGTCGACGCCGGAGTTCTCGGCGATCTGGCGCAGCGGCGCCTCGAGGGCGCGGCGGACGATCGCGATACCCGCGTTCTGGTCGGAGTTCGCACCTTCGAGACCGGCGAGCGCCTTGGCGCCATGCATCAGGGCGACACCGCCACCGACGACGACACCTTCCTGAACCGCGGCGCGGGTGGCGTTCAGCGCGTCATCGACGCGGTCCTTGCGCTCCTTCACCTCGACCTCGGTCATGCCGCCAACGCGGATGACAGCGACGCCACCAGCGAGCTTGGCAACCCGCTCCTGCAGCTTCTCGCGGTCGTAATCGGAGGTCGTGTCCTCGATCTGCTGACGGATCTGGGCGACGCGGGCCTCGATCTCGGCCTTCTCGCCATGTCCGTCGACGATGGTGGTCTCGTCCTTGGTGATCGAGACGCGCTTGGCGGTGCCGAGCATGTCCATGGTCACGTTCTCGAGCTTCATGCCGAGATCGTCGGAGATCACCTGGCCGCCGGTCAGGATGGCGATATCCTGCAGCATGGCCTTGCGACGGTCGCCGAAGCCCGGCGCCTTGACGGCAGCGATCTTCAGGCCGCCGCGCAGCTTGTTGACGACGAGCGTGGCCAGGGCCTCGCCCTCGACATCCTCGGCGATGATCAGGAGCGGCTTGCCGGACTGGATGACCGACTCGAGGAGCGGCACCATCGGCTGCAGCGACGAGAGCTTCTTCTCGTGCAGCAGGATCATGACGTCTTCCAGCTCGGCAATCATCTTGTCCGGGTTGGTCACGAAGTAGGGCGAGAGGTAGCCGCGGTCGAACTGCATGCCTTCGACGACTTCGGTCTCGGTCTCCAGGCCCTTGTTCTCTTCGACGGTGATGACGCCCTCGTTGCCGACCTTCTGCATCGCATCGGCGATCTGGCGGCCGATCTCGATCTCGCCGTTGGCGGAGATGGTGCCGACCTGGGCGACTTCGTCGCTGTCGGTCACGTCGCGGGCGGAGGCCTTGATGTTCTCGATCACCTTGGCGACGGCGAGGTCGATGCCGCGCTTGAGGTCCATCGGGTTCATGCCGGCAGCAACCGACTTGAGGCCCTCGCGGATGATCGCCTGGGCGAGCACGGTGGCGGTGGTGGTGCCGTCGCCGGCCTCGTCATTGGTGCGGGAAGCGACTTCCTTCACCATCTGAGCGCCCATGTTCTCGAACTTGTCCTCGAGTTCGATCTCCTTGGCGACGGTGACGCCGTCCTTGGTGATGCGGGGGGCACCGAAGCTCTTCTCGATGACGACGTTGCGGCCCTTGGGGCCGAGGGTGACCTTCACCGCGTCGGCGAGGATGTTGACGCCCTTGAGCATCTTGTTGCGGGCGTCGGATTCGAACTTGACGTCTTTAGCAGACATTGCGTGCTACTCCTGGAATTTCGTTGTTGGACTTGAAGGTGCGGATCGTCCCGGGCTCAGGAAATGATGCCCAGAATGTCGCTTTCCTTCATGATCAGCAGGTCTTTGCCGTCGAGCTTGATCTCGGTGCCGGACCACTTGCCGAACAGGATCTTGTCGCCTTCCTTGACGGACATCGGGACCAGTTCGCCGCTATCCTTGCGCGCGCCTTCGCCACAGGCTTTCACGATGCCTTCGGCGGGCTTTTCCTTTGCCGTATCGGGGATGATCAGGCCGCCTGCGGTCTTCTCTTCGCCTTCGACACGTTCGACCAGGACCCGGTCATGAAGCGGAGTAAATGCCATGTCGGAACGCTCCTACGTTCTTGATGTTTCGATTCTTGGCACTCACCGTCGGCGAGTGCTAACGAGCCGGATGTAGGGAAGCGCGATGTGGCTGTCAACAGGTCTTCCGGCAGAAATGCCACAGATTTTTTCTTGCCGTCCGCCCGATGTAGGCGTTCCGGTCGCAATGTGCTAGGGACCCGTCACCGCGTTCCCGACGTGAGGAGGTACCTAAATGACGAGCATCCGACTTTCCGCCTGCTGATCAGGCCCCAGCTCTCCGGCCATGCGCCTCGCGCAGGCTGACCTCCCGACCGACCAGTTCCAGATTCAAATGCTCAAACGCGCAGGCGTCGTCTTGCCCGTATTGCAAAGCCCAGAACCGATCGCGAGTCCGGCTCCCCGGAGACCCTTCCCTTCCTTTCCGCCCGTACGGGCAAACCAGACCCATCATTCCGACCAGAGAGGTTTCCTTTCATGACCAGCATCACCCTTACCCTTACCCGCACCCGCGCCGCGCGTGCGCAATCCCATTGTGGCCAACTGGCCGCCGCCATCTTCGACAGAATTATCTTCGAGACGAGACATGACACATCCGACCTTCCTGGAGACGCAGATTGCGTCGACCCGATTCCCTGAGCGGGACAGCCTGCGCTTCGTCGACCTTCCCGATATCCCGGCCGTCCGCGCCGAGGTCGAAGCGCTTCTCGAAACCGATGCCCCGCCGCAGCCGCGCCCGCGCCCGCTGCGCCGGCTGTGGGACTGGGCGCCGCGGTGGGTTCTCTGGCTACGGGCCATGCCCCTGCCGTGAGATCGCCAATCCCCGGCCCCGGCCCGATCCGGGCGGGGCCGCCTTCCCGCGGTGAGACCAAGTGAGACGCAGCATATGAGCCGCATCGAGTCCTACATTCTCTGCACGTCGCCGCGGAGCGGCAGCACGATGCTCTGCAGCCTTCTGGAAGCGAGCGGTGTCGCCGGATCTCCGGACTCGCATTTCCACACGCCGTCGCTTGCCCGCTGGCTCGCGACCTATGACATCCGGCCTGACGCCACGATGTCCGAGACGGACGCGCTCAGAGCAGTCCTCAAGGCGGCGATCGCCCACGGTCGTGGAGAGACCGATGTGTTCGGCCTGCGCCTGCAGCGCCAGAGCTTCGACTTCTTCGTCCGGCAACTCGCCCTGCTCCACCCGGGACTCACCGGGGACCGGGCTCGTATCGAGGCAGCCTTCGGGCCCACGCTGTTCATCCACCTGACCCGGCAGAACAAGCTCGACCAGGCGATCTCCTTCGAAAAGGCGCGGCAGTCCGGGCTCTGGCACCGGGCGCCCGACGGAACCGAACTCGAGCGGCTCAGCCCGCCGCGAACCCCTCACTACGACAGCGCGGCGCTCAGGGCGCGGCAGTCGGAATTCGAGGCCTTCGACAGCGCCTGGGAGGCGTGGTTCGCCGCCGAAGGCATCTCTCCCCTGCGCCTGAGCTACAACTCCCTCGCCGAGGATCCCCGCGCCTGTCTTGCCCTTGTGCTCGCGTCACTCGGCCTCGACCCGGCGGCCGCGGACGGGATCGTTCCCGGCACCGCCCGGCTGGCCGACGAAACCAGCCTCGACTGGAAACGCCGCCTGCTCGACGACATCTCCCCGAGCTGAGGGCTCTGCACGTCGGACGCGCTCGCCGCGTTGCAGCAAAAACCGGCGTGTCGCGTGCAAACAGACCATGACTTACCGTCCCCGGCCCGCTAAAAGGGCCGCGACTTGGTAAGTTCAGACGGAAAGCACCCATGACCATTCAGGTTTTCGGCCACAAGGCCCCCGACACCGACAGCACCGGCTCCCCGATCATCTGGGCCTGGTATCTCTCCGAGATCCAGGGCCGGCCGGCCGAGGCCAAGCTGCTCGGCGAACCCAATACCGAGGCCGCCTTCGTTCTGGAGCGCTGGTCGCTGGCCAAGCCCGAGATCATCGAGACGGTCGGCGAAGCGGCCCCCTGCGTCGTCGTTGACACCAACAATCCCGACGAACTGCCCGCCGACATCAACGCGGCCGACCTGCTTCAGATCATCGACCACCACAAGCTTACCGGCGGCATCAAGACGAAATCGCCGATCGACATCACGATGCGCCCGCTGGCCTGCACCGCCACGATCATGCACGACCTGATGGGCGCCGACGCCGCCAAGATGCCGGAAGCCATCAAGGGCGCGATGCTCTCCTGCATCCTCAGCGATACGATGGAATTCCGCTCGCCGACCACCACCGAGCACGACAAGGCGCTGGCCGAGAGCCTCGCCGCCGATCTCGGCATCGACATCGCCGGCTACGCCGCCGAGATGTTCGCGGCCAAGTCCGACGTCTCCGCCTTCTCCGATGCCGAGCTGATCCGGATGGATTCCAAGATCAACGAGATCGACGGGGTGAAATTCCGCGTCTCGGTCCTCGAGACCACGGCGCCGCAGATCCCGCTCGACCGCAAGGCATCGATCGTCGAGACGATGAAGACCGTCTGCGCCGAGGACGGCGTCGATCACGTCCTGTTCTTCGTCATCGACATCCTCAAGGAGGAGGCGACGCTGCTGATCCCCAACGACACCGTCAAGACCGTCGCAGAGAAGAGCTTCGGCGCGACGGTCTCCGGCGACAGCGTCGTCCTTCCCGGCATCCTCAGCCGCAAGAAACAGATCATCCCGAATCTCAAGATGTGATTCGAACCGACCGGGTCCGGCGGGGCACCCGCCCTGCCGGCCAAGGCGCGCGCACCGCCGATTGCCGCGAAACGGATGCGGAGGCATCGCGCCCCCTACCGGGACGGCCGGGCCTGCGCTATAGCGCCCGCAGGCGACGCTGACAGCGTCCAAACCGGCTCCGGAGACCCCATGACCCGTATCATCGAGACATTCGCCGAGATCTCGGACAGGTATGACGCCGCCTTCGTCGATCTCTGGGGCTGCATGCATAACGGCATCATAGCTTTTCCCGAAGCGGTCGCGGCCTGCCGCAGCTTTCGCGCCAAGGGGGGCAAGGTCGTGCTGCTCACCAATGCACCCAGGCCGCGCGCCGCGATCGCCGAGCAACTCACGCACTTCGATGTCCCGGCGGATTGCTACGATTCCATCGCCACCTCCGGCGACTCCGCGCGCCTGGCTATGTTTTCCGGTGCCATCGGCTCCAAGGTCCACCACATCGGTGAGGAACGCGACCTTTCCTTCTTCGAGCCTCTGCACATCCTCGATAACCCGGTCCCGATCACGCGCGTCCCCCTCGAAGAGGCCGAAGGGCTCGCGGTCACCGGGCTGCCCGAGGACGAGCAGCCCGAGGACTCGCGCGGCAAGCTGCTCTATGCCAAGACCCAGGGGATCAAGCTGCTCTGCGCCAACCCGGACGTCATCGTCGACCGCGGCGATACGCGCGAATATGCGGCCGGAGCGCTTGCAGAGCTCTTTACCGAAATGGGCGGCGAGAGCCTCTATTTCGGCAAGCCGCAACCGGCCATCTACGACCTCGCCCGCAGACGCCTGTCCGAGCACGCCGACGTGTCCGATGATCGAATCGTCTGCATCGGCGACGGCATCGCCACCGACGTGAAAGGCGCGGTCGGAGAAGGGCTTGATGTCATTTTCATCACCGGCGGTCTGGCCGCCAAGGAAACGGGCACCGAGCGGCAGCCCGACCCCAAAGCGCTTGCGGAATACCTATCGTCGCACCTGATGTCGGTTACCTACGCGATGGGCTTCCTGCGCTGAACGCAGCGCATGGGTTCCTCTGCGATGGCGAAATGTTAGCGCCGCAATGCAGAAATGTTAGCGCCAAAAGCGGTTTCTCCGAGCGAGCGCATCGGAGATTCATCAAATATTGGAGAATCTGAGAAATTATCTTGCACGTGACGCATGGGAGAGTTGCGTCTTCTTTCTTTCTGCGTTGCGGCACAGCCGGATATCCGCTAGGAAGGCGACAACAACGCAAGGATTTCGCATGATGCTCGACAATGACGCTGGCCAGACCGTTTTCCTCGAAGACCTCGAGGTCGGGATGAAGCGCGATCTGACCAAGCTCATCACCGACGAGGATATCGAGAAGTTCGCCGAGGTCTCGACCGATCGAAACCCGGTCCACCTTGACGAGGAATACGCCAAGGAGACGATGTTCCAGGGGCGCATCGCCCATGGCATGCTGACCGCCGGGCTGATCTCGGCCGTGATCGGCGAGCAGCTTCCCGGACACGGCACCGTCTATCTCGGCCAGACGCTGAAATTCATGGCCCCGGTGCGCCCGGGCGACATCGTCCATGTCGAGGTGGAAGTCTCCGAGATCGACCACAAGAAGCGCCGCGTGAAGCTGTTCACGGAGGCCAGGATCGGCGACACGGTCGTTCTGCGCGGCGAGGCCAACGTGCTCGCGCCCTCCCGCAAGCTGGACTGACAGGAACGCGTGCGTTGCAGCCGGGGCCTGCGTTCGGCGCGAAATCGAGGCGAGCGCGCGGCGTGGCATCTGGCCTCGACCTGCGCCGTGCCTGTGTGGGACGACCTGCCAGTGTCGCAGCGGGCCAAACGTTGTCGAGCCGATAGACGGGCAAGCCAGTCTTCCAGTCGCGTCGACACGACTTCCGATGCCGCGCGCCAGTTCGCGCGTCCTCGCCGCCAGGGGCGGAATCTACCGATACCCGGTCTACCCCGGCGCCCTCCCTGTCCTGCCGCTTGCGCTCTCCCGACGCCGCCGCTAGGGGAGGCGCATGAAGCGGATCACCTCCCTCTCCCAGGTCACCCCGGCCGAGCGCGGCGCTTGCACCGCGATCGGCAATTTCGACGGGATGCATCTCGGCCATCAGGCGGTGCTCGGCCTCACCCGCGCCGCCGCCGCACGGCTGGACGCGCCACTCGCCGTGCTGACCTTCGAGCCGCATCCGCGCGAGGTCTTTCGCCCCGACGACCCGCCTTTCCGGCTGATGAATGCCGAGGCCAAGGCACACCGGCTCTCCAAGCTCGGGGTGGACATCCTCTACGAGCTTCCCTTCGACAGGCCGCTCTTCGGGCTGACCCACGACGCCTTCTGCAATGATATCCTCGTTCAGGGACTCGGGGTCGCCGGCGTGACCGTCGGCGCGGATTTCTGTTACGGCAAGGGCAGGACCGGCAATGTGGAGACGCTGGGAGAGGCCGGTCGGGAGCACGGTTTCGAGGTGATCATCGCCGAATTGCTTGGGCTCGGGGGGAGCGGCGAACGGGTCTCGTCGACCGCGATCCGCAATGCGCTCGGTGACGGCGCGCCGCATCGCGCCGCCGCCATGCTTGGCCACTGGCACCGTATCGAGGGCCCGGTCCTGCACGGCGCGAAACGCGGCCGGACCCTCGGCTATCCCACCGCGAACATGGATATCTCCGGCATCTACCCACCGAAATTCGGCGTCTACGCGGTGCTCGTCGAAGTGGTCGGCAGCGCGCATGCCGGCCATTACCGCGGCGTCGCCTCGATCGGCATCCGCCCGATGTTCGGCGAGAATGCTCCCAATATCGAGACCCACCTGCTCGATTTCGAGGGCGATCTCTATGATGCGCATCTTTCGGTCGGCCTCGTGCAGTTCCTGCGGCCCGAACAGCGCTTCGATGGCGTCGAGGCGCTGGTGAACCAGATCCGTGCCGACGAGGCCGAGGCGCGTGCGATCCTCGCGAAGGTCCCGCTCGTCGGCTTCCCGATGAAAGGCACCGCCGATGGCTAGGCCGGGACGTCGGAACGACCTCAGGCCGCGCTTCTGGGAGCGCGTTCCGCTGTCGCAGATGACCGCAGAGGAATGGGAAGCGCTCTGCGACGGCTGCGGCAAGTGCTGCCTCAACAAGCTCGAGGACGAGGAGACCGGCCAGGTGGAATTCACCCGCATCGCCTGCCGGCTGCTCGACGACGACACCTGCCGCTGCACGCATTACGACATCCGCCACCAGTTCGTTCCTGATTGCGTCACGCTCCGCCCCGAGACCATCGCCGACAACGCCTACTGGATGCCGCGCAGCTGTGCCTATCGCCGCCTTGCCGAGGGCAAGCCGCTGCCCGGCTGGCACTACCTGCTGTCGGGCGACCCGGAGAGCGTCCACGATGCCGGGATTTCAGTCCGCGGCATGACGCTCTCGGAGTTCGACATTCCCGAGGACGAGTGGGAAGACCACCTCATCGAGATCGAGACCTGAGCGCGCCCTGCCCCGCGGCGGCCAGACATGCACAACGTGCAAGGCGGGAAACCCTTTCGCGACGCGATCACTTCAGGCATCATTGCTGCAACGCAGCGTCGCGCCCGGAGACTGCCCCGGCGCGGCGCTGACCCTGCAACACCGGGAGGAGACCGATGCCGGAGTGCCCGCATGTTCGGAAAGTTCCGCCAGCGCCTCTTTCGCCGTTCCGGCCGCCAGCTTGTCTTCGAGACGCGCAGCGGCACGCAGATCGCCCTGCGCGGCCTGACCCGGCGTGACGTCGGCCAGTATCGCGATCACCTCCGTCGCCTACCACCAGAGGACCGCCACGCCCGGTTTCAGGCTGTGGTGAACGACGGCACGCTTGACGCCCATGCCGACCGGCTCGACTGGGAACACGCGCTCGTCTTCGGAGTCTTTGCAGACGGCGTGCTGCGCGGCGTCGGCGAGCTGTTGCCCGACAGCGGCGGGGCGCAGGCGGAGTTCGCCATTTCCGTCGAACCGGAGTTCCAGCATGCCTCGATCGGCCGGCTGCTCGTGGCGGCGAGCCTCGTGGCCGGACGCCTTGCGCGGCTCACCGTGATTCACCTCTCTTTCCGGCGCGACAATACCGGGATCCGGGCGCTGGCGCGGGGTGTCGGCGCCGAGCTGCACGGCTCCGACGGCATCGTCGAGGGCGCCCTGCATCTGTGACGAACCGGCTGAACTGCGCCCCGTCCCGCATCTTTTCTTTCCGCTTTCGTCGCTCTAAGGGGAACCCATGCATTTTGCTTCTGACAATACCGGTCCGGTCCACCCGAACGTCATGGACGCGCTGCTGCGCGCCAACGCGGGCTACGCGTCCCCCTATGCCGCCGACGCGCTTTCGGCTGAGTTGACGGCGCAGGTTCGCGAGGTCTTCGAGGCTCCGGAGGCCGTGGTCCACCTCGTCGCCACCGGAACGGCAGCCAATTCGCTGCTTCTGGCCAGTCATGCTACCCCCTGGCAGACGATCTTCTGCAGCCGCTGCGCGCATATCCAGGAGGATGAGCTCAACGCGCCGGAATTCTTCACCGGTGGCGCCAAGCTCACGCTGGTGACGACCGAGGACGGCAAGATGACGCCCGCGGGCCTGCGTGCCGCCATCGAGGGCGAAGAGACGCGCGACCTGCACGGGCCGATGCGCGGTCCGGTCTCGCTCACGCAGGCGACGGAGAAAGGCACGGTGTATTCGCTGGAAGAGCTCCGCACCCTGACCGGCATCGCGCAGGAGTTCGGCCTCAAGGTCCATATGGACGGCGCCCGTTTCGCGAACGCGCTGATTGCGCTCGGCTGCACACCGGCCGAGGCGACCTGGAAATCCGGCATCGACATGCTGAGCTTCGGCGGCACCAAGAACGGGCTGATGGGCGTTGAGGCGGCCATCCTCTTCGACCCCGCGAAGAGCCGCGAGTTCGAGCTTCGCCGCAAGCGCGGCGCGCATCTCTTCTCCAAGCACCGCTTCCTTGCCGCTCAGATGCATGCCTATCTCGAGGGCGGGCTCTGGCTCGAGATTGCGACCTCCGCCAACGCCGCTTGCCAGCGCCTCGCCGACGGGCTGCGGGCCGCGCCGGGGGCGAATCTGATGTATCGCCCGGAGGCCAACATCGTCTTCGCCCGCCTGCCGCGCGCCACCCATCGCCACCTCTTCGCCGCCGGCGCCGAGTATCACCTCTGGGACGCGACGCTCGACGGCGGGCCGGAGGACGAACCTCTGGCCGCACGCTTCGTCACCGACTGGTCGGCAAGCGATGCAGATACCGACAGGTTCCTGGCGCTGCTCTAGGCCGCTGCTGCCACGCGTCGTAACGCCAATCTCCAGGCCTCGGGGGAGACCGACGGCGACCGGCGTCGGAATCGCGCGACCGGCCTCCTCACCGCAGCGCCGCGCCTCTTGCCCCAGAACCCTCTCCATGGCTAGCTCGCGCGACCAGCACAGAGGTTCTCCATGATCGATCCGCAGACGCTCCTGACCTATTGCACCATCGTCCTTGGCTTTGTCTTCATTCCCGGCCCGGCGACGCTCCTCACGGTCGCGCGGGCGACCAGTTCGGGCGTCAGGGTGGGCATCGCCACCGGCGCGGGGATTACTGCGGGAGATCTCGTGCACACCGCCTTCGCCATCGTCGGCATCTCGGCCGTGATCGCCACCTCGGCCCTGCTCTTCAGCCTCGTCAAATATGCGGGCGCGGCCTATCTGGTCTTTCTGGGCCTCCGCGCGATCCTGGCGCGCTCGCCCTCGGGCTTCGGCCGCGCCTCCCGCGTTCTGACCGCCGGCACCGCCTTTCGGCAGGCCATCCTCGCCGAAATCCTCAACCCCAAGACGGCGCTCTTCTTCCTCGCCTTCCTGCCTCAGTTCGTGCAGCCCGAGAACGGCAATGTCGTGCTTCAGCTTTCCATCCTCGGCCTGCTCTTCGCCGCTATCGGCTTTTTCAGCACCATCGTCTTCGCGACCTCGGCCGGCAACCTCGGGCGCTTGCTGCGCCGCAACCCGGCCGTGCTGAAATGGCAAGGCAAGGTGGTGGGCAGGATCTACTGTGCGCTCGGCCTCCGGCTGGCGCTCCAGCACCGTTGACGCCGACCTGCCCGGCCGCCTCACCCGGCGACAGCGGTTGACCCCCGCCCGTGTCGCTGCCATCTGCAAGGCATTACATTCGCATTCGAGACCGCCATGGCGCAGCCAAATCGCTTCTGGAACTGGATTGCCCGACGCTATGCCCGCACGCCGGTGGCCGACGAGGCCGCCTATCGGGAAAAACTCGCGCGGACGCAGGCCCGGCTCGACCCCGGCTGGCGGATGCTGGAGATCGGCTGCGGCACCGGATCGACCGCGCTCGAACACGCTCCGCATGTCGGCGAGATCCTCGCCATCGATTTCGCGCCCGCGATGATCGAGATCTGCCGCGAAAAGGCCGCGGCGGCCGGCATCGACAACATCCGCTTCGAGACAGCCACCATCGACAGCCTCCAGATCGCTCCCGGCAGTTTCGACGCGGCCCTCGCGATGAGCATCCTGCATCTCGTCGAGGACCGTGACGCGGTGATCGCCAAGCTGTTCGATGCGCTCCGGCCGGGCGGGCTCTTCGTCAGTTCGACGATCTGTCTCGCCGGGCGCGCAAGGCTCCTTCGCTCCACGATCCTGCCGCTCGGCAACCTTCTCGGCCTGTTGCCGCGGATCGCCGCCTTTTCGCGCGAAGACCTCGCCACCGCCATCGAGGCGGCGGGTTTCGAAATCGAGGAGATCTGGCAGCCGGGCGAGGCCCCGTCGAAGGCGGTCTTCATCATTGCGCGCAAGCCGGACTGACGCGAAGACCGGCCGATGGCCACCCGTGGCCCGGCTCCGAACTCGGTCGGGCTGGGATTCGCGCCATCACCGGGCCGCGGCGCGGCGATCCGACAACGGGTCGGGGCGGTTCATGTTGAAGACGCCGAAAATTCCGATGCGGTGCGCTGGCTTCAACGCATCGCCGGGACGTGGGCGCGGCCCGGAAATGGCGCGGCGGGCTCACGACGTTGCCCGGCACCATGGTGCAAGGCACATCTGTCCATTGGCACGGCACGCGCTCTGACACTCAGACAGGCCGCCGAAACGCCTCCCGCGCCGCCGCCACCTCGGACCGCATCACGCAACTCTCCACATGGTCATTGATCAGTCCCATGGCCTGCATGAAGGCAAAGACCGTCGTCGGGCCGACGAATTTCCATCCGCGCCTGCGCAACTCCTTCGACAGGGCCACCGAGGCGGGCGAGGTCGAGCGGCTCTGCGGCGCCGCGTCGTCGTCCTCGGGTTCAAAGCGCCACAGGAAGGTTGCGAGCGAGCCCTCCGTGTCGACCATGTCGCAGGCGCATCGCGCGTTGTTGATCACCGCCTCGATCTTTCCACGGTGGCGAACGATGCCTGCATCCTGCAGGAGCCGCTCCACGTCGGCGTCGCCGAAAAGCGCGACCTTTCGGAAATCGAACCCCGCGAAGGCGGCACGGAAATTCTCGCGCTTGGCCAGGATCGTCCGCCAGCTCAGGCCCGACTGGAAGCTCTCGAGGCAGATCTTCTCGAAGAGACGGATGTCGTCGTCGACCGGAAAGCCCCATTCCCGGTCGTGATAGTCGAAGAACTCCGGCGCGGCGGCGCACCAGGCGCAGCGGGGCCGCCCGTCGGGGCCCGGAACGGTCTTGCTCATGCCGGCCCCCTCCGCGACGCGCGGGGGACGTTTCGAACCTCGACCAAGTCGCCAACGCGTCGGACGACGATCCCACCTTTCCGGCGGCCTGTGGTTGCTTCGGTCATGGCGTCAGAGCTTTCCGGCGAGATGGGCGTCGAGATCGGCGAGCCGGTCCTGCCCCCAGAAGCGCTCATCGGTATCGGTGATGTAGAACGGCGAGCCGAAGACGCCGCGTTTGACCGCTTCCTCGAGATTGGCCGCATAGGTCTCCGCCCCGGTGAGCAGGCCCGAATCGGCAAGGCTCGGATCGAAACCGCAGTTTCCGAGGCATTCCCGCACCACATCATCGCGTGCGATGTCCTTCTCCTCGGCCCAGCCCGCGCGCAGGAAGGCTTGCACCAGCGGGCCGACATTGCCGCCGGAGAGCTGCGCCGCGATGATCGCATAGGAGGAGGGCGCAGCGTTGGTCGGGGAATGCGCCGGCCGCGGGTTCATCGGCATCCCGGTCTTTTTCGCCCACCGCTTGATCTCCTGCATCCGGTATTCGAGCCGCGACGGGTGTCGCTCCTGCGGAACGATGCCGCCGGTACGGGGGAAAAGCGCAAGGATATCCATCGGCTTGTAGGTGATGGTCGCGCCGCGCGCCTCGGCGATTTCCTCGAGGCGATTGCCGGCGAGATAGGTGAAGGGCGAAAGCGTGGAGAAGAAATAGTCGATATGCGGCATGCGTGCCTCCTTCGTTGCGACGCCACCATAGCCGGGTGCGGTTTGTTGACAATGCCGGGGGCTTCGGGTCTTTGAAAACGGCGGCGCGGCCGCCGCCCGTCCCGAAGCAGGAGACCGGACCCGCCCATGTCACCGCTGATCCGCCAGGCCCTCCTCGTGGCGCTCATCACCTTCGGCGCAGCGCTTGCGCTGCGACTGCCTGGCGTGGACCTGCGCGCGCCATGGCTCGACGAGATCTACTCGCAATTCGCCATCTCGCGCGACTGGTACGGGCTCGCCGCGGACCGGATCAGCCGCGGCCACTCGCCGCTCTATTTCGCGCTAATGAAAGCATTGGGAATAGAGGGCGGCAACGTCGTCCTCATGCGGACGGCCTCCGTCGTCTTCGATGCCGCCGGCGCCGCGGTGCTCGCGGGCGGGCTCGCGAAATATGTCTCCACGCGCGCCGGGCTGTTCTTCGGCCTGCTCTACGCCGCCTCCCCGCTGGCAATCCACTGGTCCCAGAATGCCCGCCCCTATGGCCTTCTGATGCTGTTCCTCGGCATCGGGATCGCCGGCGCGCTTGGCCTCTTTGCGACGCTGGGGCAAGGCGCCGCGGCGGACGGACCGCGCCTTCGCCGCCCGATGCGGCTTTTCGGCTGGGGCTTCTCGCTCGCGAGCCTGACCATGACCGCCGGCATCTTCGCCTTCGTCACCCTCGCCGCCCTGCCTTTCGCCCTGCCCCGCAGCCGCAACGACGCTGCCTTCCGCGCCCGCTGGCGTCGCGCCGTGAAGGTGCCGGCGATCGTCTCGGTGCTGGGCTATTTCGCCTTCAGCGGGCCGCATATCGCGCGCCAGGCCGAAGAAGGCTACTGGGCCGACAAATACAACACGCTCGGGCTCGAGGGGCTGGTCAACCTCTGGAACCAGGTCGTCTTCGACGGTGGGCTTGCCGCCGTCATCGGCCCGTCCGGCACGCTTGCCACGACGGTGACCTGGGTTGTGTCGGCGGCTCTCCTGCTCTTCGCCCTCGCCGGCGCACTCGCCTGCCGCGACCGCCCGGCGCTGCTCGCGCCGGTCCTGTTGCTCGCGGGCTATGTCGCGCTGCTGCTCTGCGTCAGCATCTGGACCAGCGTCCTCGTGCCGCGCTATTTCCTGCCGGCCCTTTTCTGTCTGCTGGCGCTGGCCGGCAGCGGCATGGCGCGCCTCGGCAACCGCGCCTGGAGCTGGTTCGCGATCCTGCCCCTCCTCGCCCTTTTGGCGAGTTTAGGCGCGGCGCAGTCCCGGCTTCCGGGCACGCCACCCGACCGCTCGCTCGAACCGGTTGCACGGATCATCGCCCGCACGCCGCCCGAAAACCTCCGCCTGCTCTATGAGAAGGAAGACGACAGCCGCAACCGCCTCATCTCGGAGCTTTTCCCGCTGCGCTACGACCGCCCAGACCTCGGCCGCCCGGAGATGAGTTCCTACCGGCCCGACCGGCTTGCCGATGCGATGGCCGAGGGCCGCGACATCTTCGCCTACATGACCGTCCCCGGCCTTGACGCGGCGCTCGCTTCCGGTGCCCCGCCGCCCGCCTGTGTCCATGACTTTGGCGATTGGGCGCTTGCCTACTGGGGCAACGACACCGCCGCCTGTGCCCGATGAGCCTCCGCGGGCGCGTCGCGGCGCATCTCGGCGCAACAGGCGGCCGCCGCGACGCTCGCGACATGTTTCCATTCGACCTCCCGTGCGCTAGGGCAACAGCGTCACATCCCCGTCACGAATCCGCTATCCCGGAGCCCGCCCATGAATCCTCACCAGAGCCAGCCCAAGCTGATCTCCGGAAACGCCAACCGAAGGCTGGCCGATGCGATCTCGCGCCGCGTCTCGATGAGCCGCGGCATGTCGGTTGGCCTCGTCGATGCCCGTGTCGAACGGTTCAACGACCAGGAAATCTTCGTCGAGGTCTACGAGAACGTCCGCGGCGAGGACATGTTCATCCTCCAGCCGACCTCGCACCCGGCCAATGACAACCTGATGGAACTCCTCATCATGGCCGACGCGCTGCGCCGCTCCTCGGCCGCGCGGATCACCGGCGTGATCCCCTATTTCGGCTATGCCCGCCAGGATCGCCGCTCCAAGGCGCGCACGCCCATCTCGGCCAAGCTGGTGGCCAACATGATCGCCGCCTCCGGCATCGACCGGGTCCTGACCATGGATCTTCACGCCACCCAGATCCAGGGCTTCTTCGACATCCCCGTGGACAACCTCTATGCCGCGCCGATCTTCGCGCTCGATATCAAGCACAAGTTCGGCAAGAAGCTGGACAAGATTACGGTGGTCTCCCCCGATGTCGGCGGCGTCGGCCGCGCGCGCGAGCTTGCCCAACGGATCGGCTGCGCGCTCGCCATCGTCGACAAGCGCCGCGAGAAGGCCGGCGAAGTGGCGGAGATGACCGTGATCGGCGACGTCACAGGACAGACCTGCATCATCGTCGACGACATCTGCGACACCGCCGGCACGCTGGTGAAGGCCGGAGACGTGCTTCTGGAGAACGGCGCCAAGGAGGTGCATTCCTACATCACCCACGGCGTGCTCTCCGGCCCGGCGGTCGACCGGATCACCAAATCCTCGATGAAATCGCTCGTCATCACCGATTCCATCGAGGCGACCGAGCAGATCGCGAAGGCCAAGAACATCCGCATCGTGCCGACCGCACCGGTCTTTGCCCAGGCGATCCTGAACATCTGGAACGGCACCTCGGTGTCCTCTCTCTTCGATCACGACTCGCTCGCGGCGATCTATGAGGGGACCTACTGAGCGGGGGCACGCACGCCCTCGCAGATAATCACCAAATCCGGGCTGACCGCCCGCCTTCGGCGCTTATGCCGAGGGGGCCCGGAACCGCCGCGTTCCCTCTTCCGGCCAGCCGCGGCGTCCAGTCCTCTACCTAAAAAAGGGCCCCAGGGGGCCCTCTTCTTCTGATCGGAAGTATCCTCGAGGAGGGAGCGCCAGAGGCGCGCGGGGGGTAGAAAGCCCCCCATCCCCGTCAGGTCATGCGTGGATCGGTCCGTCGCCACAGGCCATCGCCGCCTCGCGCACCGCTTCCGAGGTGGTCGGGTGGGCGTGGCAGGTCCGGGCGAGATCCTCGGCCGAGGCGCCGAACTCCATCGCCACGCAGATCTCGTGGATCATCTCTCCGGCGGCGGGGCCGAGGATATGCGCGCCAAGGATGCGGTCGGTCTCCTTGTCGGCGAGGATCTTGACGAAACCGTCGGCCTGCATCATCGCCTTGGCACGGCCATTGCCCATGAAGGAGAACTTGCCGACCTTGTAGGCGCGGCCGGCCTCCTTCAACTGCTCCTCCGTCGCGCCGACCGAGGCGACCTCGGGCGTGGTGTAGATCACGCCGGGGATCAGGTTGTAGTCGATATGCGGCTTCTGCCCGGCAAGCAACTCGGCGAGCGCGCCGCCCTCGTCCTCGGCCTTGTGCGCCAGCATCGGTCCCTCAATCACGTCGCCGATGGCATAGAGCCCCGGCACGTTGGTCCGGTATTCGGCATCGACCGCGATCTGGCCGCGCTTGGTCAGCTCCACGCCAAGCCCGTCGAGCCCGAGCCCCTCGGTATAGGGCAGCCGGCCGGTGGAGACGAGGACCACATCCGCATCCACCTGGTGCTCGCTGTCGTCCTTGCGCAGCTTGTAGCTCACCTTGGCCTTGGTCTTCAGCGTCTCGACCTTCGAGACCGCAGCGCCGGTGATGATCTCCATCCCCTGCTTGCCGAGAATCCGCTGGAAGGTCCGCGCCACCTCGGCATCGGCGCCGGGGGTCACGCCGTCCATGAACTCGATCACCGTGACCTCGCTGCCGAGCCGGCTGTAGACCGAACCCAACTCCAGCCCGATCACGCCGCCGCCGACCACGACCATCTTCTTCGGCACCTTGGGCAGCTCCAGTGCGCCGGTCGAGGTGACGACGATCTTCTCGTCGATCTCCACCTCCGCGCCCGGGATCGAGGCGGATTTGGACCCGGAGGCGATCACGATATGCTTGGCCGTGTGAACCTCGTCGCCGACCTTGACCTTGCCGGCCTCCGGAATCGAGCCCCAGCCCTTCAGCCAGTCGATCTTGTTCTTCTTGAACAGGAACTCCACACCCTTGGTATTGGCGGCGATCACGCCGTCCTTGTAGGAGAGCATCTTCTCCCATTCGACCTTCGGCTTGGCCGCCTTGATGCCCATTTCCTCGAAATTGTGCTCCGCCTCGTGCAGCATGTGCGAGGCGTGCAGCAGCGCCTTGGAGGGGATGCAGCCGACATTGAGGCAGGTGCCGCCAAGCGTCTCGCGGCCCTCGACGCAGGCGGTCTTGAGCCCGAGCTGGGCGCAACGGATGGCGCAGACATATCCGCCAGGGCCGGCGCCGATCACGATGACATCATATTCTGCCATTCTTCTCTCCTTCGTTTTTCTGTCGCGCTGCGCCATGTGCAGCGCGCCTGTCTCGGGTTCGCCCGTCTCCGGGCGGCATCGCGTTTCATGTCACGGCGCGGTCACGCCAGGAGCCAGGCCTTGGCACCGTCGAAATCGTTGGCCGGGAAGTAATGCACTGGCGCATCGATGAACTGCCGCCCGATCCGCTGGCCGATCGCCTGCCAGGCCTTGTCGCCAACGATGGCGACACGGTCCACGAGATGGCGATGGTCGCGAACCAGCTTGAAATGCGCGCCGATCGCGCCGAGCCCCTGCCAACCGTCGAACTCGCGCAGGTCGAGCAGCAGCCGGAACCGCTCGTTGGCGCGGATGAAGGCGTTAAGGTCCTCGCTCTCGGCCGCGTAGACGGCACTGTCGATCTGGCCGAGAAGCTGAACATGCAGAACGCCGTCGCCGAGATCCGTCTGGTGGATGCTGCCGAGCGATTCCACGAGCCAGCGCCGCGCCGCATCTTCCTCGCCGAGCGCGAAGACCGAGACCGGGCAGTTGACGAAGATCGAAACTGCCCGGACGGTCGTGTTCAGCCAGCCGGTGTCCGAAACCACGGCAATCCTGTCGAAGCCGTTCCAGTGCTTGAGCCCCAGCCGGGCGTCGGCCCCCATCGCCTCGAGCGTGTAGCGTTCGAATCCCTCGCCGACCCGCACGAGAACCCGCAACTGCTCCCGATCCTGCAGCGCTTTCTCGATGGCCGGGACCAGCACATCCGCGTAGTCGTCGGACGTGACAACCCCGCTCAGGTGGATCTCCATGACCGGATGATCGGGAGACATTTTCAGCTCAATCAAGGTGGTCCTCCTCAACGTCGCTCGACCAGGTTTCCGAGCAGCCGCGGGCCCGCCGGTGCGCGTCCGCGGCTGCGCAGGTCACAGATCCATCAGCAGGCGCCGCGGATCCTCAAGCGCTTCCTTAACCTTCACGAGGAAGGTCACCGCGCCCTTGCCGTCAACGACGCGGTGATCGTAGCTCAGCGCCAGATACATCATCGGCCGGACGACGATCTCGCCGTTCACCACCATCGGTCGCTGCTGGATCTTGTGCATGCCGAGGATGCCCGATTGCGGCGGGTTAAGGATCGGCGAGGACATCAGCGAGCCGTAGACGCCGCCGTTGGAGATCGTGAAGGTGCCGCCCTGCATCTCGGCCATCGAGAGCTTGCCGTCGCGGGCACGGCGGCCCTTCTCGGCAATCGCGGCCTCGATCTCGGCAAAGCCCATCGCGTCGACATCGCGGATCACCGGGACGACGAGGCCCTGCGGCGTGCCGGCGGCGATGCCCATGTGGACGAAATTCTTGTAGACGATCTCGTCGCCGTCGATCTCGGCATTGACCTCCGGCACTTCCTTCAGCGCGGCGCAGCAGGCCTTGGTGAAGAAGGACATGAAGCCGAGCCGGACGCCGTGGCGCTTCTCGAACTCGTCCTTGTACTGCGAGCGCAGCGCCATAACCTCGGTCATGTCCACCTCGTTATAGGTGGTCAGGATCGCCGCCGTGTTCTGGGCGTCCTTGAGGCGGCGGGCAATGGTCTGCCGGAGCCGGGTCATCTTGATCCGCTCTTCGCGCGCGGCGTCCTCGGCCGGGACGGGCGCACGCGGGGCGGCCGGCGCGGCGGGTTTATCGGCCGGCTTGTTGAGCGCGGCGATGACATCTTCCTTCATCACCCGTCCGTCGCGGCCCGAGCCATCGACCTTGGCCGGGTCGAGGCCCTTCTCGGCCATCAGCTTGCGGGCCGACGGGGCATCCGCGACATCCTTGCCGGAGGAGGCGGGCGTTTCGGCGGCCGGTGCTTCGGCGGGCGCGGAGGCCGGCGCCGCGGCAGCGCCTGCGCCGGAGGTCAGGACCGCGAGCTTGCCGGCCGCCTCGACCGTGCTTCCCTCGGGCGCAAGGATCTCGGTCAGCACACCGGACGCTGGCGCGGGAACCTCGACCGAAACCTTGTCGGTCTCCAGCTCGCACAGCATCTCGTCCTGCGCGACCCGGTCACCGACCTTCTTGAACCAGGTCGAGACGGTCGCCTCGGTGACGCTCTCGCCGAGCGTCGGAACCATCACGTCGACAGTCGAGCCGTCGCCATCTTCCGACGCCTCGGCAGGCGCGTCGGCCGTATCGGCCGGTTTCGCCTCCTTGTCCGCCGCAGCGCCGTCGCCGGCCTCGAGCGTCGCCAGGAGCGCATCGACACCGACCGTCTCGCCCTCGCCGGCGACGATCTCGCCGAGCACGCCGGCGGACGGCGCGGGAACCTCCACCGTCACCTTGTCGGTTTCCAGCTCGCACAGCATCTCGTCGACGGCCACGGAATCACCGGGTTTCTTGAACCAGGTTGCGACGGTTGCCTCGGTGACGCTTTCGCCCAGGGTGGGCACGCGGACTTCAATGGACATGTTTTCACTTCCCTTCCGTGGTCAGCGCTTCGTCGACGAGCGCCGCTTGCTGTGCTTTGTGTTGGCTCGCCAGTCCGGTGGCCGGCGAGGCCGAGGCCGCGCGACCGACATAGGACGGACGGCTGTGTTTCGCACCGATCCGGGTAAGCACCCATTCGATATTCGGCTCGATGAAGGTCCAGGCGCCCTGGTTCTTGGGCTCTTCCTGGCACCAGACCATCTCCGCACCCTTGAAGCGCTCGAGTTCCTTGACCAGCGAGATCGCCGGGAAGGGATAGAACTGCTCGATGCGGAGGAGGTAGACGTCGTCGATGCCGCGGGCGTCGCGTTCCTCCAGCAGGTCGAAATAGACCTTGCCCGAACACATGACGACGCGCTTGATTTCGCTGTCCGGCTTGAGCTCGGTGTCCGAATTGCCCTTCTGGGCATCGTCCCAGAGGACGCGGTGGAAGGAGGACCCGGTCGTGAAATCCTCCCGGCCCGAGACGCAGAACTTGTGGCGCAACAGCGATTTCGGCGTCATCAGCACCAGCGGCTTGCGGAAGGAGCGGTGGAGCTGGCGGCGCAGGATGTGGAAATAGTTCGCCGGCGTCGAGCAGTTGGCGACGATCCAGTTGTCCGAACCGCAGAGTTGCAGCCAGCGCTCGAGCCGCGCCGAGCTGTGCTCCGGCCCCTGCCCTTCGAAGCCATGCGGCATCAGCATGACGAGGCCGGACATCCGGAGCCACTTGCTCTCGCCGGAGGAGATGAACTGGTCGAACATGATCTGCGCGCCGTTGGCAAAGTCGCCGAACTGCGCTTCCCAGAGCGTGAGCGCGTTGGGCTCGGCCAGCGAGTAGCCGTATTCGAACCCGAGCACGGCATATTCGGAGAGCATCGAATCGATGACCTCGTAGCTCGCCTGCCCCTCCCGGATATGGTTGAGCGGGTAGTAGCGCTCCTCGTTCTCCTGGTTGACGAAGCCGGAATGGCGCTGGCTGAAGGTGCCGCGGGTGGAATCCTGCCCCGCCAGCCGCACAGGGTACCCCTCGGTCAGGAGCGAGCCGAAAGCGAGCGCCTCGCCGGTCGCCCAGTCGAAGCCCTGGCCCGTCTCGAACATCTGCCTCTTGGCGTCGAGCAGCCGCCCGACGGTCTTGTGCAGCGGGAACCCATCGGGCGCCGTTGTCAGCGCCCGGCCGACCTGGTCAAAGGTCTCCTCGGGGATCGCCGTCTCGCCACGCTGGTAGCTGTCGCCCTCGCGGTCGAGATGCGACCAGCGGCCGTCGAGCCAGTCGGCCTTGTTCGGCTTGAACTCCTTGCCGGCCTCGAACTCGTCGTTGAGCTTCGACTGGAAGGCGGCCTTCATGTCCTCGATCTCGCCTTCGGGGATCAGCCCGTCGTCCACCAGCCGTTCGGTGTAGAGCGCCAGCGTCGTCTTATGCTTCTTGATCCGGTTGTACATGATCGGGTTGGTGAACATGGGCTCGTCGCCCTCGTTATGCCCGAAGCGCCGGTAGCAGAAGATGTCGATGACGACGTCCTTGTGGAACTTCTGCCGATACTCGGTCGCCACCTTGGCGGCGTGGACCACCGCTTCCGGATCGTCCCCGTTCACGTGGAAGATCGGCGCCTCGACCATCAGCGCGATGTCAGTCGGATAGGGCGAGGAGCGCGAGAAATGCGGCGCGGTGGTAAAGCCGATCTGGTTGTTGACCACGAGGTGGATGGTGCCGCCCGTCCGGTGGCCCTTCAGCCCCGAGAGACCGAAGCACTCGGCCACCACGCCCTGGCCCGCAAAGGCGGCATCGCCGTGCAGCAGGATCGGGATCACGCTGGTGCGATCGTGGTCGTTGTTCTGGTCCTGCTTGGCGCGCGCCTTGCCGAGCACCACCGGGTTCACCGCCTCGAGATGCGAGGGGTTGGCGGTCAGCGACAGGTGGACCGTGTTGCCGTCGAACTCGCGGTCCGCCGAGGCACCAAGGTGGTATTTCACGTCGCCCGAGCCGTCCACGTCCTCGGGCTTGAACGAACCGCCCTGGAACTCGTTGAAGATCGCGCGGTAAGGCTTCATCAGCACGTTGGCGAGCACTGAGAGCCGGCCGCGGTGAGGCATGCCGATCACCACGTCCGTAACGCCGAGCGCGCCGCCGCGTTTGACGATCTGCTCCATCGCCGGGATGAGCGACTCGCCGCCGTCAAGGCCGAAGCGCTTCGTACCCATATATTTGACATGCAGGAATTTCTCGAAGCCCTCGGCCTCCACGAGCTTGTTGAGGATCGCCCGGCGTCCCTCGCGGGTAAAGGCGATCTCCTTGCCGAAGCCCTCGATCCGCTCCTTGAGCCAGGCGGCCTGTTCGGGATCCGAGATATGCATGTATTGCAGCGCGAAGGTGCCGCAATAGGTCCGCTTCACGATCGCGAGGATCTCGCGCATCGTCGCCGTCTGCAGGCCGAGCACGTTGTCGATGAAAATCGGCCGGTCCATGTCGGCGTCGGTGAAGCCGTAGGAGGCGGGGTCGAGCTCGGGATGCGGCGTCTGCTCGCGCATGCCAAGCGGGTCGAGATCGGCGACGAGATGGCCCCGGATCCGGTAGGCGCGAATGATCATCAGCGCGCGGATCGAATCGAGCACGGCGCGCTTGATCTGGTCGTCGGAAACCTCGACGCCCGTCTCCTCCGCCTTCGCCCTGATCTTTTTGCCGGCCTCGCGGATCTCCGGTTCGGCCGCCCACTCGCCGGTCAGCGCCGCGGTCAACTCGTCGGCGATGAAGCTGTCGGTCCGCGCCCAGGACGGTCCGCGCGCCTCCGCCCGCACGTCCCGCTCGTCATCGTTCAGATGCCGGAAGAACTCCGCCCAGCCCTCGTCCACCGAGGCCGGGTCGTTCGAGTAGCGGGCATAGAGCTGCTCCACGTATTCGGCGTTATGCCCCTGAAGGAAACTCGATGCGTGGAAGATGTCGTTGCGGCTGTGTTCTGTCATGGCGAGTCCTTGGCGCTCTCGTTGATATCGGACTTGATGTGGTCGGCGGCGCTGGCCGCCTTCAGACCGAAACCCGGGCCGCTGGAAGCGGCCCGGGAAATGACGGCCCGGGGAAGAACCGGCGGATGCCTGTTCGCGCGTATCGCATCTGTCGATCCCCTCCCCGGACTGCGGCGGTTCAGCCGATCGCCTTCAGCACCGCCTCGCCGAGCGCGGCGGGGCTGTCGGCGACGACGATTCCGGCCGATTGCATGGCCTCGATCTTGTCCTCGGCGCCGCCCTTGCCACCGGCGACGATGGCGCCGGCATGGCCCATGCGGCGGCCCGGAGGCGCGGTGCGGCCGGCGATGAAGCCAGCGGTCGGCTTCCAGCGGCCCTTCTTGCGCTGTTCGGCGAGGAACTCGGCCGCTTCCTCCTCGGCGGACCCACCGATCTCGCCGATCATGATGATCGCCTGGGTCTCGTCGTCATCGAGGAACATGTCGAGCACGTCGATATGCTCGGTGCCCTTGATCGGGTCGCCGCCGATGCCGACTGCCGTCGACTGGCCAAGGCCGCTGTCCGAGGTCTGCTTGACCGCCTCGTAGGTCAGCGTGCCGGAGCGGGAGACGACGCCCACAGAGCCGCGCTTGTGGATATGGCCCGGCATGATGCCGATCTTGCAGGCATCCGGCGTGATGACGCCCGGGCAGTTCGGGCCGATGAGCCGCGACTTGCTGTCGATCAGCGCGCGCTTGACCTTCATCATGTCGAGCACCGGGATGCCCTCGGTGATGCAGACGATGAGCTCCATCCCGGCGTCGATCGCCTCGAGGATCGAGTCCGCGGCAAAGGGCGGCGGCACGTAGATCACGCTCGCATTCGCCCCGGTCACCGCGCGGGCCTCGTGCACCGAGTTGAAGACCGGCAGACCGAGATGCTCCTGGCCGCCTTTGCCCGGCGTCACGCCGCCGACCATCTTGGTGCCATAGGCAATGGCCTGTTCCGAGTGGAAGGTGCCCTGCGAGCCGGTGAGGCCCTGGCAGATCACCTTGGTGTTCTTGTCAACGAGAATAGCCATTGTCCAATTACCCCTTCACCGCCTTGACGATCTTCTCGGCACCGTCGCTTAGATTGTCCGCGGCGATCACGTTCAGGCCGGAATTCGCGATGATCTCCTTGCCCTTCTCCACATTGGTGCCCTCGAGCCGCACCACCAGCGGAACCTCGAGGCCGACCTCCTTCACCGCGGCGATCACGCCGTCGGCGATGATGTCGCAGCGCATGATACCGCCGAAGATGTTGACCAGGATGCCCTTCACATTCGGGTCCGAGGTGATGATCTTGAAGGCTTCGGTGACCTTCTCCTTGGTGGCGCCGCCGCCGACATCGAGGAAGTTCGCCGGCTCCGCGCCATAGAGCTTGATGATGTCCATCGTCGCCATGGCGAGGCCCGCGCCGTTCACCATGCAGCCGATCTCGCCGTCGAGCGCGATGTAGTTGAGGTCGAACTTGGACGCTTCGAGCTCCTTCGGGTCCTCCTCCGACTCGTCGCGCAGGGCAGCGATATCGGGATGGCGGTAGATCGCGTTGCCGTCGAAACCGACCTTGGCGTCGAGGCACTTGAGATCACCGCCGTCCGTGACGATCAGCGGGTTGATCTCGAGCATGTCCATGTCCTTGTCGATGAACAGCTTGTAGAGGATCCCCATGAGCTTGACGCATTGCTTCACCTGGCCGCCCTCGAGGCCCAGCATGAAGGCGATGCGGCGGCCGTGGAATGCCTGGTAGCCGGTCGCGGGATCGACCGGGAAGGACAGGATCTTTTCCGGCGTCGAGGCAGCAACTTCCTCGATATCCATCCCGCCCTCGGTCGAGCAGACGAAGGAGACGCGGGAGGTGGAGCGGTCGATCAGCAGCGCGAGGTAGAGTTCGCGCGAGATGCCGGAGCCGTCCTCGATATAGATGCGGTTGACCTGTTTGCCCGCCGGGCCGGTCTGGTGAGTGACCAGAGTGCGGCCGAGCATCTTGCGGGCCTCGTCAGCGGCCTCCTCGACGGACTTGGCGAGCCGAACGCCGCCCATCTCGCCCGCATCGGTCTCCTTGAAGGAGCCCTTGCCGCGGCCGCCGGCATGGATCTGCGCCTTCACCACCCAGAGCGGCCCGTCAAGCCCGCCCGCGGCGGTCTTGGCCTCTTCGGCCCTCAGCACGACACGGCCATCGCTGACCGGTGCGCCGTAGTCGCGAAGCAGAGCCTTCGCCTGGTATTCATGGATGTTCATGAAACTGTCCCGTCTAGCTGCGATTTGACCCTGATTGGCATGCTGCGGGACACGGGGAAACAGTTTTGTCTTCAAAAGGTGGAGATTCGCCCGAAAAAATCACCTTTGTGATCACAGGAAAATTAGCTGTGATCACAAAGATCCAGTTTCTGGAAACATCTCGATGGCCAACGGCGGGAATCACTCCGCTCATCGGACCGGATGCTAGCGCAAACAGCTAATTTGTCGAGCTTTCTGCCCGGACAGCCCGCGCAGCTGGACGCTGCAAGCGACGCATCACGACACGCCGCACGGGCCTCGATCCCTCCCTGGATCGGCGACCTCTGCCGCGGGCGGAAACGCGACGGGCTCAGTGGCCCGCGTGCAGCACTCCCGTCCGCAGGGCGTAATCCGCGGCGATCCCGTAATCCGGATCGTCGTCGGAATCCACGATGAGTTGACCGGCTTTCGACAGGAGCTTGTGGCAATCGTGGCTCAGGTGGCGCAGTTCCAGCGTCTTGCCGGCCGCCTCGTATTTCGTCGCGAGCGCATCGATTGCCGTCAGCGCCGACTGGTCGGCCACCTTGCTCTCGGCAAAGTCCACCACGACGCGGGAGGGGTCCCCAGCGGGATCGAAAAGCTCGGCAAAGGCATGGGCGGAGCCGAAGAAGAGCGGCCCCTGGATCTGGTAGACCTTCGCGCCTTCGGGCGTCCGGTAGGATTTGGCGTGGATATGCGACGCGCTCTTCCAGGCGAAGACGAGCGCCGAAATGATGACGCCGACGATCACCGCGGTCGCGAGATCGGTGGCAACCGTTACGACGGTGACCAGCACGATGACGAGCGCGTCCGCAAACGGCACCTTGCGCATGATCGTGAACGACTTCCAGGCAAAGGTGCCGATGACGACCATGAACATCACGCCGACCAGCGCGGCGAGCGGGATCTGTTCGATCGCCGGCGCCGCGAGGACGATGAAGACCAGCAGGAACAGCGCAGCGGCAACGCCGGCAATGCGCGTCCGCCCGCCGGACTTCACGTTGATCATCGACTGGCCGATCATCGCGCAGCCGCCCATGCCGCCAAAGAAGCCGGTGACGGTGTTGGCCACGCCCTGTGCCACGCATTCCTGGCTCGACCCGCCGCGCTCATGCAGGATCTCGCCAACGAGGTTGAGGGTCAGCAGGCTCTCGATCAGGCCGATGGCGGCGAGGATGAGCGCGTAAGGCAGGATGATCTGAAGCGTCTCGAGGGTGAGCGGCACCATGGGGATGTGGAATTGCGGCAGCCCGCCCTCGATCGAGGCCATGTCGCCCACCCGCGGCACGTCGATGCCGAAACCGATCACGATGGCGGCGATCAGCGCGATGCCGGCGAGCGGCGCGGGGATGGCACGGGTCAGCTTCGGCATGACCCAGATCACCGCCATGGTCAGCCCCACCAGCGCCAGCATGGTGGCCAGCGGCACGCCGGTCAGCCATTCCCCGCCCGACATGCCGTGGCCCGTGGCCTCGGCCGAGCCCGGCACCTGGAACTGGCTCAACTGGGCGAGGAAGATAACGATGGCGAGGCCGTTGACGAAGCCGAGCATCACCGGGTGCGGCACCAGTCGGATGAACTTGCCGAGCCGGAAGACCCCCGCGGCGATCTGGATAAGCCCCATCAGGACGACGGTGGCAAAGAGATATTCGACGCCGTGCTGCGAGACGAGCGAGACCATGACCACCGCCAGCGCGCCTGTCGCGCCCGAGATCATCCCCGGCCGGCCACCGATCAGCGCGGTGATCAGCCCGACGATGAAGGCGGCGTAGAGGCCGACCAACGGGTGGACGCCGGCGACGAAGGCGAAGGCCACCGCCTCGGGCACCAGCGCCAGCGCCACCGTGAGACCCGAAAGGATCTCGGTGCGCAGTCGGGCCGGGTTCAGGCTCTCGTCGGAGGAAAACAGGGCGAGATAGTTGCTCGGCGCCAGGGCCGCCATGATGGCTCGGGTCAATTCGGGACCTCTCTTGCAGATCGGGTGCCGCGGCACGCGCCGGATGCCCGGCGGCCAAAAGCGGCGAAATGGGATGTCGCGCCCGGTCGCGTGACGGGCGCATCCGTTGGCGATAACAGAGCCTGCTGCACCGCAGAACCCGGGCCACCGGGAACCCGCCATGCGCTCAGTGCATGGCGCTTATTCCGAAACCGGTTGGGAGGCGGCCAATACGCCGGGACGGATCGGCTCGGTTATTGACCAGTCTCCGGCCCGGAACCTGGAGTGGCACCGCGCCAAAGTCCCAGGCAGGCCCCCCTCCGCCAAACCGGACGAGAAAATATCAGGTGCCGCTCGGCGCCCCGGTACGGGACCGGCATGGACCAAAAATGGTCGCAAGCGCCAGGATCACGCCAGAGACCGTCGCGATCATCCCCGCGGCGGAGACCGCGTTGACCCCGCCGAACCAGAGCGGACCGTAACCGGCGAGCACGTAACCCGCCACCGCCGAGAGCGTCGCGAACCCGACCGACCAGGCAATCTGAGCCTCCAGTCGGTCCGTCATCAGCCGCGCCGCCGCGGGCGGGCAGATGAACATGGCGATGACGATGATCGAGCCCACCGCGTCGAAGGCCGCCACCGCCGCGATGGCGGCGACGATCACGAGCGCCATGCCGAGCGCTCCGGTACGGATGCCCGCGCCTTGCGCGAAACCTTCGTCGAAAGTGGCGATCTTCAACGGCCGCCAGAACAGCCAGAGGAACGCCGCGACGCCCAGCATGGTGACGAAGATCCGCGTGAGTTCGGGCGGCAGGCCCGCGAGCGCCACCGGGTCGAGGAGCGAAGACCAGCCCTCGGCGTCGAGCCAGATCAGCGACTCGAGATTGCCCATCAGCGCGTGTTCCACGTCCAGATGGACGGCCGAGGTGTCCGACCGCTCGAGCAGCAGAACGCCGCCGGCGAACATGGCGGTGAAGACCACCCCCATCGCCGCGCCGGACTCGACCCGGCCCAGCCTGCGGATCGCCTCGATCAGCACCACCGCGACGACTGCCGCGACGGCGGCCCCTGCCATCATCGGCCAGGTTCCCGTCGAGCCGGTCACCAGGAAAGCCAGGACGATGCCGGGCAACACCACGTGGCTGATCGCGTCGCCGATCAGCGCCTGCCGGCGCAGCAGCAGGAAATTTCCCGGCAACGCGCAGGCGATGGCGGTGAAGACGCCGATCAGGATCGGCACCAGGCTCAGGGGAACGAAATCCGCGCCGCTCATGGCGTCACCTCCCGTGGGCCGCCGAGCACCGCGTCGAGCTCGTCGATCTGGTCGGCGGTGAGGACGGTCTCGATGTCGCGCAGCCCGTCATAGAGACCGGAGATCGCCTCGTATTCGGCCAGTCCGTGCAGCGCCTGCCAGCGGTGTTCGTCCCTGAGCGCCTTGGCGGCGCGGGCCCGTCCCGCCTCCGTCGGCACGCCGTCGCGGCGGGCCAGCCCCTTGCGGACGAGCAGCCGGATCGTCAGCGGCTCGTAGACCTCCTGCCCCTGCGCAAGCGCCAGGAGGCCCTGGCGGATATGGACCCGCTCCTGGAACCGCCGGTGGCGCAGCCAGGCGGCAAGCAGGCCGCGTTCCGGGGCGAGAAGAAGCGACAGCAGGAAGAGAACGAAGCAGGTCAGCACGATGATCGGCCCCGTCGGCATCGCCGGAGCCGAGGCCGACAGCGCCGCACCGACATAGCCGGAGACGCCGCCGACAACACCGGCATAGGCCGCCACGCGCGTGCTGCGTTCGGTCCAGAACCGCGCGGTCACCGGCGGGATGATGAGCAGCGCGACAATCAGGATCAGGCCGACGATCTTCAGCCCGACCACCGTGACGGCGAGAACCAGCAGCATCGTCATCATGTCGACCCGGTCCGGCCGGAGACCGATGGACCGCGCGTATTCCGAATCGAAGGCCACGAGGATCATCGCCCGGCGCAGGATCAGCACCAGCGCCAGTGTCAGCGCGCCGCCCGCCGCGATCATCAGCGCGTCCTGCCGGAGCATCCCGGCGGTCGAGCCGAGAAGCAGCCCGTCGAGCCCCGCCTGCCGACCCGACGACATCGTCTGGATCACCGTGAGCAGCACGATGCCCGCGCCGAAGAAGACCGACAGCACGGCGCCGATGGCGGCATCCTCCGAAAGCCGGGTGCGCCGGGTGATCGCCTGGACGCAGATAAGGCCGCCCCAGGCCGTCAGCGCCGAGCCCGCCATCAGCCCTGCGAGGTTGCGCCCGTCGCCCCCCGCAAGCACCATGACGATGAAGGCCAACCCGACGCCGGGCAGCGTCGCGTGGCTGATCGCGTCGGCCACCAGAGCGCGCTTGCGCAGAAACAGGAACGTCCCGGTGACGCCGGCCGCGACGCCGAGCAGCGCCGCACCGACAGCCACCAGCGTGGCGTTATAGCCGAGCTGGAGGGTGAGCGCCTCGAAAAGCATCGCCGTCAAACCGCGCCGAGCGCGAGCCCGTCGATCTGTGTCACGGCGAGCCGCCCGCCATAGGCCTTCTGCAGGGCCTCGCCGGTGAAGGTCGACTCCACCGGGCCCTCGCCGACCTTGCGCACGTTGATGAGGAAGACCCGGTCGAAATACTCGGTGACCGTTGCGAGGTCGTGATGCACCGCGACAACCGTCTTTCCGCCCGCATTGAGCGCCTTCAGCACGTCGATGATCGCCTTCTCCGTGGCTGCGTCGACACCAGCGAAGGGTTCGTCGAGCAGGTAGAGGTCGGCATCCTGCGCCAAAGCGCGGGCAAGAAAGACGCGCTGCTGCTGGCCACCCGACAGCTTGCCGATCTGCCGGTGCGCGAAATTTTCCATGCCGACGCGGGCGAGACAGTCCATCGCCCGGCTGCGGTGCCGGCCGGTCACGCGGGCCAGCAGGCCGAGCTCGCGGTAGAGCCCCATCAGCACCACGTCGATGACGCGGGCCGGGAAATCCCAGTCGACCGACGCGCGCTGTGGAACATAGGCGATGCGACCGCGCGCGCCCTCCAGTGGCCCGCCATAGACGGTGACTCGCCCGGAGAGCGGCCGGACCACGCCGAGCGCGGCCTTGAGCAGGGTCGACTTTCCGGCGCCGTTCGGCCCGATGATCGCCGTCATGGAGCCGTCCTCAAAGGTCGCGTCAACCGAGAAGATCGCCGGTTTCTCGCCATAGGAGACGGTCAGCCCGCGGATCGCCAGCGGACTGGACGCCAGGTTCTCGGCCTCGACCATCCGACCGTGATCGGCGGCAAGTTCCAGGTGGGTCATCCCGTTCTCCTCAAAGACCGGCACTGAGCCGGCCATTCATGCCGCGTTCCGGAGGGACGCCTCCCAATGCGCGGGCGATCGTCGTCATGTTGTGATCGAGCATGCCGATATAGGTGCCCTCGTATGTGCCGGGCTCACCCATCGCGTCCGAGAAAAGTTCGCCACCGACCGTGACCTCGTGGCCCTGCGCTGCAGCGCCCTCGATCAACGCGCGGATGTTGCGGTCCGAGACCGAGCTCTCGACAAAGACCGCGCCGATATCTCGGTCGACCAGCACGTCGACGAGCTCGCCGATGCGGTTCAGCCCGGCCTCGGATTCGGTCGAGATCCCCTGGATGCCGAGCACCTCGAAGCCGTAGGCGCGGCCGAAATAGCCAAAGGCGTCATGCGCCGTCACCAGGACGCGGCTCTGCGCGGGAACCTCGCCGAGAATCTTGTGGCCGTATTCCGCGAGCCCACCGATCTCCGCGACAAGCGCGTCCGTGTTCCGGGTGAACACCGCCGCGCTTTCGGGCCGCGCCTCGATCAACGCGTCACGAACCGCCGGCACGACCTCGGCCCACAGCGCCGGGTCCATCCAAACATGCGGGTCGAACTTGTCGTCGTAGTCCGTGTGGGCGAGCAACTGGTCCTTCGGCAGGCTTTCCGCAATCGCCTCGACCCGCCCCTTTTGCACCAGCTTTTCGAAGAACTCCTCCATCTGCGCCTCGAGATAGAGCCCGTGGGCCAGCACCAGATCGGCCCGGGTCATGGCAACGATATCGCTGCGGGTCTGGCGATAGGAATGCGGGTCGACCCCCGGCCCCATCAGCCCGCGTACCGAGACGAGGTCACCGCCGATCCGCACCGCCGCGTCGGCAATCATGCCGGTCGTCGCGACGATCTCGAGCGGCGCGGCGTCCTGCGCCCGGCCCGGCATCGCGGTCGCCCAGACCGCACTTGCCCCTATCGCTGCAAGCAGCTCTCTCCTGTGCATCTCACCCCTGTCATCGCTGTCGTCTGTCGCGCGGGCGCATCCGCCCCGATGGAATGAATATGCAACTCGTTTGCAAAAAATCAAGAAGATTGCGAACGACTATCATCTGCAACCCGGTCGAACGACTGGACCGGCAGCGACGGAGCGTGACGTTCCGGCCGGATCGAACGTGGCTTTCGGGCGGTCTGGCCTCAGTGGGTCCAGGTCTGGCGACGGTTGGTGGCGAAATTCTCGCCATAGCCGTTCTTGCGGATCACCGGCTTGCGCTTCTTCGGCTCCACCACGACATAGTCGATCCCGTGTTCCTTGGCGTAATCCTCGGCCGCCTCGCGGCTGTCGAATTTCATCCGGATCTGCGCGGACATGTCCGAATTGGAGGGCCAGCCCATCAGCGGGTCGATCGTCCGCCCACCCTCGGGCACCATCTCGAGCATCCAGAGCCTCGTCTTCCCGGTGCCGGATTGCATGGCGTTCCTGGCTGGTTGGTAGATCCGCGCGCGCATGGGCAAACTCCTTGGTTCTCGGGCGATATATCGCCAAGCCGGCGCTTCGGCGCAAGGGGCCAATCTGTCTCGGAGACTGCAGGTGGTTGCCAGCCGGCGTCGAGGGAATGGGGTGGGTCGTGAGGCTGGCCGGCTGGCAACCGTACTGCTGCGTAGATCTAACGTAGCGTCAATTCAACCGAGGCGCGAGTCCTATTGTTTGCGCTCTCACGACAAAGTGCACTTTTCCGCAGGTCCTCCTGCAACCAGGAAACGATCCCCCACCCTCGCCGCTCTGGCAAAGCACCGGCGCCGGCCTCTAGGTCGTGTTGACAAAAGGGATTCACACTCGGCAGTAGGGTGCTGTCAGACGGATTCGAACCGGTCTCAGGTCGGACAGTAGTCCTGCCCCTTATGCCGCGCCAAGGTCACGCCACTCTGCGAGAGCGGCGGCACGGTTGAGCTTGAAATTCTGTCGAGAGTAGAGGTGGCGTTCCTGGTTGAAATGATTGTGGACCGAGGCGTGGACGGAGACGAATTTCTGCAAACTTCGCATCCGCCGAAAGCGTTGCATCGCCCGCTCCCGTCGTCGAAAGGGCAGGTGCGAATTCTCCGCCCGGTTGTTCTGCCAGCGTCCGGTTTCCTGCCGATCCGCCGCACCGACTTCCCTCAGCGCGGCACCGTAGGAGCGGAGCTTGTCAGTGACGAAGATATGCGGCCGCCCGTAGCGCTTCATTGATTTCTTCAATAATTTCAATGCCGCCTTCTTGTCCCGCGTCTTCGTCACGAAGCTTTCCAGCACCTCGCCCTCATGATCGACGGCCCGCCAGAGATAGTGCCGCTCGCCATTTATCTTCACGAACAGGCGAGTGGCGCGGGGGACTTTCACCCCCGCGCTCTCTCAGAACCGGACGTGATACTCTCGCATCATCCGGCTCCCATTGTTCAGCCATATCCGTGCAACAGCGGCCAGTGGGCGAACAGCCGGGGTTGGCGTTGCGCAATGCGCAGGAGCCAGTGCCGGGAAGGTGCGCAGCGCGAATGGAGCGGATCTGACAACGCAAATGTACTTTCCCGGTGAGCCGGGCAACGCGCGAGATGGGCTCCTACGACGGGCAAATGATCCCGGAGCGCTTATCGCTCGAAACGAACCAGGACCGCCGCCTCGCTACGTCTTCGATATCGTTTTGGCATAGCGACAGAGGTGGCTCGGGAAATCTGAACGGGTGAGTTAGGTGGATTTTCCGCTCCCGATCCGGCAGCGATGCCGGGAAGAAGGAGCGAAAGATGGCAAGACGTCCGAGAAGAAACCACAGTGCCGCGTT
>NZ_SELO01000021.1 GCF_004146235.1 Tropicimonas sp. IMCC6043 | reverse complement strand
ACGGTGAAAATGCTCCCGCCCCCCTGAAATCAGAACAGAAAGGGCCGATACTGGGCGACTTTTGCTCCGCCCGCAGCGAGAAACATCCCCGCCGCTACCGTGGTCGACTATTCCACTGCCGTTCTCACGAGGGCGTGGCGGTGCCGACCACGGCAGATATCGCCCGTATCCTGCACCGGGAGGCCGACGCGGTCGCGGTGCAGGGCTGGTCCGACACGGCGGCCGAGGCGCATGTCTTCCACTGGCCCATGGCCTTCCCGGCGATCTGGGCGCGGGGAGGCTTCGATGCCATGCTGGGCAACCCGCCCTGGGAAGTTTTACAGGTCAGCGAGACCGAGTTTTTTGCCGCAAGGCGGCCAGAGATTGCGGAGCTTCCTGGCGCGCGCCGGAAGGCCGCAATTGCAAGACTGGAGACCGACGATCCCGCGTTGTCCGCGGAGTTCTCTCTGAAGAAACGGCTTGGCGAGGCAGCGAATGATTTCGCACGGGCGTCTGGGCGCTTCGATCTATCGGCAAAAGGAAAGGTGAACACATACGCCCTTTTCTCAGAGCATTTTGCTCAAGGTGTAAACCAATGGGGTCGCGCGGGACTGATTGTCCCCACAGGGATAGCAACAGATTCCAGCACAGCAGAGTTTTTCAGATGGCTCATCGCCGAAAAAAGACTGGCTCGCCTAATAGACTTTGAGAATAGAGAGCGGATATTCCCGGAGGTCTACTACCGTGTGAAATTCGCACTTGTGACCTTGGCTCACGAGGTGAACGAAACTCAGTTTGCGTTTTTCCTTACAGATCCGGGGCAACTCTCGGATTCGAGGAGAATTTTTGCACTGAGCTCCCAACAGATTCTACGAATTAACCCAAACACTGGGACTGCCCCCGTATTTCGATCTCGGCGCGACGCGGAACTAACGGCGAAAATTTATGACCAAGTGCCTGTGCTGGTTGATGAGGGAAAAGCAGACGGCAATCCTTGGCAGATCGATTTTCGGCAGGGGTTGTTTAACATGACATCGGATTCAAGCTGTTTCCGTACTGCCTCACAGCTTGAAGAGGACGGCTGGCGGCGCGAGGGAACCGACTGGGTTCGCCCGAGGGAGGAAGTGCCTCACGAAGGGGCGCGGAGACCTGATCAGGGCGTCCTGTCTCTGGAGGGCGGTGCTGACGATCGCTCGTTGCGGATTGATCCCGCACTCAATCGGATGGTGCCGCTGTATGAGGCTAAGATGATCCATCAAATGGATCACCGTTGGGCTACCTATGACCGGGATACCTCTCGAGACGCCACACAAGAGGAGAAGCGAAGGCCCGGCTGGGAATCTACACCGCGATATTGGGTCGCAGAAATCGAGGTGGATAGTCGTCTTCGGTCAAAGAATTGGAGCCGGGGATGGTTGATGGGATGGCGGGACATAGCAAATACTGTCAACGAAAGAACCACTATCGCTGCGGTATTTCCTCGGGCTGCAGTTGGACACAATCTGCCGCTGTACTTCGTTGACGCCAGTGTCGTTCATTGGGCCGCGCTCCTTGCGAACCTGGACTCGCTAACGCTCGATTTCGTTGCTCGGCGTAAAATTGGCGGCACCCATCTAACGTATGGGTATGTGAAGCAATTCCCGATCATGCCACCCGATTCCTACACCCCCGAACGTCTTGCATACATCACCCCCCGTGTCCTCGAACTCACTTACACCTCTCATGCGCTGACCCCCTTTGCCCGCGATCTCGGATATGATGGCCCGCCCTTCCCGTGGGACGATGATCGCCGCGCCCGGTTGCGCGCCGAACTCGATGCCTTCTATGCCCGCGCCTATGGCCTGACCCGGGACGAGCTGCGCTATGTTCTCGACCCCAAGGAGGTCATGGGCGCCGATTACCCCTCCGAGACCTTCCGGGTGCTGAAGGAGAAGGAGGAGCGCCGCTACAACGGTGTATACCGGACGCAGAGGCTGGTTCTTGAGGCCTGGGACGCCATGGACTGGGCGGCGGTAGACCTGCCCGCCCCGGAGGCCCCATGATCTTCGACCCCAACCCTCCGGCGCACCAGCGCATCCGTCTGCTGAAGGCCGGAGCCGACAGCGGCTGGCGCGTCCAACCCGAGGGCACCGACTACGCCGCCTTGGACAGTCCGCCTTGGATGACACTTCGGGCCGAACGCGCTCCTGGTTCCATCGCCCTTGCACTCGCAGACACCGGCATCGCCTTGCGTGTCGATCCGGTAATCCTGCACACCATAGCCGCGGAGGGGATCGGCAATCTCAACGATGGCCTCCTGCTTCTTCCCGATTTCTCCGCCGCGACCGTCGCCTGCACCCGCGCTTGGCATCTCGCTCGATCTTTGCCAACGGCACCTGGCGACGCACTGACTGAGGCCTTGTCGCGCGAGGGATTAACTTGGTCCGGCCCCGCCGGTCAGGACCTCGACCCCACTCGTGCCACGACCCGCGAAGCCAAAGTTCGCCTTCGTGTTGGTCAGGACACCTTCCGCGCCACGCTCATGGACTACTGGGAGGCCCGATGCCCTCTCACAGGCATCACAGACCCAGGTTTACTTCGCGCCAGTCACATCGTCCCTTGGTCCGTATGTGAGTCGGATGCCCAGCGCCTCGATGTCTTCAATGGATTTCTTCTTTCCGCACTTTGGGACGCGGCTTTCGACGGTTTTTTGGTGACTTTTGACGAGACCGGTCGTGCTGTTGCGGCCCCAGCACTCTCTAAAGAAGCGGCTTTGGGGCTCAACTTAGCCAGTGCGCCAACAGTCAACCTGACGGACCAGCATCAAGTTCCTTTGGCCTATCACCGCGCTAGAACTCTTGATTCGAGCTCGTAGGGCAAAGCAGCACGCATAAACCGTTCAGCACCTGTCAGCTGTGGTTCACGACGGGCGACAAGTCCGGTCTGAATTTCCAGAAAAACGCACGCAAAAACGCACGCAAAGCAGAGCGCGCACGCCGAGTTTTTCGTGCAAATTATTGATTTTATTGGTAGCGGAGGAGGGACTTGAACCCCCGACACGCGGATTATGATTCCGCTGCTCTAACCAGCTGAGCTACTCCGCCCCAATGCGTGGGCGGGAGTTAGACGAGCGGGTCGGAGGCGTCAAGAGGGAAACCTTCCCGTTCAACGTGACGCCGCGAGATCTGGTGACCTTTACCCGAGGCCGCGTTAGTGGTTCTGTTGCTCCGGGCCCCGGAGTCCGGCATGGCGTCATCTTCTGCAACGACACGTCACCTCGTCCTGGTCGGCGGCGGACACAGCCACGCGCTGCTGCTGCGGCTGTGGCGGGAGCGCCCCCTGCCGGGCGTCCGGCTCACCCTGATCAACCCCGGCCGGCTGGCCCATTATTCCGGTATGGTGCCGGGCCATATCGCCGGCCACTACCGGCTGGACGAGATCACGATCGATCTCGGGCGGCTGGCGGACAGCGCGGGGGCGCGCCTCGTTGAGGGCCGTGCGACCGGGATCGACCGGGAGGCAAAGCGGATCGAACTGGGAGGCGGGCCGGCGATTGCCTACGACCTCCTGTCGCTCGATATCGGCATCGACACGCACATGCCGGACTTGCCGGGCTTTCAGGACCACGCCAGGCCTGCCAAGCCGCTCGGGGATTTCGTGGCTGCCTGGTCAAACTGGTGCGACGCGCTGGTGCGCGACGCGGTGGCGCCGCGGATCTGTGTGATCGGTGCCGGCTTGGCGGGCGTCGAGTTGGCCTTCGCGATGCGCTACCGGACCGGACGGCTTGGCAGGCCGGCGGAGATCCGTCTGGTCGAGTCGGGCCGCGCGCTCGCTTCGGTCGGCCGGCGGAGCCGGACCACTCTGCTGGACCGGTTGCGGCGGCAGAGTATTCTCCTCGAGGAGGAGACGGAGATCGCCGCGGTCACCGCCGGGGGCGTGGTCCTTCGCAACGGGGAGCGCCGTGCGGCCAGCTTCGTGCTTGGCACGGCCGGAGCGCGGGCACGAAGCTGGATCTCGGAGACCGGGCTCGAAACCCATGAGGGATTTGTCACGGTCGACCGCCTCCTGCAAAGCCTCACTGATCCGGCGATCTTCGCATGCGGAGATTGCGCCCATGTCGGCTTCGCCCCGCGCCCCAAGGCCGGGGTCTACGCTGTGCGTGCCGCGCCGGTGCTCTTTCAGAACCTGCGGGCGGCTCTGGGCGAGGGGCACCCGCGCGCGTTCCGTCCACAAAGCGACTATCTCAAGCTGGTGTCGCTCGGCGGCAGAGTGGCGCTGGCAGACCGTGGCTGTCTCGCGGTCTCGGGCGGCTGGGTCTGGCGCTGGAGGGACCGTATCGACCGGGGGTTCATGCGCCGATTTCCCACGCCCGGAGACTCGAGGTAAGCCTTAGCCGCGCAGGCGCAGCACCGCATCCAGAACCCTGTCGGCCGCCCGCTCCAGCCCCGCCGCGTCGAGCTCGATCTCCATCCGGACTGCCGGCTCTCCCGCGGCGCTGCGCGACTTGGCATAGCGCGAGTCGTAGTGCCGGGTGATGAGGTCATGCGCCAGCGTCTCGAAGTCGCCGGCCTCCACCATCCCCTTCCAGGTGTCGACCCGTTCGCGACCCTGCAACCGAACCAGCAGAGACAGGATGTCCTTCAGCGCCTCAGGGTCGGCGCAGATATCGGCATAGGCACGGGCAAGGTAGCGGGCGCGGTCCTCGACGCTTGCCTGCACGCGCACCCGTGGTGCGGCGCGCATCGCCTTCCAGACTGCCGGCGGCACGAGCAGGTCGCCCACTTTCGAGCTTTCGGCCTCCACCAGCACAGGACGGGCCGGGTCAAGGGCGGCCAGCGCTGCGACGAGCCGGCTCTCCAGCATCTTCTGGCTTGGCTGGCCCCCCGGGCGGGGGCCCAGCACCGAGCCGCGGTGATTGGCGAGGCCCTCGAGGTCGAGACACTGCCCGCCGCGCGCGGCGACCTTGTGCAGGATCTCGGTCTTGGCCGTGCCGGTGTCGCCATCGATCAGCACGAATCGATGTGGCAGGTCCTCCTCGTAGAGCCGGGCGACCACTGCGCGGCGGTAGCTCTGGTAACCGCCCGCGAGCACCTCTGTGCGCCATCCGACCTGGGCGAGGATCGTTGCAAATGCGTTCGAGCGCTGCCCGCCGCGCCAGCAATAGACCAGCGGCTGCCAGCCGCCCTCCATCGCCGCCAGCGGCCCTTCCAGATGCCGCGCCGCGTTCCGCGCCAGCAGCGCCGCGCCGAGCTTTCGCGCCTTGAACGGGCTCTCCTGCTTGTAGATCGTGCCGACCACCGCGCGCTCCTCGTTGTCGAGCACTGGCAGGGAGATCGCACCGGGCAGGTGGTCCTCGGCGAACTCGTCCGGCGAGCGCACGTCGATCACCGTGTCGAAGGGCATTGCGAGCGGCGAGGAGAGGGCGGGCAAAGTAAACGGCATGGCGGCCTCATAGCGCAGGGCACGGTCGAGCGGAAGCGCCCGCCTGCCGCCGGACATGCTGCGGTAGATTGCCATGAGCCAAGATACTCCCTTGATTCCATTCCGCCGAAAGGGGACCGTTCGGATGGGCGAAACGGGAGGCAACATGATCCCCAGGCTGGACTGGCAGCGCTTTTCTGTGGATTCGGAGCGGGACGGAGTGCTGCAGGACGTGTCGAGGGCCCTGCGCGATGCCGGCATTGCGCGCCTTTGCAACCACGGGATCGATCCCGCCCTCATCGCAGAGGTCTTCTCCCAGGCCGACCGTGTCTTTGAGCTGACTGAAGCGGAGAAGCGCACCCTCTCGATGCGCCCCGGCCGGCACAATCGCGGCTGGGTACGGAGTGGTTCGGAGCGCCTGAGCAACGGGACCAACGTGCTGGAGCGTCGCGAGGGCTTCAATATCGGTCTGGAACTGCCGCCGGGCGATTCCCGCGTGCTCACTGGCCAGCCCTTCCGCGGTGAGACCCCCTGGCCGCAGATACCCGGCTTCCGCGAGACGATGCTGGACTATTTCAATGCGATGCTGGCGCTCGGGACCTCGCTGCACCGCGCCATCGCGCTCGACCTTGGCCTCCGGGAAGACTATTTCGAACCGCTCTTCACCGATCCGCTGGCCACGCTTCGCCTGATCACATACCCGCCCGGCACAGGGCGCGACGGCGAGACGGGCGCCGGGGTGCATTCCGATTTCGGCGCGCTTTCGCTGTTGCTGACCGACGATGTGCCCGGGCTCGAAGTTCAGCTTCGGAATGGCACGTGGATCGAGGTGAAGCCGGAGCAGGGCAGTTTCCTGATTCTCGTGGGCGACGTACTCGCGGTATGGAGCGCGGGCGCCTATGTCGCCACGCCGCACCGCGTGGTCCTGCCTGGCGTGCGGCGGCGCGCGGTCAGCTTCCATTTCGATCCGGCGCCCGATGCGCCTGTTGCGCCCCTGCCGGAGCTTTCCGAAGGCGACGCGCAGGCGCAGAGCTATGCGGACTATCTCGCGGGTCGGCTGGCCGTCGCGCATCGTCGCTAGGGCCTCGGATTTACTCCCGCGCGCGCAGCACCTGCGCCGGGCGCGCCGCCAGCGGTCGCCAGGCAAAAGCGAGACCGGCGAGCAGCGTGGCCAGCACGCCGCCGGTGACGATGGCGATGGCCGAGACCGGCTCGAAGGCGAAATCTGTCTCCATAACGAAGGTCGTCACTGCCCAGCCGGCGAGCCCGCCGCAGAGGATCGCGACAAGACCGGCGGCCGCACCGAGCAGGGCCGACCGGATGGCGAAATAGAGCAGGATCTGCCGGCGCAGCGCGCCCACCGTCTTCAGGACCGCCGCCTCGAAGATCCGCGTCCGCTCGCCCGCGGCCGCGGCGCCGATCAGCACGACGATGCCGGTGACCAACGTCGCCGCCGCGCCATAGGTGATCGCTGCGGCGATGCCGGCGAGCACCTCGCTCACCCGGTCGATCGCGTCGCGCACCCGGATCGCCGTAATGTTGGGATAGGCTTTCGCGAGGTCGCGGAGGATCGCCGCCTCTGCCTCCGGCGCCGCATAGATCGTGGCGATGTGGCTGTGCGGCGCGCCCGCCAGCGCGGCCGGGTTCATCGACAGGATGAAGCCGATCCCCGCGGTCGAGAAGTCGACCTCTCGGAAGGAGGTGATCTCGGCCGTGATGTCGCGGCCGAGAATGTTGACGGTCAGTGCGTCGCCGAGTTTGAGCCCCATCTCCTCCGCTTCCTCGGCGGCGAAGCTCACCTGTGGCGGGCCAGTGTAGTCCTCGGGCCACCACTCGCCCGCGGTCACGGTGGTGCGCTCGTCAGGCTGGGCAGCATAGGTCACGCCGCGGTCGCCGTTGAGCACCCAATGGTCGCCAACGGCTTCTCGGGCCGGAACGCCGTTGATCCGGGTTATGATGCCGCGGAGCATCGGTGCGGTGTCGACGCGGGAGACCTCGGGGTCGCCCTCGACGCGCTCGAGGAAGCCCGCGAGTTGGTCGGGCTGGATGTCGACGACGAAATAGGACGGTGCGACATCAGGCAGGTCGCGGGCGATGGCGCTGCGCAGATTGGCGTCGATCTGTCCGACGCTCGCCAGGACAGTGAGCCCGAGACCGAGCGAGAGGACCACCGAGACCGCTTCGCCCCCGGGGCCGCCGACCGCGCCGAAGGCGAGGCGCAACGCTGTCCGCCCGCGGACGAGACGAGCGCGGGCGAGGCGGCGGGCGAGCGCGCGGATCCCGCCCGCGGCGAGGACCAGCAGCAGGAGCGACCCGGCAACGCCGGCCGATGCGTAGAGCGCAAGCTCCGGCACCCCGGAGAACCAGCTCGCGAACCCGACCAGCGCGGCAAGCAGCGCGGCGGTGGCGGCGAGATAGCGGGCACGCGGCAGGCCGAAACGACCGGCGACGGCGTCGCGGAAGAGCGTGGCGGCACGCACCTCCTCGGTGCGGGCGAGCGGCCAGAGGGTGAAGAGGAGCGCCGTCAGCAGCCCGTAGAGCGCGGCTTCGGCGAGCGGGCCGGGATAGAGGCCGAACGCGGCGGGTAGCGGCAGTTGCGCCTCGATGACGGGCGCAAAGAGCAGGGGAAGCGCCGCGCCGAGCGCCAGCCCGAGCACGATGCCGAGCGCGGCCAGCGCGCCGATCTGCATCAGGTAGGCGGCGAAGATCGTCCGGCTCTCGGCACCGAGCGTCTTCAGCGTGGCGATCACCTCGCGCTTGCCCTCGAGATAGGCCCTGACCGCCGCCGACACGCCGACCCCGCCCACCGCGAGCCCGGCCAGCCCGACGAGAACGAGGAAGGAACCCAGTCGCTCGACGAAGGCAGCGACACCAGGTGCACCGTTGCGCGCGTCGCGCCAGCGCATCCCCTGATCGCGGAAGAGCGCCCGCGCCTCGGTCTTGGCGGCCTCTATGTTCGCCCCGTCGGGCAGTTGCAGCCGGTAGCGCGTCTCGAAGAGCGTGCCCGGCTCGAGCAGGGACGACCCCGCCAGCGCCTCCTTCAGAACCAGCGTGCGCGGCCCGAGGCCGAAACCGTCGCCGGCATCGTCGGGCTCGCGCTCGATCACTGCCGCGAGGCGGAAGTCTTGCGTCCCGAGCCGGAAGATGTCCCCGGCAGCCAGCCCCAGCCGGTCCGCCAGCACCCGCTCCATCACCCCGCCGGGCAGACCGTCCCGGTCGCCAAGCGCCGCCTCCAGCGGCATCTCCGGATCGAGCGCCACCGTGCCATAGATCGGGTAGGCGCCGTCCACGCCCTTGACCTGGGTCAGCGCCCGCTCCTCGCCGACAACGGCCATGGAGCGGAAATCCACCACTTCGGAGACCGTGATGGCATTCTCTTCCATCCACGCCCGCTCCGCCTCGTCTGCGTAGCGATAGGTGAAGGTCATCTCGGCATCGCCGCCGAGCAGCACCGCGCCTTCGCGCGCGAGTCCGGCCTCGATGCCGGCGCGCACGGTGCCAACGGCGGCGATGGCCGCGACCCCAAGTGCAAGGCAGGCGAGGAAGACCCAGAAGCCACGGAGCCCGCCACGCAGCTCGCGCCGGGCGATCCGGGCAGCGACGGGAAGGCTCATTCCGCCGCCTCCGCGGCCGCTCTGTCGACCCGTCCGTCGACCAGGCGCACCACCCGGTCGCAGCGTTTTGTAAGCTCCGGCGCGTGGGTCACCAGCACCAGAGTCGCCCCGTGTCGGTCGCGCAGGGCAAACAGCAGGTCCATGATGACATCGCCCGTCGCGCCGTCGAGATTCCCCGTAGGCTCGTCCGCAAGCAGGATCTTCGGTCGTGGCGCCGCGGCGCGGGCCAGCGCCACGCGCTGCTGCTCGCCGCCCGAGAGCTGCGCCGGGTAATGGTCCATCCGCGCGCCGAGCCCGACCGCCTCGAGCTCCTCGGCCGCGCGCTCGAAGGCGTCAGCGCGGCCCGCGAGTTCCAGCGGGGTTGCGACATTTTCGAGCGCCGTCATCGTCGGAATAAGGTGGAAGCTCTGGAACACCACTCCCATATGATTGCGACGAAACCGGGCCAGCGCGTCCTCGCCCATCGCCGAGAGGTCATGCCCTGCGGCGCCGACCCGGCCCGACGTGGCGCGCTCCAGCCCACCCATGATCATCAGGAGGGACGACTTGCCGGACCCGCTCGGCCCCACCAGCCCCAGAGTTTCACCTTCGGCCACGTCGAGGGAGATCCCATGCAGGATCTCGATCCGGCCGGCATTGCCCTCCAGCGCCAGGGTGACGTCCCTGAGGGACAGGATCGGGTCTGCCATGGCGGCACTCTCCTTCCGTCTTCACCGGCTTGCATATGGGGCGATCGCGCTCGCGCGCAAGGCGGCGCTCGGCCTGACGCTGCTGCTGCCGCTGCCGGCGATGGCCGATCCGGTGACGATCGCGGCGCTCGGCGACAGCCTCACGCAGGGCTACGGCCTGCCGCAGGAAGAGGGATTCGTGCCTCAGCTCGAGGCATGGCTGCGGGCGCGCGGCCACGACGTGACGCTGATCAACGCGGGTGTGTCCGGAGACACGACGGCGGGCGGGCTGTCCCGCGCAGCCTGGACACTCACGGACGAGGTGGATGGGCTGATCGTCGCACTGGGCGGCAATGACCTGCTGCGCGGCATAGATCCAGCCGCTTCCCGCGCCAACCTGCACGGTATCCTCGAGGCGGCGCAAGCGGCGGACGTCGAGGTGCTGCTCGTCGGCATGCAGGCGCCGGGAAATTACGGGCCGGACTACAAGGCGGCGTTCGACGCAATCCATCCCGAGCTTGCCGCCGAGTTTGGCGCGCTCCTTGCGCCGAGCTTCTTCGAAGGACTCGAAGGCGCGGCGGAGCCGGCGGCTGCGACGCCATATCTCCAGCCGGACGGGTTGCACCCGAGCGCTGAGGGTGTATCCCGCATCGTGGACGCGCTCGGCCCCCGGGTCGAGACCCTTCTCGACCGCATACACTGAGGATGACATGAGCCTGATCGACACGCTCCGCGACATCGTGGGGCCGTCCCACGTCCTGACCGGCTCCGACACCGCACGTTTCGCCACCGACTGGACCGGCGTCTATTCCGGCGTGCCGCTGGCCGTGGTGCGGCCGGCGAACACCGGCGAGGTCGCCGCGGTGGTCAGCGCGGCGGCGGAGAGCGGCACGGCGATCGTGCCGGTCGGCGGCAATACCGGGCTGTGTGGCGGCACCTATAGCGAGGGCGCGCTGGCGGTCTCGCTGGAGCGGATGAACGCCATCCGCGAGATCCGGCCCGAGGCCCGCGTCGCGGTGGTCGAGGCCGGGGTCGTTCTCGACGCGATGCATGCGGCGGCGGAGTCCCACGGACTCGCCTTCCCGCTGACATTCGGCGCCCGTGGCTCGGCGACGCTTGGCGGCACCCTCGCGACCAATGCGGGCGGCTCGAACGTTGTCCGCTACGGCTCCACGCGCGCGCTCTGCCTCGGGATCGAGGTCGTACTGCCCTCGGGCGAGGTGCTCGACCTGATGGCGGCACTGCACAAGGACAATTCCGGCTACGACCTCAAGGACCTCTTCATCGGCGCCGAGGGCACGCTCGGCATCATCACCGCCGCCACCTTCAAGCTTTTCCCGAAGCCCGCCGCCTATGCCACCGCGATGGTCGCGGTGCCGTCGCTCGCCGACGCGCTGACCCTGCTCAACCGGCTTCAGGAGGCCACCGGCGGCGCAGTCGAGGCGTTCGAATACATGGACGGGCGGACCCTGGAGACCATCGTCGGGCATTACGACGACATGCGCCCGCCCTTCGAGGAGACCTACGAGGTCAATATCCTCGTCGAGATCGGCGCCACCGCCCCGCGCGATGCAACGCCGGATGACGATGGGTCCATCCCGGTGGTGAGCTATCTCGAGGAAGTCCTCGGCGGGATGCTGGAGGAGGAGGCGGTGCTCGACGCGGTGGTGGCGCAGAACGAGGCGCAGCGGGCGGAGATGTGGCAGCGCCGCGAGCGCAACGCCGAGGTGGCGCTGGAGAACCCGCCCTTCGTCAACACAGATGTCTGCGTGCCGCTCGACCGGGTGCAGGTCTTTCTTGACAAGGTCGCGCCGCGGCTCCGGGCGCTCGACGAACGGATGGAGGCGCTCTGCGTCTCGCATCTCGGCGACGGCAACATCCACTACACCGCCCGGCCCTCGCGCGACGACCCGGACCTGCTCGACCGGGTGCTCGAGGAGGTCGAGGACCTGGCGCTGTCGCTCGGCGGGTCGTTTTCGGCCGAGCACGGGATCGGCAAGTCGAAACTCGCCTCGATGCGGCGCCGGAAGAACCCGGTGGCGCTCGGCGTGATGCGGCAGATCAAGGCGGCGCTGGACCCGAAGGGGATCATGAACCCGGGGAAGGTCCTGCCCTGAGCGGCGGGCTGCGTCGTGAGCGCAAGATTCGGTTGAATGGGTTCAACGGGTCACAAGAACAGGTTCGGGAGTTGCCTGTGATCTGCCGGTGCCGTCAGGGCAGGCGCCCAGGCTTGCCCGTCCGACGTAGCTGAAGATTGCCGATACCAGCTGGATTCCGTGAGATACTCTTTGCATTTTCCCTGTACGGACCCTTCGAGTAGGCAGGTTCACGCCTGCCTGATTGTACGCTTTTGTGCGCGGACAAGTCTTTGTGGTTCCGGCTACTCGTAACCAGGCATGGATCCGCACGCACCCAATCAGATCAAGCCATCGGTTCTGGCTTTGGCGGCCGCCTCGCCCCTTGAGGCAACATCGAGCTTCGCAAGGATTGCGGAGACGTGGTGATCGACAGTTTTGGACGAGATGAACAGTATCTCGGCGATCTCGGCATTGGACTTGCCGGCGTCGATGCATTTCAACACGTCCATCTGCCGACGTGTCAGTCCGGCCGGGTTCTGTATTGTCGAGGCCCGGGGACCTGTGCGGCGGGGCGTCATTCCGAGGTCGCGCATCTCGGTCCGGACCCGATCAGCAACGGGTGCAGCTCCCAACTCTTCGAGAATCGAAATGGCCTCGCCGCGCGAAATCTCGTCGCCCTGCGCCAATGCCATGGCCCGGTCGAAATCTGCGCCGCGCTCGGCCCATGCCCTGGCTGCTCCGATCCAGTCTCCTGCGGCCTCCAGATGATACGGCTCGGGAGCATTCCCGAGATCGGGGATCGAAATGCCAGGATCGAGGCGGCGACGCCAGAGATGGACATTCGCGACAGGCTCGACAATTGGAGAACGCTTCGCGGCCCGACGCAGGAGGTCCGTGGCCTCTTTACGGCCGGTCCCGGTGAACCACGCCATTTCCGCGATCAGAAGCGCGTAGGGTGCAAGTCGCTGTGCCTCGGCGTCGGGGCTGTCAAAGCCGGAAAGGTAGTCAAGCGCACCGACCTCAGGCGTGGCGCCGGTGCGGATCTGGAGGGCCAACAAGGCAAGGGCGGCGTTGAATGGATACAGGACGAAGCCAAAATCCTCGTGCCGCGACCATGCCTCGCGCGCGATTTCACCTGCTTCTTCCCACTCGCCGGAATGTAGCTTCAGGCGGGCACGCAGCCCCGAATTGTAGACGAAGAACCCGTCAAGCTCCTGCTCTCGCAGATAGGGGGCGGCTTTCGTCGCGATTTCCAGCGCTGCCGGATATTCGCACAGGTGATACTCCATATGTGCCCGGTTGCCGAATGCTCGGGCGGCATGGTCCGGATTATCGATTTCCAGAGCGATTTCCAGGCTTCGGGACAGGTCGGCGCGCGCCGAAGCAGCGTCGGAGAAGCTCCTCGACATCCCGAGGTTGTTCAACGCGTGGCAGACGATGTCGGGACGCGCGCAGTCCTCTGCAAGCGCGATCGCGGCTCTGGCGGGCGCTTCGACCCTATCGTATTGCCACGCGAGCATAAGGAGTTGCGACACCGTTGAGAGGGCAAGCGCGAGTTCGGGGCCAGGATGGTTCGTGAGCTTCTGTACCGCTGCCGTAGCGGCTTCGAATGCGCCGGAAATGTCGTTGGCGCCCCATCGGAAACGCGCAAGCCGGCGCATCCCGTCGCCTACGCGAACGACATCCGCCGCGGTTTCGTGGAGCTTCTGGGCTTCGGCTTGGAGAGTCACGGCCCGGCGGTTGTCACCGACGAGGTAATGCGCCCACGCGGCCTCCTCGAGAAGATCTGCGCCAACGGCGTCGGCACTGTCGATGGCAAGGGTGTAGTACTGAGCAGCTTCGAGGCGGGCGCCGAGCGCCACGGCATCAGCTGCCGCATCCGGTGCCAGCCGGCGCACCGTCGCCACGTCATTGGCTGCGCGTGCATGGTGCAGGCGGCGTGCTGGGCGAATACCTTCCTGATGTTCAAGCAATGCAAGGAGCCGGGAATTCAACCTGCGCCGAATATCCGGTCGTATGGCGGCGTACACAGCCTGGCGCGCCACTTCATGCCGGAAAGCGAGGTTTTCTCCATCGAATTCCAAGAGGCCTACATCGAGGCTGGTCTCGATCGCCTCGCCAGTTTCGTCTCCGAGGAGGTCCAGAACCAGGGACCTTTCCGCGCGTCGCGGGAAGATCGAGACTGCATCCAGAAGACGACGCTCGTTTAGGGCCAGACGGTCGGCGCGCGCGAGAACCGCATCCTGCACGCTGGGTGGTGTAACGCCGGGATTGCGCAGCAGTTCTGTGACGTAGAAGGCATTGCCGCCGGTCGTTCGGAAAAGATCCTCGCCACGTTGCCCTGCAGCTCGCGCCAAAGCGGTGACGGCGGTCTCGGAGAGGGGCGAGAGCGGAAGGCGGACTACGATATCGCTCGGGGCGCCGGCAAGGAGCCGGCGCAGCTGCGACCGCCCTTCTGCATCGTCGGTTCGGGCGGTGACGACCAGCAGGATCGGTTGGTCCGCAATCCTGCGGGAGAGGTAGCGAAGGAAGTCCAGCGTCGCCTCGTCAGCCCAATGAATATCCTCGACCGCCAGTATCGTTCCCTCATTGACAGACGCAAATTCCGCGAGCGCATCGGAGAAGAGCGACAAACGTCCGGACGCCAGACGGGCTTCGGGCAAGGTCCAGCCGGCCTCCCGCGCAAGGTCGCGAAGCGCACCGAGCGGCTCGGCAATCCCCAGATCCTCGCATCCCCCCCGCAATATCCGGGACCGGATATCAGGCCCGGACAGAAAGGCTCGAACAAGCGTGGTCTTCCCGAGACCCGCCTCTCCCGTGATGGCGACGACCCGGCCATGCCCTGCCTGGGCGCTGGCCAATGCCGCCCGAAGCCGGTCCAGTGGTTCGTCCCGTTCCAGCAGCTCCATACCGCCCTCCCAGACAAAGGTTACCGCATCCGAACCCGATAGGGATCTGAAAATGGGGAACCGAAGAAATCAAAATGGGGAATGCTCCCGACGCGCGGTTTGGGAAGAAACGGCAAGCTTGTGGCATGACCTCAATCTTCACATCAGGGAAAAAGCCGATGTTTTCGAAGCAGAAAGACCGCCGCTACCGTCGTCGCCCGACCCTCGAGGATCATCTCGACGTGACCGACATTCGCAAGAGGAACGAGGCCGCCTCGGCGGAGCTTGAGCGCTACAGATCTCTTCTCCCGCCACTGGTACTGTGAGTCTTCCGTCAATGGGGACTCTGAGCGGTGCATCCAGGGTCCATCATGAAACCCTGGCAGCATGAAAGGACTGTCTCGGAATTGGGCTCAACAGGACGACACGGGAGCTACGCCCAGGCGGTTCAACCCACACAGTGCGAATACGCCGCGCCAATTCTGCCGCGGTACGCGTGGACTGACGGTGCGTAGACGCTGCACTGCGCCGCGACGTCTTCGGTCCAAGGTTGCGACGGGGGCGTTCTTGCGCTCGCAACTTGTGCTGTCCTTTCGCAAAGCGGATTCGCGCAGCAAGCGGCATCTCTGCCAGCTCCTGCCGCCTGGCCCTACCGCTCCGGCATCAGCAGCCCGCCGAGATCGGCCAGCATCTGCGCCACGACGACCTCGTTCATGTAGCCCGTCACGTCCAGCCCGCGCGCGCGCTGGTAGCGGCGGATCGCGGCCCGGGTCTGGTCGTCGAAGCTTCCGTCGACCGGGCCGGGGTCGAGATTGAGCTGCTCCAGCCTGCGCTCGACCAGTGTCCGCGTCACCGGGTTGAGCCCGAGCGCCGCCTCGGCCGCTTCGGCCGCCTGCATGGCCTCGCTTCCGGCGTTGGCCATCGCCTCCAGGCGCTCCCGCGCAACGGCCGCGTTCGCGCCGTTGGGATGCGCGGCGAGATAGGCTGCGAGCGCCTCTTCGGTGCCGGCCGCCGCTGCGCGTTCCCAGTCGGCCCGCTCCAGCGCCTCGGCCTGCGCCTTCGCCGTGGCGTCGATCGCCGCCAGCCGCTCCTTCGCGATCGGCGCGAAGAGGCCATTTGGATAGCGCTCGAGATAGGTCCTCAGCCCCGCTTCGTCGCCTGTTTCGGAGACCGCCGCCCAGGCCTCGCGGTCTCTCTTTTCGCGTTCCAGTTCCTGCCTGCGCGTCTCGGCCGCGACCTCCGCCTCGCGCCGCTCGGCTTGCAGGGCGAGGCGTTCGATCTGCGTCGCGTTCAGGAAGCCGGTCTCGGGAAAGCCGTTCTTGGCCTGAAACCGCGAGATCGCCGCCCGCGAGCCGGAGCCGAAGACCCCGTCGACGCCGCGCGGCTCGAAGCCCAGCAAGGTGAGCTGCTGCTGGATGGTGCGCCGGTCAGCGCGGTCGAGCGCCAGCGCCTCTTCTGCGAGCCGCGCCTCGCGGCCCGGCTCGGTCTCGATCCGCTCGATCGCCGCCCGCGCCTCGGCGGCGAAGAACCCGTCAGGATAGCGTTGGAGATAGCCGCGGTAGCCCTCGACGCTGTCCTGCGCGAGGCTCGCCTGCCAGATCGCCCGCTCCACCTCGGCCGCGTTTGGGGGCGCCACCGGCCGTTCTGTGCCGGCCGGGATGAAGGCCACCCGCCCGGAGAGAAAGCCGCTGCCGCGCAGCCCCCGCACCGCCGCGATCGCCTCGGGCAGCGATTGCCCCTCCACCAGCAGCGGGTCGGTCACGAACTCGGCCACCGCTTCATCCGCGCCGGTGACGAGGGTGACGCCCTGCGGCGGCACCAGCGCCGACGGCCCGGCTTCGAGCCCGGCCCCCGGCGTCACCTCGCCCTCGACGGTGCCGAGCGCGACGATGGCAGCGCCCGGAACGCGCCCGGCCACAGCGAGCACCGTGTCCACGGAGAGCGCGATGTCGTCGATGGTCGCGAGATCGGGCCGCCCGGTGCGTTCGGCCTCGACCAGCCATGTCCGGCCCGCGCCGTTGAGGAAGGCGCCGGAGAGGTGGACCACGACGCGCGCCTCCTCCTCGATCCCGTTGAGGAAGGCAGAGAGTGCCTTGCGCATATCGCCAACCGAACCCGCGTCGGCAGTGATCACGTCGAAACCGGCTTCGCGCAGCGCCTGCGCGCTGTCCGCCTCGCCGCCGCCCGACCACCAGAGGCCACGCCGCGACTCCTCGGAGGCACCGATCACCAGAGCCCGGTCGGCCAGCGCCGCGCCGGCAGCGAGCGCACAGGCCAAGCCGAACGCCAGGGGTCCCAGGGTGGAAAGATATCTGCTCATCACGGCCTCCGATGGGTGTTCTTTTCCGCCAAGTCTACGCAGGCGGCGGCGGATATCAAATAGCAGCCGGCCGGGGTGGCCCCGGCGCGGCGGAATTTTCCGCGTGACCCCGGGTGCGGTTCTGCGATAGTGGCCGCGCCATGTCCGACAGCCGACTGACATTTGCGCTCAGATCCGGTGCCCTGCACCTGCCCCAGACGGGGGCCATCGCCGTCTTCCGGCCGCGGGCAGAGGCCGATCTCTCGGCTTTGCCACGCGAACGGGTCGAGATCGTCCAGGGCAACCGCGCCGATCACGATTCCTGGGCACGGAGAGGGTTCCGAACCGATGTCGCCGCCCCGGAGGATTTCGCCGCCGCCATCGTCATGTTGCCGCGGTCGAAGGCCGAGGCGAAGGCGCTGATCGCCGAGGCCGCCGCGCAGGGCGGGGTGGTGATCGTCGACGGGCAGAAGAGCGACGGAGTCGATTCGATCCTGCGCGAGATCCGCAAGCGTTGCGACGTCGCGCCTCCTGTCTCAAAGGCGCATGGCAAGATCTTTGCCGTCCAGCCCGGCCCCGGGCTCTTCGCCGACTGGGCGCTGCCGCCGGTGAAACGGCTGGAAAGCGGCTGGGTGACCGCGCCGGGAGTTTTCTCGGCCGACGGACCCGACCCGGCCTCGGTGGCGCTGGCAGAGGCGCTGCCGGCCAAGATGCCCGGGCGCGTGGCCGATCTCGGCGCCGGCTGGGGCTATCTCGCATTTCACGTCCTCGAACGCGCGGGCGTCACGGAATGCGTTCTGGTCGAGGCCGAACACGCCGCGCTCGAGGCGGCGCGGATGAACATTGCCGACGACCGTGCGCGTTTCCTGTGGGAGGACGTGACGCAGTGGAGCGATGGCGCACCCTTCGACCACGTCGTGATGAACCCGCCCTTCCATGCCAGCCGTGCCGCCGACCCCACGCTCGGCGCGGCCTTCATCGCTGCGGCGGCGCGCAACCTTTCCGGGCATGGCACCCTGTGGCTTGTGGCCAACAGGCATTTGCCCTATGAGGCGCCGCTCAACGCGGGTTTCGGCGAGGTCCGCGAACTCGATGGCACGCCGGGTTTCAAGATCCTCGCGGCGCGCCGGCCGAAATCCGGCGCGCGGCCGAAACGCTGAGACACTCACTCATCCCCCTCACGGCCCCCGGGCAACACTCCGACAGGACCGACACATGACATTCTCCATCCAAGGCAAGACAGCGATCGTCACCGGCGCCGCCCACGGGGTCGGGCTCGCGATCGCGCGGCATTTCCTGGACAAGGGCGCGAACGTGATGTTCGCGGATATGGACGAGAAGCGGCTCCGCGACGAGATCGGCGACGACAAGGGCGGCAGTGCCCGGTCCTTCGCCGGCGACCTGCGCGAGCGGCTGACCATCGCCAACCTTCTGTCGGCGACGCTCGACGCCTTCGATCATATAGACATCCTGGTGAATGCCTGCCGGCAGATGGAGCCCTCCGACCCGCTCGATCCGGACAATGACGCGGTCGAGATGCTGTTGCAGCAGAACCTGATGACCGCGTTGCGCCTGAGCCAGGCGGTGGCAAAACGGATGATCAAGCAGGCCAAGGAGAGCGAGTCCGAGGACCGCAACTCGGTCGGCACGATCATCAACCTGTCCTCGATCGCCGCCCGTAGGACCCATCCCGAACTGCTCGGATATTCTGTCTCGACCGCGGCGCTCGACCAGATGACCCGTTCGCTCGCCGTGGCGCTCGCTCCGCACCGGATCCGCGTGAACGGCGTCTCTTTCGGCTCGGTGCTCTCCTCGAGCCTGAAGGAAGCCCTGAAACAGAATGCCGATTATCGCGCCGATATCCGCGAGCACACGCCGATGAATCGGATCGCCAAGCCGGGCGAAGTGGCCGAGGCGGCGCAGTTCCTCGCCTCGGACGCGGCGGCCTTCATGACCGGGCAGATTCTCACCGTCGACGGAGGGCGCACCCTTCTCGATCCGGTCAACGCGCCGGCGCACTGACGCGGCCCGGCCCTTACTGCGGATAGGTCGCGTCGCAGCTCTCGAGTTTCGTTCTCGCCTCGCGCTCGGCGCGGACGCGGACCTTCTTCAGATCCCTCAGCTTCTGCTGCTCGACCGTGCGGTCGATGGTCACCGGCCTGGCACGGACGCGCGTTTGCGGAACGGTGCAATAGGTCCAGCCCAGTCCGGTATATAACCCGTTGCCGACGCAGAGGCCGACCTGCGAGCCGGTGTAGTATTCCGGCTCGATGGCGTAGCCGCGCTGCAGGTTGGCCTCGGTCTCGGCGATCAGTTGGTCGACCGTGGCCAGGTCACGCGTCGCCGCCACGAGGCAGGTCTGCCGCGGCGTCGCGCAGGCAGCCAGCAGTGGCAGGGTGAGCAGGAGAATCAGACGGCCCATGCGATCAGGCTACTGCGCGCGGGGCGCGGCGCCAATTGCGGACGAGCCGCAACGGGGCAGCTCGAGCGCCCCTTCGTCCGGTGCAGCCTCTTTTCTCTCCACACGCCCGGGACTGGCGATATCCGGGCAAAGCTGGTAGCCCGTGGCGGCCGTCAGGGAGGACAGGATGGAAGAAGCGATGCAGGCGGAAAAGACCCGCGCCTCGGAGTGGTTTCACGAGTTGCGAGACCGGATCGTTGCCGCCTTCGAGGCGCTCGAGGACAGCCAGGAGACCGGCCCCTTTGCCGGCCGACCGGCCGGGCGGTTCGAGCTGCGCGCGACGCACCGGACGGCGGAGGACGGCAGCGACGCCGGAGGCGGGCTGATGAGCGTAATGCGCGGCGGGCGGGTCTTCGAGAAGGTCGGCGTCAACATCTCCACCGTCCACGGCACGCTCGGCGAGGCCGCTCAGCAGGCCATGGCGGCGCGCGGCGTGCCGGGCATCGAGGCCGATCCGCGCTTCTGGGCCTCCGGCATCAGCCTCGTGGCGCATATGCAGAACCCGCACACGCCGGCGGTTCACATGAACACGCGGATGTTCTGGACGCCGGGCGCCTGGTGGTTCGGCGGCGGGGCGGATCTCAACCCCTGCGTCGAATATGACGAGGATACGGCGGCCTTCCACGCCGCGCTCAAGGCGGCCTGCGACGCCCACGATCCGGGGTATTACGAGCGCTTCAAGGCTTGGGCGGATACGTATTTCTTCATCCCCCACCGCAAGCGCGCCCGCGGCGTCGGCGGCATCTTCTACGACGACCTCAACACCGGCGACTGGGAGGCCGATTTCGCTTTCACCCGTGCCGTGGGCGCCGCCTTCCTGCCGGCCTTCCTTCCGGTGACGGAGGCAAGGCGCGACACGCCCTGGAGCGAGGCCGACAAGGAGGCGCAACTGGTCCATCGCGGCCTCTATGCCGAATACAATCTGGTCTATGACCGCGGCACTAAATTCGGGCTGGCCACCGGGCATGATCCCGAAGCGGTGCTAATGTCGCTGCCGCCGCTGGCGAAATGGATCTGAGGATCAGGCGGCGCGGCGGATGACGACGACCCGCGCAACGAGCATGCCGACGAAGGCGACCAGGATGGCGGCCCAGTCCGGGGCGGCTTCCCGCAGCAGCAGGTAGACCGCGCCGCCGGCGAGCGAGATCGTGGCATAGAGGTCCTTCTTCAGGATCGTCGGGGTCAGGTTGCACAACATGTCGCGGATCATGCCCCCGACGGTGCCGGTGATGCATCCGATGATGATGGCGATCAGCGCCGAAGTCTCGGCCTGCAGAGCGATCCGCGTGCCCATCAGGGTGAACAGCGCCAGACCCATTGCATCGAGGTAGAGCAGCAGCCGGAGTCGACGGCCGTTGCCGGTGTCCATGCGGCGGGCGGCGAACCAGGTCAGCATGGCGATGGGAACGGTCGTGGCGACATAGGTCAGGTCGTCGATCCAGAAAACCGGTGTGCGGCCCAGCAGGAGGTCGCGGACGGTCCCGCCGCCGAGCGCCGCAGCGATGGCGAGGACGGTGGCGCCGAAGAGGTCGAACTCCTGCCGGACCGCCTGGACCGCCGCGGAGGCCGCCATCGTTGCCGTGGCCACCACGGTCAGCGTCAGCGTGAGATGCGCCAGCAGCATGCGGTCAGCCCCGGGCGCCGCGCACCGTGTCGATCATAAGGCTTACATTGTCGGGGTCGGCATCCGGGGTGATTCCATGGCCGAGGTTGAAGATGTGCGGTCCCCTGGAGAAGGCCGAGACGATCCGGCGGGTTTCCTCGACCAGCGCGGCGCCGCCAGTGACCATGTGCGAAGAGGCAAGGTTGCCCTGCACGCAGCCGTCGACCTGCACATGTTCGGCGGCCCATTCGGGGCTCACCGAATTGTCGAGCGCGACGCAGTCGACCCCGGTCGCCCTGGCGAATCCGACATATTTCTCGCCGGCCTCGCGTGGGAAGGCGATTATCGGAAGGCCGGGGTGGCGCGCCTTCAGAGCGGCGGTGATCCGGCGGGCGGGTTCGACGGCATAGGTCTCGAAATCCGCGCCGCTGAGTGAGCCCGCCCAGCTGTCGAAGAGTTTCACCACCTCTGCCCCTGCCTCGACCTGCTGCGAGAGGTATTCGATCGTGGCCTCGGTCAGCCGCTCCATCAGCGCGTCGAAGAGCGGCCGGTTCTCTGCCTTGAGCGCATGGGCCGGGCCCTGGTCGGGCGTGCCGCGGCCGGCGATCATGTAGGTCGCCACCGTCCAGGGCGCGCCGGCGAAACCGATGAGCGCGACCTCTTCGGGCAGCTCGCGGGCGAGCAGGCGCACCGTCTCGTAGACCGGCGCGAGGTGGTCGTGGATGTCGTCCTTGCCTTTGAGCCGGTCGAAATCCGCCTGGGCCGTCACCGTGGAGAGCCGCGGCCCCTCGCCGGTCACGAACCAAAGGTCGGCCCCGAGCGCGTCGGGCAGGAGCAGGATATCGGCAAAGAGGATCGCCGCGTCGAATCCGTAACGGCGGATCGGCTGCAACGTCACTTCGGCAGCGAGCTCTGGATTATAGCAAAGAGACAGGAAATCCCCGGCCTGCGCACGGGTGGCGCGGTATTCCGGCAGGTAGCGGCCGGCCTGGCGCATCATCCAGATCGGCGGAACCGCCTGGGTTTCTCCGGCCAGCGCTCTCAGGAGCTTTTTCGCCATCCTTGCCCTCCCCTCTGTTCGCCCCGTTGGGTGCGACCTCTGGGACAGGAAGTCAAGCGGGGCAGGGTGTTGTCAGGCCGCGGGGCGGCAATTAAGCACGAGGGCATGGAATATCCGCTCCCCAACCCCGCCGCGCCGCTGCGCATCGGCACCCGCGGCTCGCCGCTGGCGCTGGCTCAGGCGCATGAAACCCGCGCCCGGCTCGGCGCCGCCTTCGGCCTTGCGGCCGAGGCCTTCGAGATCGTGGTGATCAAGACCACCGGCGACGACCGCGCGCTGATCGACACGGACCGGCCGCTGAAGGAGATCGGCAACAAGGGGCTCTTCACCAAGGAGATCGAGGAAGCGCTGCTCGCGGATCAGATCGACATCGCGGTCCATTCGATGAAGGACATGCCGGTCGAGCAGCCCGCAGGGCTTGTGCTCGACTGTTTCCTTCCGCGCGAGGATGTGCGCGATGCCTTCGTCACGCTTGAGGGCCGCGCCTTCTCAGACCTGCCGGAGGGTGCAGTGGTCGGGACATCCTCGCTGCGGCGGCGGGCGCAGCTGCTCTACCGGCGGCCGGACCTTCGGCTGGTGGAGTTCCGCGGCAATGTGCAGACCCGGATGAAGAAGCTTCAGGACGGTGTGGCCGCGGCGACCTTCCTTGCCTGCGCCGGGTTGAACCGGCTGGGGCTCGATATCGCGCGGGTGCCGATCGCCACCGAAGACATGCTACCGGCGGTGGCGCAGGGCGCGATCGGCATCGAGCGGCGGGACAGCGACAGCCGAGCGGCGCGCATGCTCGAGGCGATCCACGATGTGCCGACCGGCCAGCGGCTCGCCGCCGAGCGGGCCTTCCTCGCCGCGCTCGACGGCTCCTGCGAGACGCCCATCGCGGGCCTGGCCGTGCTCGAGGGCGGCAACCTCGCGCTCAGAGGCGAGATCCTGCGTCCGGACGGCAGCCGGTGTTACGAGGGCGCCGCAAGCGCGCCGATCGAGGACGGCCCAGCCCTCGGCCGCGATCTCGCCGCCCGACTGCTGGAACAGGCCGGCCCGGGCTTCTTCGACGCCCCGGTCTAGGCTAAGGGGCGTGACCGGAAAACAACCAGTTTTATACCCATGGTATAGTTTCCCTCCTTCTGGGGTTGAATTTCGCGCCGCAAGTGCCATCTTGTTTTAAGATCGACAAACTGCAGAGGAGCGCGAGATGCATCCGAATCATGGATTCCAGATGCTCTTCGGTCGGCGCCGGCGCGGAAGCCAGATGATTTTCCTGGCATGGCCGAAAAGGTTCTTTCGTCGCATGGCCGCCTGACCCGGAGCCGAAGTGAGAGTCAGACCGCCCGCCGGAGAGATCCGGCGGGCGGCGTGCTTCCAGGGCCAGGTTTTTGAAGTGAGCGCGTCTCGTGCGGGCTCACCCCTGGGGTCTGCCGGCGATCGGCGTCGCGCAGCGGCGCACCGACACGCGTCTACTCGGCCGCCAGCGCAACCTCTGCGTCGATCCCGTCGAGGCCGAGCGCTTCGGCGACTGCGTCGCAGGTGATCCGTCCGTCCCAGACGTTCAGCCCCGCGCGCAGGTGCGGATTGCGCCGCAGCGCCTCCTTCCAGCCGAGATCGGCCATGCGCAGGGCATGGGGCAGGGTGGCGTTGTTGAGCGCGTAGGTCGACGTGCGCGCTACGGCGCCGGGCATGTTGGCGACGCAATAGTGCACGATTCCGTCGACCTCGAAGGTCGGCTCGGAATGGGTCGTGGGCCGGGACGTCTCGAAACAGCCACCTTGGTCGATGGCGACGTCGACAAGGACCGCGCCCGGCTTCATCTCGGCGAGATCCGCGCGGGTCACCAGTTTCGGTGCCGCCGCGCCGGGGATCAGCACCGCGCCGATGACGAGGTCGGCGGCGGCAACGAGTTCGGCAATCCGCGTACGGGTCGAATAGGCGGTCTTGGCGCGGCTCTCGAAATGCGTGGCAAGCCGCTCGAGCGCCTCCGGATTGCGGTCCATGATGGTGACATCCGCGCCGAGGCCCACCGCCATCTGCGCGGCGTTGAAGCCGACGACGCCGCCGCCGATCACGACGACCTTTGCCGGCGCCACGCCCGGCACGCCGCCGAGCAGCACGCCGCGGCCGCCATGCGCCTTCTCCAGCGCCGTGGCCCCGGCCTGGATCGACATCCGCCCGGCGACCTGGCTCATCGGCTTCAGCAGCGGCAGACCGCCCCAGGCATCGGTAACGGTTTCGTAGGCCACCGCGACGGCACCCGACTCCATCAACGCCTTCGCCTGGTTCGGGTCGGGGGCGAGGTGGAGATAGGTGTACAGCAGCTGGCCCGGCCGCAGCATCGCGCACTCGGCGGGCTGCGGTTCCTTGACCTTCACGATCATCTCCGCGGTGGCGAAGACCTCCGTCGCCGTGCCGAGGATCGTTGCGCCGACGGCCTCGTAGACCGAATCGTCGGCCCCGATTCCGACGCCGGCGCCGGTTTCCACCGCGACGGAATGGCCATGCGCGATCATCTCGGCGGCAGATTCCGGCGTCAGCCCGACGCGGTATTCATGGGTCTTGATTTCCTTCGGCACACCGATGCGCATAGCCGCTGTCTCCCTTGTGCAATTCTGTCAAGAATATCACGCTCTGCGTCGGTTTCGATTCATACATGGCGCGTCTCTCTGGCGTTTTGCGAGAAGATTTCCGAAGATTGGTCAAAACGGGAGGATGTCATTTGGACAGATTTGACGCCAACATCCTGCGCGAGCTGCAGCGGGATTCGCATATCGCGGTTGCGGAGCTAGCCGATCGGATCGGGCTCTCGACCTCGGCCTGCCACCGGCGGGTGAAGCTCCTCGAGCAAAGCGGCATGATCGACGGTTATTCGGCGCGGGTGAATCCGAAGGCTCTGGGGCTGGACCTCGAGGTCTTCGTCGACATCACGCTGACCTCGCAGAGCCAGGAGGCAATGGACGCCTTCGAAAAGGCGGTGCAGCTCTATGACGAGATCCTCGAATGCGTGCTGACCACCGGCACCGCGGATTACATCCTGCGCATCGTGGCCCGTGACGTGGCGCATTACGACATGATCCATCGCCGATGCCTCGCCCGGTTGCCCGGCGTGTCGGGAATGCAGACAAGCTTTGCCCTGCGGTCGATCAAGTCCTGGCGGGGCTACCCGGTTCCGGGATGAGCGGAAGGCGCTGCGAGACGGCAGGTTCAGCGCAGCCGCGCCACCACGTAATCTGCGAGGTCGGTCAGCATCTCGCGAATCTCGTCCGCGGGAAGAGCCGAAAGCGCAGTCTTCGCGCGCTCCGCCCAGCCGAGTGCCTCGCGCCGGGTGGCCTCGAGCGTGCCATGGGTTGCGAGCAGCGCCAGCGCGGTCTCGAGATCGCCCGGGCGTTGGTCGCCCTTCTCGATGACTCGGCGCCAGAACGCTCGTTCCTCGTCGTCGGCCAGCGCCACCGCCTTGATCACCGGCAGCGTCAGTTTGCGTTCGCGGAAGTCGTCGCCGACATTCTTGCCTGTCGCCGCGGCGTCGCCGCCGTAGTCCAGCAAGTCATCGACGATCTGGAAGCTGATGCCGAGCGCATCACCGTAATCACGCAGCGCCAAGACCTGTTCTTCCGGAGCCCCGGCCACCACGCCGCCGACCTCGCACGCCGCCGCAAAGAGCGCCGCGGTCTTTCCGCGGATCACCTGCAGGTAGATCGACTCGTCCGTGCCGAGGTCCTGCGCCGCGGTCATCTGGAGAACCTCGCCTTCGGCGATCACCGCCGAGGCGTTGGCGAGAATGTCCATCACCCTGAGGCTGCCGGTTTCCACCATCAACTGGAAGGAGCGGGCAAAGAGATAGTCGCCAACCAGCACCGAGGACTTGTTGTCCCAGAGCAGGTTCGCGGTCGGCCGGCCGCGCCGTTGCGCGCTCTCGTCGACCACGTCGTCATGCAGGAGTGTCGCGGTGTGGATGAATTCCACCGTTGCGGCGAGTTTCACATGGCTGTCGCCGGTGTAGCCGCACATCCGCGCCGTCGCGAGGGTCAGCATCGGCCGGAGTCGCTTGCCGCCCGCCTCGACCAGATGCGCTGTCACCTCGGGAATCCGGGGGGCGTGCTCGGAGGCCATCCGGGTGCGGATCAGCGCGTTGACCTGCGCCATCTCGTCCGAAAGCGCGGCGGCGAGGCGGTCATGCGGTTTCTGGCTGGGGTCGTCCAGGCTCATCACGGTCTTGCTATCCCGCTCGACAAGGCGGCGGGCCTTCTCTTAACTCGACGCCATGAAAGAGGTTTTACGCAGCACCGACCTTACAGTAATCGCCTTCGCGAAAACGCTCCTCGCTGGCGAGGATATAGACTGCTTCGAAATGGACGTCCATATGAGCATCCTCGAAGGGTCGTTGGGCATCCTGCCGCGGCGGCTCATGGTGGCCGACAGGGACCTGTTCCGCGCCCGCGTGGCCCTGCGCGACAACGATCTCGACGTCAGCGAGGACCGCTGAGATGGACGACATGCCGCTGACGCGGGATGCCTATCTCGGCGGTCGCCTGGCACTCTGGCAACCGGCAAAGGGCTATCGCGCCGGTATCGACCCGGTCCTGCTCGCGGCCGCCTGTCCGGCGGAGCCCGGGCAGAGCGTGCTCGAACTCGGCTGCGGCACCGGCACGGCCTCGCTCTGTCTGGCGGCGCGCGTTTCGGGGCTTGCGCTCACGGGAGTCGAGCGGCAGCCGGAGATCGCTGCGCTGGCGCGGCGCAACGCCGCGGAAAACGGCGTGGAGATGAACGTGGTCGAGGCGGACCTCGCCCATCTCCCGCCGGGTATCCGTCAGCGGAGCTTCGACCATGTGATCGCCAACCCGCCCTATTTCCGGCGCGAGAACTCGCATGCGTCGCCGCATGGCGCGCGGGAGGCGGCAATGGGCGAGGAGACGCCGCTCGCGCTCTGGATCGCAACCGCGGCCCGGCGGCTGGCAACAAAGGGCTGGCTCACGCTGATCCACCGGCCCGAACGGCTGGCGGACCTGCTCGGCACGCAGGACGGGCTGGGATCCGTTCAGATCCAACCGCTGCAACCGCGGGAGGGACGGGACGCGAGCCTGGTGATCGTCCGCCTTCGCAAGGGCGGCCGGGCGCCTTTGCGGCTGCACGCGCCGCTGGTGCTCCATCGCGGGCGGATGCATGAATTCGACGGCGAGGACTATTCCGAGGAGATCACTGCCGTGCTGCGCGGCGGCGCGGCCCTTCCAGCATTCGGCGCCGCAGCCATATAGGCATTTTCGGCAAGGTTTTGCAGAGCCCGTGCAAAATATTCACCTGTGATGCCGGTTCGGCGTGACAAGCCCAGAAAATCGTGCTGCACTTGAGGGGCGAAAGAACTTGAGAGGAGAAGTTGGCCATGTCCGAGTCCGCCCGCGTTGAAGAACTCCGCAAGAAACATTCCGCCCTGTCGGCGAAAGTGGAGGAAATTCAATCTGCCCCCGGCTCCGACGACCTCGAGATTGTAGAACTCAAGAAACAGAAGCTTCGAATAAAGGAAGAGATCACGCGGCTGACGTCCGCCTCCTGACGCGAGCGGCGCGTGCGCTGGCCCAGGCGGCCAGTGCAGCGCCCCCGGTGATCAATGCCGCCGCCAGTGCAAGGCGCGGCGTCGGTTCCGCAAGACCGGCAAGCACCAGTGCCAATGTCGAGAGCAGCGGCGCAGCGTAGCTTGCGACACCAAGAAGCTGTATATCCCCGCGCTTCACCCCGATATCCCAGACATAGAAGGCGATCCCGACGGGACCGAGGCCGAGCGCTGCGACGCTCGCCCAGGCGCGTGCCGTGGCCGGAAACACGGTGTCTTCCAGCGCCAGATGGGCGAGGCCCGAGAGAAGCGCCGTGGCCAGGCAGAAGACCGCGACCGTCTCGGTCGGGGCGTGGCCGATGCGGCGGGACAGCACGGAATAGCCGGACCAGAACAGGGCACAGAGCAGCGCCAGCCCGTAGCCGGGCAGGGCGTCGCCGCGCAGCCCGCCGCCGTCGCCGAGGATGATGAGAGCCGCGCCACCGAGGCCGAGCGCGCCGCCCAGCAGGTGGCCGGGGCGCAGGCGTTCGCCCGGCAGGAGCCCCGACATCAGCACGATGAGCAGCGGCCAGAGATAGGCGATGAGCCCTGCCTGTGCCGGAGGGGCCAGTCGGAGGGCCGAGAAATAAAAGAAGTGGTAGCCGAACAGTCCCGCCGTGCCGAAAGCATAGATCTTCCAGCCGACGCCGCGCAGCCGGTGCAGCCCGCCTGCCGCCAGCGTCCAGACAACGCCGATCGCACCGCCGATGGCGAAGCTCATCGCGGTGAGCTGAAGCGGCGGCACCGGCGCGGATCCGACGGTGAAGAGCGCCAGTAGCGCCCAGAGAAGGACGGCGAGGAAGCCGGTGGCGGTGGCGCGGGAGCGTGTCATGCTGCTCTCTTTCGGGGATCGCGCGGGGGCGGTCAACTCCCTGAAAGCGGCAACGAAATGTGAACGTCTCTCGGGCAGGATCCGCGCCACGGATGCACTCAGAACGAGGCGCGCATGACGCTGAGAGGACTCGTCCCGACGCTGGCCGCGATCGCGGCCGTCCCGGCGCTGGCCGGTGGCACGATCGCCGAACCCGCCTCGCTCCATTCCCGCGGCTCCCTGTTCCGGGGCGCGGGTGGTTTGGTCACGGTGTCCCGCCTGCCGGCCGAGCCCGATGGGCGAGTGCAGGCCGCCTCGCTCTTTGTCGGCCGGGTCGAGGCCGGCCTGTTCGCTCCACCCCGCCAGACGCCCGGCCGCACCTCGGCCCGGTCCGAAGCGGGCGCGTCCGGAGGAATGCTCCGGCTTGGAGGATCGCAGCGCGACGGGATCCTCGACATCATCGGCTTCGCTGAATCCCGCCGGCACGGCTACGACGCTGTCCAGCACGCCGCGACGGTCCCGCCACCTCGCCGGCCGACCGCCTTGTCCGTCGCCGAGATCTTCCTGTGGATCGAAGACACGCCCGAACAGCAGCACGCCATCGGCCGTTACCAGTTCATCCCGCAGACTCTCGCCCGACTGGTTCGCGACCTTGGGATCGACGAGCACGCGCTGTTCACGCCGCGCCTTCAGGACCGGCTGGCCGACCGCCTGCTCCTGGAGGCTGGCTTGCACCGGTTCCGGGCAGGCACGATCACCCGCCACCAATTCATGAACAACCTCGCCGAGATCTGGGCCGGCCTGCCGACCGCAAACGGCAGGTCGCATTACCACGGCTTTGCGGGCAACCGGGCGACCATGAGCTGGGCGCAGTTCGACGCCGCGATGGCGCAGGTGTTCCCCGGCTGACGGAGCCGCGCGGAGATGAGGCGCGTCCGGGTAGCGGGCACGCGGATCGGCGGTCTTTCCGCTTTCTCCACGGCCGGGTGCATTTGCGGATGGACCCCTGCTGCCGGGCGCGGCACCAATCGGCAGGAGACGAATCGGCGACAGGGGAGCAACACAATCCATGACCAAGACGGCCCTCATCACCGGCGTCACCGGGCAGGACGGCTCCTATCTCGCCGAGTTCCTGCTGGAAAAAGGATACGAGGTGCATGGCATCAAACGCCGCGCCTCGATGTTCAATACCCAACGGGTGGATCACATCTATCAGGACCCGCATGTCGACCATGCCCGCTTCATCCTGCATCACGGGGACCTGACCGACACGTCGAACCTGACCCGGATCGTGTCGCAGGTGCAGCCGGACGAGATCTACAACCTCGGCGCACAGAGCCATGTCGCGGTCAGTTTCGAGGCGCCAGAATACACTGCCGATGTCGATGCAATCGGCACTTTGCGGCTGCTGGAGGCGATCCGGTTTCTCGGCCTCGAGCAGCGGACGCGGTTCTACCAGGCCTCGAGTTCCGAGCTCTACGGGCTGGTGCAGGACATGCCGCAGCGCGAGACCACGCCGTTTCACCCGCGCTCGCCCTATGCCGTGGCCAAGCTCTATGCGCACTGGATCTGCGTGAACTACCGCGAGGCCTATGGCCTCTATGCCTGCAACGGGATCCTGTTCAACCACGAGAGTCCGCGCCGTGGAGAGACCTTCGTGACCCGGAAGATCACCCGCGGCCTCGCCAACATCGCCCAGGGGCTCGAGCAATGCCTCTACATGGGCAATATCGACGCGATGCGGGACTGGGGTCACGCAAGGGACTATGTCCGCATGCAGTGGCTGATGCTGCAACAGGAGGAGCCGGACGATTTCGTGATCGCCACCGGTCAGCAATACTCGGTCCGCCAGTTCATCGACTGGTCGGCGCGCGAGCTTGGCATCGAACTCCGGTTCGAAGGAGAGGGCGTTGGCGAGATCGGTGTTGTGGAGCGCGTTGAGGGCGACGCGGCGCCGGCGGTCAAGCAGGGCGACGTGATCCTGCGGATCGACCCGCGCTACTTCCGGCCCGCGGAGGTCCAGACGTTGCTGGGCGATCCGTCCAAGGCGCGGCAACGGCTCGGCTGGGTGCCCGAAATCACCGCGCAGGAGGTCTGCGCGGAGATGGTCGCGGTGGATCTCGCGAGCGCACGGCGGCATGCGCTGCTCAAGTCGCATGGTTATGACCTCCCGGTCAGCCGGGAAGGCGGATCAGCGGGATGAAGATCTATCTTGCGGGACACCGGGGCATGGTGGGCGGCGCGATCCTGCGGCGTCTCGAGGCTCAGCGGGCAGCGGGACGGCAGATCGAACTGGTGACGCGAAGCTCCGCCGAGCTCGATCTGACCGACCAGGCCGCGGTGCGCGATTTCCTCGCCGCCGAGCGCCCCGACCAGGTCATCCTCACGGCCGCGAAGGTCGGCGGCATCCATGCCAACGACAGCTATCCTGCCGCGTTCATCTACGAAAACCTGATGATCGAGTGCAACGTGATCCACCAGGCCTTTGCCGCGGGAGTGCGCAAGCTTCTGCAGCTCGGATCTTCCTGCATCTACCCGCGGGCCGCGCCGCAGCCGATGCGCGAGGATGCCCTGCTGACCGGCGTTCTCGAACCGACCAACGAGCCCTACGCCATTGCCAAGATCGCCGGGATCAAGCTCTGCGAGAGCTACAACCGGCAATACGGCACCGATTTCCGATCGGTCATGCCGACGAATCTCTATGGGCCCGGCGACAATTTCCACCCGGAGAACAGCCATGTGCTTCCGGCGCTGATGCGTCGCTTCCACCGTGCAGCGCAGCGCGGCGACGCGGAGGTGGTCGTCTGGGGTACCGGCCGGCCGATGCGGGAGTTTCTTCATGTCGACGACATGGCCGAGGCCGCGCTCTTCGTGCTCGGTCTCGATCCCGAGACCTATGCGCGCGAGACACGGCCGATGCTGAGCCATATCAACGTGGGATCCGGTACGGATGTCTCGATCCGCAACCTGGCCGAGCGGATCGCCGAGGTCACGGGCTTTGCCGGGCGAATCATCTTCGACTCGAGCAAGCCCGATGGTGCGATGCGAAAGCTGATGGACGTGAGCCGGCTGCAGCGGCTCGGCTGGCAGGCCCGCATTCCGCTCGATCGCGGCATTCGCGAGACCTATGACTGGTTTCTCGCGCAGGATGAGGCCACGCTGCGGGCGGAATGACCTTCACAGGTGATCCGCGAAGGCCGCAATCACTTGCTCGTAGACCCCACGCTTGAAGGGCACGATGTTGGCGACCAGTTCCTTCGCCGGCAGCCAGCGCCACTCGGAGAATTCCGGGTGCTCGGTGTCGATCCGGATCTGGTCGTCGCGGCCGAGAAAGCGCAGGAGGACCCATTTCTGCTCCTGGCCGCGGTATTTGCCCTTCCAGACTTTGCCGAGCAGGTGAGCCGGCAGGTCATAGCGCAGCCAGCCCTCGGTCTCGGCGACGAAATGCACCAGGTCGGCATGCACCCCGGTCTCTTCCCAAAGCTCGCGCAGCGCCGCCTCGCGCCAGTTTTCGCCCTTGTCGATCCCGCCCTGCGGCATCTGCCAGGCCGGCACATCGGAATCGAGCCGTTGTCCGACAAAGACATCGCCCTCGGCATTGGTGAGCACGATGCCGACGCAGGGGCGATACGGGAGCTTGGACGGATCCTTGGTCATGGCGCTCTTATCCGGCGCCGGCACTCCGCTGGCAAGAGGCCGGACGCAGCCCCGCGAATGGAACGGGCGGCCCGCCGGGCCGCCCGTCTTTCGAAACAGTCGCGATCGACTTATTGTGCCGGGTCGAGTGCCGAGAGGCCCTTGAGGATGTCGATGGCATAGGCGAGCTGGTAATCCTCCTCGCGCAGCGCCGCGGCGTCTTCCGCCTTCTGCTGTTCCTCTTCGATCTGCCGCCGCTCGTCCTCGGTGAGGCTGTCATTGTCGAGCCGGCCACGCAGGTCCGCCTCGGAGCGCGAGAAGCGGTTGACCGGCGTGTCATCTTCTTCCTCGGTCGCCGCCGGGTCGCGGCGCGGTTGCTCGACGACAATGTCGGGCGAGATGCCGAGCGCCTGGATCGAACGGCCCGAGGGGGTGTAATAGCGCGCCGTGGTCAGCCGCATCGCGCCGTCGCCCTTGAGCGGCATCACCGTCTGCACCGACCCCTTGCCGAAGCTCTTGGTGCCGACGACGATGGCGCGGCGGTGATCCTGCAGCGCGCCGGTGACGATCTCGGAGGCCGAGGCGGAGCCGCCATTGATAAGCACCACGATCGGCTTGCCCACCGCGAGGTCGCCTTCGGAGGCGTTGTAGCGGTCGCTGTCCTGCGGGTCGCGGCCACGAGTCGAGACGATCTCGCCCTTGTCGAGGAAGGCGTCCGACACCTTGATTGCCTGAGTGAGGAGCCCGCCCGGGTTGTTGCGCAGGTCGAGCACGAAGCCGTTGACCTTCTCCATGCCGCCAAGTTCCTCGACCGCTTCCTTGAGGCCGTCCTCGAGGTTCGGGTAGGTCTGGTCGTTGAAGGTGGTCACGCGCAGCACGACAGTGTCGCCTTGAGTGCGGGTCCGTACCGCGGTGAGCTTGATGGTGTCGCGCACGATGGTGACGTCGAAGGGCTCGTCCACGCCTTCGCGCACCACGGTGATGACGATCTCCGAGCCGACCGGGCCGCGCATCAGGTCCACCGCGTCATCGAGGGTCAGGCCGAGCACGCTCTCGCCGTCCACGTGTGTGATGAAATCGCCCGCCTCGATTCCCGCCTCGTCGGCCGGCGTGTCGTCGATCGGCGAGACGACCTTCACGAAGCCCTCTTCCTGCGTCACCTCGATGCCGAGACCGCCGAACTCGCCGCGGGTCTGCACCCGCATGTCGTCAGCGTCGTCGGGCGAGAGATAGCTCGAATGCGGGTCGAGCGAGACCAGCATGCCGTTGATCGCGGCCTCGATCAGTTCCTTCTCGTCGACATCCTCGACATATTGTGCGCGGATCCGCTCGAAGATGTCGCCGAACAGGTCGAGTTGCTCGTAGACCGAGCTGTTGTTCTGCGCTTCCTGGGCGATCAGCGGGCCCGCTATCTGCGTGGTCAGCACGCCACCTGCCACGATGCCACCGATCGCGGCCATCACGAACTTCTTCATGCGGTTCTCAGTCTCCCTGTATCGGGGCGAACCACGCGGCCGGATCCACCGGCACCTCGCCCTGTCTCAGTTCCATATAAAGCGTTTCGCTCCGCTCGGCGCCACCACCAACTTGGGCTTCCGCGACAAACTCACCCGCAGGTGCGCCGCCCATCAGCCCGAGCGGTGCGCCGGCCTGCACGACGTCGCCCGGCGCACCATAGACGATCCCGAGACCGGCAAGCACCAGAAGAATGCCGTCCGCGGGCTCAAGGATCATCACGTTTCCGTAGTCGAGAAGCGGGCCGAGGTAGCGGATCGTTCCCTCGGCGGGCGCCGTGACAAGTGCACCGGGGCGGGTGGCGAGAAGCCATCCGGGGCGCGCGACGCCGGCCGCGTCCGGCTCGTTGAAACCGCGCAGAAGGATCGATTGTACGGGGGGTGTCAGCGCACCCTTGAGGGCCAGGAAGTCGTCCGCGCCGGCGCCGGCTGGTCCGAGCGAGGTCAGGCCGGCGGCGAAGCTTTCGAGCGAATCAGCGGTCTCAAGAAGCTGGCGCATTGCCTCGGGATCGGCGGTGAAGCGGCGCGGCAGGTCGGTGCGTTCGGCCATCGCCCGGGAAAGCGCAGTGCGCGCGTCCTGGACGCCCTGCATGCCTGACTGGAGCGACTCGGCCGCGCTCTCCTGCAACGCACGCAGGACCGCGAGCTGACGCAGCTCGTTGCGCAGTTCCTCCGCTCGGGCGTCGATTTCCGGCGCGATCTCGCTGGCCAGCATGCCGGAGCGGGCGGTGCCGAGCGGTCCGGCTGGATGCAGCAGCAGGAGCGGCGCCGGCGCGCGCCCCATGGCGGCAAGCGCGCCGATGAACTGCGCGACCTCGACTTCGCGCGCCTCGAGCACCGCGCTCAGGATGCGCTCCTCGCGCGCGGCCTGCCGCATGCCGGCGCGCAGGGCGGCGAGACCTTCCTCGTAGGCCTGAACGGTTTCGGTCAGCGCGCGCACCCGGTCGCGGGCGCCCTCGGCCGCCTCCAGCGAGGCAGAGGCGGCCTCGATCCTCGCGATGGCCTCCTCGGCGAGCTGGACGGGGCCCGTCTCGGCGGATGCCGCGGGGGCCGCCAGGAGCGTCGCGGCAAGCCAGACCGCCCGGGCGAGACCGCCGTGGATCATCCGTCGATCAGGCTCTTGCCGGTCATCTCCGCGGGCTGCTCGAGCCCCATCAGCTCGAGGATGGTCGGCGCCACGTCGGCCAGCCGGCCCGAATGCAGCGTCGCGCCTTCGGGGCCATTGAACAGGATCACCGGCACGAGATTGGTCGTATGCGCCGTGTGCGGTCCGCCATCCTCGGCGAACATCGTCTCGCAATTGCCGTGATCGGCGATCACGAGCATTGCGCCGCCCGCCTTCTCCAGCGCCGCGACGACCTGGCCCAGCCCCGAATCCACCGCGTGGCAGGCGGCCTTGGCCGCGTCCAAGATGCCGGTATGGCCGACCATGTCGGGGTTGGCATAGTTGGTCACGATCAGGTCGTAGCCCTTCTCGATCGCCTCGACGAATTTCTCCGTCACCTCGGGCGCCGACATCTCCGGTTGCAGATCGTAGGTCGCGACCTTGGGCGATTTCGGCATGAAACGGTCCTCGCCGGGATAGGGCGTCTCGACCCCACCATTGAGGAAAAAGGTGACATGCGGGTATTTCTCCGTCTCGGCGAGGCGGAACTGCGTCTTGCCCTGCCTGGAGACCCACTCGCCCAGCGTGTTGACGATGTCCTGCGCCGGGAAGATCACGTCCATGTATTCGTTGTGGCGGTCGGAATACTCGACCATGCCGCAGACTGCGCCCCAAGTCGGCCGGGCGGAGGCGTCGAATTCATCGAAGTCCGGGTCGGCGAGGGCGGCGAGGATCTCGCGCGCGCGGTCGGCGCGGAAGTTGAGGAAGAGCAGGCCGTCGCCGTCCTTCGGCTGGACATAGTCCTCGATCTTCGTGGCCTTGATGAATTCATCCGTTTCGCCGCGCGCGTAGGCGGCTTCGCAGGCGGCGGCGCCGCTTGGGGCGTCGTAGTCGCCCTTGCCGGAAACGAAGAGGTCAAAGCCCTGCTGCACGCGGTCCCAGCGGTTGTCCCGGTCCATGGCGAAATAGCGGCCAACGACGCCGCCGACTTTTGCCCCGTCCGGTAGCGCGGCCTCGAAATCCGACACCTGGCCCGCGCCGGACTTCGGCGGCACGTCACGGCCGTCCGTCAGCGCGATGATCTGCACCGGGACGCCGGCTGCGGCGATCACGCGGGCGGCCTCTACGATGTGGCGTTGGTGCGAATGCACGCCGCCGGGCGAGACAAGCCCGGAGAGATGCGCCGTGCCGCCGGTCTCCTTGAGCTTGGCGATGAAGCGCTGCAGCGCTTCCTTCTTCGGGAAGGAGCCATCCTCGATCGCGAGGTCGATCTGGCCGAGATCCATGGCGACGACGCGGCCCGCACCGATATTGGTGTGGCCGACCTCGGAATTGCCCATCTGCCCGGTCGGCAGGCCGACATCGTTGCCGAAGGTGACGAGCGTCGCATGCGGCCAGTTCGCCATAAGCCGGTCATACGTCGGCGTTTCGGCCAGCACCGGCGAGTTACCCTCGACTTCCGGCGGCTTGGTGCCGATGCCCCAGCCATCGAGGATGCACAGAACGACAGGTTTGGGAATGCTCATGGGGAGGTCTCCTTGGTTGCCGCTTTCCTAGTGCCGTTGGCGCTCGATTGGAACCGATAGAGCGCCGCAGGGGTGGAAATCCGCAAATTCATGCGGCGCATGGCTGCGACCGGCTCAGCGCCGGGTCACGCCGTAGACGACGAGGCCGAGATACTCCTTGAGCGCAATATCCAGGCCGAGGAGATTTTCCGGAAGGAACCAGCCGAGATGGACGCCGCCGGCGGCGCGGAAATCCACCGGCCAGGCAACGAGGCCCGGCCAGCCCGCGCGCTCGAAGCTGCGATAGGCGCGCGGCATGTGAAAGGCGGAGGTTACCAGCAGCCAGGTGTCGCCCTGCGTCGGCGTCACCAGGTCGAGGGTAAAGGCGGCGTTCTCGGCGGTGTTGCGCGAGGCATTTTCGAAAGTCAGGCGCTCGGGTGCGATGCCGGCGCCGCGAAAGATGAGTTCGGCCGTCTCAGCGGACTTGCCGGGGACCGTCCCGAGATCGCGCAACGCGCCGCTGCCACCCGAAAAGACGACGTGCGCCTCCGGAAACCGTCGGGCGAGGGAGATCGCTTCGATGAAGCGCTCGCCCCCCTCGTTCACTTGCGGCTGGCCGTGGCGTGGCCACCGCTCGCCGCCGCCAAGCACGAGGATACCGGTGACGTTCTCCACCGGAGGATTGGCCGGATAGCGGGATTCGAGAGAGGCCAGCAGCCCGTCCGCAACCGGGAGGGTGCCGATAGCGAGGATCAGGGCAAGGAGAAGCGACGTCAGGGCACGCGTCGCGCGGAGACGGCCGCGCCACGCCGCCAGGCAAGCAAGCGCCGCGCCGACCAGGAGCCAAGTCTGGGGTTGCAGAACGCCCCAGACCAGCTTCGATGCAATGAAGAAAAGCGTATCCATGAAAGAATTATCCGGCGTCGACGCGGCATCGGTTCGGGACGCGATCGTTGCCCGCCCGGCTCAGGCGCGGTGATAGGGGCTTCCCGAGAGGATGGAAACGGCGCGGTAGATCTGTTCGGAGAGCATCACCCGGGCGAGCATGTGCGGCCAGACCATCTTGCCGAAGGAAAGCGCCAGATCGGCGCGGGCGACAAGCGCGGGATCGAGCCCGTCCGCACCACCGATCAGGAAGGCGAGATCCTGGCAGCCGGCATCCCGCCAGCCCGCAATTCGGTCCGCGAAAGCCGGGGAGGTGAGGTTCCTGCCACGCTCGTCCAGCGCAACAATCGCCGCACCCTTGGGCAGGGCCCGTTCCAGCAACGCCGCCTCACCGGATTTCGAGCCGCCCTTGCGCTCGTCGATCTCGGTCACCGACACTTTCGAAATCCCGAGGGGACGCCCGGAGCGTTCCGCACGCTGGCAATAGTCCGAGATCAACTCCGCCTCGGGCCCCGACCTCAGACGGCCGACGGCCACGATATGGAGCCGCATCAGGCCTGGGAGCCGGTCCGCTTGGCGCTTCCCGCGGGAAGCCACATCTTTTCGAGCTGGTAGAAGTCGCGCACCTCGGGCCGGAACACGTGGACGATCACGTCGCCCGCGTCGATCAGCACCCAGTCGCCGGTTTCCTTGCCCTCGACCTTCGAATTCACGCCGGGATCGACCTTGAGCCGCTCCACGAGCTTCTCCGAGATCGCCGCCACCTGGCGCGATGAGCGGCCCGAGCAGACGACCATGCTGTCGGCCATCTCGGACTTGCCGCGCAGGTCGATCACGACCACGTCTTCGGCCTTGTCTTCAGCGAGAGACGAAAGGATGCGTTCTAGCAACGTCTGAACCGTCGCCGTTTCGAACTCGTGCGGCATCGTCATGGATGCCTCTTCTGCCGCCGTTGGCGTGGCGGCCTCCGCATGGTGAGACAGGACATTGCCCTCCTGGTAACGCGCCGACCGTGTCCCGGCGCTGGACATATCTCCAACATAGCACCGGGATTGTGACGTCTCAACGACGGCGAAGGAAACGCGCGAAATTGCGCGTATTTCGCCACTCCGGGCGACGAATTGCGACATGAACGCGGGATTAGCGGGCAGATCTGGTCTCCGCCACGTCGCCGGACCACGGCGACAGCAGGCCCGCGGCACCCGCTTCGAAGGCGATGACCGCCAGCAGCAGGGCCGAGATCAGACCGATGTGAACATCTCTGTAGACCCGACGCATCGGAGGCCTCTTTCTGTTTAGAATGAATCAAGATGAATGGTCATAAAGGGCGGATGTGAGCGCAATCAAGGCCCGCGACGCCCTGTCGCACCCGTGGATTCGGTCTGCAATCGCCGCTCAGTCGGCGGCGGGCGGTTGGTCGGACGGGAGGATCCGCAGGTCGCGGCGCGGGAACGGGATGTTGATCCCGGCTTCCTTGAAGGCGTCCCAGAGCGCGAGGAAAACGTCGCCGCGCACATTGGTCAGCCCCTTGGTCGGATCGACGATCCAGAAACGGAGGACATAGTCGACCGAGCTGTCGCCAAAACCGGTGATGTGACAGACCGGGCTCTTGGACGACAGAACCCGCGGCACCGACTTCGCCGCCGTGATTGCAGTGCGGCGCACGAGGTAGGGATCATCGGCGTAGTCGGTGCCGAAATGGATGTCGAGCCGGACGAACTGATCGGAATGGCTCCAGTTCACGACCTGGCTGGTGATCAGGTCCTCGTTCGGGATCAGGTATTCCTTGCCGTCGCGGGTGACCACCGAGACATAGCGGGCGCCGAGCGACTGGATCCAGCCGAAAGTCTCTCCGAGCGAGATCACGTCGCCGGGCTTGACCGACTCGTCCATCAGGATGATCGCGCCTGAGACGATGTTGGAGACGATCTTCTGCAGGCCGAAGCCGATGCCGACGCCGATGGCGCCGGAAAGAACGGTGAAGCCAGTGGGGTCGAACCCGACCACGCGCAGGCCGAGGAAGACCGCCGAAACATAGAGAAAGGCCTGCAGCAGCTTGGAAAGCAGCACGCCCATGGAGGGCGAGATGTCGTCGTTGCCCCGCAACCGACGGGCACCTGCATTGGAGAGGACGCGCGCGAGAAAGAGCAGCGTGCCGGTTGCCACCACCGCCTGCAGCACGTTCAGAAGCGAGAGGCGGAAATTCTGGATCTGGATGGAAATCGAGTCGAGCAGTTGCGTCGTGTCGTCCAGAAGCCCTGTGAAATAGAGCGTGGCATAGATCCAGGCGCTCCAGTTGACCACGCGCCGCAGAAACGGGTTGGAGATGAACCGTGTGGTCAGGCCGATCAGCAGCCAGGCCAGCGAGATCGTTCCGACGACGACGAGGAGATAGCTGCGCGAGGGAAACAGCCCCATCACGTCGCGCATCACGAAGACGGTGAACCAGCAGAGCGCCGTGAAGGCGATGAGCGCCACACGCCGTTGCAACATGAGGAGCGCGCGAAGCTGGGACTTGCTGCGGCCTTCGAGCCGGCGGATCGCCTCGTGCAACCGCGCCGACAGCAGGAAGCGCGCGAGTTGGGCGAGCCCGATTAGCGCGGCGATGATGCCAAGCTGTAGCGACCGCGACGGCAGCAAGAGCAGCCGGCCCGAGGTTTCGAGTTGTTGTCCGAACGCCTGAAGCTCGGCGAGAAAAGCCTGGATGTCCTGCTCCATGGGGCAGGATTGCAGGCAATTTCCGCTCCGGGCAAGTGCCTGCCGCTTGCGGCGTGGGACGGGCTGGGCTATCGGGCAACAATGGCAATGAAGTTCGACATGGATGATCACGCGCGCCTGCCCTGGCGCTTCCACGGACTGACCGCCCGCGTAACCGGCCGCGGGTAAAGTCTTTCCGGCGCCGCGCGATGCGGCGCCCGCCCCTGTCTACTTCACATACCCGAACCGGGAGAGACCCCCCAATGACCGCCAAGACTCTTTACGACAAGATCTGGGATGCCCACCTGGCCCATGAGGCCGAGGATGGAACCTGCCTGCTCTATATCGACCGCCACCTGGTCCACGAGGTGACCAGCCCGCAGGCCTTCGAGGGGCTGCGCATGGCCGGGCGCAAGGTTCGTGCGCCCGAAAAGACCATCGCCGTGCCGGATCACAACGTGCCGACCACGATCGACCGCGAAACCGGGATCACCAACGAGGAGAGCCGCATCCAGGTCGAGGCGCTTGACACCAACGCTCGCGACTTCGGCATCAACTACTACCCCGTCAGCGACATCCGCCAGGGCATCGTCCACATTGTCGGGCCCGAGCAGGGCTGGACGCTGCCGGGCATGACGGTGGTGTGCGGCGACAGCCACACCGCGACGCACGGCGCCTTCGGCGCGCTGGCGCATGGCATTGGCACCTCCGAGGTCGAGCATGTGCTGGCCACTCAGACGCTGATCCAGAAGAAATCGAAGAATATGAAGGTGGAGATCACCGGTAAGCTGCGTCCGGGCGTCACCGCCAAGGACATCACGCTGGCGGTAATCGGCAAGACCGGGACGGCCGGTGGCACCGGCCACGTCATCGAATATTGCGGCGAGGCGATCCGCGCGCTCTCCATGGAAGGACGGATGACGGTCTGCAACATGGCGATCGAGGGCGGTGCGCGCGCCGGGCTGATCGCCCCCGACGAGACCACTTTCGAATATGTCATGGGGCGGCCGCACGCGCCGAAAGGCGCGCAGTGGGAGGCGGCGCTCGCCTGGTGGAAGACGCTCTACACGGACGAGGGCGCGCATTTCGACAAGGTGGTGACGATCAAGGGCGAGGACATCGCGCCCGTTGTGACCTGGGGCACCTCGCCCGAGGACGTGCTGCCGATCACCGGCAAGGTGCCGGCGCCCGAGGATTTCACTGGCGGCAAGGTCGAGGCGGCGCGGCGTTCCCTGGACTACATGGGGCTGGAGCCCGGCACGCCGCTCTCCGAGATCCCGGTCGATGCGGTCTTTATCGGGTCCTGCACCAATGGCCGGATCGAGGACCTGCGCGCCGCCGCCGAGATTCTCAAGGGCCGGAAGATCGCCGAGGGCGTGCGGGGCATGGTCGTGCCCGGCTCCGGCCTGGTGCGGGCGCAGGCCGAGGAAGAGGGACTCGCCGAGATCTTCGAGGCGGCCGGCTTCGAATGGCGCCTCGCAGGATGCTCGATGTGCCTGGCGATGAACCCGGACCAGTTGGCGCCGCAAGAGCGCTGTGCCTCAACCTCGAATCGCAATTTTGAGGGGCGTCAGGGCTTTAAGGGGCGAACGCATCTGATGAGCCCGGCCATGGCCGCGGCTGCTGCCGTCACGGGAAAGCTGACAGATGTCCGTGAGTTGATGTAGGCTCGGCGATGATGACCGCGAGTAGGCTGTCGGGAGTGAGCGCCATGAGTGAGTGGGCCAGGTGGCTGATCGCGGGTTTAGTGTCGATCGCGCTTGGAACTCTCGCTCTGGGCAATGCCGCGGCGGTTTCGATCGGCATCGTCTGGGTGACCGGCGCCCTGCTGGTGCTGGCCGGAGCGGTGCAGACCTATGTCGGCTTTTCCGATTCCGGACGGTTCAACAAGTTCCTGTCGGTCATGCTTGGCTCACTGATGCTGGCGCTCGGCCTCTCCTTCATGCGCAACCCGGAAGAGGGAACGATGGCGATCACCGCCGCGATCGCTGGCGTGATCGCCGGGGCGGGCCTCTATCGCTTGGGGTCTGCCTACCGCAAGCGCGAAGCCGGCTATTTCTTCGTGACACTGGTCACGGGGGCGCTCGCGACGCTGTTGGCCGGCGTCATCCTCGCCAATTTCCTGCATGCAAGTTCGCGATTGTTGGGGATCCTTCTGGGCGTCGAGCTTCTGTTCAACGGTGTGGCGCTCTCGATCCTTGCACTCTTCCTGCGCGCGAATTCCGACGAACTCTGAATATCACCGCGGCCCCGCCGGGCCGCGTTCCCCGTTCCCAGCCGCCGGCAAGCCGCGCGCTCCCGGCAGAGCAAGAAGGAAGAGAAAATGGACAAGTTCACTACGCTGACGGGCATCGCCGCCCCCCTGCCGCTGATTAATGTCGACACCGACATGATCATCCCCAAGCAGTTCCTGAAAACGATCAAGCGCGAGGGCCTCGGCATCAATCTCTTCGACGAGATGCGTTATGACGCCGATGGCAACGAGAACGAGGATTTCGTTCTCAACAAGCCCGCCTATCGCGAGGCCAAGATCCTCGTGGCTGGCGACAACTTCGGCTGCGGCTCCTCTCGCGAGCATGCGCCCTGGGCGATCAAGGATTTCGGCATCCGCTGCGTGATCGCGCCGAGCTTCGCCGACATCTTCTACAATAACTGCTTCAAGAACGGCATCCTGCCGATCGCGCTTCCGCAGGAAGATGTCGACAAGCTGATGGACGATGCCGAACGCGGCGCCAACGCGATCATCACCGTGGATCTCGAAAGCCAGACGATCACCGGCCCGGATGGTGGCGAGATCTCCTTCGAGATCGACGCGTTCAAGAAGCATTGCCTGCTGAACGGACTCGACGATATCGGGCTGACGCTGGAGAAGGCGTCGGCGATCGACGCGTTCGAGGCGCAGGCGGCGCAATCACGCCCCTGGGTGTGACGCCGCCGGGCTGAATATGGGCCGGCCGCGTCGAGCCGGCCCAATGTTCCCGTCCTCAGCCGCCTTCGTGCCGGAACAGGTCGCTCGAGCGGTCCAGGTGCTTGCGCATGGCATCGACGCTGCCCTCGGTGTCGTGCGCGGCGATCAAGGCAACGATTTTCTCATGTTCCGCAAGAGTCGTATCCTCATTGCCGGACCAGTGCAGCAGCGCCGTGTAATACTGCAGCAGCCACCGCAGCATCGCCTGCGAGGCGGCCCCCATGATCGGGTTTCCGGTCATCTCCGCGATCCGGGCGTGAAAGCGCATGTCGGCCTCGATGAAGCTCCGCGGGTCATCCAGGCACGCGCGCTGCGCCTCCAGGATCGTCCGAAGATCGGAAATATCGGCATCGGTCGCGCGCTCGGCCGCCAGGCGCACCATGCCCATCTCGAACATTCGCCGCGCTTCCTTCAAGTGCTCGAGCTGGTCGGGCTCCGACAGCAGAAGGATCTGTGCCACCTCGTCCATCCGTTCGAGCACGCTTTCGGGGGACAACGCGTTCACCCGGCTTCGGCCACCGTGAGAGATGGTGACGAGCCCCATCGTCTCCATCGATTGGAGCGCTTCTCGCACCGCCGGCCGGCCGACGCCAAAGCGCTGCATCAGGTTGCGCTCGGACGGGATGGGGTCGCCCGGCGCCAGTTCGCCGGAGGTGATCATTGCCCGGAGCCGATCGAACACCTCATGTGCGAGCTTTCGGCGAACGATCTTGTCCTCGACCGCCGGGATCTTCTGTTCGCCGGGATGGGTCAATCTCGCATCGGTTTCGGTCGGCTTGCTGGCATCCCTGGCCATCCTGACTCCCTTTCCCATCCCAGTGATCCGTCGTCAGGCCGCCGGTATGGCGTCCGCCCGAGCCCGAATGGCTCCTGCATTGCCCGAGGGCGGGGTCCCCGAAGTGCCCGTGTGACCGACGAAACTGGTACGACCATACGACATGTGGAAACACTATTGGGATTTCTGTTGCGCGGCAACAGCGTTGGCGGCGCGGCGGGAGACCCTCGCCGGGACTTTCTGCGCTGCGTCATTGCGGCGCGGCGTTGCGATTGACGGCGCAGTTTTCTGTCGGCTAGGGAGGGCCGACGCTAATATTCGTACAGCCAAAAAGCCGGAATCGGGGAGAGACATGAGCGAGACAGACCGCGAAACGATGGACTACGATGTCGTGATCGTGGGGGCCGGACCCTCGGGCCTCTCGGCCGCGATCCGGCTCAAGCAGCTCGATCCGGACCTGAGCGTTGTGGTGCTGGAGAAGGGATCCGAGGTCGGCGCGCATATCGTTTCAGGCGCGGTGATGGACCCTGCAGGGCTCGACGCGTTGATGCCCGACTGGCGGGACAGGGGGGCGCCGATCACGACGAAGGTCAAGCGCGACGAGTTCTACATGCTGGGCGAAGGCGGCGGGATCCGGCTGCCGAACGCGATGATGCCGCCGCTGATGAACAACCATCACTGCTATATCGTTAGCCTCGGCAATGTCTGCCGCTGGATGGCCGAACAGGCCGAGGAGATGGGAGTCGAGATCTTCCCCGGCATGGCCTGTTCGGAACTGGTCTACGGCGAAGCGGGCGAGGTCCGGGGCGTGGTCGCGGGCGAATTCGGCAAGCAATCCGACGGAACGCCGGGGCCGGCCTATGAGCCCGGCATGATTCTCAACGGCAAATACGTTTTCATTTCCGAAGGCGTGCGCGGCTCGCTCGCCAAGGAGATCATCGCGAAATACACGCTCGACGCAGAGTGCGATGTGCCGAAATTCGGCCTCGGCATGAAAGAGATCTGGGAGATCGACCCCGAGAAGCACCGAGAGGGCACGGTCACCCACACCATGGGCTGGCCGCTCGGGAAGAACGCCGGCGGCGGGTCCTTCATCTACCACATGGAGGGAAACCAGGTCTGCGTGGGCTTCGTGGTCCACCTGAACTATGCCAACCCGTATCTCTTCCCCTACATGGAATTCCAGCGCTTCAAGCACCATCCGATGGTCGCCGACCTGCTGAAGGGCGGCAAACGCGTGGCCTACGGGGCGCGGGCAATCTCCGAAGGCGGGTTCCAGTCGCTTCCCAGGACGGCCTTTCCGGGTGGTGTCCTGCTCGGCTGCTCTGCGGGGCTGATCAACGTGCCGCGGATCAAGGGGATCCACAACGCGATGCATTCGGGCAAGGCGGCCGCCGAGGCGGCGCAGGACGCGATCGCGGCGGGTCGCGCGGGCGACGCGCTCGAGAGCTACGACGCCGCGTTGCGGACCGGGCCGGTGGGGCGCGACCTGAAGCCGGTGCGCAACGTAAAGCCGCTCTGGTCGAAATACGGCCTGATCGGCGGGCTGACCCTTGGTGGAATCGACATGTGGCTGGGCTCGATGACCGGCTGGAACCCGTTCGGCACCATGAAGCACGGCAAGACTGATGCGGAGGCCACCGGCGCGGCGGCTGCCTACAAGCCGATCGACTATCCGAAACCAGACGGCACACTCTCCTTCGACCGGCTGACCAATGTGAGCTTCGCGATGACGAACCACGAGGAAAGCCAGCCGTGCCACCTGAAGCTCGCCGATCCGGAGCTGCCGGTGACCGTGAACCTGCCGAAATATGCCGGGCCCTCAGCGCGCTACTGCCCGGCCGGGGTCTACGAGTTCCTCGAGGAGGAGGGGCAGGCGCCGCGCTTTGTCATCAATTTCCAGAACTGCGTTCACTGCAAGACCTGTGATATCAAGGACCCGGCCCAGAACATCACCTGGACCGTTCCGCAGGGCGGAGACGGGCCGAACTATCCCAATATGTGACGAAGCGGCCCGGACCACGTCCGGTCCCGCCCTGTCACTGGCCTCGGGTTCGCCCTGCCGCTTCGCGACGCTGAGGACGTTTTGGGGAGAGACCGGGATCCAGTCCCGATGCGTCCCGCCGGGCCTGGACGCAGGCCGGCCTCGGGATTGCCTTTCACGATGGCGTCAGAATGGCGGCAAAGGGCGCGGCGCTTGCCACGCCTTATTGTTTCGCCCGGCTGGCGGAGCTAGGTTCGGACAACAGAGATCCAACCATAGGTCGCGCCTTGCCCCTGATCCGCTCCCTGCCGCTTGCCCTCGCGCTTTCGCTGAGCCTTGCCCTGCCCGCCGCTGCGGAGGATCCAGGCCGTGGCTTCGCCGGCGCCTTCCTGGCTGCCCGCCACGCCAGCTTCCACAGCGACTACTCCGCCGCGGCGGAGTATTACACCCGGGCCCTGGCGCGCGACCGCAACAACCCGGTGCTGATGGAGAATGTCGTCATGGCGTTCATCGGCCTCGGCGAGATCGACAAGGCCGAACCGGTGGCGCGGCGCATGCAGAGCATCGGGTTGGAAAGCCAGATCGCGAACATGGTGCTGATGGGCGTCGAGTTGAAGGCCGAGAACTACGAGGGCGTTGTCTCCGGCCTCGACGGCCCGCAAAAGGTGGGTCCGCTGGTCGACGGGCTGGTGCGCGGCTGGGGGCTGCTCGGCATGGGGCAGTCCGAGGAGGCGATGGCAGCCTTCGACGAGGCTTCGGTCTCTACGGGGCTGTCGGCCTTTGGCCTCTATCACAAAGCGCTTGCGCTCGCGATGGTGGGCGATTTCGAGGCTGCCGACGCGGTCTTTTCGGGCGAGTCGGGCGATCAGTTGCGCCTCACCCGGCGCGGTGCGATCGCCCATGCCCAGGTTCTGAGCCAGCTCGGACGCAACGAGGCGGCGATCGAGCTCATCGAGCTCGGCTGGACCAACGATATCGACCCCGGCCTGGAAGAGCTGCTGTCACGGCTCAAGGCGGGCGAGACAATCCCCTTCAACATGGTGCGCAATGTTCAGGACGGTCTGGCCGAGGTCTTCTACACCGTCGCCGGCGCGCTCGAGGGCGAGGCGTCGGACGCCTATACGCTGACATATGCGAGGATGGCGGAATATCTGCGGCCCGACCATGTCGACGCCATCCTGGTCAGCGCCACCCTTCTGGAGCAACAGGAGCAATACGAACTGGCCACCGCGGCCTTCAATTCGGTGCCGCGCGACGATGCGGGGTTCCATGTGGCCGAGATGGGCCGGGCGGCGGCGCTGCGCGCCTCCGGCCGCAACGAGGCCGCCATCGAGGTGCTGGAACAGCTCGCCGAAACCCATGGCGACATCCCGATCGTCCAGATCACGCTCGGCGACAACCTGCGCGCCGAGGAACGCTACGAGGAGGCCGGGAAGGCCTATGACGCCGCCATCGCGCTCTTCGACGAGGAACAGCCGGGGCAGTGGATCGTCTACTACGCCCGGGGCATCTCCCGCGAACGCACCGATCGGTGGGCCGAGGCCGAAGCCGATTTCCGCAAGGCTCTCGAACTCAATCCGGGCCAGCCGCAGGTTCTGAACTATCTCGGCTATTCCCTTGTCGAGATGCAGGAGAATCTCGACGAGGCGCTGGAGATGATCGAGGAGGCGGTCGCGGCGTCCCCCGGATCGGGCTACATCATCGACTCGCTCGGATGGGCGCTCTACCGGCTCGGGCGTTACGACGAGGCCGTCGGGCACATGGAGCGGGCCACCGAGCTGATGGCCACGGACCCGATCGTCAACGACCACCTCGGCGATGTCTACTGGGCCGTCGGTCGCAAGATCGAGGCGCAGTTCCAGTGGCACCGGGCACTGTCCTTCGACCCCGAACCCGAAGAGGCCGAGCGCATCCGGCGCAAGCTGGAAGTCGGGCTTGACGTGGTCCTAGAGGAGGAAGGCGAAGCGCCGCTGGCCGTGGCCAATGGAGCGCATTGACGAAGCCGCTCCGGCCAAGGTCAACCTCGCGCTGCATGTCACCGGACGCCGGGCGGACGGCTATCATTTGCTTGATTCCCTTGTCGTCTTTGCGGATGTTGGCGATGTAGTCTCGGTCGCTGCCGCACCCGAGACAACGTTCGCGGTGACCGGGCTGAGAAGCGCAGCTGTGCCCGTCGACGGAAGCAACCTCGTCCTGAAGGCGGCGGCGCTGATGCCCGGCGCTCCGGCCGCAATCACGCTTGAAAAGATCCTACCGGCCTCCTCCGGGATCGGCGGCGGATCGGCTGACGCGGCGGCGACGCTGCGGGCGTTGGCCCGCCTGCATCACCGGCCGCTGCCGCCGCGGGATGCCTTGCTGGCGCTTGGCGCCGATGTCCCGGTCTGCGTCGGGGGGCAGGCCGCGCGTATGTCGGGCATCGGCGAGGATCTCGCGCCGGTGCCGGCCTTGCCGCCCCTGCCGGCGGTGCTGGTCAATCCCGGCGTCGCGCTCTCGACGCCCGAGGTCTTTCGCGGCCTCGACTGCCGCGAGAACCCGCCGATGGGCGCCGTGCCCGATGGCCTCACCGACGCGGTCGCGCTTGCCGCCTGGCTGATGGCGCAGCGCAACGATCTCGAACCGCCGGCACGCCGGCTGGCACCGGAAATCACTCAGGTGCTGACCCAGCTCGCTGCCCTTCCGGGTTGCCTCTTGGCGCGGATGTCCGGGTCGGGGGCGACCTGTTTCGGGTTGTTTGGCACCGATGCGGCGGCGCGCGCTGCGGCGGAGGCGCTTGCCGGCACCGATCCGGACTGGTGGGTTGTGCCGACGCGCCTCGCGTGAATCTCAAGGATGCATGTCCGAATCGGGGCGGATTTCGTGGGTTTTCAAACTGCATAATGTATAGGCAGTTGAATTCTGTGCGACTTTTCTCTGAACTTACGGGAAATCCTCTCGGATCCCTGGTTTTGGGTCAGTAAGTCTGACAAAATTTCCCAGGGCGTCGCGTGCAAGCTTGCGCGCCAAGGAGACGACGATGATCAAGACACCCTACCTGCTGTTTCTCGGTGACGCGCCGGACCAACTCGCCGCCAAGGTCGCCCGTGGAATCCGGGACTGGCGCCCCGAATTCGCAATCGGCCAGTTCCGTATGGAGGGCTGCAAGGCCGATCTCGGGCTGCCCGACATGACGCTCGAAGAGGCGCGCGAAGCCGGTGCCGAAACCATGGTGATTGGCGTGGCAAACCGCGGCGGCGTGATTTCGCCGGAATGGCGGCATGTGCTGGCCGAGGCCCTGCTCAAGGGGTTCGACCTTGCCTCCGGGTTGCACAACCTGCTGGCCGATGAACCGGAGCTCGTCGAGATCGCCCGCGCCGAAGGGCGGGAGTTGCACGACGTGCGGGTTCCGGAAGTCGACTATCCGATCGCCAATGGCCGCAAGAGGAGCGGCAAGCGCTGCCTTGCCGTCGGCACCGACTGCTCGGTGGGCAAGATGTACACCGCGCTGGCGATGGATGCCGTGATGCAGGAACGCGGGCTCAAGGCGAGCTTTCGCGCCACCGGCCAGACCGGAATCCTGATCACCGGCGACGGCGTGCCGCTCGACGCTGTGGTGGCAGACTTCATGGCTGGTGCGGTGGAGTGGCTGACGCCGGACAATGACCCCGACCACTGGGACCTGATCGAGGGGCAGGGGAGCCTGTTCCACGCCTCTTATTCGGGGGTGACACTGGCGCTGGTCCATGGCGGCCAACCTGACGCGCTGATCCTCTGCCACGAACCGACTCGGGAACACATGCGGGGCCTGCCGGACTACGCCCTGCCCTCGCTCGAGGAACTCAGGGACCTCTCGCTGTTGCTGGCGGCGCGGGTCAATCCGGAGGTGCAGGTGATAGGGATCTCGATCAACACGCAGCACATGTCCGAGGACGAGGCGGCGGCCTACCTTGCCGAGGTCGAGGCGGAGATGGGACTGCCGACGGTCGATCCGTTCCGCAACGGTGCGGACCGCCTGGTCGATGCGCTGATTGCACTTGGCTGACGGAGCCCGTCGCTGAGGGCGGAGGGTTTGAGGTTTCAGGCCTCCGGCGGGGAGATTAACGAGAAGAAGAAGGCAACGGGGCAGGGCAATGAAGATTGAAGTGACGCGGGACGTGTTCCGGCTTGCGCAGGTCTTTACGATTTCGCGAGGATCGCGGACCGAGGCAAAGGTGCTGACAGTGCGGGTCTCGGATGACGAGGTCGAAGGGTGGGGCGAATGCGTGCCCTACGCGCGCTATGGCGAGAGCCTGGAGAGCGTCACCGAGGAGATCGAGGGCCTGCCCAAAGATGTCGACCGTGCCGCGTTGCAGGACCTTCTGCCCGCGGGTGCGGCACGGAACGCGGTGGATTGCGCGCTTTGGGATCTCGAGGCGAAGCGGGCCGGAAAACGGGTCTGGGAACTGGCGGGGTTGCCGGCGCCGGGGCCGATGGTAACGGCCTTCACGCTGTCGCTCGATGAACCCGAGGCGATGCGGGCGGCGGCGGCGGAGCATGCGCACCGTCCGCTCCTCAAGATCAAGCTCGGCACGCCCGATGACATGGCCCGGCTCGAGGCGGTTCGGGCGGGTGCGCCGGGGCCGAAGATCATCGTCGATGCCAACGAGGGCTGGACGGCGGAGATCTATGCCGAACTCGCGCCGCATCTGGCGCGGCTCGGTGTGGCGATGGTCGAACAGCCGCTGCCTGCCGGCTCGGATGATGGGCTGATCGGGCTCGACCGTCCGGTGCCGCTCTGTGCAGATGAATCGGTGCATGACCGCGCTTCGCTCGCCGGGCTGGCCGGCAAATATGACCTGATCAACATCAAGCTCGACAAGACCGGCGGGCTGACCGAGGCACTCGCCCTGCGTGCCGAGGCAGAGGCCGCCGGTCTCGGCATCATGGTGGGTTGCATGGTGGGCTCTTCGCTGGCAATGGCGCCGGCGGTGCTGGTGGCGCAAGGTGCCGCCGTGGTGGATCTTGACGGGCCGCTGCTTCTGGCCGAAGACCGGGCGACGCCGCTTGTTTACGATGCCGCGGGGGTGCACCCGCCCGCCGCGGCGCTTTGGGGTTAGGAGAGAGCCATGAGCCGTATCGTCTATGTGAACGGGGAATATCTTCCCGAGGAGGAGGCGAAGGTCTCGGTCTTCGACCGCGGATTCCTCTTTGCCGACGGCGTCTATGAGGTGACTTCGGTCCTCGGTGGCAAGTTGCTCGATTTCGAGGGGCATGCTCGGCGGCTGCGGCGTTCGCTCGATGAGCTCGACATGCCCACTCCGGAAGCGATGGATGATCTGCTGGAGATTCACCGCGAACTGGTGGCCCGCAACTCGATCGTCGACGGGATGGTCTATCTCCAGATCACCCGGGGCGCGCCAGCCGATCGGGATTTTGCTTTCCCGGGCGCGGAAGTGCCGCCGACGCTGGTGCTCTTCACCCAGTCCAAGCCGGGGCTCGCCGAGAGCCCGGCCGCGGAGCGCGGCATCCGGGTGATCTCCATACCCGACATCCGCTGGGGCCGGCGCGACATCAAGACGGTGCAGCTTCTCTACCCGTCGATGGGCAAGATGATGGCGAAGGCGGCGGGGGCCGACGATGCCTGGATGATCGAGGACGGTGCCGTCACCGAAGGCACGTCCAACAACGCCTATATCGTCAAGGGCGGCAAGATCATCACCCGCAATCTCGGTACCGAGATCCTGCACGGGATTACCCGCGCCGCCGTCCTGCGTTTCGCGCGCGAAGCGCAGATGGAGGTCGAGGAACGGCCCTTCACGCTTGCTGAAGCGCAGGAAGCCGACGAGGCCTTCATCACCTCGGCCTCGACCTTCGTGATGCCGGTTGTGGCCATTGACGACGCCACGCTCGGGGACGGCACGCCGGGGCCGGTGGCGCGGCGGCTGCGCGAGATCTATCTGGACGAGAGCCGCAAGACGGCGATCTGATCGGCGCCTAGCTGGGGATCGGTTCGACGAAAAGGTCGATGCGCTGCTGTGGCGCGAGATCGGGCAGACGCAGCAGCAGCCTGTCGCGGAAGAGCAGCTCCTGGCCGGCGCCGTTGCGCGCCGGGCGTGTCGCGAAGTCGGCGTGGTCGATGTCCTCGAAGACCTCTTGCGGCAACTGCACCAGCAGTGCCTCTGCCCGCGGGTCAAACCCCTTCAACGTCACTGCCTCGCCGACATACGGGTCGAGCGGCAGGCCGCCGTCAGGAGAGCCTGCGGCCAGTTGCAACCCGTCGAGCCGCTCCCCCAGGAGAGACGCGGCAGCAAGCGCGATCGACAGCGCGACGATTGCGAGCGGCAGCAATTCAAACATGGTCTTCCCTTTGTCCCCGCCGGACAGGGTAGAGATTTCAAGTCGGATCCGTCAAATTTTCGTCAGGACAGCCGCGTTTGCGTCAACAATCCCGCCTGAATTGGCGGTGCCGTTTCCACTCCTGTCCAAATCGGCGCGACCCGTGCAGCCGGAAAATGACTGAAGCGGCGCGAATCGCGTGCCCGGCTCAGCCCTTGTCGGGCGTGCCGACATTCTCTCGGAACGCCCTTTCGAAAGCCGTTTGCTGTTCCGGTTCGGCCTCGGTCTGGTGCTGTGCCTTCCACGCGTCATAAGGCATGCCGTAGAAGGCCGCGCGTGCCTCTGACTTGTCCATGTCGATGCCGCGTTCGTTCGCTGCCTCCTGATACCAACGAGAGAGGCAGTTCCGGCAGAAGCCGGCGAGGTTCATCATGTCGATGTTCTGGACGTCCGGGCGGTCCTGCATCAGGTGCCTGCGCAGCCGACGGAAGGCGGCGGCCTCGATTTCTATCCGGGTCTGTTCGTCCATGTCATCTCTCCCTTCCCTCCGGTCACGCGCCGCAATCCTCCAGCGCCGCCGCGAGCAGCGGCGCGAGGCGGCGGCCCCAGCTCTGCTGCGCCTCGACCGATCCAAGCAGGTCCTGCCGGAGTTCGATCAGAACATGCGGTCGGTCGTGGCTCAAGGCGTGGCGGTCGATCGAATCGCCGGGCTGGTGGCCGGCATAGGGCTGGTTGTCGCCGACGCAGATATCGCCCTCGGCGCGAAGCCGCGCGATTGCTGCTAGCGAGAGCGCGTTCTGCGGCGCGGTGTGCAGGACCGCGACGTGCCAAGGCCGTGGCGGGCGTCCCCTGAGCTGCGGCGTGAAGCTGTGCACCGCGACGATCACCGGTCGGGCCCGCGACGCCGCGAGCCGGCCGAGCTCCGCGTGATAGGGCCGGTAGCACAGCTCCTTCCGGCGCTCGATCTCGGCCGGCCCGGCCTTCCGGTTGCCCGGGATGATCGTGCCGTCATAGAGCTTCATCAGAAGCGTCGGGTCGTCCTCGCCGCGGTTCGGGTCGATCACCAGCCGCGAGAAGTTCGAGGTGATGAGCGGCGCGTCGAGCGCATCGGCCAACGCGTGGGCGGTGCCCGCCGCGCCCGGATCATAGGCGATATGGCGCGACATCTCCGATTGCGGCAAGCCGAGCGTGCCGCCGTTCACCTGTGGTGGTACGGTGTTGGTGGCGTGATCGCAGGTAACGAGCCAGCGGCTCCCGCGGGTTTCGCCATGTGTGTGGAAGGCGTGATATGTCATTGGCAGGTTATGTTTCGTCGGCAATGGTGTATTGCGAAGGCGGGCGGAGCGCCAGAGTCCTGCGGGGTGGCATGTTGTGTATTTTGGCGCTAACACTCGCCTCGGGATACGCAGGCTCGGGACCCCTGCCGGAAGAATGGAAAGGTTGCCCATGCGACGGATGCGCAATGTGAAGATCGTGGCCACTCTTGGCCCGGCTTCTGACGACTACGACACGATCCGGAGGCTGTTCGAAACCGGCGTTGACGTCTTCCGGCTCAACATGAGCCATGGGTCGCACGAAGAAATCCGCGAACGTCACACAGTGATCCGTCAGATCGAGCAGGAGCTTGGCCGGCCGATCGCAATTCTCGCTGACCTTCAAGGGCCGAAGCTTCGCGTCGGCGTCTTCTCCGGCGACAGCGAGGAGTTGGTCGAGGGGGCGAAGTTCCGCATGGATCTCGACGAGGCAGAGGGCGACTCGAGCCGCGTGCGCCTTCCGCATCCGGAGATCTTCCAGGCTTTGCGCCCGGGCGCGACGCTGCTGGTCAATGACGGAAAAATCCGCCTGCGCGTCGACAAGTGCGGCGAGGATTTTGCCGATTGCACGGTGGTGACCGGCGGCACGATCTCCAACCGCAAGGGCGTGAACGTGCCCGACGTGGTGTTGCCCGTGGCGGCGCTGTCCCCCAAGGACATTGCCGATCTCGATTTCGTCTGTGAACTCGGAGTCGACTGGGTGGCGCTGTCCTTCGTGCAGCGCCCCGAAGACGTCCTGCACACCAAGGAACTTGTGAACGGCCGCGCGGCGGTGCTTTCCAAGATCGAGAAACCTTCGGCGGTCGAGTGCTACGAGGACATTCTCGAGGTCTCCGACGGCATCATGGTCGCCCGTGGCGACCTGGGTGTGGAACTCCCGGTCCAGGCGGTCCCGCCGATCCAGAAGCGGCTGATCCGGGCCGCGCGGGCCGCGGCCAAGCCGGTGATCGTCGCCACACAGATGCTCGAATCGATGATCGAGAGCCCGGTGCCGACCCGCGCCGAGGTCTCCGACGTCGCCAACGCGATCTACGAGGGCGCGGACGCGGTGATGCTCTCGGCCGAATCCGCCGCTGGCGAGTATCCGCTCGAGGCCGTGCGCACGATGAACGCGGTGGCGGTCGAGGTCGAGCAGGGTCAGATGTATCGCGACATCATCGAGGCGGCGCGCGTCGTCGACCGGACCTCGACGGCCGACAGCATCGTCGCGGCGGCCCGCGAGGTGGCCGAGAACACCGGCGTCAAGGCGATCTGTTGCTTCACCCATTCCGGCACCACTGCGCTCAAGACCGCGCGCGAGCGGCCGCGGGTACCGATTCTTGCGCTGACGCCCTTTACCAACACCGCGCGTCGGCTCTGCCTCTCCTGGGGCGTGAACTGCTTCATGACGAATGGTGACGTCAGCCGCTTCAAGATGGCGGTGGTCTCGGCCGCGCGCGCCGCCCGCGCCGGGCAGTTTGCAAATGCCGAGGACAATATCGTCGTCGTCGCCGGCGTTCCCTTCAACATTCCCGGCTCGACCAACATCCTCCGGGTCGCCCCCTGCGACGAAAGATTGATTTTCAACACGGATCCCGAATAATCGCATCTGACGCGATAAAGGGGACGAGCGTGGTAGTTGATCCGGACCTGATCTTTGTCATTGGTGCGGTTCTCGGGTTGCTGGCATTTCTGGTAGCCCTGAACGCCTACACGCATGGGCGTGGCCCCACCCTGCCGTTGCTGGTGTTGCTGGTTTCGGCGGGGATGATCGGCTACGCGGTGTCGCAGAAGCAGTCGGGGAGCTACTCCTTCGAAGCGATTCCGGGCGTTTTCATGAAAGTGCTGCGCGGCGGTCCGGGCTGACATTCGCCGATCCCAGACTGTCGGTTTTCTCTTGCACGCGAGAAAGACCGGGCCTATACGCCCGGCTTCAACCGCTGCGGTGGGCCGAAAGTGGCATGCCTGCCGGAGCGGAAAGACCAAATCCAACAAAGGAGCTGGCAAATGCCCAAGATGAAGACCAAGTCCGGGGCCAAGAAGCGGTTCAAAGTGACCGCGACCGGCAAGATCAAGACCGCCCAGGCCGGCAAACGTCACGGCATGATCAAGCGGACGAACAAGTTCATCCGCAACGCTCGCGGCACCACCACCCTCTCGGAGGCGGATGCCAAGATCGTCAAAAAATACATGCCCTACGCGCGCTGAGGAGATTTGAGAGATGTCCCGAGTCAAAGGCGGAACCGTCACCCACGCACGTCACAAGAAGGTCCTGAAGGCCGCGAAGGGCTATTACGGCTCGCGTTCGCGCAACTTCAAGACCGCCACCCAGGCCGTCGACAAGGCCAACCAGTATGCAACCCGCGACCGCAAGGCCCGCAAGCGCCAGTTCCGGGCACTTTGGATCCAGCGGATCAACGCTGCGGTGCGCGCGCATGACGAGGCGCTGACCTATTCGCGCTTCATCAACGGGCTGGCGAAGGCTGGCATCGAGGTGGACCGCAAGGTGCTGGCCGACCTCGCCGTGCACGAGCCCGATGCCTTCACCGCGATCGTCGACAAGGCGAAGGCTGCTCTGGCCTGATCCGTCGGACGGATCGAGATCGAAGACCCGCGGGGCCGCAGGGCCGCGCGGGTCTTTTCGTTTTGGTCAAGCGCCGTCGCTGTAGGTGAAAGTTCGGACCGTCGTTCCAACCAGCCGATTCCCGTCTCAGGGGCCGCCGACGGTCACCTCGATCATCCCCATCGCCGAACTTGTCGCGTTCGTGACCATGTAGGGAAGGCGGAGCTGCCCAGTGAACCCGGGATGGGGTTCCAGCACCCAGGCATTTCCCTCACGCGACAGCGAGGCGTTCGCCACTCCACGCACCGGGGCGGCGATCATCCCATCGCTGAGCGCGGTCAGAACCGGATGGGCGTCGCCGGGTGCGAGATCCAGACTGCGGTCCGGCGCCACCACCGGTGGCTCACCGGGCCGCGCCACTTGACCCCGCGACAGCGCATAGAAGGAGCCGGCCGCGACATCCTTGAGCCCAAAGGCGCGGACCATGTACCATGCCGCCTCGGGTGGCTCGGGATCGGTGAATCCGGTATCCGTAACCGGCGCATCCGGCGTCAGCGGGAGGAAGGGCCCACTCTGTGCCTCCGCACGGTAGACCCGGTAGCCGAGAACGTCCGGATCCGGTGAAGCCTGCCAGGAAAGTTCGACCGCGGTTCCGCTCCGCCGTGCCGTCACGGGCCCCGGTGCAGCCAGCGGGAAAGGGTGCAGCGTCGGATCGCCCAGCAGGTTCACCCAGACCGGGTTGCGCCAGACGTACTGGCCGGTCGGCAGGTATTCCATCGTGTCGGGGTAAGGCTCCTCGGGCACGCCGTTGTTGACGGTGCGCATGTGGCTCTCGCCCATCGACCGGCCGAGCGCCATCGGGTTCAGCCACCAGGCAGGCCGGCTGCCCCACCCCACCGCGAGCGGGTAGAAGGGCTGGGCAAGCAGCATCGCCATCGCGTTTTCGCCGTTCTGGATCTTCTGCTTGTGGCTGCCGAAATTGATCGCAAAGACGGCCTTGTTTGAAAAGCGTTGCGCATAGAGCCGGCCTGCGTAATAGCCGAAGTCCACCCCGATCAACCAGGGATGCGCCTGGCCGGCATCGTGATGGCCGCCCGTCTCCATCGCCTCAGGGCCGACGATGTTCTGAACTCCGTTGATCTCGACCTGCAAGTACCCAGTCTTGCCATAGCCCTGCCGGATGTCACCGATATAGCCCATGCGCCAGGCATGGTTCTTGTCGAAATAGTTTCGCAGCAGCTTGATCTCGTTTTCGCCGCGCCGGATCCGCGAGAAGTCGATGCGCCCCACCTGCATGTCGATTTTTCCACCGAGCACGTAGTTCGGCCGCAGCAGGCCGTTGCCATCGTCTGGCCATTCGCCGTCGAGATCGGCGTAGAAGAGGTCGCTGGCATGGGGAACCGCGTCGTGGCCGTCCGGCGCGGCCCGTCCGCTGAGCACCATCGGCACGCTGCCGACGAGGATCAGGGCGTGGTCGACGAAGGGATCGTCCCAGAAGCGCTTTCGCACCTCGTCCTTTAGAGTGCGGGCCATGGCGAGCGTGGCCACGGCGTCCTGCGTGTCGCCGCGCGGGCTGGCAATCCTGGAGACCTGCCAGCCGTCGCCGACGAGATCCATCTCGAACCGCTCCAGCCAGGCGGCGAGCGGTTCCGCTACGGTCTCGTCGACGACAAGGAACACCCGGCCGCGACTATCCTGCGCCGGCACCTCGACGCCGGTCGCCCAGATCCCGGCGTCAATGATATGTCCGTCGCGGATGTCCTCGCGCTGGACGCGGTACTCATAGGCGATGCCGGGCCGGGTCGTCGCGTCGCGATAGCCGAAGGCGGCGCCGACACGCGGCGCAATGGTCTTCCAGCTTGCCATCCCGGTCTCGCCAAGTTCGCGCCGCATGACCACGACATTGCCGGCACGGGGCGGATTTGCGTCCGGCCAGCGCAGCTCCACTGAGCTGCCATCGGGTGCGATCTGGCCCTGGAGCGGCAGGAACCCCACCGCGTTGGACTGCGCCAAGGCGGCGCCCGGCAGGGCGATACCGACGGCCAGGAGCCCGGCGGCAAGCCACGACAGGCAGGCGCGGGACAGGCGGGGAGGGCGCATGGGCAGGCTCCGGGTCTGGTTGCGCGCTCAGCATATCGACCCTGTGCGCCATTGCCAGCCCGCAGCCCCTGTGCCCTGCGGTCTTGCCTTCGCAGGCCCATGTGATAGGCCCGGCCGGGAATTCCGCCGCGCGTTCGGCCGCGGCGTGCCGGGACGAAATGGAGCCAGCCATGGAAGAGCTGAGGCAGAAATACATCGCCGCCATTGCGGCCGCCGCCGACGAGGGCGCGCTCGAGTCGCTCCGGGTGCAGGCTGTGGGCAAGAAAGGCGAAGTGAGCCTGAAAATGCGCGAGTTGGGCAAGATGAGCCCGGAGGAGCGGCAGGTCGCGGGCCCGGCGCTCAACGCGCTCAAGGAAGAGATCAATTCGGCTCTGGCTGCCAAGAAGGCGGCACTTGCGGATGTGGCGCTGGAGGAACGGCTCAGGGCCGAGTGGCTCGACGTGACGCTGCCCGCGCGCACCCGGCGCGTCGGTTCGATCCACCCGGTCAGCCAGGTGACCGAGGAAGTCACCGCGATCTTCGCCGACATGGGCTTCGGCGTTGCGGAGGGCCCGCAGGTCGAGGACGACTGGCACAATTTCGACGCGCTCAACATTCCGGGCCATCACCCCGCGCGGGCCGAGATGGATACTTTCTACATGGCGCGCGCCGAGGGCGACAATCGTCCGCCGCATGTGCTGCGCACGCACACCTCGCCGGTGCAGATCCGGTCGATGATGAAGCATGGCGCGCCACTCAGGATCATCTGCCCCGGCCGTGTCTATCGATGCGATTACGACCAGACCCATACGCCGATGTTCCACCAGGTCGAGGGCCTCGCCATCGGCCGGGACATCTCGATGGCCAACCTGAAATGGGTGCTGGAGGAATTCTTCTCCGCCTTCTTCGGAACGCATGTCGAAACCCGTTTCCGCGCCTCGCACTTCCCCTTCACCGAGCCGTCGGCGGAGGTCGATATCCGCTGCTCCTGGGAGGGCGGCACCGTGAAGGTCGGCGAGGGCGACGACTGGCTGGAAGTGCTCGGATCGGGGATGGTTCACCCGAAGGTGTTGACCGCGGGCAATATCGACCCGCTGGCCTGGCAGGGCTTTGCCTTCGGCATCGGAATCGACCGGCTTGCGATGCTGAAATACGGCATCCCGGATCTCCGCGCCTTCTTCGACAGCGACCTGCGCTGGCTGCGCCATTACGGCTTCGCGTCGCTCGATGTGCCGTCGATCCATGCCGGGATCAGCGCCTGATCCGCAGCGCCTGGCTCGAGCCATGGGGACCGCTGCACTCTTTGGGGACAAGGAGGTGACCGTGTCGACCGATCTTGAGCGCCGCTACCCCGGCGCGGAGACCTTCACCTTCGGCGATTCACGCGCACTCTGCGACGAGCTGCTGGCGCTGGTGCGCTCGGGGGTGAAGACCGCTACCTGTGGCGCCCTGCGCGATTTCGAGGCAGGCGGCGAGGCGATGCCGGAGCCCGGCCGGCGTGACATTGCGCTCGACTGGGACGGCCGGCCGGCGCTGGTGATCGAAACCCTCTCGGTCGAGATCCTGCGCTGGTGCGACGTGCCGGAGGATTTCGCCCTCGCAGAAGGCGAGGACGACAGCCTCGACGGCTGGCGTTATGGTCACGAGAGGTATTTCCGGCGCAACGGTGGCTTCGACCCTGAGATGATGCTGGTCTGCGAGCGCTTTCGGCTGATCGAGGATCTGGCCTGAGCCGCCCGCCGCCCCTTCACCCCCGCCCGCGATTGGGCTAAGCACACGCGACTTCAGACGATCCATGGGACGCTCCCGATGAAATTCACTCTCTCCTGGCTCAAGCAGCACCTCGACACCGAGGCCACGCTGGACGAGATCCTCTACGCGCTGACCGATCTCGGGCTCGAGGTCGAGGGCGTCGAGAACCCGGTGGAGCGGCTCGAGGCCTTTACAATCGGCAAGGTGCTGCATGCCGAGAAGCATCCGGACGCCGACAAGCTCCGGGTCTGCAAGGTGCTGACCGACGAGGGCGAGCTTCAGATCATCTGCGGCGCGCCCAATGCGCGGGACGGGATCACCGTGGTGGTGGCCAAGCCCGGCACCTACGTGCCCGGCATCGACACCACTATCGGCGTCGGCAAGATCCGCGGCATCGAGAGCCATGGCATGATGTGCTCGGAGCGCGAGATGGAGCTGTCGGACGAGCATACGGGGATCATTGAGTTGCCCTCCGGCGAGGTCGGCGAGCGGTTCACCGACTGGCTGGCGAAGAACCAGCCCGAGCGGGTCGATCCGGTGATCGAGATCGCGATCACCCCGAACCGGCCCGACGCGCTCGGCGTGGCGGGCGTCGCACGGGACCTTGCCGCGCGCGGCCTCGGGACGCTTATCGCGCGTGAGGTCGACCCGGTGCCGGGAAGCTTCCCCTGTCCGATCTCGGTCAGCATCGACGAGGACACGCGGGACGCCTGCCCGGTCTTCTATGGCCGCGTCATTCGCGGGGTGAAGAACGGACCCTCGCCGAAATGGCTCCAGGACTACCTGCGCGCCATCGGCCTCCGGCCGATCTCGACCCTCGTCGATATCACCAATTTCTTCACCTATGACCGAAACCGGCCGTTGCACGTCTTCGACGCCGACAAGGTCGAGGGGAACCTTCGGATTCACCGCGCGAAGGGCGGCGAGACGCTGCTCGCGCTCGACGACAAGGAATACACCTTCGAGCCGGGCATGACGCTCATTTCCGACGACACGGGCGTCGAGAGCATCGGCGGCGTCATGGGCGGGCTGCCGACGGGCTGCACCGCGGAGACCGTCAACGTCTTCCTCGAGGCGGCCTTTTTCGACCCGATCCGCACCGCCTATACCGGCCGTGCGCTGAAGATCAATTCTGACGCGCGGTATCGTTTCGAGCGCGGCATCGACCCTTGCTGGACGCCAATGGGTATCGAGCACGCGACGCGGATGATCCTCGATATCTGCGGCGGCGAGGCGTCCGAGGTGGTGGTTGCCGGCGAGATCCCGGATGTGTCGCGCGCCTACCGGCTTGATGCGAAGCGGGTCGAGAGCCTCGTCGGCATGGAAATCCCCGAGGCGGAGCAGCGTGCAACGCTTCAGGCGCTCGGCTTCCGGCTCGAGGGCGACATGGCGCATGTGCCCTCCTGGCGGCCGGATGTTCTGGGAGAGGCCGATCTCGTGGAGGAGATCGCCCGCGTCGCCTCGCTCACGAAACTCGAAGGCAAGCCGATGCCGCGCGCCGCTGCAGGCGTGCCGGAGGCGGTGCTGACCCCGATGCAGCGCCGCGAGGCGGCTGCCCGCCGCACTATCGTCACGCTCGGCTACAACGAATGCGTGACCTATTCCTTCGTTGATCGGGAGGCCGCAGCGCTCTTCGGCGGCGGCACGGACGCCACCGCGCTCGAGAACCCGATCTCTTCCGACATGAGCCACATGCGGCCGACACCGCTGCCGGGCCTTCTGCAGGCTGCCGCACGCAACCAGGCGCGCGGCTTCGCGGACCTGGCGCTCTTTGAGGTTGGCCCGGGCTTCCACGGCGGCGAACCCGAAGAGCAGCAGCAGCTTGCCTGCGGCCTCCTGGTGGGGAATACCGGACCGAAGGACGTGCATGGCGCCCGCCGCCCGGTCGATCTCTTCGACGCCAAGGCCGATATCGAGGCGGTGCTCGCCGCCATCGGCGCACCGGCAAAGGTGCAGGTCCTGCGCACCCTGCCGGACTGGCTGCACCCGGGCCGCGCCGGAGCGATCTGCCTCGGACCGCAGAAGGTGCTCGGCGTCTTCGGAGAGCTGCACCCGCGGGTGCTGGAGGCGCTCGACGTCAAGGGCCCGGCCGTTGCCTTTTCCGTCGATCTCGCCGCCGTCCCGTTCCCGCGGTCGAAAGGAACGAGCCGTGGCGCGCTGGAGCTGGCAGACCTTCAGGCGGTCGAACGCGACTTCGCCTTCGTCCTCGATGCCGGGGTCGAAGCGCTGACGGTGGTCAACGCGGCGGCCGGCGCGGACAAGGCGCTGATCGAGGAGGTGCGCGTCTTCGACGAATTCCACGGACCGAAGGCCGAGGCGCAGATGGGCGCGGGCAAGAAATCGCTCGCCATCACCGTGCGGCTGCAGCCGACAGAACGGACGCTGAAGGAGGCCGATATCGAGGCCGTGAGCCGGAAGGTGATCGAAAAGGTGACCAAGGCCACGGGCGGCGTGCTGCGGAGCTAGGCCAGGTAGCGCACGCCTGCGGCGAAGAGCCTGCGCAGCGAGCGGCCGAGGCCGAATCCCGGTGCCGTGCCGAGCGTGAAGAACGCGTCGACCTCGTCCCGTTTCAGCCGGTACTCCCAGTTGAGCGAGCAAACGCCGTCATTGCCCACCGCAGTGGTGCTCTCGTAAGTAGCGCCGTTGATCACCATCCAGACATGCCCCGCTCGGGACCGCACGCGCCGGCCCTCGTGGTCGCGCCGGTGTTCGGCGGCGCGGAAGCCGGCGCGGACGACATCGTCGTTCCGGGGCGCGTATGTGGCGTAGTCGACCTCGGTATAGCCATTGTCCCGCAGCCATGACCACTGCCGTCGGCTGCCGGCAGGAATGTCATGCCGCCCGATCGTGGTGTGATAGATGATGTATTCGAAGAAGCCGGAGCAATCGAGCTGCCGGATGTCCTCCGGTCTCGTGCTGATCGGCCGGACCTTGCCGACCATCCCGCGCATCTCGTATCGAATCGGCGCTGCGAGCAACCGCTCCAGGCGATCAATCAGTTCACTGGTGTTGAAGTCCATCGAATGTTCCTCATGAAAAGGGCCTGCGGACGTCGCCCCCGGCCTCGCGAACGGAATCCAGGCGTTCGTCAAGCCCGTGGCCGATCCGTCATTGTAGCATGAAGCGGCGCCAATCCGGATCGGCGCGGAGAGGTTCCATTCCCCGGCTCCACTTGCGATCCGCATGTCCGGACGTATCTGATGGACCGAGAGAAGGTCGCATAGGTGCCGGCTCGCGCCGGACGCCGTCGCGCCGGAAGGAGGGACAATGACCATTAGGGTATATCTGTCGGGTGAGATTCACACCGACTGGCGGGATCAGATCGTGGCAGGGGCGGAGGGGTTGGATGTCATCTTTGACAGTCCCGTCACCGACCACGCCGCGAGCGACGATTGCGGCGCGGTGATCATGGGAGAGGAGCCGTCGAAGTTCTGGCACGACCACAAGGGTGCGAAGCTCAATGCGATCCGGACGCGGCGTGGCATCGGGCTGGCGGATGTGGTGGTGGTCCGCTTCGGCGAGAAATACAGGCAGTGGAATGCAGCCTTCGATGCCGGCTATGCCGCCGCGCTCGGCAAATCGCTGGTGGTGATGCACGGGGCGGAGCACCAGCACGCGCTCAAGGAGGTCGACGCCGCGGCGCTTGCCGTGGTCGAGACGCCGGAACAGGTCGTCGGGATCCTGCGCTACGTTCTGACCGGGGCGCTGCCGGGCTGACGCAGGTACGGGTTTGGGATGCGTCGTGCTGCGGGATCGAACGGAGCGGGCCGGGCAATCGGTCTCGGCGCCTCGCGGAGCTTCAGCTCTTCTTCAGGCTTTCTCCCTAGGACGGTGCCGGACAGAATCGGAAGGGAGTTGTCCGGCATGACCGCCACCGCATCCGTCGCTTCAGCCGTCGCTCAAGCCGTTGGCCGGTCCGGCGCGGCGGAGCCCCAGAAACCCGCCGCATCGTTCTCGCCAAACGATCGGTCGTCCGACGGATCGTACCGGGTGCGGGAGATCATGGCGGATTATGATCTCGATGCCATCTCGCCCCGCGAGGTGGACGAGCTGGCAGATCGGTTGCATGCCTCCGGCGCGTGCGACTTCAAGGACCTCATGAAGCTCTGGACGATGGGCGAACGGTTTCATTCCTATCTCCAGGACGCCATGTCGGAGCATCCCGGAGCCGACATCGCGTTTGACGGGACCCGAAAGTGCAACCTGCGCGCAATCGCCGACGCACAGCTCAACTTCGCCCGGCGTTCAGGAGATCCCACTGAAGCCTGGGAGGAGTTCATTTCGTTCATTGATGAACTTCAGGATGCCGGGCGAGCGGCCCCGGACGGAACGCTGGGAGCGTCATCTGCGCAGCGGGGCCGCCTTGTCGAGGCCGCCATCCAGAACAGCGCCGGCACAGCCTGAGCGCCGGCCGCCCTGCCGGAGTGCTGGGATCCAATCAGTCCCGCGGCGGCACCAGTAGCCCGCGCTGCACCGCCGGGCGGGCGAGGAACCTCTCGCGGAAGGCGAAGACGCTGGGATAATCCTCACACCGGATATCGCCACAGGCATGGTAACCGACCTCCAGGGTCCGCAGCCAGGGAGCCATCGCGATGTCGGCGATGGAGAACGTGTCGGCGATCCATTCACGACCTGAGAGCCGGGTCTCGAGCACCTGCAGAAGCCGCAATGTCTCGGCGCGATAGCGCTCGAGCGGCAAGGGATCCGTGACGTCCCGCCCGCCGAACGCAAAGAAGAAGCCGAACTGCCCGAACATCGGTCCGATCCCGCTCATCTGGAACATCAGCCATTGGGTGATGATGTGCCGGTCCCGCGGCGTGTCGCCGAGGAGCTTGCCGGTTTTTTCGGCGAGGTAGAGCAGAATCGCCCCGCTCTCGAAGAGCCCGATCGGCGCACCGTCCGGGCCGTTTGGGTCGATGATCGCGGGGATCTTGCCATTCGGATTGAGCGACACGAATTCCGGGCTCTTCACGTCCTCAGGCTTCAACGTGACGCGGTGCGCCTCATAGGGCAGGCCGAGTTCCTCGAGGGCGATGGAGATCTTCAGGCCGTTCGGCGTGGGGAAGGAATAGAGCTGGATGCGGTCGGGGTGCTCGGCCGGCCAGCGCGCGGTGATCGGGAACGCGGACAGGTCGCGGGTCATGGGGCTATGCTCATTCATGGCGCATCCTTTCGTTTGGCCCAGAGGTAGGCATTCGCTGCGCTTGAGGGAAGGCCCGAGTGCCGTGTGGCGGGAGGAAAGCGGTTCTGCGAAAGGCGTCCGGCGCGACCGCGTCCCAGGTGCATGTGCAAAAAAAATTTGCGGGCAGCCGGGACCGGTCAGCATTGCTCCCGCAAAAAAAGAAAACCCCCGGAGTGTACGCCGGGGGCCTCGTGACTGGCGTCCGCCAAGTCGATCTTTGATGCGCCTCAAGACGGCGCCGTGGGTCTCGCTTCCGATCTCAGAGGAGCCCTTCGCGCTGCGCTTTCTTGCGCGCCAGCTTGCGTGCACGGCGAATCGCCTCGGCTTTCTCGCGCGCCTTCTTCTCGGAAGGCTTCTCGAAGTGCTGCTTGAGCTTCATCTCACGGAAAACGCCTTCCCGTTGCAGCTTCTTCTTCAGAGCGCGGAGCGCCTGATCGACGTTGTTGTCGCGAACACTGACCTGCATGTGGTTGTCACCACCTTTCCTGTTAGAGTTGCATTGGCTGCAGGAGCGGCCCCTATAGCAAAGCATAGCTGCCCTGTCTACCGTGCCCGTAACGAATCCCCACTGCGAGAGGCTTTCATGACCGAAAAAGACACGCGGGCCGCACGGATGTCGACGCTGCTGGACGCCGCGCTCGTCCACGTCTCCTTCGACGGCTGGAGCGACGGGACCTTCGCCGCCGCCTGCCGGGATGCCGGGATTGATCCTGCGGAGGCGCGCATCCTCTTTCCGCGCGGCGCGTTGGACCTCGCGCTGGCCTATCACGCGCGCGGCGATGCCGAGATGCTGCGGCGTCTCGAGCGGGAAGACCTGCCCACCCTGCGCCTGCGCGACCGGATCGCCATGGCCATCCGTTTCCGCATCGAGGCGATCGAGGATCGCGAGGCAGCGCGCCGGGCCACGACGTTCTTCGCGCTGCCCGGAAACGCCCTCGACGGCGCCCGTGCCATCTGGGACACGGCCGACCGGATCTGGACCGCGCTCGGCGACGAGGCCGACGACATCAACTGGTACACCAAGCGCGCCTCGCTCGCGGGGGTCTATTCGGCGACACTGCTCTATTGGCTCGGCGACGAGAGCGAGGGACATGCGCGCAGCTGGGAGTTCCTCGACTCCCGCGTCGACGACGTGATGAACCTGGAGCGCGTCCGCGCCAGGATTACCGGCAATCCGGTCATGAAGCTGATCTTTGCCGGCCCGAACTGGCTTGCAGGTCAGGTTCGCGCGCCGAAGCGCGGCGAGGAGGCCTTCCCCGGCCGCTGGCCGGGCGCGTAGCTACCGCCCGCGCGATTGCACCCGCCGCGTGGAGAGGGCAAAGATCGGGCCAACCGAAAGGAGCCCGACATGTCCCTTCCCGAAACCATGCGCGTCATCGAGATCACCGAACCCGGCGGGCCGGAGGTTCTGAAGCCTGCGGAACGTCCGCTGCCACGACCCGGCCATGGCGAAATCCTGATCCGCAACGCCTGGGTCGGGGTCAACCGGCCGGATGCGTTGCAGCGTGCAGGGCTCTACAAGGCGCCGCCGCAGGCCAGCGACCTGCCGGGGCTGGAATCCGCGGGCGAGGTCGTGGCGGTGGGGCCAGGTGTCGCCCGGTGGAAACCCGGCGACCTTGTCTGTGCGCTGCTGCCGGGCGGTGGCTATGCAGGCTATGTCACCACGCCCGCCGCCCATGCGCTGCCGGTGCCCGCCGGCATGGACCTGCGCATGGCGGCCTGCCTGCCGGAAACTTTCTTCACCACCTGGTCCAATGTCTTTGAGCGCGGCGGGCTCCGCGCGGGCGAGATCTTCCTTGTGCATGGCGGATCGTCCGGCATCGGCACTACCGCGATCCAGCTGGCAAATGCCTTCGGCGCGCGCGTTTTTGCCACCGCCGGCTCGCCGGAGAAATGCGCTGCGTGCGCGCGGCTCGGTGCGGAGCGGGCGATTAATTACCGCGAGGAGGATTTTGTCGAGATCCTGCAGGCCGAAGGTGGCGCGGACCTGATCCTCGACATGGTTGGCGGCGACTACCTTCCGCGCAATGTGAAGGCGCTGGCCGACGAGGGACGGCTGGTGCAGATCGCCTTTCTCAAGGGATCGAAGGTCGAGCTGAATTTCGCGCAGGTCATGATGCGCCGGCTCACCATCACCGGCTCGACGCTGCGTCCGCAATCGGACCTTGCCAAGGCGCGGATCGCCGAGGCGCTCGGATCGCAGGTCTGGCCCCTGCTTGACGCTGGCCGGATCGCGCCGGTCATCGATTCCGAGTTTCCGCTGGAAGAGGCCGCCGCCGCCCATGCGCACATGGAAAGCTCGGGCCATATCGGCAAGATCGTCCTGAAAGTTTCATAGACGGAAACAAAAAACGTCTTCGCCGAGGATCGTCGGGGATCCATAAGATCTCCACGGGCGCCGTTCACGGATACTTCGGCGGCGGCTCCGGATTCTTTCGTCTTGCTCATGGAAAATCGACATGTCCAAGAAACTTATCGCGGAATTCCTCGGCACCTTCTGGCTGGTTCTCGGTGGTTGTGGCAGCGCGGTTCTCGCTGCCGGGGTCCCGGATGTGGGGATCGGCTATCTCGGCGTTTCCCTCGCCTTCGGCCTGACCGTGCTGACCGGCGCCTATGCGCTCGGTAACATCTCCGGCGGCCACTTCAATCCCGCCGTGTCGCTCGGCCTGATGATGGCCGGCCGGTTCGACAGCAAGGAATTGCTGCCCTACTGGGCGGCTCAGGTTGTCGGCGCGGTGGTGGCGGGCTTTGTCCTGTGGATCATCGCCAGCGGCCAGGCCGGTTTCTCGCCCATCGGGAATTTCGCGCTCAACGGCTACGGATCGGCCTCGCCGCAGGGCTATGGGCTTTTCGCCGGGCTGGTGACGGAGATCGTGATGACGGCGATCTTCCTTGTGGTGATCCTCGGGGCTACCTCGCCTATGGCGCCGGCAGGTTTCGGAGGGCTGGCGATCGGCCTCTGCCTGACCCTCATTCACCTGATCTCGATCCCGGTGACGAACACCTCGGTGAACCCGGCGCGCTCGACCGGCGTCGCGCTTTTCGGCGGCGGCACCGCGATCGCGCAGCTCTGGCTCTTCTGGATTGCACCGCTCATCGGCGCAGCGCTCGGAGCGTTTCTCTGGAAACTGACCGCGCCTGAAACCGTCGCGGACGTCCTTGAGACGGAGCCGGAAGGATACTGACAGAACTGTCGCCCGCCACTTCGGCGGGCGACTTCAACCGCGGCGCTGCGCCTCCATCCGGCGATAGAACTCGCTCAGGCTCTTCTCCCGTTCGGCCCGGAAACGAGCGCCGGTCTCGGCGAGCGTCGTGATCCGGTCGAGCCGGAACATGCGGAAATCCTCGCGCAGCTCGCACCAGGCGACGAGCGTCCATACCTTGCCCCAGAACCATAGGCCGAGCGGCCGTAGCTGCCGCTCGGTTTCCGCTCCCTCGGCGTCGACATAGCTGACGGCAAGGACGGCACGGCGTTCCACCGCCGCCTCGATGGCGTCGATCCGCGCGCGCAGTTCGTCGGTCAGCCCCGGCGCAAAGGAATGCACCTGAACGGCTGCCGCCCGCGCCCGTTCTGCCTCCGGCAGCACCGCCGATATCTTGACCAGTGCTTCTTCGGCGCCTCGCGCCATCGCCACGCCGCCCCAGGCGCGCACGAGCCGTGCCCCGGCCACCAGCGCCACGATCTCGTCACGAGTGAACATGAGCGGCGGCAGGTCGAAACCAGAAAGGAGAACGTAGCCGACGCCAGCTTCGCCCTCCACCGGCACGCCGGAGGCCTGAAGGTCGGCAATGTCGCGATAAATCGTCCGCTCCGAGACCTCCAGGCGCTCGGCAAGTTGCCGGGCCGTGACGAGCCGACCGCCGCGCAGATACTGCACGATCTGGAACAGGCGGTCGGCCCGTCGCATGTCAGGCGGCCTTCGCGGCTTCGAAAAGCCCGATGCGGTTGCCGTCCGGGTCGGCGGCGTAGACGAAGCGCCCCGGCGGGATGGTCACGACCTCGGAGAGCAAGCGGCCGCCGGCCGCGGTGCAGCGCGCCGCCGCCTCTTCGACGCTCCCGTCGACGATGAGAAAGACCACCGGCCCGCGGTCGGACGGTCCGGGTTCACCGACGAAGAGGTTGGCCGACACGCCCGTCCCGCGGTTTTCGGTTTGAAGAAAGGCGACGGTGTCGCCGCCCATCTCGACTTCGAAAAGATTGCCACCGGTGGTCTTGGCGTAGAAATCCATGCCGGCGGAGAGGTTGCTGACCGGGATTTCTGCCCAGACGTTGAAATTGGCAGGGGTGAAGCTCATGGCATTTCCTTTCTCGAGCTCTGTTGCCCCATCCTTCTCGCACAGCCCTCCTGACAGCATCCTGTCAGGAGCTTTCGCCGTTCGCGCGGTTATCGCAACGGGGCGAGCAGCGCGTCGTTGAGCGTGCAATCTTTCACGACGTCGGGACCGCAGGCGCGTGGCTCCAGCGCTTTCGTGAGACATATCCGCGCCTCCGCGATCCGACCCGCCTTGCAGGTCACCGTCACCATGTCAGGCACGAGCGAAGGATTGGCCTCGAGCCATGCTTCTTCCACGACCGAAGCCGGCAGCGCGACCGTTTCGTCAAGCTTGCGGAAAACCTCGGGCCGGACAACGCTTTCATAGGCGTCCCGGGAGGCCGTAAAATAGGCCTCCGAGGACAGTCCGGAACAGCGCCCGTGCTTCTTCCATTCATACCACGCAAGGCCCGCCGACCCCATGATATCGGCCATCCCGGCCGTTTGGCCGCGGGACGGGTCACGTTTCGATGTTCGGCAATAGCTCGGCCACCCGGTTTCGTATTGTGGCCAGAGACCATGCAGAAGCCAGCCATGCCCCTGTCCCGGAGCGCATTGGTCCCGGCCCTTGGCGTCGCCCTCCAGATCGCAGAAATTCGGCGTCCAGGTCAGCGCCATGACGTAGTAATCGAAATCACCCGCCCTCTCGCCCTCCGCCAACGCCGCTCCCGCCAGCGCGACCCAAACAACCATCCAGCGCATTTGGACTTCCCTTTCCCGACTGCCGGGCTTATATCCGGCCCAATCCCCGAAATCGAGGAATAGCGGCTCAAAGGAGCCGCGGCCCAATCCAGGCCACGGGAGAATTTTGCTGAGGAGGCAGACATGAACAAGCCGATCATGGCAAAGGCGACCGCCGTCTGGTTGGTCGACAACACGACGATCAGCTTCAAGCAGATCGCTGAATTCTGCGGCCTGCACGAGCTCGAAGTGCAGGGCATCGCCGATGGCGACGTGGCTGCCGGCGTCAAGGGATTCGATCCGATCGCCAACAACCAGCTCACGCAGGAAGAGATCGACGCGGCCGAGAAAGACCCTCTGCACAAGCTGAAGCTGAAGTTCAATGCCGCCGCCGTCGGCGAGGAGAAGCGCCGCGGACCGCGCTACACGCCGTTGTCCAAGCGGCAGGACCGGCCGAACTCGATCCTCTGGCTCGTAAAGTTCCATCCCGAGCTGACCGACGGGCAGATCTCGAAACTCGTCGGCACAACGAAGCCGACGATCCAGTCGATCCGCGAGCGCACCCACTGGAACATCTCCAACATGCAGCCGATCGACCCCGTGGCGCTCGGCCTGTGCAAGCAGTCCGAACTCGACGCCGCCGTGCAGAAGGCAGCTGCGAAGCGGGCCGCCGAGGGCGAGGTGATGAGCGACGACGAGCGGCGCAAGCTGGTCTCGACCGAACAGTCACTGGCCGCCGATCCAGAACCTAGGATCCCCACGGCAATCTCGGGGCTCGAGACCTTCACGTTGGGCGGCGATCCGCGCGGTGACGATGAGGATCGCGACCAGGATCCGATCGTCGATGCCGACAGCTTCTTCAACCTGCCCGACCGGGACGAGGACGAAGACGAGGACGAGGACGAGGACGACGAGGCCACGCGCTGATCGACCGGACCGGGTCCCGACCTAACGCCTCAAGCGCGGCATCCCCGGCCTTGCGTCGCCGGGGATGCATCGCTTTACCTTTGGAAGCGGCCGGACATTGGCTGCGCCCTGAGGAGCCGTGTCGATGAAAGCCGCCGCACCGGTGCCGCTTGTCGCCATCCGACTCGGCCTCGTGGTCATGTTCATCGCCGCCACCGTGACAGCGCCGCTCTATTTCCAGAACCAGAACACGAAATTCCTGCACGGGCTCGCGACGGCCTTTCCCGAGCGGCTCGGCGCCGACTGGACCGCAGCGACGCGCGACGGTCTGCCGGTCTTCAGTGCGCTGGTCCATGCCGTTGCCTCCGCCTCGAGCCCGCTGGTTTTCTACCTGATCGAGGCGGCTCTTCTTGCGATCATGTGCCTCTCGCTGCTCGAGATTGCCCGCCTGAGTGCTCCGAGGCACCGAGACTCCCCTGTCTTCCTGCTGATCGCGGCTTCGGTCCTCGTCGCGTTGGTCCACCCGCCTCAGGAAACCAGCCTGCGCGGCGTTGCCCAGCAATACATGATGCACGGGTACCTCCAGCCATCGGAATTCGGCATTCTGTATCTGCCCGCCCTGCTGTTGGCCGTCGCGCGCCGGCCTGTTGCGCTCGTCGTGATGGCCGTTCCGGCGGCGATCCACCCGGCCTATATCCTGATCTCGGCCATCGGCATCGCAGCCATCCTGTGGGATCGCCGACGGGCCGGCGCGCAACTTCCGCTGTTGTTCCTCGCACTAGCCCTTGCGCTGCTCGTTCTGCCTCCGGTCGATCTCGCGCTTCGCTTCGCGCCGACAGATCCGGAAAGCTTCGCCCGGGCCAATGACATTCTGGCCTTCGAGCGCATCCCGCATCACTCCGATCCGCGGCTATGGGCCGACTTCGACGCGCTGCGCAAGCTTGGGATCGCGCTGGCCGCGCTGGCCGTTGCGCCGAACCGGCTGACGCGGGTGTTGCTCTTCGCGCTGCTCGCTGTCGCCCTGGGCGGGGCGGGCTATGTCGCGCTGACCGGCAATGCCGAGATCGCCCTCATGGCCCCGTGGCGTGCCTCGATCGTCATTGTGCCGGTTGCGGACGCGATCCTGCTCGGCTGGGTCCTGGAGCGGATCCTTGACCGGGTCCGCGACCGCAGGCTGGTCGCGGGCCTCGCGGCGCTGGCCTTTGGCTGGGCCGGTTTGGCTGCGGCCGGAGGAATGGCGATCAAGTGGCGCGACTTCGCCGGGGCACAATTCCCCGATCACATTCGGTTCGCGCACGAAAATTATTCGCCGGGGGACATCTACCTGACTTCGCCGGACATGGCCGATTTCCGCCTCGATGCGATGGTCGCGCAATTCGTGACCCGCAAGACCCATCCCTATCTCGATACCGAGGTGATCGAATGGGACCACCGGCTGCGCCTCGCAGAACGGGTATTCCCGTCCGATGGGCCGCTCCAATGTGGCGCACTTGACGAGGTACTGGCGCTCTACGAGATCAGCCATGTGCTTGTGGCGAAGGATAAGCTGCCGCAACCGCCCTGCGCGCGGCTTGCGCCGCTCTTCGAGGGCGAGAGCCATTCGGTGCTGGCGATCCGCCCGCCCGGCTAGAGCGCCTTGCGTGCCTTGAGCGCGGCCGTGATCGTGCCGTCGTCGAGATAGTCGAGTTCACCGCCGACCGGTACGCCCTGTGCCAACGAAGTGACGGTGACGCCGAGAGGCTCAAGCGCCTCGGCGATGTAATGCGCCGTGGTCAGGCCATCGACCGTGGCATTGAGCGCCAGGATCACCTCGCGGATGCCTTCGTCACCCACGCGCGCCACGAGCCGGGGGATGCCGAGTTCCTCCGGTCCGATGGAATCGAGCGCCGAGAGCGTGCCGCCGAGTACATGGTAGCGGCCGCCGAAGACTGCGGCGCGTTCCATCGCCCAGAGATCGGCGACATCCTCGACGACGCAGATCTCGCCCGTCGAGCGTTTGGGCGAAGCGCAGATCGCGCAGGTCTCGCCCGTTCCGATATTGCCGCAGACGACGCATTCGCGCGCCGAGACGGCGACCCGCTGCATCGCCTCGCCGAGCGGCAGGAGCAGCTGGCCGCGCTTCTTGATCAGTTGTAAAACCGCGCGACGCGCCGACCGCGGCCCGAGGCCGGGCAGGCGGGCCATCAGGTCGATCAGGTCCTCGATGTCGCGCGGCGGCTCCGCCATCAGAGGCCGGGGATGTCCATGCCGGCCGGCAGGCCCAGCTCGGAGGTGAGCTTCTCCATCTCTTCCTTGGATTTCGCCGACGCCTTGCCCTGGGCATCCTTGATCGCGGCGAGGATCAGGTCTTCGACGACCTCCTTCTCGTCCGGATTGAAGATCGACGGGTCGATCTCGAGCCCGGTCAGCTCTCCCTTTGCCGTGGCCCGCGCGCGCACCAAACCTGCGCCGCTCTCGCCGATGACCACGGTATTCTCAAGCTCGCTCTGGAGCGCGGCCATCTTGCCCTGCATCTCCTGCGCCTTCTTCATCATCTTGGCCATGTCGCCGAGATTGCCGAGCCCTTTCAGCATTGGTGTTCCCCTCTGGTGCTGTCTCGTTTGGCTCCTGAATGCCCGGATGCGCCGCCGGAGGCAAGCGCGTCAACGATTCGGAGAGGATCGCTCCGTCTGTCGCTGCTACCGCGTGGGGCCGAGGGCTTCCGAGGATTTGGTGCGGATGCTCAGGGGCTCTTGCATCGCCCGGCAGGACTTCTTTGGCGACTCATGCAAAGGCCCGTCCGCGCGTGAGTTGATGCGCGGACGGGCCGGACCGTGTTCGGCTGATGTGCCAGTCTAGCGGAAGGCGCGACATTGGCCGCGCCCTCCCGGCGTCAGGGATCAGCTTTCGGGCAGGATCACCTTGTCGACGACATGGATGACGCCGTTGGAAGCCACGATGTCGGCCTGGGTCACTTCGGCATCGTTAACCATCACGCCCTTGCGGCCATCGACCATGAGTTCACCGCCATTGACGGTCTTGGCGGAAACGGTCTGACCGGCCAGCTCGCCCGACATCACCTTGGCGGGGACGACATGATACGTAAGAATCGAGACCAGTTGGTCCTTGTTCTCCGGCATCAGCAGCGATTCGACCGTGCCGTCCGGCAGGTCGGCAAAGGCAGCGTCAGTGGGCGCGAAGACGGTGAAGGGTCCATCACCCTTCAGAGTGTCGACGAGGCCGGCGGCAGTGACGGCGGCGACGAGGGTCTGGAAGCTGCCGGCGTCGACGGCCGTGTCGACGATGTCCTTCTTCATGCCGTGGTTGTCGGCGAATGCGGCGGAGCCGGCGGCCAGGGTGGCGGCGGCAGCGAGGGCAACGAAAGTTCTGCGGATCATAGCTGTGTCTCCTTGTGTCTCGATGTTCACGCCCCTCTCGGACGTTGGAGGATTTACGTCACGGGGCTCGACGTGGATGTGGCGGATTTTTCGAAGAATGATCTGGACGCGGGCGGTGCGCGCGCTAAGCCGCAGGCGTTGAGGATTTCAATTCACCATTTGTTGAGAGCCGGTGACCTTCCGCGCCCCGACTTGCGCTATCCTGGCGCCCGGACCGCGACCCGTCCGGTGCGCTGACGTCTTTCAACGATTGCGTGAAAATTGATGTCAGGTTGCACGCCCGCGCATGATTTGCGCTATCTAGGTTGGAGAATTTGGAGGGAACGCATGGCTGGACGCTGGAAGAACGATCTCAACTGGTCCGACGTGACACCGAAAGCCGCCTGGCAAACCCGGCGGCAGATCATGTCCGCCGCGGGTGCGCTCATGGCCGGCGGCCTTGCAGGGCCGGCGCTGGCCGGCCTTGGGGCGGTCGCCTCGGACTATTCGACGGATGCCGAACCGAACCCGCTGGAGCATATCACCAGCTACAATAACTACTACGAGTTCGGTACGGGCAAGGATGACCCGGCGCGCAACGCGCACACTCTGACGACCGAAGGATGGCAGGTCGAGATCGACGGGCTTGTCGAGAAGCCGGGCACCTGGACGATGGACGAGATCCTGAAGAACGCGACGCTGGAGGAGCGGATCTATCGGCTTCGTTGCGTCGAGGGTTGGTCGATGGTGATCCCCTGGGCGGGCTTCGAACTGGCCGACCTTCTGGAGCGCGTCGGCGTGCAGCCCTCGGCAAAATACGTGGCCTTTGAGACCGCGCTTCGCCCTGACGAGATGCCGGGAGTGCGCTCACCGGTGCTCGACTGGCCCTATGTCGAGGGGCTGCGGCTCGACGAGGCGATGCATCCGCTGACCATCCTCGCCACCGGGGTGTACGACGAGCCGCTGCCGAAGCAGAACGGTGCGCCCATCCGCCTCGTGGTGCCGTGGAAATACGGCTTCAAGTCGATCAAGTCGATCGTGCGGATCACGCTCACTGCGGAGGAGCCGCCGACAAGCTGGAACAAGGCAAATGCGCGAGAATACGGTTTCTACTCGAACGTCAACCCGGAGGTGGACCACCCGCGCTGGAGCCAGGCGACCGAACGGGTGATCGGCTCGGGATTCCTTGCCAAACGGGTGCCGACAAAGATGTTCAACGGATATGACGAGGTGGCCGGGCTCTATTCCGGCATGGATCTCAAGAAATACTACTGATCCATGGTTGAACGGAACGCCACGATCACCTGCCCGGAATGCGGCGCCACCGCCGTCGAGCAGATGCCGACGGATGCCTGCCAGTGGTTCTACGAGTGCCGGAGCTGCCACGCATTGCTCAGGCCCAGGCCGGGCGATTGCTGCGTCTTCTGTTCCTACGCAGACATTCCCTGCCCGCCGGTTCAGGCGGGCGAGGGGTGTTGCGCATGATGGACCGTATCAACGGCATGCTTCGGAATGTGCCCACGTGGCCGCTCTACCCGCTCGGCGCGCTGCCGGTGGTCTGGCTCTTCTGGTCGGGGCTCACGGGCGGGCTCGGCGTCGACCCGGTCAAGTCGATCGAACACCAGCTCGGCCTCTGGGGGCTCTGGTGGCTCATCGCCGCGCTCGCGGTGACGCCGCTGATGCGCTACGCGGGCCTTCGACTGGTGAAGTTCCGACGCGCCATCGGGCTCATGGGCTTCTACTACATATCCGTGCACCTGCTAGTCTGGCTGTTCCTCGACGTGCAGATCCTCGCGCTGATGTGGGCCGACATCCTCAAGCGACCCTACATCACAATCGGCATGGCCGCGTTCCTGCTCATGGTGCCGTTGGCGGTGACCTCCAACAACTGGGCGCTGCGCCGACTCGGCCCGGTCCGCTGGCGCCGCCTCCATCGACTGACCTATCTGGTGGTGCCACTCGGAGCAGTGCATTTCGTGATGCTGGTGAAGGGCTGGCAGATCGAGCCGCTTGTCTACCTGGCAGGCGTCCTAGCCTTGCTGGCGCTGCGGCTGCGGCGCCCGAGGCAGCGGCAGCGCGCGCCCGCGACCTGAGAGCCCAAGTGCTGCCAAATGTCTGTTCGGTGCGGATGCGTCACCGCTCCCTGCATTCCTCAACTTTCTCGCATGAGTCGAACTTTGACCGCTGCCTTCGGCTTCGTACCGGTTCAATCGAGTAGCGCCCGGGCCGCGATTCCGGGCCGAGCGACAGGATTCTGTGGACGACTCGGTGGAGAACTCCGGATTCCTATGTCTCTACTCTTCGAAACACAGCAGTGACCCTTGGGAAGCCCCCTGTCTGTGCGTCCCCCAAAGCGCTCCTGCCGAAAGTAAATATATATTTCAATCGGTTGTGCTGAATGTCGAAAAAAGTTCATGTTTCATGCTCGAAAGGGGTTGCGGCCCCCGGTCCGCAAACGTAAATACCCCTTCACCGGCGCTGCTGAGGCGGTTGTTGGTGACGGACTGGTGGTTCGCGAGGGTGATCGGTTCGGGATAAATCTGAGGACATGGGCAGGCTGTTGCGCTTAGGGAATTAGGCGCATCGGTTGG
>NZ_SELO01000154.1 GCF_004146235.1 Tropicimonas sp. IMCC6043 | reverse complement strand
GTGACGCGGCGGGCTGAAACCACCCAGACACGAACCGGGGCCTGGGTCCGATCCCTGCTGGAACGCAAGCCAACGAGGCTCGTCACGGTGGCAATCGCCAACAAGACCGCCCGAACCGCATGGGCCCAGCTTGCCAAAGGAGAGACCTACAGGGCCGCACCGGTCAGCTGAACGGACGAAGAACATGCGTGGCGACAGGGACTCGCCGCGAAAGAACGCAGGGGCAAACATGAGTGATGATGATCGAGCGGAACCGCTGCTGGGACACCCCGAGGAGTTGTCAGGGCTTCAAAGCTCGTCCGTCTGATCGGGACCCGGCTCGCGGACTTCATCAAGGCCAGCGGTCATTGGCACCGCGCATAAAGGCCGGACACATGACCGCCACCCGCGAAGATCGCCATCAGCTCAAATCAAGCCTTGCGCAAACGGAGCAATGGTATGGACCCCGCCGCCCGGCGGCGGTGACACTTCGACATCCACAGGATGAGAGAGGAGACATGCCATGGATATCGTTAGGATCGGCCTGGATCTGGCCAAGACTGTGTTTCAG
>NZ_SELO01000020.1 GCF_004146235.1 Tropicimonas sp. IMCC6043 | reverse complement strand
CGACGAGCTCGAGGAGTTCCTCGTCATCGACCTGGTCCACCTTGTTCATGTAGACAACCATCGCCGGAACGCCGACCTGGTAGGCGAGCAGGATGTGCTCGCGGGTCTGCGGCATCGGGCCATCGGCCGCCGAGACGACCAGGATCGCGCCGTCCATCTGCGCCGCGCCCGTGATCATGTTCTTCACGTAGTCCGCGTGGCCGGGGCAGTCGACATGCGCGTAGTGACGCGCCGGCGTCTCGTATTCCACATGCGCCGTCGAGATCGTGATCCCGCGCGCCTTCTCCTCCGGCGCACCGTCGATCTGGTCGTAGGCCCGGAACTCCCCGAAATACTTCGTGATCGCCGCCGTCAGCGTCGTCTTCCCGTGGTCAACGTGACCAATCGTGCCAACGTTCACGTGCGGCTTCGTGCGTGCGAATTTTTCCTTTGCCATATCTCGTGGCGCCTCGTCCTTGGGGGGCAACCTGCGGCCCGTTTTCATCGCGCGCGAGGTAGAGTGATTGGCGACGGAAATCAAGCACCTTCCGGCGATTCATGGCGCTGCGCACGCCGATTTCATTCGCTGGATAGGCGTTACTCGGTCGGCACTTCGGTATCGGGCCGTTTCGCGAACCATTCCTCGTTCTCGCGCAGCCAGTCCTCGATCTGCAGCGCGATATTGGCGGCGAGGTTGGCGACCTGCTCGTCCTTCGTTTTGGTGAGGCCCGAGCCGATGAAGAGGTCGGGGCTCACGGATTCGAAGACGGTGAATTGCTTGGGCTTCTGGTTGATCTTGCCGCCCGCGTGGTTGTCCCAGACCGTCGCCTCGACCACCACAACGGATTTCGGCGCCAGCACCAGCGGAATGCCCGGCACCGCCACCGAATAGCCGAGGATATTCACCCCGAGGTGGTAAAGCTGGCTGCCCTGATATCGGCCGAGCCGAGCCTGGATCGCCTCGGTCACCGCATTGTCCCAATCCTCGGGGTCAATGTTGCGAGAGGGTTCGACCTTCTGGATGTTGTTGACCGTCACGATGTTGTGCACGAGCTGAAACTCGCCCAGCGGCTCGACCGGCTGCTGGGAAACTGGCGTCTGGTCGGCGCAGGCGGCGAGCGTGGCAAGGCAGGCGGCGGCAAAAAGGCGGCGGGTCTGGCGGATCATCTCTCGGCTCGTCTGGTTCCGGGTCGTCCTCCGGCTTACCGGAGGGCGCCGCCCGGTGCAATCGCAGCCGCCCGCCGCCATGGCTTTCGCTCCCGCGGACGCGGATGTATGTCTGGCAGGCAACAGGGGAGTTTCCGATGAATGACTACGTTGGCCACCTGAGGCTGGGTGTGAATATCGATCACGTGGCAACCGTCCGCAACGCCCGGGGCGGCGGCGTGCCCGAGCCGCTGCGCGCGGCGCGGGTCGCCGAGGCTGCCGGTGCCGACGGCATCACCGCGCATCTGCGCGAGGACCGCCGGCACATCAGCGATGCCGATATCGATGCGCTCTCGGCCGAACTCACCGTGCCGCTCAACCTCGAGATGGCGGCGACGCCGGAGATGCAGGCAATCGCCCTGCGCCACAAGCCGCATGCGGTCTGCATCGTTCCCGAGAAGCGCGAAGAGCGGACCACCGAGGGCGGGCTCGAGGTGGCGCAGGACGAGAATCGGCTGGCCCATTTCATTGCGCCGCTCCGGGACGCGGGTTGCCGTGTGTCGATCTTCATCGCCGCCGACGCGCGCCAGATCGAGGCGGCGCACCGGATCGGAGCGGCTGTTGTCGAGTTGCACACGGGTGCCTATTGCGACGCCCACGCCGAGGGACGCTTCGCGGATCGCGACGCAGAGCTTGAGCGCCTGCGCGAGATGTCGACCTTCGCGCATTCTCTGGGGCTCGAGGTCCATGCCGGCCACGGGCTGACCTATGAGACCGTCAAGCCGGTCGCGGCCTTCCCGGAAGTCATGGAGCTCAATATCGGCCATTATCTCATCGGCGAGGCGATCTTCGTCGGGCTCGACGCCTCGATCCGTCGGATGCGGGCGCTGATGGACGAAGCGCGGGCGTGACCAGCAGGGCGAAAAGGTTCATCCGTCCAACCCGCTGGCGGCGAGTTCCTTTTTCAGCCAGCGCCGGAAAGCACGCTGAGGGGCAGTGCGCGGCCCCTCGGCGCCCGAGATCAGCCAGTAGCTGAAGCCCGAAGCGCGGCGTCGGCCGGGGAAGGGCTCGGCAAGGTTGCCGATCGCCAGCTGATCATGGGCCAGCGTCTCCCAGGCCAGGAAGACGCCGGCACCGCTCATTGCCGAATCCATGCAAAGCCCGGCATCGGAGAAAACCGGCCCCTCGCCGAGGATCTCCTCCGACAGGCCCTCCGCGTCGAGCCACATGGACCAGTCGACCATCGCGTGGGCATCCCGGATGGCCGGCATTCCGGCGAGGTCGGCCGGCACTTTCAACCTCGCGGCGTCACGCACCGAGCAGACGGGAAACAGCCGGTGCTCGAAGAGCCGCTCGGCCGTCACTCCAGGCCAGTTGCCGCGCCCGATCCGGATGCACAGATCGACGTCGGAGGCGTCCGGGTTGACGAAATCGGACTCCGCCTGCAGCCGCACCTGCACGCCGGGCTGAGCCGCGGTGAACCCGGCCAGACGGTGCACAAGCCAGCGCGCGCCGAAAAGCGGCGGCACCGACAGGGTGAGGCGGGCCTCGGACCTGTCGAACCCGCGGCCGACCGCGGCCGCAATCCGCGCGAAGCCCGCCGACAGGTCCCGCGCCACCTCGGCCCCCAGCGCGGTTGGCGTCATTCCGGCCGGGCCACGCTCAAAGAGCGACGCGCCGAATATCCGTTCGACGCGCAACACCTGCTGGCTGACGGCGCCCGGCGTCACGCCGAGCTCCATCGCCGCGGCGCCGAGTGATCCCCGACGTGCGACGACCTCGACCGCACGGAGCCCGGAAAGAGGCAGGCGATTGAGATCAGCCATATAGTTTTTCTAAACTCATACTCAGGTTCTTTCGTTATACAATCGATGTTTCTAGTGTCACGTCTTCAGGCATGAAACATCTACTTGCAGAATTCCTCAACTCATGGCGACCTCGCCTCGCACCGTCGATGCCGCCACCTGACCCGCTCGATCATCCTGCTCTGCGCCATCTGACACCGCGCGAGCTTGCGGACCTGCCGATGCCCCGCCCCGCGCCGTTCCAGGATAATTGCTACAGCGGTTGACCGCGCCGCCGGCTTGGCGCACCAAGGGCCATGATCCTCGGCATCGGCACCGATCTTGCAAATATCGAGCGCATCGCCGACACGCTGGAGCGGTTCGGCGACCGTTTCCGCAACCGTGTTTTCTCCGAGACCGAGCAGCGCAAGGCCGAGCGTCGGCGCGACACCGCCGGCACCTATGCCAAGCGGTGGGCGGCCAAGGAGGCGTGCTCCAAGGCGCTCGGCACCGGGCTCCGCATGGGCATCTCCTGGAAGGACATGGCGGTTTCCAATCTCCACACCGGCCAGCCCGTCATGCAGGTGACCGGCTGGGCGGCCGAGCGGCTGGCCGACATGACCCCGCCCGGCCACGAGGCGATCATCCATGTCACGCTGACCGACGATCACCCCTGGGCGCAGGCCTTCGTGGTGATCGAGGCGCGGCCGCTGCCCGCCGCGGCGCACGAGAGCGGCGCTTGACACCCCGCCGCCCCGCGCTCATGTAGCCGCCACGAAAAACCCCGAGAGGACGAGCATGGAAGACGCCAAGGACGGGATCGTCGAGACGATCAAGACAGTGGTCTACGCGCTGCTAATAGCGGGCGTGTTCCGCACGCTCTTCTTCCAGCCGTTCTGGATCCCCTCCGGCTCGATGAAGGACACGCTGCTGATCGGCGACTTCCTTTTCGTCAACAAGATGGCCTACGGCTATTCGCGCTATTCCTGCCCCTTCGGCCTCTGCCCGTTCAACGGCCGTATCCTCGACTCGGAACCCGAGCGCGGCGATGTCGTGGTGTTTCGTCACCCAGTGTCCAATTCCGATTTCATCAAGCGGCTGATCGGCCTGCCGGGAGACCGGGTGCAGATGCAGAACGGTGTGCTCTACATCAATGACGAGCCGGTCGAGCTGGTGCCGGACGGAGTTTTTGTCGAGACCATGGAGCCGCAGGGTCCGCAAGGCTTGCTGCCGCGCTGCGCCAATGGCCCGGTGGGCCAGGGCGGCGTGTGCGAGAAACAGAAATTTATCGAGACCCTGCCGAATGGAGTCTCGCATTCGATACTCGACGTCGGCAACGGGCCGACCGACAACACGCCGATCTTCACCGTCCCCGAAGGACATTACTTCTTCATGGGCGACAACCGCGACAACTCCACCGACAGCCGGGTGAACCAGCTCGCCCGCGGCGTCGGCTTCGTGCCGGCGGAGAACCTGATCGGCCGCGCCGACCGGGTGATGTTCTCCTCGGCCGGAAAGTCGCTCTTCTTCGTCTGGACCTGGCGGCCGGACCGTTTCTTCAAGAGGATCGATTGAGGCTGTCAGCCGAGGCAAGAACGCTCCAGGACCGGCTCGGATACCAGTTCCGCAGGCCCGAGCTGCTTGCCCGCGCGCTGACGCATCCCTCGATCGCCACCGAAACCCGCCCCTCCAACCAGCGGCTCGAGTTCCTCGGCGACCGGGTGCTGAACCTCGTCATTGCCGAGGCGCTGTTCCTGCTGGACAGGCTGGCCGATGAGGGCCAGCTCGCGCCGCGCTACAATGTGTTGGTGCGCAAGGAGACCTGCGCCGACGTCGCCCGCCAGATCGATCTCGGCGCGGCGCTGAAGCTGGGACGTTCCGAGATGATGTCGGGCGGGCGGCGGAAGAACGCCCTTCTGGGCGACGCGATGGAAGCGGTGATCGCAGCGATCTATCTCGACGGAGGGTTCGAAGCCGCGAAGCCCGTGGTGCTGCGGCTCTGGGGCGGCCGGATCGAGACCGCCGAGGAACTTGCCCGTGACCCCAAGACGGCGCTCCAGGAATGGGCGCAGGCGCGCGGCATGCCACCGCCCGACTATATCGAAACCGCCCGGCAAGGCCCTGACCACGCGCCGGTCTTCACCATCTGCGCCCGGCTCAGAGATGGCGCGGAGGCCTGCGCCACGGCCGGATCGAAACGGCAAGCCGAGCAGGCGGCAGCGCGCACCCTGCTCGCGCGGCTCGAAAGCCAGGCGTAGCCGCGCCAGACACCTGTTACCTGAGCGCGGGAACCATCGAGACGCGCGGCTTGACGCCAACCCATGACGATGTGGTACCAAAGGTCAATTGGGAGGGTGCCATGCGCTATGTGCCTCTGGTGATCGCGGTGCTGATGGTTCCGCTGGGTCTTGTACTTGCCGGACCGTTGCCGTTCTGGGGCGGCGCGATTTCCAGCGTGGCCGTATTACTCTCCGCGGTCGGGCTATACGACTTCTTTCAGACAAGGAGCGCTGTTCGCAAGAACTACCCGATCGTCGCCCGGCTGCGGTTCCTCTTCGAACATTTCCGGCCGGAGATCCGGCAGTACTTCCTGGAAAGCGACCACGAGGAAACGCCGTTTTCCCGGGAGCAGCGCGCGCTGGTCTACCGCCGCGCGAAGGGGATGGAAGGGGTTCGACCGTTCGGCACGCTGCGCAACGTGAATGACATCGGGCACGAATGGATCAATCATTCGGTCGCGCCGAAACACCTGCCCGACGCGCCATTCACCATCACCTTTGGTGGTCCGGACTGCACGAAACCCTACGAAGGGTCGGTGCTGAACATTTCAGGGATGTCCTATGGAGCCTTGTCGCCGAATGCCATCGAGGCCCTGAACAAGGGCGCGAAGGCCGGCGGATTTGCTCACACCACCGGCGAGGGCTCGATCTCCCGGTTTCACCGCATCCATGGCGGCGACCTGATCTGGCAGATCGGCAGCGGCTATTTCGGGTGCCGCACCAAGGATGGCGCCTTTGATCCGGAAAAGTTTGCCGAGGTCGCCGCGGACGACCAGGTGAAGATGATTGAGATCAAGCTCTCGCAGGGCGCAAAACCCGGCCATGGCGGCATGTTGCTCGGCGCCAAGGTGAGCCGCGAGATCGCCGAGGCGCGCGGTATCGAGGAGGGCGTGGACTGCATCAGCCCGAGCGCGCATTCCGCCTTTTCAACGCCGCTCGAACTCTGCGAGTTCGTCGCAACGCTCCGGCGGTTGTCGGACGGCAAGCCCGTGGGGTTCAAGCTCTGCGTCGGGCACCCCTGGGAGTGGTTCGCCATCGCCAAGGCGATGAAGGAGAGCGGGACCTACCCGGATTTCATCACCATCGACGGGGCGGAAGGTGGAACGGGCGCCGCGCCGGCGGAGTTTGCCGACCACAAGGGGGCACCGCTCCGCGAAGGGCTGATGCTGGTCCACAACACGCTCACCGGGCTCGACATCCGGGACCGGATCCGGTTGGTCGGGTCGGGCAAGCTGATCAGCGCCTTCGACATGTGCCGGGTCTTCGCCCTTGGCGCGGATAGCTGCAACATCGCCCGGGGCTTCATGTTCGCGCTCGGCTGCATCCAGGCGCAGGTGTGCCACACCGGCAAATGCCCGACCGGAGTGACGACCCAGGACCGCGGCCGCTACAAGGCCCTGGTGATCGAAGACAAGAGCACGCGAGTGGCGAATTTCCACAGAAACACGATGGTCGCGCTGAAGGAGGCGGTCGAATCCTCCGGCCTGTCGCACCCGCGAGAGTTCACGCCGCACCACCTCGTCATCCGGGTCAGCAGCCGCGAGGCGCGGTCCGCTGCCAGCCAGTACGCCTGGCTCGAGCCCGGCGACCTGCTGACCAGCGAGTCGATCCACCCGGCCTTCGCGAAATACTGGAAGCGCGCGCAATCGGGGTCTTTTACCGAGGCCGTGTAGCCCCGGACGGAATGATTCCCCGCCCCCGCAACCGATTCTTCGCCAATACGTTAAGCAAAAGCTATACTTTGTAGCGAAAACGGGTAAATTTTCAGCAGCAAGACCGATATGCAAAGACGCCTCACGGCGCGCGAACAGAGCATGGCGCCCAGCTCAAATGGAGCGCCCAAGCCGCAGAAAGCGGCGAACCGGAACAGACGGGGAGGACACCAAAATGCTGTTATATATTGATTTCTTTCGATGTCGCGCGATTTCCGGTGGTTGCGCTGCGGCGATGTTCACACATGCGGACCGCGCGTTCCGAGGCCTGCGTCGGTCCTGACACCGCCCCTGGCCGAAATGTCGCCGAAGGCGCCGCGGATTGCCTCCGCCGCCATTGTTGACACCCTATCATGCAATGAAAGCGACTGCCCACGGCCAAGGCCGGACAGGCTCGAGACCCTAAGGAAGATGGAGCGGGGATGCCTCTGGATACCAGCGACGCGTTTCTCAAATTCGACAACGTCAAGAAGAGCTACGACCAGAAGACCCTCGTCGTTAAGGATTTCAGCCTGGATGTCGCCGAAGGCGAGTTCCTGACCCTGCTCGGACCGTCGGGTTCCGGCAAGTCCACCGTGCTGATGATGCTGGCCGGGTTCGAAGGCGTCACCAGCGGCGACATCTCGATCGCCGGCCGATCGATCACGCGCACCGCGCCCTACAAGCGCAATATCGGCATGGTGTTCCAGAACTACGCGCTGTTCCCGCACATGACCATTGCCGAGAACCTCGCCTACCCGCTGCAGGTCCGCAAGATGAGCCGCTCGGATGTCACCAACCGGGTCGACGAGTATCTCAGCCTCGTCGAGCTCCGCGACTTCCGCAGCCGCTACCCTGGCCAGCTCTCGGGCGGCCAGCGCCAGCGTGTGGCGCTGGCGCGGGCACTGATCTTCGAGCCTTCGTTGATCCTCATGGACGAACCGCTCGGCGCGCTCGACAAGAAGCTGCGCGAGCAAATGCAATACGAGATCACGCGGCTGCACGAGAAGCTTGGGTTCACCGTGGTCTACGTGACCCACGACCAAACCGAGGCGCTGTCGATGTCGACGCGCATCGCCGTCTTCAATGACGGCGTGGTGCAGCAATGCGCCGCCCCGGCCGAGCTCTACGAGAGGCCCAGCAACTCCTTCGTCGCGGACTTCATCGGCGAGAACAATTTCATCAACGGCAGGGTCAACTCGATTACGGACGGCATGGCCGAGGTGCAACTGCCAGAGGACGGCACGATCCTGGCCTTTGCGGCGAGCGGGCTAGAAGCCGGCGGGCGCTGCCGCGTCTCGGTGCGCCCCGAGAAGCTCTTCCTGCCGGAGGAGCACCACGCGCATGACAACGAGGTCCGGGTGACCCATGTCACCCATTACTATGTCGGCGATTTCATTCGCTATTACTTCCGCCTCGCGGGCGGCGGCGAGATCAACATCAAGTTCCTCAACGACCTCGCTGCGCCCGAACTGAAACAGGGGGAGCAGACCTCGCTGGTCTGGACTTCCAAGGATTGCATCGCCTTTCCCGCGTGACGGAACGGCGGTCAAGCCGGGTCCGGGTCGCCAAGTGCCCGACCCACAGACCAACAGGAGAAAACTATATGAAAAGAACATCCAGACTGCTTGCTGGTGCTACAGCAATGATGCTGGCACTCGGTGGCGTCGCCCAGGCCGAGAGCGTGACGCTCGTATCCTGGGGCGGCGCCTATGGCGCGGCGCAGAAGAAGCACATGGTCGACCCTTGGGTCGAGATGACCGGCAACGAAGTGTTGTTCGAGGATTATTCCGGCGGCGTCGCCGAGATGAAGGCGCAGGTCGAAGCCGGCAACATCCAGTGGGATGCGGTCGACATCGAGGTGATCGACCTCGAGCGCGCCTGTTCCGAGGGCCTGCTCGAAGTGCTCGACCATTCCGACCTGCCCGATGGTGACGACGGCACACCCGCGGCCGACGACTTCATCCCCTCCGCGCTCGAGAGCGAGTGCGGCGTGGGTGTGATCGTCTGGTCGGTCATCTTCGCCTACAACACGGAGACCGAGGGCGAAGCGCCGACAATGATCGCCGACTTCTTCGACCTCGAGAAATTCCCCGGCAAGCGCGCCATGCGCAAGCGGCCGCAGGTGAACATGGAATGGGCGCTGATCGCCGACGGCGTGTCGAAGGACGAAGTCTATGACGTCCTGGCGACCGAAGAGGGCCAGGCCCGCGCCTTCGCCAAGCTCGACACGATCAAGGACGACATTGTCTGGTTCGACTCCTGGTCCCAGGCGCCCCAGTTGTTGAACGACGGTGGCGCCTCGTTGGTGCAGTCGGCCAACGGCCGCATCTACGCCGCCATCGCCGATGACGGCAAGCCGTTCAAGATCGTCTGGGACGCGCAGGTCTACGATCTCGACGTCTGGTCGATCCTCAAGGGCTCGCCCAAGAAGGACATCGCCTGGGACTTCATCAAGTTCGCGACCTCCTCGAAGCCGCTCGCCGGCATGATCGACGTGGCCTACGGCCCGACGCGAAAATCCTCGGACGCCTACGTGGATTCCTCGATCAACGACAGCCTTCCCTCCGCGCATGTCGACGAGGGCCTGAAGGCCGACGGCATCTTCTGGGCCGACTATGGCGAGAGCCTCGGCGAAGCCTTCAACGAATGGCTGCTGAAGTGATCTGACCGCCTCAAGCATGCCTGCCGCGCGCGCCCGTCAGGGGCGCGCGCGGCAACACCGGAAATCACAGCGGATCCGTTCATGCCCGACACCGCCCTCTCGGCCGAAGATGCCCGGTTCGCCCGGAGTGAACTCCGCGGCCGCAAGCTTGCAGCCTTCCTCTTCGTGGCGCCGCTGCTCCTATTCCTCCTCTTTACCTTCGCCGCACCGATCGCGACGATGCTGGTGCGCAGTTTTCATCACCCGACGGTGGCCGAACTGATCCCGGAGACGCTCGCCTCGCTCGAGGCGTGGGACGGAAAGGGCCTGCCGCCGGATAACGCGCGAAACGTGATGGCGGCGGACATGAAGCGGCTGGCGAACGAGCGCCTGTCGGGCAAGCTCGCCGAGGAGATCAACCGCCTCGTTCCGGGAACCTCGAGCGTCGTCAAGTCCACCGCGCGCGCGATGCCGCGCGCCGACGATGCGGAGATCGCAACGAATGGCGGCGCGCTGCTCACCGACGCCGACGCGGCCTGGGGCGACGCCGAGATCTGGAAGGGCATCGTCAAGGCCGGCGAGGTCTACACGACGCAATACTTCCTGACCGCGCTCGATCTCGAACAAGGCGACGACGGCGCAATCCAAGCCCGGGAAGGGGCCAAGATCTATGTCGACCTCTACACGAAGACGCTGAAGATGGCGCTGATCATCACGGTCCTGACGCTGATCCTGGGCTACCCGCTCGCCTTCTACCTCGCCAATGCCCCGTCGGCGACGTCCAACATGCTGATGGTCTTCGTGCTCCTGCCCTTCTGGACCTCGCTCCTCGTGCGCACGACCTCCTGGATCGCGCTGCTGCAGACCAACGGCGTGGTCAATTCGACGCTGATGGGCGCCGGCATCATCCGGTCGCCGATCGAGATGCTCTACACGCAGTTCTCGACCATCATCGCCATGACCCACATCCTTCTGCCCTTCATGATCCTGCCGCTCTTCAGCGTCATGAAGGGGATCGACCCGAGCTTCATGCGCGCCGCGATGTCGATGGGCGCGCGCCCGATCCCGGCCTTCCTGCGGGTCTACCTGCCGATGACCCTGCCCGGCCTCTCCGCCGGCGCGCTGCTCGTCTTCATCATCTCGGTTGGCTACTACATCACCCCGGCGCTCGTCGGCGGCACCGACGGTCAGATGATCTCCAACATCATCGCCTTCCACATGCAGCAGTCGAACAACTGGGAGCTTGCCGCCGCGCTCGGCTCGCTGCTCCTGGCGATGATCCTGCTGCTCTACTGGGTCTACGACCGTTTCGTCGGCGCGGGCAACATCAAGCTGGGATAAGGCACATGAAACACCTGCCCGCCTATTTCACCATCTGGCACATTCTCGGCCATTACGGGCTCAAGTTCCTGGCCTGGGCGGTGCTGGCCTTCCTGATGCTGCCGATCGTCATCATCGTCCCGCTCAGCTTCAACACCGAGCCCTATTTCTCCTTCACCGAAGGCATGCTCGAGCTAGATCCCGCGGCCTATTCCACCCGCTGGTATGCAGAGATCTTTACCGAACCAAAGTGGCTCCTGGCGATCAAGAACAGCTTCATCATCGGTTTTGCGGCCGCCGCCATCGCAACCTTGCTCGGCACCGTGGCCGCCGTCGGCCTCTCGAGCCCCGTCATGCCCTTCAAGCGGCTGATCACCGCCTTCCTGCTCTCGCCGATGATCGTGCCGCTCGTCATCGTCGCCGCCGGCATGTTCTTCTTCTACACTCGGTTCAACCTCGTGGGGAGCTATGCCGGCCTGATCATCGCCCATGCCGCGCTCGGGGTTCCCTTCGTCATCATCACCGTGACGGCGACGCTCACCGGCTTCGACCGCTCGCTCTACTATGCCGGGCTGTCGATGGGCGCGCGGCCGGTCAAGGTCTATTGGGACGTGGTGATCCCGCTCATTCGCCCCGGCGTGATCTCCGGCGGGCTCTTCGCCTTCGTCACCTCCTTCGACGAGGTCGTGCTCGTGCTCTTCCTCGCAGGACCGCAGCAGCGCACCATCCCGCGACAGATGTTCTCGGGCCTGCGCGAGCAGATCAACCCGACCATCCTCGCCGTCGCCACCCTGCTGATCGGCATCTCGATCGCCCTGCTGATGACGCTGGAATTCCTGCGCCGGCGCTCCGAACGACTGCGCGGTGCCGAGGTCTGAGAGCCCGGGTTTAGGCGCCGCCCGCTTGATCCAGATCAGGACGCCTCGCTGAAAATGCGATAAGGCATATCTCAAAGAAACCTTAATGGCGGAGCGATGAGCGGAACCGAACAGGATCGGGTCCGGGACCGGTTGAAGCTGGCCGTGGCACCAGTCGCAGGGCGCCTCGACCTCGGTGGCTGGATCTCGGTCGCCGCGGGGCTCCTCTGGCCGGGACAGGCGGCGCTCGCGGCCTGGCTGCTCGCCGCGCTGATCCAGGGCACGGCAGAGCGCCTGTTTGCCATCGCAACGGCCGGTGGCTTCGCCCTGCTCGGCATCTTGCGCGCGGTTTTGCAGGAGCGTGCGGACAGGATCCTTTCCGAGGCTGCCGACGAGGTTCTGGCCCGCGAACGCGCCGCCCTTGTCCGCCGCGAGGCGTGCCGATCTCCGGTCGCCTCGGGCCCGAGCTCGGCCGAGATCGCCGCGCTCGCCGGCGAGAAGCTCGCCGCCCTCTCACCCTACCTCACTCGCTACCGCCCGGCGCAACTGCGCACAGCGGTGCTGCCGCCGGTGTTGCTTGCGCTCACCGCCTGGCACTCCTGGATCGCGGCGCTGATCCTGCTCGTCGCCGGGCCGCTGATCCCGGTCTTCATGGCGCTCGTCGGCTACGCGGCACGCGAGGCGAGCGAGCGGCAAATGGACGAGATCGGCAGCCTGAACGACCTGTTGCTCGACCGTCTCCAGGCGCTCGTCGACATTCGCCTGCTCGACGCCGGAGACACCGTCACTGCCGATTTCGCGACCCGCGCCGAGGCGCTGCGCTCAAAAACCATGGAGGTGTTGCGCATCGCCTTCCTGTCCTCGACCGTGCTGGAGCTTTTCTCGGCGCTCGGCGTGGCGATGGTCGCAGTCTATGTCGGCTTCTCTCTGCTTGGCACACTCGCTTTCGGTGCCTGGGGCGAGCCATTGGCCCCGAGCGCCGGCATGTTCCTTCTCCTGCTCGCGCCCGATTTCTTTCAACCGCTGCGCGATCTTGCCGCCGCCTGGCACGACAGGGCCGCGGCGGAGGCGGTGGCGCGGGATCTCACCGAGATCGAGGCGCAGCAACCCATGCAGATCCTGGGCCTAGACGCCCCGGCCGCTCTCCCGCGCGTGCTCGCGAGTGGCGACGACATCCTCAGAACCCGTGGCCTCACGGTGGCGCTCTCGCCCGGCACGCACCTGACCTTCCCCAACCTGACCCTTCGCCGCGGCGAGACCCTGGCGCTGGTGGGGGCGAGCGGGCGCGGCAAGTCGACCCTGCTCGCGGCCATCGCCGGGCTGGTGCCGGTGGCGCAGGGCACGATCTGGGTGGACGGCCGGCCGCTCGACGCGACCACGGCGGGCGACTGGCGCCGCCGCATCGGCTGGGTGCCGCAGACGCCACACTTCTTCGCCGCGTCGCTCCGAGCGAACCTGCGCATGTCCGCTCCCGAAGCGTCGGATGACGCGATCGTCACCGCGCTCGCGACCGCCAATGCCGGTGACGTCGTCGCCCGCCTGCCCCGCGGATTGCTGACCCGTCTCGGCGAGACCGGCACGGGCGTCTCGGGCGGCGAGGCGCGGCGGCTGATGGTCGCGCGGGCCGCTCTGGCACGCCCCGCGCTCGTTCTGGCCGACGAGCCGACTGCCAATCTCGATGCCGAGACGGCCGGCGCAGTCGCGCGTGGGCTCCTGCGCCTCGTGGAGGACGGCGCTTCGCTGCTGGTTGCCACCCACGATCCCGACCTCGCCGCCCGACTTGACCGGCAGGTGATACTGGAGGTGCGACAATGACGGCGCTCCGGTCCATCCTTGCTCTGATCTGGCGCGACGAACGCCGCGCGCTGCTGCGCGGCGCGGCGCTGGCCATTACCGTCCTTGGCATGGGGATCGCGCTGCTCGGACTGTCCGGCTGGTTCATCGCCGCCGCCGGCGCGGCCGGGCTTGCCGGGCTGGGAGCGGTCTTCGACGTGTTCCGCCCCTCCGCCGCCGTGCGCTTCCTCGCCCTTGGCCGCACGGCCGCACGCTATGGCGAGCGCCTGCTGACCCATGACGCCACCCTGCGCGCGCTGGCCCGGCTGCGCATCCGCCTGCTCGCCGGGCTGATCCATGCGCCTTTCGGCGAGACCGGCCGGCTGCGCGGTTCGCAGGGACTGAACCGGCTCACGGCCGACGTCGATGCGCTCGACGGTATTGCCCTGCGCCTCGTTCTGCCCATCCTCGCGGGCGGCGTGACCCTCGCGGGCGCCTGTATCCTGCTCGCACGCCTCGTGACGCTCTCGGTCGCTCTCTGGTCGGTGGGCTCCTTCGCCATCGGCGCAATCGGCGCGCTCGTTTGGGCCGCACGCCGCTCGGACCGCCCGTCGCGCCGCGCCGGCGCCGCAGCGCGCGCCTTCCGGGTCAGGCTGATCGACCTTCTGCGCGGCCGGGCCATTTTGGCCTTTTCCGGCCAGCACGCACGCTTTCAGGCCGATGTGCTCGCCGCCGATTCACGCGCACGCGCCGCCGCGCTCGACATGGCCGCCACCGAGCGCCGCGCCGGCGCGGTTGCCGCGATTGCCGCGAGCCTCGCAACCGCCGGTGCGCTGCTCCTCGGCGCGGAACTCGCGCGGGCCGGCCTGCTGTCGCCGCCGCGCGCCGCGCTCGGCTTCTTTGCAACGCTGGCGCTGGCCGAGACCCTGGCGCCGCTCCGCCGCGGGGTCGCCGAGCTCGGCGGCATGCGCGACGCCGCCCGCCGGATCACCCGCCAGCTCGACACCGCGCCTATGTCCACCATCCCTCCCGCCCCGGCGCTTGCGCTGACGCCCGGCCATCTGGAAGTCGCGCATCTCGCTGTCACCGCAAAAAGTGGCGCCCCGCCCGTCTTGAGCGAGCTCCGGTTCTCGATCGCGAGCGGCGAGTGCCTGGCCCTCACTGGCCGCTCCGGCATCGGCAAGACCACTGTGCTCGACGCGGTCGCCGGTCTCGTCCCTCCGGTCGCCGGCAGCGTCCGGATCGGGGGGCGGCCCCTCCCGGACTGGCCCGAGCAGGAACTGCGCGCGTATCTGGGCTACTTGCCCCAGCGAACCGCCCTGATCGGCGGAACGGTCGCCGAGAACCTTCGGCTCGCACGCCCGGAGGCCAGCGACGCGGAGCTTCAGACCGCGCTGGAACGGGTCGCGCTCGATGGCGTCGTCGATGATATCGGCGGGCTCGCGGCGCAGCTCGGCGAGGGCGGCAAAGGGCTCTCAGGAGGCGAGGCGCGGCGGCTGGCACTGGCGCGCGTGCTGCTGCGCGCGCCGCGCCTCCTGCTTCTCGACGAACCGACAGAAGGGCTCGACCGCGCAACCGCGGAACGCGTGCTCGCGGGCATCAGGCACGCCTGCCCCGAAGCGGCGATCCTGCTGGCTGCACATCGGCCGGTCGAGCGCGACTGGGCCGACAGGCGCCTCGATCTGGCCTGACGCTCCCTCCGGCCTGGGGTTCAGCACAGCGCTTGCGCGAGTGTCCGATCCCGCTATCCCCGGAATCTGGACTCGTTCCAATTTTTGTTCCGCCTTGATCTGTGTCAAAGTCCCCCGGAGCGCTTCCGGTGCACAAGCTCCTTAAAAGCGGTATCAACGATATATATTTACCGCACCTATGACATGGAGATTTTCATGGAACTCGACATTGTGGAGTTGTCGCGACTGCAATTCGCGATGACAGCCATGTATCACTTCCTCTTCGTCCCGCTCACGCTTGGCCTCTCGATCATCGTGGCGATCATGGAGACGGTCTACGTGATGACCAACCGCCCGATCTGGCGGCAGATGACCAAGTTCTGGGGGACGCTTTTCGGGATCAACTTTGTCCTCGGCGTCGCCACCGGCATCACGATGGAGTTCCAGTTCGGGATGAACTGGTCCTACTACAGCCACTATGTCGGAGACATCTTCGGCGCGCCGCTCGCCATCGAGGGGCTGATGGCCTTCTTCATGGAGGCAACATTCGTCGGGCTCTTCTTCTTTGGCTGGGAAAAGCTGTCGAAACGCGCCCACCTCATCGTCGCCTGGCTGGTCGCCATCGGCTCCAACTTCTCGGCGCTCTGGATCCTGATCGCCAACGGCTGGATGCAGAACCCTGTCGGCGCCGCTTTCAACCCGGTCTCGATGCGCATGGAGATGACCTCCTTCTACGACGTGGTGTTCAACCCGGTGGCGCAGGCGAAATTCGTTCACACCGTCTCGGCGGGCTACGTGACGGCCGCGGTCTTCGTGCTCGGCGTTTCGGCCTGGTATCTGCTGAAGGGACGTCACGTCGATCTCGCGCGGCGGTCGATCGCGGTCGCGGCCGCCTTCGGCCTCGCCTCGGCGCTCTCGGTGATCGTGCTGGGCGACGAGTCGGGCTACGAGGCCACCGACAACCAGAAGATGAAGCTCGCTGCCATCGAGGGCATGTGGCACACCGAGCCGGCGCCGGCCTCCTTCACGCTCGTCGGCTTCCCGGACATGCAGGCTCGGGAGACCCATTACGCCATCCACATTCCCTACGTGATGGGGCTGATCGGCACCCGCTCGCTGACCCAGGAAATCCCCGGCATTGCCGAGCTGGTGGAGAATGCCGAGGCGCGCATCAAGTCCGGTATCATCGCCTATGACGCGCTGGAACAGCTTCGCGCCGCCGGAGGCGAAGCGACCGACGCTCTCCGGACGCAGTTCGAGGACCACTCGGCCGATCTCGGCTACGCCTTTCTGCTGAAGCGCTATGTCGACGACCCGCGCGAGGCGACAGAACACCAGATCGCGCTCGCCTCCAACGACACTGTGCCGACGGTCTGGCCGCTCTTCTGGGCCTTTCGCCTGATGGTGGGGTTCGGCTTCGGGTTCCTCGGGGTGATGATCTATTTCTTCTACCGCGCCAACTGGAAGGGCATGACCTTCCCGCGGCCGGCGCTCTGGCTCGCGGTGCTGATCATCCCAACGCCGTGGATCGCCGCCGAGCTCGGCTGGTTTGTCGCCGAATTCGGCCGCCAGCCCTGGACGGTGGACGGGGTGCTGCCGACGGCGATGTCGGTGAGCCACCTGTCGGTCGCCGACCTTGCAATCACGCTGGCCGGCTTCGTGACCTTCTACTCGGTCCTGTTCGTTATCGAGATGGGGCTTATGCTGAAATACATCCGCAAGGGCCCCTACATGGACGTCGCCGAAACCGACCAGTGGATGGCCAGACACGAACACCGCCTGCGCACGCATGACGGCAACGTCCCCGGCGCAGCCCCTGCGGAGTGACCCGACATGATTCTGCATGATCTCATCGCATTCGACACGCTTCGCGTCATCTGGTGGCTGCTGCTCGGCGTGCTGCTGATCGGCTTCGCGCTGACCGACGGCTTCGACATGGGAGTCGGCGCGCTCCTGCCCTTCGTGGCCCGGACGGACCTGGAGCGCCGGCAGGCGATCAACACTGTGGGCCCGGTCTGGGAAGGCAACCAGGTCTGGTTTATCCTCGGCGGCGGCGCCATCTTCGCCGCCTGGCCACCGCTCTATGCGGTAAGCTTCTCGGGGTTCTACCTCGCCATGTTCGCCGTTCTGGCGGCGCTGATCCTGCGGCCCGCCGGCTTCAAATACCGCTCGAAGCGCGAGAGCCGGGCCTGGCGGTCGGCCTGGGACTGGGCGCTCTTCGCCGGCGGCGCGGTGCCGGCGCTGATCTTCGGCGTGGCGGTCGGCAATGTCCTCGTCGGTGTACCCTTCCACCTCACGCCCGACCTGATGCCGATGTATGATGGCCCGTTCTACGCCAAGTTCCTCGGCCTCCTGAACCCGTTCTCGCTGCTCGCCGGACTGGTGTCGTTCTTCATGCTGCTTCAGCACGGCGCGGCCTGGCTTGCGCTCAAGTCGGACGGCATGGTCGAGACCCGCGCCCGCCGCATGGGCCCGCTCTTCGGTTATCTCGCGGCGGCGGGGTTCGCACTTGCAGGTCTCTGGTTGGCCATCGGGATCGACGGCTACGCAATTTCCGGTAGCATCGTCACCGATGGTCCGTCCAACCCGTTGCTCTCCGGGGTTGAGCGGAGCGGCAGCTGGCTGGACGCCTATGGCCGGCGCCCCTGGATTGCAGTGGCGCCGGTCATGGGTTTTCTGGGCATCCTGATGGCGGCCCGGAGCCTGTCGGGGCAGTCCGACGTGGCGCCGCTCCTGTGGTCGAAGCTCGGCATCACGGGCGTGATCTCGACGGTGGGGCTGACGATGTTCCCCTTCATCCTGCCCTCGACGGTGGATCCGAATGCCTCGCTGACCGTGTGGGACAGTTCCTCGTCGCATCTGACGCTCTTCGTGATGCTCGTCTCCACGGTGATCTTCATGCCGATGATCCTCGCCTACACCGCCTGGGTCTACCGCGTGCTCTGGGGCAAGGTCACCCTGGAAGAGATCGAAGACAATTCCGACTCCGTCTACTGAGAGGACCGAAACATGTGGTATTTCGCCTGGCTCCTCGGCCTCCCGCTCGCCGCCCTACTGGCTGTTCTCAACGCCATGTGGGTCGAGATGCAGGAGGACCGCGCCCTCGCCGAAGAGGACTGATCCCCCGAGCTCCTTGTGTCCCTTCACCTTGGAGTGGTGCCTGGCCGGGGTGGCGACGCCCCGGCCCTTTTCGTGTCACAGCGTTCTGACCAGTTTCGGCAGGTCGAGGAGCGTGCACGGCAGGACTTCTCGTCTCTGGTCTCTGCGCCCGCGATCGGCTAGACACGTCTCCTCAGTTCCGAGGAAATTCCATGAGCACACGTTGTGGCTTCGTCGCCCTGATCGGAGAGCCCAATGCGGGCAAATCGACCCTCCTCAACCGGATGGTCGGCGCAAAGGTTTCGATCGTGACCCACAAGGTCCAGACCACCCGCGCGCGCATCCGCGGCGTGGCGATCGAGGGCGAGAGCCAGCTTGTCTTCGTCGACACGCCCGGCCTGTTCCGCCCGCGCCGCCGGCTCGACCGGGCGATGGTGGCCGCGGCCTGGGGCGGCGCGGCCGATGCCGATCTCGTCGTCCTGCTGATCGAGGCGCATCGCGGGTTGACCGAGGGCGTGCAGGCGATCCTCAACGCGCTGGAGGAGCGTGCGCAAGGGCGCAAGGTGGCGCTGGCAATCAACAAGATCGACCGGGTGAAGTCCGAGGCGCTGCTGGCGCTCACCAAGACGATGAACGACGCTTTCCCCTTCGCCGAAACCTTCATGATCTCTGCCGAGAAAGGCCATGGCGTCGATGACTTGCGCGCCTGGCTCGCCGCCGAGTTGCCGGAAGGCCCCTGGCTCTATCCGGAGGACCAGATCGCCGACCTTCCGCTCCGGATGATCGCCGCCGAGATGACGCGCGAGAAGCTGACGCTCCGGCTGCACGAGGAATTGCCCTACCAGCTCACCGTCGAGACCGAGAGCTGGCAGGAGCGCGAGGACGGTTCGGCGCGGATCGACCAGGTGGTTTATGTCGCCCGCGACGGCCACAAGGGGATCGTGCTCGGCCGCAAGGGCGAGACGATCAAGGCGATCGGTCAGGCCGCCCGCGCCGAGCTCGAGGCGTTCCTCGACCGCAAGGTGCATCTCTTTCTCCAGGTGAAGGTGCGGCCGAACTGGCTCGAGGAGGCCGAGCGCTATTCCGAAATGGGACTGAATTTCAGGGACGGCAACCCGTGAGTCGGCTCGCGGCCGGGTTCTGGGTTCAGGCCTACCTGATGCGGCTTCAGACGGAGCTGATCCCGGCCTTCGTTGTGGCCCATGGCGACGACACGGCCGGCGCGATCCTGATCAAGCTCAACCCGCTCGACGGGTCCGCGAAAGTCTTCCAGCGTGTCATGTCGATGGATGGCGCACGGCCCTGGGATCTGCTGACCGAGGGGGCAGAAGCCGATGTCGACGCGCTGATCGCGCGTCAGCGGCGGACGGACCCGGACCTATGGGTCATCGAGGTCGAAAGCCGCGACGGGCGGCACATGCTGGACGAACCCGGCCTGAGCTGAGTCGGTCCGTCCGGCGCGTGCGGTCGCGGCGTTCCACCTGCTGGTCCTCACGTTCGCCGCCATCGTGGCCACCGACGTCTCCTCCGCTGCCTCATTTCGGTTCTGGAGCGGACCGATGGCACCGCCCGTCCTTCTCGGCGCGCGCCGTTGCCATCGGCTGGTTTCCGAAGACCTCGAAACCTGACTCTTCGGGCAGGGCGGCGGCCATGGACTTTTCCGCCATCCCGGCGATACTTCGCGGGAATGACGGAGGAGTAATGGACTGGCGGGACGAAGGCGCGTTGCTATCGGTGCGTCCGCATGGCGAATCCTCCGCCATCATCGAGGTCTTCACTGCCCGGCACGGACGGCATGCGGGCATCGTCCGTGGCGGCACTTCGCGACGGATCGCGCCGATCCTGCAGCCCGGCGCGCAGCTTGGCGTCGAATGGCGTGCCAGACTCGAAGCGCATCTCGGGAGCTTCCGGGTCGAGCCGCTGAAGTCCCGCGCCGCGGCCGTGATGGGCGAGCGCCGGGCGCTCTACGGGCTCGGCGCCGCCTGTGCGCTGCTGTCCTTCGCCCTTCCCGAGCGCGAGACTCATCCCGGCCTCTATGTCGCGACGCAACACCTCTTCGACGCCCTAGGCACCGACCCGCGCTGGCCTGCGCTCTACCTGCTCTGGGAGAAGGCGCTGCTGGAGGAGCTCGGCTTCGCTCTCGATCTCGGACAATGCGCGGCAACCGGGGCCACGGCGGATCTGGCCTATGTCTCGCCGAAGACCGGGCGCGCCGTCAGCCGCGCCGGCGCCGGGGCCTGGGCGGACCGGCTGCTGCCGCTGCCGCCGGTGTTGCAGGGCGCCCCCGACGCGACGCTGCGCGACATCCTCGACGGACTGCGCACCACGGGGTATTTTCTGGAGACCTGGCTGGCGCCGGCGCTCGGCGACCGCAGCGTGCCGGCGGCTCGCGACCGTTTCGTGTCGCTGCTCGGCCGGGAGGAGAGAGAGACATGAAATCCTTTGCAGAAATCCGGGAGATGGCGCTCGACCGCCATGGCGCGGCCGAGCTCGAGGCGATGCGCCCCGCCCCGCCGGACCCGCCACTCCGAAAGCTCAGCGACGACCGGCTGCTCGCGGAATTCACCCGACGGATCTTTCAGGCCGGGTTCAACTGGTCGGTGATCGACAACAAGTGGCCCGGCTTCGAGACGGCCTTCCACGGCTTCGACATCGGTCGGAACGCGATGATGTCGGATGCCGATCTCGATGCCCATCTGAAGAATACCGACATCGTGCGCAATGCCGCCAAGATCCTGGCGGTGCGCGACAATGCCGTCTTCCTTTCCGACCTGGCACGCGAGCACGGCAGCGCAGCGGGCTTCCTGGGCCGCTGGCCGGTCGAAGACACCGTCGGGCTCTTCGACCTGATGAAGACGCGCGGCGCGCGGCTGGGCGGCGTGACCGGCCAATACGCGCTCCGTTCGGCCGGCTACGACGCCTTCATCCTCACGAAATCGGTCGCCGCCGGGCTCAACATGGCGGGCGTGATCGATGGCGCGGCGACGTCGAAACGTGCGATGGCGAAGGCTCAGGACGCCTTCAACGCCTGGCACGATGAGAGCGGCGAGCGCTATGCCGTGATCAGCCGCACGCTGGCAGCCGCCGTTCCGGAGTGACGGCGCGCCGCATATTGGCTGTCCGGGCCGCGAAAGGAACACCCGATGGAAGACATCTGGCTCGGCTATGCCAAGCGGTTGCAGGCGCTCGCAGTCACCGGGCTGCACTACAGCCCTGAAGAATATGACCGGGAACGGTTCGCCGAGATCGACAGTATCGCGCGCCAGATGATGGCGAGGCTTGGCCGGGTCCCGCTGGCGCATCTCACCGGCCTGCCGGAGCCGTGCGAGGGCTATGCGACACCCAAAAACGACATCCGCGCTGCGGTGATCCGCGAGGGGCGGATCCTGCTCGTACGGGAGAAATCGGACGGCAGATGGACCATGCCCGGCGGTTTCGCCGATATCGGACATTCGGCCAGCGAGGTGGCGGTCAAGGAAACCAGGGAAGAGGCGGGTCTGCGGGTGCGCGCCGACAGGCTCTTTTGCCTGCGGCACCGCGCGAAACAGCCAGGCGACCCGGATCACCGGGATTTCTACAAGATCTTCTTCCTCTGCACGCCGCTGGATGACGCCGCTCCCGCGCCGGGGCCGGAAACCTCGGGTGCGGAGTTCTTCGCCACCGAGGACATTCCCGAGATGTCGCTCGGCCGGTCCACGCCTGCCGACATTGCCCGGGCGCTCGCGCATCACGCCGACCCAACGCTGCCGGCAGAATTCGACTGAGCGCTCAGCCCTTTGGCTTGTCGAACACCGCGCAGGGGTCGTCCCGCTCCGCCGCCTCTGTCGTGAGCCAGAAATCGTATGGCACCTCGCCCTCCGGAACGCTGTCCTCGAACTGCCCGAGCGTTACGACGCGCAGCTCCGGCGCGGCCGCCGCGAGATTGGCAGGCATGCCCCAGTCCCGCCGTGCATGGCCGTTTCCGGTAATCACTGCGACCGGCCCGCCGGTCTCCTCCAGTGCCCGCAGCGTCACCTCCGAAAACCGTGCATCCCGGAGCCGCTGCGCCTCGACCATTCCGCCGAGCATCTCCTCGGGCAGCGCGCCGCAATGCGCCTCGTGCTGCATCGCCTCGCGCGCTTCCTGCATCTCCGCCGGCAGCGGGCCGAGCCCGAAGGCGTCCGCTTGTGCCCCGAAGACTTCGGCCGCACCGGAAGAGACCGCTGCCATCAGATCTTCGCGCGGAACGGCCGCTCCATAGATGCGAGCTCCGGGCGCGGCAAGGAAGATGGGGTGATACATCGCGAAATCCGGCCAGCCCGAATGCGCCCAGTCAAGCGCTTCCGCAAGCGCCGCCGCATCGTCGCGCGACATCGCGTTGGCGGCGTCCGCCTGCTCGGCGTCAAGCATCTCGAAGACGAGCGCCGCGGGCGCGATCGCGGCCACCGCCGCGGCCTGGTTGGCATGCTGAATCGGATTGTCATGCACCTCGCCAAGCAGGACGATCACTGCGCCTGCGGGATCGAATTGCGCGATATCGGCGAGCTCCGCAGCCGCGACGGGCGTGGCGAGCAGAATGGCGGCAATAAATACGGACGGCTTCATGCCATCAGGTCGTATACCGCTTCGCCGTGCCGCTCCAGAGATTTGCGCATCTGGGTAAGCGCCGCCGCCTCGAGTTGGCGCACCCGCTCTTTAGAGAGCCCGAGCTCGCGGCCAAGCGAGTCGAGCGTGCGCGGCGAGTCCCGCAGCTTGCGCTCGCGCAGGATGAATTGCTGCCGCTCCGGGAGTTCCCTCAGCGCCTCCAGCAACCAGCCCCGAAGCGTTCCGACATCCCGCATCGCCTGCACGCGGGTCTCGGCGGGGGCGTCCTCGTCGGCGAGCGTGTCGATCCACTCCCGCCCCTCGTCGTCGTCCGATCCCTGCGGCGCGTTGAGCGAGAAGTCCCCGCCACCGAGCCGGCCCTGCATCATCTCCACATCGGCGATCGCGACGCCAATCTCCTGCGCGATCTTCTGCTTCAGTTGTTCCGAATCGAGCGGCGTGCCGCTGGCCTCCGCTTCGCGTTCGAACTTTGCCTGAACCCGCTTGAGGTTGAAGAACAGCGACTTCTGGCTCGTCGTCGAGCCGGTGCGCACCAGCGACCAATTGCGCATGACGTGGTCCTGGATCGACGCCTTGATCCACCAGACCGCGTAGGTGGAGAACCGCACGCCGCGGTCGGGATCGAATTTCTCCGCCGCCTTCAGGAGCCCGAGGCTCGCCTCCTGGATCAGATCGCCCATCGGCGCGCCGTAGCGACGAAACTTTGTCGCCATCGAGATTGCGAGCCGCATATAGGCGGTCACCAGCCGGTGCAGCGCTGCAACGTCACGTTCGTCGCGCCAGGCGCGCGCCAGACCGAGTTCGGTTTCGGCATCCAGAAGTTCCGCCCGCATCGCTGCGCGGGACAGGCCATGATCGTCTAGCGCGTGAGACACCTTCATCGCGTTTCCCCTCGGTCATGCCCCGTACGGGGCGTTTGCTCCGTCCTGTGCTTCTGATACGGAATGGAGCGCGGAGCGGATCACTCTGGAGTGGAGAGCCGATGGCGGCACGGATAACGTTGGTGCTGGGCGGGGCGAGTTCGGGCAAATCGGCCTGGGCGGAATCTCTGGTCGCGGGCACCGGCCTGCCGCGGATCTATCTCGCGACGGCTCAGGCCTATGACACCGAAATGGAAGCGAAGATCGACCTGCACCGGCGGCAGCGCGGCGACGGCTGGCAGACGATCGAGGCGCCGCACGCACTCGCCGCAGCGCTCGCCTCGCTGCCTGCGGGTCATGTCGTCCTGCTCGACTGCGCCACGATGTGGCTCTCCAACCGCCTTCTGGCCGAGGCGGAGGTGGAGGTGGAGGCCGAGGCGCTTCTCGCGGCGCTCGAGAGCTGCGAGTCGCCGGTCGTCGTCGTCTCCAACGAGGTCGGCCAGGGCATCGTTCCCGAAAGCCCGCTGGCCCGCCGCTTCCGCGACCTCCAGGGGCGGCTCAACCGCGCCCTTGCGGCACGCGCCGACCGGGTGATCGCGGTGATGGCCGGGTTGCCGCTCGCGCTCAAGGGCGAGTTGCCGGGAAACGCGGAATGGTGAGCTGGTGGTGGGTGCGACACGGGCCGACGAACCGGCACGACATGAACGGCTGGACCGACGTGGCTGCCGATCTCTCCGATCATTCCGCGCTTGAACGGCTGGCCAAGTTCCTGCCGGACGACGCGCCCGTGGTCTCCTCCGATCTGGCGCGCGCCGTTGCCACCGCGGATGCGATCCAGCGCGGCCGGGCGCGGCTGCCGCACGAACGCGGATTGCGCGAGATCCATTTCGGCGCCTGGGAGGCCCGCAGTTTCGACGACGTTCAGGAAGAGGACCCGCGACTGATCCGCGCCTATTGGGAGCGCCCCGGCGACATCCGTCCGCCGGGCGGCGAGAGCTGGAACGACCTCTCCGCCCGTGTGAGCCGCGCTGTCGACTGGCTGACCGGCGAGGCAGGCGACATCATCGCCGTGGCGCATTTCGGCACGATCCTCACCCAGTTACAGCGCGCGCGCGGATGCAGCGCGGTCGAAATTCTTGGGGAACGGATCGACAATCTCTCGGTGACACGGCTCGACTGGGACGGGCGGAACTGGCGCGCCGGGCTTCTCAATCACATCACGTGACAACAGGTCGTTTCATACATAAAAGATAACCACTTACCGCTTCACAAAATGTCGTTTGGCGCCAGAGCGCCCTGCCCATAGGCTGCGCCCATGACTTATCACCTCTATCTCGGCGACCCGGGTTATTCGAGCTGGTCGCTCCGCGGCTGGCTCCTCTTCGAACGGTTCGGGCTCACCGCGGACCTCCACTGGGTGGACTTCCTGAGCGATTCCGTGGCCGCGCAGCTGGCGCCACTCGCGCCCGCACGGACTGTGCCGACCCTGCGTCTTCCGGACGGCGCGATCGTCTCCGAGTCGCTGGCAATCGCCGAGGAACTTGCGACGCGGAATCCCGGGGCCGGCCACTGGCCCGCCGACCCCGCCGCCCGGGCCACCGCGCGCAACCTGGCCGCCGAGATGCATGCCGGTTTCACCACGCTGCGCTCGGACTGCCCGATGAACCTGCGCACGGCCTATCGCGACGTTCCGCTCTCCGCCGACCTCGAGGCCGATTTGCGCCGGCTCGAGCAGATCTGGGCCCACGCCCGTGCCACGACCGGCAGCGACACGCCCTGGCTCTGCGGGGCCTATTCCGCCGCCGACGCCTTCTTCGCGCCGGTCGCGGCTCGAGTCGCGGGCTACGGGCTCGATATCTTCCCCGAGGCCCGCGCCTATGTCGCCGCCCACCTTGCCGATCCCGCCTTCCGGCGCTGGCGGGCGCTTGCCATGGCCCGTGGCAACCGCCTGCCATGGTATGATCGCGACTATCCACAAACCGACTGGCCCGGACCGACACCGCTTCCGGCCCGCGCGCTTCAGGACGGCACCGCAGAGAACGACGTCTGCCCCTTCTCGGGCAAACCTGTCAGCGATCTGGCAGAGATCGACGGACATTGCATCGGCTTCTGCAACCCGATCTGCCGTGACAAGGCGGTGGCCGACGCCGCCGCCTGGCCGCAGGTCATGGCCCTTCTGGGGAGCTGAGCCCTAGCGGCCCGACATCCTGCAAACGGTCCAGATGGTGCGGAAGAGATAGCCGAGATCGGACAGGAGCGACTGGCTCCGGTAATACATCAGGTCGTATTTCGCACGGTCGGCGAAGGATACCGCGTTGCGGTCGGAGACCTGCCAGGGGCCGGTGATTCCCGGACGCATGCGATAATAGGCGCGGCCTGGATAGAGCCCGGCCTGCTCCGCCAGCATCGGGCGAGGCCCGACAAGGCTCATGTCTCCCGCCAGAACGTTGAAGAATTGCGGCAATTCGTCGAGCGAGGTGCGGCGCAGAACCTGGCCGATCGCAGTGACACGAGGGTCTCCTGACAGTTTCTGGAACCGGTCCCACTCGCTCTGCGCTTCCGGACTCGCGTCCAGATGGCTCTGAAGGCAGCGCTCGGCATCCGGCACCATGGTCCGCAGCTTGATCATCCGGAACACCCGACCATTCCGGCCGACGCGTCTTTGCAGGAAGAACGGATTGCCCCCGTCCATTGCGACAAGAATCGCAAGCACGCCGATCAGCGAGAGAAGGAGTGGCATCGCCAGGAAAACCAGCAGGAGATCGAACGCGCGCTTGCCGGGGTAGCCATGGGGCCGGGAAAGTCCTGGCTCTGCCGGGGCATCGAGTCCGGAACCCCGGTTAGCAGCTTTGACCGTCGCGAAAGGCATCATCGTTACCACATCTGTTGCCTCACAGTTGATCCGGATTTGTGGCCAATATCCGACGAAATCAGGATAAATCCCGCCCATTTCCGGCGCGGCCACGATCCACGCCGCAGTCGCTCTCCTTGGGTCTAGGCAGAAACACTTAACGAAATCTCAACCGCGTTCACCGAATGAGTTTACGGGTGGTTACCAGAGGGAACGAGGATGGTTTCACGAGCGCATACGGTGGCTTTCGACGGCGTCGAGGCGCGCCCGGTCGAAGTGCAATGCGCGGTCACCGCGGGCCTGCCGGCTTTTTCCATCGTGGGCCTGCCGGACAAGGCCGTGAGCGAGGCGCGGGAACGGGTCCGCGCGGCGCTGCAGAGCCTCGCCGTGGCGCTCCCCTCGCGCCGCATCACCATCAATCTCTCGCCCGCCGACCTGCCCAAGGAAGGTTCGCATTTCGACTTGCCGATCGCCATGGCGCTGCTGGCAGCTCTCGAGATCGTGCCTGCCGAGGAGGTGGAACAGATTGTCGCACTGGGCGAGCTGTCGCTCGACGGCAGCCTCGTGCCAGTTCTCGGCGCACTTCCCGCCGCGATGGCCGCGGCCGAGGAGGAGCGCGCGTTGCTCTGCCCGCGCGCCTGCGGCCCAGAGGCGGCCTGGGTCGGCGGCACGACTGTCTTCGCCCCCGACACGCTCGCGGCCGCCGTCGCCCATTTCACTGGCCAGACGCCGCTCCGCCCGGCCGCTCCCGGCGAGGTCCGCGCTGCTGATCGCAGCCGCGACTTCCGCGAGGTGAAAGGACAGGAGCGGGCCAAGCGCGCCATCGAGATCGCCGCGGCGGGGCGTCACCACGTCCTGCTGGTCGGCGCGCCGGGCTCCGGCAAGTCCATGCTGGCGGCGCGCCTGCCGGGCATCCTGCCGCCACTCGACGCAACCGAGGCGCTCGAAACCTCGATGATCCACTCCCTGGCCGGACTGCTGAAGGAGGGTGGCATCTCGCGCGACCGCCCGTTCCGCGAACCGCACCACACCGCCTCGATGGCCGCGATCGCCGGAGGTGGGCGTGGTGCGCGCCCGGGCGAGATCAGCCTGGCCCACAATGGCGTTCTGTTCCTCGACGAGTTGCCGGAGTTTTCCCGTCAGGTGCTCGACACGCTCCGCCAGCCGATCGAGACCGGCGAAGTCGTCGTCGCCCGCGCCAACGCCCATGTCCGCTATCCCTGCCGTTTCATGCTGGTCGCCGCCGCCAATCCCTGCCGCTGCGGCCATCTCGCCGACGCCAGCCGTGCCTGCCCGCGCGTGCCAACCTGCGGAGAAGACTACCTGGGGCGCATCTCAGGGCCGCTGATGGACCGGATCAACCTCAGGATCGAGGTGCCGCCGGTGGCCTACACCGATCTCGACCTGCCGCCACCCACCGAGGGCACGGCCGAGATCGCCGCGCGCGTCCTCGCTGCGCGCGACCGGCAGGCCGCCCGTTTCGCGACGCATTCCACGGCGCGGGTCAACTCCGATGCGGAGGGCGCCCTGCTTGACGAGATCGCCGCGCCGGACGCCGAGGGACGGGACCTGTTGCAGAAGCTGGCCGAACGGATGGGACTGACCGCGCGCGGCTATCACCGCGTCCTCCGAGTTGCCCGTACCATTGCGGATCTCGACGCGAGCCCGCGGGTACTGCGCCGCCATATAGCCGAGGCCGCCAGCTTCCGGCTCGCCATCGGCACGCTGGCCTGACGCGCCCGATACTTCTCAGGGCGCGTCAAGCGCTCGGATGAATTCCGCCAGATCCTCGAGCGTCTCCCGTGCCTCCGGAATATAGCCGTCGAAGATTGGCCAGAGATGCGGCGCCTCGGGCCACTCCCGCAGCGAGACACGGCCACCCGCCGCCCGAAGATGCGCCTCCATTCGGCGGGAGTCGTCGCGCAGGATCTCGGTCGTCCCGACATGCAGCCGCACCGGCGGTGGGTCCGCGAAGGCGGCGAAGAGCGGCGACACGCGCGGATCATCCGCCGCGATGCCCCCAAGAACGAAACCGACGAGGTCGTCGGCTCGGTCCGCCGGCAGCAGCGGATCGCGCGCCGCATTCTCGACCATGCTCGCGCCGGAGAGCGTAAGGTCGACCCAAGGCGAGATAGCGAATGCGCCGGCCGGGTGGCGGTCGCGCGCGCAGAGATCGGCGAGAAGTGCGAGCGCCAGGCCACCGCCGGCGCTGTCGCCGCCGAGGATGATCTCGTCCGGCCGGAACCCCTCCGCCAAGAGCGAGTCGTGCACGGCTTTCGCATCTTCGAACTGAGCCGGGGCCGGGTGGTCCGGCGCGAGCCGGTAGGCCGCGGCGGCAACCTTGACCCCGCTCAACTGTGACAGGCGTCCGAGCATGCCCCTATATGCGCGCGGGCTGCCGGAGATATATCCGCCGCCGTGGAAATAGAGCAGCACTGGACGGTCGGCCGTCGGGTCAGCACAGATCCACTGAAGTTCGGGCAGACCGGCGCGCCGCTCGCAGTGGAGGCCGCGCGGAGCGCGCAGCACGAACCGGGCGAACCGCGCGAAATCGGCCTCCGCCTGCTCCGGGGTCTTGGTTGCTGCAAGGCGTGGCTTTACCACGCTTCGCAGCAAGACGTTCAGGATCCGGAGGCGGCGGCTCACCCGGCTCGCTTCGCTTCGATCACCTGCCATATCTTCTCGGCCACGTTCACGCCGTCGAACCGTTCAAGCTCCTGGATGCCGGTCGGCGAGGTCACGTTGATTTCTGTCAGGTAGTCGCCGATCACGTCGATACCGACGAAAATCTGCCCGCGCTCGCGCAGAAGCGGGCCGATGGCCGCACAGATCTCGAGGTCGCGCTCCGACAGGCTGACCTTTTCGGGGCGCCCGCCCACATGCATGTTCGACCGGGTCTCGCCCTCCGCCGGCACACGGTTGATCGCCCCCACTGGCTCGCCATCGACGAGGATCACCCGCTTGTCCCCGTTGGAGACGTCGGGGATGAATTTCTGCGCGATCAGCGGCTCGCGGCTGAACCCGGCAAACAGTTCGTGCAGGGAGGCGAGGTTGCGGTCGTTCGGATCGAGACGAAAGACTCCGGCACCCCCGTTGCCATAGAGCGGCTTGAGGATGATGTCGCCGTGCTGGTGCTTGAAGGCGCGCAGGTCGGCGAGGTCGCGTGCGATCATCGTCGGCGGAATCAGCTCGGGAAACTGCAGCACGAGAAGCTTTTCCGGGCAGTTCCGGACCCAGAAGGGATCGTTGACCACCAGCACCTCCGGCATGAGCTGCTCCAGAAGATGCGTGTTGGTGATATAGCCCATGTCGAAGGGCGGATCCTGGCGAAGCCAGACCACGTCCATCGTCGCGAGATCGATCTCCTCTTCCTCGCCCAGCGTTACGTGGTCGCCATAGACGCGGCGGACCTCCATTTTTCGAGCGCGCGCGACGACCCTGCCATCGCGCCAGCTCAGCCCGTCGACCATGTGGAAATAAAGCTCGTGGCCGCGGGCCTGCGCCTCTTCGGCGAGACGAAATGTGCTGTCCGCGTCGATATTGACGGCGGTGACCGGATCCATCTGGAAGGCGATCTTCAGGGGCATGCTGGCTCCTACGCTGGTTCGCCTCTTATTTGCCCGTTTGCCGCGGACTGTCCACCACATCCGGCGCAAAGGTGTCAGATGCCGAACGCGGCCTCCAGGACTTCGAGCCGGCCACGCCGATCCACCAGGCCCACATCGAACCTAACCTCGGTCGCCTGCCCGCTCGGCATCCGCTCGAGATATTCCGCCGCAGCCGCACTGATCCGGCCGATCTGGCGCGCGCTCACCTGTGCCGCGGCCTGGGCGAAGTCCTCCGAGGCCTTGACTTCGACGAAGATCAGCCCATCCCCGTCCTCTACAATCAGGTCGATCTCGCCTGCGGCGCCGCGCCAGCGCCGCTCCCGCACCCGCTGGTCCCGGCCCGTGTAATAGCGCTCCGCAATCTCCTCGGCCGCCCGGCCCGCGTGATAGGATCGGGCACCGCGCGACTTCCGCCGCAGCGTTTCCCCTAAGGGCAGCCCGCCGCCTGCGCTCATCCGTTTCGCTCCTTCAGCGCCAATGCCATTTGGTAGACATCTCTCTTGCTTGCTCCGAAACGCTCGGCAACCGCCGCCGCCGCCTGTTTCAATGACATCTCCCCGAGCGCCTCTCCAAGCGCCGCCTCGATATCCGCCGAGTCGGTTTCCACCTCGGCGGGACGATCGACGACGAGGACGATCTCGCCCTTGATCGTTTTGCTCTCGAGCCGCTCGACGAGTTCGCCGAGCGTGCCGCGTTTAACCTCCTCGAATCGTTTCGTCAGTTCCCGGCAGACCGCAGCCGGCCGATCCCGTCCGAAGCTTTCGCAGGATTCTGCCAACATTCGGTGAATCCGCCTGGGCGATTCGAAGATCAGAAGCGTCGCCTCCACATCCGCCAGCCCTGCGAGCCATTTTCGGCGTGCACCAGCCGCGGCCGGCGGGAACCCCGCGAACAGGAAGCGGTCGGAGGGCAGGCCCGACAGGGCCAGCGCCGCCAGCGCCGCCGACGGCCCCGGCGCGCATGTCACCTTCAGGCCGGCATCGATGACGGCGCGGGCGAGTTGGTAGCCCGGATCGGCCACCAACGGCATGCCGGCCTCGGAAGCATAGGCGACCGCGCGACCGTCGCGGATCGCGGCAAGAATCCTCGGGCGCATCGCCGCTCCGTTGTGGTCGTGATAGGCCAGCATCTGCCGGCCCCGCAGCGGAACACCGTGCAGTTCCATGAGGTGACGCGCGGTGCGGGTGTCCTCGGCGGCGATGACATCGGCCGAGGCGAGGATATCGAGCGCGCGCAGGGTGATATCGCGGGCATTGCCAATCGGCGTGGCGACGAAATGAAGTCCGGGGTCGAGCGACGTTTCGCGAAACACCTGTCCCGGCGGGTTCTGGGTCATTTACTTGCCGTCCTCCACGTCTTAGGGTCTGCCGCGCCCGGGAACTGCGTTTCCCCATACCCGGTCCGACCTGGAAGAGCGAGATTTAACCCATGTTTTCCGCCCTGAGACTTCCCCGATCCCTGCCGGGACGCGGCCTCGCCCTCGCCGCCGCGCTGTTCCTGAGCGCCTGCAACGCCGTGTCCACCGGCGGATCCGGCCCTTCGATCGACACCGGCGCCGCCGTTCCGGTCGCGCTTCTCGTCCCTGGCGGGGCCGGCGGCGACGCAGTCGTCTCGCGCAGCCTTGAGAACGCCGCGCGGCTCGCCATTGCCGACTTGCAGGGCGTCAAGATCGACCTGCGCGTCTATCCGACAGGCGGCAACGCCGGCGGCGCAACCGCCGCGGCCAGCCAGGCCGCCGCCGATGGCGCCAAGATCCTGCTCGGCCCGCTCTATTCCGAAGCGGCAAATGCCGCCGGCCGAACTGTCGCGGGCGAGGGTCTCAACGTGCTCTCCTTCTCGAACAACCCGGCCATCGCCGGCGGCAACGTCTTTGTCCTCGGCAACACCTTCGATAACACCGCCGACCGGCTGGTGAGATACGCCGCCTCGCGCGGCAATGGCCGAATCTTCGTTGTCAACGCAAGGTCGACCGCCGAAGAGGTCGGTCGCGACGCGATCGCCCGCGCGATTTCCGGAAGCCGCGCCACGCTCGCGGGCAACGCCTCTTTCGAATTGTCCCAGCAGGGCCTCGTCGCCGCCGTGCCGCAGATCGCCTCGCAGGTTCAGGCCTCGGGCGCCAATGCTGTCTTCTTCACCTCGGATAACGCCGGCGCCATGCCCTTCCTCGCGCAGCTCCTGCCCGAGAACGGCGTCTCGTCGGCCGAGGTCCGTTTCATCGGTCTGACACGGCTCGATATCCCTCCCGAGGCGCTCTCGCAGCCCGGCCTCCAGGGCGCCTGGTTCGCCATGCCCGACCCCGCGCTGAGCCAGAATTTCGTGAACCGCTATGCCGGCGCCTATGGCAGTGCGCCTCACCCGCTGGCGGGGCTGGCCTATGACGGTATCGCCGCGATCGGTGCACTTGTAGGCAGCGGCAAGTCCGATGCGCTCACCCGAGCGGCGCTCACGCAGGGATCGGGTTTCGTCGGCGTCAACGGCATCTTCCGCCTTCGCCCCGACGGCACCAACCAGCGCGGCCTTGCCGTCGGCCAGATCCAGAACAACCAGGTGACCGTCATTGACCCTGCCCCCAAGAGCTTCGGCGGCTTCGGCTTCTGAGCCGGAGCGCGGGCCCACGACCCCGCCCGCCCCTACCGATCTCATCTGTCCCACAGAGGAGATCTTCGACGCAACCGGTCTCTCCGAGCGCCTCGCCGAAGCCGTGCAGGGCGGCGTCGGTACCGGACGACGGGCGCGTGCGACGGCGATCCTCTCCGAAGCGCTCACCCGCGGCCGCGCCGCGATCGAGGCGGGATTCGAGAAATCGCCGCGCGCTTCCCGCCCGCTGGTGCATTCCTATGCCTGGCTCACCGACTGCATCGTCCGGTCCGCCTTCTGGACCGCAAAGTTCCTGCTGGTCGAGGACGGCGCGGACGCCTCGGCCCAGCATATGGCGGTCATCGCCGTCGGCGGCTATGGCCGTGGCGAGATGGCTCCCCATTCCGATGTCGACCTGCTGTTCCTCTCCACCGACAGGATCACGCCCCGCATCGAGGCGATCGTCGAAGAGATGCTCTATATCCTCTGGGACATGCGCCTGAAGGTCGGGCATTCCACCCGCACGATCCGCGAATGCCTCCGGCTCGGGCGGGAGGATTTCACCATCCGGACCTCGCTTCTGGAAATGCGCCATGTCGACGGTGACCCGGAGCTGACCGATACGCTGACCCACCGGCTCTGGCAGGAGCTGTTCAGCGCCTCGAGCAAGGATTACGTCGAGGCAAAACTACAGGAGCGCGCCGAGCGGCACCGCAAGCAGGGCGGACAGCGTTACATGCTCGAACCCAACGTGAAGGAGGGCAAGGGCGGGCTGAGAGACCTGCAATCGCTCTACTGGATCGCGAAATACGTCAACAATGTAGGCCGGATCGAGGAGCTGGTCGAGGCCGGCGTCTTTACCCCCGAGGAATACTGGGCCTTTGAGCAGGCCGAGACGTTCCTCTGGGCAGTGCGAGCCCACCTGCACCTCGTTGCCGGCCGCGCGGCCGAACAGTTGACATTCGACATGCAGGTGCCCGTGGCCGAGCGGCTCGGCTACCGCGATCATTCGGGGCGCCGCGCGGTAGAGCATTTCATGCAGGACTATTTCCGCCACGCGACCCGGGTCGGCGAGCTGACGCGGATCTTCCTCACCGCGCTCGAGACCCAGCATGCCAAGCGCGAGCCGGTTCTCGCGGGCCTGTTCCGCCGCCGCAAGAAGGTCTCCGACGGGTTCGAGATCAAGGGCGGCCGGCTGGCGATCGTCGACGACAAAGCGTTCCTTTCCGACAAGCTCAATATGCTGCGCCTGTTCGACGAGGCGCTCGGAACCGACACGCTGATCCACCCCGACGCCATGCGTCTGGTCTCCGCCAACCTGCACCTGATCGATGCCGACATGCGCCGGTCGCCCGAGGCGGCGAAGATCTTCCTCGGCCTGCTGCTCGACCACGGCAATCCCGAACGCTCGCTGCGGCGGATGAACGAACTCGGCGTGCTCGCTGCCTTCCTGCCGGAATTCGAGCCCATCGTGGCGATGATGCAGTTCAATTTCTACCATGCCTACACGGTCGACGAGCACACGATCCAGTGCATCAAGGTGCTCGCCCGGATCGAGCATGGCGAGCTGGTAGAGGAACTGCCGGTTGCCTCACGTATCCTCAAGAAGGGCGTCAACCGCCGGGTTCTCTACCTCGCCGTACTTCTGCACGATATCGGCAAGGGCCGGCAGGAGGACCATTCTGTCCTCGGTGCCCGCATCGCCCGGCCGGTCTGCCAGCGGCTGGGGCTCGACGAGGAAGAGGTCGAGACCGTCGAATGGCTGGTGCGCGCGCATCTGGTGATGTCGGACATGGCGCAGAAGCGCGACATCGCCGACCCGCGCACGGTGGCCGATTTCGCCAAGGCGGTGAAGACTCGCAAGCGCCTCGACCTGCTCACCGTGCTGACCGTCTGCGATATCCGAGGCGTCGGCCCGAATGTCTGGAACAATTGGAAGGCGCAGCTCCTGCGCTCTCTGCACCGGCAGACCGCGACGGCGTTGGAGAACGGGCTGGAGGATCTCAACCGCGACAATATCGGCGAGGAGAGTCAGGCCGCGCTGCGTGCCGCGCTGGACGACTGGCCGGCCGATGACGTCGAGGCCGAGATCGAGCGGCATTACCCGCCCTACTGGCAGGGCCTGCCGAACGCGACGCATACCGTCTTCGCCCGGCTGCTGAAGGGCATCCCCGATGACGAGATCCGCATCGACCTGACCGCCGAACCAGATCGCGACGCGACGCGGGCTTGTTTCGCGCTCAGCGACCACCCCGGGATCTTTGCCCGGCTCGCCGGTGCGCTGGCGCTGGTCGGCGCCAATGTGGTCGACGCCAAGACCTACACTTCCAAGGACGGCTACGCCACCGCCGCCTTCTGGATCCAGGACGGCGACGGGGCACCCTACGAGGCCGCACGCCTGCCGCGGCTCCGGCAGATGATCCACAAGACGCTCCGCGGCGAGGTGGTGCCGCGCGACGCACTGGTCAAGCGCGACAAGCAGAAGAAGCGCGAGCGTGATTTCCGCTTCCCGACCTCGGTGCATTTCGACAATGACGGCTCGGAGATCTACACCCTGATCGAGGTCGACACCCGCGACCGGCCCGGCCTGCTCTACGATCTCGCGCGGACCCTGGCCTCGGCGCATATCTACATCTCCTCGGCTCAGATCGCGACTTACGGCGCTCAGGTGGTCGACACCTTCTACGTGAAGGACATGTTCGGGCTGAAGATCTACTCGGAAAGCAAGCAGCGGACGCTCGAGAAGCGGCTCATCGCGGCGATCGAGCGCGGCGCCGAGCGGGCACGGGTCGAATGAAGCCGATCCGCCTGATGGCGGGTTTCCTGACGGTCGGGTTCTGGACGCTGATGAGCCGGATCCTCGGCTTCGTGCGCGATATCGTCATCGCCGCGCAACTCGGCGACGGTCCGGTGGCCGAGGCCTTCGTCGTCGCCTTCTCCCTGCCCAACATGTTCCGACGCTTCTTTGCCGAGGGCGCGTTCAACATGGCCTTCGTGCCGATCTTCTCCAAGAAGCTGGAAGCCGACGACGGGCCGAAGACCTTCGCCACGGACGCCTTCTCCGGCCTCGCCGCGGTGGTGATCCTGGTAACCCTCGTCGCCCAGGCCGCAATGCCCTGGCTGGTGCTCGCCATGGCCTCAGGCTTCCGCGCCGACGAACGCTTCGACCTCGCGGTCCATTTCGGCCGCATCGCCTTCCCATACATTCTCTTCATTTCGCTCGCCGCGTTGCTTTCGGGCGTGCTGAACGCTTCCGGCCGGTTCACGGCGGCTGCCGCGGCGCCTGTGCTGCTCAATGTGATCCTCGTGACGGCGATGATGATCGCAACGGCCACGGGTGGCGATTTCGGCACCTGGCTGGTCTGGGCGGTGCCGGTGGCCGGGGTCGCGCAGTTTGCCCTCGTCTGGACCGCCGCATCGCGCGCCGGCTTCCGCCTGCTGCCGCGCCGGCCCCGTCTCACGCCGGACATGAAGCGGCTTGCCCGCGTTGCCCTGCCGGCGATGCTCGCCGGTGGCGTTGTGCAGGTGAACCTGCTGGTCGGCCGTCAGGTCGCCTCTTATTTCGACGGCGCGATCCAGTATCTGAACCTGGCAGACCGGCTCTACCAGCTTCCACTCGGCGTCGTTGCCATCGCCATCGGCGTGGTGCTGCTGCCCGACCTCTCGCGCCGGCTGGCCGGGAAGGACACCGCGGGCGGACGCGACGCCTTCAACCGTGCCACCGAATTCGCCCTGCTGCTCACGCTGCCGGCAGCAACCGCGCTGGCGCTGGTCGCCGATCCCATCGTCTCAGTGCTCTACCAGCGCGGCGCCTTCTCGGCGGAGGCGGCCGTGCGCACCGCCCAGGTGACAGCGATCTACGGGCTCGGGCTGCCCGCCTTCGTGCTGCAGAAGGTGCTGCAACCTCTTTACTTCGCCCGCCACAACACCCGGACACCGTTCTATTACGCGCTGGTCGCCATGGTCATCAACGCTGCCGTGGCGATCGGCGGCGCCTTCGTGATCGGGTTCCAGGCCGCCGCCTGGGCGACCACGCTTGCCGGCTGGGCGATGGTGGCGCTGCTCTGGCTCGGCTCGCGCGGCATGGGCGAGGCCGCGGCAATAGACGCGCGCCTCAAGCGCCGCGCACAGCGCATCGTTATTGCGTCGGCGGTCATGGGCGCGGCCCTGCTCGGCACCGAGAAGCTGCTCGGCGAGGCACTCTACGTTCAGCATCTCCGCTTCGGCGCGCTCGCGGTTCTCATAATTGCGGGCGTGGTGAGCTATTTCGGCGTCGCACAGGCAATCGGCGCAACGAGTTTCGCCGAGATCCGCAGGGCGATGCGCCGCGGCCCGAAAGGCAGCTAGCAGCCGGGCGGTGTCAGATCGGCCGAACCGGTTCGTCGAATGCGGCCGCGCCGTCGTCGCTTCTGTCGATCCAGACCTTGAAATCCTTCAGCTCATGCTTGCCGAAACTGTGGGTCAGCGGTACGTCCGCTGCATCCCGGCCACGCGCGATCAATACGCGACCGCGGCGGATGTCATTGTTGCGCGGATCGAAGACCCACCACTTTCCGCCGAGATGGACCTCCATCCAGGCGGCGAAATCCATCGGCGCATAGGGGGGCGGCTGACCGATATCGCTCACGTATCCGGTACAATAGCGCGCCGGAATGTTGAGGCATCGGCAGAGCGCTACGGCCAGATGGGCAAAATCGCGACAGACACCGACGGCTTCGTTCAGGGTTTCGACGGCCGTCCGGGTCGGTCGGGAATGCTCGTAGCCGAAGCTTACGTGATCATGCACGAAGTCGCAGATGGCCTGCACCCGGTCCCAACCCTGGGGCCCGGATCCGAACCTTTCCCAGGCGAAATCCGACAGGACGTCGCTTTCGCAATAGCGGCTTGGCAGCAGGAAGTTCAATAGCTCGACCGGCATCTGCTCCACCGGCGTCTGCCCGGCCAAGCGATCGACCGGGTCGGGGGTCCCGGCGTCGCGGATGATGCCATCGGTCGACACCACCATCCCTCCGGCCGGCGCAACCAGCCGGTTGCACCAGTTGCCGAAACCGTCGCGATAGGCCTCGACCGGCACCGCGGGCTCCGTCACCAGCAGGTCCGGCCGCACCAGGTCGCTCGCGCGGGAATAGTGCACGTTGAGAAGAAGAATCATCGGTGTCGGCGCCGGCAGATCGAACGAAAGCCGGCACCCCAGTCGCAGTTGCATCATTGGCTCCGGGTGACAATCAGGGGCGGCTGACCAGGGCGCATGTTCGCACGCCCGGCGTTTCGGTCAACGTCCACCCGATCCAAACAGCTTTTGCCGCAGATTGATAGGGTCTTGAGGTTTCTGCGCCCCGGATCGCTCTGCGCTAGCGTTGCCGCATCGTTCGAAGGAGCGCCGCCCAGCCGCCCGGTTGCACGATCCCCGACAGCACGAAGCCCGCGCCGAACCCCGCCAGTTCCGCCACCCAGTCCTTGTTCGCGCCGAACAGGAAACCGAAGATGAGCTGGATCCCCATTAGGAATCCGATCAGCCGGAACGCCTGAAGCTGGTTCTGCCCCGAGCGCCCGTAGCCGACCCAGAGGATGAAGGTGAAGGCGCCGATCAACCCGTAGGCCCCCGGATACCCGCCGAAGAGCCAGTCGCCCTGCCCCGAGACCAGCCCGAAGGCCAGCGCGCCGGCGATGCCGGAACCGAAGAAGATCACCAGCACCGTCCATTGCCGGAAGGTCTCGCCCACCATCTTGCCGAGCGCGAGCACGAAGACGCAGACCATCGTGACATGAACGAAGGAGCCGTGGATGAAGAGATAGGTGACGAAGCGCTTGAGGAAATCAAACGGCCATCGCGATGTTTCGATCATCCACTGCAGGGCCTCCGCCGAAAATGCGAAATCCTGGATCGCGAGATAGCGCAGGTCGTCACCGCCGCGCATGCCGCCAAAAAGTCCGTTCCGCGACAGGAAGAACAGGATCTCTACGCCGAAAAGCGCCAGCACAAGCGCCACCACCACGGGCGGGATCGAATTGAACGGGCTGTCGTGATCGGGCTGCATGGCGGCCTCCGGTTGACGCGATTTCCCTGCATGGGTAAGCGAGCGAAGTCCGAATTTCCAGCCGGAGCCCGACATGTCCGAAGAGCCTTCGTTCACCCCGCGCGTCTTTTCCGGGATCAAGCCCTCCGGGGGCCTGACCCTCGGCAATTACCTCGGCGCCATCAAGCGGTTCGTGGACTGGCAGGAAGCCGGCACCCACGAGACGATCTATTGCGTGGTCGACCTGCACGCGATCACCGTCTGGCAGGACCCGGCCGTCCTGCACTCGGCCACCCGCGAGGTCGCCGCGGGCTATCTCGCTTCCGGAATCGATCCCACGAAGTCCATCCTTTTCAACCAGAGCCAGGTCTCGGCCCATACCGAGCTCGGCTGGATCTTCAGCTGCGTCGCGCGGATGGGCTGGATGAACCGGATGACCCAGTTCAAGGACAAGGCCGGCGAGAACGCCGAGAAGGCTTCGCTCGGCCTCTATGCCTATCCAGCGCTCATGGCCTCAGACATCCTGCTCTATCACGCCACCCACGTGCCCGTGGGCGAGGACCAGAAGCAGCATGTGGAATTGACGCGCGACATTGCGCAGAAATTCAACCACGACTTCAAGGTCGCCTTCTTCCCCGAGACCGAACCGGTGATCGAGGGCCCGGCAACGCGGGTGATGAACCTGCGCGACGGCACCAAGAAGATGTCGAAGTCGGGCGAGAGCGACATGGAACGCATCAACATGACAGACGATGCCGACACGATCGCGAAGAAGTTCAAGAAGGCCAAGACCGACCCTGAGCCGCTCCCTGAGTCGATGGAGGATCTCGCCGGCCGTCCGGAGGCGAAGAACCTCGTCGACATCTATGCCGGCCTCTCCGGTCGGACTGACGAAGAGGTTATCGCAGAGTATGCCGGCGCCGGCTGGGGCCGGTTCAAGCCGGCACTGGCGGACCTCGCGGTCGAGAAGCTCGGACCGATCTCGACGGAGATGAAGCGCCTCATGGCCGACCCGGCCGAGATCGACCGCATCCTCGCGCATGGCGCAGACCAGGCGCGCGAGATCGCCGAGCCGATCCTGAGCGAGACCTTCCGCATCGTCGGACTGGTGGGACGCTGATCCGCAAGAGGCGTGGGCCGCGCGCGCCCCACGCCTCGACGACCTGCATGATCCGCCGGATTTTCCGGCGAGGGGCGGTATCGCGGATTGCTGGCGTTGGCCCAGTCAAGGCAAGGCAGCGCTTTCAAAACGATCGGGCGCTCTACATCACCGTTTAAAGGACAAGACACCAGCGCATACGGTGCGCGTAGAGCCGGGTTATTGGGAGAGGAGAACGGCTTCTCTTCCATCACAACGGCCGGCCGTGAAAATTGAACCGCGACCCATTCCCCAAATGGAGGTTTTCATGCGCGCCCTGACACTTCTCCTCTGCACCGCTGCTACCGTCATTTCCGCCGACGCCAATGCCCAGAACGGCAATTCGGACGGAACGCCCAATGCGGTGCTGATCCGTGGCGCGAAGATCTTCACCGGATGCTCCCCCGACCTGCTGGAAGGTCAGGACGTTTTCGTAGCGGGCAACCTGATTTCCCGTATCGGCCCTGACCTCGAGCCACCCGAGTTCGCGACGATCATCGACGCTGACGGCCGCGTGCTGATGCCCGGCCTGATCGATGCCCACTGGCACGGAGTATTTGCCACGGCAACAATTCCGCAGCTCGCCGCGACAAACGAAGGTTACTGGAACCTGCAAACTGCCGTTGCACAGCGTGACACTCTCTATCGCGGCTTCACAACCGTTCGGGACGCTGGCGGACCAATGTTCGACATTGTTCGCGCAACCAACGAAGGCCTGATCGAGGGCCCCAGGGTGTTCCCCGCCGGACCCGTCATTTCTCAGACTGCAGGTCACCAGGACTTTCGGATGACCAAGGACGTGCCCGCAACGCCCGACAAGTTGCATCCCTTGGAAACGTCAGACATGTTCTACATTGCCGACGGCGTACCCGAAGTCCTGAGACGCGTGCGCGAGAATTTGATGCAGGGCGCGACGCAGATCAAGCTGACGGCAGGCGGCGGCGTGACGTCTTCCTACGATCCGATCCACACCAAGCAGTTCACAAATGCGGAACTCGAAGCGGCTGTCGAAGCGGCAGAGAACTGGGGAACATACGTGATGACCCACGCGATCAATGACGAGGCCGTCAATCACTCCCTCGACGCCGGCGTCAAGAGCATCGAGCACGGCCAGATGGCGACTCGCGAAACATTGCAGCGGATGAAGAACGAAGGCGCCTGGCTCAGCATGCAGCCCTTCCTCGATGACGAGGACGCGCCTGCCTTGAACGATTTCCAGAAAGCGAAATACCAATTCGTCACCGACGGCACCGATTTCGTCTATCGCACGGCCAAGGAGCTGGGGGTGAAGATCGCTTTCGGCACCGACACCCTCTTCAGCGCCGATCTCGCCAGACGTCAGGGCGCACAGCTCGCGAAATTGCAGAATTGGTTCACACCCTACGAAGCACTAAAGATGGCGACCTGCGACAATGCCGAACTGCTGGCGCTGTCCGGCGAGCTCACGCCCTATCCTTTGGGCCCGCTCGGCGTGATCGAGGAAGGTGCCTATGCCGACATGATCCTTGTCGATGGCAACCCGCTGGAGAATCTCGACCTCGTGAGCGATCCGGAGACCAATTTCGACATCATCATGAAGGACGGCGTGATCTACAAGAACACGCTGGAGTGACATGGCGCCGAGCGGCTCCTGTGAAGCCGCCTCGCCCTCACAATGCCGTTGGATCGAGCTTGCGCGGCCGCGGCCCGCCCGTCGCCCAGTCGAGAAGCTCAACCGTGTGGACCACCGGCACCTCCGTCCCCGCGCCGATCTGCATCATGCAACCGATATTTCCCGCCGCGATGACCTCCGGCGCCTTCGCCTCCAGCGTGCGGACTTTCCGCGCCTTTAATTCGGCGGAGATTTCCGGCTGCAAGAGGTTGTAGGTTCCCGCCGAGCCGCAGCAGAGGTGCGGGTCGGCCGGCTCCACCACCTCGAACCCCGCCCGCTTCAAAAGGACTTTCGGCGCCGTCTTCACCTGCTGGCCATGCTGCAGCGAACAGGCGGCGTGATAGGCGACTCGCAGCTTCTCCGGCGCGGCCGCCTCGGGCAGCAGGTCGACAAGAACCTCCGAGACGTCCCGCGCAATCGCCGCCACCGCCGCCGCGGGTTCGGCCAGCACATGCCCCCGGAACAGATGCCCGTAATCCTTCACGGTCGTCCCGCAGCCCGATGTGTTGATGACGATGGCATCGAGCCCCTCGCCCTGCATCTCCCGCCACCAGGCCGCGATGTTTTTTCCTGCCGTCTCCCGCGCTTCGTCGCCCTTTCCCATGTGGTGGGTCAGCGCCCCGCAACAGCCCTGCCCCTCGGCCACAACCACCTCGCAGCCCAGCCGCCGCAGGAGCCGGATGGTGGCGTCGTTGATGTCCGTGTCGAGCGCCCGTTGCGCGCAGCCGGTCATCAGCGCCACCCGCATCCGCCGCGCCCCGCGCGCGGCAAAGACCTGCGGATCGTCGTTCCGGCTCACCGGCGGGATCCGCTTCGGCGCCATCTCGAGCATCGCCCTGAGCCGCGCGTCCGGCAGCAACCGCCGAAACGGACGCCCGATCTTCGCGCCCAGCATCGCCAGCCGGAACCGCCCCGGATAGGGCAGGATCCGGGCCAGCAGCCAGCGCAACGCGCGGTCGGTAAAAGGCCGCCGGTAGGTGTCCTCGATATGCTCCCGCGCGAGATCGACAAGATGCGCGTAATGCACCCCCGAGGGACAGGTCGACATGCAGGCAAGGCAGCCCAGGCAACGGTCGATATGCCGGGTAACATCGGCGTCCGCCGGGCGGTCGTTCTCCAGCATGTCCTTGATCAGGTAGATCCGTCCCCGCGGGCTGTCGAGTTCGTCGCCAAGCACCTGGTAGCTCGGACAGGTCGCGGTGCAGAAGCCGCAATGCACGCAGGCGCGCAGGATCTCGTTCGCGCGCGCGATGCCCGGGTCGGCCAGCTGGGCCTCGGTGAAGTTTGTCTGCATTCGCCCGAGCTCCCTACGACATCAGTCCGGTGTTCAGGATCCCGCGCGGATCAAACCGGGACCGAAGCCCGTCCTCCAGCGTCCCCACCGCCGCCGGCTGCGGTTGAAACACGCCGCCCGCGGAGCGCCGCGTCTCGGACGCTTTCACCAGGGTCGCATGCCCCCGGATGCCGGCCAGTGCCGTCCTGAGATCGAACCCATCCCGAACCCGCGCCCAGACCCGCCCGCCGCCCCAGTCGAGCAGCAGCTCCGCCTCCGGAAGGGCCGCTGCCACGGACACCGCCTCAGAGGGCATCACCGAGATCCTCCAGACCTCTCCGGGTTTGCCGGCCAACGGTGCCACGTCACGCAACCCGGCCCAAAGGGTGGCCAAGCGCCCGGTATCGTCTTCGATGTCCACCGGACCGAAGCGTGACATCGCCGCCTGCAACCGTCGCGCCCGGTAGGCCACGGAGGCCTCGAACCCCTCGATCCGCAAATGCGTGAGGCGCTCCGCCGGTAGATGCGCCGCGCCGGTCACCTCGAACGGCGAGCCGAGCGCCGCCGACATCGCCGCCACCGCCTCTTCGATCCCGAGCCCGGCAATCGTCAGCCCTGCCGCCGTCTCGGGCGCGGGCAGCACCTTCAGGCTGACCTCCGTCAAAACCCCGAGCGTGCCGCGACTGCCCGCCAGCAGCTTCACCAGATCGTAGCCGGTGACGTTCTTCATCACCCGCCCCCCGTTCTTGACGATCTCGCCGCGCCCGTCGACAAAACGCAGGCCGAGCAGGCTATCGCGGCAGGCACCGGCCTGGATCCGCCGCGGGCCGGAAACATTCGCCGCCACGACGCCGCCGATCGTCGGTTCGCCCGAGGTGCCGAGCAGGACGCGATGATCCATCGGCTCGAAGGCAAGGCGCTGACCCTCCGCGGCCAGCGCCGCCTCGGCCGCGGCCAGCGACGTCCCAGCAGCCGCCACCAGCGTCAGCGCCCCGGGCTCGTAGAGCGCAATCCCCGCTATCCCGACCAGGGACAGATCCTCGCCCGCAACCGGACGCCCAACCGGCCGCGTCCCGCCGCCCCGGATCGCCAGCGGGCCCTCCGCATTGCGGATGATCTCCGCCAATGCGCCCTCGCTTTCCGGTCTCAACATGCCACGCACCGTCCCGGCTTTTTCTGCTTGCACACATCCTCGGGGGTGAATTTGCCGCAAGGCACAGAGGGGGCAGACAGCCCCCTCATGCCGGAGACTCCCGGCGCGCGGCCGACGCCTCGAGAGGGAACACCTTCGCCGGGTTCAGCAGCCATTTCGGATCAAACACGTCCTTCACCGCCATCTGTATCTCGAGATCCTGCGGCCCGAACTGGTGCGCCATCAACTCCCGCTTCTCCACGCCGACCCCGTGCTCGCCAGTGAGGCACCCGCCTGCCTCGACGCAGAGCTTCAGGATCTCCGCTCCGAAGCGCTCGCAGAGTTCGAGGTCTCCGGGCTTGTTGGCGTCATAGAGGATCAGCGGGTGCATGTTGCCGTCGCCGGCGTGGAACACATTGCCCACCCGGAGCCCGAACTCCTGGCTCATCTCGCCGATCCGCCGCAGCACTTCCGGCAGCGCCGAAACCGGGATCGTGCCGTCGAGACACATGTAGTCGCCGATCTGCCCCATCGCCCCAAAGGCCGATTTCCGCCCCAGCCAGATCCGGGCCGATTCCTCTTCCGACCGGCTTTCGCGCAATTCCACCGGGTCATGGCTGCGCGCGATGGCGAGGATCTTGGCCAGTTGCTCGTCGATCTCCGCCGGCGCCCCCTCGACCTCGACGATCAGCAGCGCCTCGCAATCGGGATAGCCGGCGCCGGAGAAGGCTTCGGTGGCGCGGATGCAGGGGCGGTCCATGAACTCGATCGCCACCGGCAGCACGCCTGCCTTGATGATGTCCGAGACGCAGCGCCCCGCGACCTCGTTGCTCGAAAACCCCATCAGAACCGGGCGCGCCCCTTCGGGCTTCGGAAGGATGCGCAGGGTCGCCTCCGTCACCACGCCAAGCTGCCCCTCCGAGCCACAGACGAGCCCCAGAAGGTCATAGCCGCCGGCATCGAGATGCGCGCCGCCGAGCTCGACCACGGTGCCGTCCATAAGCACCATGGTCACGCCCAGGAGATTGTTCGTCGTCACCCCGTATTTCAGGCAATGCGCACCGCCCGAGTTCATCGCGATATTGCCGGCGATGGCGCAGGCAAGCTGGCTCGACGGGTCCGGCGCATAGAAGAAATCCGCGTCGGCCACCGCCTCGGACACCGAGAGGTTGGTCCGCCCGGCCTGGACGCGAATGAAGCGGCTGGCGGTGTCGATCTCGAGCACCTCGGTCATCCGCGCGACCCCCAGGATCACGCAATCGGCCGTCGGAAGAGCCCCACCGGCGAGCGAGGTGCCCGCGCCGCGCGGCACCACAGGCACGCCTTCGGCATGGCAGAGGCGCAGAATCGCGGCGACCTCCTCGGTCGACCCCGGCAAGACCGCTGCCAGCGGTGGGCAGGCATAGGCCGCAAGCGCATCGCATTCGTAGGCCCGAAGCTCGCCCGGCGCCGAAATTACCGCATCCCCCGGCAAGAGCTCGCGCAACCGCGCGACGATCCTGTCCTTGCGCGCGATCACCGCCGCAGCAGGAACCGGCATCTCCATGGCTGTCCTCCCCGAACTCAACAGATCTAAAAACCGATTTTGCCGGCTGGCAAGGGAACATTTCGGCGCTAGTGTCTCGCCATGACGATCACCGACGCATTCTCAATGCTCTCATGGCTCGATATCACCGCGCTGGCGCTGCTCATTGTTTGCTGGTTCGGGATCGGATGGCGGATCGAACACGACATGGGCGGCCGACGATCCGTATCGAACCTGATGCTGGCCCATCGCGAGGACTGGATGCGCGAGATGGTCACCCGGCAACCGCGCATCTTCGACGCCACGATCCTCGGCACGCTGCGGCAAGGCACCCTCTTCTTCGCCTCATCGACGATGATCGCCATCGGCGGCGGGCTGGCGCTGCTCGCCAACCCGAAGCCGCTCAGCGACGTGGCGGGCGACCTCGTGCCCGTCCAGACGCCCGAGATCCTCTGGGAACTCAAGCTCCTCCCCGTCATCCTATTCCTCGTCAGCGCGTTCCTCGCCTTCGTCTGGTCGCATCGCCAGTTCGGCTATTGCGCAGTGCTCATGGCCGCGGTGCCGAACGATCCCGAGGTTCCCGAGGCCTATCCGCGCGCGTCCCAGGCTGCCAAGCTCAGTTCGCGCGCCGCCCGCGCCTTCAACCGCGGCATGCGCTCGGTCTATTTCGCCCTCGGGGCGACGGCCTGGCTGGCCGGTGCGCTGCCGCTGATCTTCGGCACGCTGGCGGTCACGGCGATGATCTGGCGACGCGAATTCGCCTCCACCAGCCGGTTGCTTCTGCTGCCCGAAGATCGCTGACGCGATCGTGACCGCCGGAACAGTTCCAAGGATGGCAGACTCGGCGCATGAAACCCGCGCTCTTCCTCGCCGTCCTGTAAACCACGCCTTCCGCCGTGGCCGCCGATCCCGCGGTGATCGAAGCGGTCGAAGCGCGTCCGGGCGCGTCCGGCTGGACCTTCTCGGTCACGCTCCGCCACGACGATACCGGCTGGGAGGACTATGCCGACGGCTGGCGCGTGCTTGCGCCTGACGGAACCGTTCTTGGCACCCGCGTGCTGGTCCACCCGCATGTCAACGAGCAACCCTTCACGCGCTCGCTTGCGAACGTGGATATACCCCGTGACATCCGCGAGGTCGCCATCGAGGCCAGCACGCGGGTCGAGGGCTGGTCGGGCACGTCAGTACCCTTCACGTTGCCCGCCGACGAATGACCTCGGCAGGGACGTTGCGTCCCGTTCTGCCCGACTGGAGAGGGCCGGTTGTCAGCGCCGGCGACGGCGCGCGACGGTCACCCCGGCAAGCGCGGCGGCCAGAAGCGGCAAGCTCGCCGGGAGCGGGATCGCCGGCGATAAATCCTCGGACGGGGCAACGGAGTATTCGACGACATAGGGCGCCCTGTAGCCGCCAGTCGCCTCGTCGAAATAGGTGTCGAACCAAGTGCCGCTCGTGTTCATCATCGCGTAGTCGCCGCCCCATATGCCCGGAGCCTGGCCATTGGTCCAGTTCGTGTAGCCACCGTCTTGGCTGTCTCCGGCTTCCGGGCCGACCGCCCATTCCCAGGTGCCTTGTTGGCCGAATTCCGCGGTGTCGCGGAGCCCGATATGGATATTGGTCGACCCGCCCCAGGGATACTGCGCGTCCGCAATCTGGCGGACAAAAGCGTTTTCCTCGGCAGAGGTTATTGTGACCAGGTCGCCAGCGGCGCCCATATAGCTCCGGGCGGCGGCATCTTCCGCCGCATCGTACCAGGACGCGTTCCAGTCGAGAATATATTCATACCAGTGGCCGTTGCCGCCATCCTCAACGGTCCATTGAACCGGAAGCGCAAGAGAGGCCGTTGCCGCCACACCGAATACGGCGGCAAGCAGAACTCGTGTAACCATCACACTCTTGTCCAATCGTTAAACCACGGGAGACATAATCGAACACCGGGCCGGTGCAAGACGCCCGGCGCGGGATTCGGTCGAAGGTCGGGTTGAGGTCGCGACATCTCCGACCTGTCGCGTTTTCGACGCGCGAAACGGCGCGAGCCACCCGACACATGCGCCGTTGGCGCGGGCGGTCGGGCCCGTTGGTGCACTCAATGGCACACTCGGTCATTGTCGTGAAACCCGAATTTCGCATCGATTTCGATGCAAGGAGCCTGGTGTTGGATTCTGGCAGAACGATGCTCTTGCGAGGGTCTTTTCCGGGTGGCGCGGGCTGGGTTCAGCGCCGACCCTCGCGCAGCCAGGCCCCGATCATCAACCCGGTCGCCAGAATCAGGAACAAGAGCGGCGCGACCAGCGGGATGATCGTCACATCTGCCGTCCGGTAGGCGCCCCGCGGAGTGATGCCGATCCAGCCACGCCCGGCCGCGCTTCGACCCTCACGCACCTCGCGCAGCCGCACCGGCCCCTCTTCCAACCGCGGCGCGCCGCCCCGGCGGGCGTCGATGGCGGCCCGGAGACGCGCATCGGTGGCGATGGTGTCCTCGAATTCCTTCGGAGCCGCCGGTCCGAGCGCCACGACGCCGGTGAGATCCCCCTCGGCCAGCCGGTAGAGACCCGGCTCGGTGCCGGTGAACCGGCCGGTGAACCGGCCCGGATCCGTCTCGGCCAGCGGCACCTGCACGACGCTGCCATCCGGCGCGGTGACCTCGACATCCTCTGGCGCATCGCCCAGCGTGCGCCGCGTCAGCACCACGTCGAGCCCTTCGGCGCTCGCGGTCAGTGCCTCCTCCTCGAGATCGGGCTCCTTCATCGTCCAGTGCGCCAGGCGGCGCAGCAATTCCAGCTGCGGCCCGCCACCCTCGAAACCGCGCGACCAGAGCCATGCGTGGTCCGAGGCCAGCAGCGCCACGCGCCCCGCGCCCACCCGGTCAAGAAGCAGCAACGGACGTTCGAGCCCGGAGAGCACGACCTGACCCCGCTCCGGCTCGAGCTCCACCAGCCGGAACCAACGCCCCCAGCCCGGCTCCGTGTCCCCCTCCGCCGGAGGCGGGGCGAGCGCGTCGAGGCCTTCAGTCACCGGGTGCTTGCGGCCGGTCTCGGTGATCTGCGGCCGGTAGCCTTCCTCGATCACCCGCGCGGTGGGCACCGCTGGCAGGATCTCGCCCAGCGGCGAGCGGAAAAGGCTGTCGGCGGTGGCGAAATCCGGCCCCGCCGCGACCAGCACAGCGCCGCCGCGCTCGACATACTGGCGCACATTGTCGAGATAGAGCATCGGCAGGATGCCGCGGCGCTTGTAGCGGTCGAAGATGATCAGGTCGAACTCGTCGACCTTCTCCAGGAAGAGCTCGCGCGTCGGGAAGGCGATCAGCGACAGCTCGGTCACCGGCACGCCGTCCTGCTTCTCGGGCGGACGCAGGATGGTGAAATGCACCAGATCCACCGAACTGTCCGACTTCAGAAGGTTGCGCCAGGTACGCTCGCCGGCATGCGGCTCGCCGGACACCAGCAGCACGCGCAACCGGTCCCGCACGCCATTGATCTGGACGACGGCGGCGTTGTTGCGGTCGGTCAACTCGCCCTCGGCGGCGGCAACCTCAAGACGGACGACGTTCATCCCGCCATGGGAAAGCGTCAGTGGCAGTTCAACGTCCTGGCCAACGGGAAGCTGCACCGGCACAGGCTCCGCGCCGTCGATGCCGATCAGCATGGTGACGACGCCGGGCATCCCCGCCGGCACCGCGCCGCTGTCTTCCACCCGTAGGGTCAGCGACGCCTCTTCGCCGACGATGGCGAAGGCGGGCGCGGATTTGAGGACAAGGCGGCGATCCCAATCCGCCTCTCGGCCCGTCATCAGCAGGTGAAGCGGCGCCGGCAGGTCGGGCGCGCGCTCGATGTCGTGCACCAGCCCGTCGCTGACAAGGACCGCGCCGGCCACCTGCGCCGATGGCACCTCGGCCAGAAGTTCCGCCAATGCTTCCATCGCGAGAGACCCGGCATTCTCGTCGGCATCCGTCAGGATCACCTCGCGCAGCTCGGTCCCTGGCATCCCGGCCACCGCAGCGCGGAGGTTGTCCGCCGCTGCGTCCGTCTGCTCGGCGCGGTCGGACATGCGTTGCGAGGCGGTCCGGTCCACCACCATCAGGACGATGTCGGAGAGCGGCTCGCGCTGTTCGATCTGGTAGGACGGGTTGGCGAGAGCAACCAGCAGCGCGGCGGCCGCGAGCCCGCGCAGCCACCAGCCGCGCGCGCCACGCCAGATCGCCAGCCCCACGAGCACTGTCGCAAGCCCGGCTGCTACCCAGATTGCCGGCCAGGGCAGCAGCGGATCGAAGAGGATATCGGTGCTTCGCATCACTGGCCGAGCCTTTCCAAGAGGTCGGGCACGTGGACCTGGTCGGATTTGTAGTTGCCGGTGAGAACATGCATGACGAGGTTCACGCCGAAGCGTAGCGCGATTTCCCGCTGCCGGTCACCGGCGTGGCCGCGGCCCACCGGGAACATCGGACCGCCATACTCATCCACGGCCCATGCCGCGGCCCAGTCATTGCCGCCGATCACCACCGGCGTCACGTTGTCGTTGAGATTGCGGAAGGGCATGCCGTCGGCTCTCTCGGCATCGGCCGGTGCCGCCTCGACCCAGACGTCCCGGCTGGCGAAGCGGCCGGGAAAATCCTGCAACAGGTAGAAGGTGCGGGTCAGGACATGATCCTCGGGGATCGGTTCCAGCGGCGGGATGTCGAGCGGGCGGGCGAGTTGCTGGAGCTTGCGACCGGCCGCAGTGCCCGACCCGAAACTGCCGATATCGGCGTCGCGCGTGTCAAACAGGATCATACCGCCGGACCGGAGATAACGGTTGAGCCGCGCATAGGCCTCGGCCGATGGGATCGGCTGGTCCAGAGCGATCGGCCAGTAGAGGAACGGGAAGAAAGCGAGTTCGTCCGTCTCCAGGTTGACGGCGATCGGGTCGGTGGGCTCGACCGACGTTCGGGCGTAAAGCGTGTCGGACAGGCCCTTCAGGCCGGCGGCGGCAACGCGGTCCGTGCGCGCGTCACCCGTGATCACATGAGCGAGCACGACCTCGTTTGTCGCCATAAGCGCGAGACCGTCATCGGATTGCTGCGCCTGCACCTCGCCAAGTGGAAGTATCGCCACCAGCGCCAGCGCGGCCAGCGCGCCCTGGCTCGCCCGCCGCAACCGGCCGGAGAGCCAGAGCGAGGCAATGAGGTCGAGGCCAAAGAGCGCAAGTGCAAGCGCCAGCACCGGCCCGGTGAGCCGGGTTTCAGCGGCGATCTCCATGCCTTCGACGGGAATCCGGGCGGGCCAGTCGGCCGGCGCGAGGGCGGCTTCGGATCCCAGAACGTTGACCGCAAGCCGCCGGTCGCCATTGGCATAGAGGCCCGGCGGCATCTCCGCGCCGAGCTGGCCCTCGGCGATCCGTTCGCCCGGAACGCCGGCCAGCGTCTCCGCGTCGCTTATCCGGCCGAAACCGTCGAGTACGCGTTCGGCGGTCCAGGTCGTGCCGGACAGTTCCTCGGCACCGGGCGCGGCGGAGCGAGTCGAGACGGCCAGCCGCTCTAGCATCTGCACGAAGAGCCCCGAGAGCGGCAGGCTCGACCATTCGGCATTGGCCGTAACGTGGAAGAGCACCACCTGCCCCTCGCCCATACGCTTTCGGGTGACGAGCGGCGTGCCGTCCTCCAGCGCGGCGATGACGCTCTGGGAAAGATCGGGATCGGGTTGCGCCATGACCTGCGACGTGACGGTCACCTCCGCCGGGATCGCCAGGCCGAAGAAGGGCGAGCTCTCGGCGAAGGGGCGCAAACCCTTTGGTTCGCCCCAGCTCATCGCGCCGCCGACGCTGCGCCCGCCCTGCCGCAGGCGCACCGGCATCAGCGGGTCGAGCGCGTCGCGGCTGACATCCGAGGCCGCGAGCCGCGGTCCGGCGAAGCGCAGCAACAGGCCGCCATTCTCAACCCAGTCCTGCAACCCCGCCTCCTCGGCGGGCGCGAGCCGGGCGACATCGGCCAGCACGATCACGTCCGGGTTGGCGAGCAGCAGGTCGGTGAGCGCGCCGTCGATCAGGTCGGCGGTCGGCGCCAGCGCCTGTTCGAGATAGTGCAGCGGCGACAGAAGCTGGAGTCCCTCGCGGTCGGTCCGCCCGGCGATCAGCGCCACCTCGCGGCGCTTTAGGCTGTCATCGGTCAGTGTCACCGCCCCGGCGGCTCGGGCACCCGTGATCTCGAACCGGGTCACCCGGTTCCGCAGTTCGGGCGGCAGCGACAGGTCGACCTCGGCACGCGTCGCATCGGCAGGGAAGGTCACCGGCACCACGGCGAGTTGCCGTTCGGTTCCCGCCGGGTCAAGCCCGATCGCGGCGATCTCGGCCGCCTGCTCGAGCCCGCTCCGGGTCCGGAGTGCTGTGAGGTCGACAATTCCATCTACGTACATTGCCGGAAGCAGACCGAGCACCGGGCGGCCCGTCTCGATCACCCGAACCTCGCCGCGCGCCTCGAGCGCGGCCAGCATCTCTGTGCGCGCCGGGTCGGCCATGCCGTCCGAAAGCCAGAGCGTGTCGAAATCCTGCGTCCCGAGCGCATCGATCCAGTCGGCCTGCGCCGCCGCTTCAGGCGACCAGGGGCGCGGCTCGAGCCCGGCGAGACGGTTCAACCAGCGATCGGCCGAGAGGAAGTCGGGGGGGGCCGGCACCAGATCGGTGCGGCTGGCCAGCGCCACCGGGCGACCGGCTCGTCCGGCCTCCTCGAGCGCCACGGCGATCCGGTCGCGGCGCTTCGTCCAGTCGCCGGCATCCGCCCAGGTTCCGTCAATGAGGACGAGGAGCGGGCCGGAGCCGCTCTCGTCGCTCTGAGGGTTCAGCACCGGGCCGGCAAAGCCCACGATCACCGCCGCCGCCGCCAGCATCCTCAGGAGCAGGAGCCACCAGGGGGTGCGGTCGGCCTGGGTTTCCTCATCGGTGAGCCCCAGCAGCAGGGCCACGCCGGGAAAGCGCCGGCGGATCGGTGCTGGCGGCACCGCACGCAGGATGATCCAGAGCACCGGCAGCGCCAGGAGCCCCAGAAGCAGCAGAGGCGCGGTGAACCCGAGCGGTCCCAGCATCCACATCAGCGCGTCCGCTCCAGCGCGGTGTAGAGCCAGAGCAGCGCCGTCTGTGCGCTGTCACCGGTGTGGTGGCAGGTGTAGAGCCAGCCGGAAAGGCGCGCGAGACGCTCCAGCCGGTCTTTCCGTTCGGCGAGCCGTTCGAGATAGCGCTCTTTCAACTCACCCGCCTTCAGCGTCTCATGCCGGAGCGTGCCGCCCATGCTCTCGAAGATCGTGCGGCCATCGAAGGGAAAGCTTTCCTCGGCCGGGTCGAGCACCTGGAAGAGCATGCCGTGGACTCCGCGATCGGCCGCCTTGGCAAGCGCCGCCTCGACCGCGTCCATGTCGCCGAGGAAATCCGAGAGAAAGACAGCCCGCGCATGGAGCGGAAGACCGGGCGTCTCCGGGCGGCCGTAATCCTCCGCAGACAGTTCATCCGAGAGCGCCTCGGCCAGGCGCAGGAGTTGCACCTGGCCCGAGCGGGGCGGCGTACCGATATTGGCCAGCCCGACCCGCTCGCCGCCGCGCACCAGCAACACCGAAAGCGCCAGCGCCAGGAGCCGCGCCCGGTCGGATTTCGCCGGGCGCGAGCGGTCGCCGGAGAACCCCATCGAGCGCGAGCCGTCGACCCAGATGACCACCGATTGCGCAGCCTGCCACTCCCTCTGGCGTATGAAGTGAACGTCCGACTTTGCCGAGCGCCGCCAGTCGATCTGCCGCGCCTCGTCGCCCTCCGACAGCGGGCGATATTGCCAGAACTCGTCTCCGGTGCCAGCACGGCGGCGGCCATGCGCGCCAAGCAGCACGGTCGAGGCGAGATGCTCGGCCTGCACCAGCAATGGCGGAAGTGCCGCCGCGAGCCCCTCGGCCCGGGTCCTGAGTTGCGGGCCTGCCTGGCTCACGCGGCAGCCTCCCGGTGGCCGATTTCAGCCGCCACGGTCTGGATCAGGTCGCCAAGGCTCTCGCCCCGGGCGCGGGCGGCAAAGGTCAGCGCCATGCGGTGCAAGAGCACCGGCTCGGCCATGTCGATCACGTCCTCGGTCGAGGGTGCGAGCCGTCCGTCGAGAAGCGCCCGCGCCCGCACTGTCAGCATCAGCGCCTGCGCCGCGCGCGGCCCCGGCCCCCAGCTTACGCTGCGCGTCACCGCCTCGGGCGCGCCGGGCTCGCCGGGGCGGAAGGCGCGGACAAGATCGAGGATCAGCTCCACCACCTTCTCGCCCACCGGCATACGCCGCAGCACCACCTGTGCCGCCAGAAGCTCCTCGGGGGTGAAGACGGCATGCGACTGTGCCTCCTCGATTCCGGTCGTGGCCAGCAGGATGTCGTGCTCGGTCTTCCGGTCCGGATAGGGCACGTCGATCTGCACGAGGAAGCGGTCGAGCTGCGCCTCGGGCAGCGGATAGGTGCCCTCCTGCTCGATCGGGTTCTGTGTCGCCAGAACGTGGAACGGGGAGCCGAGGGGGCGATGCGCGCCGGCGATGGTAACTTCCTTCTCCTGCATCGCCTGCAACAGGGCCGACTGTGTCCGCGGGCTGGCACGGTTGATCTCGTCGGCCATCAGCAACTGACAGAATACCGGCCCCTCGATGAAGCGGAAGTCGCGCCGCCCGCCCTCGCCCGTTTCGAGAACCTCGGACCCCAGAATATCGGCCGGCATCAGGTCCGGCGTAAACTGGATCCGGTTGGTGCCGAGCCCCATCACGGTGCCGAGCGTGTCCACCAGCCGCGTCTTGCCCAGCCCCGGCAGGCCGATCAGCAAACCGTGCCCACCGCAGAGAAGCGCCGACAGAACGAGGTCCACAACCCGCTCCTGGCCGATGAATCGGCGGGTGATCGAGGCCCTGGCCTCGCCGAGCTTGGCGCCCAGGGCTTCGATTTCGGAGACAAGTTCGATAGGCTCGGCCATGAAGTGGGTCCTCGGGAAATTACGTCGTCCTCAGTAACGCAGATATTTCGCGGGGAACAAATGACAAAAAGGGGATCGGGGAAAATGCGCAAGACACCCTCTGCCGAGAGCCTTGCCGCGGCCGCCACAAGGGCGTCGATATCCGGCGGTCTGCCGCCGGTTCACCTTTGGGATCCGCCCTTTTGCGGCGATATCGACATGGAAATCCGCCGCGACGGGACCTGGTTCTATCAGGGTACACCGATCGGGCGGGCGCCGCTGGTGCGGTTGTTTTCCTCGATCCTGCGTCGCGAGGGCGACGCGTATTTCCTGGTCACACCGGTCGAGAAGGTGGGGATTCGCGTTGAAGACGCACCTTTCGTCGCGGTCGACGCCAATGCCGCCGGCGCCGACACCGACCAGGTGATCGCCTTCACCACCAATGTCGGCGACCGTGTGACGGCCGGCCCAGAGCACCCGATCCGCGTCGAGCGCGACCCGGAAACGGGCGAGCCCGCGCCCTATCTCCTCGTCCGCGTCAACCTTGAGGCGCTGATCGACCGAAAAACATTCTACCGGCTGGTCGAGCTCGGCGCGGAGCATCCCCATGCCGGCGAAGACTGGTTCGGCCTCTGGTCCAGCGGATGCTTCTTTCCGATGATTCCGGCCAAGGACCTGCCCTGAGGCGGCACGCTTCAAGCCTGACCGCGGGTCGCGGCGCCGGATCCGTGACCGATCGCCGGCGCGTTGAAGCAGCAATCGCCCGCACTTTCCATTTCCAGGACGGTGTGGTGCAGGTCGAACCGGTCGACCAGCAACCTCTTGAGTGCGGCCTTGACCCGCGCGGCCGCATGGCCGTCCTCGTGCACGACATGCGCCTCCAGCGAAACCTCGTGCTCTCCCATCTGCCACAGGTGCAGGTGATGCACCTCGGCCACCCCCTCGACATCACCCATCGCTTCCAGTACCTCGCCCGCACGCGGCCGTTCCGGGCTTGCCAGCATCAGAATTCGGATAACGGGACCGATCTCGCGAAGCGTGTGCCACAGGATGTAGCCGGCGATCATCAGCGTCACGATCGGATCGACCAGCCGCCAGTCGTAGAGCAGGATCAGCGTGCCACCGACGATCACCGCCACCGAGCCAAGGGCGTCCATCACGTTGTGCAGAAAAGCCGCGCGCATGTTCACGCTCGACCGGGACAGGCCGAATATGAGCAGCGCCGTCGCCGCGTCGATCACCAGCGCCACTGTCGCGACGATTACGACGAGCCAGCCCTCGATCTCGGGCGGATCGAGAAGGCGGTTGACGCCCTCGGCGGCAAGATAGACGGCGATGACGATAAGTGTTGTGTAATTGATCAGCGCCGCCACGATTTCGGCGCGGCCGTAACCAAAGGTCATGTGCTCGTCTGCCGGCCGCCGTGCGATCCGCCGGGCGGCAAAGGCGATCACGAGCGACAGCGCATCCGAGAAATTGTGGATCGCATCTGCAATGAGCGCCAGCGAGCCCGAAATCACCCCGGCGGCGATCTGAACGACGGTCAGGGCGGCGTTGACTGCAACGGCCAGAAAAACCCGCCGGTCTCCGGAATCGAGATCGGCATGAGCGTGGTGATGATGATGGTCGTGTGGCATTGGAGCGGACCTCGTCCTGACGGGGCCTTTTGGAACAAATCCGCGGCGCAGTGGCAAGAGGACCCGCCGATGCGATCACCGATCACGGATCTGCGCCGCCTCCTGTTCTCGAAATTGGGGGCGCGTCCCGCGCTTCAGAGGGGACAGGGTCTCGACGCGCGAATCCCGAAACGGAATTGACGATCCTGGCGGCGCCGGTTTCAGTGCGCTTCGGCCCAGTTCGCCCCCTGCCCGGCGTCGACCACGAGCGGTACGTCGAGCTTCACCGCCGGCTCTGCAGCACCTTCCATCACTTCGCGGACACGGGCGATCGTCTCGTCCACCGCACCTTCCGCCACCTCGAAGATCAGCTCGTCGTGGACCTGCAACAGCATCGTCGCCGGCAGCCCCTCTATGGCCTCCTCCATCCGGATCATCGCCCGGCGGATGATGTCGGCCGCCGTTCCTTGAATCGGCGCATTGATTGCCGCGCGCCTTGCAAACCCCGCACCCGGCCCCTTGGCGTTGATCTCCGGCGTGTGGATCCGCCGGCCGAAGAGCGTCTCCACCCGCTCATGCGACTTGGCGAAGGCCACGGTGTCGTCCATGTAGTCCCGGATGCCAGGAAAGCGCTCGAAATACCGGTCGATGAACTCCTGCGCCTTCGTCCGCGGAATCCGCAGGTTGCGCGCCAGTCCGAAGCCAGAGATGCCATAGATCACGCCGAAATTGATTGCCTTGGCCTGCCGGCGGATCTCCGGCGTCATCTCGTCGAGGGGTACGTCGAACATTTCCGACGCGGTCATTGCGTGGATGTCCTGGCCCTCGCGGAAGGCCTGTTTCAGCGTGTCGATGCCGGCAACATGGGCGAGGATGCGAAGCTCGATTTGGGAATAGTCGAGGCTGACAAGGACCTTGCCGGTGTCGGCCACGAAGGCCTCGCGGATGCGCCGACCCTCCTCGGTGCGCACCGGGATGTTCTGCAGGTTGGGATCGGTCGAGGCAAGCCGGCCGGTATTGGCGCCGGACTGGATATAGGAAGTGTGGACGCGGTCGGTCTCGGGGTTGATGTGGTCCTGCAAGGCATCGGTATAGGTCGATTTCAGCTTCGACAGCTGCCGCCAGTCGAGCACCCGGGCGGGCAGGTCGTGTTCGGTCGCAAGGTCTTCCAGCACCTGTGCCGGGGTCGACCATGCGCCGGCCTTGCCCTTCTTGCCGCCCTCCAGTCCCATCTTGTCGAAAAGGATCTCGCCCAGCTGCTTGGGACTGCCAACATTGAAGCTTTCGCCGGCCAGCTCGTGGATCTCCGCCTCGAGTCCCGCCATCTTCTGCGCGAAAGCGTTCGACATGCGGCTGAGCGTGTCCCGATCGACCTTCACACCGGCCATCTCCATCCGGGCGAGCACCGGCGCGAGCGGCCGCTCGAGCGTTTCGTAAACAGTCGTGACCCGTGCCTTGTGCAGTTGCGGCTTGAACAGATCCCAGAGCCTCAGCGTCACGTCCGCATCTTCGGCGGCATATTTCGCCGCCTCGTCCAGCGCGACCTTGTCGAAGGTGATGGCGCTCTTCCCGCTCCCGATGAGATCCTTGATCGGAATCGGGACATGGCCGAGGTAACGCTCGCTGAGCGTGTCCATCCCGTGCCCGTGCAGGCCCGCATGAAGCGCATAGGAGAGCAGCATCGTGTCGTCATAAGGCGCGATCTCGATGCCGTAGCGCGACAATATCTTCGCGTCGTACTTCATGTTCTGGCCGATCTTGAGGATGCTCGGATCCTCCAGGACCGGCCTGAGCTTCTCCAGCGCCTCGTTCAGCGGCATTTGGCCCTCGGACAGCGTTTCATCGGCGAAGAGCCCGTCACCCGATCCCGCCTTGTGGCCCACGGGGATGTAGCAAGCCTGCCCGGCCTCGGTGGCAAGACAGATGCCGACGAGTTCGGCCGTCATCTCGTCGAGCCCAGTGGTCTCGGTATCGACCGCAACCCTGCCGCACGCCTCGATCCGCTGGAGCCAGAAATCGAGCTCTTCCGCTGTCCGCACAATGTCGTAGGCCGCGGCATCGAAAACCGGCGCCGCCTGTTCTTGCGCTGCCTGCTCCGCGGACGCTTCGGGAATGGCCGGCGGCTCGACTCCGAGCCTGTCGGCAACGCGCTTGGAGAGCGTTCGGAACTCCATCTCGGCCAGGAACCCCAGCAGCGCCTCCGGGTCCGGCTCTCGGACCTCGAGGTCATCCAGGGAAAAGTCGAGCGGCGTGGCGCAGTCGAGCGTCACCAGCTTCTTGGAGAGCTCGATCTGGTCACGCATCTCGAGCAGCACCTGGCGCCGCTTCGGCTGCTTGATCTCCTCGGCGCGGTCGAGCAGGGTTTCGAGATCGCCGTATTCCTGAATCAGTTGCGCGGCGGTCTTGATGCCGATTCCCGGCGCACCGGGAACGTTGTCGACCGAGTCGCCGGCAAGCGCCTGCACGTCCACCACCCTGTCCGGACGCACGCCGAACTTCTCTTCGACTTCCTCGATCCCGATCCGCTTGTTCTTCATCGCATCGAGCATCTCGACGCCGTCGCCGACGAGTTGCATCAGGTCCTTGTCAGAGGAAATGATGGTCACCCGCCCGCCGGCCGCCCGGGCCTGACAGGCGAGCGTGGCGATGATGTCGTCGGCCTCGAAACCGTCAATTTCCTCGCAGGAGATGTTGAAGGCCCGCGTGGCCTGCCGGGTGAGCGGGAATTGCGGCACGAGGTCCTCGGGCGCCGGCGGCCGGTTGGCCTTGTAGTCGGGGTAGATCTCGTTGCGAAAGGACTTGCCGGAATAGTCGAAGATGACCGCCGCGTGGGTCGGTGCGTCCGGCCCGGTATTCGCCTCCACATAGCGGTGCAGCATGTTGCAGAAGCCCGCCACCGCGCCGATGGGCAGGCCGTCGGACTTTCGCGTGAGTGGCGGCAGCGCGTGATAGGCGCGGAAGATGAAGGCCGACCCGTCGATCAGATGCAGGTGATGTCCCTTGCCGAATGCCATGCCGCGCTCCCCGAGATCCGTGCCGCACCTTGGTGCCACGTTCCGCTGCCGAGGGCCAGAGAGCGCGCGGGTTGGCGCCGCGAACACGGGATGGTGAAGCACGACATCGTGTGTTCGTGGCCTGCGACCGTACCTTCATCGTCAGGGGCATCCGGCGTCTCACGATCTGGCAACGCGCAAAGGACATGTCATGCGTTTCATCCCCGCTTTCGCCCTTGGCCTCGGCCTCGCTCTGCTCGGCGCCGCCGCGCTCGCCGGCGAGGAATACACCGCCGCGAACGGATATGCCGTCTCGGGCTACGATGTCGTCGCCTATTTCAACCTCGAACAGTCCGAGATCGGCACGCCCCAGCCGGCCGCGATTCCGGGTCGGTCGGACATCACCGCAGAGTTCGACGGCGCGACATTCGCCTTCTCCAGCGAGACGAACCGAGACCGCTTCCTAGCCGACCCCGACGCCTTCATGCCACAATATGACGGCCACTGCATGACGGCCACTGCGCCTATGGCGTGGCCAAGGGCGGCAAGGTGCCGGGCAATCCCAACCTCTGGCGGATCGTCGACGGCAAGCTCTATCTCAACATCACGCGAAACGTGGTGGGCTTCTGGGAGGCGGACATTCCCGGCAACCTGACCCTCTCTGAGGCGAACTGGACCGATCTCGAAGCCCGGCCCGCCTCCACCGACCCGATCCCGAACTTTTCCCCCGCGGCACCGGTGAAGTGAGGCCGGTGGCCGCACAATTCGGGAGCAAGGGGCGCGAACGAAGCAATTGCTATTGAAGCGCCGTCTCCAGCGCCATCTTCCGGTCTAGGACGCGGTCGCGGACTCGAGCCGGTCGAGTGCCGCTCGGTATTTCTCCTGGCGCGACTTGTCCCTCCCGTTCGGCGCCGCAATCCGCGTGATGTCGAGATTGTCCTTCAGGTCCGCGATCTTGACCACGCGTCCGACCGGATTGCACGCCGCGCGGTCGATGAATTCCTCGTAGCTCTCGTCGGCACGCCGGGTCACCGACTCCAGCGACGCCAAGATTTCATCGCTCGCGCCTTCGTCCCTGAGCGCCTCGAGCGTCCAGGTCGTATCCTCGACCACATCGTGCAGCACGCCGACGATCCGTGCACTGTCTCCCTCGCAGGCGAGCATCACCCGCAGCGGGTGCAGGATATATTGGGCGCCGGCCCTGTCGGTCTGACCGCGATGCGCCGCGGCGGCAATTTCGATGGCACGTTCCAGATCCAACATGGGGCTCCTCCGATTCTTCCCAAACTGCGTCTCGACCGACAGGATAGCAGGCCGCGACACCGGATACGGCCGCAGGACGCGACATTCTGCGTGGCAGGTCTTGTAACCCCCTGTGCGGCACCCGATCTCCTGCCAGCCAGATCCCGGTCCCGGCGGGCGGCACAATGTTCCGGGGCGGGGACATGCATGGATCTTCTCTTCATTGCCGCCGGCCTGGCCGGGCTGTTCTTCGGTGGCGACCGCCTCGTCGCCGGCGCGGTCGGACTCGCGCACAGGGCGGGCCTGCCGCCCCTCGTGATCGGCCTGACCATCGTCGGTTTCGGAACGTCAACGCCCGAGCTTCTTACCAGTCTCCGTGCTGCCTTCCTTGATTCGCCCGGAATCGCGATCGGCAATGTCGTCGGCAGCAATATCGCCAATATCCTGCTGATCCTCGGCCTTGCCGCGCTGGTCGCTCCGATGGCGGTCGAGCGCCGCGCTCTGCTGCGCGACGGTCCCGCCCTGGCGTTGGCCACGCTCGCCGGCGCCGCACTGATCTGGATCGACATGCTTGGCCGGACCGGCGGCCTGATCCTCCTAGGCGGCCTCGCGACCTATCTTGCGATCGCCCTGCGTGCGCCGGGGCCGGACGACTCAGCGCCGACCGAGGAAGCGGCCGCGCCGGCGCGCCTGTTCCCCGCGGTGGGTCAGTTCGCGTTAGGACTGGTGGCGACGCTGATCGGAGCGCATCTGCTGGTCACCGGCGGGATCTCGCTGGCGCGGTCCCTCGCCGTTCCCGAAACGATCATCGGCTTAACCATCGTCGCCGTCGGCACCTCGCTTCCCGAACTCGCCACGTCGCTGATCGCGGCGCGACGCGGACATGCCGAGGTCGCCATCGGCAACGTCATCGGCAGTAACATCTTCAACCTGCTCGGAATTCTCGGGGCAACAGCGGCGGTTTCGCCGATCTCTGCACCGCCGGGCACGATCGGCGCCGACCTCGCAGTCATGCTGGGCGCCACCGCCCTTCTGCTATGGGTCGCGGCGACGGACCGGCGGATCAGCCGCCGCGAAGGCGCGATCCTGCTCGGTCTTTACGTCGGTTACATCCTGTGGCTGGCGCTTCGCGCCGCCTGAGAGCATGGGCCGGTCAGTGGCCGGCCTTGCCTTCCAGCACGAACTTCTTGTCGCAATAGGGGCATTCGACCTCGCCATTCGCGCCAAGGCTCAGCCAGACACGCGGATGGCCGAGCGCCCCTTCGCCGCCGTCGCAGGCGACGCGGGTGGTTGTCACGACCTCAACTTCGGGCGGCTCGGGCATCTCGGACATTGCGGGCTCCTGGCGTTGCGGCCGGGTGCTTGTGGCAGCGCCCGACCCGACATAGGTTCGCGACATCATAGAAAACGCCCGCGCGCGGGCAAGAGCCGGAGCGCCGCATATGAGCCGTTTTGCCATCGAGATCGAGGGACTGGCCAAGACCTACGCCGCCCAGAAGGGCTCAGCCTCGAAGGAAGCGCTGAAAGGCGTCGACCTTCAGGTGCCACAGGGATCCATCTTCGGTCTGCTGGGGCCGAACGGGGCGGGAAAGTCGACGCTGATCAATATCCTTGCCGGGCTGGTGCGAAAGAGCGCGGGGAATGTCCGGATCTGGGGCTTCGATCAGGACGTGAACCCGCGTCAGAGCCGCGCCGCGATCGGGGTGATGCCGCAGGAGCTGAACCTCGACCCGTTCTTCACCGCGCGCGCCGCGCTCGACGTGCAGGCGGGCCTCTACGGCGTGCCGCGCGCCGAACGCCGCACCGACGAGATCCTCGAGATGATCGGGTTGACTGACAAGGCTGACGCTTATTCGCGCACCCTTTCGGGCGGCATGCGGCGGCGGCTCTTGCTCGGAAAGGCGCTCGTGCACCGGCCGCATGTGCTGGTGCTCGACGAACCCACGGCGGGCGTCGATATTGAGTTGCGGCAGATGCTCTGGACCAACGTTCGGAAGCTCAACGCGGAGGGCATGACGATCATCCTGACGACGCATTACCTCGAGGAGGCCGAGGCGATGTGCGACGAGATCGCCATCATCCACCAGGGTGACAAGATCGCCCATGACCGCACCGACCGGCTGATCGGCCGGCTCGATGCCAAGACCCTTGTGATCCAGCCGGCGGGCGACCCGCCGGCCGATCTCGTCCTGCCCGAGGCGGTCACCTGCGAGCGCCGCCCGGGCGGCGCTCTGGCACTCTCCTACCGGCGCTCGACCACCTCGGCCGAGGACGTGCTCGACGCCGTCCGCGCGGCCGGCATTCGCATCGCCGATGTTGCCTCCGAGGACCCGCGGCTGGAAGATATCTTCCTCGCGCTCACCACCGGCGCCCATCGGGCGGCCTGAATGGCACTCCGGCTCGCCCCGCCGGATTCGGCATTTCTTGCGCGCGCCACCCCCTTCGTGCGGCTCCTCCACGAAGCCGCGGACGCCCTCGGCGCACGGCTCGACATGGAGTGCGACTACGCCTTCATCGGCCGGCTCACCGCGCCGGACGGCCGGAGGATGCAGGTCTTCGGCAAGTCCATCGGGCTCAATACCGACGCCGCCGCGCATCTTGCCGCCGACAAGGACTACGCCGCGCGATGGCTCGCCGCCGAGGGCCTGCCCACGCCACCCGGCCAGCTCGACTTCAGCCCTGCCTGGCGCGCACGCATGGCGCTGAAGAACGCCACAACCGCCGAACGCCTGCCCGGCCCGGACGCGGCCGCCGAATTCGCCCGCCGACAAGGCTATCCGGTCATCGTCAAGCCGAACACTGGCTCCGAAGGGCGCGACATCCGCCTCTGCGAGGACCCAAAGGCCCTTTCGTACGCCATATCGGAAGGGTTCGGCACCGACGACGTGCTGCGTGTCGAACCGCGCCTGCCGGGCCGCGACTACCGCCTGCTCGTGCTCGACGGAACGGTCCGCCTTGCCTATGAGCGCAATCCCTTCTCCGTCACCGGCGACGGCGAGTCGTCCATCGCCACGCTCATTGCCGATGCGTTGACCCGGTTTCGCAGCCAGCACCGGGGAGCGAAGGTTTCTGCTGACGATCCGCGCCTCCTGCGCCGCCTCGCGGCAGACGGCCTCTCGCCCGCAACGATCCTGCCCGCCGGCCGGCGGCAACCGCTGCTCGACAACGCGAACCTGTCCACCGGCGGTGAACTTGTTGACCTGACCGGGCACCTGCCGCCCGCGGCCGAAAGCCTCGCCACCCGCGCCGCCACCAGCCTCGGGCTCGCCCTCGCGGGCATCGACATCCTTGCGCCGGACCTCGCAGCGGGACCGGAGGGCGCGACCATCCTCGAGGTGAACTCGGCCCCCGGCCTCGACTATTTCGCAACCTCCAGCCCGGAGGCCTGGCTCCGCGCCCGCAGCCTCGTCACCGAGATGCTACGCCTTCGCCTCGGAATCGCGCTCGCCTGAATCCGCGTCGGCCAGCGCGCATTCCGGCGACCGCTTCCGCCTCACTCGGCAGGGGGCAACATCCGGCCCAGAATCCGCCCGCCGAGGACATGCACGTGCAGATGCGGCACTTCCTGAACGCCGTGCGCGCCAGCATTGGCGATCAGCCGGCACCCGTCGCCCGCTGCGTCGGCCTGCACACCAAGCATCTTGCAGACCTGACCGACCGCGCGGGTGAAATCGAGGATCTCGGCATCCGAGGCTTCGAGCGCGAAATGGTCGTAACAGACATAGGACCCCTTCGGCAGCACCAGCACATGCACCGGCGCCTGCGGATTGATGTCATGGAAGGCCAGCGAATGCTCCGTCTCCAGCACCGTCCGGTTCGGGATCTCGCCCCGCAGGATCTTCGCGAAGATGTTCTGATCGTCATAGATGTAGGCCATCGGCCGTCCCTTCCCTGTTCAGTCGCCAAACAATCGCATCGCGGCAATCTCCCGCGCTGTCTTCAGAGGTATAGACAGGAAGGCGGCAAGCGCCATGGCATTCTCGTCGGGATCTGCCGCCTGCCGGTCCACGTCGAGATGAACGAAACCGGCGTCCCCGACTCGGTCCGAGTCCTCCACGAAGTCCCGCCGGAGCGTGCGCAGGAATGCCTCCATCACCGCGCCGCTCATTCCCTTCCCGGCAAGACCTACGCGGCGAGAGTGTTCGGCCAGATCCGCGCCGCTGAAGTCAGACTGGATCTCGAGGATCAAGAGCGTTGCCCGGTCTGCGGCCAATTCCTTCATTATGTCGAACATCGCCGGGTCGAGGCAAAGCATAAGGCAAGAACGCAGCGGCGGCGCATGCGCTTGACGAGCCGGCCGATCACCGAGGCCAATGTGACGGCACATTGTTCTTGGACCACCAGACATGCGGGCAGGTACAGGCTTCCGCGCGGCTCGCGGGTGGGGTGGGCGGAGCACCTCGTTCTCACGGAATGGCACTCTTTCCTGGCGCCAGTTGTGGCCGGGCTAACGAGCGCCGGTCAGCGGAGCCACCGTTCGATGTTGTCCTTCACGAACTGGTCGTCGGTGAGCTCCGGATGCTGCGACAGCAGCCGACCGAGGCGCGCTTCCTGTCCCGGCCCCATGGTTTCCTCCGGGTTCAGGCACCAGGTTCCTTCCAGAAGTCCCTGGCGGCGCAGCACTTCGTGAAGCGCGGCGATGCAGCCTGCGAAATTGTTGTCGACATCGAAGAGCACCGAGTTGGCGTAGGTGGTCAGGGCATCCATCGCCAGCCAGTCGGTGAGGCTCCGGCTATCGGGTCGGTCGCGAATTTCCTCCATGAGTTCGACAGCCCGGCGCGTCCAGACCGCCCAATGGCCGAGCAGACCGCCGCGGAACCGAACCGACACGATCTCCCCGTCGCGCGCGACTCGGAACTCGGTCAGCAGATCGGCGACGATGTGGTCGTCGTTTCCGGTATAGAGCGAGATGCGGTCCTCTGCCCGGGCCGCCACGACAGCGTGCACGACGTCGAGCGTGAAATAGCGGTTGAACGGGGCCGCCTTGATCGCAACCACGTTCTCGATGCCAGCGAAGCGCTCCCAGAAGGCACGAGACAGGTGCCGGCCACCGACCGCCGGTTGCAGGTAGAAGCCGAAGACGGGCATGATCTCCGCGACCGCCGCGCAATGGGCCACGAGAGCATCCTCGTCGAGGCCGTCGAGTCCCGCAAGACTCAGGAGCACGGCATGGTAGCCGAGCGCCCTTGCCACTTTGGCCTCGGACGTCGCCTGTGCCGTGGCACCGGCAACCCCGCCAACGAGGAAGGGTTGCGAGCCATGCGCCTCGGCCTCCTCGGCCGCAAGTTCCAGCACGCGGTCGTAGAGGCCTGCTTCTCGGATCTCGAACTGTGTCGTGTGGACGCCGACGGCGAGACCGATGGACCCGGCGTCCAGATAGTAGCGGGACAGGACACGCTGACGATGCTCGTCGAGCTTTCTGTCCGGTGTCAGCGCCAGCGGATGGGCAGGAATGGCTCCGCCGCGCCGCAGTCGGGCAAGTGTGTCCTGTGGGATGTCGGAGATCAGCACGTCAGGTCCTCGTTCAGGGTCTCAGGTATCCGAAGATCACCTCGGTCGCCTGCCGCCGCCGCTCGTTCAGCATCTCGCCACCCAGCGGCAGGTCGAAGATCGCCGAGAGCGTGCAGCGGTTGGAGACCGGGAAGTAACAGATTGAAGCTATGGTAATATACAGGTGTTGCGGGTCGACATCCTTGCGGAACAGACCCGACTCGACGCCGCGAGCCAGCACGTCGGACAGTGCGGCAACGACTGGACTGTTCAGTTGCCGCGCAAGGTCCGGGTTGAGGTGCCGGCCTCCATGCAGGTTTTCCTCGTTTAGGAGCTTTATGAATTCCGGGTTCGCCGCGACATAGTCGAAGGAGAATTCCACGAAAGTCCCAACCGCCTCGGCCGGTTCCAGCCGTGCAAGCTCCAGCTTCGCCTCGGCAGCCCGGATCAGCGCATAGTTCTGCTGAAGAACCTCCGCGAACAGGGCGTCCTTGGATCCGAAGTAGTGGTAGATCATGGCCTTGTTTATTCCCGCGCGGTCGGCGATGGCGTCGATGCGCCCGCCACCCAGGCCGTTCTCGGCGAACTCGGCACGCGCCGCGTCGAGAATGGCCGCCCGCGTGGCTTCGGCGTCGCGCGTGCCCGGGCGTCGCTTGATCCTCTCAATACGCACCGTCGCGCACCTCGAAATGCGTCGGCTTGCCGAGCGACCCGCGCCCCGCCGCAACCCATTCGGCGGTCCAGTCGATCACCGTTGCGAGGGGGACGTCCGGATAGCCGAAATGACGTTGCTGCAGCGTGGTGTCCACGAGCCAGGCGCGGTCCTGCTCGGTTCCGGTGAAGACCGGTTCCTTGCCGAAGATCTCCCCGAAGCGCTCGGCGATGCGGCGGATCGAGGCGGTTTCGGGACCCGACAGGTTCAGAAGTGTCGGCGGGTTGTCCGCCAGCGCCAGCGACCGCAGCGCCACGTCATTTGCATCCCCCTGCCAGATGACGTTGCAATGCCCCATGTCGAGCGGAACGGGCCTGCCGGCAAGGACGGCCTGAGCGACGTCGTGCAGCACGCCATAGCGCATGTCGAGCGCGTAGGAGAGGCGCAGGATCACCGACTTTGTGCCATGGATCTGAGCGAAATGTTCGAAGGCCCGTTCCCGGCCGATGCAGGAGTTCGCGTATTCGCCGGGCGGATCCACCCGGAGGCTCTCGGGAGCGCCGCCCGACGTCACGTCCACGAACGGATAGACACAGGCCGTCGAATAAACGGCAAGGCGAGAGCCGGCAAAAGCCTCGGCAACAATGGCGGGACAAATCACGTTCATCGCCCAGGTCAGCGCCATGTTGCTTTCGCTTCCGAACTTGCGCCCGGCGAGAAAAATGGCGTTCTCCGTTTTCTCCAGGCCGAAGACCGCATCGCGGTCAAGCAGGTCGCAGGCCACGGTCTCTATGCCCCAGCCATCAAGCTTCTCGCGCAGTCCGGCCTCCGAAAACCGGGCCACACCGATGATCCGCTTATCCGGCGCAGCGCGCTTGGCCATCCTCGCGAGTGTTGGCCCGATCTTACCGCCGACGCCGAGCAGCGTGATATCGCCGGGCAGGGTCGGCAGATACTCGCACAGTTCGGGCGAAGGGCGGGAGAGAGCCTCTTCCAGTGCGTCCAGATCGGAGAAACCTTTTTCGGGGCGTGTGGACATCGACAGCTCCTTTTATTCTTGGGGATTGCGGGCCAGCCGATCGAACGACCAGTCGGAAGGCCGGATGCGCGCTTCCATATCCGGAGGCGGGAATCCCATCCCGGGACGTTGCAGGCTGGCGACCGACAGCGTTCCGTTGTTGATGGTGAGACGACCGCCAACGCGGTCGTCGGGGTGATAAAGTTCAGGATGATCCGCAAGCCCCGCGACGACATCGGCAGGGGGCAAGTGGGCCATTCCGTTGAAGAAGTGATGAGCGTTTCGCTCGACATGGCCGATGCCGAGCGCTGCAACCACCGCAAGGTCGGAATTGAGACCGGCGACCGGAAGACAGCTCAGATCCTCGGCGGATTGGAAGAGAGCCACATTCCCCTTGTCCGCATGATGCCGAGCAAGCAATCCGTTCATGACGGACCGCAGCACCCCCTTGCAGTTCTTGTGGCTCACACCGCGATAGCCAAGGTCGATGGCGCGGCGGAACGCATCGGGCGCATCGTCGCTCTCGTCGATGAGAAGCGGCAGGCCGATGGCCTCGAGCGCACGTGGATCGAGCGGACCCGACAGCGCGGTCTTGCGTTCGATGGGTTGCTCGGCGAACAGGATGGAGCGCCGCAGCCCGTCGAGACGGGGTTCGGACCGGACCGTCTCCATGAAAGCCGCGAACGCATCGACGGTGGCAAACTGTTCATTACCGTCAAGCGTCAGCCGGACCTCGCCAACAGTCCGGCCGAGCAGTCCGGCTATGCGCAGGAGACGCTCGAGATCGGCGTCTGTGTTGCCCGCGATCTTGACCTTCAGATAGCGGATTCCGCCGTCCAGATACTCGGCGAGCGTCTCGGGAAGCCCGTCGTTCAGCCGTCGATCCGGCGCGAGATCGGCATCGTCGATCGGATCTAGCATCCCCACCGTGTGCCGGACCGCAACACGGTCGAGAGGTGTGGGCGGGAGCGCCGCACAAAGGTCCGTCCCGGCAAGTTCGGGAAAGATTTCTCCGGGTCTCAGGCCCAGCGTTCCCCGGCTCAGCATCTCCCGGAAGGAGAGGCCAAGCGCCCGCCCTGCCCCGTCTATCATGGCGCGTTCGACCATGGACGTGCCGTAGCCGGCCATCAGGGCGTTGTGGCCCTGTCCCGCCGCCGCTGCCCGCATGTCGGTATCGAGGCGCCGCCAGAGCGTGAAGATGTCGTCATCGGCATAGGCCTCGGCGCGTGCCACGGCATCCTGGAGGATTGAGAGGAGATCGGCCACGTTTTCCTCGGCCGACTTTTCAGGTCGCTTGTCGAACCATTTGTAGGCGAGGATCTCGGAAGCGTAGCCAGTCACGGCCCGTCCGTCGACGTGAAGCTCGAGCGCGAGCGTCGCGGCCACGGCTGCCTCGATGGTCACGGCCCCGAAACGGAACGGCATCCGCGCAAAGACTTCGTCGAGGCCGATCCGTGCGGGCCCAATGCGGATCCGTGCGGCCGTCATGACGGCTCTCCCACCGACTCACGAAGTGCCCGGAGATAGCCGGCGGCCACGGAGGCGCAGGCGAGACCCGACGGTTCGTAGACGAAGGGCTCCGCGCTGACATAGCCGGCGAAGCCTGCCCGCGTCAGGACATCGAAGACCGGGCCAAAGCGCATCTCGCCCTGCCCCGGCGCCCTTCTGTTGGGGTCATTGACATGGACATGGCCGATCCGTCCCGTCGGCAACCATTTCTCAAGCACCTCGTGGGCTGGCCGGTCCTCACTGTCTGCCGCCGCACAGGTATCCAGCATGGTCAGAAGGCCAGGCGCGCCGATCTCGTCGATGAACTCCACGCAATCGGCGACCGAGTTCAGAAACGGCGTCAGGCTGGGAGAGAGCGGTTCAAGACAATACCGAACGCCTGCCGCTTCGGCGGCGCGACCTGCCCGCGCGAAGCAGTCCGCGGCGGCGGCCCGGGCCGCGGCCGCGTCGGGCGCGTCTGCCGGGTTGCGGGCGTCGGGCGAGCCGTGGACCATCATCTCGCCGCCCAGATCGGCGCAGAGTTCGACCATGGCTTCCATATGTGCCCCCGCCTCGCCGGCGCGCAGCGGATCGGTAATCGACAGTCCTTCGGGAAAATTCATCAGCCAGTGAAGGCCGGCGATCTCGAGCCCGGCATCGCCGGCGATCTCCCGTATTTCGCGCCGTTTCGCCGCCGTCAAAGCGGCAGGGTCTTCCGAAAGCGTGAAGGGCGCGATCTCGACCGCGTCGAAGCCGAGATCGGCAATGATACTGCATTGCTCGGCAAAGCTGATTTCCCTGAGCACCTCGTTGCAGAGAGCGAGCCGTATCATCCGGGCAACCTCACGAGGAATATCTCCTTAAAAACAATATGAATTCCGGCCGCCGCCACCAGGGCGAGAAGGGCAGCGCCGACGATGAGCACAGGCAGTGACAGCTTGCGGTCGGGGTTCACAAGCTCAAGGGCAACGACGAACACGAAGACGAAGCCGGCCGTGACGGGTATGAAGGGAAACGATCCAAACAGGAGCATTCCGTAGGTCAGTGCCAGCGCGATGGTCAGAACTGTCCGCAAGATCGAGGCCCTGTTCCAGCGGTGGATCGTGACTCCCAATCCCCCCTTGGCGCCGCGGATCGCACGCAGTGTGAGCAACAGCCCGAAAACCAGAAGCGCCGCGGAAATCAACCCCGGCGTGACGCCCGGAACCGTGTTCGGGTCGACTCCACGTTCCGCGAAGCGCGGCATGCGGAGCGATTCCACCAATCCGGCCGTGCCGAGAAGCACCGTAAAAAGCCCGGACAGAAGATCGACGCGGATCGCCGAATTGCGTTCGCTCATCGCGCCGCCTCCATTTCAGCTTCAATGGCCACGTAGGAACGCGGACCACGTCCAAGTGCGGCCCCGATCGCCTCGCTCACCTGCGCAAGCTCGATCGCGCCCTCTTCGAGACCGCAGCACGGCGGCGCGCCCTGATCGATGGTTTCTAGAAAACCCGCAAAGGCGCTCTTCAACAGGTCGACCGTGGTCGCGCCATCGATATCCTCGGTTACACATTCGCCGGGATCGGGATGCCATCCGCCCGGGCTCGCCGTGTATCGGACGCGCGCCCTCGTCAACCGGCTCGCATTGAAGTCAAGATGCAGGACTCCCTTGTCGCCGCACAGCATAAGATCCTTTCGCGTTCGCGCGCCCGGAACGACGCTGTCGGCAACCGTTCCGCCCCGGAGGAGACCGAGCCGAAGTTCGCCGGCAACTCCGTTCTCGTGCAGCATATCGATGCGGATGTCGTCGACCACGTCGCCACCGAGCCGGGTATTGGCGACAGCGTCGACCGCGACGATCCGGGCCTTCGCGAGATGCCGCATGAGGTCGAGGAAATGAACGCCATCATTCTCGATCAGCGAGCTGTCCTCCCGCATCCGTTTCCACCCCGAGAAATCTCCGTTCATCGAGACGAGCCGTCCGATAGCGCCCTGATCGATGAGCACGCGCGCGCGGTCCGTCAGGGGATGGGAACGCAGGATCATTCCGACCTGAACCGGAACGCCGCGTGCGAGAGCCGCCAGCCGCCGTGCCTCTTCCAGCGTCCGGGTGGCCGGCTTTTCGATCAGGACCGGCAGCCCGCGCGACAGCGCCATCTCGGCGACCATTGCATGGGCGTCGGGCGGCGCGACGATGTCCACGACATCCGCATCTCTCATCGCCAGTTCGAGATCGCCGAACACGTCGTCCTGGGACAGGCCATCGCCGACCGCACGTTCGCGCGCAGCGGCATCCTCTTCTGCGACGCGAAGTGCGATACCGGGCAGCCTTGACCACGCCCGGGCATGAAGCACCCCAAAGGCTCCGTAGCCGACGATGAGGACCCGGCGCGTCACGTTAGCGCTCCCATTCGATTCCTGACCCAGTTGAAGATCCGTCGGGTCGGCAGAAGGCCAGCGAGCAGGATCACGATTACCAGGAAGGCCAGCAATGCCGAGATCGGTCGCGTGAAGAACGGCGACAGGTCGCCCTGCGTGAGCGCGAGACTGCGGCGCAGGTTGGCGTCGAGGATGGGGCCCAGGACGACACCGAGGACCATCGGCGCCACCGGAAAGCCGGTTTCGCGCATCAGAAAGCCGATCAGTCCGAAAACGATCATCAGATGCACCTCGAACATCCGGTTCGAGATGGCGAAGGCACCGACGACACAGAGCGTGAAGATCACGCCGAGCAGCCACTCGCGGCGAACCTTCAGGATGAGGAGAAGGGGGCGCGTCAACAGGAGGCCGAGGACGAGGATGCCGACGCTGGCCCAGAACACCATCGCCACGATGGAATAGAAAAAGTCAGGCTGCTGATACATAATCAGCGGGCCGGGCCGGATGCCGTGGATGATCATGGCCGCAAGCAGAACCGCAGCAGGCGCGGAGCCCGGAATCGCAAGCGTCAGGACCGGGATCAGCGCGCCGGGAACGGCGGCGGAGTTCCCGGTTTCGGCGGCCAGAAGCCCCTCGACCGAACCCTTGCCGTACTCCTCGGGCTTCCGGGTGAGGCGCCGTGCAGCGGCGTAGGAAACCCACGCCCCCATATCTTCTCCCACGCCGGGCACAACGCCCATGAACGTGCCGATCAATCCAGAACGCAACCACGTCGCGCTGTGCCGGAAGGCCTGCAGGCTCGAGGACAGCACGCCTCGCGCATTGTTGGTGACACGCTGCCCAGCCTCGCCGCGCATCACCGAAAAGACTTCGGCACAGCCGAATGCTCCGACCAGAATCGGGAGTAGCCCCAATCCGCCGGCGAGATTGGGATTGCCATAGGCGAACCGGGAATAGCCATGGATGCTTTCCTGCCCCACCATCGCGACGAGCAGTCCAATGAAGCCAGAGATCCATCCTTTCAGCCCGTCTTCCATCGCAGTGAGCTGCCCGCAGAGCACGATGCCGAAGACCGCCAGCCAGAAGAACTCGAAGGAACCGAAGTCGAGAGCGAATTCCGCGAGCCAAGGGGCGAGAACGGCAAGCGCCAGCATTCCCACCGTCGTGCCCAGAAAGGAGCCCGTCGTCGCGATGGCCATCGCGCGACCGGCATGCCCGCTTCGGGCGAGCGGGAAGCCCTCGAGGGACGTGGCCGCGTTTGCCGGCGTTCCGGGGATGTTAAGAAGGATCGCCGATCGGCTGCCGCCATAGATGGCGCCGACATACATGCAGATCAGGATCAGGATAGCCTGATCGGGCTTCATCGATAGTGTCAGCGTCGTCATCAGCGCGACGCCCAGCGTAGCGGTCAGGCCGGGGATCATCCCGATCACAATGCCCAGAAGGCAGGCCCAGAAGACCGTGAAGAGCTGAGGCGATGCGCCGATGTCGGCGACCGCGGCGAGCATGTGCGTGAGGTTATCCATGTGCCCAGGCGGAAATGCGGGTCAGTAAGCTCACACGCGCCGTACCGACGGAAACGGGGCGCATGCCGACGCAGGAGCCGGCCCGGATCACCGATCCGGGCCGGTTGTGGCGATCAGTTCGCGCGGGGGATGCCGAAATCTGCCGGATCGTTCGGTCCGGCACCGCTGTCGAACTGCTGATACGCATTGATCTGGAGGAACGGCATCGCTGCTGCCTGGGCGTCCTTACCATAGGACGGCTTGAACAGCGCAGCGCGCTCCGAGGCATAGCTCCGCATCCGATCACTGTTCGGAATGACGGTCTCCCAGATGTCGTTCATCGTGGCGATCACCTCCTCAGGTGCATCAGCCGGAAGGAACAGGCCGAAATAGTTTGGCGCCACTGCGACATCGGGCAACCAGTCCGTGATCGGCGGCACGCTGCCAAAATCCTGGAGTTCAAGCGCGGTGTCCGCCACGACGGCGAGCGGGCGCAGCCGGCCTGCCCGGATCATGTCCACCTGCTCCACCGCCGTTTGCGCAGTCATCTGCGTCTCACCCGCCACTGTCGATGTCACCGCGGGCGCGCCGCCTTCATAGGTGATCTGCTGGTAGTTGATTCCGCCGGCTGCCTTGTCGATGGCATCGAGGCTGATGGCGCCCGCCGAGGTCAAACCAGCGGAGGAGGCTGTGATCGGATCGCCTGCGGCCTTCAGAGCTTCGAGAAGCTCGCCGAAGTCTTGATATTGAGAATCGGCGGGAACCGAGACCAGCGAAGGGTTGGCGACGTGGAGGTAAAGTTGCCAATCGGCCAGCGGGACATCGAGCATGTCCATGACCGGGTAGGCCCCAAGGTCCGCCGCCGCTCCGGCCGCGAACATCATGCCGTCATGCGGCGCTTCCCACACGGACCGCGTTCCGACGGACCCGGACGCGCCGGGCTGGTTCACCACGACGAAAGTCTGGCCGATCGCTTCGCTGAGAACCTCGGCGACGACACGCGTCACGCTGTCAGTTGACCCGCCGGCCGACCATGGAACCACAATCGTGACGGGCTCGGACGGCTGCCAGTCCTGTGCCATCGCCGCGCCGGAAAGACTTCCGGCCAGGACCGCTCCGATCGCAAGTGCCCTATGCATTTCATTTCCTCCTCTGTTGTAACTAACCTTTCAGTTAATTATTGATTGCCTGCCTCTCCGCCTGTCAAGAGCACACTGGACCGCACGCCCGTCGGCGGGGCAGACAACCAGGTAGGCGCCTAAAAACTAAGCGATTCACGGGGTGATCCAACGGACGCCGAATTGGTCGGCATGGAACTGGCAGCTTGAACACATGAACGAGATTCAAGCACAAAGGCGACTATGACGTCCTCTGAAGGCGCATCGTGGCCGACCAGTTGCCGCCATCAGGAACGCCATCCGAGCATCCTGAGCCGCTTCTGTGCCAATAGCTGGCGTGGTCGCCTCGCCTCTGCCGGAGTTTCCGCCAAAACAGAGTTGGCCGTTGCGTAAGGAATGGACCGCCAAAAACCCCTTGTTTCTCGTTATCTGCGTCTGTAGACGGGTCGGCGGAGACGTGGCCGAGTGGTCGAAGGCGCTCCCCTGCTAAGGGAGTAGGCCCGGAAGGGTCTCGTGGGTTCGAATCCCATCGTCTCCGCCACTTGCCCCTGAGAACTGTTTCTCTCGTTCGCGATGCAGCCAGATTTTGCCGTTGTTTTTTAGGGTTGTACGGGACGAGCTATTCACCGACCTCGGCGCCAGGAGGCCCGAAAGCATTCTCTCGGGCCGATATTCTCCGGACCTGTTGACTGCGCCGATTTGGTGAATTTTCTTCAAACATATGGTATCGCGTGGTTTTTCGTGAGCCGAAACTGAACACTTCGACGCCAGTGGCGCCCGGAGAAACGGAACAGAAATCGAACGTTCGCCATTGCTCATGCCGCAACTTGAGCCTGGTTCGCCATCTCGATTGCTGCCGTTCGCCGTGGTCCTCCCGAGCGACCGGGGCGCGAACCTTCCAGACCTTCAACCGGTCGGTCCAAACAAACGCGACCGGCCCGTTGCTGCCTTTCGCTATCGACTTTCCAGGCGTCCGCTTTGGTGATCCTGCAAATGACAGCAAAGCCGATAGGATAGACAACCCCGGTTGCTCGCTCTGTCCACGGACCAGTTCATTGGGCCAATTTCAGCGAAAGTTTCGCTTGGGTTTCAATGCACAGTTGGCAGAGAGCCTTGCATCACCAACGCCTTCCCGGCCGGCAAATGGCCAGCGTTGGAGCTGGCAGCTTCAGACTTCTTGTGGCGCCGGAACGCCGCGAAGCGCCCGCTTTTCTCCAAGCATCAGCATCGCCGGCGTCACGATCAGGGTCAGAACGGTGGCGACAAGGAGGCCGCCAGCGATGGCCGCGGACAGTTCTGTCCACCACTGGGTCGATGGGGCGCCATAGATGACCTCGCGAGTATAGAAGTTCAGGTTGACCCCGATCACCATTGGCATGAGACCGAGGGACGTCGTCAGCGACGTCAGGACCACCGGACGCAACCTTTGGGCGCCAGTTCGAAGTGCAGCCTCCAGCGGGCTCTGTCCACCGCGTTTGAGGTCGTTGAAGGTATCGATCAGGACGATGTTGTTGTTCACCACGATCCCGGCAAGCGCGATCACTCCGATGCCTCCCATGACCACGCCAAACGGTCGCCCGGTCACCAAGAGCCCCAACAGCACTCCGGCAATTGAAAAGACGATCGCGCTCATCACCACAAACGCCTGATAGAAGCTGTTGAATTGCAGCATGAGTATGCCGAACATCAGGAATATCGCAGCTATGAACGCCCCGATGAGGAATTTCATGCTTTCTTCCTGATCTTCGGCCTCGCCGCCGAAGCCGTAACTGACGTCATCCGGCAGGTCGGTCGCCTCAAGAGTGGCGCGGAGTGCGTTGACCTGGTCATTGACCAGAAGGCCGGGGAGTACGTTGGCCTCGACGGTCGTTACGCGCTTCTGGTCCAATCGTCTGATGATACCGGTGCGCGGGGTTGGTACAAACTTTACGAAGTTCGAGATTGGAACCAGCCCGGCGGAGGTCGGCACACGTAGATTTCCCAGTTCGGCAAGCGTGCGTTCCTGCCGTGGAAATCGGACCCGGATGTCAAGCGCATCGTCGGTGTCATCGGGTCTATAATCGGCGACGGTAATACCTTGGGTCAGCAACTGCACCGCCTGGCCCAGCAGGCTGACATCGGCGCCGAAGCGTGCAGCCTCCGCGCGGTTGACCAGGATGGAGACCTCGACACCGGGCAAAGGGCGGGTGTCCGTGATGTCGGTGAAGGTTCCCATCTGGCCCATGATCTGTCGGATGATTTCAACCGCGTAAAACTGATCCTGCGGCGAACGGGATGTGACCTTCAGGTTGATTGGCTTGCCCGAGTTTGGACCGCCGCTGTCTGTCTGGACCTGCACATCGATGCCGGCAATGTCCGCCACCTTCGTGCGGATGTCGGCACCGATTTCCTCCGCGGTCCGGCGCTTGCTCCAGTCAATCAGTTCAAGCTGGAGCGTGCCGATGGTTTCCTCGTCTCCTTGACCGGCACTCATCGTTGAGCGTGCATAGATGCTGGCAACTTCGTCGAAGCCAAGCAGACGGTCTTCCACCGCCCGCACCAAGGCATCGCGTTCGAAGATTGAGGAGTTGTCTCGCGCACGGACCTGCACCTGCATGAACTCCGGCTCGACCGAGGGAAAGAACGTCAAGCCCTTGCCGAACTCTCCATAGAGGCCGAAGCTACCCAAAAGCAGCGCAATCGCCAGCACTACCGTCGTTCCGGGGCGCAGGATTGCCCATTCGAGGAGCCTGACATAAGCGCCGGTGGCCCCTTGCATCCGACGCGGATCGCCGAACTCGGCCTCATGCAGTGCCAGTTTTTCGCGGGCGGTCTGGGGTTGGCGCTTACCAATGACCCCACCCAACACTGGAATGAAAACCAACGCCATGAACATCGATGCGAAAAGGGTCAGGATCACGGTGATCGGCAGGAACTTCATGAACTCACCGATTATGCCGGACCAGAACAGAAGCGGGAAAAAGACGCTGAGAGTTGTCGCCGTCGAAGCAATGATCGGCCACGCCATTCGTTTTGCAGCACGGGCGTACGCTTCTCGCGGCGTTGCACCTTCCTGAAGGCGCCTGTCAGCGAATTCCGTGGTCACGATTGCGCCGTCAACGAGCATGCCAACCACTAGAATCAACGAGAACAGGACCACTATGTTCATCGTGTACCCCATCGCCCAGAGCGCGATAACGCCAGCCAGAAAGGCTCCTGGTATGGCGATTCCCACGAGGATCGCAGAGCGCAACCCGAGCGCGAACACGATGACGATCATAACCAGCATCACGGCGGCGATGACGTTGGCCTCGAGGTCGCTTAAGAGGTCTTCCACTGTTTCGCTCTGATCCTGCAGGTAAGTTATTTTCACGGTTTCCGGCCAGTCGGCGCGAATCTCGGCGACCAGTGCTCGAACGGCTGACACTGTCTCGATGATGTTGGCACCTGCGCGTTTCTTCACTTCGAGTGCCAGAGCCGGTTGTCCATTGATGCGGGCAAATGAGCTGGGATCTTCGAATGCCCTACGGACCATCGCAACGTCGCCGAAGGTGACTACGGCATTCCCCCTCACTTTGATCGGCATGGACATGATGTCGTCCAAGTCCTCGATCAGTCCGGGCACTTTGAGGATGATGCGGCCGACACCAGTCTCGATAGCGCCGGCTGCAATCAGGCGGTTGTTGCGCTGGATCTGTCCGATCAGTTCGTCGAAACTGAGGTTGTAAGTCTGAAAAACGGTGGGGTCGACGAGCACTTCGAGGAATTCGGAACGCTTGCCGCCGATATCGACTTCCAGAACGCCTTCGAGCGCTTCGATCTCGTCCTGCATATCCTCGGCCAGTCGGTTGAGCGTGCGCTCGGGCACCGGGCCGGACAGGATGGCCGTGATGACTGGGAAAAGGGCCGTGTTGATTTCGGTGATGGTAATGTCATAGGCGTCATCGGGAAGTTCGCTTTCGGCGCGGTCAGCCGCGACGCGAACATTGTCGAGGGCTTCGGCGTTGTCTGCTCCGGCGCTGAATTCCAGAAGGACAGTAGCGGACCCCTCGGAGGCGTAGGATTCCAGACTGTCCAGATCACTGATTGAGGCCAGTTCCTTTTCCAGCGGTTCGAGCAGAAGGCGTTCGGCGTCGCCGGGACTGATGCCGTCGAGACCTGTCGAAACGTAGAAGAAGGGAAGAGGCACCTCGGGATCAGCCTCTTTCGGGATCGAGACATAGGCATAGGCCCCAACAATCAGCACCAAGACCAACGACATGATGACCGCGCGTGTCCGAGCGAAGGCAGCGGAGATGATCGCGTTCATTGTCCAGGCTCCTCGGCGCTTGGACGAACGGTTTCCCCGTCGCGCACGAAACCCTGGCCAACCGTGATGATATCGGCCGTATCCGGCAGCCCGGTCACCCAGATACCATCAAGTTGGGAACGAGCGAGGGCGATATGGTGAAACCGAACGACATTGTCGGCGCCGACAGTCTTGACGCCCAGTTCTCCGTCCGCGTTGAGCGATATGATCGAGGGCGAGAGGAAGTGGGCGACCGTCTCACCGGACGGAATCTCCACTTCGGCCGATATCCCGGCAGGGATCGCGCCGTCCAGATTCTGAACGCGCACCTCGGCCAGGAAAGTTCGCGTTTCAGCCGAGGCAGCCGTCCCGACGAAAATCACCTTGCCTTCGCGGACCTCGCCGGTGATGAAGCGCACGGTTGCCGTTTGCCCCTCGTGAAGGCGGGTCAGCGATTGCTGAGGGACCTGGATGGTCACAGTCAAGGGGCTGTTGTCGACGATCCGCCCGACCTCGGTCCCGGCAGAAACAAACTCGCCCGGATCAAGATCGAGCGCTTCAATCCGCCCCGTGAACGGCGCCTTGATCCCAGCATCGACGACTGCCTCTCGGGCGTTGGTCAGCCGCGATTCCGCCGCAGCGAGTGCGACCCGGGCGAGCACCAGGCGATCCGTTGTTGCGACGCCACGTTCGAACAGCGTCTGAGCATTTTCGAGCTCACGCCGTGCCTGCACCAAATCCTCACGGGCTCGCGTCAGGGCCGCATTGGATTCAGTTCGATCAAACCTGGCCACGACGGCCCCTTGTTCGACCATCTGACCCTTTACCACATAGACCTCGTCGATTGTCCCCGATGTCTCGGCGCGAAGTGCTGAATCCCGGTCTGGCAGGGCCTGTCCTTCGGCCTGAAAAAGCTCCGTGACCGTCTCGGCGGTAGATCGGCGTACAGCAACTGATACCGGTTGCGGTTCACCCCGGCGTGCCACCGGTTCAGTCGTGTCTGATGGAAAAACCAGACCGCTTCCCATCCAGGCAACGATGACCACCACGAGCGCACCAGCAATCCAGATAGATCGTGAAGCGCCGAGATCAGTCTCAAAGCTGAGAGTTTCCCGTTGGGTCGTTTTGTCTACGCCACAAGCCTTCATCGCGATCTCCTTTGGGGGTCCGCCGGGTGCGTTGGGTAAAAGCTGTTAGTAGACTTATCGGCGGTTCCGGCTTCGAAATCTATCTTTGAAACCGAGAAGGCGGCGTCGACTCGGTCGTTAGGTCTAGCCTGTCTAATGGCGCCTTAGGTGTTTGATCCCACGGTTTGATGGTGCGATCCATTCGCTGGAATGGAAGGAAGCCCTATGGGACAGGTACGTCACGGCAGCGCCACGACCACGCACGCCATCCGAGCAGCAATACAGCGATCGC
>NZ_SELO01000001.1 GCF_004146235.1 Tropicimonas sp. IMCC6043 | reverse complement strand
AACGCGCTCCCGCAATTCCATAGGATGTGGCTTGCCCATTCCTACCCCCTATATCTGCCTCACAAACAGAGAACCATGGGCGCCACATCTTGGGAATCCTGAATCCGATCAGCTTGGGAACGCTCTAGTCGATGATTTCGTCGGTGAGATACCGGCGCAGGGCTTCTTCTGGTGTCTCTGCATACGTCCAAGCCACAGTTCTGAACGGCCCCGAGGCCACGGCAATTACACCGCCGCGTCTGGCAGACGCATGGTGACAGATGTGCAGTTTGCTGAGTACTTCTGCTCTCCCATTCTCAGTTGAACAGACATGCTCCCAAGCCGTCCATTCCCTTTCTGGAGTTCCAAGGTCAGCAAAAAGCACCGGGTCAATCTCCGTGATATCGAGGCTGCGAAGTTCGAAGTCGATGGTCATCATTCTTCCAATCCTTTCTCCGGCGGTGCATGGGTCCTTCTCCTCTGACCTGCCCATGCTACGCACGAGGTGAGCTACCGGCGGGACGTTAGAGACGTCAGCTCCCTTTTGGACTCGCTATGCGTGCTTTGTGCTGGCTTCGATAAGTGGAGCGGCGACCGTCGCGAAAACGCCCCGACTAGCTTGTCGGTTACCATCTAGGTCAGTTCAGGCGGCTGACGCGGAGAACCACAGGGAGGGAGATGGATCTCACCGCATATCGGCCGGGCGACAACAGCGGCGAAAAGCAGATGCAACCACGCACGGCGCCCAGAATGAATATAGCACAGTTTGGGGACCATTGTCGCCAAGGCGCGGGTCTCCGCTTGAGTGATGAATCGGCTCCGAAACATCCCAGAAGCAATTGAAACGCCACTTGACACTATTGAGAAACATCAACTTGCGACGCTGACTTGGCCGGCAACATGCCGGAGGCATTCCAGGAGGACAGACAGATGACTGATACCAGCAGCCCGAGCCAGGGTCGGCGCGACATTGGTGGTTTTGTCCCAACCAGTACTTCGGCGGCCGATACCGACGACAGCCCGCAGCAGGGTCGGCGCGACATCGGTGGGTTCGTTCCAAGCAAAGCAACGTTTGCAGATGCCGACGTATTCGTCTTTTCCGAGAGCGACGTTGACGCCGCCTACGGCGGTTTCGGCAATGATTTATTGAATGCCGATGACGTGCTGCGAATTGCCGAGACCACCGGTGACTCCGAGTGGCGCTACGTCCCGGTGCGTCGCGTGACCGTCGAAACGGAGACCGACATCGCCGGCAATTTCAGGGACACCGCAGATGGCGAGATTGAAGTGACCGATGATCCCTACTCGCACTTCAACTTCACCGTCGATTTTGGCTGAGGGCAGCGACGATCCTCTGCCTTGCCCCCCCGTTGAGGGGCAATTGCGACACTTATGGGTCTGGCATAGTCAACCGGACCTACCGGGATAGCGACCCAGATGGCGATTTCGCCTGCATCAATGCGCCAATGGCGACCCCGCCACCACAAGCGGCGGATGCTTCGGGAACGACCGGATATCGAACCACTTGAACCACGTGCCGTCCGGGTTGGCGCGGTCACTGGAGCGGATCGGGAAACCGTTCTGAACCTGTCGGATCAGGCCGGCCCGGAAGGCGCGGAGATCCAGCAGCCACCATGAGAAAAGCCCGGTCTGCGTCTCGTTGGAGTGGCCGTAGAACAGCCAGTCGCCCTTGCCGTTCACTATCTTGGACAGCTCGGTTTCGGCGCCGGAAGGGATGCGAGAGCGGATCGTGAAGTCGTAGGGAAAGCGGTTGGCATAGCCGGGACGGCGGACCCGCGCGGCAATGTGCAGGTCCTTGGCGTCCAGCATCATGAGGTCGGTGGCGTTGTGCCAGTCCTCGGGGTCCGGCGCCCTCTCCAGCAAGTGGGCGCCGATGGTGCGCTTGATCTCGGGCAGGAACCGGTCGGACCACGCGCGGTTGGAGGGGTAGCAGTTCATGCTGCGTCAGCTTCCTCCAGTATCTCGCGCACGACGTCGTCCGGCAGCTTCCGTTCCAGCTTCTCGATCAGGTCGATGAGCTTCTCCGACGTCTTCGCTGCCATCTGGAGCGTGCCGTCGATGCCCCGATTGCGCATGGGGATGGTGGTGCTCTCGTTTTCGAAGGCCAGCATGGCGACGTGGATCAGGTCGCAGAGAGTGTAGGCCGTCGGACTGACGGTGTGCCGAGCCCGGTATTCGGCGGCGAAGTCGGTCGCGGCGGTTCTGGTGTCGTTCATGACGCGGCCTTCCCGATGTTGATGCTGTCGAGGTCACGGCCAAGCTTCTCGGACAGCTTCACCGCGGCGTTAATCAAGGAGTCGATGGCGCTCTGCTCTTCCCCCGGAGTGCCGTTCGTGCCGCACCGGATCAAGTCTACGCCCAGCAGGAGCCCGTGCAGATAGAAGACGTCGGTCTGTGCGTCCGACATTATCTGTTCGGCGGTCATGCCGGTATCGTTCGCGCTCGCGCGTTGTTCTGGCATTGTCATAGTCCTCTGATGTGGTATGAACTATTTAGACCATATACGCACTGGTCTAAATAGTTCAATAGGGAAGATGGCTAACCCAGCTCAGATCCGCGCTGCACGATCATTGATCGGAATGTCACAAACCGAAATCGCGCAGGCCGCAGGCGTGTCAGTTTCTACGCTGAAGCGAGCCGAGGGCACGATCCATCCGCCGGCTTCTGCCGACTCCGTCGCCGCCATCCGCGCCGCGCTCGAAGCGACCGGGGTGGAGTTCATCCCGGAGAACGGTGGTGGGCCGGGCGTGAGGTTGAAGAAGTAGGGGGCTGACCAGGTTGTAGGCTCGCGAGCAAGGAACTGGAAGTGGGAGGAGTGTTGGTCATGGAACGGTTTCGGTGGCTTGCGGTCCTGTTGGGTGTGATCTGGATCGTAGAAGTGGTGAACCTGATCACGAGCTACGCGCTCAACGGGATTCTCGGATTGCGGCCTCGTTCCATCGGCGGACTGGACGGTATCCTGTTCATGCCGATACTCCATGGTTCCCTTGGTCACGCCGCCGCAAACACGGTGCCCCTGGCAATTCTTGGCGGCCTTCTCGCGGTATCGGCCCCAAAGGTGGTGCTGACGGCTTCAATCGTGATTGTCGGGCTCGGGGGGCTCGGCGTGTGGCTGTTCGGCAATGCGGCGATCCATGTGGGCGCGTCGGGCCTGATCTTTGGTTGGTTCGGTTTACTGCTGGCGCGCGGCTTGGTGGAAAAGCGTCCCATCCCGCTCATGATCACTGTTGCGGTTGCCCTGGTATATGGGGCGATGATTTGGGGAATTCTGCCAGGCCAGCCCGGAGTAAGCTGGGAATCCCATCTCTTCGGCGCCTTTGCCGGCATCCTTGCCGCCTTTTGGCTGCGCGCAGAAGATCAAGCAGGTTAAAGATGGTCATCGAGGCGTCCGAGGACGACGCAGCGGGTCAGGACTGACACGCAACGGCCCCGTGGATCTCGTCGCGGCGAAGGCCAAGGTCGGCGGCAGTTGCGGAAACGTTGTGGTTCCCAACGTTTCGCCCGACCGTCGCTACCTCCCCCCGCTCCTGCGCGGCGTCGTATTCATCCGCCAGTCTGGCTTCGCGCGAGCTTCGATCAGCAGCGCGTCGGCCTGCGCGCGGTAGACAGCTCAAATGACGGTGTCGTGGGCCTGCTTCGCCCGAGCCATCCGACCTGCCGAAACGGGGATGATAGTCAATTCGGTGTCCATCCGGGGTAAAACTCATCGATATTCAGCCACCCCGTGAACTGGTGCGTCGCGTCCTGCGGCGGAAACGGTCCGTCCTTGCGGAGAATGGCGCCATAGCCGCCCTGATCAGCCCCGCCGCCCACGACGGTGCAGACCGGCCCGAAAGAATAGAGCAGAACCCCCACATGCTGCGTCCGGCCGCCTTTCGTCGGGTTCGACTGTTGGTAAAAATCACCGCTCTGCGGTTTCTGGCCTTCAGCCAAGGTATGCCAACCGCGATTATTGGCGCCACAGACGTTCAGCGCAAAGGAATTGAAACTGAACGGCGGTCCGGACAAGGTGCCGGCCGACAGGATGTTCTTATGGACCCATGTCAGGAAAGACGTGCAGGTCGTTCCCGGCGGACTGCGGTTGAATAGCGAGACACAGCTCGCATGGTTCATCTTGGTCCATTTGAAGAAGACCCGCTCGTGGTCGTAGTATTTCCGGCTTTCCGGGAAGTCCGTCCCGAGCTGTTCGATTAGCCACTGACGCAGAGGCGACAATGACTCCCAATCGGACTTATACGGCCAAGCGTCGCGACGGGTATTCATGAGTTCCCTCCCCGAACCCATTTGTTCGAAAATACCGCGGCCAGGGTTGTGAGTCAAAATCGTCGGCGCTCCGCCGCATGGCCCCTCTTTCGCCAAGACGTGCTCACCCGCCCTGATCTTGAGGGACACGCGGATCTCGTCTCTGCGAGGGCCGGGGGCTGCCAAAGAGGCAAGCGTGTGGATAGCCACGGCCACACATTGCGCCAGGATACAGTGTAGCGCACCTTGACGGTAGAGAGCGACAAGGCGCGGCCGGACCCTTCAGGTGGCAATGTATCGGTCACGCCGGTGATTGAAGGCGATGACGACATTGAGCACGAAAGCGCCAAGCAGAGAATAGAGCACTACCGAAGGTGGGAAGATGAAGGCCGCGACGGCAAAGAGCGCTGCGTCGAAGAGCAACTGGACGTAGCCAGCGCGGAACCCGAAGTGATCCTGAATCAGCAATGCCGTCACGCCGAGCCCGCCAAGACTTCCCTTGTGGCGAAACAACATCAGCAATCCTGCGCCGACGAGAGTTCCGAAGATCACCATGCCGACGGCCGGGGTCACGAGTTCTATCGCAAGATGACTGGGCAGCCATTCCGAGAGCACCGAAAGAGCCGTGACGCACGCCAATGAGCGCAAGGTGAAATTGGCCCCCATGCGGGGCTAGGCGAGCCAATAGAACGGCAAGTTCACGATGAAGAACACGAGCCCGAAGGGCCATTCGGTGAGATAGGAGACAATCAGCGCCAGCCCTGCCGTCTGCCCTGTGAGAAAGCCGAGGTGGGTCAGGAACTGCAAACCCAGCGCGCAGAAGAAGACTCCGAATTTTATCGGGCGCCATGTTCAAATAGTGAAGTTTTGTTCTTCCGTTCGGAATGAAGCCCTTTTGGTGCCAGATCGGCACATAGTGATTGTCTCTTCTGATATCCTTCTTGCTCATAGTAAGTCCGTAGTCTCTGCCTGAAGCCCGATCTGCTCAAGGTTTAATGAATGTCTATATTGCGTAAAACGTCTCTGGTCAGTCAACATTTAGTGGTCGTCCGGTGCACCCCGTAGGGGCCGGGCTGTCGTGAACCGGGCTAGACGAAGCTGTCCCGGCCATGCGGCTTCCATCCCTTGCGCGAAGAAGGCTTAGGGCTTCGCCCTCGGCGCACTTCAGGCAAAACGGATCGAAGAGATTCCGTCGTTGTCGGTTCCCCCTGAAGGTTTCCCCCAACAACGACATAATCTTTCGCCGATTTCCCCTTCCGCTTGCACACCCACTGTTCGCCACGAGGCAAGGGTTGCAGGAGCAACCCCATACCTTACGGAGGAAAGAGAAAATGAAACAACTACAAGGAGATATTCAAATCTATGTTGCCTGTCTGGCAGCGTACAATAATGGCATTCTGCACGGGTGCTGGATCAATGCCGAGCAGGACGCTTCCGACATCTATGCGGACATTCGCGCGATGCTGGCAGCCTCACCCATCGAAGACGCGGAAGAATGGGCAATCCATGATCATGAAGGTTTCGAGGGCGCGGAGGTGTCCGAGTACATTGGGATTGATGAGGTGGCGGAACTGGCGGCGTTCATTGGGGAACATGGCGAGATCGGCGGCAAGCTGGTCGGGCATTTCGGCGATCTGGACGAAGCTCGGAAGGCCATAGAAGACGCCTATTCAGGTGAGTACCGTTCTCTAGCCGACTTCGCCGAGGAACTGACCCAGGAAATCGGGGATGTACCTGATCGTCTGCGCTTATACATCGACTATGAGCGCATGGCGCGGGACATGGAAATCTGTGACGTGTTCACCCTTCAGACGGGCTTTGAACAAGTCCATGTGTTCTGGAGCCACTGAGATGAAGGCCGAGACACACAGATTCACATGGGAAGGCATCGAGATCGAGTTGACCTATTTGCCAAGGGCGCACGGCGGCACTATCGCCCATCTGGAGGTGCGCAGCGTCAACCCAGAGCGCGCACCGCTCCCCATCACCGAGACAGGCTACCGTTCCCATTTTCACGCTGTGGGGACGGTAGAAGCAAGCGAGGGCGCGCTGGTCGAACAGGTCACGGCATGGCTGGACGAGGCAGCCAAGTCTTTGAGGTGGCAGGCTTATCTTGTCGAGAGCCGTCAGCTTTGCCTCTTCTGAGGTAGGGAGTGCATCAATCTTGACTATTTCGGCTGTTTTAGCTATTATAGTGAGAAAGGAGATACGCCATGTCCGACACCATCGTCAGCTCGACCGAGTTTCAGACTCGCGCAGGGCAGTACATCGACGAAGCTGGGAAAGCCCCTGTCTTCATCACCAAACATAATCGCCCGCTTCGCGTTCTGGTAGATGTTGAGGAATATGAGCGGCTTAAATCTCTCGATACCCGCCGCGCTTACTATCCCGAAGAGCTTCCCGCCCACCTGCGGGCGGAGCTGGAAAAAGGGTTTCAGGGCGAAGCAACCCCCGAACTCGACCACCTGATGGAGTAAGGTTTGACCCTCACTCCAAAGGTAGGGTTGGTCGTCAGATACGATTTTCTCTGGAAAGACGAAGCACTTAGCGGACAGGAACACGGGCGCAAGGATCGACCCTGTGCGATCATCCTGGCCACGTCCGAGAACAAGGACGGTTCCCGCGAGGTCATTCTCTGCCCGATCACTCACACGCCGCCGTCCAAAGATCAGCCTGCCGTGGAAGTGCCGCCAAAGGTTGCGGCACATCTCGGATTTGACGGGGAGCCGTGCTGGATCAAAACGCACCAGGTCAATACGCTTATCTGGGAGCGTGGCCGCATTCCCTTCGGCATATCCGAGGCACGTAAAGGGGATTGGTCGTTCGGTATGCTGCCGCAGCAACTCACCAAGCGCGCCTTCGACCAGGTGCGCTTCTATGCGCAGCGGCGTGTTCTCAGAAACGTCAATCGGGACAAGGACGAGCGGGGGCGCTGATCACCGCTCGAAAGACGGCCCGTCGCGTGTTGTTCCATCTCGTACAGTGCGCAATGCACCGAAACGGTCGCGATCCTGTGCCAGTTCTTTCCCGCGTTCATCATTGATGCGCCGTTCGGCGGTCTGCTGATGCCGGAGCGTCCGGCGCTGGTCGAGGTGCTGGAAGATCATCCCGTCCGTTTGCGTTCGGTCCCGCTGGAGAGCCTGCCAAGCTTCCAGTTCGTTCTGTTCCCGGATTTTGCGGTGTTCACCGCGCACCCGGTCCCACAGGCCCTGTAGACCTTTGCGGAAACTTGCCTGTCTTTGCTGCACTTCGCGGATGCGGCGCTCTTCAAGTTTGGTTTTCAGGCGCTGACGTTCAGCTCATTGCCGTTCGACCATCTTCCGGCGGTCACGTTCCTGACGGTCTTTCAGTTTCCGGTTTCGTGTGTCCAGTTCTTCCTGCCAGCGCGACAGGGTGGGCTGCATCGTCTCAGCAATATACGCCTTGGCCACATCGACTGAGCGCAGGTCTTTTGCATCACCTAGTTTCTCCCGGACCTGCTTTGCCCTCAGTCCCGTGAATTTCGGGACAGCATAAACTTCGCCGTGAACGTCAACCGCAACAAACCGCCCTCGATCCCCGCGCGCGAGAACATATCCCTTTTCTTCGAGGGCATGGGCGAAGGCATCCCCGGTATCAGAGACAGCCCACGCCTCCTGAAAGGTGCGCTTGATATCCCGCGCGTCCTTTCCCAGGCGTTTGGCCTGTTGCCATTCATCGAGCGTGAAGTTGCGTGGATCGCGGTTCTCACGGTCACGCAGGCCGTCCGGCAGCCGCCAGCCATGTTCCAGAAACAGGTCTTTGGAGACTTCCTTCAACCGTGTTTTGTAGAAGGGCAGGTTGATGGCTGTCATCTTGTCCACGTCGATCCGCGACCACACAACATGGGCATGGCGTCTGCCTTTCTTCTCATGAAAGACGATCATGCGGGCCTGACCGCTCAGACCGAGCCGGGCTTCCGCCTTTTCAATCGCGGCCTCGAATTGTTCGATACTGACGCGTTCCGTCTCAGGCGGGCTAAGGCTGAGAGAAAACAGGAACTGCTGGCAGCGCGTACCTTTGGCGATGGCGTCCGTTTCCTGGAAGGCACCCGTCAGGTCTTCGGTGCTGAAGCCGCTGACCTCATGCACCTTAACATGATCGTTCTCAACCAAGTTCAGAAGGTGAGCGGCCAGCTTCAATGCCCCGCCGCGCTGTGAGCCGTTGAGGATCATGCCTTATCGTCCGCCTCGTCCCCTAGCGCCTTCATCAGCTCCATTCTGATCGCCAGCACAGCGGCACAGGTGGCCATGAGTTCTTCTTCAACTTCCGGCGAAAGCGGCAACGTCCCCATGTTCACGGCTTTGGCAAGCTGGTTAAGGTTGTTCGCCAGACGCAGATTGCCGAGCAGACAGAGCGCCCGCGCCAACGCAGCATGATCTTTGACCGGAGCCTGACCGCGTGTACGCCGTGGTGTCAGATCGCCGTCGAACAACTTGGCCTTGATAAAGGGACCGAGCGGCATACCCGCCGCAGCATTTTCCAGCTTGGCACGTTCTTCCTTGCTCAGTCGCAGGGAGAACGGCGGCGGAGTTTTGGGACGTTTGCGCGCAGGCGTTCCAGACGAAGATTTGCTGGAGGTGACTGGTGTGGTTTCAGTGAATGTTCTCTGGAGCTGGGTCATGGCTCCAACTCCGGCAGCAGGGCTTCATGTAAGCATCCAGCGCCTTCTGAATTTCCAGTTCTGACGCGAGAATCTGTGACCAGGATTCCAGTTCTTCCAGTAGTTCAGCCACAGATAACGGTTCTAGTTTGTTCCTCTCAGCTGCACCAGATCCTGCCGCGCCATGGCACCCGATTCCCATTCTCCTGAGCCGCATCGTCGCCGACCGGACCCCTGGTCTCGCGTCAGATCGAGGCCACGGCCTCTTCGAGCAGAGCGCGCACCTCGCCGGCAACGGATATGAGCTGGTCGTTCTCGATCGCCTGCATCGAGGCGACGGGGTCGATCGCGCTGACCTCGACGCCGCCGTCGACAGAGCGGAGGATGACGTTGCAGGGCAGCATCGCGCCCACGCGCGGTTCGATCCCGATGGCCTTGTAGGCCATGTTGGGATTGCAGGCGCCAAGGATCGTGTAGGGCGCAATGTCGGCGTCGATCTTCTTCTTCATCGTCGCCTTCACGTCGATCTCGGTGAGAACGCCGAAACCCTTGTCGCCGAGGGCGGCGCGAACACGCGCCTCGATCTCGTCGAAATCGGCGTCCGGAAAAACCCGGTCCAGAGTATATGCCATATCCATGCTTCCTTTCTTTGTCGGGTCGAGCCCTGTGCCATGACCAATTGTGCCGGCGTCCGGTTCACGATGCGCGTCATCCTGATCGCGGAGGCTCCCAGACCCGTCGATACAAACCGGACATGGTTATTCCCATTGCCGTTTCCAACACCTGGGAGCGGCCCAAGGTCCGCTGACTGGTTGGTTCCGTAGGGGCAGGGCAGGACGGGCGGCCGACCGCGTTCCGGCGTCGGACTCGGAGAGATGCCCCCGCGGCCCGCCCACGCGTTCTACGAGGACGGCGCGGCGGCCGTGGACTGGCGGATGACCAGATGCGTGTCGACGATCTGCTTGACCGGGAGCGAGAGCGGATCCTTCTGCAACTCGACAAGGCGCGAGACGGCGTTCCGGGCGATCACGTCGGTCGAGACGTGCACCGTGGTCAGTTCCGGGCTGGTGACACGGCTTTCGGCGATGTCGTCGAAGCCGACGACCGAGATGTCATCGGGGACTCGATAGTCCGCCGCGGTCAACGCCCTGATGGCGCCGATCGCCAGGTAGTCGTTCTCGCAGACGAGGGCCGTCGGCATCGGCGTTTCGCGGTCCGACAACATGCGGGACATCTCTGCCGTCGCGACCTGGATGTCGGAGGTCAGCGCGAATCGACTGGTCGCGGGCACGGACAGGCCGGCCTCGCCCAAGGTCTCCAGAAAGCCCCGTTCGCGCTCGCGGAAGTTCGAGATCCGCCGGGTGCCATGGCAATATCCGAAGGACCGGTGGCCCAGCTCCAGCAGGTGGCGGGTCGCCAGAATCGCACCCTGCCGGTTGTTCATGACCACGGTGTTGAGAGGGGTCCGCGCCGCGAGCGTGTCGATCACCACCGTGTGCTCTGCCAGCCGCGCGAGCGATTCCAGCTGCGAGTCGTCCAGGTTCGTCCCCAGAAGGACCAGACCCGAATTGGCAAACGGGGCGAGGATCCGGTGCACCTCCCGCTCCACCTCGCTCAGGGACACGGTCGAGACGATGCAGGAATATCCGTGTGTGCGGGCCTCTCGTTCGATGCTCCGCACCAGATCCATGAAGAACGGGCTGCGCGACATGTCCTCGCCGACGATCTCGCCTTCGGCACAGGCAAGTATCTGAAGAACCCGCATCCCGGACGTGTCGCTCGTCGCATGGTGCCGGTAGCCGGATTCCCGGGCGATCCGCAGAATGTTCTGCCGCGTCTCCTCGCTGACACCGGGCTTTCCGTTGAGAGCGAGCGAGACCGATGACGTCGAGACGCCGGCGGCCCGGGCAATCGTCGTGATGTTGATCTTGGGTTTCTCTTTGGTCACGATAAAATTTCCAGCTTCCGTTTTAGTATATTTCAGCTTTGTCAGCGGAGCAATCCTCTTGTGCGGAGTGTCGCGCATCTGGAAGTAAACATTTGTTAAATAATAATATAAGTGGCTGAAAGCGCTGGTTCAGGAGAATGATCCGTGTCAATCGCTCTATTTGATCCCAAGGGTAGAGGATGTTGTTTCACAAAAATCTTGACTGCATGAACTAAAATAATTTATCAGCGGGATGGGAGTTTGGATCGGGAGGAGAATCCGTGGAGGTGTCTCCGGTGTTGGCCACCGCAGGACTCGGGAAGAGCTTTCCCGGCGTGCGGGCGCTCGACGACTTCACCTTCGATCTGCGCCGCGGCGAGGTGCATTGCCTGCTGGGCGAGAACGGGGCCGGAAAATCCACCTTCATCAAGATCCTCAGTGGCACGTTCGGCGAATATGACGGGGAAATCCGGGTCGGCGGGCGGGTCGTTCGCATCACCAGCCCCGCCGAGGCAAAACGGCAGCGGATCGCGACCATTCACCAAGAGTTCAATTTGGTTCCGGCGATGACGGTCGAGGAGAATATCCTGCTCGGCGCGGAACCCCGGCGTCTCGGCGCCTTCGTCGATCACTCGGCAGCGCGCCGCAAGGCCGCCGCGCTCCTGAACGCGCTCGGGGTGGACATCGGTCCCGGCGAGCAGATCCGTAACCTGACCGCCGCGCAGCGCCAGATGGTCGAGATCGCCAAGGCTCTGTCGGTGGAGTGCGACGTGCTGATTCTCGACGAACCGACGGCCTCGATCTCCAAGCGCGAGGTCGACGAGCTGTTCCGCATCATCGCCGAGCTGAAACGGCGCGGCACCGGGCTCATCTACATTTCGCACCGGCTTCAGGAGATCGCCGAGATCGCCGACCGGGTGACTGTGATGCGCGACGGGCGCCACATCACCACGATGGCGGCATCGGATGCGAGCAGCGAGCGGATCATCGAGGCGATGGTCGGCCGGTCGCTCGACACCTCTGAGATGGCGGCGACCCGGTCGGCGGACCGCGAGGACGTGGTCCTGTCGGCCAGGAACCTCAGCCGGGGCCGCAAGGTCAAGGATGTCTCCTTTGACCTCCGGCGCGGCGAGATCTTGGGGTTTGCCGGGCTGGTCGGCGCCGGCCGCACCGAGACAATGCGCCTGCTCTTCGCCGCGGACCGGCCGGAGAGCGGCGACATCCTTCTGAACGGTCGCCCCGTGCGGCTCAGGTCGCCGCAGGACGCGGTCCGCTCCGGGATCGGCTATCTGAGCGAGGACCGGAAGCTGGAGGGGTTGGTCCTCGGCCAGTCGATCGCCTCGAACATCCTCCTCGCAAACCTTCGCTCGGTTTCGCGCGGTATCTTCGTCAGCCGGGGCAGGGCCGCGCGCGTCAGCCGGGACTTCGTAAAGAAGCTCCGCATCGCCACGCCGGATATCGAGAAGAAGGCCGGACAGCTCAGCGGCGGGAACCAGCAGAAGGTGGTGATCGCCAAGTGGCTGCAGACCGAGTGCTCCGTCCTGATCTTCGACGAGCCGTCGCGCGGCATCGACGTCAACGCGCGCAGGGAAATCCACGTCCTGATCCGGGCGCTGGCGGACGCGGGCAAGTCCATCATCGTCGTCTCGTCCGACCTGCCCGAACTCATTCAGGTCAGTGACCGGATCGTGGTGATGTCCGAGGGGCGCGTCACCGGCGAGATCGAAACGGCCCGGACGGCTCGCCAGACGGATGTCATGGCGCTGATGTTGGGAGGTGAACGTGCTGGGTAATGTCGTCAACAGGCTGGGAATCGTCAGCGTCCTGATCGTCGCCTTCGTCGTGCTGTCGTTCCTGTCGCCGCATTTCCTGACCGTCTCGAACCTGACCAACATCATGCTCCAGGTCGCGATCACGACCATCATCGGCGTCGGCATGACCTTCGTCATCCTGACCGGCGGGATCGACCTTTCGGTGGGCTCGATCGTCGCGCTCTGCGTGGTCGTGATGGCGGTGACCCACAAGGCGCTGGCGCCTGGCGACTATGGCGCGGCCCAGGGCCTTGTCGTGATCGCCTTTCCGATGGCCTTGTCGTTGCTTGCGGGGATGACGGCGGGGCTCGTGAACGGAACCATGGTCGCCGTCGCGCGGGTGCCGGCCTTCATCATGACACTCGGGATGATGAGCATCGCGCGCGGTCTGGCCTACATCATCTCCGATAACCAGACGATCTCGGTCTTTCCGGAAGGGCTCAAGTATCTCGGAGACGGCAGGGTCTTCGGCTTTCCCGTGCTCGTGTTGGCGTCGCTCCTGATCGTGCTGCTTGCCTCGATCGTCCTCGGACAGACGATGTATGGCCGCTATGTCTACGCGCTTGGCGGCAACCGCGTGGCGCTCAGGCTCTCGGGGATCAACGCGACTGCCATCGAGATCTCGGTCTATGTCATCTCGGGCCTGTCCTGCGGCATCGCGGCGATCGCGCTGCTGGGGCGGCTCAACGTCGCCCAGCCGGTCGCCGGGCTCGGCTACGAGCTCGACGCGATCGCGGCGGTCATCATCGGCGGTACCAGCATCTTCGGCGGCGAGGGCAGGGTCTTCAACACGCTGCTCGGTGCGTTGCTGGTGGGGATCATCCGCAATGGTCTCAACCTGCTGAATGTCAGCCCGAATGTGCAGCTCGTGGTGATCGGGTCGATCATCGTGCTCGCGGTGTTCTACGACAAGCTCAGAAATCGGGCCGGCGCGTAGCCGGTCAGGTCCCGCGCCGGAGGAGTGGCGCGCCAACAGAGGAGGAAGACGATGCTGAAGACACTGGTTTCCGCGGCCGTCCTGGCCATGGCAGCGACCACGGGCATGGCCCAGGACAAGCCGACGGTCGCATATGTCGTCAAGGAGATTAACCCCTATTTCAACGTCATGCTGGACGGCGCGCAGGCCGCGGCCGACGAGCTGGGCGTAACGCTTCTGACCTCGGCCGCCGCCAACCAGACGGCCGTCGAGCAGCAGATGTCGATCGTCGAGGACTTCATCTCGCAGAAAGTCGATGCGATCGTCATCGCGCCGATCGACTCCAAGGCGCTTGTGCCGGTGCTGGAACGCGCCACGAAGGCCGGCATCAAGGTCGTGAATGTCGACAACCGGCTCGACAAAGAGACCATGGCGGCCATGGGCGTCTTCATTCCCTATGTCGGGGTCAATGACGAAGACAGCGCCTACAATGCCGCCAAGGCTGTCGTCGACGCGCTCGGCGGCACCGGAAAGGTCGCCATCCTCGAAGGTATCCGCGGCGCCGACAACGCGCAGGCCCGCAAGCGCGGCGCCGAGAAGGCCTTTGCCGAAGCGCCGGGCATCGAGATCGTCGCCAGCCAGACCGCGAACTGGCAGGCCGAGGAAGCGCTCAACGTGATGACGAACATCATCCAAGCCAATCCCGATCTGGCGGGCGTCTTTGCCGCCAACGACATGATGTCCTTCGGCGTGATCCAGGCGATCTCGGCAGCCGGCAAGGACGGCAAGGTCGTGATCGCCAGCATCGATGCCGAGGACCAGGCCAAGGCCAACATCAAGGAGGGCAAGGCCTTGGCGACGGTTTACCAGAACCAGGACGCCCAGGCCGCGAAGGCCGTCGAGGTGGCGCTTGACCTGATCAACGGCAAGGAGGTCGCGGACGACATCAAGGTCGAGACGATCCTGATCACCAAGGAAGACCTGTAGCCCTGAACCTGGAGGTGAGCGGTATGCTTGCGTTGCGGAAAACCGCCGCCGGACCCGGCAATCTCGCGCTCGAAGAACGTGAGACACCGGTTCTGGAAGAAGACGAAGTTCTGATGAAGGTCTGGTCGGCCGGGATTTGCGGAAGCGATATCCTGATCGAGAAGGACCGGCACTTTTACGAGGCGCCCGTGACGCTCGGTCACGAATTCTCCGGGGTGGTCGAGGCGGTGGGGCCGAAGGTGCGGGAGGTGAAGGTCGGCGATCACATCGCTGCCGACATCGAGACCCGCACCGGCTGGCTCGGCGTCACGCGCGACGGCGCCTTCGCATCGCACATGTCGGTGCCGGAGGCGCAGGTCTTCGTCTATCCGCCAAGCATACCGCTCGACCACATCTGTTTCACCGAGCCCATGGTGGCGACCGTCCATTCGATGATCGAGCGGAACACGGTCAATCTCGGCGATTTCGTCGTCGTCGTGGGGCCGGGGCCGATGGGACTGATGGGGGTGCAGTTCGCCAAGCTGAGCGGCGCCTCCGAGGTCGCGGTCATCGGGCTCAGGGGCATCGACGACATGCGCCTCGACCTCGCGAAGAAGGTCGGCGCCGACCACATCCTCTATTCGGAAGAAAACCCGACCGAAGCGATCTTTGATCTCACGGGCGGGCGCGGGGCGGATTTCGTTCTGGAAGCCTCGGCCTCGGCCACGGGTTTTCAGCACGGCATCGACTGCGTGCGGCGCTCGCCGGAAGGGCCGGGCGGCAATGGCAAGATATCGGTCATCTCGCTCTGGGGCGAGCCGATCACCATCCAGCCGGATTCGATGTCGCTCTTCCAGCTCGACATCCGGGGCGCCTGGAGCTGGAACGGCCGGGAGACGTGGCACAGGGCGATCGACCTGATCCAGAGCGGCAAGTTCGACCTCGATACGCTACTGACGGGGCGCTATGCGTTGGAGGAGTGGGACACAGCGTTCGAGAGCATCCGCCAGCGCACCGACTGCAAGGCGTTCCTCTATCCCAACGGGCAGGACTGGGCGGCCTGACGCGGCGGCACGCAGGGCGCCGCCCCGGAGGGTGTCTTCTCCCCATCCTCCGCCGCCCTGCGGCATCGCCCGGACCGCCGGTCCGCGCATTCGTAACAAGGCGTAAAGAATGATTTGCGCGCCGTCCGGTTATTCCGGGCGGCGCTTTTACCGATCTTCCCGGCATCGCAACCCGAACCGGAGAGATCCCATGCCCCGCATTCTCGTTCTCTACTATTCCAGCTATGGCCATGTCCGCGACCTGGCGCAGGCCGAAGCCGAGGGCGCGCGCAGCGTTCCCGGCGCGACCGTCGACATCCGCCGGGTTCCCGAAACCGTGCCCGAACCGGTACGCCGGAGCGCCGGCTATGTCGAAGACTCGACGCCCGAAGCCGCGCCCGGCGATCTTGCCGACTATGACGCGATCATCTTCGGCACGCCGACGCGTTTCGGCATGATGGCCGGACAGATGAAGCAGTTCCTCGACCAGGCCGGCGGGCTCTGGGCGCAGAACGCACTGGTCGGCAAGGTCGCGGCGGTCTTCGCCTCGACCGGGTCGCAGCATGGCGGCCACGAAGCCACGCTGCTTTCGACCCAGATCCCGCTTCAGCATTTCGGCATGCTGATCGCCGGTCTGCCCTACAGCTTCGCCGGCCAGACCACGCGCGACGGCATCATCGGCGGCGCGCCCTATGGCGCGGGAACCATTGCCGGTGCCGACGGCGCACTCCGCCCCACCGAGACCGATCTCGCCGGCGCGCGCTTCCAGGGCGCCCATGTGGCGCGGATCGCCGCACGCCTGGCGACGGACGTGCCAGTGCGCGACGCTGCCTGATGCGCCGGACCTGAAAGGAAACCGAATGTTCTTCCGATCCAGCCGTCCGACCGAGACACGCCATCGTCGCCCTCCGCAAAACGTGCCGCGGTATCTCTCGCCGCACATGATGCGCGATATCGGCCTCGCCCCCTGGCCCGAGCACCCGCCGCTTTCCCCTCGACACCTCTGGTGATCCCCCGAATCCGATCGAACAGGACACGCATCCATGACCCGCCCGACCGACATCCTCCTGACAGCACTTGCCCCTGCGATCTGGGGCAGCACCTATCTCGTCACCACCGAAGCTCTGCCGGCGGGCTACCCCGTCAGCCTCGCGGTGTTGCGCGCATTGCCGGCGGGGCTCCTGCTGCTCGCTGCCACTCGTTGCCTGCCGCCGCGGGCGTGGCTGGGACGCGTCGTCGTGCTCGGCGCGCTGAACTTCGCCCTGTTCTGGAGCCTGCTCTTCGTGGCGGCCTACCGGCTCCCCGGCGGCGTCGCGGCAACGCTCGGTTCGTTTCAGGCGCTGATCGTCATCGTCCTGGCGCGCGGTATCCTGGGGACGCCGATCCGCGCGCTGGCATTGCTGTCGGCACTGGCGGGGATCGGAGGCGTTGCGCTACTTCTGCTCGGTCCGGAGGCTGCGCTCGACCCCGTCGGTGTCGCCGCAGGGATCGGCGGGGCGGTGTCGATGGCCGCCGGGACCGTGCTCAGTCGCAAGTGGCAGCCCCCGGTGCCGGCGCTGAGCTTCACCGCCTGGCAACTGACCGCCGGCGGGCTTCTGCTTTTGCCGGTCGCACTCGTCGCGGAACCGCCACTGCCTTCGCTCACCGTCACCAACCTTGCCGGCCTCGCCTGGCTCGGGCTCGTCGGGGCGGCGCTGACCTACTGGCTCTGGTTCCGGGGCATCGCCCGGATCGAGCCAGGCGCGGTTTCCATGCTCGGCATGATGAGCCCGGTGACGGCCGTCGCCCTCGGCTGGCTCTGGCTCGGGCAAGCGTTGAGCCCGACGCAGATCGCGGGCGCTTGCATCGTCCTCGGCGCGGTCTGGGTCGGACAGCTTGCCAGTCGCGGCCACGCCGTTAGGCTCAAGCCGATGTCGAGAGGCGCCCGGCGCGTGCTCTCGGCCTGACCCACGCGCCGCCCCGGATTGAGGAGATCGACCGCTTGACACCTCTCGTTCCCACCCCCGAGCTTGCGGCGAGGGCCCGTCTGGCCGGTCTGCTCTATCTCGTCATCATCCTTGCCGGGCTCGGCGCCGAACTTGGCATTCGGGCCCGGCTCATCGATCTCAGCGATGCCGACGCCACGTCCGCCGCGATCCTCGCCGCGCCGGGTCTCTTTCGCCTCTCCATCGCCGCCGACCTGCTGATGGCGCTCTGCGATGCGGGCCTTGCGATCCTGCTCTACCTTCTGTTTCGCCCCGTCGCGCCGGCATTGGCCCTCGCGGCGATGATTTTCCGCCTGATCCAGACTGTACTGATCGCGGCCAACCTGATGGCCATGCAGACCGCCTGGTTGCTGCTGTCGGGCGACGCGACGCTCCCCGCCGCGGAGACTCAGGGCCTGGCGCTCGTCTTTCTGGACCTGCATGGGCACGGCTACGACCTCGGGCTGGTGTTCTTCGGGGTGAACAGCCTCATGACGGGCGTGCTGATCTGGCGGTCGGGCCTCTTCGCGCGAGCCTTCGGGCTTGGCATCGGGGCGGCGGGCGTCGTCTACCTGATCGGCAGCGGCCTGCGGTTCTTTGCGCCGAACCTCTCGACCGCTTTCTCTCCCGCCTACGGCATCACGATCCTCGCCGAGACGGCGTTCTGTCTCCGGTTGCTCTTCCAGAGGGCGCGCGGCGTGCTACCCGAAGACACCCGAGCGTAATGCCGAGGGCATTGAGGGACCGCCCCCGAAGGGAGAACAGCGGGAGGGGAGACCCTTCGGCACGAACGTTACGGCGCTGGAAAAGGCGTGGAAAAGGCCACAATGAACAGGAGTTCATGAATGGCCGACCGCTTATGACGTCAGCAGCCCGTATTCCTCCGGCTGACGATGGCGCGCGAAATTGAACACGTTCTTGCGGATCTCGGCGCAGCGGTCGAGATCGACCCGGGCGGTGATCACCTCGTCGCCGACGCCGGAGGCGCGTGCCAGAACCTCGCCGGTCGGCGCGACGATGACGCTGCCGCCGATCAGGTCGCAGCCCTCCTCGCGCCCCGCCTTGGCGCTCGCGACCGCCCAGAGACCGTTCTGGTAGCATCCGGCCTGGATCGACAGCTCGTTGTGGAAATACTGCAAATGGTCGTGCTCGGGCGCGGGCGGGTAGTGCAGCGGCGTGTTATAGCCGAGCGCCACAAGTTCCGCGCCGCCGAGGCCCAGCATGCGCCAGGTCTCCGGCCAGCGGCGATCGTTGCAGATGCACATCCCGAGCGTGCCGCCCATTGCCTCGAAGGTCGGAAACCCGAGGTCGCCCTTCTCGAAATACCGCTTTTCCAGATGCTGGAAGGGCCGCCAGGGCTCGTGTTCGTCGTGGCCCGGAAGGTGGATCTTGCGGTATTTTCCGGCGACCTTGCCCGTCGCGTCGACGAGGATCGCGGTGTTGAAATAGCGCCCCTCCGGCGTCAGCTCGGCATAGCCGAGATGAAAGGCGATGCCGAGCTCGGCGGCCAGATCGAAGAGCGGGCGGGTCTCGGGCGACGGCATCTCGGTCTCGAACCAGCGGTCGAGATCGGGCCCCGGTTCGAGGAACCAGCGCGGAAAGAAGGTGGTTAGCGCAAGCTCGGGAAAGACGACCAGGCTGGCGCCGCGCGCATGGGCCTCGCGCATGAGCGTCATCATGCGATCGACGGCGGAGCTCCTCGGCTCGTCACGGGCGATCGGGCCGAGCTGGGCGCTCGCGGCAATGAAGGATCGGCTCATGTCAGCTCTCCGGCGATGATCCGTTCGTAAAGTTCGGGATCGGTGTTGCCCTCGGTGCCGAAGACCAAGGCGCGGCTGTCGGGGCCGAGGCCGAGCGCGGCCCGCGCCTCCGGATGTTTTATCGCCGCGGCGAGCCCGGCGAGCCCGGCCACGGCGCTCTCGCCGGCGATGATCGCCGGGTCCCCGGGCAGCGGGTCGGCCAGTGCGCGCATTTCCCGGAAGGCGGCGGCATCGGGCAGCGCCATGACCGCATCGGCATGGGTCTCAAGCACCTCCCAGGCGAGCGCCGAGACCTCGCCGCAGGCGAGCCCGGCCATCATGGTGTCGAGATCGCCTTCCACGGCGGTGGGCACTCCGGCACGGATGCTCTCGAGCCAGCAGGCCGACTGGTCGGGGTCGCAAAGCACGATCGTCGGGCGCGCATCGCCCCAGCGGCGCTTTGCCTGGGCCGCGACCGCCGCGGCCATGCCGCCGACACCGGTTTGCAGGAAGACGTGGGTAGGGGGCGTCCCGAGCTGATCGAAGGCCTCGGCGGCCATCAGCTCGTAGCCCTGCATGACGTCCTTCGGGATCTCCATATAGCCGGGATAGGACGTGTCGGAGACCACGAACCATTCTTCCTTCATGGCGGTTTCCTGGGCTTCGCGGACACTGTCGTCGTAATTTCCCGCGGTGCGGCGAACCTCCGCGCCATAGGCCTCGATAGCCGCCTTGCGAGCCTCAGAGACGGTGGCATGGATGAAGATCACGCATCTCGCGCCGAATGCCTGCGCGCCCCAGGCGACGGACCGGCCGTGGTTGCCGTCGGTGGCGCAGCAGACGGTGATGCGCGAGACATCACGCGCGCCGCTGACGATCTCGGACATCGGAACAGGGTTGCCGAGGGCGGTCTCGACCTCGCGCTGCAGCAGCCGGGCCACCGCATAGGCCCCGCCGAGCGCCTTGAAGGAGCCGAGGCCGAAGCGGCCAGCCTCGTCCTTGTAGGCGAGGGACGCAATTCCGAGCTCTGCGGCGCGGCCGGGCAGGGCGTGCAGCGGCGTGACGGCATAGCCGGGCCAGCTCGCGATCGTCGCCCGGGCGGTCTCGAAGGCGGCGTCGCTCAGGATCTCGTTCTGGCGCGCGGTCCAGGGCGCCGTCCGGCTGGCGCTCCGGTTGAGCCGCAGCGTGAAATCCGTTGCCGTTCCCGCGTTCCGCGCAATCTCGTCTGTCATCTTTGCCCCTCGAATTGTCCGGGCGGCCGGGCCGCCCGGACGGAACCGCTCAGAACGCGGCTTTCTCTTCCTCGATCGAGCCGAGCAGGGCGTCAAGCATCTCGATGCCCTCGGCGCCGTATTGCTCTTCGATCAGGGCCCGCACCGCCGGCTGTGCAGCCTCGGCGAACTTGGCCTGCTCCTCGGGCGGCACGACGTTGACTTCCATCTTCTCGGCGAGCTTGGGCAGGCCGTTCTGCGAGGCCTCGATCGTCCGGCTCATGCCGCGTCCGGCCTCGGTGGCGACATACGAGGCCCAGTTGACGAGGTTCTGCTGCTCGGGCGTCAGGCCGTCAAAGAACTCCTGGTTCATCGTCCAGATATAGGGCGTGATGACATGGTTGGTGATCGAGAGGTATTTCTGCACCTCGTCGAACTTGGCGAAGGCGATGATCGGCACCGGGTTCATCTGGCCGTCGGCGACGCCGGTCTGGAGCGCGGTATAGACCTCGGCCCAGGGCAGCGGCGTCGGCTGACCGCCGAGCGAGGAGATGATCGCCTCGTGGGTCGGCAGCGTCATGGTGCGGATGCGCAGGCCGTCCATGTCGGCCACCGAGGTGATCGGCTTCTTGGAGTTGGTGAACGCGAAGAAACCGCCCGAGTCGATCAGGCCCAGAACCTTGAGGCCGGTCTTCGCCTCGAGATCTCCGACGAATTTCTCGCCGAAGGCGCTGTCGGTGGTGATCACCTTGGAAGCGACACCGATATTCGGGAAGGCGAAGGGGATGTCGAAGACACCGACCAGCGGGTAGTGCTGGGCAATGCCGCCAGCGGAGGAGATGGTGCTCTCGACGAGGCCGCCGCGGACCTGCTCGATCACCTCGTTGTCCTTGCCGAGCTGGCCGTTCGGGAAGAGCTGCACCTCGATGGCGCCGTTGGAATTGCTCTCGACGAGCGACTTGAACACGGCTGCCATGGTGCCGGAATGGCTCTGGAACGGATCCTCGGGGTTCAGGTGCGCCAGCCGGATCGTCACGTCGGCGGCAAGGGCCGTGGTGGCAAGGCAGGCGGCGGCCAGGCCCATTGCGGCGGATCTCATGAGGGTCATGATGTGGGTCTCCTGTTGGTTGGTCTTGCTTGGTTCAGGGTGGAGGGACGGTCCCTCCGGGGCGGAAACCGATCGGCCGGCCGGCATGCGCGGCAGCCGAAGGGTCAACGAAGAAAAACGACACTCTATAAGACATTGACTGTGCCGGAGCGCCGTCCTGCCTCATGGCGGACGCGCACACCGGCCCTGCCACGGCCCGACCGCTCACAGGCCCAGCAGGCGCGGCACGAACAGCGTCAGGTCCGACCAGAACGCCACGATCATCAGGATCGAGACCTCGGCGAGGATGAAGGGCCAGAGCTCCTTGGTGATCGCCTCGACCTTCTCGCCGGTGACCGAGGCCAGCACGAAGAGGCAGGCGCCGACCGGTGGAGTCATCAGCGAGATGTTGAGCGCGAGGATGATCATGATGCCGGCATGCACCGGGTCCATGCCGATCTGGAGCGTCAGCGGTGCCAGCACCGGGGCGAGGATGATCAGCGTGGCGTTGATGTCCATCACCAGGCCGATCAGCAGCAGCAGGATCAGGATAAGCCCGATGATGACCCATTTGTTGTCAGACAGCGAGAGCATGCCGCCGGCGATCGCCTGCGGGACCCGATTGAAGGTCATCCACCAGCCGAGGATCGAGGCCGAGGCGATGATAAGGAAGATCACGCCGGTGATCCGCGTGGTGCGCACGGCGATCTCGTAGAGGTCGCGCCATGTGAGCGCGCGGTAGATCACGCCGCCGACGAAGAGTGCGTAGGCGACCGCGATTGCCGCGGCCTCGGTCGGCGTGGCGAAGCCGCCGAGAATCGAGCCGAGGATGAAAACTGGCAGCAGCGCCGCGAGGAACCCCTCGCGCAGAGCGCGTGCCACGTTGCAGAGGTGGAACCGGCCATGGCCCTCGGGCAGGCCCTTGGCTCGCGCGGTGAGCGCGATGACCGCCATGCAGATCACGCAGATCAGCAGGCCCGGCAGGATGCCGGCGGCGAAGAGCCCGGCGATGGAGACGCCCATGATCGAGCCGTAGATGATCGCCAGCGTCGAGGGCGGGATGGTCGGGCCGATGATCGAGCCCGCCGCCGTCACCGCGCAGGCATAGGGCCGCGAGTAGCCGCCCTTCTGCATCGCCGGTACGAGGGTGTTGCCGAAGGCCGCGCTGTCGGCAGTGGCCGAGCCGGTCAGCCCGGCGAACATCACCGAGGCGACCATGTTGGAATGCGCCATGCCGCCGCGCATCCAGCCGACCAGCGCGTCGGCAAGCCGGACGAGGCCCTGTGTGATGCCGGAGCGGTTCATGATCTCGCCGGCGAGGATGAAGAATGGCATCGCGAGGAAAGGAAAGAGGTCGAGCCCGGCGAAGACGCGGTCGGGCGCCATCGTCATGAATTTCGGCCCCATGTCGAAAATGCCGACCATGCCGGCGACGCCGATCGCGAAACCGACCGGCATGCCGAAGGTGAGCAGGCCGAAAAAGGCGATGGGAACCAGATACACGCCCATTACTCGGAGCCTCCTGCCAGGGTCTCGCCGGTGGTCACGGGCGCGCGGTCGGTAAAGGCGTCGTGGATCGCGACCAGGGCAAGCTGGATACAGGCAAGCCCGGCGGCGAGCGGCACGCCCATGAAGGGATAGCCCTTGGGGATGGAATAGATCATCGTCAGCCGCGAGAAGCCCTTCCCGGCAAACGCCAGCCCGTGCCAGAAGAGCAGGAAGAAGAAGGTGAAGGCGATGACGTCGAAGGCCACGGCAAGGGCGCGGCGGGTGGGCGCGGGCAGGCGCGAGAAGACGAACTCGACGCCGATATGCTCGCGATAGGCGATCCCGGAGGAGACCGCCAGAAGCGCCATCCAGATCATCAGGTAGCGCGCCAGTTCCTCGGTAAACGTCAGCGGCAGCGGAATCACGTAGCGGACGAGCACGCCGAGCCAGACGTCAAGCACCAGCACTACCAGCAGCACGACACATGTAATCTCCACCACCTTGTTGAGGCGTCGGCTCCAGGTGCGCGCTGTCGCTGCAATATCTGCCATTCCGATCCCTGGGTCGCGTTTCAGGAGGCGAGCCTGACGCCGGAACGGGCAATCGCAATGCAATCTCCCGCAAAAGTGGCATCCGGACACGATTCTGCCCATGATTATGGCAGCAACTCCGCTTGCTGTGCGGAAATTCCGCATGTAGCGAAGGATGCCCACCAGACAGCCGGTTCGCAGGCGGGCTCGGTGGCCGAGGCAATGGCCGTAATTTCCCGGTACGCGCCCATCCAAACGTCGGCGGGATCTGCGGCGTCGGGCGCCCTTCACGGAGAACCGATCTGCGGCTAGCTCTGGGTTGCACTCGGCACCGGGACCCACGCGTGAAGACCGCCATCAAGCCATTTCGACCTCTGGGCCTGCTGCGCGGCGTGTGTCTGGCCGGTCTTCTGGCGTGTCTCGCCACCGTCACGGCGGCACAGTCCATCGACGCGCAGGCGGCTGCGCTGGCGGGCCAGTTCGACGCGCTCTCGCGGCGCAGCGACCTCGACACAACGGAGCGTGCGCGCGAATTTCTCGGCATCATGGAGCGGGGCTTCGACCTCGACCACATGGCGCGGCAGGCGCTCGGACCGGATGCCGAACCGGATCCGGATCAGTGGCAGGACTATCGCCGCGCCTATCGCGCGCATCTCTTTCACGGTCACCTGAAATCGCTTGAGCTCGGGCCGAGCCGCTCGGAGGTCCTCGGCCATCGGCCCGCCGCGGGCGGGGGCGAGGTGATCGGGCTCAGCGTCCGGGCCGGTTCGCGGGTATCCCAGGTGGTCTGGCTGACCTGCCCGGAGCCGGGCTTCCGCATCTGCGATGTCGAGGTCGACGGCATGCGGCTCTCCGTGTGGTCGCGCGACAGTTTCGCACCGGCTCTGGCGCGCCTGGGCTGGCGGGGTTTCCTTGAGAGCCTTCGGCGCGGCGATCTGGTCGAACTTCGATGAGCGGGGTCGCCCTCACCGCCGATGGGCTGCGCAAATCCTTTCGAGGCGGCCGCGTGGTGGGGCTCGACCGGGTCGATCTCGCCGCGCCTGAGGGCGCGCTCATTGCCATAACCGGTGCCAGCGGCAGCGGGAAATCGACGCTTCTGCACGCCCTGGCCGGGCTCATCGCGCTCGATGGCGGCAGCGTCGAGGTTCTCGGCCAGCGGCCGCGGCGCCGCGCCGACTGGACGCGGCTGCGGCGCGATGCGATCGGGATGATCTTTCAGGAGGACTGGCTGATCCCGGGGCTTTCCGCGCTCGAGAACGTGGAGCTGCCGCTGCTTGGCACCAGCCTCCCGGCGAAGGATCGCCGCCGGCGCGCCGAGGACCTGCTCGAGCGAGTCAATGCCGGCGGCTTCGGTGACCGGATGCCGGGGGAGCTCTCGGGCGGTGAACGGCAGCGGGTCGCGGTGGCGCGTGGCCTGGCGAACCGGCCGCGAATCCTGCTCGCCGACGAGCCGACCGGAGAACTCGACAGCGCCAACAGCCGCGCCGTGATCGACCTGATCACGGAGCTCCACCGCAGCGAGCACCTGACGGTGTTGCTGGTCACCCATGACGAGAGCATCGCCGCCGCCTGTCCGCGCCGCTTCGTGATGCGGGACGGAAGCGGCGCTTTCGAAGGGAAGGGGAGGTCATGACGCTCTGGAGCCTCGCCCTGCGCAACCTTGCCGGGATCAAGCCGCGCGTCATCGCCACCATTGCCGGGATCATGGTCTCGATCGCTTCGCTGGTGGCGCTGGTCGGGATCGCGCGCGGCGTGGAGGGCTCGCTCGGCGACTCGCTCGACGCGCGCGGCACCGACGTCATCATCACCGAAGCCGGCGCGCTCGACCTCATGTCGTCGATCCTGCCCGACAGCCTCGCCGCCGAGATCGCCGCCCGGCCCGGCATAGCCGCGGCTGCTTCCGAGATCGCCCGCATCACCTCGCTGGAAGACGGCAGCGGCGTGGCCGTGGTCGGCTGGGCACCGGAGAGCTTTGCCTGGGATGGCCTTGAGACGATCGCCGGGCACCTACCGCGGGCCGGGACAGAGGCGGTGGCCGTCCTCGGCCAAGGGCTCGCCGAGCGCGGCGGGCTGGCGCCGGGCGACCGGATCACGCTTTTTCAGACCGAATTCACCATTGCGGCGGTCGTCTCGGCCAACTCGATGCTGGCCCGGAACCTCGTCTACCTGCCGCTCGGAACGCTGCAGGCGCTGACCTTCCGCGAGGGACTGGCCACCTCTGTCCTTGTCCAACTCGCCCCCGGCAGCGAGGCCGAGCGCGATACCACGCTGCGACGGCTGCGCGCGGACTATACCGGCTTCGCGGTCGAACCTTCGGAGATTCTCGCCCGGCAGTACAGCGTCGCCCGGGTGGCGCGCGTGCTGTCGATGGCGATTTCGGTGATCGCCCTGCTGAGCGCCTTCCTCGTCACCTTCAACACGATGTCGATGGCCGTGACCGAGCGGCGCGACGAGATCGCGATCATGTCGGCGATCGGTCTGGCGCGCTGGCGGATCGTCACGCTGATCGTCGGCGAGGGGCTGGCGTTGGCGCTCATCGCCGGCGCGCTCGGGTGCGGGCTCGGGCTGGTGGCGGCCGGAGTGCTCGCGCGGATTCCGGCCGCGGCCGGGCTGCTCTATCCCGAGATCAGCGCCGGTCTTCTTCTTCAGGCGCTGGCACTGGCGGCGGCGACCGGAGCCCTCGGCGCGCTGATCCCCGCGCTTGGTGAAACCGCGCGGCCGCCGGCAGCGGTTCTGCGCGGCAAGTGATCAGGACCACGGAAAGGAGCGCGCGAAGGCTGGTCGGCAGCCGTCGGAGTGGCCGCGGCAGGGGCTCACCCACCGGGAGCGGGGTGACGTTGTTGGACGAAACCGGCCGGTCGTCGGGACGCCGCATCTCAGACGCGACGCCGACGTCTCCGCCCGCCGCCGTCTCCACCGCCGCTGTTGAAGCTCACCTGTGGCAGCGGGGCGATCTTCGCGAGGTTCGGGAAAGGATCGGTCGCATGGGGCAGGGCGTTCGCGGCGACGAAATGCTCCTGGAAGCGCGGTTCGATGGCGGTCTCGACCTTGGTTATCTTGCGCACCTCCGTCTCGATCTCGCGCCGCGCCGCGCGGTTCAGCAGCGCGATCCGCGCGCCGGTGCCCGCGGCATTGCCGGCAGAAGTGACAGCCTCCAGCGGCACGTCCGGGATCATCCCCAGCACCATTGCGTGTTTCGGGCTGATATGGGCGCCGAAGGCACCGGCGAGCACGACGCGGTCCACCTGGTCGACCCCCATCTCGTCCATCAGCAGCCGCGCGCCGGCATAGAGCGCCGATTTCGCGAGCTGGATGGCACGGATGTCGCCCTGCGTGACGGTGATCCGCGGCCCGCCATCCGGCGTGCCGTCATGGACCAGATAGGCATGCGTGCGGCCATCGGGCTCGGCGCGCGGCGTGCCGGTCTGCTCCGCGGAGCCGATGAGCCCCGATGCGTCGAGCAGCCCCGCCATGCGCATCTCCGCGACCGCCTCGATGATGCCGGAGCCGCAGATGCCGGTGATGCCGGTCACCGCGGTGGCGGCGGAAAAGCCGGGATCGTCCGACCAGAGATCGCAGCCGATGACGCGAAACCGCGGCTCCTTGCTCTCGGGGTCGATTTCGATGCGCTCGATGGCGCCGGGCGCGGCGCGCTGGCCGGAACTGATCTGCGCGCCTTCGAAGGCCGGACCGGTGGGCGAGGAGCAGGCGAGCACGCGGTTGCGGTTGCCGAGCAGGATCTCGGCATTGGTGCCGACATCGATCACCAGCGTGAGGTCGTCGCGCTTGCCCGGCGCCTCGGCGAGCGCCACGGCCGCGGCATCGGCGCCGACATGGCCCGCGATGCAGGGCAGGACATAGGCCCGCGCCTCCGGGTGGATCTCCGTGAGCCCGAGTTCGCGCGCCGCCAGCGACAGCGCATCGGAGGTCGCGAGCGCGAAGGGCGCCTGGCCAAGCTCCATCGGGTCGATGCCGAGCAACAGGTGGTGCATGACCGGGTTGCAGACGAACACCGTCTCGACAATGCGGCCCGCATCGATTTTTGCCTCCCCGGCGGTTTCCAGCGCCAGCCGGTCGAGCGCCGCGCGCACCGCCGCCGTCATCTCGGCCGCGCCGCCGGGGTTCATCATCGCGTAGGAGACCCGGCTCATCAGGTCCTCGCCGAACCGGATCTGCGGGTTCATCAGGCCCGCGGAGGCGATGACGGCGCCGCTTGCGAGATCGCACAGATGCGCCGCCATGGTGGTCGAGCCGAGGTCGATCGCCAGACCATAGAGCGGACCCTCCTCGTAGCCCGGCCAGAGGTCGAGAAGCCGCGCCGGGCCGTCATCCGGCTGGTGCAGGGCACAGGTCACCTGCCAGTTGCCCGCGCGCAGCACCGTCTGGAGTTTTGCCAGGACCGGCAGCGGCACTTCGCCGAGCGTGACCTGCCAGCTCTCGGCGAGCGCCTTGGCGAGGCGCTGGAGATCGCCCGAGGGCTCGTGCATGTCGGGCTCGGCCACCTCGATGAGCAGCAGCCGCGTCGCGGGGTCCATCTCGATCACGCGTTCGGCAGCGGCCTTGCGGACGACCTGGCGGTGGACCTGGCTCTCGGGCGGCACGTCGATCACCACGTCCGAGAGAATCTGCGCCTGGCAGCCGAGCCGGCGACCGGACGCGAGCCCGCGCTTCTCGTCATAACGGGCCTCGACCGCGTTCCACGGCGAAAGTGCACCCTCCGACACGGTCACGCCGTGCTTTGGAAATTCTCCGACACCGGGGGTCACCTGGCATTTCGAACAGATGCCTCGGCCGCCGCAGACGGAGTCGAGATCGACGCCGAGCTGCCGCGCCGCGGTCAGCACGGGCGTGCCCCGCGGCACGCGCCCGCGCCGGCCCGAGGGGGTGAAGATGACGAGCGGGTCTTTTTCGGTCACGGGCGGATCCTGTCTTGCTCGGCCGGCCTGTCTACCGGTCGCGGCGTCCTGAACATTTCGGGGGCGTCGCCCCCTTGCGCCGTTCCGGCGATTTCCGGGCTTATCGGCCAAGTCGCCGCGGATATCAACGCCGCCGCCGCCACGCCGGGAGAACGGGTAACGGCGCAGCGGCAGCCTTGTCCTTGTGTTTCCTCGGCCACGACGGCCGGGAAGGATGGAGGGCGATGCGACGGGGCGTTCGATCCGGACATCGCTTTCTGCCGGGGCGGATGGAAATCCGTGCACCGGCAAAAAAAAGGCGTGCATCCTCCTCAGACTGCGCCATTCTGTCCGGACCTGTTTGCCATCAGCCGGGAGGGGAGGCCCGACATGACAGACACGACCGAGATCCAGGCGTCGCCGCGCCCGGAAATCGCCAGGCTCGACCGCAGCGATATCGGCTACGCGCTCGCGATGGGCTGGAAGGATTTCCGTATTGCGCCCGAATTCGGGCTGGTCTTCAGCGGGGTCTATGTCCTCGGCGGGCTTTTCCTGCTCTTCGTCTCGGGCGGCTTCGCCACCCAGACGCTGATCCTTGCGCTCGGCTTCCCGATCCTCGCGCCCTTCGCGGCGGTCGGGCTCTACGAGACGAGCCGGCGGATCGAACAGAACAGGCCGCTCGATCTCTACCAGATCTTCGGCGTGATCTGGAAGGAGAAGGACCGGCAGATCCCCTGGGTCGGGGCGATCATCGTGTTCTACTTCCTGTTCTATTCCTTCCTCGCCCACATGATCTTCGCCCTCTTCATGGGGCTCTCGGTGATGACCAACGTCTCGTCCTCGCTTGATGTCTTCCTGACGCCCAACGGGTTGACGATGATCGCGGTCGAGCTCGGCGTCGGCGGCGTGCTGGCCTTCATCCTTTTCGGCCTGACGGCCTTCTCGTTGCCGCTGCTGGTCGACAAGGAGATCGATTTCATGACCGCGATGTTGCTCAGCTTCGAGGCGGTGCGGCTGAACATCGCCGTGACGCTGCCTTGGGCATTCATCATCGCGACGATCGTGCTCCTGGCCATGATCCCGGCCTTCCTCGGGCTCTTCATCGCGCTGCCCGTGTTGGGGCACGCGACCTGGCACCTCTACCGCCGGGCCTTCATCCACCCCGAATGATGCCGCCGCCCTGTCTGCCGGGTCCGTACTCCTGGGGGGATCCCTATTTGAAGATGGCGGCGTAGCGTGGCGCGAAGAACTTCGTGAACGCCTTCACCTCGGGGCGGCGATAGGCGTCCGGGGACACCAGCATCAGGTGTTGAGCGGACATCTCGTTCGGCGGCGGGAAACAGCGGATGAGCCGCCCGGCGGCCTCGTGCGGCTCCGCAAGCCTCAGATTCTGGACTCCCAAGCCGTGTCCCGCAAGGATCGCGGCTTCCAGCAATTCGATCTCGCCGAAGGACATCACGATCTGGTCCGGTTTCACATGCTGTGTGAGCCAGTCGTGATATACGGCCGGGGCACCTTTCGGCTCGTAAGTGACGAAGACATGCCCGTCCAGATCGTCGGGCGAGGCGGGAAGCCCCCGTCGTTCGGCATAGCTCGGCGCCCCGAAAAGGGTGAACTGCGCAACGCTGATCTTGCGGCAGATCAGCGACGGGTCCGGCGCTTTCCTGCTGATGCGCAAGGCGATATCGGCCTCGCCGGCCATGAGGTCCAGCGGCTTCACGCCAGGCAGGAACTCGAAACGGATGTCGGGATGCAGGGCGAAAAAATCGCTGAAGACCTTGGCCACGCGGGGCGAGAAATTGGCCGAGAAGGCGGTAATGCGGATCGGCCGGGGCCGGGTCAGGTCAGTTGCCCGGTTGGCAAAGGCGTCGGCCGCCGTCTCGAGCGCTTCGGCGAGCGGCAGGAGCGCGGTGGCCGCCGTGGTGGGGTGGAAGCCGCGACTGTCACGTTCGAACAGCACGAGGCCGGTCTCGTGCTCCAGGGCCTCGATGCGCCGGGCGACGGTCGGCTGCGCAATCGCCAGCTTGCGCGACGCGGCAAGGGTCGAGCCTTCCCGGATCACCGCCAGGAAGATCCTTACGTCCGACCAGTTGCGGAACCGGCTCTTCATTTCTGTAGAACACCACAACGTTGCGCCCGATACCAGCGCCTCGTGGCCCCCGGTAGCATGACAAATGATCCGAACGGCGTTGAAAGGACCCGAGACATGACATCGCTTTCCCTCTCCCCGGCCGGCATGTTCAGCCGTTTCCTGCTGCTCCGCCGGCGCCCTGGCGTGATGCCGCGACACAAGCCGGCTCTGGCGACCCCGCAGGAGGAGGAACGGCAGCGGCGGGAGGTGGTTCAGGACATGTTGGAGAACCGTCCCGAATTCTTCTCCAGCCACCTGGATGTTGAGACCGCGATGCAATTCTTCCCGGAACGGATCTGAACCCGGGGCGGCCCGGAGCATCCGGGGCGTTTTCGTAGCGTCAGGCCCAAAAAGAACGAGCGGCGCCGCAGCGCCGCTCCGTCACGTCCGCATCGGACAGGTCTTTGATTAGGCGTCGGAACTCGACGAGGAGACCGGCTTGGCAAGCTGCTTCGGCGCTGCGCTCAGCGGGTCGTCCTGGCGCTGCACCGAGCCCTCGAAATGGGCGCCGCTCTCGATCGCGATGGTCTTGTGAATGATGTCGCCCTCGACCTTCGCGGTCGAGGTCAGGCGGACCTTCAGCCCGCGCACCCGGCCGGCGATATGGCCGTTGATCACCACGTCGTCGGCGATGCACTCACCGCGGATCGTTGCATTCTCGCCGATCGTCAGCAGGTGGGCGCGGATGTCGCCCTCGACCGTGCCCTCGACCTGGATGTCGCCGGAGGTCTTGAGATTGCCCGTGATCGTCAGGTCCGAGGACAGCACCGATGCGGGCGGCTTCGCCTTGGGCGCCGGCTTGGACTCCATGCCCGGCACGGCGGGCTTCTTGGCCGGCTCCGGCGCCTTGGAGGTTTCGGGGTCCTTTGCCGGTCCGGGCTCGTTGATTCGGCTCTTAGAAAACATCTCTGGCTGCCTTGATAAAGTTCATCGGATTCACGGCGCTTCCGTTTACGCGAACCTCATAGTGCAGGTGCGTGCCGGTCGACCGTCCGGTGTTTCCCATATCACCGATCCTCTGGCCTTTCGAGACCCTTTGGCCTTCCTCGACGCGCAAGCGCGACATGTGGCCATACCAGGTCTCGACCCCGAAATCGTGCCGGATCTTCACCATCCGGCCGTATCCGGACATCCAGCCGGCCTTGGTCACCACCCCGTCGGCGGTGGCGTAGATCGGCGTGCCGTGGGCGGCGGCGAAATCGGTGCCTTCATGCATCCGGCCCCAGCGGGGTCCGAAAGGCGAGGTGAAGCGGAAACTGTCGCGCAGCGGCATGCCGAAGGGCGCCTTCTCGGCGGCGATCCGGTAGAGGTTCATCTGGTCGAGCCCCCTCAGCAGCGCATTGGCGCGGGTTTCGTCGGGCGACGGCTCGGTGCCCTTGGTCGAAAACGATATCGGAGTGAGCGGGCCACCGGTGCCGGAATAGCCGCGCTTGACCGCGTCGAGCAGGCGCTCGGGCGGCAGGCCGGCCTTGGTGAACATCTTCTCCAGCGGTTCGACCGAGACCGTCAGCGCCTCCTCGAGTTGGGTGAAGATCTGGTCGTTGCGGTCGAGGATCAGGTCACGTTCGTATTTCGCCGCATCGGCCTCTTCGAGGGCAAGCGCGGCTTCTGCCTCCTTGTCGTCGCGCTCGACGGCGGTGCGCTGGAGCGCATCGTTGAGGAAGGCCAGCGTCGCGTCGACTTCGGCCACGGATGTGCGCTCGGCCTCGGCCGCCGCACGGCCTTCGAGCACCGCCACGACCTCCTCGGTCTCGGCGCGCGCGGCGTCGCGCTCGTTCATGGTTTTGCGCAGGGTGGCCTGGATGACGCCGATTCCGGTCTCGAGCTCGCGGCGGCGATCTTCCGATTCCAGAAGCTGCGACTGCATCGCGGAGATCTGAGTCAGCGCCGCGTTGAACCGTTCATGTGCTGCCAGAGCCTCGGATTCGGCCGCGTCGCGGGCCATCGAGAGCGCGTTCAGACGATCCTCGTAGAGCGCCTGGTCGCGGCGGGCCTGTTCGCGGATATTGCCGGCGCCGATGCTTTCCATCAGCAGGATCGAGGAGGCGAGAATAGCCCAGGCGACAAGCGCCGATGAGCCGAAGACGATCAGCGCCTGAGTGCCGGGGCGCAGCCGGATGAACCGGGTCTGCTCGCTGTCCGAACGCAGGAACAGCCGCTGCTCGGGAAACCATCGCTCGAAGAAAGTGTGAATGCGGTTATTAAGTCGCGTCTGCAAGGCCCGTCCCGTCCCCTGGATCTGTCCCACCTGGTCGGACCTTCGCCAATCCCCATCGGAAGGTCCCAAGAGGCCCTTACGGCCCGCCCGGAAAACGTGCAAGAATTTTGGGCGGCTTGTGCAGGGCGCACCCTGTCGCAGCCGCGTATGCCCGGCCAATCGGCGGAAAACCGCCGGTTTTCGCGCGATTTCAGACTGTTCGGGGAACCTTTCGGAGAGCCGGATTGCGCCGGGCAGATGGCGCGATTCCAGGTGGGACGCTCCGTTGGAGCGCGCCTCCGGCGGGGATATTGGGGAGCAGAAGAAAGCGGGCGGTCGGCGCGGAAACTCGCTATTGCGCCGCCGCCGCGCGCCGTATCAGCCGAGTGCCTTCAGCGCCTCGAGCACGTCTTCCATGTGCCCGTCGACCTTCACCTTGGGCCAGATCCGGGCGATCTTTCCAGAGCCGTCGATCAGGAAAGTGGTCCGTTCGATCCCCATGTAGACCTTGCCGTACATGTTCTTTTCCTTCCAGACGCCGTAGCGTTCGCAGACATCGCCCTCCGCGTCGGACAGCAGCGCCACGCCGAGATCGTGCTTGGCACGGAACTTCTCATGTTTGGCGACGCTGTCCTTGGAAACGCCGAGGATCGTGCCGCCGGCCTCTTCGAATTCCTTTTTCAGGGTGGTGAAGCCCACGGCCTGCTTGGTGCAGCCCGGCGTGTCGTCCTTGGGGTAAAAATAGAGCACGACCGGCTTCGGGCGCAGCGCCGAGAGGGTGACGGGGTCGCCCTTGTCCTGGGGCAGGGTGAAATCGGGTGCGATGTCGCCTTCGGCGAGGGCGGTTTCGGTCTGGGTATCGGTCATGGTAGAATAATCCTTCGAGCAGATGTCCTTGCCCACATCTAATATGCCGGGCGGGAAGATAAAGGGACCGGAGCGGATCCGGCAACAAGAGCGGCGCGCAGGTGAGTGAAAGCGAACAGAAAGAAGCCGGTGCTCCGCGCCGGCGAGGGCCGCGGCGCCGACGATGGCGGTTGCTGTCCTGGAGCCTGTTCATTCTTTTCGATATCGTCGTGCTGGTCGGGCTGGCGCTGTACCTGGCCTATCTCACACTGCCCGACCGCGATCTGCCGGCGCCCGCCTGGGCCGCCGAGAAGGCCGGCGCGTTGCTGTCGCGCGGGCTCGGGGGAGGTCGGGCCGATGTCGGCGCGGTGATCCTCCGGGCGCCGCGCAACGAGCTTCCGGAACTGATCTTTCGCGACGTCCGGGTGCGGGCGGCGGACGGGCTGTCTCTCGTCACGGTGCCTGCGCTTCAGGTCGTCATCGACAAGAGCGCGCTCTGGCAAGGACGGCTGCAACCGCGGGCGCTGATGATCGACGGGGCCGATGTCGCCCTGCACCGCCGGCGCGACGGCAGTTTCGATTTCGGCTTCGGCGAGGGTGCCGCGCCGGCGGCCTTCGCATCGCTCGACGAGGCGATCGCGGCCGTGCGGCGTGCCTTCGATCTGCCGGCCCTGGCGCCGGTCGAGCGGGTGGAGGTTCGTGCGCTCGAGGTGTTCTACGAGGACGCGCGTGCCCGTCGAGCCTGGCAGGTGTCCGGCGGCAGCCTGCTGCTCACCCACACGCCCGAGTCCCTGTCGCTGGCGATCGCGTTGCAGCTTCCGGAGGGCGGGGCCCAATCTGAGGTGCCGGGTGTGGCGGACGATCCCGCGAGCGTAGCGCTCCGGCTGAGCCTCGACATGGCGAGCGGTGCGGCGGAGGCCTCGGCTCTGGTCGAGGACGTGGCCGCCGCCGACATCTCGGCCCACAGCCCTGCGCTGAGCTGGCTCGAACCGATCCGCGCGCGGGTTTCGGGCGCGGTGATCGTCGGGCGCACGGCCGAGGGCGGCATGGGCCCGCTCAACGGCACGCTTGAGATCGGCGCCGGCCAGTTCCAGCCCGAAACCGGTGCGCGGCCGATCCCCTTCGATGGCGCGCGGACCTATTTCAGCTACCGCCCGGAACTCGCCCGGATCAGCTTCGAGGCGATCGATATCCGTGCCCCCGAGGGCACGCTCTCGGCCACCGGGCATGCCTATCTCGAAGGCATCGAGAGCGGCTGGCCGACCGCGTTGCTCGGCCAGTTCCGGTTCTCCGCGCTTCGGCTCGATCCGCCGGGACTGTTGCCGCAGCCGGCGGTGTTCGGAGGTGGCGCGCTCGACGCCAAGGTTTCGCTCGATCCCTTCGAAGCGAAGATTGGCCAGCTCGTGCTCTCGACCGCGGATGCCGAAGACGGAAATGGAACCACGGAACTGAGCGCCGAAGGCAGCATCACGGCCGATGCCGAGGGCTGGCACGTTGCGCTCGACATGGCCGCCGACCGGGTTCGGACCGAGCCGATGCTGGCGCTCTGGCCCGAACAGTTGGTGCCGGGGACGCGGGCGTGGATCGCGCGCAACCTGCTTGCGGGCGAACTGTTCGACATGCATGCGGGGCTACGGTTCGATCAAGGCGCACGGCCGGACCTGGCGATGACCTTCCAGTTCCGTGACGCCGACATCCGTCCGATGCAGCAACTGCCGCCCATCACCGGCGCCTCCGGCTATGCCACGACAGGCCGACAGAGATTTGCCGCGACCCTGGAGACGGGGCAGCTCACGCCGCCCGAGGGCGGGACGATCGACCTCGCCGGCTCGACTTTCCGCGTCGCCGACATGTCGCAGACACCCGCGACCGGAGAACTGCTGCTCGAGGCTAGAGCGCCGGTCACTGCGGCGCTGTCACTGCTCGACGAGGATCCGTTTCGCTTTCTGAGCCAGGCCGACCTGCCGGTACGTCTTGCGGAGGGGCGTGCGCAGGTCGAAGGCCGCATAGCTTTTCCGATCAAGGACGGGCTCGTCGGCGACGATGTCCGCTATCGCATCGCGGCGCGCTCGCCAGCGTTGCAGTCCGACGTGATCGTGCCCGACCGGGTGCTCGAGGCGCGGCAGGTGAGGCTTTCGGCCTCGCCGGCCGGGCTCAACCTCACCGGAGAGGGGACGCTCGACGGCGTGCCGGCGACGGCGCAGTTCGAGCTGCCTTTCGGTTCGGAGGCCGAGCCGGCGAGCGTGACCGGGGATGTCGAGATCGGTGCGCGCTTCGTCGAGACCTTCGGGATCGGCCTGCCGGACGGATCTGTCACCGGCGCCGGAAGCGGCCGCTTCACGCTGTCGCTGCCGCGCGGGGCTCCGATCCGCTACAGCCTCGACTCGGAGCTCGACGGTGTCGGCCTGGCGTTGCCGGACCTTGGATGGAGCAAGCCGCGCGAGACGACCGGGCGCCTCTCGCTCTCCGGCCGGCTGGGCGCGCGGCCCGGCGTCGACGCGCTGGAACTCGAGGCGGCCGGCCTAACGGCAGAGGGCAGCATCACCACGACCGAGCAGGGCGGGCTGGACGTCGCGCAATTCTCCCGTGTCTCGGTCGGCGATTGGCTCGATGCGCCGGTGACCCTTCGCGGGCGTGGGCCGGGCCTCGACCCCGGGATCGAGGTCGATGGCGGGTGGATCGACATCCGCAAGACCTCGATGGGCAGCGGCGGCGGCAGCGGTGGCGGCGGCGCGACCTCTGGTCCGCCCTTGTTGCTTTCGCTCGACCGGCTGGTCATTTCCGACGGGATCGCGCTGCACGGGTTCCGCGGCGCGCTGACACGGCGGGGCGGCTATTCCGGCGATTTCGCGGGATCGGTCAACGGCCGCGCGCCGGTGCGCGGCACATTGCAGCCGGGGCGCTCTGGCGGAACCTCCGTGCGGATCCGGTCCGGCGATGCCGGTGCCGTGTTCAAGGCGGCGGGCCTCTTCCAGCAGGCCAGCGGCGGGTCGATGGACCTCATGCTGCAGCCGCGCGGCTCGGGCGGCGAATATGACGGCGAACTGAAGGTCGAGGAACTGCGCGTGCGGTCCTCCTCGGGCCTCACCGCGCTGGCCAACGCGATCTCCGTCGTCGGCCTGATCGACGAGCTGGGCGGCGCCGGCATCCTGTTCTCCGATGTCGAGGCCGTCTTCCGCTTGACGCCCAGCTTCGTGCAGGTCACACGCGCCTCCGGCGTCGGGCCCTCGCTCGGCATCACGATGGAAGGGGTCTATGACATGGTGAGCGACAGGCTCGACATGCAGGGCGTGTTCTCGCCGGTCTACATGGTCAACAGCATCGGCCAGATCTTCACCCGCAAGGGCGAGGGGTTGTTCGGTTTCACTTACCGGATGAGCGGACCCTCGGCCGACCCGCGGGTCGACGTGAATCCGCTCTCGGCGCTTACGCCGGGCATGTTCCGGGAGATCTTTCGCGCGCCGCCCCCCAAGCCGCGGTCGGGTGGCTGAGATGCGCCTGTCGGATTTCGATTTCGACCTGCCCGAAGAGCTGATCGCGACCCGTCCGGCCAGCCCGCGCCCGTCTGCGCGGCTTCTGGTGGCACCGGGACCGGTGGCGATCGAGGACGCGCATGTCTTCGATCTGCCGCGGTTCCTGCGTCCGGGCGACCGGCTGATCCTGAACAATACAAAGGTGATTCCCGCGCGGCTCTCCGGGGTTCGCCGGCGCGTGAGCGCGCAGGGGGCGACCGAGGCCAGGATCGAGGTGACGCTATTGGAGCCGCGCGGCGACGGAAGCTGGCAGGTGCTGGCCAAGCCTGCGAAAAAGCTGCGCGACGGCGAGGAGATCCATTTCGCGCCGGGCTTCTCGGCCCGCGTTCTCGCGCGGGCGGAGGGCCAGCTCACGCTCGCCTTCTCGCTCGCGGGCACGGAGTTCGACGCCGCGCTCGACGCCGCAGGCGCGATGCCGCTGCCGCCCTATATCGCCGCCCGCCGCGCCGCGGATGCCCGCGACCGGGTGGATTACCAGACGATCTTTGCCCGTCATTCGGGAGCCGTCGCCGCGCCCACCGCCTCGCTGCATTTCGACCAGGCTCTGCTGGAGGAGATCGCCGCGATGGGCGTCGCGTTCACCGAGGTCACGCTGCATGTGGGCGCAGGGACCTTCCTGCCGGTGAAGGTCGACGACGTGCGCCACCACCGGATGCACGCCGAATGGGGAGAGGTGACGGAGGCCGCCGCTGCCGAGATCAACGCCACGCGCGCCGCCGGCGGGCGGATCATCCCGGTCGGCACCACCGCATGCCGGCTGATCGAATCTGCGGCCGGAGCGAGCGGAGTTGAGCCCTGGCGCGGGGAGACGGACATCTTCATCCGCCCCGGCTTCGACTTCCGCATCACCGACGGGCTGATGACCAATTTCCACCTGCCGAAATCGACGCTGATGATGCTGGTCTCGGCGCTGATGGGGCGCGAGCGGATGATGGGGATCTATGCCCACGCCATCGCCGGGCGCTACCGGTTCTTCAGCTATGGCGATGCGTCGCTGCTGTTGCCGGGGGAGTGAACGAAAGAGGAGTCGCCTGCGGAGAGCACACCGCAAACGGCGGCCGCTGGGCCCGCACGGCGGGCGCCAGATGGCAGACGGTTGGCGCGCAGGCTGGCCGACGAAACGACCTGGCTCTGGCTGTGGCTCGCCGGAGCAGGGCCTCGGTCAGAGTCCGGCCAGGCATTGCTGCAACTCTCGTCTTTCCTTTTCAACTGCCTCGGGTGGACGCAGCCCGAGGCGCGCCCGCCCCGCGGACCTATTGAGGCAGAGTCGCCGAGTAACTGAGGGCGTCGTGCGCGGCCTCGGGCCCGAAAGCACGAAGGTTGATCATGGCAACGCCAGGATGGCCGTTCATGATCTTCCCCATCACCTCGTCAGGTGCTGCGGCGGCCTCCGTGCCGACATAGGCGTGTTCGCCGTCGTCTCCCCAGTCATAGGCACGGCCGTCGAAACCATGGCACGCTGCGCAAACGCTCTGGAAGATTGCGCGTCCTCTGTTCAGGTCGCCCCAGCGGATTTCACGGGTCTCCAGATTCACGTAGCGCGACATGTCAATCTGCCCTCGTGAAACGAAGGCCGCAAGCCGCGCCATTTCCTCGTCATCGATCATGTCCTCGGTATAGGCATGGTCCGGACCGCGAAGCAGCTCTGCAATGGCGGACTCGTTTGCGCCGATTGCGCCGTAAATACCTTTTATCCCGGTATAGTGGCTGCCAGAGGAGTAGATTCCCTCGGCGCCACGGTAATCCCATCCGTGGCACTCCTTGCAGCGCCACGTCGTTGACCCGGATTGCGCACCGGCGGCCGGATAGGATGGATGCGTCGTCTCGGGAGGCTCCCGATCCAGGGCATTCCACCAGTTGTCGTAGATCCGGCCACCAGCCGAAAGTGTCCAGGTGTCCGTGGGTTGTTCAGGGTCTCCGTGGATGTATTCCTGAGCTTCCTCCGAATGCGCGTAGTCGTGAAGATCACCATGTTCCGCATTCGCCTGGCCCGCCAGACCGGCGGCGATACCGGCGAGGCACAAGTATTTCACTGATTGAAAGGCGCGCTTCATTAGTCCCCTCCCTGTGGGCGAAAGCTGTCCGGGCTTTCGATTATCGCGCGCTTCATTTTCAGTTTATCACAGTTGGTTAATTTCCCGAAATCCGAAGATCCTGGGCTGATCGTTACCTTCAGCATCCATGGTCGGTCTCGGTCGTCCTGCGGGACGGCCCATCGTCCGGGCGTCGGCAGAAATGATCTCAGATGGGGATTTTCATTTCTTGCACGCGGACGGCTGGTCTAGACTCGTCGTCATTGGAACAGGGCGGATTTCGGAGAGCTTTCATGAACTGGTTGCAGGCGATCACCTGGAGCAGGGCGCACACGATTTACGAACTGACGGCCGAGCGCGGGGCGCGCGGCGTGATCCCCCAGGAGCGCGGCTTCTACGCCTTCTGCAGCGGCGCCGGCAAACCCTCGCCGAACCGCTGCCTCTATGTCGGCATCGCGGTGGGCAAGCGCGGACTCCACGGGCGGCTCGGCTCCTACCTGCGCACCTCCGTCACGGAGAAGAAGGCCGCTGCGATGAAGCATCGCGGCAAGCGGCTCCTGTCCTTTGCCCGGATCAAGGGGCTTCAGGGCACCGGCAGCGCCACCTCCAACACCATGGCGAACGACAAGTTCATCCATGTGAGCTGGGCGCTGGTGCCGCTGGAATTCAAGGGCGCGGCGGCGGCGGACTCGCGGGAATATGCCTTCATGCTGGAGCGGGCGCTGATCGACTATTATCGCCCGCTCTACAACACCGCCGACTGGGAGGCCGACCTCGCGCTCGAACTCGACGAGGACTTCATTCCCGAAGATGTCGGCTGAGGCGCGTCCGGGGCACCGCTCAGACCCAGCCCGCCGGCAGCGCGCCGCCCGCCGGCAGCTCAAGCTGGAACCGCTTTCCGGCCGACGCCTGCGGGGTGAAGCCGAGCGAGGTGTAGAGCGCCTGTGCCTTGCGGTTGTCGGGATGGGTGCCAACCGTCATGCGGCCGCAATCCTGCGACCGCGCCTCGGCCACCGCGGCGGCGACAAGTTGGCGACCTATCCCCGCGCCACGCGCCTCCGGCGCAACGAAGAGATGGGTGAGCTCCATGCGCCGCCGGCCCCATTGCGGCTCCGCCATGGCGGTCAGAACCGCGTATCCGGCCAGTTCCGGCCCGTGCTCGGCCACCAGGGCCAACCCACAAGCGGTCCTGCCGAGCAGGTCGCGCTCGATCGCCCGGAGCGATGGCGTTCCGGCGTCGCCGTGGTGGGCGGCCAGCGCGGCGATCATCTCCATCAGCCGCGGCGCGTCGCCGCTGCGGGCCCGCCGGATCCGGGTCACTGGTGCTCCGGCGGAAATTTCCTGAACTTGCATCATCTTGGCTCCTTGTCTCCGCCGCCACGGGAGCCCGACATCCATAAAAAAAGCCGCCCGCGGCGGCCCTTGGATGTCACGTATATCCGTCCGGCCGCTCCTATATGGAACGCGGCCAATAAAATCGGGAGGCGGCAGGACGGGTCATGGCCGTATCGATGCGCGATTTCCCGCGCCCGGTCAATGGGCAAACCGTGCCGGAGGCGGCACTGCCGCTCCGGTATCTCCGGGGGCACGCGCCGCACCGGCGTGCCATGTGAAGAAATGGCTCGGCAGCGACATCGGATGGTCGTATCGAGACGGTTGGATGGCGGGGCGACTCGCCTAGAGCGGACCCCTCGATGCCGGCCCGCGCAGGAGGAGTGCCACGATGTTGCAAGTGATTTCGGCCACCTGGGCCCTGCTGATCGGGATCCTGCTCCTGATGGTCGGGAACGGCGTGCAGGGAACGCTGCTGGGCATCCGCGGCTCGCTGGAGGGATTCTCGACCTTCGAGATGTCCATTGTCATGTCGGCCTATTTCCTGGGTTTTCTCGGTGGCTCGCGGCTGGCGCCGGACCTGATCCGCCGCGTGGGACATATCCGCGTCTTCGCCGCGCTCGGCTCGCTGGTTTCGGCGATCCTCATTCTTTACCCGACCTTCGCCCACCCGGTCGCCTGGGCCGTGGGGCGTGTTCTCATGGGGTTTTGCCTCTCCGGCGTCTACGTCACTGCCGAGAGCTGGCTCAACAATTCGGTGACCAACGAGCGCCGCGGCCAGGCGCTCTCGATCTACGTTATCGTGCAGATGGCCGGCATTGTGGCGGCGCAGGGGCTGTTGCTGGTGGGCGACCCGTCGGGCTTCGTGCTCTTCGTCATCCCGTCGGTGCTGGTCTCGGTGTCCTTCGCGCCGATCCTGCTCGCCGTCCAGCCGACACCGGCCTTCGAGACCACCAAGCCGATGAGCATGCGCAAGCTCTGGGACGCCTCGCAACTCGGCTGTGTCGGGACCTTCCTGATGGGCGGGGTCTTCTCGGCGCTCTTCGGCATGGCCTCGGTCTACGGTTCGCAGGCCGGCCTGAGCGTGCCGCAGATTTCCGGCTTCATCGCAACGATCTATATCGGCGGTCTGTTCATGCAATATCCGATCGGATGGCTCTCCGACCGGATGGACCGCCGTTTGCTGATCCTTGCGGCCGCCGCGGTCGGCGCGGTCACCTCGGCCATGGCGATGGTCACGGCGCATGATTTCGCCGCGTTGCTGGTCGCCGCCTTTGTTATCGGCGGGACGTCGAACCCGCTCTACGCGCTGCTGCTGGCCTATGTGAATGACCATCTCGACTACGAGGACATGGCCGCCGCCTCCGGCGGGCTGATCTTCCTCAACGGTGTCGGCGCGATCGCCGGCCCGCTGATCACCGGCTGGATCATGTCCGCCATGGGGCCGGAGGGCTTTTTTCTCTACCTCACGATGCTCAGCACCGCACTCGCCACCTATGCCGGCTGGCGGATGACCCAGACCCGGGCGGTCCCTGTCGACGAGACCATCTCCTATGCGCCGGTTGTGCCGACCGTTTCGCCGGTTGCGGTCGGGGTGGCACAGGAGGTATTCATGGAAGCTGCGCAGGAAGCGGAGGCCGAGGCCGAGGCGGATGCGGAAGCGAAGCAAGACGGTGTGGGCGGAAACGCCTGAGCCGCACCGGAAAAGGGGGGAGCGCCATGACAGGGGTGACAGCGGAGGAGATCGCGCGGTTCTGGATCGAGGATGTTGGTCCCGGGGGCTGGTACAAGCGGTCCGACGAGATCGATACGCGGATCCGCGAGCGCTATCTGCCGTGCTGGGAGAGCGCCCGCGCCGGCGGGCTGGAGGATTGGCAGGACGCCCCCGACACGACGCTCTCCTACCTGATCTTGACCGATCAGTTCCCGCGCAACATGTTCCGCGAGGACGAGCGCGCCTATGCCACCGACCGGCTGGCGCGCGACGCGGCGCGGATGGCGATCTACCGCCGCTGGGACATGACCGTTCCCGAGCCGCAGCGGCAGTTCTTCTACCTGCCGCTGATGCATTCCGAGAGCCTGGGCGACCAGGACGCCTGCATCCAGCTTATGGTAGGGCGGATGCCCGAGACCGGCGGCGAGAACCTGATCCACGCGCGCGTGCATCGCGAGATCATCCGCCGCTTCGGCCGCTTTCCCTATCGCAACGCGCTTCACCGGCGCATGACGCTCCCGAGCGAGCAGGCGTTTCTGGAGGGAGAGGGCTATGGCGGCATCATGCGCGAGTTGCAGGCGGCGGACGAGACGGTCGACGACTGACACGCCGCATGTGGATCGGGGTGCCGGGCAGTCACTTGCCATGCGAATTGCGCCGCGAGCCATGCGCTCGGCTCATGACGGTTTTTCGGACGCCCGGCCGGAAAACGCTGCCGCCGGGGGTTCGCGACCGGCGGAAAATAGTTTAATGCTAAACCAGTTTTCGGAAACTAGATCGGCGGGAGGCCGGAGATGGCTGCACAGAGCTTTGACGTGATCGTGATCGGCGCCGGCCCGGGCGGCTATGTGGCCGCCATTCGGGCGGCCCAGCTTGGGCTCAAGGTGGTCTGCGTGGAGCGCGAGCACCTCGGCGGCATCTGCCTCAACTGGGGCTGCATTCCGACCAAGGCGCTGCTGCGCTCGGCCGAGGTCTTTCATCTCATGGAGCGGGCCAAGGAGTTCGGGCTCTCGGCGGAAAAGATCGGCTACGATCTCGGGGCGGTGGTGAAGCGCTCGCGCGGCGTCGCCGCGCAGCTTTCCGGCGGCATCGGGCATCTGTTCAAGAAGAACAAGGTGACCTCGATCATTGGCGAGGCGACGCTTGCCGGGAAGGGCAAGGTCACGGTGAAGACCGAGAAGGGCACCGAGGAACTGACCGCCAAGAACATCGTACTCGCCACCGGCGCGCGGGCGCGGGAGTTGCCGGGGCTTGAAGCCGACGGCAAGCGGGTCTGGACCTACAAGCACGCGTTGCAGCCGCCGCATGAGCCCAAGAAGCTCCTTGTGATCGGCTCCGGCGCCATCGGCATCGAATTTGCCAGCTTCTACAACACGCTCGGCGCGGAGACGACGGTGGTCGAGGTGCTCGACCGGGTGCTGCCCGTCGAGGATGCCGAGATCTCGGCCTTCGCCAAGAAGCAGTTCGAGAAACAGGGCATGAAGATCATGGAGAAATCCATGGTCAAGCAGCTCGACCGCGGCAAGGACAAGGTGACCGCCCATATCGAGACCGGCGGCAAGGTCGAGAAGATGGAGTTCGACACGGTGATCTCGGCCGTCGGCATCGTCGGCAATGTCGAGGGGCTGGGGCTCGAGGAGGCCGGGGTGAAGGTCGACCGCACCCATGTCGTGACCGACGAGTATTGCCGCACCGGCGTCGAGGGGCTCTATGCCATTGGCGATCTCGCCGGCGCGCCCTGGCTGGCGCACAAGGCGAGCCACGAGGGCGTGATGGTGGCCGAACTGATCGCGGGGCAGAAGGCCCATCCGATCAAGCCGGGCTCGATCGCCGGATGCACCTATTGCCAGCCGCAGGTGGCCAGCGTGGGAATGACCGAGGCGAAGGCCAAGGAGGCGGGATACGAGGTCAAGGTCGGCCGCTTCCCGTTCATCGGCAATGGCAAGGCGATCGCGCTCGGCGAGGCGCAGGGCCTGATCAAGACGGTGTTCGACGCCAAGACCGGCGAGCTTCTCGGCGCCCACATGGTTGGTGCCGAGGTAACCGAACTGATCCAGGGCTATGTCGTCGGCCGCCAGCTCGAGACCACCGAGGCGGAGCTGATGGAAACGGTCTTCCCGCATCCGACGCTCAGCGAAATGATGCATGAGAGCGTGCTCGAAGCCTACGGGCGGGCGATCCACATCTGAGGCGGGTCCGCGACAGGGCCGATGCTGAAGAGTTGAATCTCAACAGGCAGGCGCGGCGGATTTGCCAAGACCGGAGATCCGCCGCGCCCCTCGGCCTTTCATGCGGGGCATTTTGCGGCATTGGGTGTTCGCCCGCATCCTGCAACTCTCCGCCCGGTTCATCCGGAGGGTAGTTCATGATCAGAATCGTTGCCACGCTCGCGCTCAGCCTCGCCACCACCGCCGTTCCCGCCGCCGCGCAGGACCTGCTCGGCGGCTATTTCGCCTTCATCGGCACGGCGGACATGCATAATTCCAAGGGGGTACGCCTGACGAATTTCTGCGGCATCCTCCAGCAGGACCGGGCGAATGTGCACAAATTCCGCATCCGACAGGAATATGACGAGGGCGATCCGTGGTTCACCACGCTGGCCGCGCGGCAGAAGATCGCCGCCGACTGCCGCATCGGCGCGGGCTCGGAATACATCCGCAACGCGGTTCTACGCGGCGAGGAGCGATATGTGCGCGTGCAGGTCTATGGTTGGGGCGGGGTGCCGGAATTCGTCGTGGTCCACGAAGGCGCCGGCTGAAGCGGCAGCGAGCACCCTTGCCGGTCGAAGGCTCAGTCGGACACCGCCCTTCGGGCGGCGATGACCGAGACATAGGCGTCATGGCCGATTGGCGTGAAGCCAGCGGTCGGGCCATTGGCCACACGGTCGGCGCAGTCCGGGTCCCTCTCGTGCAGGCCGGCATAGACCGCCGTGACCTTTTCCTTCACCTCGGCCGGCAAGGACTTGCGCAGCACGATGGGCCCTCCCGGGATCGGCCGTGAGCGCCAGATCTCGACCAGGACGTTCCCGTCGACGAGGCCCGCGTCGGCGGCCGTGCGGAGTGGGCCGGTGGGGACGCCGTCTGAGCCGCCCCCGATCCAGGCCACGCCCGCGTCGATCTCGCCAGACGCGACGGCAAGGAGGGTCTGCTCGTAGCTGCCGGTGAACCTGACCGCGCCGAAATAGGCGCCCGAGCCCACCGGGGCGCCGGTCAGCGCGGCGATCTCGACGGAGGGGATCAGGTATCCCGTGAGGGCATTCGGGTCCGCGAAGCCGATGACCTTGCCCCTCATGTCGTCGAGCGAGGCGATGCCGCTGTCCCTTCGGGCATATGCGATGGCAGCGTGGGAGACGGCGCCGTCGGGCCCGGTCCCGACCAGCACCGGCTCGACGGCGTCGGGATTGCTCAGGTAGGTCCGGGCATAGCTCGAGGCTCCGAGCCAGGCCGCGTCTATGCTGCCCTCGAGCAGTCCCTCTATGGCGCCGTCATAATCGGCCGGGGTGAAGAGGGCGGTCGGCACGCCGAGCGCGTCCTCGATGCGTTGGGCCAGGCAGGTGCTGTCGGCAACCCGCTCCTGGGCGTTCTCGCCGCCTAGAATGGCGATGCCGAATCCCTTGATTTCATCCTGGGCGCGCGCCGGGACGGCAAGGGCGGTCGTGGCCACGAGAGCGGCAAGCAGTGTCTTCATCGTCATGTCTCCCCTTGCATCGGCCCGTCAAGGACACCCGGCAACGCGCAGAGCAAGGTGTCAAGGGACCTGCCGGAATCCGCCCGTGGCACGAGGGTGACTCCCCGGAGCCCCGACGGTCGCAGTCACCGCGCCGAGATCGGCGCCCGCGCGATCACCTCGCCCGAGCCGGCAGTGACATAGACCACGTCATACTCTCCCGGCGCATCGGGGATCTGCAACAGGACCGGGCTGCCATGCGCCGTGTAGGCATAGGTGATGTAGCCCGCTGTCTCGCCGCGCTCGACCACCGCGATGTAGTCCTGCTCGTAATTCGGTCCGGTCCAGTCGATGAAGATCCGCTCCCCTGCGCCGACCTCACGCGGCACGTCGAGGCTAGCCGCCACCGGCGTGAGCGTGACAGCAATCGTGGCAAGCGCCTCCCGCGTGTCGCCCGTGTAGTAGACCAGCTCATAGTTGCCGGCGCGGGCGGGAAGCTGGAGCGTCGCAGGGTTGCCCTGCGAGGTATAGGCATAGGTGAGGTAACCGCCGGCATCGCCGGGGATGCGGATGGCGATGAAATCGGTCGACCGTGCGGGGCCCGTCCACCCGATCTCCACGGTCGCGCCGGCCGGCAGCGCGCGTGGCGGCTCCAGCGTCGCTGCGCTGCCGGACAGGGTGATGGGCAGGCGGGCAAGCGCGGCGCCGTCGCTGCCGCGCAGGTAAACGAGGTCATAGGCGCCGGGGCTGTCGGGCAGGTCCAGGCGCGCGGGCGAGCCGTCGCTGGTTGGCGCGGCGGCGATCGGGTCGGTGCCGCCGCGGGCGGTGAGCGCCACGCGGTCGCCGGGGCCATCCGGTCCGGTCCAATCCAGCGAGAGCTCCGCGCCCGCTTCCAGGCCCGGTGGCGGGACGAGCCGCACGCCGCCGCCGGTCACCTCGAAAAGTGCCGAGGCCAGGACCGTCGCACCATTGGCAATCACATAGCGCGCCTCGTAGAAACCGGGCTCGCCGGGCAGGGGGAGGAAGACTGGGTTGCCGCTGTCGGTCCGGGCGATGGCAAGGGGATCAGGAGCGCCCGGCACCGCGATGGCGATGTAGTCGTCCGGGTAATCCGGCCCGGACCAGAGGAAGGCCGCGGTATCTCCCGCCCGGGCGGTCGCGGGCGGGGTGATGTCGGCAATGGTGGCAGTGACGTCGACGAGTCGCGTGGCAAGGATCCTCTGTTCCTCCTGGGAGACATAGCGGATCTCGTAAAGGCCCGGCTCGGGCGGCAGCGGAAGGTCCACGCTGTCACCGCCGGTGACGAGATAGGCATAGGTGAGATAGGGCTCGCCCGGTCGCCCGACCGAGATATAGTCGCTGTCCTTGCCCGGACCGGTCCACTGCACGGGGATCGTGCTGCCGGCAACGGCGCTGTCGGGCGCCGCGAGCGTCGCCTCCTGCGCCCGTGCAGGCACTGCGAGGCCAAGGACCGTCAGCAGGCAGGCAATCAGCGGTAGAATTCTCATGGGCGTCATCCTCCGCGGGCACGGCGGACTTATTGAGGCGCGGGACATGGGGGAAATCAACCGGAAAGCGGAGAGCGGAGGCCGGGACAGGGGCCGCCGGATGTGGCCGGTACTGGCTCGTCCCCGCAGCGACCGCCAGAGGGACAGCTTGTCCGCAAAGCCTTGCGTCAATGACGTAAGGGTCTATGATTGCAAGGCATATCGCGAAGGAGTGTGAAAATGGGTATCCGCCTGATCCCGCTGTTCCTCGTCGGGTTCGTTGTTCTTGTTACGTCCGCCTGCACCGACAACCAGGCCGTCAACACCGCGACCGGCGCTGCCGTCGGTGGTGTGATCGGCAACCAGTTCGGTGCCGGAAAGGGCAAGACGGCAATGACCGTTGCCGGAGCGGCGACCGGCGCGGTAATTGGCGCGAACGCGACCAACTAGGCCCCGGATCGCGGCGCGGCAGGGCTGCGCCGCTTGCGTGATCCCCGATCCACCGGATCGATGCCGAGTCGGTCCGGGCGAGGCGTGGCAGCGGCCATTGGCCGACCGCGGCAGGAAGTTCACGTAATGTTCTGATTTTCTCGTTGGAGAATCTGCCGCCATCGCTTATCTCATGTCGCATCCGGTGCGGGGTCAGACATGGCAGAACAGAAGTTCATCGAGGTTCGCGGCGCGCGCGAACACAACCTGAAATCGATCGACGTCGATATTCCGCGCGACGAGCTCGTTGTCATCACGGGGCTTTCCGGCTCGGGCAAGTCCAGCCTCGCCTTCGACACGATCTATGCCGAGGGCCAGCGGCGCTATGTCGAGTCGCTTTCGGCCTATGCCAGGCAGTTCCTAGACATGATGGAAAAGCCGGATGTCGACCACATCACCGGCCTGTCGCCGGCGATCTCCATCGAACAGAAGACCACCTCGAAGAACCCGCGCTCCACCGTCGGCACGGTGACCGAGATCTACGACTATCTCCGCCTGCTCTTCGCCCGGGTCGGAACGCCCTATTCGCCGGCCACCGGCCTGCCGATCGAGGCGCAGCAGGTGCAGGACATGGTCGACCGGGTGATGGCGATGGAGGAGGGGACGCGCGCCTACCTGCTCGCGCCCATCGTGCGCGACCGCAAGGGCGAATATCGCAAGGAGTTTCTCGAACTCAGGAAACAGGGTTTCCAGCGGGTGAAGGTCGACGGCGCCTTCTTCGAACTCGATGCGCCGCCGAAGCTCGACAAGAAGTTCCGCCACGATATCGACGTCGTGGTCGACCGGGTGGTGGTGCGTGAGGGGATGGAGACACGGCTCGCTGACAGCTTCCGCACCGCGCTCGACCTGGCCTCCGGCATTGCGATCTTCGAGACGGCGCCGAAGGAAGAGGAAGGCGAGCCCGAACGCATCACCTTTTCCGAGAATTTCGCCTGTCCGGTTTCCGGCTTCACCATCCCCGAGATCGAACCGCGTCTCTTCTCCTTCAACGCGCCGGTCGGTGCCTGCCCGGATTGCGACGGGCTCGGGGTGGAGTTGTTCTTCGACGAGAAACTGGTGGTACCGGATGCGACGCTGAAGATCGCCGATGGGGCGCTGGCCCCATGGCGCAAGGGCAAGTCGCCCTATTTCCTTCAGACGATCGAGGCCATCGCGAAGCATTACCAGTTCGACAAGAACGCCCGCTGGAAGGATGTGCCGGAGGCGGTGCAGAAGGTGTTCCTCTACGGCTCCGGCGAGGAGGAGATCCCGTTCCGCTATGACGAGGGCGGCCGGGTCTACCAGGTGACGCGCAGCTTCGAGGGCGTGATCCCGAACATGGAGCGGCGCTACCGGGAGACCGATTCGGCGTGGATCCGCGAGGAATTCGAGCGGTACCAGAACAACCGCCCCTGCGGCACCTGCGGCGGCTTCCGGCTGCGGCCCGAGGCGCTGGCGGTGAAGATCGCCGGGTTGCATGTGGGCGAGGTCGTGCAGATGTCGATCCGCGAGGCCTATGCCTGGTGCGAGTCCGTGCCCGCGGCGCTCACCCGGCAGAAGAACGAGATCGCTCGCGCGATCCTCAAGGAGATCCGCGAGCGGCTCGGTTTCCTCAACAATGTTGGGCTGGAATACCTGACGCTGTCGCGCAATGCCGGCACGTTGTCGGGCGGCGAGAGCCAGCGGATCCGGCTGGCGAGCCAGATCGGCTCGGGGCTGACCGGCGTGCTCTATGTGCTCGACGAGCCCTCCATCGGGCTGCACCAGCGCGACAACGACCGGCTCCTGGGCACGCTGAAGAACCTGCGCGACCAGGGCAACACGGTGATCGTGGTCGAGCATGACGAGGAGGCGATCCGCGAGGCCGACTATGTCTTCGACATCGGCCCCGGTGCGGGCGTGCATGGCGGCGAGGTCGTGGCAAAGGGCACGCCGGCGGAGATCGCTGCGCATGAGGGCTCGATCACCGGCGCCTATCTCAGCGGCAAGCGGGAAATCCCGGTGGGACAGGTTCGCCGGGCCGGCAACGGCAAGGCGGTGACAGTTGTCAAGGCCACCGGCAACAACCTGCGCGAGGTGACGGCGGAGTTTCCGCTCGGCAAGTTCATCTGCGTGACCGGCGTCTCCGGCGGCGGCAAGTCGACGCTGACCATCGAGACTTTGTTCAAGACTGCCTCGATGCGGCTCAACGGCGCCCGGCAGACCCCGGCGCCCTGCGAGACGATCCGGGGGCTGGAGCATCTCGACAAGGTGATCGATATCGACCAGCGCCCCATCGGGCGGACTCCTCGTTCGAATCCAGCCACTTACACCGGGGCCTTCACTCCAATCCGGGACTGGTTTGCGGGCCTGCCAGAGGCCAAAGCGCGCGGCTACAAGCCGGGGCGCTTCTCCTTTAACGTCAAGGGCGGGCGTTGCGAGGCTTGCCAGGGCGATGGCGTCATCAAGATCGAGATGCATTTCCTGCCGGATGTCTATGTCACGTGCGAGACCTGCCACGGTGCGCGATACAATCGCGAGACTCTGGAAATAAAGTTCAAGGGCAAGAGTATAGCGGACGTTCTTGACATGACGGTTGAGGATGCGCAGGGCTTCTTCAAGGCGGTTCCCTCGATCCGCGAGAAGATGGATGCGCTGGTTCGCGTGGGCCTCGGATATGTCAAGGTTGGCCAGCAGGCGACGACTCTCTCGGGCGGCGAGGCGCAACGGGTGAAGCTCTCCAAGGAACTCGCCAAGCGCTCGACCGGGCGGACGCTCTACATTCTCGACGAGCCGACAACCGGCTTGCATTTTGAGGATGTACGCAAGCTTCTTGAAGTGCTGCATGAACTTGTGGAGCAGGGCAACACGGTGGTGGTGATCGAGCACAATCTCGACGTGATCAAGACCGCCGACTGGATTATCGATATCGGCCCGGAGGGCGGTGACGGCGGCGGCACGGTTGTGGCGACGGGCACCCCGGAAGAGATTGCCGAGGTTGCAGGGAGCCATACCGGCCGGTATCTCAAGCCGATCCTCGCGGCAGCGCGCCGCGTGGCGGCGGAATAGGCGCAACGGCCGGGACAGGAGAATTGCATGGATCAGAAGACTTGGGACGGCGCCTGCCATTGCGGCGCGGTGCGCTTTCGCGTGCGGCTGAGCGATGGCGGGTTGGCAACGGCGCGGCGCTGCTCCTGTTCGCTCTGCCGGATGCGCGGCGCGGTGGCGCTCTCGGCGCCCCTCGACGGGCTCGAGATCCTCGAGGGCGCGGAGAAGCTGACCCTGTATCAGTTCAACACCCGCACCGCGAAGCACTATTTCTGCTCGGTCTGCGGCATTTACACCCATCACCAGCGCCGCTCCAACCCGAACGAGTTCGGAATCAACGCGGCCTGTCTCGACGGCGTGAGCCCGTTCGATTTCGAGGAAGTGATCGTCAATGACGGGGTAAATCACCCGTCCGACGCAAGAGAGGGCAAGGCACAAGGTGTGTCCGGGGTTCTGCGGTTCATCCGGGACTGACCTGCGGCGGCGCGCGTGCCATCCCCGCTTCTTCTGATTTGAAGTATTTCGAAGGGAGCGCTCGGCGCGAGCGCGTGGGGTTCGTGCCCCGCCGTCTCGGGAGGTCGGGGCAGAGTGCGTGTATCGGGCGCGCACTCTGGCGGCAGCGATCCCCGATTGACCAGCGCTCCAATCCATGCCTAGTATTTGAACGGACGTTCAATAACGGGGAGGGGAGGCCCTGTTGGCATGTTCACCGCGGTGATGAGTTTCGACATCGGCGAGGACGCGGCGGCGCTGCGCGACATGGTCCATCGCTGGGCCCAGGAGCGGGTGAAGCCGATGGCCGCCGAGATCGACGCCGGCAACGTCTTCCCGGCGGAACTCTGGCGGGAGATGGGAGATCTCGGCCTGCTGGGCATCACAGTGCCCGAGGAATATGGCGGGGCGGGGATGTCCTATCTCGCGCACACCATCGCAGTGGAGGAGATCGCGCGGGCCTCGGCCTCGGTCTCGCTCTCCTATGGCGCGCATTCCAATCTCTGCGTGAACCAGATCAAGCTCAACGGCAGCGAGGCGCAGAAGCGCAAATACCTGCCCGGCCTGATTTCCGGCGAATCCGTCGGCGCGCTGGCGATGTCGGAAGCGGGGTCCGGCTCGGACGTGGTCTCGATGAAGCTCCGGGCGGAGAAGCGCAACGGGCATTATCTCCTCAACGGAACCAAGTTCTGGATCACCAACGGGCCGGATGCCGATACGCTCGTTGTCTATGCCAAGACGGACCCGGAGGCCGGCGCGAGGGGGATTACCGCCTTCATGGTCGAGCGGACGATGGCCGGTTTCTCGACTTCGAAACATTTCGACAAGCTCGGCATGCGCGGGTCGAACACCGGCGAACTCGTCTTCGAGAATGTGGAAGTGCCCTTCGAGAACGTGCTGGGCGAGGAGGGGCGCGGCGTTCGGGTGCTGATGTCGGGTCTCGACTACGAGCGCGTGGTGCTTGCCGGCATCGGCACCGGTATCATCGCGGCCTGCCTCGACGAGATCATGCCCTATCTCGCCGAGCGCGAGCAGTTCGGCGAGAAGATCGGGAATTTCCAGCTCATGCAGGCCAAGATCGCAGACATGTATACGGCGATGAACTCGGCGCGGGCCTATGTCTACGAAGCGGCCAAGGCCTGCGACCGGGGCGAGATCACCCGTCAGGACGCCGCTGCCTGCGTGCTCTATGCCTCCGAAGCGGCGATGGTGCAGGCGCACCAGGCGGTTCAGGCGATGGGTGGGGCGGGGTTCCTCGCCGACTCCCCCGTCAGTCGCCTGTTCCGGGATGCCAAACTCATGGAGATCGGTGCCGGCACGTCGGAGATTCGTCGCATGCTCATCGGTCGGGAGATGATGAAGACCATGGGGTAGGCATTGGCGCGAAGGACGTTCGCGGGTTGGTGCGCCCAGATGCGGACAAGCTCGTGGCCATCGCCTGTAACGCAGGAGTGCGTGCGATCTGCGCCTCGAAAAGGAGCCAGGTATGACGAAACTGCCAAGTGCCCTTTGTTGCAAAGTTTTGACGCTGTGCGTCGCCGCGGTGCTGTCAGGTCCAGCGGCTGCACAGGAGATGCCGGTTTTCTCCGCCGTGCCGGCAGAGACCTGTCTTGCCGGTGCAGACGACCTGCCGGCGATGGAGACCTGTATCGGCGCGGCGTCGCAAGCCTGCATGGAGTCGACCAAGATGGGTAACACGACGGTGGGAATGAATACCTGCCTCGATGCGGAACTGGTCTTCTGGGACGCGCGGCTCAACGCCGCCTATGGCGCAGTGATGGCGAAGGACGAGGCGGTGGATGCAGAACTTGCCAAGCTTGGCTCTGCGGCGCCGCCGCTGGCCCCGGCGCTCCGGGCGATGCAGCGCGCCTGGATCACCTTCCGGGACGCGCGCTGCGACTACGAGGGCGCGCAATGGGGCGGCGGAACCGGCGGGGGGCCGGCGACCCTGGGCTGCCTGATGGACATCACCGCCCGGCAGGCGTTGTTCCTGGAGCAACGGTTGAACGATGGCTCCCCATGAATTTCTTCGCACGATGCCGCCAACCCGGCCTGCCGAGGGGATGACGGTGTGATCTCCGAACCGACATATGCGGCGCTGGAGAGCGGCGCGGGATGGCAGATCCCGGCGCGGCTCAACATGGCGGCGGAGGTCTGCGACCGTTGGGCGGAAGCGGCGCCGGAGCGGGTGGCGCTGATAGAGCCGCTGGCCGATGGCAACCGGGTGACGACCTATGGTGCGCTGCGCGCCATGGCCGATGCGCTGGCGCATCGGCTGGCGGCCGTCGGGGTTGGGCGCGGCGACAGGGTCGCGGTCTTCCGCAGCCAGGCGCCCTGGACCGCGGCGGCGCATGTGGCGATCTGGAAGCTCGGGGCGATCTCGCTGCCGCTCTTCACGCTTTTCGGTCCGGAGGCGCTGTCGGTGCGGATGAAGAGCGCCGGCGTACGGGCGATCGTGACCGACCCTGAGGGCGCGGCGCGGCTCACTGGCGGTGATTGTGTGGAGGCGGTGCCTGAGGACGCCCGCATCCTCGTGGCGGAAGAGGTCGCTCCCGGCGGGCCGGCCTTCGAGACAACCGACACGGCGGCGGACGACCCGGCAGTGCTGATTTACACCTCCGGCACCACCGGCGGGCCCAAGGGGGCGCTGCACGCGCACCGGGTCCTGCGCGGGCATCTGCCGGGCGTCGAGATCTCGCACGATCTCCTGCCGCAACCGGGCGACCTGCTCTGGACGCCGGCGGACTGGGCCTGGATCGGCGGGCTCTTTGACGTTCTGATGCCGGGGCTTTGGCACGGGGTGCCCGTGGTCGCGGCGCGGATGGCAAAGTTTTCGGTCGCCGAGTGCCAGCGGATCATCGCACAGGCCGGGGTGCGCAACGTGTTTTTCCCACCGACCGCGCTCCGCGCGCTCAAGGCGGCGGAGGCGGAGATCCCCGGTCTGCGCTCGGTGGCCTCGGGCGGCGAGCCGCTTGGCGCCGAGATGCTCGACTGGGGGCGGCGCGCCTTCGGCCTGACGATCAACGAGTTCTACGGCCAGACCGAATGCAACATGATCGTCAGCGCCTGCGGCGCGCGCTTCGAACCGCGCCCGGGCTGCATGGGCAAGCCGGTGCCGGGCCACGTGGTCGAAGTGATCGGTCCGGACGGGCAGCCGGCGGCGGGCGAGGGCGAGATCGCCGTGCGCCGCGGCTCTGCCTCGATGATGCTGGGCTACTGGAACGATGCCGACGCGACGGCGGCGAAGTTCCGCGGCGACTGGATGCTGACCGGCGACCGCGGGATGCGCGAGGGTGACTTCCTGCGCTTCAAGGGGCGGGACGACGATGTCATCACCTGCTCGGGCTACCGGATCGGGCCGGGCGAGGTGGAGGATTGCCTGCTGACTCACCCTGCGGTTGCAAGTGTCGGCGTCGTCGGCACGCCCGACCCGGACCGCACCGAGGCAGTGACCGCCTTCGTCCTGCTGCAACCGGGATGGGAGGCATCCGACGAGACTCGCGCGGCACTGAAGGCTCATGTGAAACAGCGGCTGGCGGCGCATGAATATCCGCGTATCCTGTATTTCGTCGACGCTTTGCCGATGACGATCAGCGGCAAGATCATCCGCCGGGAGCTCCGGCGGATCGCCGCGGAAGGAGGCCCCGAATGAGCCCTGTCCCCGACCGCCGCCCGCATCTGGCGGCCGATGTCCTGCGCGAGGCGCTGCAGCGCCAGCGCGCCTTCGAGGAGCGCCGGCCGACCCGGATGGGCCGGGGCGCCGAACGACTGACTTCGCCGATCGGTGGGGTGGTCTCGCGCATCGTGCCGCCTGGGCTGGTCCGGAGAGGGCTGGTGATGGCGGACCGGGCGGCCGGGCTGACCCTGCCGCGGGAGATCACCAGCCATTCCGTGGAGGATCTGGAAGCCTGCGAGCAAGCGGCGCGACGCGTGCAGGGCTGGGCCGCAGGCAGCAATGCCGCGACGGGCGGCGCGGCGGGCATCTTCGGCGCGCCGGGCATGGTGGCCGACATCCCGGCGACCATTGCGCTGGCGGCGCGCAACGTGCGGGCGACGGGCGCGGCCTTCGGCTTTGGCGATGACAGCGATGAGGAGCGGACCTACCGGCTTCTCGTTCTTCAGGTCGCCACCGCCTCGGCCGAGCGCGGGCGCGACGATACGATCTCCTCGCTGACCGACATGGCCGCTTGGCTGGCCAGCCCCGAGGGGCGGCTGGTGCTCGAGAAGGGCGGTCAATGGGTCACCGACGCCGTGGTCGAACGGATCGCGCGCCAGCTGGGCTTCAGCCTTGTCGGCAGGGGGGGAGCGCGCGTGGTGCCGATCGTCGGCGGCGTGGTGGCGGCGACGGTCAATGCCAGCTTCCAGACCGATGTCAGCCGGGCGGCGCGCTATGGCTACCGGATGCGCTGGCTGATGCACCGGCGGATGCTGGAAGGCCCGGCGGTGGAGCCGGGCGACACGGCCGACGACTGACACCGTGGAGCGTGACGCGCAGCGGAAAGAGGAAGAGGCATGAAGCTCACGAGCGAGGTCGTCGCAGTGTCCGAGGAGTTCCGCGCCAATCGCGCGGCGCATCTGGCGGCGCTTGCGGAGGTCGAGGAGGCGGCGGCGCTGGCGGCGGCGGGAGGCGGCGCGCGGGCGCGGGCGCGGCACCTGGAGCGCGGCAAGATGCTGCCGCGCGACCGCGTGGCGGGGCTGCTCGATCCCGCCTCCCCCTTTCTCGAAATCGGCGCCACGGCGGCGCACGGGCTCTACGACGGCGCGGCGCCCTGCGCCGGCATCGTGGCCGGCATCGGGCGCGTCATGGGGCGCGATGTCATGGTGCTCTGCAACGACGCTACGGTGAAGGGCGGCACCTATTACCCGATGACGGTGAAGAAGCATCTCCGCGCCCAGGAGATCGCCGAGGAGTGCCACCTGCCATGCGTCTATCTCGTCGACTCGGGCGGCGCGAACCTGCCGCAGCAGGACGAGGTCTTTCCCGACCGGGACCATTTCGGGCGGATCTTCTACAACCAGGCGCGGATGAGCGCCAAGGGGATCGGCCAGATCGCCGTCGTCATGGGCTCCTGCACCGCGGGCGGGGCCTATGTGCCCGCGATGTCGGATGTCACGATCATCGTGCGGGAGCAGGGTACGATCTTCCTCGCCGGACCACCGCTGGTCCGGGCCGCGACGGGCGAGGAGGTGACGGCGGAGGATCTGGGCGGTGGTGACGTCCACACGCGCCTGTCAGGCGTTGCCGACTACCTGGCCGAGGACGATGCCCATGCGCTGGCGCTCGCGCGCCGCGCCGTGGCCTCGCTGGGGCCGGCGCCGGATGTCTCCTCGGGCTGGGCTAGCCCGGAGGAGCCCGCCTATGATCCGGAGGAGATTCTCGGCCTCGTGCCGGCCTCGCTTTCTGTGCCCTACGACATCCGCGAGGTGATCGCCCGGATCGTCGACGGCTCTCGGCTCGACGAGTTCAAGGCACGGTTCGGCGAGACACTGGTCACCGGCTTCGCCCATGTCCATGGCTGCCCGGTCGGGATCGTGGCCAACAACGGCGTGTTGTTTTCGGAGGCCGCGCAGAAGGGAGCGCATTTCATCGAGCTCTGCTCGCAGCGCAGGATCCCGCTCGTCTTCCTCCAGAACATCACCGGCTTCATGGTCGGCCGCAAATACGAGAACGAGGGCATCGCCCGCCACGGGGCGAAGATGGTCACGGCCGTGGCCACCACCGCGGTTCCGAAGATCACCATGCTGGTCGGCGGCTCCTTTGGCGCGGGCAATTACGGCATGGCCGGCCGCGCCTACCAGCCGCGCTTCCTCTGGACCTGGCCCAACAGCCGCATCTCGGTGATGGGCGGGGCGCAGGCGGCGGGCGTGCTGGCTCAGGTAAAACGCGCGGCGATCGAGAAGGCGGGAGGAGAATGGTCGGCCGAGGAGGAGGCGGCATTCCGAAGGCCCACTGAGGAGATGTTCGCTGCCCAGGCGCATCCGCTCTATGCCGCCGCACGGCTCTGGGACGACGGGGTGATCGACCCGAGGAAAAGCCGCGACGTTCTGGGGTTGAGCCTCAGGGCGGCGCTCAACGCACCGGTCGGGGAGACACGCTTCGGCGTGTTCCGGATGTGAGAGGGATGCGAGCGTCCTATGCGAAGGAAGAGAAGCGAGTTCGAGCGGCTGATCGGCAAGCCCCCGCCGCGCAGACAGCGGTCCCCCTCTCTGCGGCGCACCTTGCGGGGAAATCTCGCGTGGATTGGCGGACTGTCGCGTGGCCAATGGGTCATCGCCGCGATCGTGGCAGTCGTGTTTCTTCCGCATCTGATCACGCTTGTCGCGGGGGCCTTGAAGCCGACCAGCGAAGGCTGTCGCGTGCTGTCGGTCGTCGATGGCGACACCGTGCGGATGTATTGCCCGAAGGACGGCGTGATGTCGACGCGGCTCACCGGCTTCGATACGCCGGAGTTTCGTGGTCAGTGTGGCTCGGAGCGTCTCAAGGCGATGGCGGCGACCTACGTCCTCCATTGGCAGATCTGGACCGCGCGCGGGCTCGATTCTCGTCATCTCGGACGAGATCGCTACGGACGCCGGCTTTCGGCGCTCTTTGTTGGAGACGCGCTGCTGGCGGACAGGATGATCGCAACCGGTCTGGCGCGCGAATATGACGGCGGGCCGCGCAGGGGATGGTGCGGGACGGACTGAACGGGCCAGCTCAGCGTGCTTGTTGACCACTCGCAATCCGGGAGAGGGAGAAAACGATCCATGATCCGCAAGCTGCTGATCGCCAACCGGGGCGAGATCGCCTGCCGCGTCATCCGCACCGCGCGGGCGATGGGGATCGGGACCGTCGCCGTCTATTCGGATGCCGATGCCGGTGCGCTGCATGTCGAGATGGCCGACGAGGCGGTGCATGTCGGTCCGCCCGCGCCGTCGGAGAGCTACCTCTTGGGCGACAGGATGATCGCGGCGGCGCGGGCGACGGGCGCCGAGGCGATCCATCCGGGCTACGGGTTCCTCTCGGAGAACCCTGATTTCGTCGAGGCGGTGGCGGCCGCGGGTCTCACCTTCGTTGGCCCGCCCGCGGCGGCGATCCGCGCCATGGGCCTCAAGGATGCCGCAAAGCGGCGGATGGCGGAGGCGGGCGTGCCGGTGGTGCCGGGATACCACGGGACAGACCAGTCGGAGGCGACGCTCGCGGAGGCGGCGGCGCGGATCGGCTATCCAGTGCTCGTCAAGGCCGTGGCAGGCGGCGGCGGCAAGGGGATGCGGAGGGTCGAGACCGCGGCGGAGTTCACGGACGCGCTGGCTTCGGCGCGGGCGGAGGCGCAAGGAGCCTTCGGCAACCCGGATGTGCTCATCGAGAAATACATCGAACACCCGCGGCATATCGAGATCCAGGTCTTCGGCGATGGCCATGGCAACGTGGTCCATCTTCACGAGCGCGAATGTTCGCTCCAGCGGCGCCACCAGAAGGTGATCGAGGAAGCCCCGGCGCCGGGCATGACCGAGGAGATCCGGCAGGCGATGGGCGCCGCGGCGGTGCGGGCAGCGCAGGCCATCGGCTATGTCGGTGCCGGCACGGTGGAATTCATCGTCGATGGCAGCGATGGACTGCGGCCGGATGGCTTTTGGTTCATGGAGATGAACACGCGGCTCCAGGTCGAGCACCCGGTGACCGAGGCGGTGACCGGGCTCGACCTCGTCGAATGGCAGCTCCGCATCGCCTCGGGCGAACCTCTGCCGCTCGCGCAGGACGAGATCCCTCTGCTTGGCCACGCATTCGAGGCGCGGCTCTATGCCGAGGACGTGGCCGCGGGCTTCCTCCCCGCGACCGGCCGGCTCGCCCATCTGCGGTTCAGCAACATGGCACGCAGCGACAGCGGCGTGCGCGAGGGCGACGAGATCAGCCCGTGGTATGACCCGATGATTGCCAAGGTGATCACCCACGGTCCGAGCCGTCCGGTGGCGCTGGCACGGCTCAGCCGGGCGCTGGCGGAGACCGAGATCGCCGGCACGGTGACCAATATCGGCTTCCTTGAGGCGCTCTCGCGGCACCCGGGATTTGCCGCGGGCGCGGTGGATACCGGCCTGATCGCCCGCGATCTTGCTACCCTGACGGCCGAAGCATCGCCGCCGTTGGCCGTTATCCTGCGCGCCGCGCTCGCCGCCGCTGGGCCCGACGCGCCGCCCGGCGCCTTCGCAGGCTTCACGCTCTGGGCGCCGCTCGAACGTGTGGTCCGGCTCGAACGTGGCGACAAAAGCTGGGACGTGCGGCTGGCCAGTCTCGGCCCCGACCGGGTACGGGCCGAGCTGGACGGCGCGGAGGCGCTTTGCCGCCGCCGCAAGGACGGCTGGCTGATCGGCGAGGCGCGCGCCCCGGGCCCCGCCCGGCGGCTCGACGGGTCGGTCGTGGTCTTTGCCGGCCAGCCCTGGGCGTTCGACCTGCCGGATCCTCTGGCGCGCGCGGGCAGCTCGGGAACGTCGGGCAATATCGTCGATGCGCCGATGCCCGGCTTGCTGCGCGACGTGCTGGTCGAGCCGGGCGATACGGTGGCGAAGGGGGAGAGGCTTGCGATCCTCGAGGCGATGAAGATGGAGCATGCGCTGGTGGCGACCCGCGCGGGCGTGATCGAGGCGGTCCTCGTCGCCGCCGGCGCGCAGGTTGCGGCGCATGACCCGCTGATCCGCCTGGCCGCGGAGACCGATCATGCCTGACCGGGTCGAGATCTTCGAGGTCGGCCCGCGCGACGGGTTGCAGAACGAAACGCGCGCCATCCCGCTGGCCGAGAAGATCGCGCTGATCGACTGCCTGAGCACGGCCGGTTTCCGCCGCATCGAGGTTGCGAGCTTTGTCAGCCCGAAATGGGTGCCGCAGATGGCGGACTCCGCCGAGGTCCTTGCCGGGATCACCCGCGCAGAGGGCGTGTGCTATTCCGCGCTGGTGCCCAACCTGACAGGGCTCGCCAACGCGCAGGCGGCGCGGGCCGATGCTGTGGCGATCTTCGTCAGCGCCTCCGAAGGCTTCAGCCACGCCAATCTCAACTGTTCGGTCGACGAGAGCTTCGCGCGCCTTGCCCCGGTGGCCGAGGCGGCACGGGAGGTCGCTCTGCCGCTACGCGGCTATGTCTCCTGCGTGACCGATTGCCCCTTCGACGGAGCGGTGGCGCCGGCGCAGGTGGCGCGGACGGCGGCGCGGCTGATGGCGCTCGGTGTTAGTGAGGTCTCTCTCGGCGACACGCTCGGGCGGGCCACGCCGGACCGTGTCGCCGCGATGCTCGACGCGGTCCTGGCGGAGCTGCCGGCCGCGCGGCTGGCCGGGCATTTCCACGATACCGGCGGCCGGGCGCTGGACAATATCGCCGTGGCGCTGGAGCGGGGCGTGCGCGTGTTCGACGCGGCGGTCGGTGGCCTCGGCGGCTGTCCCTATGCGCCTGGTGCGGCGGGGAATGTCGCGAGCGAGTCTGTGCTGGCGCGGATGGCGGAGCTGGGGATGGAAACCGGGCTCAATGCCGGGGTCGTGGCGGTTGCGGCCGGAATGGCGCGGGCGATGCGGGGGCGGGACCCCCGCGGGAACGGGAGGGGCGAATGAGCGAAGAGACCATCCGGATCGCATGCGACCGACGCGGCGTCGCGCGTCTCACCCTGGCGCGGCCGGCAAAGCACAACGCGATGTCGGCGGAGATGCTGGATGCTTTGGCGGCGACCGCCACGCGGCTCGGCACAGATCCCGCCGTGCGGGTCATTGTTCTGGCGGGCGAGGGGAGGAGCTTTTCGGCTGGCGGCGATCTCGGCTGGATGCGGACCCAGATGCAGGCCGACGCCGCCACCCGCACCCGCGAGGCGACTCGCCTCGCCGGGATGCTCGAGGCGCTCAACACCTGTCCGAAACCGCTTATCGGGAGGGTGCACGGCGACGCTTTCGGCGGGGCGCTCGGCCTGCTCTCGGTCTGCGACGTGGCGATCGGCGCCGAAAGCGCGCGGTTTGGCTTCACCGAAACCCGCCTCGGCCTGATCCCGGCCACGATCGGGCCCTATGTCGTCGCGCGGATGGGCGAGGCGATGGCGCGGCGGGTCTTCATGTCGGCGCGGCTCTTCGGCGCTGCAGAGGCGGTCGAGCTGGGGCTTCTCGCCCGAGCGGTGCCGGTCGAGGCCTTGGATGCGGCGGTCGAGGCGGAGGTGGCACCCTATCTGTCTGTCGCTCCGGGCGCCGTCGGCGAGGCCAAGGCGCTGCTGCGGCGGCTCGGTCCCGCCATCGACGCCGGCACGATCGCCGGGAGCATCGAGGCACTGGTGCGCCGCTGGGAAAGCGAGGAGGCCGCGGAGGGCATTGCCGCCTTTCTGGAAAAGCGGCCGGCGCGCTGGAGCCGGGAGGCCGATTAGCGTCGTGGCGCTATTCCGAGCCGGGTGTTGCCACTCGGGAGACGGGCACCTGGTTCGGTGAGCCTGGCATCGGCGTCGTGGGGCGCCCGCTGCCCGCAAATCCCGAACATCTGGTCCCGCCTCGCTCCCGAAAACGAGGCGCGGGGCGCATCCGGAAACGTGAGCGTTCTGTCGGCGCGTCGCCGGTTGCTGTCACCGGAAGCTCCGCGCAGCAGCCCCGAGGCGGCTCGGGTCTATTCCGCTGCGATCCCCGGCTCCTTGCGGATCCGGTATTCGATCTCGTCGCGGAAATGCCGGATCAGGCCCTGGATCGGCCAGGCGGCCGCGTCGCCGAGGGCGCAGATCGTGTGGCCTTCGACCTGCTTGGTCACGTCGAAGAGCATGTCGATCTCCTCGATCTCGGCCTCTCCGCGTACCAGCCGCTCCATCACCCGCATCATCCAGCCGGTGCCTTCGCGGCAGGGCGTGCACTGCCCGCAGCTCTCGTGCTTGTAGAATTTCGCCAGCCGCCAGATCGCCTTCACCACGTCGGTCGACTGGTCCATCACGATCACCGCCGCGGTGCCGAGGCCGGAGCGCTGCTCCTTCAGCCAGTCGAAATCCATGATCGCGTCCTTGGCGATGTCCGCCGGCAGAAGCGGCACCGAGGAGCCGCCCGGGATCACCGCCTTGAGGTTGTCCCAGCCGCCGCGGATGCCGCCGCAATGCCGGTCGATCAGCTCCTTGAACGGGATCGACATGGATTCTTCCACCACGCAGGGCTTGTTGACATGGCCCGAGACGGCAAACAGCTTCGTGCCGGTGTTGTTCGGCCGCCCGAAGGAGGCGAACCAGGCGCCGCCACGGCGCAGCACGGTCGGCACCACGGCGATGGATTCGACATTGTTGACCGTGGTCGGACAGCCATAGAGGCCGGCGCCGGCGGGGAAGGGCGGCTTCATCCGCGGCATGCCCTTCTTGCCTTCGAGGCTCTCCAGAAGCGCCGTTTCCTCGCCACAGATATAGGCGCCCGCGCCGTGATGGACGAAGAGGTCGAAATCCCAGCCCGATCCGGCAGCGTTCTTGCCCAGCAGGCCCGCGTCGTAGCATTCGTCGATCGCTGCCTGCAGAGCCTCGCGCTCGCGGATGAACTCGCCGCGGATGTAGATGTAGCTCTCATGCGCGCCCATCGCGAAAGAGGCCAGCAGGCAGCCCTCGATCAGCGTGTGCGGGTCATGTCGCAGGATCTCGCGGTCCTTGCAGGTGCCGGGCTCCGATTCGTCGGCATTGACGACGAGATAGGCCGGGCGACCGTCGCTCTCCTTGGGCATGAAGGACCATTTGAGCCCGGTCGGGAAGCCGGCGCCGCCCCGGCCGCGCAGGCCGGAGCCCTTCATCTCGTCGACGATCCAGTCGCGGCCCTTCTTGATGATGTCGGCCGTGCCATCCCAGTGGCCGCGCGCGCGGGCGCCGGCGAGACTGCGGTCCTTCAGACCGTAGATGTTGGTGAAGATCCTGTCCTTGTCCTGCAGCATCTCTTATCCTCTCATCTCTGGTCGTCGGAGCGGCTGCGCCACATCCCGACCGCCACCACGAAGGCCCAGACGAATGCGGCCAGCGCGGCGATATAGAACAATATCTCGTAGCGTGCCGGAAGCCCCGTGAAATTCACGAGCGCCGGCGCGAAGATGGCCAGAAGCCCGGCAAGCGCGATCACCACGGCCACCAACCGGCCTTGCCGGGCAAAGGCGGCGTCGGGATCGCGGGAGGGGCCGGTCATCGCGCGTGCCATCCGTCAGCCGTCGGTCGCGTCGCCGGCAGCGAGCGCCCGGGCCTGTCCGACCCAGTCGTCGCGAGTGACGCGCCCCTTGAAGCCTTCCAGATTCTGGTCAACCCAGGCGATCTCGTCCTCGGTCCAGGCCGCGATCTGGTCGAAATGGTAGAAGCCGAGGTAATGGCAGACCTCCTCGAGCTTCGGCCCGATCCCCTTGATCTTCTTGAGATCGTCGGGCGTGCCGTCGCGCGGGCCGTCGAGCCATTGCGGGCGGGTGCCCGGGTTGACCGGTTCGGCGGCCGGTGCCTGTTCGGGTTTTGCCTTGGTCTTTGCGCGGGCTTCCTGCTCCGTGACACCAGTGTGGTCGACCGGCTTTCCTTCGGCCGGGCGTGGCTCGGGCGCGGCGGCGGACTGGTCGATCGCGCGGGCGCCCTGATCCGTCCAGGGCGCGAGGAGCGGCACTTCGCTGCCGTCGATCCGCTTGATTCCATCGCCCAGGCGCTGCGCCAGTTCCACCGAGGCGTTGTGCTCGGGCGCGTTCTCGTTGCCGTCCTTGAGCACCGTCGGCCCGCCCAGCGGTTCGGCGCCGTAGCGGCCGTTCTGCGGCCCCGGCACCGGCAGGTCGCCCGCGGCAAGCGCGTCGAGGATCTCGGCGAGGCGGTCGCCGGTCAGGTCCTCGTAGAAATCCTTGCCGATCTGGATCATCGGCGCGTTGGTGCAGGCGCCGAGGCACTCGACCTCCTCCCAGGAGAACTTGCCGTCGGCGGAGAGCTGGTGCGGCTTCTCGGCGATCTTCTCCTTGCAGACCGCGATCAGCTCGCCGGCGCCGCAGATCATGCAGGACGTCGTGCCGCAGACCTGAACATGGGCAACGGATCCAACGGGTTGCAGCTGGAACATGAAGTAGAACGTGGCGACTTCCAGTGCCCGGATATGCGCCATGCCGAGCATGTCGGCGACATATTCTATCGCTGGCCGCGAGAGCCATCCCTCCTGCTCCTGGGCCCGCCAGAGCAGCGGGATGATCGCCGAGGCCTGCCGGCCTGCTGGATATTTCGTGATCTGCGCCTGGGCCCAGTCGAGATTGGCTGGCGTGAAGGCGAAGCTGTCGGGCTGGTCGGGATGGAGACGGCGGAGCATCAGCTTGTCCTCTGTGCGACGGTCTTGCAGCCCTCGAAGACGAGATACTGCGCGCCGATGAATTCACTGAGCGCGGTAAAGACGTTCGTCACCTGCGCATTGGGTTCGGCCTTATCGGCCAGGACGGGGTTCAGGCTCGCAAGCGCCTCGCCCAGCCCCTCGATCTGCTGCGCCAGGTAAGCGCGGTGATCGTCGAGCGGGCGCAGGATCGCGCCCTTCATCAGCCCATTCTCCAGCGCCCCGAGCAACGGGGGCACGCGGCGCTGGTATTCCAGAAGCTCGGCTGCGCTGGACGCCATCGCCTTCGGCGGCCATATCTCGGGATGCATGCCCTCGCGTGCCAGAGACTTGAGTTCGGCGTCGAGCGCCTCGGCCTCGTCGAACGTTTCGAGGCAGAAATCGAGCTCCCGCTCCAGCAGCCGCGTGTTCGCGGCCTCGACCACCTGAACGCGCGCATACCAGGCCTGGATTGCGACGAAGATCGCGGCGGCCACGGTCGAGACGGCGATCCAGAAGGTCGCCGATCCGAACCATTTCAGGCCGATTTCCGTTTCGCCGAACATGCGCCTCTTGCCCCGCACCTTCCCTAGCGGTCGACTTCGCCGAAGACGATGTCGAGCGTGCCGATCAGAGCCGGCAGATCGGCGAGCTGGTGGCCCTTGCCGAGATGGTTGGTCGCCTGGAGATGGGCGAAGCCCGGCGCGCGCAGCTTGACGCGGTAGGGTTTGTTGGTTCCGTCAGAGACGATGTACACCCCGAATTCGCCCTTGGGCGCCTCGGTGGCGCAGTAGATCTCGCCCTTGGGCACCTTGAAGCCCTCGGAATAGAGCTTGAAATGGTGGATCAGCGCTTCCATCGAGCTCTTCATGTCGGCGCGCGGTGGCGGGGTGAGCTTGCCGCGGGCGAGGATGTCGCCCTGGCCGTCCGGCGCGCGCAGCTTGGCGATCGCCTGCTGCACGATCGAGGCGGACTGGCGCATCTCCTCCATCCGCATGAGATAGCGGTCGTAGCAGTCGCCATTCTTGCCGAGCGGTATCTTGAACTCGAATTCGTCGTAGAGATCATAGGGCTGGGTGCGGCGCAGGTCCCAGGCGAAGCCGATCGAGCGCGCCATCGGGCCGGTCAGCGCCCAGTCGTAGACATCCTGCTCGGTGACGATCGCGATATCGACTGTCCGTTGCTTGAAGATCCGGTTCTCGGTCAGGAGCCCGTCGAGATCGTCGAGCGTCTTGAGGAAGCGCGGCACCCAGGCCTCGATATCGTCCAGCAGGTCGGGCGTGACGTCCTGGTGGACGCCGCCGGGGCGGAAGTAGTTGCAGTGCATCCGCGCGCCCGAGGCGCGTTCAAAGAAGGTGAAGACCTCCTCGCGGCCGATCTCGAAGCCCCAGAGCGGCGGGGTCAGCGCGCCCACGTCCATCGCCGCGGTGGTCACGTTCATCACGTGGTTGCCGATACGGGAAAGCTCGGCCATCAGCACCCTGAGGAGCTTGGCCCGCCGCGGCGCCTCCACACCGGTCATCTTCTCGATCGCCAGGCAGTAGGAATGCTCCTGGTTCATCGGCGAGGAATAGTCGAGCCGGTCGAGATATGGTGCGTTCTGGAGATAAGTCCGTGTCTCCATCAGCTTCTCGGTGCCACGGTGCAGCAGGCCGATATGTGGGTCCGCGCGCTCGACGATCTCCCCGTCGAGCTCGACGACGAGGCGCAAAACACCATGAGTCGCAGGGTGTTGCGGCCCCATGTTCATGTTGAAGTTGCGGATTTTCTGTTCGCCGGTCTTGGCGTCGTCGAAGCCCTTGGACCCGTCCATCATGTCTCGGCCCTCTCCTGAACGGCCGTGGCGGCCTTGGCGGCCACCTTGGCGTTGAATTTCTCCCAGCGGGTGACGGCGCGCTTGTGGCGCCCCTCGCCGATCATGTCCTGCCCGTCATGGCCGTGGACCTCGAAGGTGATGAAGCGGCCATCGATGTCGACGATCTCCGTCTCCACGGTGACCGTGAGGCCCGGCGGCGTCGGCGCGACATGAGTCATCTCGAAGCCGATTCCGAGCGAGCCTTCGCCCTTCTCGTAATAGGGCGCGATCTGCTCCACGCATGCCCATTCGAAGAGCCCGATCATGTAGGCCGAGGCGAGAACCTCCGGCATGTCCTCCATGATCCGCGCATCCGGGAAAAGCCGGCAGACGACCTCCTCGAGCCGCACGACCCGGGAGAACTCCGCCCGGTCGCCTATGGAAAGCCCCGGCGTCACTTGGCCTCCCCGGCCTTCTCGTCGCCCGGCAGGATGTATTTCGCGCCCTCCCAGGGCGAGAGATAGTCGTATTGCCGGTATTCGTGGACCAGCTTCACCGGCTCGTAGACGACGCGCTTCTGCACGTCGTCGTAGCGCAGCTCGATATAGCCGCTGGTCGGGAAGTCCTTGCGCAGCGGGTGGCCGCGGAAGCCGTAATCGGTGAGGATGCGGCGCAGGTCCGGGTGGCCGGAGAAGACCACGCCGAACATGTCGAACACTTCCCGCTCGTACCAGTCGGCCGAGGGGAACATGCTTGTGAGCGAGGCGATGGCCTCGTCCTCGCGCACGCCCGCATGCAGGCAGATACGCTGGTTCTGCTTCATCGACAGGAAGTGGTAGACCACCGTGAAGCGGCGCTCGCGCTCGGGATAGTCGATGGCGGTCACGTCCATGAGCTGAGTGAACTGGCAGCTCGGGTCGGCGCGCAGAAACTCGACGAAATCGACGAGCGAGGCCGGCGCCACCTCGACTGTCAGGTCGCCATTGCCGATCCACCACGTGCTCACGCAATCCGGGCGTCGGTCGGCGATATACTCGCCAAGGGTCTGAAGCGCATCGCTCATCGCGGTGTCATCCTTCCTTGCGGCGGCCGGGGCACATGATCAGCGGGTGATCGTGCCGACCCGCCGGATCTTGCGTTGTAGCTGCAGCGTGCCATAGAGCAGCGCTTCGGCGGTCGGCGGGCAGCCGGGGATATACACGTCCACGGGGACGATACGGTCGACGCCGCGCACCACCGAGTAGCTGTAGTGATAATATCCGCCGCCATTGGCGCAGGAGCCCATCGAAATCACCCAGCGGGGCTCGGGCATCTGGTCATAGACCTTGCGGAGCGCGGGAGCCATCTTGTTGGTCAGCGTGCCGGCGACGATCATCAGGTCCGACTGGCGCGGCGAGGCGCGCGGCGCGGTGCCGAATCGCTCGAGGTCGTAGCGCGGCATCGAGACGTGGATCATCTCGATGGCGCAGCAGGCCAGCCCGAAGGTCATCCAGTGCAGGCTGCCGGTGCGGCCCCAGTTGATGATGTCCGCGGTGGAGGTGACGAGGAACCCCTTGTCCGAGAGGTCCTTGTTCATAGCTGCGACCGTGGCGTCCTTGTCGGCTCCCGCGGTGTTGGGCCCGGTCATCACTCCCATTCGAGCGCTCCCTTCTTCCATTCATAGGCGAAGCCGACCGTCAGCACGGCGAGAAAGACCATCATCGACCAGAAGGCGGCCATCGACATCTCCCCGAAGACCACCGCCCAGGGGAAGAGGAAGGCCACTTCGAGGTCGAAGATGATGAAGAGGATGGAGACGAGGTAGAAGCGGATATCGAATTTCATCCGCGCGTCGTCCATCGCGTTGAAGCCGCACTCATAGGCGCTGTTCTTTTCGGCATAGGGGTCGCTCGGAGCGACGACCCAGGCCGCCACGACCATGCCGAGGCCCATCACGATGGCAATTGCGAGGAAGATCAGAATGGGAAGGTATTCCCTGAGAAGTCCGTCCACGTCTGGCTCCTTGTCTGCCCTCGCGCAAGCGATGCGCGAAGGGGGTCCCGGGCTACGTCGCGGTTTACGCGCGGGCTCGGGTGGGGTCAACCGGCGGCTTGCCGCGGCGAGGCGGCGATGCGCCGCGCTTTCCCGCCGGCTTCGGAGGATAGCGGAGCCGCGGCGCAGGTCCAGTCACGATGCGGCGCGCTGGCCATGTCCGAAAGCGCTTGGGGGCGTGCCGACATGCCACCGGGGGCCTGGAATGCGGGGCCGAATCGCTCGTCAATCGGGTCCGTATGCGCGCCCGGCGCGGCGGGTCCCGCGCGTCCGCCTGCGCCAAAACGCGGCGAAATCCTCGATTGGACTTCGCCGCAGTTCCCGCTAGAGAAGGGCGTGACAGGGCGCGGAGCGCGACGGCGTGGCCCGTCAGGGGCGATATCCCGCGAAAGAAGCCGGAGGCAGCGCATGAGTGACCTACGCACGATCATCATCGACGGACAGGAGGTCGCGTGCGACCCCGCGATGACCCTGATCCAGGCCTGCGAGCAGGCCGGAATCGAGGTTCCGCGCTTCTGTTACCACGAACGTCTGTCGATCGCCGGCAATTGCCGGATGTGCCTGGTCGAGATCGTCGGCGGCCCGCCCAAGCCCGCCGCCTCCTGCGCCATGCAGGTGAAGGACCTGCGCCCCGGCCGCAACGGCGAACCGCCCGAGGTCAAGACCAACTCGCCGATGGTCAAGAAGGCGCGCGAGGGGGTGATGGAGTTCCTGCTCATCAACCACCCGCTCGACTGCCCAATCTGCGACCAGGGCGGCGAGTGCGACCTTCAGGACCAGGCGATGGCCTATGGCGTCGATTTCTCGCGCTACCGCGAGCCCAAGCGCGCGGCGGAGGATCTGGATCTCGGCCCGCTGGTCGAAACCCACATGACCCGCTGCATTTCCTGCACCCGTTGCGTGCGCTTCACCACCGAAGTGGCCGGAATCACCCAGATGGGTCAGACCGGGCGCGGCGAGGATGCGGAGATCACGTCCTATCTGGGCCAGACGCTCGATTCGAACATGCAGGGCAATATCATCGACCTTTGCCCGGTCGGTGCGCTGGTCTCCAAGCCCTATGCCTTTACCGCCCGCCCGTGGGAGCTGACCAAGACCGAGACGATCGACGTGATGGACGCGCTCGGCTCGAATATCCGGGTCGACACCAAGGGCCGCGAGGTAATGCGGATCCTGCCGCGTAACAATGACGCGGTGAACGAGGAATGGCTCAGCGACAAGTCGCGCTTCGTCTGGGACGGGCTGCGCCGGCAGCGGCTGGACCGGCCCTATATCCGCGAGGAGGGCAAGCTCCGGCCGGCGACATGGCCCGAGGCGCTCTCCGCGGCGGCCGCTGCGATGAAGGGCCGCAAGATCGCCGGCCTTGTGGGCGATCTCGCCCCGGTCGAGGCGACCTTCGCGCTCAAGCAGCTTGTCGAGGGGCAGGGCGGTTCGGTCGAATGCCGCACCGACGGGGCGAAGCTGCCGGCGGGCAACCGGCTCGGCTATGTCGGCAACGCGGCGATCGAGGATATCGACACGGCCGAGATGATTCTTCTGATCGGCACGGACCCGCGGAACGAGGCGCCGGTGCTCAACGCGCGCATCCGCAAGGCCTGGCTTGCCGGCGCCAAGGTTGCGCTGATCGGCCAGCCGGTCGACCTGACATATGAATATAGCCATATCGGCACCGATCGCGCGGCGCTCGAGAAGCTCGCCGGGATGGATCACTCGGACAAGCAAGGCGTGCCGGGCGTGATGATCGTCGGGCAGGGCGCGCTGACCGAGGCCGATGGTGACGCGGTGCTGGCCACCGCGCTGAAGATTGCCGAGGCGGCCGGCTCCAAGCTGATGATTCTGCACACCGCCGCCGCGCGCGTCGGCGCGATGGACGTGGGTGCGGTCACCGAGGGCGGGCTCGCGGGGGCGATCGACGGGGCGGAGGTGATCTACAGCCTCGGCGCCGACGAGGTCGATATCGCCGAGGGACCCTTCGTCATCTACCAGGGCAGCCACGGCGACCGCGGCGCGCATCGCGCCGACGTGATTCTGCCCGCGGCGGCCTGGGTCGAGGAAAGCGGGCTCTTCGTCAATACCGAGGGGCGCGTGCAGATGGCGATGCGGGCGGGCTTCCCGCCGGGCGAGGCCAAGGAAAACTGGGCAATCCTGCGCGCGCTTTCGGCCGAGATGGACGCGGTCCAGCCGTGGAACAGCCTCGGCGAGCTGCGCCGCGCGCTGATTTCGGCGCACCCGCATCTGGGCAAGCTCGACGCGCGGCCCGAACCCTCGGGCACGGTGCCGGAACCGGGGCCGCTCGGCGACGCCGATTTCCGCCTCGCGCTCGGCGACCACTATCTGACCAACCCGATCGCCCGCGCCTCGCAGCTCATGGCGGAGCTCTCGGCCGGGGCTAAGGCGCGCGCCGCGGCGCCGCTGGCCGCGGAGTAGGATGCGTGGGCGCGCGTGCAGGGACGGCGGCATTGCTCGCGGCCCTGGCAGTCTGCGGCGCGGGGTCTCAGGTGGCCGCGCTCGCCGTGGTCTATCGGGACATCGACACGCGCCTTCTCGAGGACGATCTGGTTGGATTCGTGGTCGAGATGGAGGGCGCGCGCGGCATCGGCGACGTCGAGGATTACGCCCGCTGCGCCGCGGCGCAATACACGCCGATCCGCGGTTGCGGCTTCGCGCGACATGTCCGCACAAGAGCGGCACAAGAGGCTGGCGTTTGGCGCGCGGATGCGGTTTACACGGTCTCGCCAGCGCTCCCGGAGGGATCGCAGACGATCGACGCCGAGGTAACGGTGGAAGATTGCGCGGCCCGGGGCATACCGACTGTCTGAGGAAGATGAGGCAAGATGGCTGAATTTCTGCAAACGAACCTTGGGATCGTCCTGCTGGTCGCGGCGCAATGCCTGCTCTTCACGATCATCCTTTTCGTCTCGCTGGCCTTCCTGATGTATGCCGACCGAAAGGTCTGGGCCGCGGTTCAGCAGCGCAAGGGGCCGAACGTCGTCGGTGCCTTCGGCCTGCTCCAGTCCTTCGCGGATTTCATCAAATACATCGCCAAGGAAATCATCGTCCCGGCGGGGGCCGACCGCTTTGTCTATTTCATGGCGCCGATGCTCTCCTTCATCCTGGCGCTGATCGCCTGGGTCGTCATTCCCTTCGCGGATGGCTGGGAGATCGCCTCGCTCAACGTCGCCATCCTCTATGTCTTCGCGATGTCCTCGCTCGAGGTCTACGGCGTGATCATGGGGGGCTGGGCCTCGAACTCGAAATATCCCTTTCTCGGCTCGCTCCGCTCCGCCGCGCAGATGATCTCCTACGAGGTTTCCATCGGCCTCATCATCATCGGCGTCATCATCTCCACCGGCTCGATGAACTTCACCGACATCGTCCGCGCGCAGGACAGCAATTTCGGCTTCTTCGGCTGGTACTGGCTGCCGCACCTGCCGATGGTGTTCCTGTTCTTCATCTCCGCGCTGGCCGAGACCAACCGGCCGCCCTTCGATCTGCCGGAAGCGGAATCGGAACTCGTCGCCGGCTACCAGGTGGAATACTCCTCGACGCCCTTCCTGCTCTACATGATGGGCGAGCTTATCGCGATCGTGCTGATGTGCGCGCTAGTCACGCTGCTGTTCTTCGGCGGCTGGCTGTCGCCGATCCCGGGCCTGCCGGACGGCGTGCTCTGGATGGTCGCCAAGATGAGCGTCTTCTTCTTTATCTTCGCCATGGTGAAGGCGATCGTGCCGCGCTACCGCTACGACCAGCTGATGCGCATTGGCTGGAAAGTGTTCCTGCCGTTCTCGCTGGGCTGGGTCGTCTTCATCGCCTTCATGGCCAAATTCGAGATCCTCGGCGGCTTCTGGGCCCGCTGGGCCCTGCTGGGAGGCTGATCCATGAGTGCCATCGACTGGACCCGCGCGACCAAGTATTTCCTGCTGCTGGACATGCTCAAAGGCTTCCAGCTCGGGTTCAAATACATCTTCTCGCCCAAGGCGACGGTGAACTACCCGCATGAGAAGGGGCCGCTCTCGCCCCGCTTCCGCGGCGAGCATGCTTTGCGCCGCTATCCCAATGGCGAGGAGCGCTGCATCGCCTGCAAGCTCTGCGAGGCGATCTGCCCGGCGCAGGCCATCGTGATCGACGCCGAGCCGCGCGCCGACGGCTCGCGCCGCACGACGCGCTACGACATCGACATGACGAAATGCATCTATTGCGGCTTGTGCCAGGAAGCCTGCCCGGTGGACGCGATCGTCGAGGGCCCGAACTTCGAGTTTACCACCGAGACCCGCGAGGAGCTCTACTACAACAAGGAGAAGCTCCTCGAGAACGGCGACCGCTGGGAGGCCGAGATTGCCCGCAACATCGAGTTGGACGCGCCCTACAGATGAGTGATTTCGCCAAGCTCTTCCAGGGAATGATCCAACAGAGCCAGGAGATGGCGAAAGCCATGAATCCGGCGCTGGAGAAGTTTCAGTTCCCGGATTTCACCTCGGTCTTCCCGACCATGCCGAAGAACGCCATGGAGATGGCCTTCGGCAACACGTTCAACCCCGGCGGGCTGGATGCCAAGACGCGGCTCTTCGTGACGCTGGCCGCGCTGGTCGCGCAGGGAAGCCAGCTCGAACCGCAGATCAAGCTCACCGTCCGCCACGCGCTCGAAGCCGGCGCGACGGCGCAAGAAATCGCCGAGGTGATCGGCCAGATGTCGGTCTTCGGCGGGGTTCCGGCGATGACGAAGGCGATGGAACTGGCGCAGGCCGTCATCGCCGAGACGGAGGAAGGATAGCCACGTGACAGTCGTCGATTTCGTCTTTTTCCTCTTTGCCCTCTGCCTGCTGGTGGGTGGCATTTTCACGGTGGTCTCCCGCAGCCCGGTGCATTCGGTGCTGTGGCTGATCCTCGCCTTCCTCTCCGGCGCCGGCCTCATGGTGCTGCTCGGCGCCGAGTTCGTCGCCATGCTGCTCATCATCGTCTATGTCGGCGCGGTCATGGTGCTCTTCCTCTTCGTCGTCATGATGCTCGACGTGGACTTTGCCGAGCTGCGCGCGGAGATGGCCAAGCAGCTGCCACTGGCGCTGGTGATCGGGCTGGTGCTGATCATGCAGCTCGCCATGGCCTTCGGCTCCTGGGAACTGGGCGGCGGCGTCGCGATCCTCGACGCGCCGGTGGCCACGCCCGCGGGCACCGGGGCGCACAACACCGCCGCGCTCGGCATGCTGATCTACGACAGGTATTTCCTGCTGTTCCAACTCGCCGGGCTCATCCTGCTGGTGGCGATGATCGGCGCCATTGTGCTGACGATGCGCCACCGCCGCGACATCAAGCGCCAGGACATCCTGCAGCAGATGTATCGCGACCCGAAGAAGACGATGGAGCTCGTGGATATCGAGCCGGGGCAGGGGCTGAAGTAACCCGCCCGCCGACGGTCCGGATACCCGGGCCGCGAGACCGGAACGCACCGCCCGCGAGGGCGCAGACAAGATCGAGGGACCGCGCATGGTTCAACTGGAACATTACCTGGCCGTTGCCGCGACGCTGTTCGTTATCGGCATCTTCGGCATCTTCCTGAACCGGAAGAACGTCATCGTCATCCTGATGTCGATCGAACTCGTCCTGCTCGCGGTCAATATCAACCTCGTCGCCTTCTCCGCCTATCTCGGCGATCTCACCGGGCAGGTCTTTACCCTGTTCATCCTGACTGTCGCCGCCGCCGAGGCCGCCATCGGCCTCGCGATCCTGGTCTGCTTCTTCCGCAACCGCGGGACGATCCGGGTCGAAGACGTCTCCAACATGAAGGGCTGAGGCACATGGCAAGCATCATCCTCTTCGCTCCGCTCCTTGGCGCCATCATCTGCGGCCTGTTCTGGCGGGTGATCGGCGAGAAGGCGGCGCAGATCACGGCCACGGCGCTGCTCTTCCTCGCCTTCTTCTTCTCCTGGATCATCTTCCTCACCGGCAGTTTCTCCGACGAGCCGATCCACATCCTGCGCTGGATCGATTCCGGCAGCCTCGTCGCGGACTGGGCGATCCGGCTCGACCGGCTGACCGCGATCATGCTGATCGTGGTCACCACCGTCTCGGCCTTCGTGCATCTCTACAGCTTCGGCTACATGGCGCACGACCACGCCTTCCCCGAGGACGAGCCCTACCGCGCCCGGTTCTTCGCCGAGCTGTCGCTCTTCACCTTCGCCATGCTGATGCTGGTGACCGCGGACAACCTCGTGCAGATGTTCTTCGGCTGGGAGGGCGTCGGCCTCGCGTCCTACCTGCTCATCGGCTTCTACTATAAGAAGGAGAGCGCGGGCGAGGCGGCGATGAAGGCCTTCATCGTCAACCGGGTCGGCGATTTCGGTTTCGCCCTCGGCATCGCGGGCCTCTTCTTCATGGTCGACTCGGTCGCGCTCGACGATGTCTTTGCCGCGGCGCCGACGCTCGCCGAGAGCACGATCAGCTTCCTCTGGACCGACTGGAACGCCGCCAACCTGCTGGCCTTCCTGCTCTTCGTCGGCGCCATGGGCAAATCGGCGCAGTTCCTGCTCCACACCTGGCTTCCGGACGCGATGGAGGGCCCGACACCGGTCTCCGCGCTGATCCACGCCGCCACCATGGTGACCGCGGGCGTGTTCCTCGTCTGCCGGATGTCGCCGCTCTTCGAATATGCGCCGGGTGCCGCGACCTTCGTGGTCTATATCGGCGCCATCACCGCCTTCTTCGCGGCGACGGTGGGCCTGGTTCAGAACGACATCAAGCGCGTCATCGCCTATTCGACCTGTTCGCAACTCGGCTACATGTTCGTCGCCGCCGGCGTCGGCATGTATTCGGCCGCCATGTTCCACCTGCTGACCCACGCCTTCTTCAAGGCCATGCTGTTCCTCGGCGCGGGCTCGGTCATCCACGGGATGCACCATGAGCAGGACATGCGGAATTACGGCGCGCTCAAGGACAAGTTCCCGGTCACCTACTGGATCATGATGGTCGGCACGCTGGCGATCACTGGCGTCGGCATCCCGCTCACCGGTATTGGCTTCGCCGGCTTCCTCAGCAAGGACGCGATCATCGAGAGCGCCTGGGCCGGTGGCACCACCGCGGCAGGCTTCGCCTTCTGGTCGCTGGTCATCGCGGCGCTGATGACCTCCTTCTACTCCTGGCGGCTCATGTTCCTGACCTTCCATGGCGAGGCGCGGGGCGACAAGCATACCCATGAGCATGCGCATGAGAGCCCGATGACCATGCTCGTCCCGCTCTATGCGCTGGCCGCCGGTGCGATCCTCTCCGGCATGGTCTTCTACGGCTCCTTCTTCGGCCATGCCGACAAGGTTGCGAAGTTCTACGGCATTCCGCTCGCCGGCGAGGTCCACGCGGAAGCGTCCGCGGAGGGCGCGGCGGCCGAAGGCGAGCATGCAACCGAAGCGACCGACGCCCACGCGACCGAGGCGGAGGCGGCCACAGACCCCGAGACGGCCGGCGAGCACCGCGCCGCCTTTGGCGGCGCTCCGGGCGAGGGGGCGATCTATTTCGGCCCCGAGAACCACATCCTCGACAACGCGCACGCCGCGCCGGTCTGGGTCAAGGTCTCACCCTTCATCGCCATGCTGCTCGGGCTTGGCCTCGCCTATCAGATGTATATCCGCCGTCCCGACTGGCCGGCGAAACTGGCCGAGAACCAGCGGCCGCTCTACACGTTCCTGCTCAACAAGTGGTATTTCGACGAGATCTACGACGCGATCTTCGTCAAGCCGCTCCGCGCTTTCGCGCGCGTCCTGTGGAAGCGCGGCGACGGGACGGTGATCGATGGCGGCATCAACGGGTTGGCGATGGGGATCATCCCCTGGTTCACCCGCCTCGCGGGCCGCGCCCAGAGCGGTTACATCTTCCACTACGCCTTCGCCATGGTGATAGGCATCGTGATCCTGGTCTCCTGGATGACCATTGCAGGAAACTAGGCGCGGGGAACCGAGACAATGCAGAACCTGATCTCCATCATCATCTTCCTGCCGCTGATCGCAGCGCTGATCCTGGCGCTCTTCCTGCGCGGCGAGGACGCGGCCGCGCAGCGCAACGCCAAGTGGCTCGCCCTGATCGCCACACTGGCGACGCTCTTCATCTCGCTCTTCCTGCTCGCGGGGTTCGATCCCGACGATACCGGCTTCCAGTTCGTCGAGGACCGCGACTGGCTGATGGGGCTGAAATACAAGATGGGCGTGGACGGCATCTCGATCCTCTTCGTGATGCTCACGACCTTCCTGATGCCGCTGACCATTGCCGCCTGCTGGAACGTCACGACCCGGGTGAAGGAATACATGATCGCCTTCCTGGTGCTCGAGACGCTGATGCTCGGCGTCTTCACCGCGCTCGACCTCGTGCTGTTCTACCTCTTCTTCGAGGCCGGACTGATCCCGATGTTCCTGATAATCGGCATCTGGGGTGGCAAGGACCGGATCTACGCGGCGTTCAAGTTCTTCCTCTACACCTTCCTTGGCTCTCTGCTGATGCTGGTGGCGATGATCGCAATGTATGTCGATGCCGGCACCACCGACATTCCCACGCTGATGACCCACAGCTTCGCCTCCGAGACCTTCCCGGTTCTCGGCATCCAGGTCATTGGCGGCATGCAGACGCTCCTGTTCCTCGCCTTCTTCGCCAGTTTCGCGGTGAAGATGCCGATGTGGCCGGTTCACACCTGGTTGCCGGACGCCCACGTCCAGGCGCCGACCGCCGGTTCCGTGATCCTGGCCGCGGTGCTGCTGAAAATGGGCGGCTACGGTTTCCTGCGCTTCTCCCTGCCGATGTTCCCGGTCGGCTCGGAGGTGATGTCGACTTTCGTCTTCTGGCTCTCGGCCATCGCCATCGTCTATGCCTCGCTGGTCGCCATGGCGCAGGACGACATGAAGAAGCTGATCGCCTATTCCTCGGTCGCCCATATGGGCTACGTGACGATGGGCATCTTCACGGTAAACCAGCAGGGGCTTGACGGCGCCATCTTCCAGATGCTGAGCCACGGCTTCGTCTCCGCGGCCCTCTTCCTTGTCGTCGGCGTGGTCTATGACCGGATGCACACGCGCGAGATCGCGGCCTATGGCGGGCTGATGGTCCGGATGCCGGTCTACGCGCTGATCTTCATGCTCTTCACCATGGCCAATGTCGGCCTGCCCGGCACCAGCGGGTTCATCGGCGAGTTCCTGACCCTGATGGCGATCTTCCAGGTCAACACCTGGGTGGCGGTGGTGGCGACCTCGGGCGTGATCTTCTCGGCCTGCTACGGGCTCTGGCTCTACCGCCGGGTCATGCTAGGCCAACTCATCAAGGAGAGCCTGAAGACGATCAAGGACATGGACGGGCGCGAGAAGGCGATCTTCGCGCCGCTGGTGGCGATGACGCTGCTGCTCGGGGTCTACCCGGCGCTCGTCACCGACATCATTGGGCCCTCCGTCGAGGCCCTCATCGGGCAATACGAGGTTGCCCTGAACGACTACGTGCCGGCGATCGAGCTGGCCTCGGCCGGAGATAACTGACGATGAGTTCCCAAGACCTCGCAATCATCCTGCCCGAGATCTTCCTCGCGCTCTACGCCATGGTGGCGCTGCTGGTCGCGACCTGGACCGGCAAGGACAAGGTCGCGGCGCTGCTGTGCTGGATATCGGCGGCCGTTCTGATCGCCACGGCGATCTGGATCATGCTTTCTGGCGGGACGACGCGGGTCGCTTTCGGGGGCATGTTCATCGACGATGCCTTCGGCCGATTTGCCAAGGTGACGCTGCTTCTCGCGGCCGGCCTCGTGCTGATCCTCTCCGAAGGGTTCTTCTCGCGCCGCAACGCGCTGGTTTTCGAATACCCGATCCTGATCGTCCTTTCGACAGTCGGCATGATGGTGATGCTCTCGGCCGGCGACCTGATCGCGCTCTACATGGGGCTCGAGCTGCAGTCGCTCTCGCTCTATGTCATCGCCTCGATCCGCCGCGACAGCCTGCGCTCCACTGAAGCCGGCTTGAAATACTTCGTGCTCGGCGCGCTCTCCTCTGGCCTGCTGCTCTACGGCTCCTCGCTGGCCTATGGCTATGCCGGCTCCACCGTCTTCAAGGACATCTTCGCCTCCGCCACCGACGGACATGTCGGCTTCGGCCTGCTGCTCGGCCTGACCTTCATCATCTCGGGCCTCGCCTTCAAGGTCTCCGCCGTGCCCTTCCACATGTGGACGCCCGATGTCTACGAAGGCTCGCCCACGCCGGTCACCGCCTTCTTCGCCTCCGCGCCCAAGATGGCCGCGATGGCGATGTTCGCCCGCGCCATGCATGACGCCTTCGGCGAGGCCGTGGCCGACTGGCAGCAGATCGTGGCGCTGATGGCGGTGCTCTCGGTCTTCCTCGGCGCCATCGCCGGGATCGGCCAACGCGACATCAAGCGGCTGATGGCCTATTCCTCGATTTCTCACATGGGGTTCGCGCTGATCGGGCTGGCATCGGGGACCGAACAGGGCGTCCAGGCGATGCTTATCTACATGGCGATCTACGTCACCATGAATATCGGCACCTTCGCCTTCATTCTCTCGATGGAGCGCGACGGCCAGCATATCACCCGGATCGACAGCCTCTCGATGCTTTCGAAGACCGAGCCGATGAAGGCGCTTGCCATGCTGGTGCTGCTGTTCTCGCTCGCCGGCGTGCCGCCGCTTGTCGGTTTCTTCGGCAAGTTCGCGGTGCTGATGGCCGCGCTCGATGCGGGCCTCGTCTGGCTTGCCGTGGCCGGCGCCATCGCCTCGGTGATCTCCGCCTTCTACTATCTCCGGATCGTCTACTACATGTATTTCGGCTCGGAGGAGGTGGAGCGGATCGACGGCACGATGTCGCCGATCCAGTGGGGCGTGCTCATGGTCTGCGCCGCGGCGATGGTGTTCGGCGTGGTCAACCTCTTCGGCGTCGACAGCCTCGCCGCCAACGCCGCCGCTTCGCTCGTTGTCAACTGAGCACCGCTCGCCGGCATATCGACCCTTGACGCGCGGAGAGTGCCGCCATGCCCTCTGACTGGCCGCAGGGCTACGCCCGCGTCGTCCTCGACGAGACCGACAGTACGATGCTGGAGGCGCAGCGCCGCGTTCCGACGCTCGCAGGGCCGACCTGGATCCTCGCCCTCGACCAGAGCGCGGCGCGCGGCCGCCGCGGCCGCGCCTGGCGCAACCCGAAGGGCAATTTCGCTGCCACGCTCGTGCTGCGTCCCGCCCTGGGGGCCAATCTCGCCGCGCTGCGCAGCTTCACAGCCGCGCTGGCGCTCTTCGACGCCTTCGTCGCGGTGACCGGCCGGCCGGAGCCCTTTGCGCTAAAATGGCCCAATGACGTCTTGCTGAACGGCGGCAAAGTGGCGGGCATCCTGCTGGAATCGGCCGGGCAGGGCGGAGACCTCTCCTATCTCTCCGTCGGCATTGGCGTGAACCTTGCCGCCGCGCCGCCTGCGGCCGAAGTCGAACTCGGCGCGGTCCGCCCGGTTTCGCTCCTCTCCGAGACAGGTGCGTCGGTCGATCCGGAGACGTTCCTTGACGTGCTCGCCTCGGCCTATGCCGATCACGAACGTCGGCTTTCCGAAGAGGGTTTCGGCCCGATCCGCGACGCATGGCTCGCCCGTGCCGCCCGCCTCGGAGAGACCGTCACCGCGCGCACCGCGACCGAGTCCATCGCCGGCCGCTTTGAGACCATCGACGCCACCGGCAACATCGTCCTCGGCACGCCGGGCGGCCGGCGCGTCCTTCCCGCCGCCGACATCTTTTTCTGACCTCAGCCGGGACGGAATGCCATCTTTCCAACTTCTTCTGTCGACAAATTTTCCCGCCGAGGGCATTGAAGCCGGAAGGCATCACCATCGGCCCAGACCCAAGACGAAGGCAGCCCGCTCATGCTCCTCTGCATCGACACCGGAAACACCAACACGGTCTTTTCCGTCTGGGACGGCACGAAGTTCCTCACCACCCTCAGGACCGCCACGGAGCATCAGCGCACGGCCGATCAGTATTTCGTCTGGTTCTCGACCCTCATGAAGCATTTCGGCCTTCCGGTGGATATCGACGAGGTCATCATCTCCTCCACCGTGCCGCGCGTGGTCTTCAACCTCCGCGTCTTCGCCGACCGCTATTTCAACTGCCGCCCGCTCGTCGTCGGCAAGCCGGACTGCCTGCTGCCGAACCCGCCCCGCGTCGACCGCTCCGCGCAGGTCGGCCCGGACCGGCTGGTCAACACCGCCGGCGCCTTCGACCGCCACGGCGGCGACCTCATCGTCGTCGATTTCGGCACCGCCACGACGTTCGACGTGGTCTCCAAGGACGGTGCCTATATCGGCGGCGTCATCGCGCCGGGGGTCAATCTCAGCCTCGAGGCGCTGCACCTCGCCGCCGCGGCGCTGCCCCATGTCGACATCACCAAGCCGCAACAGGTGATCGGGACCAACACCGTGGCCTGCATGCAGTCGGGCGTGTTCTGGGGCTATGTCGGGCTCGTGCGCGGGATATGCGACCGGATCCTCGCGGAACGTGAACGCGACATGACGATCATCGGCACGGGCGGTCTTGCGCCGCTCTTCAGCCAGGGCGATGTCCTGTTCGACATCATCGAAGACGACCTGACGATGCACGGCCTCACGGTCATCCATCGCTATAACAAGGAAAACCAGTGACATGAGCGGTGCCGAACGGCTGATCTATCTCCCCCTTGGCGGGGCCGGCGAAGTGGGGATGAATGCCTATGTCTATGGCTGGGGCGCGCCCGGGAAGGAGCGGCTGATCCTCGTCGATTGCGGCGTGACCTTCCCCGACATGGACACCACGCCGGGGATCGACCTGATCTTTCCCGACATGTCCTGGCTGATCGAGCGGGCCGAGCGGCTCGAGGCGATCGTCATCACTCATGGCCACGAAGACCATATCGGCGGCGTCGCGCATTTCTGGCCCGAGCTGCGCGTGCCGGTCTATTGCCGCCGCTTCACCGCCCATCTGGCGCAACGCAAGATGGAGGAGCGCGGCGCCGATGCCGAGCAGATCCATGTTGTGGAGCCCTATCCCGAGACACTCGAGACCGGCCCGTTCCAGCTCTCCTTCCTGCCGGTCTCGCACTCGATCCCGGAGAGCTCCGCGCTGGTGATCGACACGCCCGCCGGCCGCGTCGTCCATACGGGCGATTTCAAGCTCGACGGCGCGCCGGTGGTCGGCGAGCCCTTCGATGCGGAGCTTTGGCACGACATCGCCGCGGGCGGCATCAAGGCGCTCGTCTGCGACTCGACCAATGTCCATGTCGCGACGCCCGGCCGGTCCGAATCCACGCTGGTCAACAACATCCGCGATCTCGTGTTGCAGAGTTCCGGCATGTTCGTCGCCACCACCTTTGCGTCCAACGTCGCGCGCGTGAAGACGCTGGCGGAGGCGGGGCGCGAGGCGGGGCGCTCGGTCTGCCTGATGGGACGGGCGATGCTGCGCATGGTGCAGGCGGCGGTCGAGACCGGCGTGCTCACCGATTTCCCGCCGGTGATCGGCCACGAGGAAGCCGAGGACGTTCCGCGGGAGAACCTGATGCTGATCGTCACCGGCTCGCAGGGCGAGCGGCGGGCGGCCACCGCGCAGCTCTCGCGCGGGAAGTATCTCGGGCTCTCGCTCGCCGAGAGCGATACCTTCCTGTTCTCTTCCAAGACCATCCCCGGCAACGAGCGCGGCGTGCTCCGAAACGTCAACGCCTTTTCGGAGATGGGGGTCAACGTGGTCGATGACAGTTCCACGCTCTACCATGTTTCGGGCCATGCCAACCGCCCCGACCTGGAGGCGATGCACGAGCTGATGCGGCCGCAGATGGTGGTGCCGATGCATGGCGAACACCGGATGCTGCGCCGCCATGCCGAGCTCGCGGCAAGCAAGGGGATTGCCACGATCGTTGCCACCAACGGCACCATGCTCGACCTGACGGGCGACGCCCCGGTGGTCTGCGAGCATGTCGAGACCGGCCGGGTGTATCTCGACGGCACGCGGATAATCGGAGCGCTCGACGGGGTGGTGCGCAACCGTATCCGCATGGCGCTAAACGGCCATGTCATGCTCAACATCATCTTCGACGAGGATGACGAGCTTCTCGGCGACCCTTGGGCCGAGGTGATGGGGCTCGCGGAGACTGGCCGCTCCGGCGCGCCGTTGGTCGACCTGATCGAATCGGAGACCGGGCAGTTCCTTGCCCGCGCCGACGACAAGCTGCTGGTCGATGACGACAAGCTCGACGCGGCGCTGCGCCGCGCTGTCCGGCAGGTGGCGGTGGAGGAAATCGGCAAGAAGCCGGAAGTGACCGTTGTGATCTCCCGGCTCGGCTGACGGCGTCGGCCGCGACCGGAGGGGCGACGCGAGACGCGTTCCAGTGTCGCCGGGTCAGACGGCGCTCACCGACCGGTTCGGTTGCAGGGTGCCGATGAACTCGACGATATCGGCGATCTCGGCACGTTCCAGCATCTGCTCGGGCGTGATCCCGTCAGGCGCGCCGCCCATCCAGCGCAGGAAACTCGCCTCGGGCGCCTCGGAAAAGCCCATCCACTCCGTCAGCAGGCGTTCCTTCGGCGGTCCGCGATGAAGGACGCGCATGTTCCGGTGGCGCCAGTCGCACCTTATGCTGAGCAGCAGGGTCTCGATTGCGCCCGGCGGCCCCTCGAAATAGTGCAGGAAGATCCCGTCCTCGTGGTGCAGGTGGCTGGTCACGCCGAGGCGACGATTCCGGCGGCGCGAGGCGAGATAGATGCGGGCCATCTCCACCGAGGACGTCGGTACCAACGCCTCGCTGATAAAGATGAGACTTCCCATGCGCAGGACCCGTTCGGCATCGGCCGGAAGGATGCTGTGAAACCGGACCGGATTCCAGTTCTTCTGCCGTGGGTCGGTCAAGGCGGCGGGATACCGCCGGCGCCTTCTGACGGAGACCTCAGGAGAAGGAGCGGAGGATGAAATCCGGCACGTGATCGCCCATGCCGACCACGTCCTTGCCGTTGTTGCTCCGCTCGCTCCGGTCATTCCGGTCGCCACGACGGCCGCGGCCGCGGCGTGTGCGACCGCTGTCCTCCTGCGGCTCGTCCCGGGGCTCGTCCTTCGACGTCCGCTCCGGCTCCTGCGCCGGCGATGCCTCGGCCGCAAGACGCTCTTCGCCGCTGTCGCCCTCGGCGCGCCGCGGCCGGCGCTCACGCGTAGCGATCTCCGGCACTTCGAGCCGCGGGATTTCCTTTTTCACGAGGTTTTCAACCGCGGCGAGCAGCTTGTCGTCCGTCGGCGTGGCGGCGATGGTGATCGCCGTGCCCATGCGTCCGGCCCGGCCGGTGCGGCCGATGCGGTGGATATAGTCCTCCGAATGGTTCGGTACGTCGAAGTTGAAGACATGCGAGACATTAGGGATGTCGAGCCCGCGCGCGGCGACGTCGGAGGCCACGAGCAACGTGATCGAGCCGTCCCGGAAACCGTCGAGCGTGCGCGTCCGGTGCGCCTGGTCGAGGTCGCCATGGATCGGTTCGGCGTTGAGCCCGTATTTCTTGAGCGACTTTGCGACGATATCGACATCGACCTTGCGGTTGCAGAAGATGATCGCGTTGCGGAACGCCTCGCCCTCGCGCTCGATCAGCGTGCGCAGCAGCGCGCGCTTTTCGCTGGCGGCGCGATCGCGGCGGGAGGGGCGAAACTGCACCAGCCCCTGGTTGATCGTCTCCGAGGCCGTCGACTGGCGGGCAACCTCGATCTTGACCGGCGCATGCAGGAAGGTGTTGGTGATCCGCTCGATCTCCGGCGGCATCGTGGCCGAGAAGAACAGCGTCTGGCGGGTGAAGGGCGTGAGCTGGAAGATGCGTTCGATATCGGGGATGAAGCCCATGTCGAGCATCCGGTCGGCCTCGTCGACCACCATGATCTGCACGCCGGTCAGCAGAAGCTTGCCGCGTTCGAAATGGTCGAGCAGGCGGCCGGGCGTGGCGATCAGCACGTCGACGCCCTTGTCGATAAGCTTGTCCTGCTCACCGAAGGAGACGCCGCCGATCAGCAGCGCTTTGGTGAGCTTGGTGTATTTCGCATAGGCCTCGAAATTCTCGGCCACCTGCGCGGCGAGTTCGCGGGTCGGCGCCAGCACGAGGCTGCGCGGCATCCGTGCCCGCGCCCGGCCGCGGCCGAGCATTGTGATCATCGGCAGCACGAAGGAGGCCGTCTTGCCGGTGCCGGTCTGGGCGATGCCGAGGACATCCTTGCCCTCGAGGGCTGGCGGGATCGCATCCGCCTGAATCGGCGTCGGCGTCTCGTAGCCGGTGTCTTCGATTGCTTTGAGGACCTTTGGGTCCAGGCTGAGTTCAGAGAACTTGGTCATATACGTCCATCTTTTGCGGCCTCTACGGGCCGCTTGTGGGGTGGGACGTAACACTCAGACGCCCCGGCGTGTCGCCGCGCGCGCATCGCGGGCAGGGGCCGTTTACCCCAAGGGCGGGCGCGGGTCAACGCGGCCCGCCCCATGAACGCGCTCCGAAGGCCGTTTCAGTCGGCCTTTTGGTAGGAATCAGCCATGAAGTCGACCATCTCTGGCACCATGCGGCCACCACATCCGGCGTCCTGGGCGGCCTTGAGCGCCGCCGCGGCGCAGCCTGCCATTCGGGAGGGCGCGCCGAGATCCTCGGCCATCCGGCTGTAGTAGCCGACATCCTTGGCGGCATTGTCCATCGAGAAGGCCAGCGCGATCTCACCGTCGACCGCAAAGGATCGGACGAAATCCATCATGCCGGAATGCAGCGGGCCGGCCGACATCACGCCATAAAGCGTCTCGCGGTCGATCCCGGCGCGATCGGCCATGACGAACGCCTCCGACATCGCACAGGCCGTGGTCATGGCGAAGAAGTTGTTGATCAGCTTGACCGTGTGGCCGGCGCCGAGGTCTCCGAGATGGAAGACATTCTCGCCAAGCACGTCGAGCTCCGGCTTGACCTTCTCGAAGGCGGCCTTGTCGCCGGCGCACATGATGTTGAGCAGCCCGTCCTTGGCATGGGCCGGCGTGCGGCCGAGTGGCGCGTCGAGATATGCGACCCCCTTCTCGGCGAGGTCGGCGCCGATCTTGCGGGTCGAGTCTGGCACGGAGGTGCCGAAGTCGATCACGACAGTGCCGGGGCGGACGCCCGCGAGCACGCCCTGATCGCCGTAGATGCGCGATTCAACGCTGGCCGAGGTGTCCATGCAGAGCATGACGATATCGCTCGCCTGGGCGAGTTCGGCGGCGGTCTTGGCCTCGGTGGCGCCCCGGGCAATTGCGGCGTCGATTGCCGTGCGCGAGCGGTTGGCGATGACCACGAGCGGGTAGCCGTTTGCCTGAAGGCACTCGACCATCGCCGACCCCATGAGGCCGAGCCCGATGAATCCGATGGTGGGTTTGCTCATTTTCTTCCCCCTGATGACAACTGGTATACCTTGCAACTGCTATGCCAGTTTGGCGGGATCTTCCAGTGAAAGCGGCCCGAAAGGCTCAGAGAATACCGGCGAGATACGCGGCCAGCGCGGCGGCGGGCACGAAAATCGCGTAGCCGGCGACCACGAAGAGGCCGTCGCCGGCGGTCAGGCCGAGGCCGAAGGCAAGCAGGTGGAGCGCGAGCACGAATGGCAAACCGGGGATGGCGCCGATGACGATCATCACGCCGGAGGTGACGATCAGGATTGCGGCGATGCTCCAGAGCGAGATCCGCCAGGTGATCAGGAATTGCAGCCGGGCGCGGATATGCCGCTCGAGCCGGCGCACAGTGGGCTCGGCGCGGTGGATGCCGCGGAGGAGCGCAGGGCCGGGCAGGGTGATGCCGTAGAGTCTCGGCGGCAGCCAGAGCCCGCGCCGGCCGCGCAGCATCTCCACGCCGGTGAGCATAAGGATCACCCCCATGAAGGCCGGCACGCCGGGGATCATGCCCGTTGGCAGCAGGGTCATCGCCGCGGCCAGCAGGATCACCGGCCCGTAGCCGCGTGCCCCGAGCGCGTCGATCAGCTCGCCGAGAAAGACCCGTTCGCGCGTGCCGATTGTCTCGGTCAGCGCGCGGAGCATCTCGGTCAGCGGCGGGTCGTCTTGGGAGGTGGGCATGAGTCTTTGATGCGCGGATGTCTCTCGGAAACGCTAGCGCGCCGACAGGCACAGGGGGAGGGTCAGACCGACGCAGCGGCGGCTTTGGAGGCGTTTCCTTCGACAGGGGTCGGGGCTGGACGGGAAGATGCTGCCATGCTTTGGAAAAGAGATCCATAAGGTCCGCTCCGGACAGCCCGGTTTCAAGGCAGAGGTCATAGTATGGAAGCAATTCGGAACGCGGCGCGGTTCCTGGCGCACCGGGCCAGGGAGGCCGCGCTCTACCCGCAGCTCCTGCGCCGCAGATCCGGGCGCACGCTGCTGCTGTTTCCGTGCATGGGCCGCGAGATGTCGAGCTTGCTGCGGGTCTATGAGATCGCCGATGGGTTGGCGGCGCGAGGCTGGACCGCTGTTGTGGTGCCGAAACAGCTCGACATGGCTCAGCGACAGCGTCTGCTGCGGTTGTTCCGACCTGATATCTGCCTGTTGTAGAAGTCCCGCCACGCGCTGAATTCGCACGAGTTGCTGCGCGGGCATCGCTATGTCTATGACCTCGACGATGCAGATTTTCACGATCCGAAATTGACCGTGCGGATGGAGCGCGATGTCGCCGAGTTCGTCGGGGTGATCGCCGGGAGCCGATATATCGCGCGCTGGTGCCGGCAGTTCCAGCCGAACACGCGGATCGTCTGGACCTGCGCGCGCCCCATCGAAGTGGCGCGCCCGGACCATCGCGACCGCGCCCCGACCATCGTCTGGGCGCAGTCGCAACCCGAGGGGTATCCGGCGGAGTTCGAATTCGTGACCGGGGTCATGGAGGCGCTGGCGCGCCGGCGGAAGGGCGTTCGTCTGCGCCTTTACGGCGACGGGGCCCCGGGCGAGAGCGACCATGTCGCGCGGCTCGAGGCGGCCGGCGTGACGGTCGAATGGATGCCCTTCATGGAGTATGGCGCTTTCGTCCGCTCGCTTTGCGACATGTCGGTGGGGCTTGCACCGCTGCGGCCGCAGGCCGCCTTCTCGCGCGGAAAATCCTTCGGAAAGATCCTCGCCTATCTCGATGCCGGGGTGCCGGTGATTGCGTCCGACGAGGTCGACAACGCGTTGCTCTTCGAATCGGGCTCAGGCGTTGTCAGCAACGATCCCGAAGTCTGGGTGGCGGAGATCGACCGGTTGCTCGACGCACCCGAGATCCGAAACGAGATGTCCCGGAAAGCGGACAGGATCTATCGCCAGCGCCTGTCGGTCGATGTTGCCGTCGATCTCGTCGAGGCGTTCCTGCTGGACTGCCTGGACCGGGAATCGCCGTCCGGATAATCGCCGCGCACCGCCACCGGGCGGTTCACGCGAGAGCGACTTCCGGGCGGTACCCCGCCGTGAGCACGGCGAGCGTCGGGCGCGGCGTGAGCACGGTGACCCGGCGGTCTGGGCCGCGCGGCCGGCGCGCGCCATAGCCCTCCGGCGCGAACCGAAGGAGCGCTCCGTCCCAGAGCAGCGCCGCGCCGGCCTCGAGCAGCACGAAGGCGCCGTCGGGAAGGGTGGCGAGATCCGCCTCAATGCGGATTTGGCTGCGATCGCGCCGCACCCGAGCAGCGTGCAAGACACGGTCGATCCCCTCAGCCTTCGGGCGGGATCCGTAGGCGGCCTCCCAAGCGTCGCGGAAGGCCGCATACGCGTCGCGGCGGCATTCGGCGCAGGGGCGGTGCCCGGCGGCCAGCGCTACGGCCTCGTCGAGGAAGAAGAGCTGCGTGTAGCGGTTCGGGGCCATGATCGTCTGCTGCCGGCCACGAAAGGCGATCGCGCAGCAAATCCAGTGTGGATGGCGCCAGCGGGCGACGCCGAGACGCTGCGACGCGTCGTGCAGGCAGCCACGATTGCCCATGAAGCGCCCACGCGCCGGCAGGGACACGATCTCACCGGTCGGCAGGACACGGTTCTGGAGAGGGCGCATCCGATCCTCCGGTAAGACGGCTCTCCCTTGTTCCTACGCGGCCGGTGCGCGCAGGTCACGGTCCGTTTTCCGCCTGCTGATGCGTCGACGGGACAGGAGCAGCACGCCGCCGCCGCTCATCATCAGCAGCAGGCCGGACGGAAGCGGTACGGCAAAGGCGACGGATTGCTCCGGGAGGAGCGAAACCAGCGGGCTGAAATCGGCCTCCGGGAAGAGGCTCATGTCACCGTCGAGGCCGGTGAAGACGGGGTTGATATCCGCGCCGGAAAGCATCTCCGAGCCGAGATCGAGGGTGAACGAGGAGGTGTCGTGGAAGATCAGCCGGACGGCGCCGGAGACATCGTCCTCGCGGAGATCGGAGCGATGACCGGAGAGTTGGAGGCTGTCCGCGCCGAGGCTGGCCGCGAGCGGGGTGGCGGAGCGTCCGAGAGCATAGGCGGTCAGTCCGTCGGCGAGGTAGGCGGTCAGGTATTCGCTCTGGCTGGTCGGGTCGGCGCCGGATGTGGTCTCGCCGTCGATGTCGTAAAGGACGAGGTCGAGTTCGGCGAGGCTCAGACTCTCGGCGAAACTGCCCGACCGCGCGCCGGTGCCGTCGAAGAAATCGAAGGTGAGACGCAGTCCGTTCTCCATGTCGTTGGTGTGTCGCCCGTAATAGAGCAGGCCGAGATCGTCGTCCGGCGCGGCAGCGGTGGCTCCGTAATTCGGGATGTAGCCCGGGTCTCCCGCGTCGCTTCCATGCGGCGCGCGCCGCCCGAAAATGGTCTGTTTCTTCAACTGCGCGGTGATCCGGAGATCGACCGTCTTGCCGCTCTCCGTCGCGACATTGGTGAATTCGATCGTCCGGGACCGGGCAACCGCGCCGAGTGTCGAGCTGCCGTCGAGCCGGGTGAGCGGGTCGTCGAAATGCAGCGGCACCGCGAGGGCGGCTTGCGACAGCAGGAGGAGGGCGGGCAGGGCGGAGAACAGGCGTATAGACAACATCGGGACACTCGGATTTGCGCAGGCCACAGACCGTCCGGACGGACTCGGCGCCTTGATTCAGGTTGCAGGCGTAGCCATCCTGCGCGGCAGAAACGTGGCGGCGTGCGGGCGCAGTCCCGACAACTGCGCGGTCATGCCGTGGCGCGTTCGCGTATCGCGACAGTTACCGCCGGGGAAGGAGAACGGTCGCGACGGTTGCGACAACCATAAGAGGTTGCATACTGGATGCGTCTGGAAATTCCACGGGTTGAAGCCGCTCCCGCATGGGATCAGGACGAAGTGCAGGGTCAGGCAAGTGACCGTCCGGATCGCGGTGGAGGCGCGGGCGTTTTCCGGGTCGCCCGGCGAGGTGCCCGAGACGCGCGCGGCGCGGGACTCCCCGCAGGTTTCCGCGGCGAAGGGACAGGATCGAAGAGGTGACGGGCAGATGAAGACAGTATTGATCGCCAACCGGAAGGGCGGTTGCGGCAAGACCACCACCGCGATCACGCTGGCGGCGGCGCTGGCCGAGGGCGGTTGGAAAGTGGCGTTGGCGGATGCGGACCTTCAGAAGTCGACCACCCGCTGGCTAAAGCGTCGACCGCGACAGGCGACGCGGATCCTGCATCTCGACTGGTCGTCGCACCGCTCGCTGGGTGACGTGCCCAAGGGCGTCGACTGGGTCGTGATCGACGCGCCCGGTGCGCTCTACGACGACGACTCGCAAATGCTCGTGGCCGAGGCCAAGGCGGTGATCTGCCCGGTGATGCCGTCCTTTTTCGATGCCGACAGCACGAAGCGGTTCCTCAAGGATCTCCACGACATCAAGCGGATCCGCAAGGGCAAGGTGGGAATCGAGCTTCTGGCCAACCGGGTGAAGGCGCGCGGACGGGCCAATGCGCGGCTCGATGCCTTTTTTGAAAAGGTCGGTCAGGCGCCGGTGGCACGGATCACCGAGCGCGTGGCCTATGGCGACCTGGCCGAAGAGGGGCTGTCGATCTTCGACAAGGGTCAGGCAGCCTACCGGCCGATGCGGGAACAGTGGACGCCGCTGATCCGGGCATTGGTCTGACCGGCGCGGGCGCTCGCGCCAAGGATGCTGGAGTGGGCCAATTTCTGCCTGTCGCGAATGACAAAAAGCGTCCGGTTTTTCCGTTGAGGTCCTGGGGAGCCAAATTCCCGCCGGGCGAGCTTTGCAAGGACCGCACAGCGCCGTCCCGTTCCGACCGCCACTAAGCTGTCCCTCGTCCGGGAAATCGGCGTGCAGGCTTCTTTTTGCCGGTGTCGCGGCTTGGCCGTGGAGGCGGACTTTCGGACAGCGTTCGCACGTTGCCCATCTGAGAGATTTCGCTTACCGGTGATGAAATTTTCTTAAATCCTCGGATTTGCTCTCGAGGATTTGCAAGAATTATCACTATTAGAGGAATTTTATTGCATTCCGAGTAAATATCATCATCCTCCGGCACGAGAGAGAGGCCGAGTCGTGATGGATCTGCATCGACAAGAAGGCATTCTGAACTTGCTGGCGCAGCGGCCCTTTCTGACGGTTCGCGAGCTGCAGGCGGAGATGGGGGTTTCGGCTGCCACCATCCGGCGGGAGATCGACAAGCTCCACGCGAAGGGATCGATCAAGAAGGTCCATGGCGGCATCGCACGCCTCGGGAATTCCGGGATGTATCAACGCGCCGTCGCGCGGCCCTTCGTCGAGAATCTCGACCTCCATGTTGCGGAAAAGACTGCCATTTCCAGGGAAGCGGGCAAGCTGGTCCGGGATGGAAGCATCATCCTCGTGCATGGCGGCTCGACCTGTTTCCACTTCGGCCGGCATGTCGCCAGGCGCAACATCCGGATCCTGACCAACTCGATGCCGCTGGCGGCCTATCTGTCGGAAAACGGGACCTGCCAGCTCACGGTGGGAGGCGGAGACCTGCATCGTGAACCCGGGATCCTGTTCGATCCGCAGGTTCGGCAGCGCAACCTCTTCGCATCGCAGTTCTTTGTCGGGGCCCTTCGGGTCAGCGAACGGGGATTGCTGGAGGCCAACCCGCTTCTGGTGCAGCACACGCGCGAGATGGCGGCCGTCGCGACCGAAGTGATCGTTCTGGTCGACAGTCACAAGTTCGAGGATCTGCATCCGAAGGTCGCGCTGACCTTCGACAAGGTCGATCGCCTGATCACTGACGACGGGCTGGCGGACCGGGACGCAAAAATGCTGGAGGATGCGGGCGTGGATGTCATCGTTGCCGAAACGGGGAGGGATGCGCATGGCTGACGGAGCGTCTCCTGCAAACACCGCCCCCGCACTGGAAATGCGCGACATCAGCAAGACTTTCGGGTCCGTCCGCGCCCTGCGGGACGTTTCGATGGTTGCCTATGCCGGCGAGGTGCACGCCCTGATGGGCGAGAACGGCGCCGGCAAGTCGACGCTGATGAAGATCCTCTCGGGCGCCTATTCTCCGGACCATGGCGGGCATGTGCTGGTCGAGGGCACCCCGCTGCCGCCGGGAAACCCCAAGGAGGCGCGGGCGCGCGGGGTCGCGGTGATCTATCAGGAACTGTCGCTGGCGCCCAACCTGACCGTCGCAGAAAACCTGTTCCTGGGCGAAGAGATCTCCCGCGGCTGGCGGGTCGACCGGCAGGAGACCCTGCGCCGGACAAAGGTCGTCCTAGACCGGCTGGGCGTGGATTTCGCCCCCGACACCATCGTGTCGCGCCTGTCGCTGGGTGAGCGCCAGCTTGTCGAGATCGCCCGCGCGATGGCGGGCGACTCGCGGATCATCGTGATGGACGAGCCGACGACCTCGCTGTCGAACCACGAGGTGAGCAAGCTCTTCGACGTGATCGCCGGGCTGAAGGCCGACGGCATCGCCATCCTCTACATCTCGCACCGCATGAACGAGGTCTACGCCCTGGCGGACCGCTGCTCCGTGCTGCGGGACGGAACCTATATCGGGACGCTCGAGCATGACGAGATCGACGAGGCGCGGCTGCTGAAGATGATGGTCGGGCGGGACATCTCGAGCTTCTACGCGAAGGATCACTCGGAGCCGGACCCGAACCGGAAGGTGGTGCTGCGGGTCGAGAACATGGCCGATCGCAAACATGTCCACGGCTGCAGTTTCGAGGTGCATGAAGGCGAGGTTCTGGGAATTGCCGGGCTCGTCGGATCCGGGCGGACCGAGCTTGCCCGCCTGATCTACGGCGCCGACCCGTCACAAACGGGCAAGGTCTTCATCGGCGACACGGAGGTCACGCCGAAATCCCCGCGCGAGGGTCTCGAGAACGGGATTGTCTATCTCACCGAGGACCGAAAGATCCTCGGACTGTTCCTTGAGATGTCCATCGCGGACAATATCGGCATCTGCGTGCTGGACCAGGATGCCGGCCGAGGCGGCGTCCGGGATCTCGGCGCGACGTTGAACCGGGCAAAGGCTGCGGTGAAGGCGCTCGACATCCGCACGCCCTCTGCCACGCTAAAGGTCGGCGCCTTGTCCGGCGGGAACCAGCAGAAGGTTCTGCTGGGACGCCTGCTGGAACTGAAGCCACGGGTGCTTCTGCTCGATGAACCGACCCGCGGCGTCGATGTCGGGGCGAAGTCGGAGATCTACCGTCTGATCGACGGCCTGGCCCGGCAGGGCCTGGCGGTCGTGATGATTTCGAGCGAGCTGCCCGAGATCGTCGGCATGGCGGACCGCGTGCTGGTCATGCGCGACGGGCAGATCGTCGGCACGATCGCCCGCACCCGGGACCGACCGATCACGCAGGAGGCCATCATGGCCTTCGCCACCCATTCCAAGAGTGTCGCGGGGCAGGCGACCGACCCGCAGGGCGATTCCAACATTCAACCGACAATCGAAGGACCGTCAGCATGAGCGACGCAACCGCGGCAGCAGCAACCAGACGCGACCGGCTGAGGGCGCGCTTCTTTGCGCTCGGCATGCTGCCGGTGCTGATCCTCCTGGCGGTCGCCTTCGAGCTGCTCACCGGCAAGTTCATGTCGACCGTGAACTTTTCCATCGTTCTGCAGCAGGCCTCGATCAATATCGTCCTTGCCGCCGGCATGACCTTCGTGATCCTGACCGGCGGCATCGACCTGTCGGTCGGCTCGATCCTGGCCGCCTCGGCGATGGCTGCGGTGATCTTCTCGACCTATACGCTTGGCGGCGTTCTGGGCGTCACGATCGGCCTTTTGGTGGGGCTGATCTTCGGGCTGGCCAATGGCGGGCTGATCGCGACGTTGGGGCTTCCACCCTTCATCGTGACGCTCGGATCCCTGACGGCGGTGCGCGGCGTGGCACGGCTGATGGGGGACGACACCACCGTCTTCAACCCCGAACTTCCGTTCGAGGCGATCGGCAATGGCGGGCTGTTCGGTGTGCCATGGCTGGCCATCATCGCGCTCACCATCGTTCTGCTGTCCTGGTTCATCCTCAAGCGGACGATCCTCGGGACCTGGATTTACGCGGTCGGCGGCAATGTCGAGGCTGCCCGGCTCGCCGGCATCAAGGTCTGGGTGGTGCTGCTCTTCGTCTACGCCTTCTCCGGCCTCTGCGCCGGGCTCGGCGGGGTGATGTCGGCAGCGCGGCTCTATGCGGCCAACGGGTTGCAGCTCGGACAGGCCTACGAGCTCGATGCCATCGCGGCGGTCATCCTCGGCGGCACCAGCTTTGTCGGCGGCGTCGGCTCGATCTGGGGCACCTTGATCGGTGCGCTGATCATCGCGGTGCTGTCGAACGGACTGATCCTGACCGGCGTGTCCGACATCTGGCAATTCATCATCAAGGGGCTGGTGATCATCATCGCGGTCACGCTCGACCGCTACCGGCTCAAGGGAACGTCCAACACCTGAACCGATCCCGCCCCGACACGGAACGACCCCATAAATCGCATAAGGGAGGTAACCATGCGTACAATCAGTAAACTCCTTCTTGGCTCGGTTGCGGCACTGGCGATCACGTCCAGTGCCCAGGCCGAGGAGAAGCTCAACAGCATCGGCATTTCGGTCGGCCTGCTCGGCAACCCGTTCTTCGTCGCCACGATCAACGGCATCGAGGACGCGGCCCGGAAGATCAATCCGGACGTGGAAGTGATCTCGGTCTCTGCCGACTATGACCTGAACAAGCAGGTCAACCAGATTGACAACTTCATCGCCGCCGGCGTCGATGTCATCATGCTGAACGCCGTGGACGCCAAGGCCATCGCGCCGGCCGTGATGCGCGCCAAGAATGCCGGCATCGTCGTCTCCGCCTTCGACGTGTCCGCCCCCGGCGCCGACGTCACGGTGATGACCGACAACGTCGCGGCCGGTCGCAAGGCCTGCCAGTACATCGTCGACAACATCGGCGGCGAAGGCAACGTCATCATCATCAACGGCCCGGCCTCGTCCTCGATCATCGACCGCGTCGAAGGCTGCAAGGAAGTCTTCTCGGCGAATCCTGGCATCACCATCCTCTCCGACGACCAGAACGGTCAGGGCTCGCGCGATGGCGGTCTGGACGTGATGCAGGGTCTGCTGACCCGCTTCGACGATATCGACGCCGTGTTTGCGATCAACGATCCGACGGGCATCGGCGCCGAGCTGGCCGCCAAGCAACTGAAACGGGACGGCTTCATCATCACCGCGGTTGACGGTGCCCCCGATATCGAGGTTGCGCTCGCCACCGACGGCTCGCTGATCAAGGCGTCGGCCAGCCAGGACCCGTATGTCATGGCCGGGATGGCGCTTGATATGGCCAACCAGGTTCTCAATGGCGAAACGCCCGATCCGAGCACGGTTCTTCTCGATCCGGAGCTGATCACGGCCGAGAATCTGGACACCTATAACGGCTGGACAGCGGCCCGCTGATCCGGCGTCGGGCGGCCGCAAGCGCGGCCGTCCGAACCCTGCATGACGTCAGCCTGACCACGCTGTTCCTCTCCGATCGGCTGGAGCGGATCCACGGCAACATGACCAGGGATTCTTTCGCGCCATTCTGGAGCGAATGCGAGGATAGCTTCCTCACCGATCCGCCCAACGCTGACATCTCGGTTCTCGATACGGGTACTCTGCGCCAGACGGTCGTCGTGCCGCAGAATTCGGCCCTCGAGAGCGGCGGTCTGCACAACACCGTAACGATCATCGACGGCGAAATGCCGGTGCTGGTGGAAAGCGTGCCGGTCTTCATCGACATCATCGGCATGCCCCTGACGCCACTGTCCGTCGCCGGAGTTCCGGCGCGCCGTTCTCTGATGGCAAGTGCGCGGCGCCGGCCATAGTGGTGTCCGACTCTCCCGCCGACCCGGCGGCCTGCCGTCTTCCGGCGCATCGTCTCCTGACGTCATTCCGGACCGGGGAAATCGAACGGTGCCGACTGAGGCGGGAGACCGCCCGATCCGCTCGCTGGTCAGTTCAGCTTTCCCTCTGGGAAAGGGATTTCCGCAATGGATGAAAGCGTTGTGAAAGACACGGTCGATCCCGTCCTGACCGCGGTTGGAACGACCGTGGTGTCGGGCCTGGAAGATTTCGGCCTGCTTGTTCTGGTGCTTCTGATCACGGTGCACGGCTGGTACATGGCCGGACTCTCGAAGCTCTTCGCAACGCGCTTCGCGCGGTTCGAACCCGGCGCGAGCGGTCAGCGAACCTTCCGCTCATTGGCGGTCGGGAGCCGCAGCCGCGGCAATTTCAGCTTGCGGCGCACCCTTTCCTTCGAAACTGTCGATCCGAACGGATATTGAAAATGCGCGCTTCTTCACATTTCGGATGGACAAGGTGCCTGCTCAGCGCCGCCTCGGCCGCGACGATGAGACTCGCGGCCCTGTTGCTCATGTCGGCAATCGCCGTGGCTCAGGAGGCGCCTTCGGAGGCTGGCGCCGATCCGGGACAGGCGTCGGCCGGCGCGGTGGTTGGCCCGCAATATGGTTTGGAGACGAGCAGTCCTAGGGGCGTGATCGCAAGCTTCCAGCGGCTGAGCGCCGAGTTCGAAGCTGCGATGACCGCCTACAAGACGGCGCATGACCGCCAGAGCGCGGACCGGATCGCGCTGGTTCTGGACCAGTGGCTCTCGCTGATCGACCTGTCCCAGGTTCCCGAGGCGACGCGCCGCGAGGTCGGGGCGGAGACCGCGACCTATCTTCTCGACATCTTCAACCGTGTCCCGCTGCCGGCGCTCGACACGGTGCCGGATGCCACGGCCTTCAAACCCGGAAGCCCCGCCGCCTATGCCGTGCCGGACACGCCCTTCCGCATCGTCCGGATCGCGGACGGGCCCCGGCAGGGCGAGTTCCTGTTCAGCCAACACACGGTGAATTCGGCCCCGCAATTCTACAGGACGGTCGAAAACCTTCCGCTTCATACCCCCGGACCAGTTCGCTCGTGGGGGTCGGAGATCCGCCAGTTCACCGGGCCGATGGTTCCGGTCGCACTGGCCGATGCGGTGCCGGAAAAGCTCAAGCGCCCGGTCCTCGGCACACCGATCTGGAAGATCGTCGCGTCTGTCCTCCTGACGGCGATATCGGTGCTCATCCTTCTTGCCTGGAACCGCGCGACAACGCATCCCGACTGGGGCGGTCGGGTCGGCGAGCGCTGGCGCCTTCTGCTGAGCCCGCTGGCCGTGCTCCTCGCCGGCCTCGGCCTGCGCTATTTCCTCTCCGGCCAGATCATCGTCGCCGGAACGTTCGCGGCGGTTACGTATGCCGGCCTGACCGCGGTGATCTATCTGGCACTCGCCTGGACCTTCTGGGTCCTGTTGCTGGCTATCTTCGAGACGGCAATTTCCAGAAGCGCACTGCCCGAGCAAAATTTCGACGCCCACATGCTGAGGCTGATCGCCCGGATCATCGGCATAGTGGGCGGCATCGTGATCGTTGCCTATGGCGCGCAAGATATCGGCCTGCCGGTGTTCAGCCTGCTGGCCGGCCTCGGAATCGGCGGGCTTGCCATCGCCCTCGCGATCCGGCCGACCCTGGAGAATCTGATCGGCGGGTTCATTCTCTACCTCGACCGGCCGATCCGCGTCGGAGATTTCTGCACCTTTGGCGACCGGAGCGGGACGGTCGAGAGCATCGGCATCCGATCTACCCAGGTCCGGGCCAAGGACCGGACGATGATCACGGTGCCCAACGCCCAGTTCGCAGACATGCAGATCGTCAACTGGGCGCAATGCGACCGCATGCTGATCAGCCAGACGATCGGGCTGCGCTAAGAGACCGACGAAGATCAGCTGCGATACGTGGTGGCGAAGCTGCGCGAGATGCTCATCGGTCATCCGCGGATCGACAGCGACACAGTGCGCGTCAGGTTTTCGAATTTCGGCGCGTCCTCGCTCGATATCGATATCCGGGTCTATGCCGTGACCCGCGAATGGAACGACTTCTTTGCGATTAAGGAGGATGTCCAGTTCAGGATCATGTCGATCGTCGAGCTGTCCGGCACGGGGTTCGCCTTCCCGTCGCATACTCTCTATCTGGGCAGGGACGATGGGCTCGACGCCGACCGGTCTCGCGACGTCAAGCGGGAGGTTTCGGCCTGGCGGCGGAAACAGGAATTGCCGTTTCCGAATCTCCCGGGAGACCGTCAGCGTCAGCTGGACGGGAAACTGAGCTACCCGCCGCCCGGCTCTCCGGATTTCAACGTGACGGCGGAGGAACTCGAGGACGCCGGAGGCGAGCCGCTCTCGGCGGCGGCGCCGCCGCTGGAGGAAAGCGAACCGCTGTCCAAGGGCACGGACACATCCGGAGAGACCGACAAGAAATAGCGGCCCGGCCGGGATGCATCCGGCGAGTTCGAGTGGCCGCTGATCGCCGCGCCGCGATTTCCCCTCAGCTTCAACTTGATGTCAGACGTCGGATCTGGGGCGGGGCATTTGCGCGAGCCCTTCCGCCTCAAGGGTCTCCAGCAGGGCGACCTCGAGCGGCGTCATCAGGCGTTCGCCGTCTACAAGCGAATACACCTCGACCACGGGCGGCGGGACATCGAGCGGGATCTGCCAGAGACGGTAGCCGTAGCGCGCCGCGTGGCCGCGCGACATGCAGCCGATGGCCGTGCCGCTCTCGATGAGTTCCACGAGATCCACGATCCCGGTCGCCGCGGCGATGAAGCGCGCCCCGATCCCGTTCTGCATCCGGAACCGTGCCACGGCGGACAAGGCTCCGGCCATCTGGTCTTCCTCGAAGCCGACGACGTCGGAGTCCGCGAGGAGGGCGGGGTCTGCCACCTGCTGGCGATAGAGCGGATGTTCGGGGCCGCAGAAGACGCCGAACTCCTGTGGCGTGAGCGGGAGGGCCTTCAGACGCTGGATCGTCGGGTCGATGCGGGTGCAGAGCCCCAGCGACGAAACCCGGTGCAGGAGCGCCTGGGTCACCTCCGCGCAGGGGACCGATCGGAGGGAGAACGTGACGCCCGGGTGCTGATTGCGGAACTCGGCCAGCACGGTCATGATCCGGTCCATTTCGAGATGGCTGGAGCGGTGGATCACGACATTGCCGGAGAGCTGGAGGCCGTCGCTCGCGTCGATATTGTTGAGCCGGACGACGCCGCCATAGATCTCCAGCGCCTCGCGATAGACCGCCTCGCCTGCGCGGGTCACCACGAAGGTCTGCCCCGAGCCGCGTTCGACCAGCCTGAGCTCGAGCCGTTCCTCGAGACGCCGGAGCGCGGCGGAGACCGATGGCTGCGTGACGTTGAGCCGTGCCGCCGCGCCGGTGATCGAGCGCTCCTGCACGATCACCATGAAGGTACGAAGAAGGTTCCAGTCGAGTTGCACCGCCAGGCGGTCAAGGCGAAAGCTCATTCAGGCGCGGGTCCCAAGGCGAAGTGACATCTTACCACCCGACCGTCCTCCAGTCCGATCTCCGGCGGTTCCTCGACATTGCATACGCCCTTTTTCGCGATCGGACACCTGGTGTGAAAGGCACAGCCCTTCGGAAGCGCGGTCGGGCTGGGAATGTCTCCCTGCAGGCGGATCCGGTCGGGACGTCGCTTTGCTTCCGGGACTGGCACGGCGGAAAGCAGCGCCCTGGTGTATGGATGGGCCGGCGCATCGAACACGCGGCTCACCGACCCCATTTCGACGATACGCCCCAGATACATCACGGCGACGGTCTGGCACAGGAAACGGACCACCGCGAGGTTGTGCGAGATGAAGAGCTGCGTCATCTCCGGCCGGGCCTCGTGCAGGCGGCGCAGGACGCGGAGGATCTGTGCCTGAACCGAGACATCGAGCGCCGAGGTGGGTTCGTCGAGGACCAGCAGGTCGGGGTCGAGCGCCAAAGCGCGGGCGATGCAGACCCGCTGTTTCTGGCCGCCGGACAGCTCGTGCGGGAAGCGGTCGTGAAACTGCGCCGGCAGGCCCATCGACTCCAGCATCCCGGCCACCTTTTCGTTGAGCGCCCGGCCGCGGAGGGAAGTGTTGAGGATCAGCCCCTCGGCGACGGCGCGCCGAATGGTCATGCGCGGATTGAGGGAGGAATGCGGGTCCTGAAACACCATCTGGGCCCGCGAGCGCAGCTTGCGCATCTGGGGGCCGCGAGCCTTTGTGACGTCGAGATCGCCGATCCGGATCGCGCCCGATGTCGACGGCACGAGGCGAAGCGCCGCCTTGCCCACCGTGGATTTTCCCGACCCGCTCTCGCCGACCAGTCCCATCGTCTCGCCAGCCGAGAGCGTCAGGGTGACCCCGTCCACCGCGCGGACGGTCTGTCCGGACGCGACCGGGAAATGCACCTTCAGGTTGTCGATCTCAAGCATGGTTCAGATCCTTCGTCGCGGCGACGGCCGGCGTGACTGCGCCCGGGCGCAGGACGCAGGCGACCGAATGGCGCGGCGCGATCTCCGCCAGCGGGATCGGCGCGTCGCATTCGGGGCGGCGGAAGGTGCAGCGGCCGGCAAACCGGCAGCCCGGTGGCGGGTCGAGCAGGTCGGGCAGGTTGCCGGGGATACTCTCGAGGTCATCGGCCGGCCGGAAGGGGTGGGGCAGGGCGCCCAGAAGGCCCTTGGTGTAGGGATGCACGGGGGTCTCGAAGATCTCGCGGATCGGGGCGTCCTCGACGATCTTTCCGGCATACATCACCGCCACGCGCGAACATACCTGCGCGACCACGCCGAGATCGTGGGAGATCATGATCATTGACAGATTCATGTCGTCGACGAGTTCCGCCATCAGGTCGAGGATCTGCGCCTGGATCGTGACGTCGAGCGCCGTGGTCGGCTCGTCGGCGATGAGGAGCTTCGGCCGCGCTGCCAGCGCCATGGCGATCAGGATCCGCTGGCGCATGCCGCCGGAAAGCTCGTGCGGGTAGGAATTGAACTGCCGCAGCGGGTTCGGCAGGTGCACCTTCTCCAGCATGTCGAGCGCGATCTCCCGGGCCGCCTTGCGGTCGATGGCGCCACCATGCTGGGCGCGGATCGCGTCCACGAGTTGGGTGCCGACCTTGAAGACCGGGTTCAGGTAGGTCATCGGGTCCTGGAAGATCATTGCCACCTGGCGCCCGCGCACCTGGCGCAGGGCGCGGTCGGTAAGGCCGAGAAGCTCCATTCCGTCGAGCTTCACCGAGCCTTGGGTGATCCGCGCCGGCGGGCTCGGCACGAGGCCGAAGGCGGCGCGGGTGAGCACGGACTTGCCGCATCCCGTCTCGCCCACGAGCCCGAGCGCCTCGCCGGGCTTGAGGCTGAGGCTCACGTCGTCGATGGCGTGATAGGTGCCGTCGAACGTGTCGAACACCAGCGAGAGGTTCCGGATGTCGAGCAGCGAGTCCATGTCGTCACCTCTGGTGCGGGTCGAGCACGTCGCGAAGACCGTCCCCGAGCAGGTTGAAGCCGAGCACCGTCAGGTAGATGGCCATGCCGGGGAAGAAGGAACACCACCACCAGTCGGGCAGATAGGCCCGCCCGGTGGAGATCATGGCTCCCCATTCGGGATAAGGCGGCTGGGCGCCGAGGCCGAGAAACCCCAGAGACGCCGCGCCGAGGATCGCCATGCCCATGTCCATCGACGCCTTGACGACGATCGGGGAGAGGCAGTTCGGCAGGACGTGGACGAAGAGGATCCGGAACGGCCCGGCGCCGAGCGCGCGGGCGGCGTCCACATAGGTCTCGTTGCGCAGGCTGAGCGTCTTGGCCTGCACGAGGCGGACATAGCCCGGCCACCAGACGAGCGAGAGGGCCAGCATTGCGTTGAGGATGCCCGGCCCGAGCGCACCGACGATGGCGATGGCGAGGATCAGACCGGGAATCGAGAGAAAGATGTCAGTGACCCGCATGATCGTTTCGGCCAGCCATCCGCCGACCATCCCGGCCATCAGGCCGAGCGGCACGCCGATCAGCACGGCGATGCCGGTCACGGTAAGGCCGATCTGGAGCGTGGTCCGCGCGCCGATCAGCACGCGCGAGAGGATGTCGGATCCGACCTGGTCCGTTCCGAACCAGTGGTCGGGCGAGGGTGGCAGGAGCTTGATGTCGAAATTCACCGCGCCATAGGCGTCTTCGGGGTAGGGCGCAAGCCACGGGCCGAAGAGCGCCACGAACAGGAACAAGGCGACCAGCGCGAGGCCGAGCATCGAGGAGAAGGAGCGCGAATAGGTCCGGATCATCCGCCGGGTCTCGCGGAAGCTCTTGGGCGCGGGCTTGCCGGCGGTGCGGAGGTCGGTGGCGGTGATGTTGCTGTCTGTCATCTCGGCCGCCTCAGATCTGGTTGCGAACGCGGGGATCGAGCACCGCGTAGAGCAGGTCGATCACGAGGTTGATGAGCATGAAGGCGGCGCCGAGGGTCAGGGTGACCGCCATGATCGGCTCGAAATCCGACGAGACCGCCGCCTTGGCGGCGTAGAGCCCGAGGCCGGGGAAATCGAACACGCCTTCGACCAGAACGGTGCCGCCGAGCATCCAGCCAAAGCGCAGGCCGATCATGGCCAGAGTCGGTAGGATCGCGTTCTTGAGCGAATAGACCGCGATGATGCGCCAGGGGCCGATACCCTGGGCGCGGGCGTTGGTGACATAGTCGCGGCCGAGCACTTCCAGCATCTCGGCGCGGTTGACGCGGATGATTGCCGCGAGCGCCGGGAAGCTCAAGGCGGTTGCCGGAAGCACCATGTGCCAGAGCGCCTCGCCGGCCACCGCGAACTGGCCGCGCAGGAGTGCATCGATGCTGATCATCCCGGTGATCGGCTCCGGCACATCGGTGAAGATTCCGAGCCGGCCACCGAGCGGGAAGAGGCCGAGATCGAGCGCCAGATACCATTGCAGCATGAGGCCGAGCCAGAACATCGGCAGCGCGACACCGGAGACGGAGAGCAGGCGGATCGCGTGGTCGATTGGCTTGTTCTGTCGGACCGCCGCGATGACACCGAGCGGGACGCCGAGAACGATCGCGATGGATATGGAGAACAGGACGAGTTCGACTGTCGCGGGAAGGAACTGCGCGATGTCGCGGGCCACCGGCCGGCCGGTATAGACCGATGAGCCGAAATCGCCATGCAGCAATTGATCGACATAAAGCACGAAGCGCACCGGCAGGGGGCGGTCGAAGCCGCGCTCGACGCGGATCTGCTCGACCATTGCCTGGTTGGCGTCTGGACCGGCGGCCAGCCGCGCGGGATCGCCCGGGGCGACGTTGGCGATGGTGAAGGTGATGACGGCAAGGCCGAGCAGCATCACCACCATCAGGCCCATGCGTTTGGCGATCAGTTTCAGCATCGGGACGTGATCCTCGTGTAGGCCCGGATGGGCCGTTGACCGCGGCCCGGAGGCCGCGGTCCTTCGCTGTCGGGGCCGATTACTTCGGCTGGATGTAGAGCGGGTAGAGATCCACCTCGCTGGTCATCCGGATCGGGCTGTCGGAGTAGCCGTTCACATAGTCGCGGTAGGCGAACATGCGCTGGCGCATCATGCCGAAAATCTCGGGCTGCAGATCGACGATCTTCTGCTGGATCCCAGCATAGATCGGCGCGCGCTCTTCCCAGTCCGACAGGCTGCGGGCTTCCTCGATCATCGCGTTGAGTTCGGCGTCATCCAGGTAGTGCGAGCCGTAGTATTTGCCGTGGCTGCTCGGATGATACTGGATCGCCACCGCGTCGGGGTCGGTGGAGACCGGCGTGGCGAAGATCGCCATCAGGTCGGGGCTCTGTTCCACGTCGGCGGCGCGCGCAACCATGTTCGGCCAGGTCAGCGGCACCATTTCCAGCTCGATGTTCAGATCACGAAGGCTGTTGAGCAGCGAAAGACCCATCTGGCGCTGCTGTTCCAGCCCCTGGACATAGACATATTCGAGCGTGATGCCGCCCTCGGGGTATTTCGACTTGGCGAGATATTCCTTCGCCTTCTCGAGATCCTGCCGCGGCATCTCGACATCGACTTTGCCCTGCACGGCATCGGTGAAGGCCGAGGTCTGGAGCTTCGCGTTGCCGTTATAGACCTGCACGAAGGTGTCGTAGTCGAAGGCGTAAGCCACCGCCTTGCGCAGGTTGATGTCCGACATGTGCTCGCCCTGTGTGTTCATCTTCAGGCCGAAGGAGGTCAGCGCCGGGGTGGAGGTTGTTTCGACATCCGGGCGGGCGCCCACGGTTTCGATCTCTTCCGGGGTCAGATCCGTCACGAGGTCCGCCTCGCCGGAGATCAGCGCCGCCCGCTGCGAGGCGGATTCGCGGATCAGCCGGTAGATGATCCCGCCCATGTCCTCGTTCTCGTAGGGGAAGCCCTTCCAGTAGTCGGCATTCCGCTTGAGCCAGTAGGCCGTTCCCTGATCGAAGCGCTCGAGCATGTAGGGGCCGGAGCCGGCGTCATTCTCGGCCAGCCATGCCTTGCCGAAGTCGCCGTCGACCACGTTGGCCTCGACCTGCGCGGGGTTCACCACGAACCACCAGGGCAGGAAGCTCAGGAACGGCGCATAGGGACGGTCGAGCACGAATTGCACGGTGTGCTCGTCCAGGGCAGTGATGTTGTCGGGCTGGACCACGTCGGAGAGCATCCAGGCCACGCCCTCGTTCATCTCCAGCGTGCGGCGGTAGGAATAGACCACGGCCTCCGCGGTCACCGGGTCGCCGTTGTGGAAGGTTGCATTCTCGGCCAGGTGGAAGGTCCAGGTCAGCCCGTCGTCCGAGGTCTCCCAGTTCGTGGCGAGCCAGGGCTCGACGGTCGGCGGATTGCCGGTGTATTTGACCAGGCCGTCATAGAGCGCCTGCGTCATCATCCGGATCGCGTAGTCGTAGGACTGGCCCGGGTCGATGTGCGACACCGGCTGCCGCCCACCGATCACCATCCAGAACTGGTTGTCCTTCTTTTCGACGGCCTGTGCCGGCATCGCCAGAGAAAGCGCGACTGCGGCGGCCGTCAGCGCTGAGGATAATCTTCTGAGTGTCATGGTTCGGCTCCATGTTGGCGGCCCTTGGGACGGGCCGGAAGGATCGGGGGGAACCCGGGCGACCGGGCCTCTGCACGCTCCCATTGAAGGCAGAAGCGGGGCGGGAGGAAAACAAACGACTGTTGATGGCTACCATGCAGGAGATTTATGACATGCCGGAAGAATGCGCGCAAATTAATCAAGATTGGCTAAACTCTGCCTAATGCATGTGCAAACAGACCGATATGCGTGGTTGGAGCGGTCCCTGCATAGCCGCCGGTGATCGGTGCCATAGGGGTTTATTATTTGCGATGCGGCCGGTGCGTGGTGAATTTCGGGGCAGATAGCAACCAAGCTCCGGTCGAACACGGACCTTGCACAGCATGTGCGCCCGGGCGGATGGCACAAAGGATCATTGCGCGATGAACACCCTTGCCAAGAGGCACCCCAGCCAGACCCACCGCGTCCTGACGGCCGACGACATCGAGGCCCTTGCCGTCGGCGCGTGGATCCTGGGAACGGGCGGCGGGGGAGACCCGTATCACAAGCTTCTCAACATGCGCCTGCTCTACGAGAAGGGGCATCAGGTGACGCTGATCGACCCGATGTCGCTGACCGACGACGCGCTGGTCGCCGTGCTGTCGAACATGGGCGCGCCGCTCGTCGGGCAGGAGCGCCTTGCCGATCCGGACTTCGCGATCAAGCCGCTGCGCATGATGGAGGAACACCTCGGCCGCAAGTTCGACGCGGTCATGGCGCTTGAGATCGGTGGCGGCAACGGCATGCACCCGATGCAGGTCGCGGCCATCGGCGGCTATCCGGTGGTCGATGCGGACACGATGGGGCGTGCCTATCCGGAGGCGCAGATGACTTCGGTCGCCGTGGCCGGCCTGCGCTGTTACCCGCTGACGATGGCGGATATCCGCGACAACGAGATCATCTTTCCGCGCGCCGCCTCCTGGCGCTGGATGGAGCGGATCAGCCGCAAGGCCTGCACCGAGATCGGCTCGGTCGCGGCGACCTGCAAGGCACCGCGCAGCGGCGCCGAGGTCAAGCAGCACGGCATTCTCTATTCGGTGTCCAAGGCGATCGACCTCGGCCAGCAGGTCCGCGCCGCCCGCGCCGCCCATGCCGACCCGATCGAGGCCGTGCTCGGCGCGGCGCAGGGAAAACTGCTCTTCACCGGCAAGGTCGTCGATGTCGAACGCCGTGCCACCGAAGGCTTCCTGCGCGGTCAGGCCCGCATCGAGGGGCTGAACGAGAATGCCGGCCAGACCCTGGTGGTGCATTTCCAGAACGAGTATTCGGTGGCGTTCCTCGACGCCGAACCGGTTGTGATGACACCGGACCTGATCTGCCTGCTCGATACGGTTTCGGGCGAGGGGATCGGCACGGATGTTCTGCGGTTTGGTCAGAGGGTGAGCGTGCTCGCGCTGCCCGCGCCGGAAGTGTTCCTGACCGAGGCCGGCCTCTCGGCGGTCGGCCCACGGGCCTTCGGGTTCGACCTCGATTTCACCTCCGTCTTCAAGGGAGAGCAGGCATGAAGCGCATCGGCATCGACGTTGGCGGCACCAACACGGACGCGGCCCTGCTCGACGGCAACCAGGTGATCGCCGCGGTCAAGACCTTCACCACCTCCGACATCACCTCCGGCGTCCGAACGGCGCTCCGGGATCTGCTGGCAAAGGCCGGAGACGCGGCCGACGATGTCATGGCGGTTATGATCGGCACGACCCATTTCACCAACGCGGTGGTCGAGCGGCGCAACCTCGGGCGCGCGGCGGCGATCCGCGTGTCGCTCCCGGCCTCTGCCAGCCTCGTGCCCTTCTGCGACTGGCCGAAGGATCTCGCCGCGAAGGTCAATGGCGGCGTCTACCTCGTTGAGGGCGGGCACGAATATGACGGTCGCCCCCTCGTGCCGATGGACGAGGCTGCCGTGGCAAGGGCCGCACGCCAGATTCGGGCGGATGGCGTGAAAGCGGTTGCGATCAGCGCCACCTTTTCGCCGCTCACCGCCGAATGCGAGGAGCGCGCGGCCGAGATCGTTCGCAACGAGGCCCCGGACGTCCATCTCACGCTTTCCTCGACGCTCGGCCGGATCGGCCTCCTGGAACGTGAGAACGTGGCACTGATGAATGCCTCGCTGATCGGGCTGGCGCGCGAGACCACGCAAGCTTTCGTAGACGCCGTCGCGTCCTCGGGGTTGAAGGCGCAACTCTTCATCACCCAGAACGATGGCACCGTCGTTCTTGCCGAGGCGGCGCGGGAATTCCCGGTCTTCTCCTTCGCCTCCGGCCCGACCAACTCGATGCGCGGCGCGGCGCTGCTGGCCGGGATCGAGGACGCGATGGTCTGCGACGTGGGCGGAACGACGGCCGATATCGGCTGTCTCGTCAAAGGGTTCCCGCGCGAGGCCAACAATGTCGTCGAGGTCGGCGGCGTGCGCACGCTGTTCCGGATGCCCGACCTGCTGTCGATCGCCATCGGCGGCGGAACGGTCATCGGGCGCGATCCTCTGACGGTCGGGCCGCAATCTGTCGGCTACCGGCTCGGGCAGGAGGCGCTGGTCTTCGGCGGCGACACGGTGACGGCGACGGATATCGCTGTGGCCAGCGGCCTGCTCGATCTCGGGGATGCGTCCCGGGTCGCAGGCCTCTCCGCGGAGTTCGTCAAATCCGCGCTCGCCAAGATCCATGCCTCCGTCGCCGAGAACGTTGACCGGATGAAGACCGATGCCACCGAGGTGCCGCTGCTCGCAGTCGGCGGGGGCGCGATGCTGATCCCCGAGGCGGTTCCGGGGATTTCCGAGGTGGTGCATGTCCCCTATCACGAAGTCGCCAATGCGGTCGGCGCCGCCATGGCGCAGATCAGCGGCGAGACCGACAGGATCTATCGCGACATGGACCGCGAGGACGCCATCGCGGCGGCGCGCGAGGCTGCCATCGCCGCGGCGGTCGAGGCCGGTGCGGACGCCGCGACGATCAAGGTCATCGATGTCGAGGATCTTCCGCTCAGCTATCTGCCGGGCCGGGCGATCCGGACCCGCGTGCGCGTGGTCGGCGAGGCCCGCGCGATGCGCCGCGACGCGGCGGCGGTCGCATGAGCGCGCGTCCGGTCATCGGGCTTCTGGTCATCGGCCAGGCGCCGCGCCCGGCATTGCTGGCCGAGTTCGAGCGGGACTTCGGCGATGCCGCCGAGCTGAAGATGCGTGGTGCGCTCGATCATCTCGACGAGGCCGGTCTGGCGCAGGCTGCGCCATCCTCGGCCGCCACCACGCTCTACACGACCCTGCCGAGCGGACGGTCGATCCTCGTTGACAAGAAGGTGGTGACCGAGGGCATGGCTGCGCGGCTTGCGGAACTGGACGATCTCGGGGCGCGGGCGACATTCGTCTGCTGCACGGGAAGGTTTCCATCTCTCGCGGCACCCGGTGTCCATTTCGCCTCCGACCTGCTTGCGGGCGCCGTGACCGGCTGCCTTCAGGGCGGACGCCTCGGCATCTTCATCCCGACGCCGGCGCAAGCGGAGAATGCCAGAACGCGATGGGGCGCCAAGGGCTATGACGTTTCGGTCATCGCGGTTCAGCCGGATGCCGGTGAAGAAGAGATCCGGGACGCAGCACGACAGATGGCCGAGGTGGAAGCCGATCTCGCCGTCTTCGATTGCATCAGCTACACGAGCCGCTTCCGGCAGATCACGTCCGAGATCCTGCCGACCCCTGCCTTGCTGGCCGTCTCCGTCACGGCACGCTTCGCTGCGGAACTGGTAGGCGTCTGACGCTCCATCATAGTTGGCCGAAGCCGCGCCGCCGAGCCGGCAGGACCCTACATTGCCTGAACCACGATTTACCGAGATATGTCAGGCGCGAAGCGGGGACGGCCGCCCGTCTCTGGGCCGGAAAGTTTCCAATTGGCATCGCTGCGCTACTATTCGAAAGATGGTAGCCTGTGCTTGCGAACAATGCCAAATGGAGGACACCCATGCGCGCCACACTCTTTCTTCCCCTTCTCGCCATTCCGCTCGTCGCCGGCTGTGTCGAGGAATCCGCCACGATGGGCGTTCCGTCACCAGCCGAACAGGCCTGCCTGCGGGATGTCGCCCGCGACAGCAGCAACCCGGCGGTCCGCGTGCAGAGTTCGAGCTTCTCCGAAGCCGGGACCGAGGTGATCGTCCTCGTCGGCGAGGATGGCGGGGTGTACCCGCCCGCGCCGTGGCGCTGCATCGCATATAGCGACGGCACGACCGCCGGCATCGAGTATGTCGGGGGCGGCGAGGGCGCTCTCTGACGTTCCGGCCGTCCCGCGCCTCGCATTCGGGGAGCGGGACGCCACGACGCAGGACAAACGGAGACCGACATGTTTCGCAGGATCGCACTTGTCGCCGCGCTCGTCGCGGCACCCCTCGTTCCGACGGCGATGGCCCAGACCGACCAGCGGGTCGAGCGCGTGCAATTCGCCCCCGGCACGTCCGGCACCACAATCCGCGACCGGATCACCGGCTACGAAGTCGTACGCTACATGCTGGGCGCCCAGGCCGGACAACGCATGACCGTGTCGCTCGACACCTCCAACACCTCCACCTATTTCAACGTCGTTCAGCCGAGCCAGCCGCAGGGCCCGGCGCTGGCCAGCAGCGAGATGGCGGGAAGCAATCCGATGGTTCCGGAGATCAACCGGTTCGACGGAATCCTCCCCGAAAGCGGCGATTTTGCGATCGAGGTCTGGATGTACCGCGCCGCCGCCCGCCGTGGCGAGGTGGCCGATTTCACACTCGAGGTCTCGATTGCAGCCGGTGGCGGCGACACGGCAGCGCCTTCGGGCGATTATGCCGATGGGCTCTCGGGTGGTCCGGACTGGTGGGCGGTGCAGGTCGAGAACACGCTCAACGTCCGCTCCGCGCCCTCCGCCTCGGCCACTACTATCGCGCGCCTGCCGAAGGGCAGGATCGTCGAAAACCGCGGCTGCCGCATGGCGGAGGGGCGCAGATGGTGCCAGATCGCCGACGGCGACGCGACAGGCTGGGTGGCCGGCGACTATCTCGTGGAATCGGCCGCGCCCGCGGGAGACGTCGCCTATGGTGAGGGCGACGCGACCAACTCCGAAGGTTACAACGCCACCGGGGAGGTTCCCTGCGCGACGTCCCTGTCGGCGCCGATGGGCCAGTGCGCCTTCGGCGTGATCCGGCGTGGCGGGGGCGACGCGACCGTGGTTGTAACGCTGCCGGGCGGCGGGCAGCGCTACCTCTACTTCGATGGCGATCAGTCGTCCTCGGATGGTGGCCACACGGTCTGGGAGCGTCGCGGCGATCTCAACATGATCCAGGTCGGCGACCAGGAACGCTACGAGATCCCGGACGCAGTCCGCTTCGGCGGCTGACCCGTAGGCGCTGCGAGGGGCGATCGTCTTCCCTCCGCAGCTCCGTCTCGCGCCAGCAGGATCTACCTAGTCACCATAGGCCACGGATGGCAGCCAGGTGGTCAGCGCCGGGAACTCGAAGACGATGAACAAGCCGAGCAACTGCAACAGCACGAAAGGCACGATCCCCTTGTAGATGTGGCCGAGTGTGACACCGGGTGGGCAGACGCCCTTGAGGTAGAAGAGCGCAAATCCCACGGGTGGCGTGAGGAAGCTCGTCTGGAGGGTAACCGCCACCAGAATCGCGAACCACACGACCGACGGGTCGCGCACCTGGTCGAACCCCGGAATGGCGAGGTCGAGACCGTGAATGATCGGAAGCATCAACGGCATGATGATGATGGTGATCTCGATCCAGTCCAGCAGGAAGCCGAGCAGGAACACGATGAAAAGAATGAAGAGCACCGTGAGGTAGGGACCGTCGAACGCCGAAAGGACCAGGTTCTCGACGATCTCGTCGCCGCCATAGCGACGCAGGACGAGCGAAAAGAAGTTGGCGGCGAGGAAGATCCCGACGATGTAACCCGTCGTGTTCAAGGTCGAGCGGCTGACCTCCTTCAGCACCGTGAGGTCGAGCCTGCGGTTGAACAGGGCCAGCAGCGTCGCCCCGAACGCGCCGAGCCCGGAGGCTTCGGTCGGCGTGGCAAAGCCGGCAAAGATCGAGCCGAGGACGAGCAGGATCAGGAACATCGGCGGCACCACCGCGAGCAGCACTTCCCGGATCGCATCCCAGCCCACATGTTCCGATTTCTCCGGCGCCGGCATCGCATCGGGCTGGAGAAGCCCGTAGATGATGATGAAGACGATGTAGAGCCCGCCGAGGATCAGCCCCGGGAACAGCGCCCCCATGAAGAGGTCGCCGAGCGAGATGGCCAGCTGGTCCGACATGATCACCAGCATGATCGATGGCGGAATCAGGATCCCCAGCGTTCCCGCCGAAGCGATCGTGCCGGTCGCAATAGGCTTGTTGTAGTTCTGCGCGATCATTGCCGGCAGAGCCATCACACCCAGCAGCGTGACCGAGGCGCCAATGACTCCGGTTGAGGCGGCGAGGATGATGCCGATCAGCAGCACCGTCAGAGACAGGCCGCCGCGCAATCCGCCGAACAGGCGCTGCATCGACAGCATCATGCGCTGCGCCACACCGGACTGGTCGAGCATGAGCCCCATGAAGATGAACATCGGTAGGGCGACGAGCACTGGGTTCTTGACGATGTTGCCGAAGAGGCGCCCCGAGAGCACTGCCAGGCGCTGGTAGTCGATACCGGTCCTGTCGAAGTCGATCACGTCCCGGAAGGCGCCGCGATAGGGATCGAGGAAGATCTCCGCGATCAGGGCGAAGATCAGCGTCACGCCGACCAGCGAATAGGCAACCGGCACCCCCTGGAACAGCAGGAAGATGAAAGTGAGGAACATGGCGATGACCGCCAGTTCGTTGAGCGTCAGCGCCTGGCCGATGAATTCGAGGAGCGCCATGTCTCAGTCTTCTCCACGATCGAAGAGCCGGGCGATCACGATCAGGCCCAGTGTGACGACGAATGCCAGCGCCACCGTGTGCGCCATTTCCTGCTCGCCGAATTCGAAGGCCCCGAGGATCGGTGACTTGGCGATGTCGCGGTCGGAAATCTCGGCAGGTGTGGTCAGGCGGACGCCCCACCAGATCGCGTAGTAGAGGACCAGATCGACGATGTACATCGTGGACGGAAAGGCGTAGAGCAGCTGTTTCCAGAGAACGGGCCGGGTCATCCGGGCAAGGTTGCGGACATAGGCCGACCATATGGCAATGCCGATGACGACGAAGGTCAGGTTCATGAAAACCTTGAGAATCCACAACCTGTGAAGCCCGTTCGGGCTGTCGGACCCTTCACCGATCTGAACCGAGGAGATCGCGTAGTGCAACGTTTGATCCCAAGCGAGGAGAATGAACGGCAGGAACAGCCAGACCAGAGCGAAGATCTCGACGATGTTCTTGCCTCTGGCGCTGAAGTTTTCATGAAAGATGTCGACGCGGACATGGCTGTCCGTGGTCACGGCATAGGCGATCGCAATCAGCGAGGAAGCGCCGTAGAGCCACCATTGCAGATCGTCGAGCCAGGCCTGGTTCATGCCGGAAGAGCGCAGGAAAACCTGCGCGACAATGGCGATCATCAGGATCGGAAAGATCCAGGCGAAGAGGTTCCCGACATTCACAACGAAGCGATCGCCCCGATTGTGCTCTTCTTTCCCGCGCTCGCCGGGGTCGGCGATCTGGACGACGGAGTCTGTTGTCTGCATGGGAGCCTTGCTTTTTTCTTCTGTCAGGTCGGAATGATCGCGGCCGGGACGATCGACGGATCGTCTCGGCCGCTTTCCGAACGCCTCTGATCAGTTCCAGGGACGCGGCAGGTAGATGTTGTTGAACCAGGTCTTGTAGCCTTCGCGGAACTCACTGAGGTCGGCCCAGGCTTCGGCGAAGAGTTCGTCTTCCGCCTGGAGTTCCTCGACGACTTCAAGCCAGGCGGCCTCGAAGGCCTTGAGCTGTTCCGGCGTCCAGTTCTTGATTTCCACGCCATGTTCGTTGACGTTCTCGATCATCGCCGGGAAGTTCTTCGCCTCGCCTTCTGCGAAGTTGTCGGTGATGTTCGCCATGCAGGCGATCTCGATTTGTTTCTTGCTCGTGTCGTCGAGTTCGTCCCAGCGATCCTTGTTGATCAGCAGCTCGAACATCGTCGCCGGTTGGTGCCAGCCGGGGAAATAGTTGAATTTCGCCACATTGTAGAATCCGAGATTCGCATCGACGATCGGCATCGAGAACTCGGTGGCGTCGATGGCGCCGCGCTCGAGCGCCGGGAAGATGTCGCCGCCGGCGAGCAGGGAGGTCGAGACGCCCAGCTTCTGCATCACCTCCGCGCCGAGTCCGAAGAAGCGCATGTTGAGGCCCTGAAGGTCTTCGGGTGAGTTGATTTCCTTCTTGAACCAGCCCGAAGTTTCGGGGGCGTAGGTGCCGCAGAGCGTGACGTGAACATTGTAGCCGTTGGTGTCATACATCTTCTGCATGAGCGTCAGGCCGTCGTCATAGAGCATCCAGGCCAGCATCTCGCCGGGCTCCGGTCCGAACGGCACCGCGGCGAAGAGACCGGCCGCCGCCATCTTGCCCTGCCAGTATCCGGAGGTCGTGTAGGCTGCATCGACGGAGCCGTTCGACACGGCGTCGAGCGCTTCCAGCGTCGGCACGAGCTCACCGGGATCGAAATGCTCGAACTCGACGGATTCCGAGATCGCGTTGATCTTGTCGACGAAGGCCACGCCGGCCGTGCCGAGGATCGGCAGGTTCTTTCCGAAGGCCGAGGTCATTTCGAAGGTTTCCTGGGCCGTGCCCGCCGACGCAAATGCAGTCAGTGCACCGGCCACGGCAATCGTGGTCGTTTTCATGAGTTTGTCCTCCCGTCCTCGCGTTTGCGCGAGGCATTGCTTGGTTCCTGATACCCGATATTTCCAGTCGATCCGAGTGGAGACGACCGGCGTTCGGGCGACGAACAAGCAGGAGTGTCCCCATCTCCCGCAATGACGCAAGCCATTTTTCCGGCTCACGGACAGGAACGACGCCGCGTTTTGCCGGCGGCGGCGGTGAATCATGGGGGGCAGACCAGCGCAAACCGGCAAGGGACCCGGCGGAGCGGGTGCACGTTTCCGTAACGGCATTTGCCGCTGTCTCGCGCCCCCCCCCCCGGGGGTCGGGGGGCCGGTGTTCTTAGTGGCTGTCGCGGGGCAGTCCCTTGGTCTGGGCGATGCGCTGGTATTTGACGGCCGGTTTCAGGACCATGCCCTCGTCGAACTGGTCGACGATACCGCGCTGGATTTCCTGCCAGGGTGTCTGGTGGTCCGGGTAGGGGAAGCCGCCTTTGGCTTCGAGCGCGGCGCGGCGGGCGGCCAGCTCCGCGTCGGGGACGAGGATGTTGGCCGTTCCTTTCCTGAGGTCGATGCGCAGCCGGTCGCCGGTCTGCACCAGCGCCAGCCCGCCCATCGCCGCCGCCTCCGGCGCGGCGTTGAGGATCGAGGGGCTGCCCGAGGTGCCCGACTGGCGGCCGTCGCCGATGCAGGGCAGCGCCTCGATGCCCTGTTTCAGCAGCGCCGCCGGCGGCTGCATGTTCACCACCTCGGCGCCGCCGGGATAGCCGATCGGGCCCGCGCCGCGGATCACCAGGATGCAGCTTGCGTCGATCGCGAGCGCCGGGTCGTCGATCCGGTGGTGGTAGTCCTCCGGCCCCTCGAAGACGATGGCGCGGCCCTCGAACGCGTCCGGGTCGTCGGGGTCCGAGAGGTAGCGGGCGCGGAAATCCTCCGAGATCACCGAGGTCTTCATGATCGCGCTGTCGAAGAGGTTGCCCCTGAGGTTGATGAAGCCCGCGGCCGGTTTCAGCGGCGTGCCGAAGGGCCGGATCACCTCCGGGTTCTCGACCCGCGCCCCGGCATAGACCTCCGCCACCGGCCGGCCGGTCACCGTGATCGCCTCCGGGTGGGGCAGCGCGCCGGCGCCGATGAGCTCGGCGAAGACGCCCGGAACCCCGCCTGCGCGGTGGAAATCCTCGCCGAGGAAGCGGCCGGCGGGCTGGCAGTCGACCAGCAGCGGGATCTGGTGGCCGAGCGCCTGCCAGTCGTCATTGTCGAGCGGCACGTCGAGATGGCGGGCGATCGCCGTGAGGTGGATCGGCGCGTTGGTCGAGCCGCCGATGGCCGAGTTGACCACGATGGCGTTCTCGAAGGCCGCCCGCGTCATGATGTCGGAGGGCTTGAGATCCTCGCGGACCATGTCGACGATGCGCCGGCCGGTCTCGTAGGAGATCTGGCCGCGCTCGCGATAGGGCGCGGGGATGGCGGCGGCCCCTGGAAGCTGCATGCCGAGCGCCTCGGCGAGGCTGTTCATCGTCGTCGCCGTGCCCATCGTGTTGCAGAACCCCACCGAGGGCGCCGAGGAGGCGGCGACGTCCATGAACTCGTCATAGTCCATCTCGCCGGTGGCGAGCTTCTGCCGGGCCTGCCAGATGACGGTGCCGGAGCCGGCGCGCGCGCCCTTGTACCAGCCGTTCAGCATCGGGCCGACCGACAGCGCGATCGCCGGGATGTTCACCGTCGCCGCCGCCATCAGCAGCGCCGGCGTGGTCTTGTCGCAGCCGATGGTGAGCACGACGCCGTCGATCGGGTAGCCGTAGAGCGTCTCGACGAGGCCGAGATAGGCGAGGTTGCGGTCGAGCGAGGCGGTCGGCCGCTTGCCGGTCTCCTGGATCGGATGGACCGGGAACTCGAAACAGATCCCGCCGGCAGAGACGATGCCCTCGCGCACCCGCTTGGCGAGCTCGATATGGTGGCGGTTACAGGGCGAGAGGTCGCTGCCGGTCTGGGCAATGCCGATGATCGGCTTGCCCGACTGAAGCTCCGCGCGGGTGATCCCGTAATTCAGGTAGCGCTCCAGATAGAGCGCCGACATGCCGGGCGCATCGGCGTTGTCGAACCAGGCTTGCGAACGGAGCGTCATCAGCAGGATCCTTGATCAGATGCCCCACGCCGGAAATGGCATGGGGCGGGGACTAACGAGGTCAATTGAACCAGAACAGGGCGATCTGCGGGAAAGCGACAAGCAGCCCCACGGCCAGCACCTGCAGGCAGATGAAGGGCAGGAGCGAGCGGAAGATGATCCCCAGCGTGATGTCGTCCGGCACAACCGATTTCAGGTAGAAGGCGGCCGGGCCGAAGGGCGGCGACAGGAAGCTCACCTGCATGTTCATGCAGAACACGACGCCGAACCAGATCGGGTCGAGCCCGAGGTTGCGGATGATTGGCACGAAGATCGGCATCGTCAGCAGCGCCACGCCGACCCAGTCGAGGAAGGCGCCGAGCACGAAGAGGATCGCCATCATGAAGAGCACGATCACCGTCGGGTTGTCGGAAATGCCGTACATCAAGTCCGAGATGAACTTGATCCCGCCCATCAGGTTGTAGACGCCGACCAGCGCCGTGGCACCAATCCCGATCCAGACGATCATACCGACGGTTGCCAGGGTCTGCATCGCGGCGCTCCTGAGCAGGCCCCAGGTGAATTCGCCGCGGATCACGGTCGAGAGCAGCACGCCGCCGACGCCGACCGCCGAGGCTTCCGTCACCGAGGCGATGCCACCATAGATCGAGCCGAGAACGGCGATGACCACCAGGATCGGCAGGAACAGGCCCTTGGCCAGCCGGATCTTCTCGCCCGTCGGGATGTGTTCGACCTCAGGCGGAGGCACTGCGCCGGGAGTGAAATAGGCGCGAAAGAGCACGTAGAGCACATAGAAGGAGGCGAGCATGAAGCCCGGGATGAAGGCCGCCGTGAACAGGTCGCCGATGGAGACGTTCGCGGTCAGGCCATAGATGATGAGCACGATCGAGGGCGGCACCATGGTGCCGAGCGAGCCGCCGGCGCAGACCACACCGATCGAGAGGTTCCGGTCATAGCCCTGGCGGAGCATCTGCGGCAGCGCCAGCAGGCCGAGAAGGACCACTTCCCCGCCAATGATGCCCGACATGGCCGCGAGGATGATCGAGACGAAGATCGTCTGGACCGCGACGCCGCCCTTGATCCGCCCGCCGATGAGCTTCATCGCGTCGAAGAGGTCCCGGGCGATGCCCGACCTGTCCAGGATGGCCGCCATCAGCACGAACATCGGTACCGAGACGAAGACGAAGTTCTCGACGAATGTGTAGATGCGCGAGGAGATGACCGATACTGCCATCGGGCCGAAGCCGAGCAGGGCAAAGGTCAGCGCGACCAGCAGCGTGACGAAGGCGAGCGGCATGCCGGTCAGCAGCAGCACGACCATCAGGCCGAACATCATCAGCGTCGAATTGCCGATGCCGATGGCGGCGAAGTCGACAAGTGCTTGCATCAGTTTGTCTCCTCGGCCGCGCGCCGGATGTAGTTCCAGGTCAGGATCAGGAACTGGACCGTCATCAGGATCATGACGACCAGCAGGAAGCCCTTGACCAGGGCAGGGGTGGGCGGGTTCCAGGCGGAGCCGGACCGCTCCATCCGGAAGTCTCCGACCGGGGTGAAGAACGCCTTTTCGGACATGATCCAGGCGGCATAAGTGAAGAAGCCGGCGGCGATGAAAGAGGCGAAGGAGATGAAGATGTTCACCAGCCGCCTCGCCTTGCGCGGCAGCATGTCATAGATCAGCACGACCCGGATATGGGTGTTGCGGGAGGCGCAGTAGAGCCCGCCATAGAGAAAGGAAATGCCGCAGAGAAAGGTCGTCGTCTCGTGCGCCCAGATGGTCGGGCTGTTGAGCACGTAGCGCAGGAAGACCTCGAGCAGCAGGATGCCGGCGGCGACACAGATCGCCATGGCGAAGGCGAAGCCGCCGGCATTGACGACCTTGCCGAAGAGGCCGGCCTCGGAGACGGCGCCGCGATCCACCTTGCGGACGGGCGTTCCGTCCGGAGTGAGGGGGCCGGGATCGATGTCGTTGGTTTCTGTCATTGCAGGAAATGCCCGTCCGGGAGGGAAAGGGACGGGCGGGCCGTTGCTTCGGCCCGCCCAAAAACGTGCAGTCGGCTCAGTTCAGCAGTCCGTTCTCGGTGAGATAGGCGGTCAGTGTGTCATAGACCTTCTGGGCCATCTCCGACTGGCTGGCGAGCGATTCCCATTCCTGCTTGGCGATGCCGCGGAACTTGGCGCGTTCTTCGGCCGACCAGTCATGCACGGTGATGCCTTGGGACTTGGCGTTCTCGACCGCGACGAGGTCGCGCTCTTTCAGGCCGTTGATCTGGGTCGCCTGGAAGACCTTCACGGATTCCTCGAAGGCCGTCTTCACATCGTCGGGCAGCGCGTCCCACTTCGCCTTGTTCATCGAGACCTCGACGAGCGGCAGCGAGTGGAAGCCCGGGTAGACCGGATGCGGCGCGATCTCGTTCAGGCCGATTTCCTGGTTCACCGAGAAGACCGAGTAGTCCGCCGCGTCGATCACGCCCTTGTCGAGCGATGTATAGACCTCGGAGGCCGGAAGGTTCACCGGCGCTGCACCGGCGGCGCGGAATACGTTGGCGATCGGGCCTTCGGGGCTGCGCATTTTCAAGCCGTTGAGATCGTCGACGCCGTCAAGCGGCACCTTGGACACGAAGGCTTCGAGGCCGGGGGTCGAGACGCCGATGAAGTGGACGCCATAGGGGTCTTCGAGTTCGCGCATCAGTTCGGCGCCGCCGCCGTTCTCGACGAAGTCGATCATCTGGGCGGGATCCGACCAGGCGCCGACCGGGTTGGCGATGAGGCCGAAGGCCGGGTCCTTGCCCGCCCAGTAGGAGGTGTCGCAGATATGACCGTCAAGGATGCCGGCGCCGACGGCTTCCAGCGTTTCCTTGTAGTCGACGATGGTGCCGACGGGCAGCATCTCGACGACGACATTGCCGTCGGTCATCTCCTTGAGGACCTCTGTCCAGCCGACCTGATACTCGAAGTTCGGGTTGCCCGCCGGGTCCGACGACTGGAAGCGGAAAGTGTATTCCTGGGCCGATGCGCCGAATGCCATGAGGGCGAGCGCGATGGCTGTGGTGAATGTGCGTGTGCTTTTCATTAGGGTTCCTCCCTTGCACGTTGACAGTTTCAGGGGCTGCTTACCCCTGCTCGAAGCGAAGTTGCACCTTCATGGCCTTCGCCTTGTCGGAGGCGAAGTCGAAGGCGGCGACGGCGTCTTCCATCGGGAAATCGCCGGTCAGGACCGGGGCGAGATCGACCCGGCCGCGGTCGATCAGGTCCGCCGCGACGGCGAACTCGTGGTCGAAGCGGAAGGAGCCCGCGAGCCTGATCTCCTTGGTCACCACGAGGCTGAGCGGCAGCACCGGCTCGCTGCCGAGCCCCACGGTGACGATCTGTCCGCCGGGCCGGACCACCTCGCAGGCGGTCTTCAGCGCCGGCGCTGCGCCAGAGCATTCGAAAACGCAGTCGATCCGGCCCTTGTTCTGCCGCAGCGCGTCGAGCGCCTCGGGTTCGGCGGAAAGGTCGATGCAGCGGTCAGCGCCCATTGCGGCCGCGATCTTCAGCGGCGCGGGCGTGATGTCGGTAACGATGATCTCGGCTGCACCGGCGAGCTTTGCGGCGGCGACGCAGAGGCAGCCGATCGGTCCAGAGCCCGAGATCAGCACCCGCCTGCCGAGAAGCGCGCCGGCCTGGTTCACGGCGTGAAGGCAGACCGAGAAGGGTTCGCTGAGCGCCGCGAGGCCGAGGTCCGTTTCCGGCGAAACGCGCACCGCAAGCTCGGCCGGCACGGTGACCTCGGCGCGGAACAGGCCCTGCTCATGCGGCATGCGCATGGCCGATCCGTTGAAGCGCATGTCGAGGCATTCGTGCCGCATGTCCTTCTTGCAGAACTCGCATTCGCCACAGGGGCGCGAGGGGTTCACCGCGACCTTGTCGCCCACGGCGAGCCCGGTGACGCCCGCACCCAGCTCTGTCACGACGCCAGAGACCTCGTGGCCGAGCGCCATCGGCTGTTTGATGCGGACAGTGCCGAAGCCGCCGTCGTGGTAATAGTGCAGGTCCGAGCCGCAGATGCCGCCGCGGGCGATGGCAACCTTGACCTCGCCTGCGCCTGCCGCGGGGGCGGCGTCGATTTCCTCGATGCGAAGATCGTGCGGGGCGTGAATGACGACAGCTTTCATGTCAGAGCACCGAGATCATGCCGCCATCGACATAGATGAGCTGGCCGTTGACGTAGTTGGAGGCGTCCGAGGCGAGGTAGATCGCCGTGCCGGCCATCTCTTCGGGCAGGCCCCAGCGACCCGAGGGCGTGCGTTTGCAGACCCAGTCGTTGAACGCCTCGTTCTCGATCAGCGCCGTGTTCATCTCGGTCGCCATGTAGCCCGGGCCGATCGCGTTGATCTGGATCCCCTTGTCCGCCCATTCCGCGGTCATGATCTTGGTCAGCATTTTCACGCCGCCTTTGGCCGCGCCATAGGGGCTGACGGTCGCCCGCGCCGCGTCGGAGAGCAGCGAACCGATATTGATGATCTTGCCGCGGCCGCGCGGGATCATCCGTTTTGCCGCCTCGCGCCCACAGATGAAGACCGCGGTCAGGTTGACGTCGATCACCTTCTGCCAGTCCTTCGTCTCGAGCTCGACTATGGGCTTGCGGAACTGGATGCCGGCATTGTTGATCAGGATGTCGACCGCGATACCCTCGGCGTCGAGCTTCTCGAAAGCTGCGACGATGGCCGCCTCGTCGGCCACGTCGAAGGCCGCGCCGATGACGTCGTGGCCTTCGGCCTTCATCTCCTCGACGGCTTCCTGAAGCCGCTCCTCGTTCACGCCGTTGAGAATGACGCGGGCACCGGCGGCGGCCATGCCCTCGGCCATGGCGCGGCCGAGGCCACGGGAGGAACCTGTGACGAGGGCGGTCTTGCCGCTGAGATCGAAGAGTTTCGTGCTCATATTCTTTTCCTCAGAGTTCGGATGCGCGCATGCTCAGGTCGGAGCGTTCGAAGAAGCCGGGCTGAAGCTCGGTGCCGAGGCCGGGGCCTTCCATCGGGTAGACGTAGCCATCCTCGATCCTGGGCACTTCGGTCACAAGGTCACGATACCAGCCTTTGTAGAAGGCGCGCACGGATTCCTGGATCAGGGTGTTCGGCTGGCTGAAGCTCATGTGGATCGCCGCCGCAAAGCCCACCGGGCCGATGCAATCATGCGGCGCGAAGGGTCGGTGATAGGTCTCGGCCATGGCGGCGATCTTGCGGCCTTCGGTCAGGCCGCCGGTCCAGCAGAGATCGGCCATCACGACATGACAGGCGTCGCGGTCGAGGAATTCCTTGTAGGCATAGCGCGAGCCGAGCGTCTCTGAGGCACAGGTCCAGACATCCGTCGAACGGGCATATTCGGCAAGCGCCTGCGGCGAGTTCATGCGGATCGAGTCTTCGTACCAAGTGGGTGCGAAGGGCTCGAGCGCCTTGGCGATCTTCTTGGCGGTCGGCAGGTTCCACAGCGAATGGAACTCCACCATGATCTCCATCCGGTCGCCGACCGCCTTGCGAATCTGTTCGAACGGCCGGATCGCCGCCTTCATCTGTTCGGCCGAGATCCAGAGCCCCTTGTTCTCCATCGCGGCGGGATCGAAGGGCCAGATCTTCATCGCCGTGATGCCGTTCTCGAGCAGGTCCTCTGCCAGCGCCCCGGCATCGGTCATGAAGGCCTGCAAGTCCTCGTATTTGCCACCCTCGCCGAAATTCCAGGTGTCGACAGGCTTGATCTTCTTGGTCGAGACATACTTCGTGCCGGCGCAGGTGTTGTAGACGCGCATCTTGTCGAAGCAGAGCCCGCCGAGCATCTGGTGGACCGGCTGTCCGCAGACCTTTCCGAAGAGATCCCAGAGCGCGATGTCGATGGCCGAGCAGGCGCGGTATTCGACGCCGGTCGAGCTCTGCGCGTTCGGAAGGTTCAGCATCTCCCGGTGCAGCGCCTCGATGTGGAGCGGGTTCTGGCCGAGCAGGCGGCTCGCGAGCGTGTCGTGGATATGCGCCTCGACCGAAGCGGCGCCGTAGAAGGTCTCGCCGAGCCCGGTGATCCCCGCGTCGGTCTCGACATGCACCCAGAGGACGTTCTGGTGCGCCTCTACCCGATAGGTCCGGATGGCGGTGATCTTCATGGCTGGCCCTCCATTTCGTCGGCGGCGCGCCCGGCTTTCGCTCTTCGGCGCGTCGCTGTTCGCCGACGCGATTCGATCATTCCTTGCGGCCTGATACGACAGCATGATACAAAAAGAAAGAAGGAACGAGTGGATGAATACTATCGAATGGGAAAAGCTATAATACAAAAAGAGACGCTTGATGAGCAGAAATCGGCAAGCCTGGTCGAGCGCACGATGTCCGACATCCGGAAATTCATCCATGACAGGGAGTTGATGACCGGAGACGTGCTTCCCACCGAGACCGCCTTCGCCACCCAGTTAGGGGTTTCGCGCACCGTGGCCCGCGAGGCGCTGCGCGGACTCGCCGCACTGCGGATCATCGAGGTCGGGAATGGTCGGCGGGCCCGTGTTGCCGGTCCCACCGCCGAGGCGTTGAGTGTCATTATCGAGCATACGGTCTACACCCGGCAGCTGTCTGTGGCGCAGATCCAGGACGTGCGCCGCACGCTCGAGATGCGCACCGTCTCGCTCGCCGCGCTGCACCGGAGCGACCGGCAGGCGATGGAGATGTTGGACGTGGTCGCCGGGATGGAGGAAGCGGTAGAGCGGGATTCGCACCGCGTCCGGGACCTCGACATCCGGTTTCACGAACTGATCGCCCAGGCGTCGGGAAATCCGATCTACTCGGTGCTCATCAATTCCTTCCGGATCATCACCCGGCAGACCTGGGACATCGGCTGGCAGGCCCGTGCGACGCCGGAGAACCGGCTGGAAAACATCAAGTGCCACGAACGGATCGCCCGCGCGATCGCGTCCCGCGAGGCGGTGCGCGCGGAGTCCGCCATGTCGGAGCATTTCGACAGCTCGTTCATGGTGCTGCTGAAGGCAGGGGTGAACTAGGCCGCGGCGGGCCGTTGCGCCTGCCGCTCTGCCCGAACTAAGCGTGGAGTGCTTCGGCCTCGCGGGAATTGTGCAGGGACGGCGCCGCCGCGGACAGCCAGTCCTCCCGGGAGCCGCCCGACTGGATCAGCATCAGCAGGCGCTTGACCATGTGCCCGACAATGAGCTCGTCCGTCATCCCCATGCCGCCATGCAGCTGCACCGCGTCGCGCAACACGGCGCGGCCATTGTCGACGAGCTTGACCCAGGTCGCCGCGTGCACTTGGCGGCGCAGGTCGGCGGGCGCGCCGTCCATCGCTTCGGCGGCGAGCTGGACCATCGAGCGGACTTCCTCGCAGTGGATGAACATGTCGGCCATGCGGTGCTGCACGGATTGAAACGCGCCGATCGGCCGGCCGAACTGTTCCCGGAGCTTCACATAGTCCAACGTCGTCCGATAAAGTGCTTCGATCAGGCCAAGCGCTTCCGCGAGCCGCGCCAGAAGCGCCATCTCGGTGCCCCGGACGAGTGCTGTGTCGTCCATCGGGAAGAGTTGATCCTCCGTGCAGGAGACACCGTCGAAATCGACCGTCGCGGCGGTCTGTCCGTCGAACAGCCGGAAGCCCGTCAGGGCGACCGCATCCGCCGGCACACGGAACAGCCCGAGCGCGTCGTCGACCCGTGCCACGGCCCAGACGATGTCGGCTGCCGCGCCGCCAACAACCATCGGCGCCTTGCCGGACAGGGTCCAACTGCCGGATGTCCAGGTGGCGGTGACGGCCGGCGCGGTTGCGCTCGCGCCTCCCGTGGCGAGAACCTCGATCCGTTCGCCCGCGAGCATCGCCTCCAACAGGTCTGCGGCGGTCTCGGCGGGCAGCGCGGCGGCGATGGTCGCGGCACAGCCCAAGATCGCGGGCGACACCGGCTCTAGGATCAGACCGGCGCCCAGCACTTCCAGCAGCGGCAGCACATCCGTCGGTGACAGGCCGAGGCCGCCACAGGCCTCGGGCAGCGGAGCGGCGAGCCAGCCGAGTTCCGCCATCTCCGTCCAGTGCGCCGGGACCGCATCGGCGGGTTTCGCGAGCATCGCGGCGCGTTTCTCCAGACCGTAATTGTCGGCGATGAAGCGCATGGCCGTGTCTTTCAGCAGCAACGCTTCTTCGCTCGGGGCGTCAAATCGGATCATGCCATGTCTCCCCTAGAGTCCCAGAACCTGTCTGGCCAGGATGCTGCGCTGGATCTCGTTGCTGCCGCCATAGATCGAGAGCTTTCGCCAGTTCAGGAACTGGAAGACCACCGCCTCGAACGGCGCCTGGCCCTGTCCGCTTTCGCGGTCGGGCAGCGCGTCGGCGCCGGCGATCTCCAGCGCCAGCTCGGTCAGTGCCTGCTGGATCTCCGTGCCGCGGATCTTCAGAAGCGAGGTCTCTGCGCCAAGTTGCGTTCCGCGCTCGGAGGCCGCGAGCAGGCGCATGGTTGTGGATTCCACCGCCATGATGTCGATGCCAATCTCGGTCAGGCGTTTGCGGATCGTCGGGTCATCGCCGCGGCCGGACGCGGTGGCCATCTCCTCGAGACGGCCGAGGAGGTGCTTCGACCGCCCGATCCCGCCAATGCCGAGCCGTTCATGTTCCAGCAGCGCCTTGGCATAGGTCCAGCCTTGGTTGACCTCTCCGACGACCAGATCGTCTGGAACGAAGACATCCTCGAGAAAGATCTCGTTGACCTCCTCCGTGCCGTCCATCAACCGGATCGGACGGCGCGTCAGCCCCGGTGACGCCATGTCGATCAGCATCATCGAGATGCCACGCTGCTTCTTTACCTCGGGGTCGGTGCGCACGAGGCAGAAGATCCAGTTGGCGTATTGCGCATAGGTGGTCCAGGTCTTGGTGCCGTTCACCTTCCATCCGCCGTCGACGCGCACCGCACGGGTGCGCAGCGAGGCGAGATCCGATCCGGCGCCCGGCTCGGAGAACCCCTGACACCACCAGTCCTCGCCCGAGAGGATCCGAGGCAGGAACCGGGCCTGTTGCGCTGGCGTTCCGAAGCGCATCAGGATCGGCCCGATCATCTTGAACCCGAAGCCGGGCAGGGGCGGCGTGTGCAGGCGGAAGAACTCCTCGTCCGCGATCAGCCGTTGCCGGGCGGTCCAACCGGGACCGCCATGCTCTGCGGGCCAGGCGGGTGCGACCCAGCCCTTCGCGTGCAGGCTGCGCTGCCAGGTCAGGAAATCCTCGCGCTGGAGCGGCATTCCGAGGGACACCTTGCGGCGAGTCTCCGGTTCGAGATGGGTCGCGACGAAATCCCGGATTTCCTCGCGGAAGGCCATGTCTTCGGGGGCGACGAGCAGGTCGGTCATCTGTCTGCCTCTGTGGTGACGATCAAGCCGTCGACGGCGACACAGCCCGAGCCCTCGGGCAGCACGATCACCGGGTTGATGTCGATGCTCTGCACGGCATCCGCGTGGTCGAGAGCGAAATCCGAGAGGCGCAGGATCGCGGTTTCGAGCGCCGCGCGGTCGGCGCGCGGGGCGCCGCGGAAGCCGTCGAGAAGCCGGCCGAGCCGGGTCTCGTCGATCATCTGCCGTGCGTCCTCGGTGGTGAGCGGCGCCCGGCGCAGGGCGACGTCTTCGAGCAGTTCGGTCATCACACCGCCGACACCCACAAGGATCATCGGGCCGAAATCCGGGTCGTTCTGCATGCCCAGGATCGCTTCGACTCCGCCACGCACCATCTGCTGGACTAGGCAGGGCGCGGGCGCGCCGTCGAGCGTGTGGCCCTTCAGCCGTGACGCGAGATCGGCGAAGGCGGCTTCGATCTCGGCGGTGGTCGAGAGGCCCAGACGCACCAGCCCGGCATCGCTCTTGTGCTCCAGCCCGTCGGCCAGCCCCTTGAGCACGACCGGGTAGCCGATCCGGTCTGCTGCCGACAGAGCCTCGTCCGGGCTATGCACGATCTGGTCCTCGACCATCGGAAGCCCGTAGGCTGCAAGCGCCGCCTTGGCGCGATGCTCTGCGAGGCTGCGACCGCCCTGCGCCAGCATGGCCGCCACGGCGGATCGCGCCTCCGGGGATGCGGCGGGCTCATGCGCGGCCGGCGCGCTCGGCGCCGACCTGCGGCGGGCATGGTAGTCGAGGAACCGTTTCAGGGCCTGAAGCGCCGGTTGCGGTCCGCGATAGACCGGCAGGGTCCGGTCGCGGATCAGGTCTTCGTATCCCGGCTCCACGACCTTGCCACCGTCATAGATTACGACGATCGGCTTCGTCGCCGTGCGGGACAATTCGAGCAGCGGCTGGATCAGGCGATCTCGCCAAGCCTCGCGCACCTGGTGGATGAAGACCATGAGCACATCTGTATTCGCGTCCTCCAGCACGATCCGCAGGGCCGCGGGCCAGCGCTCGGGGTGGTTCATCACGTTGCCCGAAAGGTCGAGCGGGTTGTGCGGCGGGGTGAAGTCCAGGAGCGGCTTCAGCGCCGCGACGGTCTCCTCGGTGAAATCGGCAATCGGTATTCCCAGCACCTCGGCCTGATCGGCGACGACGCCGCTCCATCCCCCCGAGAACGTGACCACCGACAACCGGTTGCCGCGTGGCGCGGGGCATTTCTCGAACAGGGCGGCGACATCGGCCAGCTCCAGCGGGTCGTTCACCGAGACGATATTGTGCTGGCGGAAGACGGCATCATAGGTCCGGAAGGCGCCTGCCATCTTGCCGGTATGCGCCAGGGCGGTCGCGGCCGCCTTGGCACTCCGCCCGAGCTTGAGCACGATCAGCGGCTTGCCGAGCTGTTGCGCCCGTTCCGCCACGGCGAGGAACCGCAACGGTGTGCGCAGGCCCTCAAGTGCAATGGCAACCGAGGCGATTTCGGGATCCTGCAGCGCATACCCGGCGTAATCGGCGGCCTCCACGTTGAGTTCGTTTCCGGCGGAGACGAGGTAGCGCAGATGCACGCCCTGGTCATGGGCGCGCGCCAGCAGCACCATCATCAACTGCCCGCTCTGAGAGACGAGCGCGGTGCGGCCGGGCGAGAGATCGTCCGGGAAGGTCGCCGCCGTCAGCCCCATGAAGCCGCTCGCGAGATTCGCCAGACCGAGGCAGTTGGGGCCGCAGACGGCTATGCCATTGCGATTTGCCACCTCGCGTAGTTCGGCCTCGGCATCGCGCCCGTCTTCGCCGGTCTCGGAAAAGCCCGCGGCGAGGATGACGGCGCCGCGCACGCCCTTCTGGCCGCATTCGTCGAGGATGCCGGGCAGGGCGCCGCGTGGCACGAACATCAGCGCCGCATCGACCTCACCGGGGATGGCCGAGATCGACGGGTAGCAGGGCAGGTCGTTCAACCGGTCGTATTTCGGGTTCACCGGGTAGATCTTGCCTTTGAACCCAAGCCGCCGGAGCACGGGCATGGCCATGCCGCTCCAGCCGTCGCTTCGCGCGCTGGCCCCGACGATGGCGACGCTCTGCGGGTTCATCAGCCCGGCAAGACGGTCCGCCAGTGCAAATTGCGACGGATCTTCGCTTTCGGCCGGCGTCCCTGCCGGTTTGATGGCCGTTTCGGCGGTCATGGTTGTCCTCCCCAGACGCGTTTCGGGGACTATCCGGGAAAGCGGCCGCGTCGTCAATAATGCAAACTGAAATTTCGCAATGCGAAATGTCCAAAAAGACTAAGGGCCGGCCGGAGCCGGAAGATTCTGAAACTTCGGGCGCGAGGAGGGCGTTGGGGTGGAGGCGGATCAGCCGAGGTAGAGGCGCCGCATCTGGGTCTCGATCGACCGGGCGGTGCTCAGGAGTGCCGGGGCGAATTCACTCTCCGCCCGATCGACGGTCAGAACGGAAGACAGTCCCGAGACCGAGAGCAGCAACGGGTCGCCGTCACCGGAAAGCCGGATCGCCGTGGCGATGGCGTTGAGTTCCGGTCGCCAGTTGCCGAAGGATGACGTGTAGCCGCGCGCGGCAAAATCGGCGATGGCACGCGCGACATGATCCCCTTGAGCGTCCCAAAGGGTCGGGTCGGAAGCCTTCAGGCGGGCGATCACCGTGTCGCGCCGACGCTCCGGAAGGCTCGCAAGATAGGCGCGGCCGATCGCCGTCGGTGCGATCGGAAGCAGGGCGCCAACATCCAGGTTGAGCACGATGGCCTCCGGCCGGCGTGCCATTTCGACATAGCGGACGTGATCGTTGCTGGGGATTCCGAGCGATACCGAGACGTCCGCCAGCTCCGAGAGGGCCACCATGCCGGGGCGGGCGATGTCGCGTATCCCGGTGGCGGCAAAGGCGGACTGGCTGAGTTCGAGGACGCGGGGCGCGAGGCTGTAGCGTGCCAGCCGCTCGTGATAGGCGAGGTAATTCAATTTCCGCAGCGTGTAGGTCAGGCGCGAGACGGTCGGGCGAGGAAGGCAGGTGCGCTCGGCGATCTCCTGGTTGCTCAGCGTGCGGTCTTCGGGACGGAACGCGGCGAGAATGCTCAAGCCCCGCGCCAAAGCCGTCACAAACTGGCGGTCTCCCGATCCGTCCGCTGCGTCATCGTTCACGTCGCGTCCCCTTGTCCTGGCCCTTCCGTGTCGCGCAGGGCCGAATGGGCTCCCATAGAAAGCCGAAGGGTGCATTGCAACTGCCCTTCGTCGTTCCGGCCGGCCAGAGCCTCGATGGTCGGGCACAATCCTGTTGCCGCGCGGCGATTGCATCGATAGATTTATTTGGAATAGCATTTCGCAATACAAAATTCAATCGAATCTCGACGCAGTGTCCCGTGGGAGAATGGAGGAGAGATGCATATCACGATGACGGAGGGCGTTGACGGCATTGCCGGCCGCCGCCGCACGGACCGGCAGGGGGCACGCTGATGGCCGGGGACATCGGCGAAATCGGGCCCGACGCCCGGTTCCAGGAACTGGTCGCCGACGGGCGGCTCTGGCTTCAGCACTGCCTCGAATGCGACGCGGCGATCTTTCATCCGCGCATCCTGTGCCCGAGTTGTGGCGCGCCCGATCTCGTCTGGCGCCCGGCCTCCGGGCGCGGCCGGATCTATTCGCGGGCGGTGCTGCACAAAAAGCCGAAGGATGGCGCGACCGAGCCGGTGAGACACGCGTTGGTGCTGGTCGATCTCGAGGAAGGTCCGCGCATGATGAGCCGTCTGCCCGAGCTTGCGGCGGAAGATATCGAGATCGGTATGGCGGTCCGGGCGCGGATTGACTGGGCGCCAGGCGCCCGGTTTGTCGTATTCGAGCCGGGGGAGGCAGGAGAATGACCGGATTGAGAGGCGGGGCCGCGATCGTCGGTGTCGGCACGGCGGGGCTCGGCGAGGCCCCCGGCTTCACCGCGATGGATATTCAGGCGCTCGCCGTGCGCGCGTCGCTGGACGAGGCCGGGCTGTCCCTGTCCGATGTGGACGGTCTGTTCTGCGCCAACATGAGCCACACCTTCCCGGCGATCACGACGCTGGAATATCTGGGCCTGAAACCGCGTTGGATCGACGGCACCAATACCGGAGGGTCGAGCTTCGTGGCCCATGCGCTTTCCGCGACCATGGCGTTGCAGGCCGGGCTCTGCGACGTGGCGCTGATCTGTTACGGTGCGACGCAGCGGTCCGGCGCCGGGCGCATGGTGCCCGCGGCCGAGCAGCCGACCTACGAGATCCCGCATCAGCCGCGCTACCCGATGACTGCCTATGCCATGGCGGCCGCCCGCCACATGGCGGAGTTCGGCACCACGCGCGAGCAACTGGCCGAAGTGGCCGTGGCGGCACGCCGATGGGCGCAGTCCAACCCGGATGCCTTCGAGCGCGGACCGCTCACCATTGAGGACGTCCTGGCCTCGCGAATGGTCATGGAGCCCCTGACCCTCCGCGATTGCTGCCTTTTGACCGATGGCGCCGGCGCCGTGGTGATGACACGCCCGGACCGGGCAAAGGACCTGGCCCAGACACCGGTCTATTTTCTCGGTGGCGGTGTGGCTTCCTACAACCGCGCGGTGTCGGAGATGCCCGACCTCACCACGACGGCGGCGCGGGACTCCGGCGCCCGCGCCTTTGCCATGGCCGGGATGGCACCAAGCGATGTGGATGTGCTGCAGCTCTACGACGCGTTCACGATCAACGTGATCCTGTTCCTGGAGGATATTGGCTTCTGTCCGAAGGGCGAGGGCGGTCGTTTCGTCGAGAATGGCCATATCGCGCCTGGCGGCGGATTGCCGGTCAACACCAATGGCGGCGGCCTGTCCTTCACCCATCCCGGCATGTACGGGGTCTTCACGCTGATCGAGGCCGCACGGCAATTGCGGGGAACGGCCGGCGCGCGGCAGGTTCCGGGTGCGACAACGGCGCTTTGCCACGGCAACGGGATTACCCTGTCTCATCAGGCGACCGCTCTCTTCGGCACGGCCGACGCGCTCTAATCCCACCATTTCCGAAGGAAGACGACATGACCGATCTGGTTGAAACCGAAACACGCGGCAGCCTCGGGCTGATCCGGCTCAACCGCCCCCCGGTGAACGCTCTCGGGCAGGCGCTGCGCGAGGCGGTGCTCGGGGCATATCACGCGTTCGAGGGAGATCCGGCGATCCGGGCCATCGTCCTGACCGGGTCCGGGCGGTTCTTTTCCGCGGGCGCGGACATTACCGAGTTCGAGGGCGGACGGCGTCACCCCTATCTCACCGAGCTGATCGCCGGGCTCGAGGCGGGCACGAAGCCGGTCGCCGTGATCGCCAACGGCATCGCCTATGGCGGTGGGTTCGAACTGATCCTGGGCTGCGACTATCTCTATGTGCTGCCGCAGGCCAGGCTGGCCTTTCCGGAGATCAAGCTTGGCAACATTCCCGGCGCCGGCGGCACCCAGAAGCTGCCGCGCCTGATCGGCGGGCCGCGGGCGCTGGACCTGATCCTGACCGGCAGGCCGATCACGGCCGAAGAGGCGCTGGAGCTGGGGATCGCGACGCATCTTGCCCCCGATTTCGAAGCGGCGATTGCGCATATTGCCGGGAAAGTCGCCGCCGGTCTGCCGCGTCGGCGTGTACGCGACCTGTCCGTCCCGGGGGAGGTGGCCGAGCTGGAGCAGGCGGCCGAGCCCTATCTGCGCAAGTCCCGCGGCGCGCTGGCAACGGCAAAGGGCGTCGAGGGCGTGCGCATGGCCTATTCGACGCCGATTGACGAGGGGCTGGCCTGGGAACAGGAAACTTTTGCCGCGCTCAATGCCTCGCCCGAATCCAAAGCGCAGCGCCATGTCTTTTTCGCCGAACGCGAGGCGCGAAAGGTGCGCGGCCTGCCGGCGGACACGCCAAAACGGCCGATCGCCAAGGCCGGCGTCGTCGGCGCCGGAACGATGGGGGCCGGCATCGCGATGTGCTTCGCCAATGCCGGTATTCCGGTCACGATCGTCGAGCAAAACCGGGAGCGGCTCGACAAGGGGCTTGCCGGAATGCGCCGCACTTGGGAGTCCGCTGTCGAAAGGGGGCGGATATCGGCCGAAGAGGCCGCGGCGCGACTGGCGCGGCTGACCGGGGCGGTCGATCTCGCTTCGCTGTCGGATGCCGATATCGTGGTCGAAGCGGTCTTCGAGGCGATGGATGTCAAGCGACAGGTCTTTGCAGCGCTGGACGGGGTGTGCAAGCCGGGGGCTATTCTGGCGACGAACACTTCGACGCTCGACGTGAACAGGATCGCCGAGGCGACATCGCGGCCGGAGGACGTGATCGGACTGCATTTCTTCAGCCCCGCGCATGTCATGAAACTTCTGGAGGTGGTGCGTGCCGACCGGACCGCGCCGGAGGTCATCGCCACCGGGATGGATCTCGGACAAAAGCTCGGAAAGGTTCCGGTGCTGGTCGGTGTCTGTGACGGGTTCGCCGGAAACCGGATGTTCATCAATTTCAACCGCGAGGCCCAGCTCCTGATCGAAACCGGCGCGCTGCCCTGGCAGGTCGACCGGGTCCTGACGGATTGGGGCCTGGCCATGGGGCCACTCGCGGTGATGGACCTGGCGGGGCTCGACATCGGCTACGCGATCCGCAAGGAGCGGGCGGCCACCCGGAAACCAACCGACCCCTATCCCTTCACCGCCGCCGACCGGCTCGCCGAGGCCGGACGTCTCGGTCAGAAGACCGGGCGCGGCTGGTATCTCTATCCCGATGGTGCACGGCGCGGTGTGCCGGACCCGGAGGTGGAGGCGCTGATCGAGCAGGTGTCCGAAGAGAAGGGGATTGTCCGGCGCCCGGTATCCGACGAGGAGATCCTGCACCGTTGCCTCTGGCAACTGGTCAACACCGGCTGCCAGATCCTGGAAGAGGGGATTGCGCAGCGCGCGAGCGATCTCGATGTGATCTTTGTCAACGGCTACGGCTTCCCGCGAACCCGGGGCGGGCCGATGTTCTTTGCCGAGCAGACCGGGCTCGCGAAGGTCGCCGCGGATGTCGCGCGATACCATGCCGAGATCGGCGATCACTGGCGCCCTTCCGATCTGTTGCTCGGGGCGGCAGGCAAGGGCAGGGGGCTCGACGCGACCGCCTGACCCGCACCCTTCGGATCATGCAGAAAGGCCGCCAAGACTGGCGGCCTTTTTTCGTGCATTGTGCGACGCGTTAGAACGTAGGCCCGGACCCGGCTCCGGGACGCCGGGACCCGTCAGGCGAAGCCGAAGAGTCTCGGGAAATACATGGTGAAGAAGGGCACATAGGTCACCAGCATCAGAACCACGATCTCCGCAAGGATGAAGGGCAGGATCGCCCGGCTCAGAGACGAGAGTGGCACGCTCGATATCCCGCATGCGGCGAAGAGCACCAGGCCAAAGGGTGGGGTGGCCAACCCGATCGTCAGGTTGGTGCAGGTGATCAGGCCGAAATGGATCGGGTCGACGCCGTATTGATAGGCGATCGGCGCAATCAGCGGGCCAAGGACGATGATCGCGAAGCCCATGTCGAGGAACATCCCGATGATCAGGAACAGGATGTTCACGAGCAGCAGGAACAGATACTTGTTCTCGGTCAGCGTCACGAAGACCAGCGTGATATGGTCGACGAGATTGTAGTAGCTCACGAGCCAGCTGAAGGACTTGGCACAGGCCAGCAGGAAGAGGATCATCGCCGTCGATTGAACGGTGTGCTTCAGGATCGGTCCGATATCCGAGAGCTTCAGCGTGCGGTAGAAAATGAAGCCGACGAAGAGGCCGTACATGACGGCCACGGCCGAGGCCTGGGTCGGGCTGAAGAAACCGCCCAGGATGCCGCCCATGATGATCACCGGCAGGAGCAGCGCGGGAATGCCACGGATGATCGCCAGGGCGAGGGCGGCGAAGCCGACGAAGGGCGATCTTTCCCCGAACCCCTTCCGGACCGCGACGATATAGGCCGTCACCATCAGGGAAATCGCAATCAGGAGACCCGGAAGCATCCCGGCGAGGAACAGGCCGGCGATGGAGACGTTCATCACCGAGGCGTAGATCAGCATCGGGATGCTCGGCGGGATGATCGGGCCGATCACCGAGCTCGAGGCCGTAACGGCGGCGCTGTATTCCTCCGAATAGCCGTTCTTCTTCATCGCGGGGATCATGATCCCGCCGACCGCGACCGTGTCCGAGACGGCCGAGCCGGTGATGCCGGCGAAGAACATGCTTGCGACGATGTTGGTATGGGCGAGCCCGCCGCGGATCCAGCCCACCAGAGCGGATGACAACTCCATCAGCTTGTCGGTGATCCGGGCGCGGTTCATGATCTCGCCGGTCATGATGAAGAACGGCACGGCGAGCATCAGCAGGTTCTCCGAACTCGAGAACATCCGCTGCGGGATCTGCATGAAGAGCCGGGGGTCGCCGATCTGCATGTAGACGAAGATCGTCGTCAGTACGAGGCAGAAGGCGATTGGCACGCCGAGGACGAGCAGAGGAACGAAGCTGCCGAAAATGATCCCGACCATGCGTCAGTCTCCCGATGTATGAGTTTGGGGTGGTTCGGAGGCGGATCGATCAGCGCCGGTGCGCGGCGCCTCCTTGCGCGGGTCGGGCAGGGCCGCGCCGAGGCTGAAAAGGCCCAGAAGAAGGCCGCCGACGGGAACGGAGAGGTAATACCAGAAGAGATTGATGCTCAGGTAAAGCGACGTCTGCGACCGGCCGACGAATTTCGCCAGCTGGTAGCCGTAGATCACCATCACCGCGGCGACGACCAGGGCCAGGGCGGCGTAGACGACGTGCAGAACCGACCGGTATTTGGGGCGGAGGCCGAGATACAGGATGTCGACGCCGATATGCCCGCCGCGCCGGGAAATGACTCCGGCGCCGACGAAGATCGACCAGGCGAACAGGAGGTTGTTGATCTCCTCCACCCAGACGAGGGAACTGCCTGTGACCTGCTCGACGATGATGCCGTTGGCGGTGTTCAGAAACAGCAGCCCGGTCAGGATCATCGCGACAAGGAAGCCGCCCTTCTCGAGCCAATCCAGAAGGGACTGGTAGACTATGGTGACCGATTTCATGCGTGCGCTTCTCGTTCTCGGAGCCTGTCCGGCTGCCATCGGGAAGGGAACGGAGCGAAGGCCGGTGTGGCCTCGCCCCGTTCGGGACCGCGAGCCGTGTCGGCGCCCGGTCCCGTTACACAGATGTTCGAGGCAGCGGCACGTTCCGTCAAGCCGTCACGGCCGGACGTACCGCGCAAGCGGCCGGTTCAGGACTGCTCTTCGACCTCGGCGGTTGCGGCCATGATCCGGTCGACCCATTCCTGGCCTTTTCCGTCCGGAATCTTCTTCTCGATGATGTCGATATAGGCCGGCTGCCCGAGCTCCTTGAATTCGGCGATCTCGGCTGCGGTCGGGTAGTAGAAGACCGCACCTTCGGCCTCCATCGCCGCTTCGACGACGAGCGAGCTGACCAGCGAATGTGCGTTCGCGACCCGCTCGTAGAGATCCCCGGCCTGCAACACAAGCATCTGGTGTTCCGGCGAGAGCGACTGGAAGAACTCCTCGTTGATCATGATCGGATGCATGTTGTAGCTGTGCCGGGTCATGGTGACGTAGGGGTTCACCTCGTAGAGCTTCTTCGAATACATCGAGTAGAGTTCGGTATCGTGCCCTTCGGCCATGCCGGTCTGCAGCGAGGTGTAGAGTTCGGCCCAGGTGATCGTGACCGTGTTTGCACCCCAGGCCCGGAACATCGCGAGCAGGCCCGGGTTCTCGGGTACCCGCATCTTCATGCCCTTGAGGTCGGCAACGCTCTTGATCGGTGTCTCGCTGTAGATCTGGCGGAAGCCGGCGCCGTCGCCCCAGCCCAGAACCCGAAGGCCCGTGCGTTCGAGGAAGAGGTCCGCCAGATCGTCGCCGACAGGACCTTCCATGACTTTCCACGCCGTCAGGTCATTCGGAAAGACATAGGGGATCTGGGTGATCGCGATTTCGGGCATGAAGGGCACCATGATCGACGTGTAGCCGCCGACCATCTGGATCGCGCCGGTCTGGGCGGACTCGATCATCGTCCGGGCATTGCCGAGGGCGCCGTCGGGATGCAGTTCGACCTGGATCGCGCCGTCCGAGCCGTTCTCCACATGATCCTTGAAGGCCGCCATGCCGGCGGAACGGCTGGCGCCGGGGAGACGGATTTCCCCCTCGGAACTGTATCCGACCTTGATGACGATCGGCTCGGCGAAGGCCGCGCCGACCGTCGCGGTGATCGCCAGGCCGACTCCGGCCATGGTGGTTGCGAGCTTGTTCATGATGTCCTCCCTTTGGGTCCTCTTGTCTCAGATTCCTGGCACCTTGTGCCTGTCTACCCCTCTCGGCGGGGGCGCGCCTCCCATTTATGAAACGCTATTTCAAAAATGATGAAGTGTCGAGATGTTTCTGCCTTCCTGCGCCTCCGCTAGAGTGTCATGCCGCCGTCGACGACGAGCACATGCCCGGTCACCATGCTGGCGCCGGCACAGAGGAATAGAACCGCTTCGGCGATGTCTTCGGGATCGGAGCGACGCTTCAGAACCGCGAGATCGCGTGCCCATTGCTTGCGCTCCTCGGGCCAGTTCTCGGTCCACGGCGTCTTGGTCTGGCCCGGCGCCACGGCATTGACGCGGACCTCCGGCGCGAGGCCGCGGGCGAGGCTCCGGGTCAGGCTGACCAGCGCGGATTTGCTGGCGGCATAGGCGATCGAACTGCCCTGCTGCCCGATTCCGGCGATCGACGTCATGTTCACCACGGCGCCGCGCGCTGCCTTGAGGGCGTCCGAAGCGGCATGCGCGCAGCGAAATGCGCCGATCAGGTTGGTGTTGAGCAGAAGTTGCCAGAACTCCTCGGTCATCCGGTCCAGTTCGCTCGGCGGGATCTTGTCCCGCGTGCCCGAGACCCCGGCATTGTTGACCAGGTAATCCAGCCCGCCCATGGACGCGATCGCGGTCTCCACCATCTCCTCGGCATTGCCGGGGATCGCGACATTGCCCGGCGCTTCGGTCACGTCGAGGCCGCGGCCGCGAAGCTCCGCCACGCGGTCCGGCCCGGCCGGATCGTCCTCGAGATGGTTCAGCGCGACGGTCGCGCCCATCTCCGCCAGCATCGTCACCGTGGCAAGGCCGATGCCCGAGGCGCCTCCCGTCACGAGCGCCCGGCGGCCTTTCAGATCAGCCGTGATCACGCGGCTCTCCTTCCGTTATCTTTGCAAGTTCAGATTTCAGCCGCAGCAGCTGTAGGTCGCGCTCCCGGCAGAGGGCTTCGGTGCTCTGGCCGTGGTAGTCGAAGAACCCGGCACCGGTTCGGATTCCGCATCGTCCTTCCCCGATCAGCCGGTCAAGCACCGGGCTATCGCCGGTATTGGCGGAGGGCTGATACATGCGGCTCGCGATGCCGTTGCGCACCATTTCGAGCCCGGTGTAATCGAGCTTGCGCATATGGCCCTGCACCGCCAGCCGGTGGGCAAGGCCATGGCGCACCGAAAGGTCGATCGCCGCGGCATCGGCCCATCCCTCCTCGATGATCCTCAGGCATTCGAGATTGAGCGCGGCCTGCAGTCGGTTGGCGATATATCCCGGCACCAGCCTGTCGAAGACCAGCGGCACCTTTCCCATGCCGGCATAGAGCCGACGCAGGGATTCGAGCGCCTCCGGCGTTGTGGACGGCCCGGGCGCGATATCGACAAGGTCGACCACGTAAGGCGGGGTGTACCAATGGGCTACGGCGGCGCGCGGCTGGCGCGCTTCGGGGAGCAGCGGAAAGATATCGAGATAGGAGGTGTTCGAGGCGATGATCGCGTCGGCCGGCGCGTGGGCATCGATGTCGGCGAAGACCGCGCGTTTGATCTCGGCCTTCTCCACAACTGCCTCGACCACCAGGTCGGCACCGGACACAGCGTCGGCCAGAACGGGCATGGTTTCGATGCGGGCCAGCACCGCGGCGACGTCGCCTTCGTCGAGGACATCCGCCGCGCAGAGCGTGGCGCAAGCGCCGGCGATCAACTCCGTCGCGCGCTGCAATGTCGGGAGATCGCGATCATGCAGGGCCACACGGCATCCGCCGAGCGCGTGCACGAGCGCCAAGGCATGGCCCATCGTTCCGGCGCCGATGACCGCCACAGTCCCGATCGTCATGCCGATTGTCCTCTCCCGGTCCTGTTCACCCACTGTCCCGCACCACCATCTCGACGTTCAGGGTCACGATCTCGCCGCTCCTGTCGGGGTCCTTCAGGCGCTTGAGAATGTGTTCCGCTACGGCCGTGCCGATCTCGCCGCGCGGCGGACGGACCGTGGTCAGCGGCGGGTTGGTGTTGCTCGCGATGTCGAGATCGCCATAGCCGACGAGCGCCAGGTCCTCCGGCACCCGGATGCCGCGCCGGTCGGCCTCGAAGAGCGCGCCGACGGCCAGCATGTCGCCCGAGAAGGCGATGGCGCGCAGGTCCGGAACCTCGGTCAATGCCTTGTCCAGTCCGAGCGCGCCACAGCCGAGCTCTCGCCCGTCGACAGAAATCAACGCCGCCTTGCCCCGGCCACCGGTCGCCTCGGCATGCGCCTCCAGAACGCCCCTGGCGCGGGCGGCGGCGCGCGGATCCTTGTCGGGGGTCGAGCAGACGACGGCGATCCGGTCATAGCCGGCCCGCGCCATGTGGCGCCCGGCGAACCGGCCGGCTTCGGTATTGCTGAACCCCACAAGCGCATCGAGCGGATGCCCGTCGAGGTCCCACATCTCGACCACGGGGCAGTCTGCCGCCGACAGGGCGGCAACGGTCTCGCGGCTGTGGTCGAGCCCCGTCACAACGATGGCGGCTGGATTCCAGCCGGCAAAGGCCGAGACGATCCGCGCCTCGCGCGCGAGGTCATAGCCGTGATGGCCGATCAGCAGCTGGAAGCCCTCCGCTTCCAGTGTCACCGTCATCCGCTCCAGCGTGGTCGCGAAGAAGGCGTTGGTCAGGCTCGGGACGATCACGCCGATCAGCGGCGAGTGCGCCCCGGCCAGGCTGCCGGCGATGCGGTTGGGCGCATAGCCGAGCCTCTGTGCTGCGGTTTCGATCCGGCCGCGCAGTTCCTGCGACACGGACTCGGGAAAACGCAGGGCGCGGGACACCGTGGCGAGCGACACGCCGGCAACCTGTGCGACATCGCTCATCCGCACCCGTCGCTTGGTTCCTGCTGCCATTGCCTCCCGATCTCCTCTGCGTGTTTCAAAGGAGGATAGCGCCGACTTTCCAACTTTGAAAGCGTTTTCAGAAAAATTGATATGCAATTCCAAAAGTAATAAAAACGTATTGCCTGTTGATGTATTTGCTGTCTATGGATGCATGTAAGCGCTTTCATTAGTGCCGACGCTGCGTCAATTTGGGAGGACAGGATCGCATGCCGTTCGAAGAGCCACAGGTCACGACCGGGGCCCGCTACATCGCCGAGAGCTTCGACGCCCTCGGCGTCAGCCACGTATTTTTCATGGACGCGATCCTGCGGCCGACCCTTGTCGAAATGGAAGAGCTCGGCATCGCCCGAATCCTTGCGCATTCGGAGAAGGCCGCTGCCTACATGGCCGATGGCTATGCGCGCGTCAGCGGCAAGGTCGGAGTCTGCATGGCGCAGTCGGTCGGGGCGGCCAACCTCGCCGCGGGCCTTCAGGATGCCTATCTGCACCGCGCGCCGGTCGTCGCCATTACCGGCCGCAAGGAAGCCGGTCTGCGCTATCGCAACGCCTATCAGGAAGTGCCGCATACGCCGCTCTTCGCGTCGGTGACCAAGGCCAGCATGGACGTGTCCGAGGTCGGAGAGCTGCCGGGCATGCTGGCTCAGGCATTCCGCATGGCGGCTGACGGCTCGCCGCGGCCGGTGCATCTCGATCTCAACGGGCTCGGCGGTGAAGTCATCGAGCGGGGGATGCTCACCGCGCCGCCTCTGCCGGAAGTCGCGCTCGGCGCGTTGCCGGTGCACCGGCCGCTGGCGCCGCCGGCAATGATCGACGCCGCCGCCGCCCGGCTTGCGGCGTCGAAGCGGCCGGTCATGGTCGTGGGGGCGGGCGCGATTCAGGCTGGGGCAGAGGAGGCCGTGCGCAGGTTCGCCGAATCCTGCCGTATTCCGGTTGCGACGTCGCTTGGCGGGCGCGGCATCGTGCCCACCACGCATCCGCTGCATATCGGTACCGTTGGAACCTATTCCGCGCCACCGGGCAACCGGCTGGTCAGCGAGGCGGATCTGGTGATCTTCATCGGCTGCCATGCCGGCGACCAGCCGACAAATGCCTACACCGTTCCCGCGCAGGGCACGGCGATCATCCAGATCGATCTCGACGGTTCGGAGATCGGCCGCAACTATCCCGGGGTGACCGGCGTTCAGGGGTGCCCCCGACAGGCCGTGACCGATCTGGCGGCGAGGGTGACGGCGGACCCGGACTGGGCCGGCTGGGCAGAGCATGCCGCGTCGGTCTTCGCGACGTGGCGCGACGAGATCGAGCCCTTCCGCCGGTCCGACGCCCGGCCGATCCGCGTCGAACGGCTCTGCCGCGAGATCTCCGAGGCACTGCCCGCCAACGGCGTGCTGGTTGCGGATACCGGGTATTCCGGCATCTGGACCGCGACGGTGCTCGACCTTCCAAGCCCCGACCAATCCTACCTGCGCGCGGCGGGGTCGCTCGGGTGGTCCTTCCCGGCCGCCCTCGGCGCGCAGCTTGGTGCTCCGGACCGTCCAACAGTCTGTTTTACCGGCGACGGTGCGTTCTACTACCACCTGCCGGAACTCGAGACCCAACGCCGGTGGCAGATCCCGCTGGTGACGGTGGTCAACAACAATTCCGGTTTCGGGCAGGGGGTCTACAAGGTGAAATCCTTCTACGAAGGCCGCAGCGGCTCGCCGGAGGAGATCAATCGTTTCGGGCCGACCGATTTCGCGGCGATCGCCCGCGATTTCGGCGTCGATGGGATCCGCATCGAGGACCCGGCCGACCTCGCACCGACCCTTGAACGCGCGATTGCAGCACGCAAGCCCGCGCTGATCGACGTGGTGACCGACATTGATCCCCGCGCGCCGGAGCCCTGGAACCCGGCCGCCTGACCCTGCGGCGCGGCCCAACCCGGGCCGCGCTCCGACGCGAACGGCCCGAGCCAATTTCCAGAGACCACTTTGCGGATCTCCAGGGCTTGACTCCGGCACGGCTGCCGATTCTTCATTCGGAAGATGAGAAATGCGGCGCAGTAATCTAATTTATATAAATAATCTTTTGGTGCGCTTCGGGGCAGGTCTCTCTGATTGACCTGACCAGGCGCTACGAGGGTCGCAGACGCTGCGCTCTCCTGCACGCGCCCGGCCTTCAGAGCCGGGCGCGGCGAAGTGTCAGGCGCGCTCTTGCGGCCGCATGTCGGCCGGGTCGATGCCGGCGACAGCGACAGGCTTCTTCATTGCGTCGCGACGGAAGGGCTCGCCGAGTTCCTGATTGATCAGTGCCTCGATCAGCGTGGTCTTGCCCGCCGCCTGATCCTCGAGCGCCTGCGTCAGCGCCATGGTCAGTTCGTCCATCGTGCGCGCCTGAACGCCCTGTAGCCCGCAGGCACGGGCGATCCCGGCATAGGAGACCCCTTCGTCGAGCTCGGTGCCGACGAAATTGTCGTCGTACCAGAGCGTGGAATTCCGCTTCTCGGCGCCCCACTGGTAGTTCCGGAACACCACCATGGTGATCGGCGGCCATTCCGACCGGCCAATGGCGGTGAGCTCGGTCACCGCGATGCCGAACGCCCCGTCGCCCGAGAAGCCCACGACCGGTGTCTCGGGGCAGGCGATCTTGGCGCCGACGATGGAGGGCAGGCCGTAGCCACAAGGCCCAAAGAGGCCGGGGGCGAGGTATTTCCGCCCCTGTTCGAAGGTCGGATAGGCATTGCCGATGGCACAGTTGTTGCCAATGTCGGAGGAGATGATCGCGTCCTGCGGCAAGGCCGCAGAGATCGCGCGCCATGCCATGCGGGGGCTCATCCATTCGGGCCTTGCGGCGCGCGCGCGCTCGTTCCAGGTCGTGCCCGGATCGTCCTCTTCGTGGTCCATCGAGGAGAGCTGCTGCGCCCATGCGGATTTGGTCTGCGCAATGGTGGCCTTGCGTTCCTCGCGCCCGGCGTCCCCGGCGGTGTCCGACAGGCCGGCAAGGATCGCGTGGGCGACCTTCTTCGCATCGCCGACAATCCCCACCGAGATCGGCTTGGTCAGGCCGATGCGGGCCGGGTTGATGTCCACCTGGATGAGCTTTGCATTCGTCGGCCAGTATTCGATGCCATAGCCGGGCAGGGTGGAGAACGGGTTCAGCCGCGTGCCGAGGGCGAGCACGACGTCGGCCTGCGCGATCAGTTCCATCGCCGCCCGGGAGCCGTTATAGCCGAGCGGCCCGGCGAAGAGCGGGTGCGCGCCCGGGAAGGCGTCATTGTGCTGGTAGCCGCAGCAGACCGGCGCCGTGAGCCGTTCGGCCAGCGCCATGGCGGCGGGAATGGCATCGCCCAGCACAACGCCGGCGCCGTTCAGGAGCACCGGGAACTTCGCGGTGTCGAGCAGCTCGATCGCGGCGCGGATTGCCGCGTCGCCGCCGCCAGGGCGTTCGAAATCGATGATCGGCGGGAGCTCGATATCGACGACCTGGGTGAAGAAGTCCCGCGGCACGTTGATCTGCGCCGGCGCCGAGGCGCGGCGCGAATTCTGGATCACGCGATTAAGCACTTCGGCCATGCGGGAAGGGTCGCGGACCTCTTCCTGATAGGCCACCATGTCCTTGAAGAGCGCCATCTGCTCCACTTCCTGAAAGCCGCCCTGGCCCAGGGTCTTGTTGGCGGCCTGCGGGGTAACGAGAAGCAGCGGAGTGTGGTTCCAGTAGGCGGTCTTCACCGCGGTCACGAAATTGGTGATGCCGGGGCCGTTCTGGGCGATCATCATCGACATCTTTCCGGAGGCGCGCGTGTAGCCGTCGGCCATCATGCCGCCGGACCCTTCGTGGGCGCAGTCCCAGAAGGTGATGCCCGCCTTGGGGAAAAGGTCGGAAATCGGCATGAAGGCCGACCCGATGATGCCGAAGGCATGCTCGATCCCATTGCGTTGCAGCACCTTCACAAAGGCTTCTTCCGTCGTCATCTTCATTGGAAAGCTCCTGTCATGTCATTGCGCCGCCGCGGCGGCAGAAGGCGAAATTTCCGGACCAGTCCGGTCACGAGCACATTCCCTGGCCGCCATTCACGTCAAGCAGTTGCCCGGTGATGAAACCGGACTCTCCGGACGCGAAGAACGAGACGGCGTGGGCCACGTCCCCGACCGTGCCGTGGCGGCGCACGGGGATCGATTCGAGAACCCTGGCCCGCTCCTCGGGCGTCTGCCGCTCGCTGAGCAGGCGCTCGACCCGCGGCGTCAGCGTCGCGCCCGGACACACCGCGTTGCAGGTAATCCCGTAGGGTCCGAATTCCTGCGCAAGTTGCAGGGTCATCGACTGGATCGCGCCCTTGGCCGCGACGTAGTTCGCGCCGGTGAAGAGGCTGCCATAACGCCCGGCCTTGGACCCGAGGTTGATGATCCTTCCGTAGCGGCGGTCGACCATTCCCGGCACGACCGCCCGGGTCAGGCGCACCGCCGCGGTCACGTTGAGGGTCATCACGCGCTCCCAGTCGTCGTCGGTTTCCTCGACGAAGGCGCGCGGGGTGTGCAGCGATCCGCCGGCATTGTTGACCAGGATGTCGAAGGCAAATCCAGCGGCATCGAGCCGGTCCAGCGCCGCCGCGATGTCGGTGGCATCACAGAGGTCCACCTGCTCGAAATGCACCCCCGCCATCTCGGGGCGGGCCGCCGAACGCTCGATCGCCTCGGCGCTCCGGTCGAGCACCGCGACGCGGGCACCCTCGGCGGCAAGCCGGGCGGCAATTGCCTCGCCAAGACCGTCCGCCGCGCCCGAGACAAGCGCCGTTTTTCCCTCAAGTTGGCTCATGTCGCGTTGTCCTCCCACGGCTGCCGCAGCATGTCTGTCCTCTTGGCGAAAGTTGTATATATCGGAATTAAATTCCACAATGCAAAATTATGGATGAGCCGCCGAAATCTTGAGCGCGCTGCGACAGATACCGGTAAACCTGACCGAAGGCTGCGCGTCCGGGGCACCGGGGCAAGCGCGTCAAGGCCGGCTCAGAAGGCGCCGCCGCCGAGCGCCGCAATGTCCTGCGCGGCGGCGAGAAGTTTGGGAAGATGCTCGCGACGGAGCCTTTCCGGGGAGAGTCGTGCCGCGTTTCCACCGACGCTGAGCGTGTAGATGTCGCCGGTCAACGGATCGTGCAGGGGAATGCCGATCGCATTGTGCTCAGGCTTCCAGTCCCCGAAGGAGTCCGAGTGCCCGGTCTCCCGGATGCGCGCGAGCGCGGCCATGAGCGCGGCTTCCTTGCCGGCCTTCCACGCGTCGCCATGGAAGGCTGCAAGATCTTTCAACACCTCATCGCGAAGCGCGTCGTCGGCCGCGAACAGATAGGCCCGGCCCGGCGCCGATTCAGCCATCGGGATCCTCGAACCGACATTCAGCGACAAGGATATGGCGGCAGGCTGCCGGATCAGTTCGACGAACATCATATCCAGCCTGTCGCGCACGCTCAGGGCGACGACACAATCGCCCTGAGCGGCAATGTCCTCCATCCGGCTGCGGACCAGTTCGCCGAAGCCGAAGCGTCCCATTACCGCGTAACCGAGCGTCAGGACCTGGTTCGAGACCGCGTATTTGCCGTATTCCGGCATGTAGCGCAGGTATCCCAACTTGGTGAGCGTGCCCAGGAGCCGCGAGACAGTCGTCTTGTGAAGGCCGGTGCGCTCGGCGATCGCCTGGGTTCCCAGCACCCTGTCCTCGGCACGGAATGCCCGGAGGATCGACATGCCGCGTGCGAGCGAACTGACAAAGGGCCGGTCGTCGTTCAAGGCAGCCGCGCCGATGTCCTGGCGCGGCCGGCCCCTGCGTCGCTTTGGCGGGTCATTCTGGGGATCGTCGTTCATGCTCGACCTCTATCGCGGCCGGACCGCCGAGTCACCGGATATCGGACGGTCCGGAATGGCTGCGACTTTGCTCAGGTTGCGGGAGCGAGTTCCGGAAGCTCCGCGTAATCCGAGCAATCCCTATGGCTTGCAGCCGGGTCGACCTTGATGTCGACAACCACCGGGCCACCGCGGGAATGGGCCTCGCGCAGGGCGTCGCCGATCTGATCAGCCTCGGTCACGGTCAGGCCGGAGCCGCCGAGCCCTTCGGCCACCTTTGTGAAGTCGTGGTCCGCGAAGTCGACGCCAATAGCCTGGTTGCCGAGATTGTCCCGGACCATGCCGAGACCGGCGTTATTGGCGACGACATAGACGACGTCGAGCCCGTGTTCGCTGGCGGTCGCGATGGCATCCATCGTCATGACGAAGCCGCCGTCGCCGATGACCCCAGTCACGCGCTTGTCCGGACAGGTCAGCTTGGCGCCGGTCGCAGCCGGTGTGCTCCACCCCATCCCGCCGATGCCGCCGGGTGCGACCAGCTGGTGGGGGTGGCGGAGCGGCAGGCGCGAGGTTGCCCAGATCCGGTTGGTGCCGGCGTCGAGGGTCAGGAGATCCTCCGGCCCGAGGAAGTCACCGAGCGACCGCATGATGTCCGCATAGTGGACGGTGCCGGGGCGGGTCGCATAGTGCGGCAGCACGCCATAGTCGTTTTCGGACTTGATTGCGGCAATCCGGGCCTTGCGGGCGTCGACGGTCGCGTCGTCCTGCGCTGTGGTTCCCAGCAGGTAGTCTAGTACGTCGGACACGTCCGCCGTGACCGCCTGATCGACCGGAAGGACCCAGCCGGCCTGCAACGGGTCGATATCCACCTGGAGGATGGTCTGCTCTCCCGGCCGCATCATCCTGGCGTCCCGGAAGCGGGTGTATTCCGGCCCGAGGCTGCACCCCAGAACAAGGATCACGTCGGCGGCCTGGACCATCCGGTTGGCGGCGGCAGAGGCCCAGGTGCCCATCATCCCGACCGCGATGTCGGTGGTCTCGTCGATCGTGCCCTTGCCGTGATAGCTGGTCGCCACGCCGATGCCGTCCCGGCTTGCGAATTCCTGGAGCTTGTGGCCCGACCGGCTCATGTAGATGCCGTTGCCGGCAATGATGACCGGCGTTTTCGCACGTTTCAGCGCCGTGGCGATACCGGCGAGCGCCTCTGCGTCGGGCACCATCGGCGTGTGGCGCAGGTAACCTTCGGTCGGATAGAGCGTCGCCCGCAGATCGTCGGGCACCTCCTGCTTGATGATATTCGTCCGCATCACCATCGCTGCCGGTCCCTGGCGCGGGGTGATGGCGTGCTTGATGGCAAGCTGCGTGCCATAGATCGCCTCGGCCGGGGTGGTGGCATAAGTGGCGAACTTGGTCATGGTCTTGAGCACGGCAAAGGCATCTCCGGCCCCGTAATCGCCCGTCATCGTCTGGTAGACGCCCATCTGTGCGAAACCGTCATAGCAGGACGTGTCGGTCATGATCACCATGGGCGACGAGGAGAAATAGGCCTCGAGGATGCCGAAGGCGCCGGTGGTGGTCGAGAAAGGCCCCTGCGCCATGAGCAGGCCCGGCCTGCCGGTCAGCTTGCCGGCCACCTGCGCCATGACGGAGGCAGATTGTTCGGTTCGCGCGAGGACAAGGTCGAACTCCGATTTCCGATCGTGGAACGCGGGGAGCGACCAGGTGATCCCGAGCCCCGGCAGGGTGAAGCCACGCGTGATGCCCGCCTCGATGAATGTCGAAATCACACCTTCATTGGTTCTCACGCCGCGTTCCTCCTCAAGCGCTTGCCGGCGCCGCACCGCGACGCTGATTCTTTGTTCTAATAATTCTGATATACGCAATTACGTTTTGCAATAAGCACTTTTGTGTCGTCGTGGAACGCGGTGACACTGACAGGCGCCACAAATCGGCCGCCGCAGGTCCGAAAGGCCGGACCTGTTCTTCAAGCAAGCGGCCTTGGCCGCCGGTCATAGAGGATGTGGAATGGCTAGAGCATGCCGCGCGCGACGATTTCGATCTTTCCCGCGATCTCGAGCAGTCGTGGCCCGAGATCGGCCTTGAGCCGTTCGCTTGTCACGATGGATCGCAGCCCGCCGACATTCAGCGCATAGACCGGGTAGCCGTCGGCCCTCCGGATCGCCGCTCCGGCGGAGTTCGCCTCGGCGATCCAGTCGCCGTCGCTGAGCGCGAAACCCGATTCCAGCGCGAAAGCGAGCGCCTTCCGCGCCGACGCCTCGACCCGCGGCCAGTCGTCGCCATGTTTGGGCGCGATCTCGGACAGAAGCGCCTCGCGTTCCGCTTCCGGCAGCGCAGCCAGGTAGGCGCGCCCCATTCCCGTGCTGATCATGGGGATGCGCGAGCCGACGCCGAGCCGGATCGCCATGGAAGCCGGCGTCCGGCAGGCCTCGACATAGATGATCTCCGTGCCGCTCGGGATACCGAGATAGACACTGGCATCCGCGTATTCCGCGAGTTCCTGCATGTAGGGCCGAGCGATGTCGCGGATTTCCATTTGCGCCATCACGTCATAGCCCAGGGTGAGGACGGCGGGGCCGAGCGAATAGCGGCCGGTCTCCTCGTCGTGCTGGAGATAGCCGAGTTCAGTGAGCGTGAAGGTCAGCCGCGACACCGTTGCCTTGGGCAGTTTCACCCGCGTCGCAATCTCCGCGTTGCCGATCGGGCGGTTGTCCGGCCCGAACGCCTTGAGAACCGACAGCCCGCGCGCCAGACCGGAGTTGATCCGATAGTCCTTCTCGCCGCTTTCCGCCGACGGCGCTTCCTTGCGTTTGATCAATCCGGTTCCCCGTCACAATGCCGTGAAAGCCACGTTCACACGAACTGCCGGCCTTCGGAAGGGTACAATTGCATTCTGGTGGAGCGCTGGCACCGCGACATCACGGGGCAGCGGCACTCTGGCTCGCCGCGATCTGCCGATAGAGCGCCACAGTGCTGCGGATCCCTTCCCTGAGCGGCGTCTCCGGGACATCGCCGATCACAGCCCGCAGCGGCGCTGTGTCGAACCCGTCCGCCGGCGAGATGCGCACCGTCTCGGCACAGGTCACTTCCGCGCCCGGGACGACTTCCCGGATCGCGGCGACGACATCCTCGGTTCCATGGACGGTGTCCGTCACGTCGGAGATCAGCGCTCCGTCCCAGTCGGACAGGACGGCGCGGCAGAAGACATCCGCCACGTCGGCGGCGAACTGGAAGCAGCTTCGGGAGGAGAAAGGAATTTCGTAGCTCCGGCCAAGCGCCGCCGCCTCGATGGCGCGGGTGATCGCCGAGGTCTCGCCGTCGTCTCGCCCGACCCCGTAGACGACATAGGGCCGAAGTCCAAGGCTCGGCACCCGGTAGTCTTCCCAGTAGAGGCGCGAGATCTCTTCATCCGTCTTCTTGAACACGCCGTAGAGATTCGAGGGCGCATTGGCCGGCCCGCGCGGCTTCGCTGCGATCGAACTCGTGTAGACGATCCTGTCGATTCCCTGTGCGCGCGCCGCCTCGAAGACGTTGATATGTCCGCCAATGTTGATCGCGGCTCCAAGCGCCGGCGTCTTGCGGCATTGCGGGATCTGGAGCGCCGCGAGGTGAATGATTCCGGTCGGTTGGGTCTCGGCGACCAGCGCCGCGAGCCCATCGGCATCGGTCACGTCACAGGTGCGGAACGTGACCAGGTCCGGCGGCAAGTCCGGTTTCAGCAGCGCGAGACGCCGGTAGTCTGTGCTGATATCGCTTGCCACCACTTGAATCCCGCGATCGACGAGGCCGGCAATGCTCCATGACCCCAGAAAGCCGGTCGCACCCGTGATGAGAATCTTTTCCGACGCTGGTGTCATCGATTACCTCTTTGGCGATCCGGTGGCTGGAAGCCCGGCACTAGGGGGCACGGCAGGCGCGCAACGCCAGTGCCACTGCCTTCTCAATATTTAAAACACAGTTTCAAAATTGTTTGCAAGCGGAGATGGTCGTTACTCCGTTCGCGAGGCGGACAGGGTCCGGTTTCCGGTCACGCGGATGGATCTCCCGGCTTGTCGGCGCGGCCACGAGAGCGGGGGCAGGGGAGCGAATTCGTGAGACCGGCAAAGACCGCAAGATCGGCTCGACCGATCCCTCCGAACCTGCAGGCTCGGCTTGCTCAGGCGCGGATATCGTTCTCGGCGCCGTAGATCTCCGACAGCGATCTCGCGCGAGAGCGATCCACCGCCATGGGGGCGGGGTGTCCGAATGCACACAGATGGCCGCAAGTCTTGGCGGCCTCGTGCGCAGCGGTCAGCAGCGTCTGCTCCGGCGCCTCGCCGCGAAGCAGGCCATAGAGCGTGCGCGCGATGAAGGTGTCTCCGGCTCCGAGCGTGTCGACAAGAGTTGTCGGCACGGCCGGCGTCGCGAAATGCCCGGAAGGGCCTGCAAGCAATGCGCCTGCCTCACCGCGCGTCACGAGAACCCAGGTGGCGCCTGCCGCGCGTGTCCGTTCCAGAAACCCTTCGGCATCATCCTGCGACATGTCGCCTCCGGAGAAGCTGGCCAGAAAGCACAGGGGGGCCAGTCGGGCAATGCGCTCGGGATCGCGGACCACGGCAAAGTCGAAGGAAAGACGTGTCCGGGCGGCGAAATCGGCAAGATGCGTTTCGACATGGCTCGATCGTCCGGTATGAACGGCGTCGGCCGTGCCGATGAGTGCGAGGTCGCCCGCATCCGGCGCGATGATCGAGACGCCCAGATCCGCACCGATGAATTCGCGCTCGCCGTCGTGGCTGCCGATCAGGCAGAAGGCGGAGTTTCCGTCGCATTCCCGCAGCCGCGAGACGTCGACGCCTTCGAGGACCAGGCTGTCGCGTATGTGCCGACCGGCGTCGTCCGTGCCGACCGCGCCGACATAGGCCGCCTCACCGCCGAAACGGCGGATGAAAACCGAGAAATTCAGTGCGTTTCCACCGGGATACATCACTGAGCGATCTGCGTAGCAGTCCACAACATTGTCCCCGAATGCGACGACCTTCAGCATGCCACTTCCGTATCTCAGCCAGATGTGAGAACCTTCTCATACGTCGTTTGAATCTGTCAAGTCGGCTTCGGGATAGGTTGACGCCTCGCAAGAATAGAGCAATACGTATTAATACGTCATATAACGATTGAGGGGCCCCTGATGTCTACCGTCGCTCTCGATTCCATTGTCGCGCAGGCGCTCGGACGAATTGAAGACCGCAAGATCGATCACGTGTTCTTCGTCGCCTGCGGCGGATCGCTTTCGATCATGTATCCCGCGAAGTTCATGCTCGATCAGTATTCTTCCGTGCTTGCGTCGGATGTCTACAACGCCGCGGAATTCACCGCGCGCGCCCCGCGGCGGCTGACGCCGAACGCGCTGGTGATACTCTGCTCGATGACCGGCACGACGCGGGAAACGGTCGCGGCCACCGAATTTGCCCGGGCGGCGGGGGCGTATACCGTTGTGCTGACCACGGAACCGGACTCTCCGCTTGGCAAGGCGGGTGACTGCGTCGTCGGTTTCGAGGCGCCCTATACGACCGGTGTTCCGATCGACGCAAAGGACAGCAACTACGCGCGGATCTACCAGATCGTTCTCGGCCTGGTGAAGATCTTCGATGGTGTCGACAAGCTCGATACGCTGCTCGCATCGCTCGGCGGTTTCCAGGACGCCATCGACCGCGCGCACGAATGCTTCGCGCCGCATTTCGACGCCTATGCACCGCGTCTGGCGAAAAAGGATGTGGTCTACACCATGGCCAGCGGCGCGGACTACGGTGCGGCCTATTCCTTTTCGATCTGCGTGCTGATGGAGATGCAATGGATCAATTCGCAAGCGATCCATGCCAACGAGTTCTTCCACGGGCCCTTCGAGATCCTCGACCGGGAGGCCGCGTTCATCCTCTTCATGGGGCTCGACAGCACGCGCCCGCTGACCGAGCGCGCAGAGACCTTCCTGAACCGTTTCGGAGCGCAGGAAAACGTGCTCGTGCTCGATGCTGCGACACTCGACCTCAGCGGGATCGACCCTGCGTTTCACGGCAATTTCGCGCCGCTGATCTTTTTCGACACGCTCTGGCGTTTCGCCTATAAGATCGCGGACCTGCGGGACCACGAGATGCTGGAAGCGCGGCGATACATGAAGAAGCTGCACGACTACTGACCGGAGACGCGCGCGACCTTGGCGACCAATGACAACATCGCTCCGCTCTATGCCCAGGTGAAGCAGAGCCTCGCGGAACGGATCGCCGACGGGGAATTCGGCGAGGGTGATTTCCTCCCGCCCGAGCCGGACCTCTGCGCGGAGCTGGGCGTGAGCCGGATCACCCTGCGGCGTGCCGTCGGAGAGCTCTGCGACGAGGGACTGCTGATCCGCCAACAAGGCCGCGGCACGGTCGTGGCGCGTCGGAAAGTCCGGCAGACGCTGGTCTCGTTCTCTGGCTTTTCGGATGCCTTTCAGGCCGAGGGCGATGTCCGGCACGAGATCATCGGTTTCGACGAACGGGCCCGCGACGACACCGCGGAGGCCCTCCTCGAGGCCGGGCCGTTGGCGCGGGTCGACCGACTGATTTCGGTCGATGGACGGAAATTCACGCTGGAGACGCTCTATCTCGATTCGGCGGCAATGGCGGGCGTCATTGGCCCCATCCGCGCAGGTGGCTCGTTCTTTCAGGCTCTCCGCGACAGTGGCGGTCCGGAGCCCTCGGCGGCCGACCGGATCCTCAACGTCTCCTTTGCGACACCGGCCGAGCGGCGCCTTCTCGGGATCGGGCCGACTCAGCCGGTCTTTCGCATCGACAAGACCGTGCGCGACGCCAAGGGCGCCGTGATTTCGTTCTCGCGGCTGGTGACGCCAGCGCATCTCATCACTTACTCGCTCAGCTGCTAGGAACAGGGGACCGGTATGCGCCTTGTCACGGCCGAAGAGATCCATGACCTGCTGGACTACCCGTATCTGATCGAGGCGCTGCGCCGGTCCCATGCCGGCAGTCAACCCGCAAGCGCCCCTCTCGTGATGGAGTCGCCAGACGGCTCGGGAAACCAGTTCGTGAGCCTGCTCGGCTGGAAGCCCGGGGGCACCATTGCGGCAAAGCTTGTCGGGGTGTTTCCGGGAAACCTCTCCCTCGATCCGCCGCAGGCGAGTGTCCAGGGCCTCGTCGCCGTCTTCGACGCCGCGACCGGCGGGCCGCGCCTTGTTGCGGATGGCGAGGCGATGACGCTGCGCAAGACGGCGGCCGATTCCGGTCTGGGGGCCCGGTTGCTTGCACGCGAGGATGCCAAGACGCTGCTGGTCGTCGGCGCAGGCGGGCTCGCACCGCATGTGATGGCCGCCCATTGTGCGGCGCGCCCTTCGATTCGCCGGATCCTGATCTGGAACAGGACGGCGGCCAGGGCGGAGGCGTTGGTCCGGCGCGTCGCGCTCCCCGGCGTGGAGATCTCGGCGGTGCGCGCGCTTGACGAGGCGGTGGCGGAGGCGGACATCGTCTCCTGCGTGACCATGTCCCGCGCGCCACTCGTGAAGGGAGCGCTCCTGAAACCCGGCGCCCATCTCGACCTGGTCGGCGCATATCTCCCGGACATGCGGGAGACCGACGACGACGCGATGAGGCGCAGCAGCCTCTTCGTCGACACCCGAAGCGGCATGGAGGGGGCAGGGGACCTTGCCCAGCCGGTGGCGGCGGGGGTGATCGGCTGGGACGCCGTCCTGGCCGACTATTATGACCTCGTTCAGGGCCGTCATCCCGGCCGCCGCACTCCCGACGAGATCACGATCTGCAAGAATGTCGGGGGCGCGCATCTCGACCTCTTCACGGCCGAGGCGCTGCGTGCGCGTCTGTCCGACTGATCAAACCGCCTCGGGAAGAACCCGCGCCAGGAAGGACTGGGTCCGCTCGTGCCGTGGCCGGGTCAGGACCTGTTTCGGGTCGCCCTGCTCGACGATCACGCCGCCGTCCATGAAGATGAGGTGGTCTGCCACATCGCGGGCGAACAGCATCTCGTGGGTCACCACGACCATGGTCATGCCCTCGTCGGCGAGCTGGCGCATGGTCGCCAGGACCTCGCCGACCAGTTCCGGGTCGAGCGAGCTGGTCGGCTCGTCGAACAGCATCAGCTCCGGCTTCATCGCAAGCGAGCGGGCGATGGCGACCCTTTGCTGCTGTCCGCCGGAGAGCTGGCGCGGGAAATAGTCGGCGCGGTCGGCCAGCCCGACCTTCTCCAGCATCTCCATTGCCTCGGCCCGGGCGACATCGGGCCGGAGCCCTTTGACGATGATTGGCGCCTCGGTCACGTTTTCCAGCGCGGTCTTGTGCGGGAAGAGGTGGAACCCCTGAAAGACCATGCCCATGCGCCTGCGCTGGCGAGAGAGCTCGTCGAATGTCATCTCGTGGAGCCGGTTTCCCTTCCAGCGGAGCCCGATCGGCTCGCCGCGAAGAAAGATGATCCCGCTGGTCGGCTTCTCGAGGTGGTTCAGACAGCGGAGCAAGGTGGATTTGCCGGACCCAGAGGGTCCGACGATGCACATCACATCGCGCTCGTGCACCTCGAGATCGATGCCGGCCAGGACCTCGTTCGACCCGAAACTCTTGCGGAGGCGTTCGACCTTCAGCAGCGGTTCGGTCATGATGCGATCTCCTTCTGGCGCCGGAAGGGAACGGTCACGACCAGCCGGCGCAACATCTCCCGCAGCGACAGGGGGGTGCCGGAATGGAGACGGTGCTCGACGAAATGCTCGCCGAAGGTCAGCACGGTCGTCAGCACCAGATACCAGATCGTGGCGACGACGAGCAGCGGGATGGTCTGATGGGTCCGGGCATAGACCATCTGCGCCGAATAGAGCACGTCTGGCAGCGCGAGGACGCTGACCAGCGAGGTGAATTTCAGCATCGAGATCGTGTCGTTGCCGATCGGCGGAATGACGATGCGCAGGGCCTGCGGCAGGATGACGCGGCGAAGGGTCTGGCTGCGGGTCATGCCGAGCGAGGCACAGGCCTCGACCTGGCCGCTGCTCACCGCCTGGATCCCGGCGCGCAGCATCTCGGCGGCATAGGCGCTCTCCGTGAAGGCGAGGCCAAGGATCGCGGCGCTGAAAGGAGTGATCAGGTCGTTGGTGTCCCAGGTGGCGAACTTCGGTCCGAAGGGAATTCCGATCGATATTTCAGGGATCAGCAGCGCGAGGTTGTACCAGAGGATGAGCTGTACGAGCGGCGGAACCCCCCGGAAGAACCAGATCCAGACCCAACTCGCGCCTTGGAACACAGGGCTCGACGAAAGCCGCATGATGGCGAGGACGATGCCGATGCTCAGCCCAATCACCATCGCCAGGAGCGTGAGCAGGATCGTCATGCCGAGGCCCGACAGGATGTCGGGGTGGAACAGGTACTGCCTGACGACCGGCCACTGCATGTTCTGGTTGGTGGTGAGGTTCTTCAGGAAGAGCGCCGCGAAGACCAGAAGAACTGCCGCTCCGGCCCACTGGCCGTAGCTCCGCACGGGGATCGGTTTGACCACGTGGATATCCGGTCGGCCTGAAACCACCCGCTCCGATGTCTTGCTCATTGGTCGTTCCAGCGTTCGTAATCGGCGCCGGCTGTCGCGCCGGCGCCTTGAGATCAGAGCGACTGCCTGTCTACTCCTGAGGGTTCTCTTCCGTGATCAGGACAGCGTGGTCCAGCATTCCGCTATCGGCAAGGTTCCACTTCTCCATGATCGCCTTGTATGTGCCGTCATCGATCATGCTCTGGATCGCATCGGTCATCACCGGTCCGAGCGGGTCGCCCTTGCGGATCCCGATATTGCTGTAGACGGGATCGAGGACCAGCGACGAGACCCGGAAATCGCCGGTCTGCTGCGCCATGTAGGCCATCTTCGCAGAGCTTGCGAGCGTGGCGTCGGCACGCCCCGAACGAACGGCGAGCTCGGCGGCGTTCTGGTTCTGGTGCTGCTGGATGTCGACTGCGGGCAGGCCGGCATCGACGCATTTCTCCTGGCTCAGCTTGTCCAGAAGCTGGTTGTCCCAGGACCCGGAAATCACAGCCACCGTGCGGCCGCAGGCATCGGTTTCGGTGGTGACGTCGTAATCGGTCGTCACCGGCAGACCGAAGGCGGTGCCGATCTTGCGCTGCGCCACGAAATCGAGCTGGGTCAGCCGCTCGGGCGTGCTGCCGAAAGACGAGAAACCCGCATCGAAGCGCTTGCCGATCAGGCCGGGGATGATCGCGTCAAAGCTGGTGCCGACATAGGTGAAGGGTACGCCGAGACGTTCCTCCATCTCCTTCGCGATATCGACGCTCCAGCCGACAAGCTCGCCGTCCTTGATGAATTCGTCGGGGGGCCAGTCGTTGAAGACGGCCACGTTGATACCGTCCTTGTAATCGTCCGGAAGCGCCGCGTTCAGCGCCTCGATCATTTCCGCCCGGCCCGGCAGCGCGGAAACGGCCATGATCGCGGTGATTGCGGCCACGCGTGTCGTCTTCATCATCCCTGGTCTCCTTGGTTTGTCGGCAGGTTTGGTTTCGTTGCTTCAGAGAACATGTGGTAACGTTCTCACATCGCAATTGTATCCGTCAAGAACTCCGTGTGAGATACCGCTGGAACACGCGGATGTTTCGGGGTCGACTGGCGGACGAGACGACCGGAATCAGGAGACGTCGGAGGGCGGCATCGTGGTCACGAAACGACAGGCGACAATCGCCGACGTCGCGCGGCGGGCAGGGGTCAGCACCGCCACTGCCGGGCGCGTGCTTGGCGGATACGGCTACAGCAGCGGGGAAAAGCGGGATCTCGTCCTGAAGGCGGCCGAGGATCTCGGATACCGCCCGAACCAGCTCGCGCGCAGCCTCATCACCGGGCGCACCCGCACGATCGGCTTCGTCGCCGGTGACATTCAGAGCCCGTTTTTTGCGAAGATTCTTCGGGGCGTTTCCGACGTTCTCGAGCCAAAGGGGTTCGGCCTGCTGATCACCAACAGCGACGAGACTGTCGAGGGCGAGATGGAGTCGATCCGGCTGCTCTCGGAAAAGCAGGTCGACGGGGTGATCCTGTCGCCCTGCGATGTCGAGGAGGCCGCTCATCTGCGCAAGCTTGTGCAGACGACGCCGATGGTTCTGATTGACCGGCAGGTTGCGGATCTCGACGTCGACAGCGTCGGCGTCGACAGCGTGGCGGCGGCGGAAGCCTGCGTGCGCCGCCTCATCGCGGAAGGGCACCGGCGTATCGGCATGGTTGCCGAGCTTCAGTTCGGTCCCTGGACGGACATCGAGAGCTTCGTGAGAATGGTCCGCACCAACCCGGACGGGATTGGTGCGATCTATCCCAGTTGGCAGCGCTTCATGGGCTATGTGCGCGCGCATGACGCCTGCGACCTGCCGCTGGACCTGTCGCTGATCGCGCGGGTCAACAGCTACTCGACCGAGGACACCAAGGCGACGGTGCTGCGCCTGCTCGGGCATCCTGACGGCCCGTCTGTTCTCTTCACGGCCGACGGCCTGATGACGGAAGGGACGATGATGGCGATCTTCGAGCGCGGGTTGCGGATTCCCGACGATATCTCGCTGGTCGCGTTCGACGACCTGGACTGGATGAGCTTCATCGGGCCGGGAATCGATTCCATCGGTCAGCCGCGCCGCAAGATGGGCGAGGCGGCCGCGCGGATGCTGATCGAGCGGATCGGCGGATTCGACGGGCCGCCACGGCGCGAAAAGCTGCCGGTGCGGGACAACAGGCGCGGATCGGTGTGTGTCCTTGCCACTGGAAGGGATTAGCCCTGCGCCGGACTTGTTACGGACGATCCTTGGCGGTATCGGGTTTTGCCTGTTGCCAGGGGGAGCGCCCGTCACGCGAGCGCGACGTCCCGATCACGAAGCCGCCTTGCCATCCACCGGGCGGGCGGCGGTTTTCTTGGCCAGAACCATTCTGTGCGGAACGTGGACGGAGATTCCGCCTTCGGGCGGCTCGCCGGTGCTGTAAAGATCGAACGCCGTCTCCATGATTTTCTGGGAATCCTGGTCGACGCCGAAGATCTTCAGATCGGTGAGCAAGCTCAGATAGGGCAGGATGTCGAACACGCCGTAATGCATGGAATGACATGTCTCATAGTCTTCCAGCAGGTATCGCGTGATGCCTTCCATGGCGATGATCGAATTGACGAACATCCCGCCCGGCGCCGGATGGGCCTGCAGGTAGGTTCTGACGGACTCGTAGCACGCCTCGATGCTGAAGTGAGACCAGATCACCTGCTCCTCGGAAAAGGCGAGCCCGGCCTCCTCCAGCGCCGCCCGAAACCCGCGGATCCGTTGCCCTGTCACCTGGTGATCCGGCATTCCACCGAAGAAGCAAATCTCGCCGGAGCGTCCGTCCATCGCCATCGATTCGATGATCGCCCGGGTCAGTTCCCGCGCGGCCGCGAAGTTGTCGGTGCTCACCGTCGTCTGGCCCTCGACAGTGGCGTCGATATAGACCTGCCGGGTGTGGCTGCCCTCGAACAGGGTCGCGATCTCGTCCGCTGCCATGGGGTTGGCCACGAAGACGCATTCGGCGTTCTGGGAGAGGAAGAACCGGATCGCGGCGGCTTCCTCGGCCGGATCGTAGCGCGTGACATGGATGAGCGCGAGCTTGCCGGAGGCGCGCGCCAACGCCTCGAAGGTCTCCGCAAGCTCCCCGAAAAACCGGTTGTGGAGGGTCGGAACCATCAGGCCGAGAATGTTGCTGTGCCCGCTGCGCAGGTTGCGCGCATGAATGTTCGGCTGGTAGTTGAGCTCCTTGGCCTTGGCCAGGATCAGGTCTCGGGTCTCTTTCGTGATGTTGAAGTCGCTGGAGCGACCGTTCAGGACGAGGCTGACCGTCGTGTTGGAAAATCCGGTGAGCTGGGCAATCCCCCGGATCGACGCCGGTTTGGGGCCGGGTCTCTTGGCCTTTCGTTTCGGCATCTGTTCGTCCTTTGGCTTCACCACTTTGTCGGACTCTCCATTCGGTTTTCGGGTTGCGGTCGCGCAGGCTCCGGCGCGGAAGGCGGGCCATTCCGCATCACTCCGCCGGCGTGACGCCCTTTTTCAGGATGATGTTCCCGTATTTCGCTGTTTCTCCGGTCTGAACGACGGCCCAGGCGGATCGTGCGCGATCATAGAACGCGAAACGGTCGATGAAAGACGTCTCCGGCGCGTCGGGGGCATGCGCCTCGATCGCCCTCCGGAAGCGGTTCAGAACGGCGGGGTCCAGCGTATCGCCCTCGGCCGCGGCCATCATCACGATCGGATCGGGAACGTAGCTGTCCAGCACGAAGAGCGGCAGGATTGCCCCGATCAGGTCGGCAACGCCCAGCCCGTCCGCCCGGATCACGCGGCGGTTGACGGTCTCGGCCGGGAAATGGGCGTCTGCGAGCACGATTTCGTCGCCATGTCCCATCCGGCACAGCCCGGCCAGCAGGTCCGGTGACAGGAGGGGAGAAATTCCACGAAGCATTTTCGGTTTCCTTTCCGGTATGGCTCAGGCGTCGAGATAGACATCCACCACGTCGCAGACGCGTGAAATCAACAGGTTGACCGGGGTGGGATCCAGTTTCCCGGAGCGAAGGGCGCGATACTGCATGGGCAGGTGCTGGCTGACCAGACCCTCCGGGATGCCTGCGGACAGGTTCCGCATCAGCCGATCGATGGCCGCCGTGACATCCGGGCGCGGTAGGTAGTATCGTGCCCTGTCCGAATAGCTGTAGATCAACTTGAAATCGATCTGGGATTGCTCGCCGGTGTAATACTGCGCCCAGTATCGCGGACCGTCCTTCATGGCGGTCGTCAGCACCTCGCGGAACCTGGACGGCTCGTCGGGAGAAAGCTCCGTCTCGATCAGTTCGAGCGCTATCAAACCTTCGCGCAGCGCCCAGGTCAGCCAGGGTCCGACCTTGAGGATGCAGAAGTGATCCTCGACCAGACGGCTCAGGTTCTCGGGCGACTGGTAATCCGTCGAATGCGCCTCATAAACCATGCCCGGATAGTCCAGAATGGCGCCTGAAAGCTCCGGCGCGCCGGCATAGTCCTCGACCATGGCATCGCCGAATTCCACCCCGGGCTGGACGACAAGGCCCACGACCCGCTCCCACGCGGCGTCGAGGCCATGGCGGGAAAACGCGTCACGGAAGGCGGCCAGCGTCTTTTGGACGTCCGCCGGACGGGTGACATGCATCTCTTCGGCGTCGAGCGCGCCGCCCGGCGTCGGCACCTCGGTGCCGATGACGTAGAGGGGAGGGGTGTCGTCCCAACAGCTTTCCGCAACCTTCGCCATCTCGGCCGCGCGTTCGGCGACGATCTCGTTGGTCAATGGCGTCGGGTCGCCGGAGCAGACGAAAGACGCGTCGAGATGGATCTTGCGGTAGCCGGCCGTCACGTAGGCCCGGACAAGGTCGCGCGTCTTCTCCATGGCGGCCTCGGCGCCTTCGCCGCGCCATGTGTTCGGGCCGAGATGATCGCCCCCAAGCAGGATGCGCTCGCGCGGGAACCCCTCGGCGTCGGCCATCTCGTGGACGAGCTTCACGAAATCCACGGGTCGCATGCCGGTATAGCCGCCGAACTGGTCGACCTGATTGGAGGTCGATTCCACCAGGGCGACCGTGTCGCGCGCCCGGGCGGAGCGAAACAACGCCCGCAGCACCAACGGGTGCGCCGAACAGACCGATGTCACGCCGCCGCCCTTGCCGGCGCGGTTGCGTTGCAGGATGTCGCGAAAGAGCGCGAGGGATGTCATGTCATCTCCGTTCTTGTCTCCCATGCGGTCGGATCGATCCGGCGGGGCGCCGACAGTCGGTCCTGCCCGGTGTTCCCGCCGGCTGTTCAGGCCGCGCGGAAGCTCTTCATGTAGATCTGGCGCATGTCCTCTTCGGTCGGCACGACAGGATTGCCCTGGCTGTCCGGGAACTCCATCGCATGTTTCAGGATCGACGGGATGTCGTCCGGCGCGATGCCGAAATCGTCCAGATGACAGAAAAGGCCGATCTGCTTCAGGAAGCGTTCGACCTCGCCCTGGAAGGAGGCCGCCGCGACTACGTCGGTGGCCGAGGACAGGGCGGGATTGAACATCCGCGCGACGCGGGCGAATTTCGGCACGTTGCCGCGCCAGGTGAACTCGGCGAATGCCGGGTAGATCACGGCAAGGGACTGGCCATGGCTGACATGGTGGAAATGTCCGCTGATCGGCTGGCCGGCCGCGTGGGGCAGGGTGGTGCCGACATTGGCGAGGCACTGGCCGGCGAGGGTGTCGGCCCAGGCGAGGTCCTCGCGCGCGGCGAGGTTCGATCCGTTGGTCACCGCCACCGGCAGCGAGCGCAGAACGCGCGTGATAGAATCGAGCGCGATCGAGTCGACGGCCTCGGACGCGTTTCGGTTGATGTAGCTTTCGAACGTGTGGGTGAAGATGTCGAACCCGGTGGCGGCCGTCACGTGAGCGGGCAGGCTCAGCATCAGCTCCGGGTCGATGATCGCCACGCGGCACAGCAGGTTGTCGTTCCACATCGCCGATTTGCAGTTCTCTTCCGTGTTGGTGAAGACGGAAACCTTGGAGGTCTGCGTGCCGGTGCCGGAGGTCGTGGAAATCGCCATGATCGGCAGCGTGGCCGAGGTCGGTGGCGTCTTGAAATAAAGGTAGTCCCAGGCCGTTCCGGGATGCGTCGCGGCAACGGCGATCGCCTTGGCAGTATCGATGGCACTGCCGCCGCCCATCCCGAGAACCGATTGGACGCCTTCGGCCCGCGCCACGTCGGCGCCGCGCTGGATGGCGTCGAGCGTCGGGTTCGGAATGACGTTTGTGAACTCCACCACGCGGATGCCGGCCTCGGCGAGTGACGTGCGAACGTCGTCAACCTTGTCCGGGCAGACCTCCAGCAGGACGGGATCAACGACGAAGAGCGTGCTGTCGGCCATGTCCCTTGCGTGGCTGCCGGCCTCGACGCGGCGGCCCGAGCCGAAGACAAGTCGCGTCGGCTGATAGTAGTTGAAGCTTTTCATTGGCAATCCTCGTGCTTCGGATGTCCGTCGTCGGGGCGGCCCGGTGGCGGGAGAGGGGTTTGGTGCTGAGGCCCGAATGCAGGCCCGGTTCGTGGGCGGACTTGCGCCGGACAGGGCGCATTCGCCGCTGGGGTGGTGCCGGGAACGGCGCGTTTGGTGGTCATCTGCAGACACGTGCAATTGGGCTGCATTTTTGTCGCCTCATCGGCATGTTCGGGCGTTTCAAAGCCCTTGAACCAATCTGGGGCGTATCATGAAGGCCGGAAATCGGTCAAGCTAAAACGTTTCACTGATACGTTTTAGCTTGACTCTGATCCGCTGTCGGGCTTTTGATCCTCTGCAAAGTCCGACGATCCGGCGAGGGAGGAATCACGTGATCGCGACAGGGAAGGGCACCAGCGGAAAGCCGCGTCTGCAGATTTCTGCCGGCACGATCCACAAGATGTCGGCCCTCCTGACGCTGCTCATCCTGATCCTCATCTTCTCTTTCGGGAACAAGGCGTTCCTGTCAGTCAACAACGGCCTGACCGTGCTGCTTCAGACCTCGGTGATCGGCCTGATGGGAATCGGGATGACCCTGGTCATCATCACTGGCGGCATTGACCTGTCGGTGGGGTCCGTCCTTGCTCTGTCCGGCACGACGACCGGCCTCCTGGTCAAGGCAGGGGTCCCGGTCGTGCCGGCGATGCTCTGCGGCGTGCTGGTAGGGGCGGCGTGCGGCCTGTTCAACGGGTTCGTCATCACCAAGATGCGCATCACGCCTTTCGTCGCCACGCTCGGCATGATGCTGATCGCGCGCGGAACGGCACTTCAACTCACCGGGGCGGCGCCGATCTCGCGGCTCGGCGAGGCCTTCGGCATCCTTGGCAACGGCTCGTTCTTCCGCGTAGTAGAAATGCAGGCCAACGGGTTCCCGAAGGTGGTGTTCCCGGGCATTCCCTATCCCGTGGTACTGCTTGCCATCGTGGCCGTCGCGGCGGCCTATCTGCTGCGTCGCCGCGCCATCGGCCGCCACATCTATGCCGTCGGATCGAACGAGGAGGCGGCGCACCTCGCCGGGGTGAATGTCGACCGGACCAAGATGGTGGCCTACACCATGTCGGGTGCCCTTGCCGGGCTCGGCGGCAACGTCCTGATGTCGCGCCTGGTCACCGCGCAGCCGAACGAAGGCGTGATGTACGAGCTCGACGCGATCGCGTCGGCGGTCATCGGCGGCGCCTCCCTGATGGGCGGGGTGGGCACGATCAGCGGCACCATGATCGGCGCCTTCATCATCGGCGTGCTCCGCAACGGGCTCAACATGGCCGGCGTCTCGGCCTTCATCCAGCAGATCGTGATCGGCTTCGTCGTCATCCTGGCGGTCTATGTCGATCAGATGCGAAACCGGCGCTGAGCGCCGGACAGGAAAACGAACGACTGGGATCATGAACAAGGAGGAGACCATCATGACCAAGTTTCTCAGCACCGCGCTGACCGCCGGCATCCTGGCGCTGGCACCGTTCGCGGCGTCGGCCGGCGAGATCGCGGTGATCGTCAAGACCACCAACTCCAACTTCTGGCAGAACGTGAACAAGGGCGCATCGGCCGCCATGGAAGGTGTCAGCGAACACGAGATGACCTTCAACGGTCCGGCCGCCGAAACCCAGATCGCCGAGCAGGTGAACATGGTCGACAATGCGGTGAACCGCGGCGTCGCCGGTATCGTTCTGGCCCCGTCGGATCCGGAAGCCCTCGTGCCCGCCGTCAAGCGCGCCTACGAGTCCGGGATTCCCGTCGTTCTGATCGACTCGGGCATCAGCGAAGCGGCCGCGGGGACGTTCCAGTCCTTCCTGTCGACCGACAACTGCGCCGCCGGCAAGCTCGTCGCGCAGAAGATGATCGAAGAGACCGGTGGCAAGGGCAAGGTTGCCATCATGTCCTATGTCCCCGGCGTCGGATCTGAGATCGGCCGTGTGGGCTGCTTCCAGGAATATATCGAGGCGAACTCGGATATCGAGCTGCTCGATCCGCTCTACAGCCAGGCCCAGATGGCGACGGCGCTGAACCAGACCACGGACGTCCTGGCCGCAAACCCGGACCTCGTGGGCATCTACGGCGCCAACGAACCGACCGCGGTTGGCATGGCGCGCGCCATCGTCCAAGCCGGCAAGGCCGGGCAGATCGTGGCGATCGGCTTTGACGGCAATGCCGACCTTCAGGACTTCGTCAAGGACGGCACCCTCGCGGCAACCGCGGTTCAGGGGTCCTTCCAGATGGGCGAGATGGGCGTCCAGGCGGTGATGGACCTTCTCGCAGGCAAGAAGGTAGACGAGTTTATCGACACCGGTGTGGTCCTTGCGACAAAGGACAACATCGACTCCGAAGAGGTCATGAACGTCCTTTACTGACACGTGGCGCGAGGCGGCGGGATCCCCTGCCGCCTCACCCCCTATCGATCGCAGGAGCCAGCGGATGCTCGATCAGACCCTGAGTGACGGCCCACTCGTCGAGATGATCAACATCGAGAAGCATTTCGGCGGCGTATGTGCCGTGGACGACGTTTCGGTCGATCTCTACCCCGGCGAGGTCGTCGGCGTGCTCGGGCATAACGGCGCCGGGAAATCCTGCCTGATGCGCATCCTGTCGGGCGCGATGATGCCGAACGCGGGCAAGATCCGGGTGCGGGGGCAGGAGGCCGATATCCACAGCCCGTCCGACGCGCGCGACTACGGCATCGAGACGATCTATCAGACCCTGGCTCTGGCCGACCATCTCGATGCGCCGGCCAACCTGTTCCTGGGCCGGGAGTTGAAGACCGCCTTCGGCAATCTCGACGACAAGAAGATGCTGAGCGAGGCGCAGGAGGTGCTCGCACGGCTCAATCCGAACTTCAAGAATCTCGGCGACCCGGTCTCGAGCCTCTCGGGGGGGCAGCGACAGGCAATCGCGATAGCCCGCGCGCTCTATTTCGATGCGCGCGTCCTGATCATGGACGAGCCGACGGCCGCGCTCGGTCCGTCCGAGACGGCCATGGTCGCCGACCTGACGCTCAAGCTGCGCGACGAGGGCATCGGCATCTTCCTTGTCAGCCATGACATGAACGACGTTTTTGATCTCTGCGACCGGATCATGGTCATGAGCCGCGGGGTGAATGTCGGCATGCATCCGATCCGGGATGTCACCAAGGACGATGTCCTGAGCCTCATCATCAAGGGCGCGCTGCCGGATGACTGGGAGCCGCGACAGCGCTAGACCGGCCCGCGCACCGATGGTCGCCCGGGCAGGGCGGTCGGACCGGCATAAGAAACGAGGTTCGCAAGGAGGGCCTCCGGAATGAAGAAAGTCGTCACCATAGGCGAAATCGTGGTCGAGATCATGGCCATGGAGCGCGGGATCGGGTTTCGCGAACCGCTGACGCTGCGGGGGCCCTTTCCGTCCGGTGCGCCGGCGATTTTCGTCGACCAGGTGGCCCGGCTCGGCCATCCCTGCGGCATCATCAGCTGCGTCGGCAACGACGATTTCGGCCGGCTCAACATCGAGAGGCTCGCCGCGGATGGCGTCGACGTTTCGGCCATCCGCATCGACCCGGAGGCTGCCACGGGCAGTGCCTTCGTCCGCTATCGCGAAGACGGCAACCGGGATTTCGTATTCAACATCAAGCATAGCGCGAACGGCCGGGTCGGTCCGTCCCCGGACGTCAATGCTCTGCTGGAGAGCGCTGATTGCCTGCATGTGATGGGCTCGGCTCTGTTCTGCGAGGCCACGATCTCGCTCACGCTCGATGCGGTCGACCGGATCAAGGCAAAGGGTGGAACCGTGAGTTTCGATCCGAACCTGCGCAAGGAAATGCTCGATCTGCCTGGCATGCGGGAGGCGATGCGAGCGATCCTCGAGAAAACGGACCTGTTCCTGCCGAGCGGCGACGAAGTCAGCCTGTTGACGACTGCCGATGGCGAGGAGGCGGCGCTGGCCGAACTGCTCGAGCGGGGTGTCCGGGCGGTGGTCCTGAAGCGCGGCGCCCGGGGCGCAAGCTATGTCGATGCCGACCGCCGTTTCGACCAGGCGGCCTTTCCCGTCGAGGAAGTTGACCCGACCGGGGCGGGAGACAGTTTCGGCGGCGCTTTCGTCACCGCGTGGCTGCGGGGCGAGCCACCCGAAGCAGCGCTACGCCTGGCCGCGGCCGCGGGCGCGCTTGCGGTCACGCGGAAGGGACCCATGGAAGGCACGTCGACCCGTGCCGAGATCGACGCCTTCCTCGACCGGCTGACAGAGGCGGGCGCTCCAATCTGACCGCGTGCCGGTCCGGGCGGCGCAATGGCCGCCTCAGCGAAACCCGAACGGAAGATCCCAGATGACACACGACTCGAAGTCCCTCCTGTCCCGCCGCACGCACCGGCTGGGAAATGAAGACGTTCAGGAGATCATCCTGACCACGGCCAGCGGCGCCCGCGCCTCTATTCTCTCCTGGGGCGCCGTCCTGCGGGACCTGCGGATCCCGACAGGCGCCGGCGACGCGCGCCAGGTTGTGCTCGGCTATGCCGACGTCGCGGACTACGCGGAAAACGCGCCCTATCTGGGAACGGTTGTCGGGCGGTGCTGCAACCGTATTGCGCATGGTCGGTTCTCGCTTGACGGCAAGGAGTACGAGCTTCCCGTGAACGGGCCGGGCGACGTGCATCTGCATGGTGGCGTGCGAGGGTTCACCCGCCGCAACTGGGACGTGCTGGAGGCCGACGACAGCTCCGTTCTGCTGCGGATCGTGTCTCCGGACGGCGATGAAGGCTATCCCGGTGAAGTTACAGTGACGTGCCGCTACAGCCTGACCGAAGCTGGCACCCTGAGGATGGAGATCGAAGGGAAGACCGACGCGCCGACGCTTCTGAACATGACCAATCACAGCTATTTCGCGCTGGACAGCGGGGCGACTGCGGCGGACCACCTGCTGGAAGTGGCGGCCGACTTCTACACCCCCGCCGAATCCAATCAGATCCCGACCGGCGAGACCCTCCGGGTCGACGGCACGCGATACGATTTCCGCACCCTGCGCCCGATCGGTGCCGATTACGAGATCAACTTCGCCCTGCGCGGGGCACGCGGCGTCGTTGAGCCGGTCGCGCGCCTCTGCTCGCCGCAGCGCGACATGGAGATGGTTGTGGCGACGGACCAGCCGGGATTGCTGTTCTATACCGGCGCCGGGCTGCCGGAGGGCGCCGGCCCCGACGGTCAGACCCATGGTCCGGGCAGGGCGCTTTGCCTGGAGGCCGCCGGCTTCTGCGATGCCGTCAACAACCGCCATTTCCCTTCGCCGGTGCTGCGCCCCGGCGAGATCTATCGCAACACCTGCGAATACCGGTTTCAGGCGCTCTGACGCCTGGTGAAACAGCGGGCGGACTGGCCGCCCGCGCATGCAAGCCCTGGCCGGAAGGCCAATCAGGAGGTTCGTTCGAATGAAACGTTTGGAAGGCAAGACAGCCCTCATCACTGGCGCGGCCCGCGGCATCGGCCGGGCTTTTGCCGAGGCCTATATCCGCGAGGGCGCGCGGGTCGCCATCGGCGACATCAATATCGACCGCGCCCGCGAGACCGCGGCCGAACTTGGCGAGGCCTGCGTTGCCATCGAGATGGATGTCACGAAGCAGGACAGCATTGACGCCGCGGTGGACGCCGCAGAAGAGGCGCTCGGCGGCATCGACATCCTGATCAACAACGCCGCGCTCTTCGTTGCCGGGCCGATCGTCGAGATCGATCGCGCCGACTACGAACGGGTTTGGGCGGTCAATTTCACCGGCGCGCTCTTCACCCTGCAAGCGGTGGCGAAAAAGATGATCGCCCGTGGCAAGGGCGGCAAGATCATCAACATGGCCAGCCAGGCCGGCCGCCGCGGCGAAGCCCTGGTCGCCGTCTATTGTGCCTCGAAGGCGGCGATGATCAGCCTGACGCAATCCGCCGGACTCGACCTGATCAAGCACGGCATCAACGTCAACGCGATCTCGCCTGGCGTCGTCGATGGCGAGCACTGGGACGGTGTGGACGCCTTCTTTGCGAAATACGAGAACAAGGCGCCGGGCCAGAAGAAGAAGGAAGTCGGCTTGGGCGTTCCCTTTGGCCGCATGGGCACAGCGCAGGATCTGTGCGGCATGGCGATCTTCCTCGCGACCGAAGAGGCCGACTACATCGTCTCGCAGACCTACAACGTCGATGGCGGCCAGTGGATGAGCTGAGGCCGCTCTGATTCAGCGGCACGAGCATGGGCGCCGAAATCGCAGGCGCCCATGCCGGCAGATCACTTTCAGTTCAGCAAGCCCTTATGGGTCACGCTCTTTTGCAACGAGATTCAGTTCACGGAGAGGACCTCGGGATCGAAGCCGCCCCTGCGCCACTGATGTAGCGCGAAGCTGAAGTTCGGGCCCGGCACGCCATCGATCTTCCCGGTATAGTAGTCGACCTTCTGAAGCAGGGTCTGGACCTCCTTCATCGTGGCCGTGGACCACTGGCCCGCATTCGCCGTCAACTGGTCGATAACGCTCCCGTCATCCTCCGCGGCGCCAAGAAGGAGCATTCTGGCCGCCTGTGCGGGGTTGCGTTCGGTGCCGCGTCCTTCGTCCAGCAGGATTGCCGCTGCGAGGTATCCCTGGTGTTCGCCGCCCCGCGCGGCCTTCTCGAAATACCCAAGCGCCTCAGACGGATCCCCGACAACGCCATCCTGCGCCAGAACGCCGAGATTGTATGTCGCCTTGGCTGACCCGCCGGCGGCCGCTTTCTGCAGGAGCGCGATCGCCCGGTCCTTGTCGCGGGCGTCCCCGCGGGCCTGGAACAGGGTGACGGCCAGGTTGATCATCGCGTCGAAGCTTCCGCCCTCGGCCGCGCGTTCGTAAAGTTCCAGCGCCTTTTCCGGGTCCTGCGGCACCCCGGTGCCGCTTTCGTAGAGCTGCGCCAGCGAGACCAGTGCGCGCAGATCGCCACCGTCGGCGGCCTGGCGGTAGAGCGTCACAGCACGGTCGATATCCCCCGCGGCGATCGTCGCGCGGGCAAGCAGTGCCTTGTAATGCGTCACGTCCGGCGACTGCGCCACCGCGGCGCTGCACGCCTGGATAGCGGTCACCGCGTTTTCCTGCAGGCGTTTGAACGGAACACCGGGGAGGCTGGCGGTCTCGTCGCGCGGATGCGTCGTCAGCCGCTTGCAGATGCCGGCGGGCGTGCTGCTCTCGGGGTCCGGGATCGACTGGATCAGCCGTCTGGCCTGATCGACATTGGCGCCGTCGGGGAAGTTCTCGAGGTAATACTCGAGCAATGGGCGGAGGCGGCTGCGCTGCGCCAGCGCCCAGATCCGCGCCGCTTCCGCGTCGCTCTCCTCTTCGGAGAGCGAGCGCGTCGCCGTCGTCGCACCCCCGGTGCTGTCGAGAAAGGCAAGGACTTCGGCCGCATGGGCGCCTTCGGGGTAGCGGTCGAGGTAGAGGTTCATCAGCGCGGGCTCCTGCGCCTTGGCCGCGACCTGCCACAGAAGCGTGTCCTCGGACGCGGTCATCGGGCTGTTGTCGAAGCGGAACTGCCGCGTGAGCGAGGAATTGTCCCAGGGAACCTGGCGCCCGCCGGTTGCCGCCAAAACATCCTTCCGGACGGAGATCATCAGATCCGAGATGTCCTGTCCGGGCGTGTAGATGTGGCTGAGCAGCGCCTCGGTGAAGAAGCTGTTCCGCCCCGATCCGTCATAGGCGACATTGTCGGGCTGGGTCGCATAGGCGAAGAGGAAATTGGCATCGCTCCCGACCCGTGCCAGCCCCTCGCCGCCGACATCGATGCCGGTCGCTTCGAACGGGTTGTCCCGGCAGGCGTCGAGGATCACCAGACGGATACCGTCCGAGCGCTCCATCTCGCCGACGATCTCGTCCATCGCCACCGTCTGCTCCGAGACATCCGTGGAAGACTGGATGCTGGCATCCACCGGCACGAGGTAGTTCCGCCCGCTGACCTGAAATCCGTGCCCGGCATAGAACAGCAGGGCGACGTCGGCCTCCTCGGCCGCGTCACCGAAATCGCGGGCCATCTCACGCATCCTGTCCCGCGTCAGGTCGAGGCCGAGGAACACGTTGAAGCCGAGGCCCTCAAGGGCGATCGCGAGGTCCGAGGCGTCGTTGACCGGGTTGTCGAGCGGGCTCACGGCCTCGTAGTCGGAATTGCCGATGACGAGCGCGGTGCGCGTCTCGGCCAGCGCCATTGAGGCGGCCAGGGTCAAGGCGACCAGAGGCGCGAGAAGGCGCAACACGAACACGGGCGGGTCTCCCCTGCAGACGATCAAAGACCGATGGCGCGGGACAGGCTGATCTCTGCCTTCTCCACGGTCGCCATGACCGTTTCTATCTGCTGACGCTGCACGCTGGCAAGTTCGGGGTCCGTTGCGCGGATCAGGGCAATTTCCTTGCGGATCTCCTGCTGAGCCTGGCGAAGGACATTCCGGGCCTGGAGGCCGGCCTCACGCCGAATCGCGGCGCGCTCCTCGACGGTCGTCGCGAGCGAGAGGCGGCGCTCCGCATTCGCACCGACCTCGCGGATGCCGGCGCTCGCATCGCGCACGATGTCGGAAATCCTGTCCAGTCCGGGCGGCAAGGTCTCCGCGAGGGTCTCGAGGTCGTCGGCGTAATCTTCCGTGGCATCCGCCAGGCAGGAAAGATACTGGCTGACATCCTCACCCTGGGAGGCGCAGTCCGTGAAGCGTTCCTCGTAGCTCGTGCCGGCGTCCTCCAGCGACAGCAGGGCGGCGCGGGCCCGCGCCACGTCGGTGACGACCGTCCCGCCGCCGCTGATCGTGGTGTCGATCGTCGGGGTGATCTCGATATTCGGCAGCGGCGGCACCTCGATGATTGGCTCGTCGACGGGCGGCACGACAGGCGGCACGACCGGATCTGGCGTGATTGTTGCCGTTCCCTCGAGCGCCACCACCCGGTAGGGCCGCCCGTTGGCGCTCGTAAGGCCGCTCGTGTCAACCGAGAAAGGTGTCGTTCCGACCGCGTCGCTGGCGAAGCTGAGGCTGGCGAAGATCGGCGAGGTGTTGAGGCTGTCGGGGGCAGGATAGAACCGATAGACCGACGGGCCGCCATAGACGACGCCGGTGGTCGAGGCCGTCGGCACGTCGCTTTGCTGCACGGTGATGTTGTTCGGAATCGCGAAGACCACCGGCGAGGTCGCCATGAGCGCCGGGTAGAAACCGCCGCCTCCGGGGGCCCAGATGTCGGTGTCGGCTTCGGAAATCCAGCCCCGCTCGATGGCGAGGTCATACATGAACTGCGTGTCCTGAAGCTGGTTCGTGGACAGCGGCTCCTCCGGGCCTGCGCTTGTGCTCCGGCCCGAGCTTTGGAAATCCCAGAAGGAATCTTCCACGAACCCGTCATTCTCGCCAATCAGCCCGCCCACGGACTCCGGGGCGCCTCCGGACGTGGTGAGCGTTCCGGTGGAGAAGGTTCTCGCGATGAACCCGACGCCTCCTTCAAAGTCATTGTCGTTCGAGCCCACGAGTCCGCCCAGGACCGTCAGGTCACTCGTTGCGAAGTTCGTTGCCGAAACATTCGACAATGAATAGGCGTCCTCGATATCGCCGAAGTTCCGGCCGACCAATCCGCCTGCATAGACAGTTCCGTTGACGATGGCGTCGACCGAACCGCTGCTGTTCGACTGCTCGATCAACCCGTAGTTGACGGCGACAAGGCCGCCGGCTTCGACAAAGCTCCCCTCGGTCACCCTTACAGAAACGTCGGCGGTCGAGTAGCTCTGGTAGATGTCACCATAGTTGTAGCCGACAAGCCCGCCCCCGGTGCCTTCGTAGGCAAGATAGGAGCCGGAGGTCATGACACCGCTCACCTCCCCGGAGTTGTCGCCGGCGAGGATCCCGCCGAAATCGGTCGACACGTTGGCATTGGTGATCGACAGGTCCTGGACCGTTCCGTAGATCAAGCTGAACAAGCCGCCGAAGACGAATCCATCGACCAAACTCCCATCGATGAACAGCCCGTCGATCGCGTGGCGGTTTCCGTTCAGCGTGCCGTCGAAACCGACCGGAACGAAGCCCGCGCCGCCGTTCCATCCCGTGGTCCCGGAGGCGTTGATGTCGTTGGCAAGCGTGAAATTCTGGTCGAATAGGTTCGGCCCGCCCATGCCCTGCACGCCGTAGATGTCGGTGAGGCGATAGGGGCTGCCGGCCGATCCGTCGCCGCCCAGGGCGCGGAGAAAGTCGGCGTCGAAATCGATGGCGAAATCCGTCGCGGAGAAGCCGGGCAGGGTGGCCGAGACCTGCTGCCAGAACCCGTCAGTGATATAGAAGTCCGCGACGTTGACGGCCGCGTTCGCGGCGATTGTTCCGACGCCGCCCAACGCCGTCAGGATCAGCCCGCCATTGGGCGCGTTGATCGCCCGGTTGAGGGTGATGTTGTTGTCGGCGCGCAGCGCCAGCGTGTTGCCGGACATCCAGTCCAGCGCTGCGTTCAGGACGATATTGCCCACGTCGTCGCCGGTGAACTCGTTGTCTTCCGTGGTGATTTCCACGTTGGTCGTCGCGAGCGCGGTCTCGATTGTCGACGCAAGAAGGACAGAGCCTTCCGTCTGCATGAACCACGTCTCGAAGCCCGCGGGGAACTCGTCGACCCAGAAGTCGGATTCTGCACCGGAGTCGACGATCGTTATGTCGAACGGATCGAGCAGCAACGTGCCCGTCTCGCCTTGTGGCGCAAGAGTATCCACCAGCCCGGTGAAGGAAAGCAGCGCCTTGCCGGACACTTCCACGAGGCCGCCGTTACCAGCCACGTCTCCCCCTCGCGCCGAAATACCTCCCGCGAACTGGGTGTAATCGTCGGACCAGACGATGACCGTGCCGCCGTCGCCCTCGACACCGCCATCGGAGACGATCCGGGTGTCTGCATCCACACTTGTGATCGAGGCGCGCTGAAGGTCGCCGCTGCCTTGATAATCGCCGCCGACCCGGATGGAGCCGCCGCTGCCGGCACCGGCGCCGCTGGCGTCGAGCGTAGCGCCGGCAAGCTGGATGGCCTCGCCGGTGATGGTGATCGAACCGCCGGTCTCGGGCCGTGCAGCCGGACGGGGCGAGCTTTCGACAAGCGTGACCTGTGCCGATGTGTCGATCTTTCCGGACACCCGCACCGCGCCACCGCTGCCGCCGAGAACGACCGCACCGGAGACGCCGCCGACGGACCGCGCCTCGATGACACCGGACATGTTGACCACGCGGCGGGCAGCGTCGCGGGCGCTGGCCGCTTTCAGATGCACGATCCCGCCATCGGCCTCGATGCGACCGGAATTGGAGACCAGGGCGTCCATCGCGGCGTTGTCGCCGTCAGAGGGAACCGCAACCTGCAGGAAGCCGTCACCGGAGACGTCGAGCGTCACCTGTTCGCCGGCGCCGAGCCCGACCTTGCCGAGCGGCACCCGGATCACGCCCGAATTGCTCACGCGGCCGCCGATCAACGCTGCATATCCGCCGGGGACGATGGAGATCGTGCCGGCATTCTCGACCGCGCCGGAGTTGCCGCTTCCGCCATAGCGCAGCGCGCCGTTCAGGAAATCCTCGTTGGAGATGGCGAGAGTCGAGGCGACAAATCCCGCGGCGCTGACATGGCCGGTCGGACCGATATAGATGCCGTTGGGGTTGACGAGGTGAACCTGCCCGTTGGCGTTCAGTTGCCCGTGGATTTCGCTGGTCGTCGACCCGGTCACGCGGTTCAGGATCACGCTGCCTGACGACGGCTGATTGAAGTCAAGGCGCGCGTCCGCTCCGACCGAGAAGCCGTCCCAGTTGACGATCGCCTTGTCGGACGCCTGGTTGACCGCCATCTGCGTGGCGCTTGGCTGGGAGATCGTCGCGCTGCCGGCAGCCACCGTGCCGCCGGTCGGCAGGGACTGGGCCAGCGCCGTGGTTGCCCAGAGCAGGGCGGTCAGGGATCCGAAGATTGAAAGAGGTCGGGTCATCCGCCTAGAACCTGCGATTGGCGACGATTGTGAAACGATTTCCGTCCGGTTGGAGATCATCGCGTTCCCCTCTCCCGTATTCCACCCGCAGGGACCCTGACCTGTAGGGCGAGTCCTCGATTGTCAGCAGGTCGGCGCCGATCCCGTAGGAATAAGCCTTTACGACGTCTTGCTCGACCGCGGTCGGCTTCACGATGCCCACCTCTCCATATGCACCGAATGCATAGAGATTGCTCAGCAGCGGGACTCCGAAAAGATTGACATCCTGGGTCCGGCCGATCTCGGACCGCACGACCCAGCCATCGTCGCCGCGGATATCTCCCGCGTCGAAGGTCGACAATTCGTTGACATTGGCGATGGTCATCTGTTCCGAGGTCACCAGCGGTTCGCCAAAGCTGTCCTGGATCCGGCCATTGACCGCAAACAGCCAGTTGTCCGCAAAGGGACGCTCGTACTGGGCTCCGAGCACGAGCTTGGTGAAGACTGCGCTCGCGCCGTCCCGCGACAGCGGCGTGTCGCCGAAACCGATATCCGCGCTCGCTCCGAACGCGTCGAGCCCTTGCGACAGGATCGCGCTCGTCTGCAGGTAGGACCCGTCCTCGAAGTTCCAGCTCCCGATCAGGGTTGCACGCAGGACGCTGAGATCGTCTTCGTAGATCGGAAACTCCACCGGGCCGGTCAGATCCTGCGAATCGTTGACCCGGTCCAGGATGAGCTGTGACGACAGGTTGAACTGACGCGACCGCACCCACGGGTAGTAGAGCCGGAAGGACAGGCGCTCGAAACTGCTCTGGTTGGGGAAGACCTCCACGTCCGGCGTCGAGTTGCTCCAGGTGCCTTCGACGTTGAAGGTCAGCCCGCTGGTGCCGACCGGGAAGACGGCGCCGGCCGCAAGATACCGGTATCGCGCGTCCTCCGCAAAATAGTCCACCGGAGATCCGCCCGCGCGGAAGTAGAAGGTTTCTCCCATCTTGAGCGCGCCGTTGATCTCGGCTCCGAAACTCAGGTTGAGCGGGCCGAGTTCGTCCGACAGCGTGTTGTCGAAGCCGTAGAACCCGGTGACTTCCCGAAACTCGCCGTCCAGCGTCAGCACCGTACCGCCGGTGCCTTGTCCGGGTGACAGCGTCGACGCCAGCCGCAGCCCGAACGTATCGCCGGCCAGAAGCAGGGAACGCTCGATCTCATGGAGGCGAACGCTGCGCTGGCCGATGAGCGGGCGCGTGATGGCAACCACGCGGTCGCGCGCCTGTTCGGGGACGAGTTTGGAATCGATGCTCTCGACAAAGCCGTCGATGATCACGATGCGCAGGGTGCCGCCGTCACGCAGGGTCTGCTGCGGCAGGACTACCCGGCTGAGAACATAGCCGGCGCTCGTATACTCGGTTTCGAGCGCGCTGGTCGCCTGGAAGATGTCGGAGACCTTCACGCGCTTGCCGGACAGGCTTTGTTCAAAGGCCGCATTCGCGGCGGCCATCTGCGGCAGACCGCCTTCGATCCGGACATCGCCGACAGTGACCTGCAACCGCTCGGCGCCCGCCGGGACCGGTGCGCCCGGATCGCGCGCGACCCGGACGGTCCCAACAGAGCGTTGGGTCTGCGGCTCAAAGGTGGAGGGAACGAGATTTGCCGCGCTCTGAGCCAGGGCAGGGGCGGTCCGCAGGCCTTCCAGAAGAACGAGGGCGACGATCGGAGAGAGGGCTCGAAGGTTGTGCATCGGACGTGTCGATTCCATCTATGCGTGTCGCTACTCTCTCGAGTTTGCCACAATCCGGAGCGTGCTGGTTAGGGCGACGCACCGGATTGTACAACGGGAAGCGGCAGATGTTGGAAATTTCTCACAGGCTGCCGCCCCTGAAGGGGCATTCCCGATGCTTTTCGCACAAACGTCCGGGCAGACCCTTACCCGATCCGCGCTCAGCAGGCCGCGGTAATGATGACCTCGACCCGGTATTCGGGTCCAGCAAGCCGGGCCTCACCGCAAGCCCGCGCCGGCGCATGGCCTTCGGGCGTCCAGGCGTCCCAGACGCTGTTCATCTCGGCGAAGTCGTCCATGTCCGCAAGCCAGATGATCGCCTGGAGGATCTGCTCCCGGGACGAACCTGCTTCGGCGAGAAGCGCGTCGACGCGCGCCAGGCAATCGCGGGTTTGTTCAGCGACGGTCTCGCCGGCGCCGACCTGGCCACAGAGATAGGCCACGCCATTGTGCTTGACGACCTTGCTCATCCGCTTGCCGGGTTCGATACGTTCGATCATCCTGTGTCTTCCTTCGTGAAGGGTTTTCGTTCGATGTGGTTCCTGCCCGACAGACGGCCGGACAGTTGCGCGGATCGGCTCAGTAACGGGCAACCATCTGATAGCCCGCGCCGAAGAACAGCCGCGCCAGTGTCACCGGCTTTTCTGCAAGCCAGGTGGTGCGTTCTGCGGTAAACACCGGCGCCCCGGCGCTGACAAGGAGGAACCGCCCGAGTTTCTCGTCGGCCGCCGTGGCTGAGAACCGGATCTCCGCATCGGTGAAGGGCAATGTCTTCAACAGCCATTCGTTGGGATTCTCGACCGACCAGTCCACATCGGCCGCAGACGGAACGGTGGCGAGGCTGATCCAGCGGTCCTCGAACTGGTAAGGCTGGCCGTCGGCATAGTGCATGCATTCGAGATGGAGCATCCGCGTGCCGGGCGCGAGGGCGAGGCGCGCGCGCAGCCAGTCGGGGGCGTCCACCCTCTCCCGCGAGGCGAGCGCGTAGCGGTATTCGGCGCCGGTGGCCTCGATGTCGACGCGGACGATCGGGATCTGGAACTTGACCTGCCTTTTCGGCGCGATGTTGACCCGCGTGCCCGCCTTGCGGCGCCGGTCGATCACGCCCTCCTCGGCGAGCTCGCGCATGGCCCGGTTGACGGTGGCCCGGGCGCAGCCCATTTCGGCGGCGATCTCGATCTCGCCGGGCAGCAGCATACCCGGCGGCCAGATGTCGTCGCGGATGCGCCGCAGGATCTCCTCCTTCACATCGCGGTAGGTCTTCTTGAGGTGCACGTTTTATCCGCTCATATTGTTTTTATGTGCGCGCTTTCGACGTGATGTAGCGCGGAAACTCTGCCAGGGCAAAACCGGACCCCATGCGCATTATCAGACGGGCGGGTCTCACGGAGGCAGCGTGGCGCAATGGCGGCGGCGTGACCCGCGAGATCATGGTTGCGCAGGAGGGCGACGCGCTTCTCTGGCGGCTCAGCATGGCCGATCTGGTCGCAGAGGGGCCGTTCTCGGATTTCTCGGGCTTCGCACGGGTGCTCACCGTGATCGAGGGCGGGCCGATCTGGCTCGAGGCGCCCGATCGCAGGTTGATCGCGGCGCGCGGGGTGCCGGTCAGATTCGACGGCGGCTTGACCGTGCGATCCGTGTTGCCAGCCGGACCGGCGAGCGTCATCAACCTGATCTCCGATCCGCACCGCGTCTCCGAAGAGGTGACACCGCTTCGCGGCCCGCAGACCGTCCGGCTCGCGCCGCGCGATGGTACGAGGCTTGCTGTGATCTGTCTGACCGGGACGGTGGCGGTCGGGCAGGCGGCTCTTTTGAAGGGAGACACGGCGCTGGTCGACGCGGAGCCGGTCGATATGTCCCTCGGCGCTGGCGGTTCGGTCCTGCGCATCGCGTTGGCCTCCGTCTCGTCCTGACCTGTCAAATGGCACGGCATCACAGGTCGGCCGTAAGCTTTGTCATGGCATGCCGGAACCGCGCCTCGATCGCTTCGCGCGCCACGTGGCGACCGCCGCGCACCCGGTGCCGTCCCGCGCTCCAGAGATCGGTGACCACGGTATCAGAAGCGGCAAAGACAAACCCGTCGATCAGGGACCGGTCCGTCAAACCACAGAGTGTCGCCGCGGTGCCATCTATCGCCACGAGGTCGGCCAGAGCGCCCACGCGAATCTCTCCAGCGTCACGTCCGAGCGCCTGCGCCCCGCCGCGGGCCGCGCCGGTATAGAGCGTTTCCCCGACCGATTTCCCGTCCCGGACCAGCACATTGCGCGCCATGTCGCGCAGGCGTTGCGAGTATTCCAGCATTCGCAGTTCCCCGGTCAGCGAGATCTGCACGTTCGAATCCGATCCGACGCCGAAGACGCCGCCCGCTTCGAGATATGCCGGCCCGTTGAAGGGACCATCGCCGAGATTGGCCTCGGTGATCGGGCAGAGCCCCGCCACCGCGCCGCTTTCGGCCACCGCGCGGGTTTCCCGGTCGGTCATGTGGGTGGCATGGACCAGGCACCAGTCCGGCCCGACATCGGCATGATCCAGCAGCCATTCCACGGGGCGCGCACCGAGCCAGCCCTCGACCTCCGTCACTTCCCTGAGCTGTTCGGCAACATGGATGTGGACCGGTCCGCCGCCATGCGCCTGCAGGACACGCGCCAGGTCTTCGGGGCAGGTGGCGCGGAGCGAGTGTGGCGCGATCCCGAGACGCGCATCCTCGGGCAGGGCGGTCAGGCCCGGCCGCGCTTTCTCGACCAACCGCAGGTAATGCTCGGGAGTGGTGCCGAAGCGGAGCTGGCCACCGGACAGCGCCGCCTTGCTCACCCCGCCATAGGAGTAGAGCACGGGGAGATGCGTCAGCCCGATCCCGGTTTCTGCCGCCGCGGAAAAGATCCGCAGCGAAAGCTCCGCCATGTCGTCATAGGGCGTTCCGTGCGGCTGATGGTGGACATAGTGGAACTCGCCCACCGCGGCAAAGCCCGCCTCCTGCATCTCGACGAAGGCCTGCGCGGCGATGGCCTCGACCTGGTCCGGCGTCAGGCGGTCGACGAAGCGATACATCAGCTCGCGCCAGCTCCAGAAGCTGTCGCGGGAATGCGCGCGATACTCCGTCATCCCGGCCATGGCGCGCTGGAACGTGTGGCTGTGCAGGTTGGAGAGCGCCGGCAGGAGCCTGTCGACACGGGCGTCGTCGGGCGCCGGTTGCGTGTCGATTCGCAGCGTGCCGATCCGTCCGTCAGCGATTTCGATCCGCACGTCTTGTGCCCAACCCTCCGGGAGTAGGGCAGTTTTCGCAAATATCGCCATTCCGGTCCGGCCTCCCGTATTAACACTAGACATAATAATTAACTTACATACAAATAGACAGGGAAATTCGCCGGGGGGCGCGCGCATGTCCAAATCGCTCATTGTCGATGTCGCTGTAGCGACCTGCGACGGCCCCTCTCCCTATGGGCTGATCGAGGATGCGGCGGTCGCGATCGAGGGCGACAGGATTGCCTGGGTCGGACGGCGGGCCGACCTTCCCGCAGCTCATGACGACGCCAGTGAAACCGGATTCGGCGGACGGCTTGTGACGCCTGGGCTGATCGACTGCCACACCCATCTCGTGTTCGGCGGCGACCGTGCCCGCGAATTCGAGTTGCGGCTCGAAGGCGCCAGCTACGAAGAGATTGCGCGGGCGGGTGGTGGCATCATGTCCACCGTGACGGCCACGCGCGCCGCCGCCGAGGCAGAGCTGCTGAAGGATGCACTGACGCGCGCGGATGCGCTGATCGCCGAAGGCGTCACGACGCTCGAGGTCAAGTCCGGCTATGGCCTCGACCGTGACACCGAACTCACCATGCTGCGCGTGGCGCGCCGGATTGCGCAGGAGCGCCCGGTCACGGTGCGCACAAGTTTCCTGGGCGCGCATGCCGTGCCCGCGGACTATTCCGGGCGCGCCGACACCTATCTGGACGAGGTCTGCCTGCCGACGCTCGAAGCGGCTTCGGCGGCGGGGCTTGTCGATGCGGTCGACGGGTTCTGCGAGGGGATCGCCTTCTCGCCCGCGCAGATCGCGCGCGTCTTCGAGGCCGCGCGGGCGCTGAACCTGCCGGTGAAGCTGCATGCCGAACAGCTCTCCAATCTGGGCGGGGCGGCTTTGGCGGCTTCCTACAAGGCGCTTTCGGCCGATCACGTTGAGTATCTTGACGAAGCCGGCGTTGCCGCCATGGCAGCGGCCGGCACTGTCGCCGTCCTGCTGCCCGGCGCCTTCTACACGCTGCGCGAGACGCAGGTCCCGCCGGTCGATCTCTTCCGACAACATCGCGTGCCTTTGGCGCTGGCCACCGACTGCAACCCTGGCTCCTCGCCGCTTGCGTCGCTCCTGCTGGCGCTCAACATGGGCTGCACGCTGTTCCGCCTGACGCCGGAAGAGGCGCTCCGCGGCGTGACCGCTCATGCCGCCCGCGCCCTCGGCCTCGGGGATCGCGGCACGATCGCGCCGGGGCAGCGGGCGGACCTCGCCGTCTGGTCCGTCTCCCATCCGGCCGAGCTTGCCTATCGCATCGGGTTCAATGCCCTTCACCGGCGTGTTTTCGGAGGTGTCCTATGAGGGAGTTGACGCTTGTCCCGGGCAAGACCCGGCTTGCGGATCTTGCGGTGGTCTACTGGGAGGAGGCGGCCGTACGGCTTGATCCCGAATGCCGCGGGGCACTGGCCGAGGCGGCGCGCCGGATCGCCGCCGCCGCCGCTGGCAATGCTGCGGTTTACGGCGTCAACACGGGCTTCGGCAAGCTCGCCTCGGTCAAGATCGAGCCGAAGGATACCGAAACGCTTCAGCGCAACCTGATCCTCAGCCATTGCTGCGGCGTCGGCGATCCGATCCCGCGCCGCGTCGCGCGGCTCGTGATGGCGCTGAAGCTGCTGAGCCTCGGGCGCGGCGCCTCGGGGGTGCGCCCCGAGCTCGTTACGCTCCTCGAAGAGATGCTGGCACGCGGGGTGACGCCGCTCATCCCCGAACAGGGCTCGGTCGGCGCGTCGGGCGACCTGGCGCCGCTGGCGCATATGGCCGCGGTGATGATGGGCGAGGGGCGGGCGGAGTTCGGAGGCACGGTGATGCAGGGCGCACGCGCGCTCGAGGCCGCCGGGTTGGCGCCCATCGCTCTTGGCGCGAAAGAGGGGCTGGCCCTGATCAATGGCACGCAGTTCTCGACGGCCTTCGCGCTGGCGGGGCTCTTCGGCGCCTGGCGCGCGGCGCAGGCGTCGCTGGTGACGGCGGCGCTGTCGACCGACGCTGCGATGGGCTCCACCGCACCGTTCCAGCCCGAGATCCACAGCCTGCGGGGCCATCGCGGCCAGATCGACGCGGCCCACGCCCTGCGCGCCCTGCTCGACGGCTCCGCCATCCGCGACAGCCACCGCGACGGCGATCTGCGGGTGCAGGACCCCTATTGCATCCGCTGTCAGCCGCAGGTGACCGGCGCGGCGATGGACATCTTGCGGATGGCCGCCGGAACCCTGGAGACCGAGGCCAACGCGGCGACGGACAATCCACTGGTCCTGGTCGAGGCCGACATGATCGTCTCGGGCGGGAACTTCCATGCCGAGCCCGTGGGCTTCGCCACCGACATGATCGCGCTGGCGATCGCCGAGATCGGCGCCATCGCGCAGCGGCGCATCGCGCTTCTGGTCGATCCGGCCCTGAGCTTCAACCTGCCGCCCTTCCTGACACCAAATCCCGGCCTCAGCTCCGGTTTCATGATCGCCGAAGTCACCACCGCGGCGCTGATGAGCGAGAACAAGCATCTCGCCAATCCCTGTGTCACCGACAGCACGCCCACCAGCGCCAACCAGGAGGATCACGTCAGCATGGCCGCGCATGGCGCGCGCCGGCTGATGCGGATGGTCGAAAATCTCGACCGAATCCTCGGGGTCGAGCTGCTCTGCGCGGCGCAGGGCGTGGAGTTCCGCGCGCCGCTGACGACGAGCGCGCCGCTCGCCGCCGTCCTGGCCCGGCTGCGCGACGAGGTGGCGACGCTGGCCGAGGACCGTTTCCTCGCCCCCGATCTCGAACGCGCGGCGGGGTTCGTCCGGGACGGAACCTTTGCCGCGGCGGTCGGGTTCGATCTGCCGGAGCTCGCCGCATGACCCCGGTTCTCGTGCACGAAGGCGACAGCCCCGTTGTCCTTGGCCTGCCGCATACCGGCACCGAGGTTCCGCCGGAGATCGCGGCCGACCTGAACCCCCGTGGCCTTATGCTCGAAGACACCGACTGGCACATCCACAGGCTCTATGACGGGCTGCTGGCCGGGGCCACGACGGTGCGCGCCACCTTCCATCGCTATGTCATCGACGCCAACCGAGATCCCGACGGCGCAAGCCTCTATCCCGGTCAGAACACAACCGGCCTCGTTCCGACGACGAATTTCGACGGCCTGCCGATCTGGGAGCGCGCGCCCGATGCCGCGGAGATCGCCCGCCGCCGAGACGCCTATCACCGGCCCTACCACGCCGCGCTGAGCGCGCAGATCGACCGGGTGCGCGCACGCCACGGGGTGGCCATCCTCTATGATTGCCACTCGATCCGCAGCCATATCCCCTTTCTCTTCGACGGCCGGCTGCCGGACTTCAACATCGGCACCAACAATGGCATGTCCTGCGCCCGCGAGATCGAGGCGGCGGCCGTGGCGGTCTGTAGCGCCGCGGAGGGCTACAGCAGCGTTCTGAACGGCCGTTTCAAGGGCGGTTGGACCACGCGTCACTATGGCCGCCCTTCCGAGGGTCTGCACGCCATCCAGATGGAGCTTGCCCAGGCGACGCATCTGGCATCAGAAGCACCGCCCTTCGAGTACGATCCGGTCCGCGCAGCTGCGCTGCGACCGCATCTTTCCGAGATACTGGACCGGCTGGCCGACCTGGCCCCAAAATTGCGAGGCACATCATGAGCGATCCGCGCAAGAACACCCGCGACATCTTTCCGCCCACCGGGCCCGACCTGAACGCCAAGAGCTGGGTGACAGAAGCGCCGCTGCGCATGCTGATGAACAACCTGCATCCAGATGTCGCCGAGAACCCGCATGAACTCGTGGTGTATGGCGGGATCGGGCGTGCTGCCCGGACCTGGCGGGATTTCGACGTGATGGTTGCGACGCTGAAGACTCTGGAGGAGGACGAAACGCTCGTCGTGCAGTCCGGCCGGCCGGTCGCGGTGGTGCGGACCCATGCCGATGCACCGCGCGTGCTGATCGCCAACTCCAACCTCGTGCCGCACTGGGCGACCTGGGACCATTTCAACGAGTTGGACCGCAAGGGGCTGATGATGTATGGCCAGATGACCGCAGGCTCGTGGATCTATATCGGCAGCCAGGGCATCGTGCAGGGCACCTACGAGACATTCGCCGAGGCCGGGCGCCAGCACTATGCCGGCGATCTCGGCGGCAAGTGGATCCTCACCGCCGGGCTTGGCGGAATGGGCGGCGCGCAGCCGCTGGCGGCTGTGATGGCCGGCGCCTGCTGCCTCGCGGTCGAGTGCAATCCCGACAGCATCGAGTTCCGCATGCGCACCCGCTACGTGGACGAAGAGACCGACAGTCTTGACGAGGCGCTGGCGATGATCGAGCGCTGGACCGCGGCGGGCGAGGTCAGGTCGGTGGCCTTGCTGGGAAATGCGGCGGATGTCTTTCCCGAACTGGTCCGGCGCGGCGTGCGTCCCGATATCGTGACCGACCAGACTTCGGCGCATGACCCGATCAACGGCTACCTGCCGCAGGGCTGGACGATGGCGCAGTGGCGCGCCCGGCGCGAAAGCGATCCCAAATCCGTTGAGAAGGCCGCGCGGGCCAGCATGAAGGTCCATGTCGCCGCGATGGTCGATTTCTGGAATGCCGGCGTGCCGACGCTGGATTACGGCAACAACATCCGCCAGATGGCGCTGGAGGAGGGGCTGGAGACCGCGTTCTCCTTTCCGGGATTCGTGCCGGCCTATATCCGCCCGCTGTTCTGCCGCGGGGTCGGGCCGTTCCGATGGGTCGCGCTCTCGGGCGATCCCGAGGATATCTACAAGACCGACCAGAAGATGAAGGAACTCTTTCCCGACAACGCCCATCTGCACACCTGGCTCGACATGGCGCGGGAGCGGATCACCTTTCAGGGCCTGCCGGCCCGGATCTGCTGGATCGGACTGGGCGATCGACACCGCGCCGGGCTGGCCTTCAACGAGATGGTGGCCAGCGGCGAGCTCAAGGCGCCGATCGTGATCGGTCGAGATCACCTCGACAGCGGTTCCGTCGCGTCGCCCAACCGGGAAACCGAGGCGATGAAGGATGGCTCGGACGCGGTCAGCGACTGGCCGTTGCTCAACGCGCTGGTCAACACCGCCTCCGGGGCCACCTGGGTCAGCTTGCACCATGGAGGGGGCGTCGGCATGGGGTTCAGCCAGCATGCCGGCGTGGTGATCTGCGCCGACGGCACGCGCGAGGCCGCGAGACGGCTGGAGCGCGTGCTGTGGAACGATCCCGCCTCCGGCGTCTGGCGCCATGTCGATGCGGGCTACGAGATCGCGCTCGACTGCGCGCGCGAACAGGGGCTGCGGCTGCCCGCGATTCTGGGAAACTGAGGCGCACGACCGGAAGACTTCAAAAGACGGCTCATCAACAAGGAGAACGACCATGAAGAAGACCATTCTCGCGACCACGGCCGGCCTCGCCGCCCTTGCCGCCGTCGCGTTCAGCGGCCCGGCGGCGGCCGACCTGCTGTCCGACATCAAGGAAAAGGGCAAGATCGTTGCCGCGACCGAGATGCATTTCGCGCCCTTCGACATGCTGGTCGACGGCCAGTATTAGGGCATCTGCCGCGATCTCTTCGACGAGGTGGCCAAGGAACTCGGGGTCGAGGTCGAGTATCTCGACCTGCCGTGGTCGTCGGTCCTGCCCGGGCTCGAGGCAGAGAAGTTCGACATCGTCAACGCCCCGGTGACGATCACCGCCGAGCGGATGCAGCGCTACAGCTTCACCCTGCCGATGGGCAACGCCACCGTGGCGCTGGCCGATCTGGCCGCCGGTCGCATCCAGGCCGTGGCAAACTCCATGCCGCTGATGGGCTATGCGGCGGTGCAACGCCCCGAGAGTTTCGCGCTGGTGATGCCGCCCTTCGGCGAACCGAAATACTTCGCTTGGGTCGCGCGGCCCGGTGAAGACAGCGCCAGCCTGATCGAAGCGGTCAACGCCACGCTGCTCAAGATGCACGAAGACGGCCGCCTCGCAGCGATCAACGAGAAGTGGCTCGGAAGCGCCCCCGAGCTGCCGACGGAGATGCCCGCCGTCGAATGACCCTCTCCCGCGCCTCCGGCCCGGTTCCGGTGCCGGGGGCGTGACCGACGACCAAGACGAGGGCCGCTGTCGTGGACTTTTCCTTTGATGTCATTCTCCGCAACATGCCGTATCTTCTGGCCGGCGCGCGGTGGACGCTTGTTCTCTCGCTGACAGGGATATCGCTCAGCGTCGTGCTTGGCGTGTTCATCTGCGCGGCCCGCATTTCCGCCAAGGGGCTCCTGCGTCGCGCGGCCGCTGTCTATATCAGCGCCTTCCGCGGCATCCCGCTCCTGGTGCAGCTCCTGTTGTTCTACTACCTGCTTCCCGAAATCGGCCTCGATCTTCCAGCGCTGGCCGCGGCGATCCTGGCGATCGGGATGTGTTCCGCGGCCTATGTGGCCGAGATCCTGCGCGGCGCGTTGCAGTCCATTCCGGCCGGTCAGACCGAGGCCGCCGAAGCCCTCGGCATCCCGCCGGTCGCGCTTTGGCGGCGCATTCTGGTGCCGCAGGCGCTGCGCCTCGGCCTGCCGTCGCTGGTCAACGAGCTCATCCTGCTGGTCAAGGTTTCCTCGCTTGCGTCGGTCGTCGGCATAGGCGAGCTGACGCGCGTGGCCCAGAACATCACCGGCCAGACCTATCGGCCGCTGGAGATCTATCTCGCCGCTGCCGCGGTCTACTTCGTCATCAATTTCACCTTGTCGCAGCTGGGCCGCATGGCCGAGCGGCGCCTGCGTCTGGACTAGGGGGAGCCATGAAATACGATCTCTTCCTGCGCTACGGGCCGGCATTGCTGCGCGGATTCGGCGTCTCGCTCCTGTGCTGGATCGTTGGGTCCCTCGGCGGCGCGCTCCTCGGCTTCGTCATTGCCTGCCTCTATCGCTGGTCGGCCTGGCCCGTGCGCTGGATCCTCCAAGCCTATATCGAGGTGATCCGCGGCACGCCCTTCATGATCCAGCTCTTCGTGCTCTATTACGGCGGGCCCTATGCCGGGCTCGTCCTGTCGCCGATCCAGTCCGGGATCGTGAGCTTCGTGGTCTATGGCAGCCCCTATTTCGCAGAGATCTTCCGCTCGGGCTTCGAGGCCATCCCGAAGGGCCAGCTTGAAGCGGCCCGCGCCATAGGCATCGGCGAATTTGCCATTCTGCGCCGGATCATGCTGCCCCAGATGATGGTGCTGATCACGGCGCCGCTGACGAATTTCGTCATCATCCTCAGCAAGGAGACCGCCATCCTGTCGGTGGTGACGGTGCCCGAACTGCTCTACGAGACCCAGACGATGGCCGCAGAGACCTTCACCTTTGTCGAGCCGTTCCTGGCGCTCTCGTTGTTCTACTGGCTCCTGGTCGTGGTGACGGCCGAGCTTGGCCGGCGCGTCGAGACCTACGCGATGCGCCACCTCCGGCGCAGCGCCTCCGCGACCTGAAAGGAGACTTCCAGCATGACCGCAGACCCGTCGCAATCCGCCGTCGAACCGATCATGACCGTGCGCGGACTGTCCAAGTGGTTCGACGACTTTCAGGCGCTCGACGATATCAGTCTCGACGTGAACCGCTCCGAGGTCCTCTGCCTCATCGGCCCGTCCGGCTCGGGCAAGAGCACGCTTCTGCGCTGCCTCAACTTCCTCGAACGCTACCAGGCGGGCGAGGTGCGCAAGGAGGGGCGCCTCATCGGCTGGCAGGAGGGTAGCGCGTCCCCGCGCAAGCCGCTTCGGCCCGCCGCGCTCCGCGAGCAGCGCCGGCATATCGGCATGGTCTTCCAGCAATTCAACCTCTGGCCGCATTTCACGGCCCGGCAGAACGTCGCCGAGGCGCTGATACAGGTGCAGCGTCTGGGCCGGGACGAGGCCTATTCCCGCGCCGAGGCCGCGCTCGACAAGGTCAATCTCGGCGACAAGGCGAACAATTATCCCTCCGGCTTGTCCGGCGGTCAGCAGCAGCGCGTCGCGATCGCCCGGGCGATCGCCATGGAGCCGGACATCATGCTCTTCGATGAGCCGACCTCGGCGCTCGATCCCGAGCTGGTCGGCGAGGTGCTGGCAGTCATGAAGCAGATGGCCGCCGAAGGCATGACGATGGTGGTGGTGACCCATGAAATGGGTTTCGCCGCCCATGTCGCCGACCGGGTCGGCTTCCTCGAAAGCGGCCGACTGGTGACCTGCCGCCCGCCGGCGGACATCTTCGGCTCCGAGCCGTCCGACCCGCGCCTGCGGAGTTTCCTCCAGACCTACCGCGAGCGCAACGTGGTCTGAGCCCAATGATCCCCGGCCGCGCCCGGTCAAGGCGTGCCGATATTCCTTTCCGGAAGATACCCATGTCCGACCTGCTCGAGCTTCACCCGATCCCCGTTCCGCGGATCATGGATATCCGGTTTCCGGCCCTGCCGCAGATGCCGGAAGAGGGGGATCTGCCGGATCCCCGACTGGTCCGGATGAACCTCAACGAGGCGCCGATGCAGCCCTCCCCGAAGGCGCTCGCCGCAGCCCGCGATGCGTTGGAGGCGAGCCATCGCTACCCCGACCATCACGCAACCGCGCTCGTTGCGGCGATTGCCGCGGAGACCGGCGTGGCGCGGGACAGGATCGTCCTCGGCAACGGATCGGGTGAGTTGCTGGTGCAATCGGCGCAGATTGCGCTCGAGGCCGGCGACGATGCGGTCATGCCGAGCCCGACCTTTCCGACCTGCGGCAAGGGCGTGCAGATGGTGGGCGCCCGGATCATCGACGTTCCGCTCCGCGCGGACGGCGCCAACGACGTGCCGGCGATGCTGGCGGCGATGACCGGTCGCACGCGGCTTTTCTATCTCTGCACGCCGAACAACCCGACCGGCAACGTCCTCAGCGCGGAGGAGCTTCGCCGCGCCATTGCCGAGGTGCCCAAGACCTGCCTGCTGGTGGTCGACGAGGCCTATTTCGGGTTCACCGCGCTCGAGGCGCAGAGCGATGTCCTTGCGCTGCTGCGGGCGCGTTCCGGGCCATGGGTGGTCACCCGGACCTTTTCCAAGGCTTATTGCCTTGCCGGGCTGCGGATCGGCTATGCGCTCTGCAGCAGCGCCGATGTAGCGCTCGGATTCACCCGTATCCGGCACAATTTCAACGTTTCGCGCCCCTCGCTTGCCGCAGCGCGCGCGGCCTTCCTCGACACCGCGCATCTGCGGCAGGCGGTTGCGCAGACGGTGGCAGCGCGCGAAAACCTGCGTCGTGGGCTCGAAGCACTCGGATTTACCGCAGCGCCCAGCTTCGCCAACTTCCTGACGGTGCGGCGCGCCGGCCCGGCCGCGCCGCTGGCCGACGCGCTTGGCCGGGAAGGGATCGCGGTCCAGTTCCTGCCATGGCCCGTCCCGGACGGATCGCTGCGCATAACCGTGGGCGGCGAAGCCGAGGGGCGGCGCCTTCTTGAGGCGATGGCATCGATCCTGGAGGCGTCCGGCGGAGGCGCGGTGTAACCGGCCGTGGCCGTGAGCATCGAACGAGCAAATACACAATCCGGTTGCGCCCTGACAGCGCGCCCGTGCCGCTGAAGATCAAATGACTTGTGCCCGAGAGGTTGAGCCGCCGGCGGAAGGCCATTCGACCGCTTCGCGCAAGCGCTGGACGGCATCGGTGCCCTGAAGGCTCGCCCGAAACAACTCCGGCAGCCTCATGCTGGCAATTCCCGAGCTACGAAAGCCCGGTGCAGTGGTGGCGGCACGGCCTCGCCTTTGACCAGTGCGCGCACCTGGTGCAGCGTGCTCTCGCGGAACCCGGCGCGAATTGTGCAGCTTGGCGTGACGATCACGTCCCCCAGATTTCGCGTGGCGGCCAGAGTCTGGGAGACTTGCCGGCCGACGGCGGCGACGTCGTTCCGGGTGAGCGAGCGGCGGTCGATGCCGCCGAAGAGGCATTTCCCCGAGGCGACGAGCCCGGCAGCGGCGGTCGGCTTGGTTTCCCAGTGGTGCCAGTTCAGCGCATCCACCGGATAGGTGATCAGGTCGTGAAACCGGATGGAATCGCCGTGCAGGTGCAGGATGTTGAACCGGGCGTTGCGGGCGCCTTCCAGCGCCTCCAGATCGTAGGTGATGCCGAACTCGTCGAAGTGGTCATAGTCCAGCAGGTGCCGCCCGGTATCCTGATGCGCATAGAAGACCCCGTCGGCCCCGGCTTCGACCGCCGCCTCCGAAAGCGCGGCGACGGCGTCGGCGATGGATGCAAGCGCGGCGTGGATCTCCCTTGCGTAGCGGTCGCTGGAGATCTGCTCTCGGATCCGGCCCTGGCTCAGCTTGCTGGCGATGGTCAGCGGACTGAACACCGTGAAGAAGACCGGCACGTTGGGGGCCTGCTCGCGAATCATCCGGAGCGACGTCAACTCGCGCGCGAAGGCCCCGGTTTCGGGCGAGGGCGGGCGCAGCCGGCACCAGTCCTCCGGCCCCTGGAACGGGCTCGTCGTGACATGTGCCACGCCGCCGCGATGCACTTCGGAGAAATCCAGCTCCACGCCGCAATCCTCGATCGTGTACATCCCGTTCGGGGAGGTCTTGATGAAATCCAGGCCGAAAGTCTTCTGGAAATCTACGGTCGCGGTCGCGAGAGCGGCGGGGTCACGGTCGAATTGCGGAAAATGGGTCCAGACGGAAAAGAGCGGTCCGTTGTCCGCCCGTGCCCCGAAGACGCTGCGCACCGTTTCGCTGTATTCCATCACGTTTCCTCGTTCTCTGTCCCGCGGTCCGGCGCGTGGCCGTGGAGGAAGATTACGCCCCGAAGGGCTATACAAAAAATAGTAGTTTTGTATGGTTGATATCGTGAATTTGTATGGGGAAGGAAGCGTCCGATGAAACTCGCCCAGTTGAGGTATTTCCTGCTTGCCGCCCGTGCCGGCAGCATCTCTGCCGGGGCCCGCATGGCGAACATGGCCCAGCCGGCATTCTCCCTTCAGATCAAGGTATTGGAGGAGGATCTTGGAGTGCCGGTGTTTGAGCGCGGGGCCCGCGGCGTGCGCCTGACACCCGCCGGGGAACGCCTGTTCGACCGCGCGACGGCACTCTTGCGCCATGTCGATCAGGTCCGCGAGGAGGTCGTCAACGCCACGGACGAGCCGGTAGGCGAGGTGCGCATCGTCCTCGCCGCATCGCTGGCGCCCCGGCTGGCCGGAAGGATCTTCTGGGAGACCCGGCGCGCCTTTCCGAAGGTGAACCTGCACATCCTCGATCTTTATCGCGGCGAGATGGATGACCAGATGGCGCCGCGCTATGTCGATTTCGCGCTGCGTCCGAACGTGACGGCGATGTCGGGGATCACCAGCGAGCCGGTCATCGCGCAGAAGCTCTATCTCGTCGGATCGGAGCTGCCCGCAAGCCTGGGCGAGACCATCGAGTTTGCGGAACTGCGGCACTTCCCGCTGGTTATGGGGCACAAGACGCACCAGCTCAGGATCGAGATGGAGAACATCGCCCTGCGCGAAGGGTTGTCGCTCAACATCGCCTACGAGCAGGATTCGATCTCGGTCTATCGGAGCATCATCCAGTCGGGACCGGCCTGCACGATCGTGCCCTATTCCGCCTTCTCTGCCGAGATCGAGGCCGGCTGGCTGTCTGCCGCGCGGATCGAGTCGCCCTTCATCGAACGGGTCCTGTCCTTCGCCTGGCATGCCGATACCGGGCTTTCTTCCTCGGCGCTGGCAGTGAAGGACCTGCTGCATCGCTGTATCCGCGACATGGTCGAGGAGGGCACTTTCCGCGGACGGCTGCTTTAGCGGGGCCGGCTGGAGCAGGTCGGTCCGCGCTAGATCTCTTCAGCGAGCGAATTGACATGTCTGAGCGCCACATCGTCCGCCGCATCGTGGAACGTGCATCCGGGGACAACCGCCGCCGAGGCGTCGCGGAAACTCTCGACAAAGCTGGAGAGCGTCTTGTTCAGGACCCGGTCAGACGGGCTGAGCAATCCCCAGGCGAAGGGAATCGGGTGGTCGATGGGCAGGACCGCCACGCCCTCGACCGGAATGCCGAAGGCTGTCACGGGGTCGACCAGGGCGACGCCAAGCCCGGAGCGTGCCGCCATGACGGCATTGAGCGAGGAGTTCGTGGAAAACTCGGATGTCACCTCGACGCCCTCCGCCCGCAGCGCGGCTGAAATGCTGCGCCGGAGCCGGAACGCGTTGCCGACGGTGACGAGGCGCTGGCCGGACATTTCCGACAGGCTGTAGACGTCGCGGGCGGCCAGCGGATGGTCCGCGGGAAGCACCGCGACGACCCGCGCCTCGCAGATCACATGAGCCTTCAGTCCCGCGTGCTCGAGGGGAAAGGCCGACATCCCGAAATCCGCCGTGCGGTTGCGCAGCGCACGCACGACATGTTCGGCGTCCATCGTCTGGGCATTGACGAAATGCGGCAGTCGAACCGGCATTCGGGCCAGCGCCGGGCTCAAGAGCCCGCCGGACATGGTGGGCGTCGCGGCGATGTCGATCGACGGCTCGCAGTCCTCACGGATCGCGGTCGCGCGCTCCCGGATCTGCCGCATGTTCGACAGAACGCGCTGAACCTCCTCGTAAAACCGCAACCCCTGGTCGGTGGGAGAGATCCGCGGCCCGTTGCGCTGGAAGAGCTGAAAGCCGACCTCCGCCTCCAGGTCCTTGACAAGGCGCGTCACGGCGGGCTGCCCGATGCCGATCTGGCGGGCCGCAGCGGTCATCGACCCGCAGGCCATGGCTGCCTCGAAGACTTCCATCGCGCGCACGTCGATCATTTTATCATTCCTGATTGACATCATGGACAATGTAATATTCCGTATCGAGATAATTGCAACGGTGTGATCGCGCAACCGGTCTTCGGTTTCCGGCGGCGCGGCAGCCAAAGATCGCACGACGCAGCGAGAATGGAAACCGGACCATGTTACTGCGACCCTCCCGCCCGGACATCGTGGACCGCGCTGCCGGCCTGACCGACGGCGGCACCGGCCTCGGCCTGCGGACCCACCGGCCGGAGATCGTCTCCGGGGTGGAAGCCTGTCGCCTTTCGGTGCTGGCGCCGGAGGACGATCTCGGGCTGAGCCGCGGGTTTCGTGCGGCGGTCGCGCGACGGGTGGCTCTGCACTCGGAGCATGCCACGCTGATCTCGGAATACCCGGCGAGCGAAGAGCCCGGGCTCCGCGAGGTTTCGCATGGCGGCATGCCCGACGATCCACGGCTCGCGGCCGTCGCGGCCCATGTCGACATGATATCGCGGGAGCCCGCCCGCGCCTCGCGCGCCGCGCTCCAGGCGCTTCTGGACGTGGGGATGAGCCCGGCGCAGATCGTCGCGCTATCGGAACTCGTCGCCTTCGTCTGTTTCCAGGTGCAGGTCGTCGAGGGACTGGCCGCCGTGAACGGTGCAAGATGAGCGCGCTTCCCGTCATCAGGATCAAGCCGCTGACCTGGGCGCCATATCTGCCTCCGGTCGAGATCGCCGAGGCGTCGCGCACGCAGCTCGAGGCGATGAAGGTCACGCCGTCATCCACGGGGGTGTCGCCCTATGTGCGCACGCTGGCCCATGATCCGGAGAGCTATGTCGCGCGGACGCAGCTTTTCAACGCCATCCTCTATGCGGAAGGCGGGCTGCCGCGCGCGGACCGGGAACTGGCCGCACTTGCGGCGTCGCTCGCGAACGGATGCCAATACTGTGCCAATGTCCATGCCCGTAAGCACGTCCGGCTGAGCGGGTCGGGCAGGGTGGTGTCGGCGCTCTGGGCGGGACGCCGCGACGCGCTGACGGACCGGGAGCGTGCCATCGTCGACTTTGCCGAAGCGCTTGCCGCCATGCCCGCGCGTGTCACGCCAAAGCGCGTCCGCGCGTTGCGGGAGGCCGGGCTCGGAGATGCGGAACTCGTCGATCTGGTGCACGCGGTCGCGATCTTCGGCTGGGCCAACCGGCTGATGCACCCGCTCGGCCATTCGCACAGCACGGCCAGGGGAGAGGCGGCATGAGTTCTGCAACGGACGGATTGCGACAGCTTGAGGCGCGTCTTGCGACGGATCTCGACTATCTCGAACTGCCCTCCAAGAGTTGGGTCCCGCCGCGCCACCGGGAGGGGCAGCGCGTCTGGGATGTGCTCTTTATCGGCGCCGGTATGTGCGGGCTGGCCGGTGCCGCACGGCTGAAGCTCGCGGGCGTCGACAACGTGGTGCTTTACGATGCGGCGCCGGCCGGGCTCGAGGGCCCGTGGGAAACCTTCGCGCGGATGCAAACGTTGCGCTCGCCCAAGTCGCTCAGCGGTCCCGCGCTCGGCCTGCCGTCTCTGACCTTCCGTGCCTGGTATACGGCGCAGTATGGAGTCGACGGCTGGGAGGCGCTCGACAAGATCCCGAAAGGCCAATGGATGGACTACCTGCGGTGGTATCGCAGGGTCCTGGGCCTGCCGGTGGTGAACGAGACCCGGATGACCGGGCTTGCGGATGCCGGAGACGGGTTGGTTGCCGTTTCGCTCTACGACGGCACGGGGGAACGGGTGGAATACTGCCGTCACCTCGTGCTGGCGACCGGTCGCTCCGGCCTCGGCGGCGGGGTCGTGCCGGGCTTTCTCGACGGCATCGACAAAAGGTTCTGGGCGCACAGCGCCGATCCGGTCGACTTCGCCGCGCTCGCCGGAAAGCGGGTGATCGTCATCGGGGCCGGCGCCTCGGCCATGGACAACGCGGCGACCGCCTTGGAATCGGGCGCGGCGCAGGTCGACATGCTGATCCGCCGCAAGGAGATGCCGCGCGTCAACAAGATGACCGGCATCGGCAGCCAGGGCGTCGTGCACGGGATGCGCGTCCTGCCGGATGCCTGGAAATACCGGTTCGTCGCCTATGTGAACGATCAGCAGGTACCGCCGCCGCGCAGTTCCACCCTCCGGGTGACCCGGCACGAAAACGCGCGGCTGTTCCTCGGCTGCCCTGTCGAGACCGTGACCGAGACGGGCGATCACGTCGTCGCCAAAACGCCATTTGCGGATTTCCCGGCCGACTTCATCATCGCGGCCACGGGCTTCCGCAACGATTTCGACGGTCGCGCCGAGCTGGCCGCCATCGCGCCCCATATCAAGACCTGGGGAGACGGCCCGTATCGGCCGGAGATGGGGCCGACCACGCCCTTCATGGTCGACGCGCCCTATCTCGGCGAGAGTTTCGAGTTTCTCGAGAAGAGCGCGGGCGACTGTCCCATGCTGGCGCGCATCCATTGTTTCAACGACGCTGCCATGCTCAGCCACGGCAAGCTGTCGGGGGACATTCCGGCGATCTCGGCCGGCGCGGACCGCCTGATGCGCGGGATCGTGTCCGAGCTTTTCGTGGCCGACCGGAAGCGCCATTTCGAGGCGCTGGAAGCCTATGACATTCCCGAACTGGAAGGCGACGAATGGACCGACTCCACGCCGTCCCTGACGGAGGCGGCGGAATGAGACAACTGCCTGAACGATAACCGAACAGCCCAAAACAATAGCGGGCGGACCAAACCGCCCCGTGACGACATCCACTGATCCAACTCAAAGGAGACCCACATGAAGACCCCGTATGCACTTGGCCGCAGCCTCGTCGCCGGTCTGATGGCCGCCGGAATGCTGGCAGCCCCGGCGCTGGCCGAATACCCGGAACAGCCCATTGACGTGATCGTTGCCTTCAATCCCGGCGGCGGCACCGATGTGGCTGCGCGCACCATCGAGCCGTTCATCGAGAAGTATCTCGGGGCCGATCTGGTGATCCTCAACAAGCCCGGCGCCGGCGGCGAGGTCGGGTTCTCCCTGCTGGCAGCGTCCGAGCCGGATGGCTACACGCTCGGCTTCATAAACCTGCCCGCGATGTTCGCCTATTCCTACACGCGCGAGACCGCATACAGCCCGGAGAGCTTCGCCCCGGTGGCCAACCTCGTCTATGATCCCGGCATCTTCGCGGTCCGCAGCGACAGCCAGTTCGAGACCCTCGGCGATCTCATCGAGTTCGGTAAGGCCAATCCGGGCGCGCTCCCGATCGGCACCAGCGGGTCTGTCGGATCCAGCGAACATCTCGCGATCCAGCAGGTTCAGGCCGAGACCGAGTCCAAGTTCAACCACGTGCCCTTCGGCGCGACGGCACCGCTGCGCACGGCGCTGCTCGGCGGACATATCCCGGTCGCCGCCTTCAACCTTTCCGAGGCGACCGACTATGCGGATGAAGGCGATATCCGGATCCTCGGCGTGATGTCCGCGGAACGCGCCGCGTCCGCGCCGGATGTGCCGACCTTCCGGGAGCAGGGCGTGGAGGTCATTTCCGGCTCGTCTCGCGGTCTCGCCTTCCCGGCCGGCACCCCCGACGAGATCGTCGCCGTTATCGCCGGTGCTGTCGCCAAGGCGATGGAAGATCCCGAGTATATCGCCAAGGCGGAATCCGCCGGCGCGCCGCTGGCCTATCTCGATCCGGCGGCCTATGGCGAGTTCCTCACCAACACCAGCACGGCGCTCGACAAGGCGTGGGAAATCGACCCCTGGGTCAAATAAGCCTCGCTCTCGACATGCACGCTGCGGCCGGTGCCCGCTTGCGCCGGCCGCTGACCTCACAAGGTGAAATGAGTGATGCGCTATAAAATCACGGAACTGGTAGTCGGAACCCTCCTTCTGCTCGCCACCCTGTTTGCCTGGCAGAATCTCAGCGGCCTTCCGGAAGACGCCAAGCTGTTCCCGGAAATGGTCCTGACGGTCATGGCCGTGGCGACAGTCATCATGATGATCCGGTCGTTGACGGGGGCATCTCAGCGCGCTCAGGGCGCAGAGATCGAGACCTGGCATTTCTCGATCAACCCCAAGCGGATGGTCGGCGGACTGGCTCTCTTCGCGGGGTATCTCCTGATCGTGGAGACACTCGGATACTACACGGCCAGCGCGTTGTTCATCATCGTCGCGGCGGCATTCGCGGAATACCGCTCCTGGCGCGCGCTCCTCGCTGCGACGCTCGCCTTCTGCATCTTCGTCTATGCCGTCTTCGGCCTTCTGTTCAACCGACCGCTTCCCGAGGAGTTCTTCCAGAGCGCCACAGTCATGTCGGTCCCCGCGGGAGACGTCATCCATGCTTGACCTCTTTCTGCCCATCCTTCACGCGCTGCCTGTCGTGCTGGAATGGCCGAACATCCTCGGTATGGTCGTCGGTGTCCTGACCGGCATGATCGTGGGCTCGCTGCCGGGCCTGACGGCGACGCTTGCCATCGCCGTGCTCATCCCGCTGACATTCTCGCTGCAACCGCTCGTGGCGCTCGGCCTGATGGCGGGGATCTACAATGGCGCCATGTATGGCGGCGCGATTCCCGCGATCCTGCTGAACATCCCCGGTACGCCGCCGTCGATCGTGACCACCTTCGACGGCTACCCGATGGCCCAGGAGGGGCGCGCCGGCTATGCGCTCAAGATCGCCTGCTGGTCGTCCGCGATCGGCGGCGCGTTCTCTGCCGTGTCGCTGATGCTCTTTGCGCCGCCGCTGGTCAAGGTGACGCTGCTCTTCGGTCCGGCCGAGTATTTCTGGGTCGCCATCTTCGGCATGTCGACGATCGCCATCCTCCTCGGCAAGGATCCGGTCAAGGGCATCATTGCCGGCTGTATCGGCCTCATCCTGGGTTCCGTGGGCTCGGACGTGATGACGGGACACCAGCGGCTGACCTGGGATCAGAAATACCTGATCGACGGGATCAACCTCCTCATCATCCTCACCGGACTCTACGCCATCCCGCCGGCGATCCGGATGATCGAGAAGGGTGTCGTGCGCGGCTATCAGCTTTCGGATTTCAAGTCGCGCCCCGAGGACAGCCTCAGCCGGAACTTCTGGTCCTTCGTGCCGACCTGGCTGCGCAGCAGCGCGATCGGCATCTGGGTCGGCATCCTGCCCGCCACCGGCGGCTCCATGGCGGCCTTCATCGCCTATAACGAGACCAAGCGGGTATCGAAGGAGCCGGAGAGTTTCGGCAAGGGGAACCCCCTCGGGATCGCCGCCGCCGAGTGCGGAAACAACGCCGACAACGCCGCCGCGATGATCCCTGCGCTGGTGCTCGGCGTGCCGGGCAGTGGTGTCTCCGCGGTGATCCTCGCCGGTCTCCTGGTGCATGGCCTGCAGCCCGGTCCGCAGCTCTTTCGCGATACGCCGGACATCGTCTTTGGCTTCATGTGGCAGATGCTGCTGACCTCGCTGCTGCTCTTCACCCTTGGCGGCAATGTCGCCACGCGGGTCTTTGCCCAGGTGATGCGCCTGCCGCAGCCGGTGCTGGCTCCGATGATCCTCTGCCTGACTTTCGTGGGGATCTACGCGCTCAGCAGCAGCATGTTCAACGTGTGGCTGATGTTCGGCCTCGGGATCTTCGGATACCTGCTCAACCGCCTGCATTTCCCGCTGGCACCCATCGTCCTGGGTCTGATCCTGGGTGACATGGCCGAGCACAATCTGCGGCTGACGCTGCTGATCAACCAGGGTGACTGGTGGTCGCTCTTGCACAACCCGCTCTCGATGCTGCTTGCCGGCCTCAGCCTGCTGATCATGTCGCTGCCGCTGATCGGCATGCTGCGCCGGAAACTGGCCGGCACTGCGGAAACCCCGGCGGCGCATTGACCGGGTGAGAAGGCGGCCGCCCCGGCATCCGGGGCGGCCGATTTGCGCAGGCTTTCGGGGGATACATCATGAAGGTTTCGGTGATTGGCGGGGGGCCGGTCGGGCTGACCTACGCGGTGCTCCTGATGCAGGCCGGGCACGATGTGCGACTGTTCTCTGAGGCTCACAGGCCCTCGCCCGACACCCGGTTTTACGGGGCGATCGAGACCCGCGCGACGGTCCCGCAGGCCGCGACGCTGGCGGAGGCCGTGGAGCACGCAGAGGCGATGATCCTCGCCCGACAGGCGACCGGAACCCGCGCCGTTCTCGACGCCATCGCGACAGCTCTGGAACCCTCTCAGACCGTCATCTTCAGCGCGGAACTCTCCTTCGCCTCCTTCTATCTCGCGCGCCGTCTCCGCATGGAGGGCAGGGAGGCGCGGTGCGTTTCCTGGTCGACGACGGTCGCGACCGCGCACCGGACGCCGGAGGGCATCCGCGTCGGGACCTTGCGGGGCACGATCGACATGGCCTCGGCCGGGTTCGATGACCCTGCCGAAGCGGTCGCGCTGTGTCAGTCGCTCTTCGGCGACGTGTTCCGGCCGATCCCCAGCCCGCTCGCCATCGGCCTGAGCAATCTCAATCCGGAAGTTCACCTCGCCAACACGCTCGGCAACCTGACGCGGATCGAGACGGGAGAGGCGTGGGAAAATTACCGCGGCATCACCCCGGCCGTGGGCCGGCTGATCGAACGGCTCGACCTCGAGCGGCTCGCGCTCGCCCGGGATCTCGGCTTCGAGGTGCGCAGCGTGCAGGACCATTTCCGGCTGACTTTCCCGGAAATCACGGGTGAAAGCATGCACGATCTGGCCCGACAGGTCGTGGCCCTCGGCCGTGGGTCGCTTGGGCCGACGACGCTCGCGACGCGTTATGTCGTCGAGGACGTGCCCTTCGGGCTGGTGCCCCTGTGCGACCTGGGGCGGCGGCGGAACGTTCCGATGGTCCTGCACGAGGCGGGCATCGACCTGATCTCCGTCAGCCTCGGCACCGATTTCAGGGCGCGGAACGATCTGCTGCCGGCCGCCCTGGATGAAATCGAAGCCATGGCCGAAGGGGCAGGGCCGCACTGACGCAGGATGCGGTCCGAGCCTTCGCGCGGGTCAATCTCGCCGCACTTCGTGACGGTCGACCTTTCCGACGCAAATGCGCCTGCCAATCTCCGGCGCTACCGGAATTGTCCCAAGCTTGACGATCACGGCAACGGGCACCGCGTTGCCCGCCTGCGTGTCCATGTGTTCGCGGTGGATGGCGGGATCATCGCCGAGCCCTGACAAAGGGTTCGGGAACTCCGGTCCAAGGTCGGCCGACACCGATACTGTGTGCAATGATGGTGCCAGATGGAATGACGGACCAGCGCGCGCTTTCCACAATTGCCGTATGGGAAACAAGGTTGTGCGGCCTCGGGAAACCGGCGTAGGCTGATGCCGTGGGCCGGGGCGCAGAACGACCGACGGCGGTCGGTTGGCCGAACAGGGATATCATTTTCGTGGACGTCAAAAGGATCTTCCGGGGAGCGGCCGGATGACAGAGAAGAAGATCAAAGTCGCGGTTCTCGGCGGCGGTGTCGGTGCCATGACGGCGGCCTTCGCGCTCACCGAAACCGCGGAGGCGCGGGCGCGCTACGAGGTCACAGTCTATCAGCTCGGCTGGCGTCTGGGCGGCAAAGGGGCCAGCGGGCGGCGCGCCGGCGAGGGCCAGCGGATCGAGGAACACGGGCTGCATGTCTGGTCGGGCTTCTACGACAACGCGATTGCCCAGATGAAGGCCTGTCTGAAGGAGCTCAAGGATGCGGGCGCCGACGGCACGTTCCTCTCCTTTGAAGACGCCTTCATTCCGCATGGCAACATCGCCCTTGGCGACGCGGCGCCCGGCGGCTGGCGTTTCTGGCCGATGCAGGTTGCCGGCAACAGCGCGGTGCCCGGCTCCGACGATGTCTATCTGAGCCCGGTCTATTACCTTCAGGAACTGGCCGCTTATCTCCGCGAATTGCTGGACTCCGAAACCCTCGCGGCGCACCAGCCGGAGCATCCGGCCGATGCTCTTCCCGACCGGGTGATCGCGCATATCGGTGCGCGTATCGACGACACGCTCGACAGTCTCGGCGCCACCGCGCTGCACTGGCTGCACGGCCTCGCCCGGGCGCTGCCCGGGGATCTGGGTGCGGTCGCCTCGGAGGATGTCGAGGCGCTCCAGGCGCTCGCGCATCAGGTTCAGCGCGATATCCGGACGGCACGGGCGAGCTTCGCCGGGACGATGTCCACCGCGGAGATGTCCGCAGACATGCGCAAGGCCTACCTGATCCTGGATCTCGGCGGTGCGGCGCTCCGCGGCATGATCGCAGACGACGTGCTCCTCGAAGGGTTCGAGTCGATCGACGGCGAGGAGATCTCGCAATGGCTGGCCCGGCACGGCGCGCAACCCGAGACGATCGACAGCCCGTTGGTGCGGGCCGTCTATGATTACGCCTTTGGCTTCCGCCATGGCAGGACCGACCCGTCGCACCGGGCGATCGCCGCCGGCACTTTCCTGCACGGGTCGATGCGGCTCTTCTTCACCTACAAGAAGGCCATTTTCTTCAAGATGCGCGCCGGCATGGGCGACACGATCTTCACGCCCTACTACAAGGCGCTGAAGGCGCGCGGCGTGAAGTTCGAGTTCTTCCACAAGGTGCGGACGCTGGAGCTCGATGCCGCGAAACTGGCGGTCGAGCGGATCGTCATCGACCGCCAGGCCACCGTCACCGCGGGCGAATACGCGCCCTTCGTGCGGGTCGATGGGCTCGACTGCTGGCCGTCCGAACCGTTCTACGACCAGCTCGAAGAGGGCGCGGCGCTGAGGGACCGCAAGATCAACCTCGAAAGCTCCTGGACCGACTGGGCGCCGGTCGGCACCCGAACCCTCGAACTCGGCAAGGATTTCGACGAGGTCATCCTTGGCATCTCCCTCGGCGCGCTGCCAGAGATCGCGGGCGAACTGATCGCGGCCGATCCCGCCTGGCGGCGGATGATCGACCGCGTCGAGACCACCGCGACCCAGGCGATGCAACTCTGGTTGAAACCGACCGTCGACGCGCTGGAATGGCCCGATGGCGATTCAATCCTGACCGCCTATGCCGACGACATGAACACCTGGGCGGACATGACCCATCTCACGGCCACCGAGGATTGGCCGACGGCACTTGAGCCAGGGTCCATTGCCTATTTCTGTGGCCCGCTAGCGGACCCTGAGGTCATTCCGCCCTATACCGACACCGGCTTCCCGGCGCGGGCACATGCCGCGGTGATGGAGTCGTCGCGGCGCTGGATGCACGATCACGGCCCCAGGATCTGGCCGGGCGCCTTCGATGCTGCGGGCCAGTTCGACGAGAGCGCGCTGATCAGCACGCAATCGCCGGGCGCGGGCGGGATGTGGCAGACGCAGTATTTCAGGGCCAATTACGAGCCGACCGAGCGCTACGTCCTTTCGGTGCCGGGCTCGACCGCGGCGCGGTTGCGCTCGGACCGGTCCGGCTTCCGTAACCTCTGGCTGGCCGGCGACTGGACCTATACCGGCATCAATGCCGGCTGCGTCGAGGCGGCGGCAATGTCGGGGCTCCGGGCGGCGGCGGGGCTTGCGGGCAAGCCTGTGAGGATCATCGGCGAGCTTGCCGACCCGATCCCGCGCGAGCCATCGAACGCGCCGAAGCCCCGCGCGCCGGTTTTGACCTCCTACCGGCCGCAGAACTCCGGCTGGCCCTGGAGCGCCGCCTTCGGCATGGCCGAGACGACCGGGCCGACGGTCACGCTGCCATTCCCGCGCGCTGCGGTCGCGGCGATGCTGCCCGCAGGGCTGGAGCCGGCAGAACAGTCTCTGACGCCGCCGGGCACGCATCCGGTGACGCTGCTCTTCGGTCGCCAGCGCAATGTCCGGCCCAATCTCATGCCGTTCGGCATGAATTATTCGGAGTTCATCTGCGCCGTCCCCTGGGTCCGCCACAGCGATCCCGAATTGCAGGACCTGCCGCCGTTGCTGACGCCGACTCGGCTCTATCTCGACGCCTCCCTGCCGGTCCTGCTCGGGGTCTACGGCTACGGCTTTCCCAAGCAAAAGGCGGCAGTGGATGACGTGGACGGCAGCTACGTCGTGCGCGACCCCGTCACGGATGCGGAGATCATTTCCTGCAGCTACCGGATGGCTGGCGCCGAGGTTCCAGCCCGCGAGCTGGCGAACTTCGAGCGGGTTCGGCCGGGCTTCGAGATGGCCATGGTCACCCGCAACAAGCTCGGCCAGTGGCAATACTCGGTCTATGACTTCTCGCTCGGGCAGGCGCGGCTGCAACCGCTCGAAATGACGATCCGGATTTCCTCGCCGGCCCTCGGTCTGCCCTTGGGGGACATCACGCCTGCCGACATCGCGACATCTCCCTTCGGCGGCGTCTTCCTGACCTGCGACGCGACAATCAACAACCCGCTGCAGTCGGCCGACCTGCGCCGCCTGCTGAAAGAGTCCCCCGCGCGATGAACGCCGCCGTCTGCCCCTCCTGCAGCGCTGCCTTGCAGCACGGCGCGCGCTTCTGCTCTTCCTGCGGCGCGCGGGTGACCGAGCGCAGCGCCGCGCGGGCCCGTTTCATGACGGTGCTCTTCTGCGACCTCGCAGAGTCGACCTCGCTTACCGGCACGATCGGCGACGAGGCGATGTTCGACGTGGTCAACCGTTTCCGGGAGATCTGCAACGCGGCGGTCATCGAGCACGGTGGGTTCGTCGCCAAGTATATGGGCGACGGCATGCTGGCCTATTTCGGCTATCCCAGCACGCTCAAGAACTCGGCAGTGCCGGCGGTCCACGCCGCGCTCGAAATCGTCCGGCGCGCCGGAGCGATCCCGCTTCCGGGCGCCGGCGTGCTTTCGGCCAGCGCCGGGGTGGCGACGGGTTGGATGGTCGTGGCCGAATCCGACCCCGGCGCACCGGCGGGTGAGGCGCTGGCCATCGGCGGCACGGTCAATCTCGCCGCGCGGCTTCAGGCCGAGGCCGGTGACGGCGAGGTCGCGGTCTCGGCCGAGACTGGTCAGCGGCTGGAAGGGACCGGTGTCGCGCTCACACCGCGTGGCGCGCGCAAGTTGCGCGGCTTCGCCGAACCGGTCGAGATCTGGATGGCCACGCCCGATGCGGCAACCGCGCCCGTCGCCCGCTTTGTAGGGCGTGCCCGCAGTCGGGAACAGCTTCGCGAACTCTGGCGATCGGTCACCGACGGGCGCGTGGCGGTGGTCGAGGTGACCGCGCCCGGCGGATATGGAAAGACCGCTCTGGTGGAGGCTTTCCTTCGCGAGAGCGTCGATGAGAACGACATCCTGAGGATCGCCTGCGAACCGCATCTGCGGGACCGCAGCTTCGCCTGTTTCCGTGCCTTCGTCGATGCGCTGGCGGGGCTCGGCTCTGTCGAGACCCCGGACGAGCGGCGTGCGCTGCTCGCCCAATGGGCGCCGGAAGGTGCGGTGCAGGGTTTGGCGCTGCTCTACGGCCTGGACGCTGCCCAGCCGGCGCCCATCGTCCGCAACGAACTCGTTTCGCAGGCGCTTCTGGCGCTTCTGGAGACAACGATCTCGGAGGCTCCGGTCGTTCTCTTCGTCGAGGACGCGCACTGGATCGATACCGAAAGCGCCGCGCTGCTCTCCGGGCTGCCGGAGCGTCTCGCCGGACGGCCGCTCTTCATCCTGGTCACCCGCCGCCCCGAAGGTCCCGAGACCGTAGCCGAGGGGGTGGTTCCGATCCGTCTCGACCGGATCGAGACGGAAAGCGCTGCCTCGCTGGTTGCCGACCTGGACGCCAACGGCGTCATCCCGCCCGAGACGCGCCGCCGTATCGTCGAGCTTGCCGGCGGCGTACCGCTCTATCTCGAGCATATTACAAAGGCGGTGCTGGAACGGCCGGACCGCGACGCGACCCAGACCATCCCGCCGACGATGATCGAGGCGTTGCTGGAACGGTTCGACCATGTCGGCGATCTGCGCGACCTCGTCGATGCCGCCGCGGTGCTCGGGGCGGAGGTGCGCATCGACGTGCTGGCGGCCATGGTCGGGCGTGACGAAGCCGAGATCTCCGGCCAACTCGCCGACCTGATCCGCCGCGGCCTCTTCGTGCCCGGCGGCGGGGGCACGGTGTCGTTCGACCACGCGCTGATCCGCGACGCGGTGATGCAGACCCTGCTGCGCGCCCGCAAGCTGCAACTGCACGACACGGCGCTCGCCGCCTATCGCGCCGTCGCGCCAGGCAGGCTCGAGGCGCAGCCGGTGACCGCGGCGACCCACCTGATGGGCGCCGGACGCCCCGCGGAGGCGATCCCCTTCCTCGTCCGCGCCGCCCAGCTCGCGGTCACGCAGGGCGAGGTCGCCGAGGCGATCCGACTGATGGACTGGGCGGAAGAGGGCTTGCTCGGGATCACCGAGGGACCGGTGCGCGACGAGCTGGAGATGGCGGTGAAGTTCTCGCGCGGCCTCGCGCTGGTTCAGCAGCGGGGCTTCTCCGATGCCAGCGTGGCCGAAGCCTACAGGCGCGCGATGGAGCTTTGCCTCGCCCGAGGACGCAGCGGAGAGAGCGAATTCCAGATCGCCTGGGGGATCTGGGCGCATTACCTCGTTCGGGGCGATGTGCCGCGTGGAACGGAGATGAACCGCCGGATGGACGAGATCGCCGCCGAGCTGCCGGAACTCGAGGTGCTGGCGGCCTGCGCGGCGGCGCCGATGCTCTGCAACCAGGGACGGCTGGCCGAGCAGGAGGCGACGACGCATCGTGTCCGCCGGCTCTACCAGCCGCATCTGCATCGCCATCAGGCGGTTCACTATTCGCAGGACAGTCTCGAGATCGCGCTGCTCTTCCAGATCCACGGCCGCTACCTCGCCGGCGATCTCGCTGGCTGGCAGGCGACGCTGCGCGAGGCGTTGGATCACGAGGCCTTCCTCGAACTGCCCTTCCTGGAACCTTATATCCGCATCTACAGCCACGCGCCCTACAGCTATGCGCTGACCGATTTTGACTATCGCCCGGTTCTCGAAGGCGCCGTTGCCCGTGCGGTGGAGCTCGGCCAGCCGTTCTGGATCGCGGCGGGTGCGGTCTGGCTCGCCCATGAGCGCATGCGCAACGAGAGCCCGACCGCGGCGCTGGCCGATTTCGAGGCGGCGATCGCACAGATGGATGCAATCGGCCTGCGTCTCGGTGGAGCCTATCACCGTGCCTGCCTCGCCCGGTGCCGCGCCGATGCCGGCGATTTCGGTTCTGCGCAACAGGCGATGGGGCGGGCGATGCAGGCGCTGGAGCAGGGGGGGGACCTGCTCTATGCGCCCGAGGTCCATCGCCTGCGGGCGGAGATCGCGCTGTTGCAGGATCCCGCAGCCACCGCGCTCGCAGAGGCCGACCTAGCACAGGCGGACACACTGGCGGTCGAGGCTGGAACGCGGGCCTGGTCGGCGCTGATCGCCGCGTCGCGCGCGCGCCTGATGGCGGGGCGCGCCGGTCAGGTCGAGGCGGAAGCCTGGCTTGCGGCGGAACTCGCGCGGCTGACGCCGGAGGGCGCAGAGGCGCACCCGGCCTTCGTCACGGCAGCCCGCGCCTTCACCGATCCGATCTGACCGACCGGTCCGGGGGCTGGCCCTCGGGCGTGAGATGGGCGGCGGCGGAGTCGACGGCGGCATAGGCCGAGGCGATCGCCAGCCCGGCGCCGCAGCGCTGCCGGACCCAGTCCTGGTGCGCTAGGATAGCACCAGCGGAAAAAAGGGTGTCCTGCACCGGATCGCCCGCGGCATCGACCGGGCGGAACGAGGCGTCGACCTCGATCCCGAGCCGATTCACCGGGTGTCCGGCCGGATCGAAATAATCCTTACGATACCAGTCGTTGCGGCTTTCCGTCTGGCGGATCGGTAGGCCCAGAAGCGTCTCGCTGACCTGCGTTCGATCAGCGCGCAGGCCACCGGACAGGAATCGGCCGGTGGCCAGCAGCACGGCGCGGGCCTCGACCTCGATATCTTCCATCGCGCCGTGCAGGGTGAGCGTCGCGCCCGCCGCACCGAAACGGACCCTGGACACCTTGAGCACCGGGTCGAGCGTCACGCCGCGCTCGGGCATCGTGCGTTCGAAACCTTCGCGCAGGCGAATGCCGGGGACCGCGGGCGGGATGGTCGGGATCTCGAAGAGCGTCGCGCCGAGCGCGGCTTCCATCTCTGTGCGAATGCGGTCAGGCGCCTGCATCCCGAGGATCGCCGGCAGGCCGACATACTCCGCACCATCGAGCTGCGGCCGGATGAGATCGACCAGTGCCTCCCGCGTCTGGCGGGTCTCCAGCGCCCGGGCCATGACCTCGGGAAAGACCTGCCGGTCCTCCATCCCCGGGAAGGTAAGCCGCGCCGAACTGAGACCCGGCCAGCGCTCCGCGAGGTTGGCTTCGAAGGCGCGGGCGCTGAAGCCCTGAAGCCCGTCGAAATCGAGCACCAGCGTGCGTGCGCGCTGCGCAAGGGCCTCGCATCCCGGCAGCATCGTTTGCGGCACCGACAGCGTCGACTTGACGAGCCCGTTCGGCAGCAAGGCGCGCAGGTTGCGTTCGCCGGGCGCGGTGTAGCCAAGGCCCATCTCGGTGAGCGCCTCGGTGAAGAGGCCAAAGGCCGTGCGGATGGTCTCGTCCGGCAGCCGCGCCAACGGGTGCTCCGGCGTCTCGCGGCGCAGTGCGCCGAGCCCGTCCCAGGGATCGTCGAGCACCCGGCCGTCCTGAACGCCGAGCAGGTCGAGATAGCCGGTGGTATAGGCCATCGCGCCGCTATGGCCGAACTGGGCCACCTCGAGGCCGCGGCGGCAGGCGAAGAGGCTCGCGGCGAATCCGGCGATTCCGGTGCCGATCACCGCGAGATCGGTGTCAATGCGGCGGGACCTGCGTTTCATCCTGTCCGCCCTTCGTCTTCGGCCGCGGCAAGGTCCATGCCGGCGAGGCCGCAATGCAGGATCTCGGCCAGTTCGGCCTGTGGCATCTGTGCGCCCCAGAGCACCGGCCGGACGCCACGGAAGCGGCCCTCGACAAAGTCCCGCGCCTGCCTGAGCCCGTCCGGCCCGTCATAGACGCCGCGGTCGTAGAGATGCGCCATGACCCGGAGCGCACAAAAGGCGCCCTGGCAGGCGCCTTTGCCGATGCGGCTGCGGAGTGCAATGGCGCGCAGGCTCATGTGGTCCTCGGCGCCGGGCGCCTCGGCGAGGATCGTGTCGACTGCGGAGCGGGCGACCATCTCGCACTCGCAGAGGATCATGTCGGTCGGGTCGGCGCGGCGATACCAGTCGCGCGCCGCAGCACCCGGATCGGTCCAGCGCAGCGCATCGCCGGAGGGCAGGGGGACCAGCGCCGTCTTGCAGGGCTCGCTGTTGCCGAGGCGGCGCGCGACGAGATCGCCGGCCTTCTCCGCCATCAGCCGGAATGTGGTGAACTTGCCGCCCGCAACAGTGACGAAATTCGTCAACCCCTGGTCCTCGTGGTCGAAAAGCGCGAATCCGCGGTTCGCCTTGCGGCCGTCACTCTCCGAACCCGGCGCCCTGAGGAGCGGACGCACGCCGCTGAAGGCGCGGACGAAGCGGGTTTCGTTCAAAATCGGAAGCATCGCCGCTCCCTCCGCGAGGATTCGGTCGACCTCCGCGATCGTCGGGCGGATATCGTCGGGGTCCTCGACCGTGACCGAGGAGGTGCCGAGCAGCGAGACGGTGCCGCCGGGCACAAGGATGTCGCCATCATCGGGCGGGCGGAGCCGGTTGACGACGCCGTTGGTGACGCGGGCGTTACTGATGAGAAGCGTGCCCTTGGAGCAGAGCAGGGTGACATCGGTGCAGCCCGCGAGCCGGGCGACCTTCTCCGCCCAGGCGCCGCTGGCGTTGACGACCTGCCGGGCACGGATCTCGACCGGGTCGCCGCAGCGGTGGTCGCGACAGCGGGTGCGGACGATCTCGCCATCCTCGATGTCGAAGCCCTCGACGCCGGTATGCGGCAGGTAGCGGCTGCCATTCGCCTGCTGTGCCTGACCGACATTTTCGAGCACGATGCGGAACGGGTCGATGGTGGCGTCGGGCACCGTATAAGCGGCGAAGACCGTCTCCGGCAGCGCCGGCTCCCGCTCCCGCGCCTCGGCGGGCGTGAGCGCCTCGCAGGGAATGCCCGCGACCCGGCAATGCTCCGGGAAGCGGGCGGCGAAATCCGGGTCATCCCCCTCGACGGCGACGAAGAGCCCGCCGCAATCGTCAATGCATTCCGGCGCCAATCGCTTCAGGATCTCACCTTCGCGGCGGCATTCCGCGGCGGTCTCGGCATCGGCCGTTGCATAGCGTCCGCCGCTGTGCAGGAGCCCGTGATTGCCGCCCGAGGCGCCGGCGTTGAGGTCCCGCCGGTCGATCAGCAGGCAGTGGATGCCGCGCAACGCGAGGTCGCGCATGATGCCCGAGCCGGTCGCGCCGGCGCCGATGATCAGGACTTCGGTCTCGTGAACCCGCACGTTCATGCCTCGTCCGGCAGGTTGAGGTCGGCCAATTCGGGGCCGAGATACTTGCGCTCATCCGGCCCGAGAATGCCGAGCGAGAGGCAGATGAGCGTCCAGAGATGGGTCACGTGATAGCCGCCCTGATAATGTTCGCCGATATCCTCGATCTGCGAGTGGCAGTTGTGGCAAGGGGTGAGCACGTATGTCGCCTCGGTCGCTGCGATCTGGTCGAACTTGCGCTTGCCATAGGCGCGGCGGGCGTCATTCATCCCGGCCTGAAGGAAACCGCCGCCGCCGCCGCAACAATAGTTGGCGCTGCGGCAAGGCTGCATGTCGATGAAGTTTTCCTCGCCCACCAGCGTCTTCACGACGAAGCGCAGGTCGTCGGCGGCCTGGTCGCCGAGCGACTTGCGCACCATCTGACAGGGGTCCTGCACCGTGAACTTGATATTGTTGACGTTCCAGTCCGAGTTGACCGGAAGCTTTCCCTCGCGGATCCACTGGGCGTAATAGGTCACGAGCGTGTCGGCCTCGAAATTCGCCTCGAGCCCGAACCTCTCGATCCCCTGCCAGAGCGTGTAGAAGGAATGGCCGCACTCGGTGTTGATCCAGACCTCGCAGTCGAGATCGTTTATTGCCGACACGCGGGTCTCCACCATCTCCCGCCAGGCCTCGGTATCGCCGGTGAACATGCAGAAATTTTCCGCCGCCCAGCCCTTGGACGCATAGGTCCAGTCGGCGCCGACATAGTCGAGGATCTTCCAGAGCGGACCCATCTCCTCCGGCTCGACGGCCGGCTCGCGCGAGTTCTGGTTAAGGACGAATTTCGCGCCCTTCTTGTCGATGGGCACCTTGAGATCGGCGAAACGCGGGTCGGCCTCGCGCAACTCCTCAGCGGTCTCCTCGACGATCTCGACGAAATCCTTGGAGCGCACGCCCATGGCACTGGTGCTCTCGTCCATCCGTTGCGCGGCGCAGGAGCGCACGATGCCCTTGGGCTTCTCCTCTTCCGGCCAAAGCCCGCGGGCGACGCCGACGAGTTGCGACACGTCGATCCCCATCGGGCAGAGATAGGCGCAGCGTTTGCACTGGGTGCAGGCCCAGACCCAGGGCGTGGTTGCAAGCTCCTCGTTCATCCCGAGCGTGGCCATGTTGATGAAGCGCCGCGGATCCATGCCGAAAAGGCCGGACGCCGGGCAGCCCGAGGCGCAGATTCCACAGCCGACGCAGGAATCGTAATTCGCGCCCGGCGGCAGGATCTCCCGCGCGACGGCAAGGAAATCGACGGTTCTGTCCCGGGAATGCGCCCCCATGTCTGTGTCTCCGCCTTCAGATCTGCCGCTGGCAAGGATAGCCGATCCCGCCCGGAGACGACATGCGTCCCAGAGCGCATCGCGGATGCGCTGCTGCTTGGACAGGTGAGGGGGCCCGCGGCGCTACGGCGCCGCAGGCCGGAACGTCAGTCGTGGTGTGTGACCTTCAGCTTGTCGAGACCGAGCGCCTTCAGAGCGAAGCGCTCGTAATAGGGTTCCGACTTGCCGATCCGGATCTTCCGCAGGAAGTATTTCTCGTAGCCGATCTTGGCATAATGGACCCATTTGCCGGAGGACGACCAGTTGAGGTTCCGCGGCGGGATCTGCGGCTGAGCGACGAAGGCCACGCCGGAATCGCCGAAATCCGCGAGGCAGACCGCGTTCCAGGTGGCGACCTGGTGCGGCTCCTTGCCGGCCACGAGGGAGGCGATGTTCATCGCCGTCGCGGTCACCATGCTCTCGATCATGAAGCCGGTCTTGGGTACCCCGACCGGAACCGGGGTTGGTCCGATCGGCGGAATTGCCACCCCGACGCCGATCCCGAATATGTTCGGATAGGTCGGGTTCCGCTGATGCTTGTCGACGATGACGAAGCCGCGCGGATTGGTCAGCCCCTCGATGTCGCGAACCGCCTCGACCCCCCGGAAGGCCGGGAGCATCATCGAGAAAGCAAATGGCAGGTCGTGGGAGGCCTTGACCGAGCCGTCCTCGGCGACCTCCTCGACATGCATCATGCCTTCCTCGACGGACTTCACCCGGGCATTGGTGATCCACTTGATGTGGTGCTCGCGCATCTCGCTCTCGAGCAGGCCCTTGGTGTCGCCCACGCCGTCGAGCCCGAGATGGCCGATATAGGGTTCCGAGGTCACGAAGGTCATCGGCACCTTATCGCGCACCTTGGCCCGGCGCAGCGCGGTGTCGACGATGAAGTTGAACTCGTAGGCCGGGCCGAAGCAACTCGCGCCCTGGACCGCCCCGATGATCACCGGGCCGGGATTGGCGACGAGCTTGTCGAAGGCGGTCCTGGCCTGAACCGCGTGATCGACCATGCAGACCGACTGGGTGTGGCCCTCCGGGCCAAGCCCCTCGATCTCGTCGAAGGCCAGTTCCGGCCCGGTCGCGATGATCAGGTAGTCATAGGGGACGCTGTCGCCGCCGGTCAGTTCTACCCGGTTCTCGTCCGGGTGCACGCGGGCCGCGCCTTCCGGACGGAACCGGATGTTGCGACGCTCCAGAATGGTGACAAGGTCGACCTCGACCTCCTTCCTCTCGCGCCACCCGACGGCGAGCCAGGGGTTCGATGGCACGAAACCGTAGGTCGTGCCCTTGTTGATCGCTGTAACCTGATGATCCGGGCCGAGATGATCCTGCACCTCGTACGCCATGATAATTCCGCCGAGCCCGGCGCCCAGCACGACGACATGTGCCATCGCATTCCCCTCCCTAACTAACAAGCGGATTGCAGCGGCCTCGCCGCAATCCGTGCGGCAAAGCCTGCCACAACCGGCCTCCCGGCGGATTGACGAAGATCAAGTGCTTGACCGGTCCGGGCCGGTGAACGGAACCGCGCCGCCTATCGCGGCGCGGCCCTCGCAGGTCACCAGCTGTAGCTGGCGCCGAGGATGAATTCGTTCTGCGACATCCGCAGATCGATATCCTGCATGTCGAGACCGAAGGCACTGGTTTCGTTCCGGCCCGACACTTCGCTGTTGAAGGCGTGCGTGTAGGCGCCGTGCAGTTTCCAGTTCTCGTTGACCGTGTAGGTGGCGCCGAGCGAGGCGTGCCACTGGATCGTCGCCGGTGCGAGCGTGTTGAGCAGCACCTCGTTGTCGTCAATGAACTGGCTGGCATAGGAGACGCCGCCGCGGAAGGTCCACTGATCGTTGTGGCGATAGATGCCGCCGACGCGGAAGATGTTCATGTCGAGCCAGCCGAAGCCCGGGCCGTCATCCGCGCCGAACTGGGTGTCGATCACGGCGCTCTCGTTGGCGATCGCGTCGATCTGGCTGTAGTAGATCCGCTGGTATTCCGCTGTGAAGGTAAAGCGCGGATCCGCCGCCGGAGTGTAGGCCGCGCCGATCAGCAGCGTCGCCGGGATGTCGAAATCGCCGCCCTGCGCGAACAGGCCGGAATATTTGTCGAACTCGCTCATCCAGATACGGGACCGGTAGGAAATGCCGATATCCCATTGCTCGTTCGGCTCGTAGAGCAGGCCGACATTGAAGCCCCAGCCGCGCGACCAGGAATCACCGTTATTGGTGACATGGCCAGGATCGGTGGAGAAGAACGGGTTGTCGAAGGGCTCGAGGCCGGTGGCCGAGAAGCGCTGGACGGCGTAGATCGGCGCGAAGCCGACCGTGAACAGCTCGTTGATCTGGTAGCTGTAGTTCAGGCTGATGAAGAGCTGCTCGAGGTTCACGCCGAGCGGCGTCGTCGCGACACCCGGAGGTGCGAAATTCGAGAAGATGTTGCTGTCGTATTCGGTGTTCATGCCGCCGTTGCCATAGAGCACGAAGCCGAGCGAGCTCTGGTCGTTCAGCTTCCAGTTGGCGCCGCCGCAGGGAATGTAGAAGATGTCGTTCTTGCTGGTCTCGCTGCCGGGGACGAGCGGGCCGCCCTCATCGATGTCGAAGCCGCGATCCGGGGAAAAGAATGTCAGGCAGATACCGGCGGAATTGCCCACCTTGTTGCCGAGGGCAGGGTTCTGCGCCAGGCTGAGCACGCCTGTCGGCACCGCGACGCCGGCGCCCGCCATGCCCTTGGAGCCGGCGCCGTAGCCATTGGCGAAGTAGCCATTTGTTGCCAGCGCAGGGCCTGCCGCCGCCCCGAGCAGGGCGAGCGTCGCCGCTCCGGCGATCGCACGGTGATGGTTGTTGAGTGTCATGATGCGTCTCCTCCCGATCCGCGACGTGATGGCGCGCGCTTGCGTTCCTGCCGACTCGCGGCCGCATTCGTCTCCGCCGAATCCGATAATTCGAATATCAGCATGTCTTGATCCAAGCGTGATGATATTGTGACGCGGGGTGAATTTTGTTGCTTTCTGGGTCCATCCTGCGTCACTCGATTCGGTATGTGGCGATCGAGGGACGGGAATTTGCCCTGATACGCGCGCACTGTCTGAACTCTCGAACGGGTGGGGCACGCGGCGCTAATGCCTGTCGACGCGACCGGACATGACGTTCGAAAGCAATTTTCTGCCTTGCGGCACAACGCGGTCCCGGCACGATGTATGTATTACAACGAGTTGCGCGAGCGGCGATGCCGCGGTGCGGCAGAAGCTTCAGTATTCATTCGAAATTATGAATGCTAAGATGTGTCAACCAAGCGACGGGAGGACGCACATGCTGGACACCAGCCAAATCGACAACGCCAAGAGCATGTCGATCATCGTGACCAAGGGCACGCTCGACTGGGCCTATCCGCCCTTCATCCTCGGCACGACGGCCGCGGCGATGGATGTGGAAGTGACCATGTTCTTCACCTTCTACGGGCTGGTCCTGCTGAAGAAGGATCTCAACCTCGGCTTTACGACGCTCGGCAACGCGGCGATGGAAATGCCGATGATGGGCGGGCACATGAAGATGCCGAACCTGGTGGGCATGCTGCCGGGCGCCGGCGGGCTTGCCGGCACGATGATGAAGAACCTGATCAAGAAGAAGGGCGTGGCCTCGATCGAGGAGTTGCGCGAGGCGGCCATCGAGTCCGACGTGCGCATGATCGCCTGCCAGATGACGCTCGACCTGTTCGAATACTCGAAGGACGACATGATCGACGGCATCGAGCTCGGCGGCGCGGCGACCTATATGGAGACCGCACTGAAATCCGACATCAACCTGTTCATCTGAACATCTGCCGCAACCAGGGAGGACATAGGTGGCTGATCAACTACTCAATGCGGAAGGGCTCAACTGCCCTCTGCCGATTCTGCGGGCCAAGAAAGCGCTCAAGGGAATGACTGCCGGCCAGGTGCTGGAAATCCGCGCGACGGACCCGGGATCGGTCGCCGATTTTGCGGCTTTCTGCAACCAGACCGGGAACGAGCTCCTGAGTTCCTCGACCGAGGGCGAGATCTACAAGTTTGAGATCAAAAAGAACTGACCGGAAGAAGAACCAACTGTCAGCCCCGCCCTTCGAGGGCGGGGTTTTTTCGTGCCGCGCCGTCCCGGCATCCGGATACGAAGCGAAGGAAATCCGAGACCCAGGGCGTGGCGGCACTATCGCGCAGATGGACGAAACCCGCCTGGGTGTTGGCCTTCACCAACCCGTCATGGGCGCCGTCGATGCCCTGGCCGCGGGTGATCCTGCGGGCATAGACGGGAGCGGCGACGTTCTCGAGGCTGGCATAGTGGAACTCGTGCGCGCGCCGTTCTTCCGGTGTCGATCCCCAGAGCGCCTGCGGCGTCCCGGCAAAACGGACATAGCCACGTCCCTGCGGACGGGCATGCATCACCGCGTCGGCCTCGAGAAAGCCCACCATCGGCCGGGTCTCGCCATGCCAGGACAGCGACCGGCAGAGATACATCAGCCCGCCGCATTCGGCATAGCAGGGCAGGCCGGCTTCGAGCGCCGCGCGGAGGCTCCCGCGCATGCCCGAATTGGCGGCAAGCGCTTCCATCTGGGTCTCCGGGAAGCCGCCGCCGATGAGGAGGCCATCGAGTTCGGGCAGGGCCTGGTCGCGCAGCATGTCGACCGGCACAAGTTCCGCGCCGGCGGCCTCGAACCGCTCGAGGTCGTCGGGATAGTAGAAGGCGAAGGCCTCGTCCCGCGCAATGCCGATCCGGAGCGCCGCGCCGCTCCGGGGGGCGGGGCGCGGCATCGGGGCGCCGGGCAGGTCAGGCGCGGTACCGGCGAGCTCGACCAGCCGGTCGATTTCCACTTGCGCCGCGATCCGGCGGGCGGAGGACTCGAGGAACACGCTGTGCTGAGACCATTCAGACGGCGTCGTGAGGCCGAGATGGCGTTCCGAGATGTCGAGCGAGGGCGATGCGCCGACCGCGCCGAGGACGGAGAGGTCGGTATAGGTCTCGACGGCCTGCCGGAGCTTGCCCTCGTGCCGCGACCCGCCTGTCCGGTTCAGGATCACCCCGGCGATGCGGACCTCCGGGTCGAAGGCCCGGTAGCCGAGCAGAAGGGGCGCGATGCCGCGGGTCATGCCGCGGGTGTCGACCACCAGCACGACAGGCAGGCCGAGCCGCTTGGCCAGCGCTGCGTTGGAATCGGTGCCGTCGGGACAGACACCGTCGAAGAGACCCTTGTTGGCCTCGACCAGGGAGATGTCGGCGCCGCGGGCGCGGCTGGCGAAGAGCGTGGCGATCTCGGAATCGTTTAGCGCGTTGAAATCGAGATTGTAGCAGGGCCGCCCGGTGGCGCGGGTCAGCCACATCGGGTCGATGTAATCCGGCCCCTTCTTGAAACCCTGCACCGAGAGGCCCCGCGCGGACATGGCCGCAGCCACGCCCGCCGAGATCACCGTCTTGCCCGAGGATTTGTGGGCGGCGGCGATCATGAAGCGGGGCAGGTGGGTCATGGCGCGGGCAGGGCGCGCCGGTCGCGGTGCTCCCAGAGTTCGGCAGCAAGCGCGTCGGCGGTCTCGATGTTCTCGGCCCGGCCCATGGTCCGGAGCGCCACCGCCAGCGTGCCCGTGATCGAGGCGAGCGCGTAGGGGTCCTCCACATCGCCCCGCCAGACCGCCAGCATCTTCTGCGGGCTCATATCCTCCGCGGCGGGTTGGTAGGTGTCGCCGATCAGCGCCGGCCAGGTCTCGACATGCGGCCCGGCCTGCCCATGGGTGGTCCAGACCTGCACCGGCTTGTTCGGGCGCCGCTCGATCTCGCCGCCCTCGCCGCGGAACACCGCCATCGAGGGCTGGTCGAGGATCTGCGCCGCCCCGGAATGGATGTCCATGAAGCCGCGGTGGAAGATGCCCTGCATCATTACCGGTGCGTCGAACGGGTTGAGCATGCGCGAAAAGGTGTGGACCGGCGAGCGCAACCCGAAGATCGGACGGAGATTGATGAGTTCCCGGAGCCGCGGGCTCAACACTTCGAGCGGGATATAGGTGAAGCCGGTCTCGCCGACCTGGTCTGCGGCCTCAGTGAGTGAGCCGGCGACGGGGAACCCGAGCATCGGCAAAAGGTCTCGGGTATAGACCCGCCCCGCCGTGTGCCCCTCGGTGCCGTGCATCGCCACCCGGTGGCCGCTGCCGACCAGCACGGCGACCGAGAGCAGGAACCAGGGAAGGTGGCTGCGCTTGCCGGCATAGGAGGACCAGTCGATATCGACCGCCACCGGATCGTCGGGCAGTTCGAATGTGGCGCGCGTCGCCTGCACGAAGCCGGCGATCTCCTCGGGCGATTCCTCCTTGAGCCTGAGCAGCATGAGGAAGGCGCCGAGCTGTTCCGGCAGGACATCGCCGGCGAGGATCATCGCCATCGCCTCGCTGGATTCTTCCAGCGTGAGGTGGCGCTGCTTGGTCTTGCCTCGGCCGAGAATGGCCACGAAGCGCGAGAACGGGTGGGGGGTGTGAGCGTCCAGCGGCATGTCTTGATCCTCAGTCATTTGCCGGGAGGTTCGCATCGAGCAGGTTGGTCGGCAAGATCCGAAGGATCTTGGCCGCCAGACCGACCGCCAGCAGTGCTAGCGCCACACCGCCGAGCCCGAGAGCGAATTCGGGCAGGGTGGGACTGTAGCGTGCGACCTCGCCGTCGAAGAAGGAACTCGACGCCTCGTAACCCGGGAAGATGTCCATCGGGTAGGCCTGCCCGCCGACGACGATGACATAAATCTGCGCCAGCCCGCCGATGATGACCAGTATCGAGGCGAGGATCGGTTCGGCAGGGTTGTTGCGCATCCGCGGCACGTAGATCAGCGCGATCGGAATGAGTCCGCCGACAACAACCTGCAGGAGCCAGAACATCCAGGTGAAATGGCCGCCCTCCAGCAGGATGAACCGTTCGAAGCCCGCATGTTTGGCGGCGTAGAGCGCGGTCAGGTGCTGGACGGCAGTGAAATAGAGCACAGTGGCGGCAAAGATGCCGAGTAGCCCGCCGAGCCGGTGACAGAGCGCGCCGCCCACCTTGCGCCCCGAGATCCGGAACAGCGTCACCAGCACGAGGATGAAAACTGCGAGGCCGAAGGAGAAGGACATGGCGATGAAGAGCGGCGCCATGATCGCGGCGTCGTAGCCGGGCCTAGCCACCAGCCAGCCGAAGATCGAGCCGGTGCCGGTGGTCAGCGCCAGCCGCCACAGGAAGGCCACCGTGCCGACGCCGCGCACATAGGCATAGTCGACCCGGCTCATCTGCACCGCGAGATAGGTCGCGACCACGGCGAGGAAGCCGGTGTAGAGGTAGATGTTCCAGGCGAAGATCGAGCTGAAATTGTAGGTGGTCATCGCCACCAGCAGCCGGTCCGGCCGGCCGAGGTCGAGCACCAGCACCGCGAGCCCGCCGATCAGCAGCGACATTGCGAGCACCGCCGAGAGCCGGGCGATCGGTTTGTAGGGTGCTTGTCCGAAGACCGAGGCGATCGAGGCGCCGTTGAGCGCACCCGAGGCCGCGACGATCAGGAAGATCGCGAAGACATGCGGGATGCCCCAGACCACCTGGTTGTTCATGCCGGTTGCGATGTGGCCGTGATGTTCGACATAGATGACCGAGGCAGCCGCGCCGGCGATGAAGGCGATGAGCAGTGCCGCGACCGCCCAGAGAGCACCGGTTGCCGGGATTTCGCGATAGATCGTGCGTTCCATGGCCATTCCCTTCAGAGTTCCGCGTAGCGAACGCCCGGGTTCAACTCGAGATCGCCGCGCAGCGCCACCGAGGGGAACTCGGCGAGCCGCTTCGAGATCTCGCTCTCGGGGTCCTTCAGGTCGCCGAAGATCATCGCGCCGTTACCGGTGGCATCGCAGGCCTCGACGCAGGCCGGGATCTGGCCCTTGTCGACGCGGTGGACGCAGAGCGTGCAACTCTCCACTGTCCCCTGGCCGCGCGGCGCGTTGACCGACTGGTTGTTGGTGGGCTCGTGCACGAAGCTGCGCGCCTTGAACGGGCAGGCCATCATGCAATAGCGACAGCCGATGCAGATATGCTTGTCCACAAGCACGATGCCGTCCTTGCGCTTGAAGGATGCGCCGGTCGGGCAGACGTCGACGCAGGGCGGCTTCTCGCAATGCTGGCACATCACCGGCATCGCGGTCTCATGACCGGTGGCCTTGTTCTTCAGCGTCACCTTGCGGATCCACTGAGCGTCGGTCTCCCGGTTGCCGTGCCCCTTCCAGCCGTTCTCGTCCTGGCAGGCGGTGATGCAGGCGGTGCAGTCCTTGGCGCATTTGTTCACGTCGATCAGGAGACCCCACCGCTTGCCCGCGTCGGCCGCGCCTTGGACCTCGGAGCCGCCGAAGGCCATGAGCGTGACGCCGGAAGCTATGGTCAGCGTCACCGCGCTGCCGCCGCTCTTCAGCAGGTCGCGGCGCGAAATCTTCGGTGGCTGGCTCATTCGGTCCTCCCGCCGTCGCTCTTGCCGGGTCCGAAGGCATGGTCGAGGAAGCTGCGGGTCACTTGGATGTCCTGCTCCGGCGTGGCGTCGAAGGCATGCATCGGCGGCTCCTCGAACCCTTCGGGCGTCGAGCGGTGGCACATGAAGCAATCGACCTTCACCGCCGCGAAGTCGTGGCAGGCCCGGCAGAAATGCTGCTCGCTCTCATAGGTGACGTATCCGCCCGCGCCATCCTCGACCGCGTGGCATTCGAAGCATTCCGAGAGGCTTGCACCGACGTCGCGGTCTCCGTCATGCACGGTCAGGTTCCGGTCGTGCCGCATCAGCTGCATGTGATGGCGCCGCATATAGGCGTTGCCCTCCGGATGCGGCTCGCCGGTGGCCTTCGGCACGCTCGGGCCAAGCCCGGCCCAGGTCCCGTCCGCCGAAGCAGGCGAGACCAGCGCGAGCGCCAGGCCGAGAAAGAGGAGCGCCAGTCGCATGGTCACTCCCCGAGGCCCATCTTGATATAGCCCGTCGGGCAGACATCGGCGCAGATGTGGCAGCCGATGCAGCGCGTGTAGTCGGTATAGACATAGCGGCCGACGGTGCGGTCCGCCTTCTTCACGCGGTGCACCGCGTCCTGCGGGCAGTAGATCACGCAGTTGTCGCATTCGAAGCACATGCCGCAGGACATGCAGCGCTCGCCTTCCTTCTTCGCCTGCTCTTCGCTGAGCCCGACGATGCGCTCCTCGAAATTGCCCAGAACGTGGTCGGCGTGGATGTGGACCTCCTCGCGTTCCTCGCGCTTCACGAAGTTGAAATGGCCCTTGAAGAGCTCGTCATGCGGAATGATCTGCGCCGCGCTGCGATCCTCGTAATTATGCACTGCGAAGCCGGCATCGTTTGTGCCGCGCGTCTGCGCATGGTCATAGGGCTCGGGGTCCTTGTGCCGCTGGTGCAGCTCGGCCAGCAGGTTGAAGTGATGCACGTCGACCTTCGGCCGCTTCACGATCTCGCCGTCGTCGAGGAAGTCGGTGATCGTGTCCGCCGCGATCCGGCCGTGGCCGATGGCGGTTGTCAGCAGGTGCGGGCGGATGATGTCGCCGCCGGCGAAATGCTTCTCCTTGCCCTTCACCTGGTAGGTCGGCGTGGTGGCGATGAAGCCGCGGCCGCCATCCATCTCCTCCAGCCCCTGGAAATCGCCCATCTGGCCGATGGCGGCGATGATGATATCCGCCTCCAGTTCGAACTCGGTGCCCTCGATCGGCTCCGGCACCATGCCCTTCATCGTGCACTGGCACATCCGAAGGCCCACGGCGCGGCCATCACCGTTCTTCAGCACCTCGAGCGGCATGACACCGCCCTTGATCTCGATGCCCTCGCGCTTGGCGTCCTCGCGCTCGCGCTCTGCCGCCGTCATCTGTTCGATCGGGAAGAGCGAGGTCAGCACCGCGTCCATGCCTTCCCGCGTCAGCGAGGAGGCGACGTCATGCGAGGTGAAGTCGATCACCGAGCCGTCGTTGCGCTCGGGCAGGTAGTCCTTGGTGATGTGGCCGAGGCGCCGTGCGACCGATGCGACGTCGATCGAGGTGTCGCCGCCGCCGACCACCACAACCTTCTTCGCGGTCCCGAGCACATAGCCCTGGTTGAAGGCGTCGAGAAATTCGATGCCGTTGATGCAGTTCTCGGTGTCCTCCCAGCCAGGGATCGGCAGCGGGCGCCCCGTCTGCGCGCCGAGCGCCCAGAAGATCGCGTCATATTCCGCCTCGAGCCATTCCACCGACAGGTCGCTGCCGACGCGGGTATTGGTGTGGACCTCGACCCCGAGGTCGATGATCCGCCCGATCTCCTTGTCGAGCATGTCGCGCGGGGTCCGGTAGCCGGGGATGCCGTAGCGCATCATGCCGCCGAGCTTCTCGTTCGCCTCGAAAATCGTCACTTCATGGCCGTCGAGACGGAGGAAATAGGCCGCCGAGAGCCCGGCAGGCCCGCCGCCGATCACCGCGATGCGCTTGCCGGTCTCGGCCGCGGGTGGGGTATGCCGGACGTTGTTCTCGTTCGCCCAGTCGCCGACATATTGCTCGACCGCGTTGATGCCGACGAAATCGTCCACCTCGTTGCGGTTGCAGCCGGCCTCGCAGGGCGCCGGGCAAACCCGGCCCATGGTGGCCGGGAAGGGGTTGGCCGCAGCCATCCGGTGGAAGGCGTATTCCTGCCAGGTCATGTCCTCGACCGGCGGCTTGTCCATGCCGCGGGCGATCGCCAGCCAGCCACGGATCTCGTGCCCGGAGGGGCAGGCGCCCTGGCAGGGCGGCGTCTTGTGGACGTAGGTCGGGCATTTGTGCGAATGGTCGGCGTTGAAGATCTTCTCTTCCAGGTCCCAGTCTTCCGCGGTCTCGCCCTCGTGGAACCGCCGGAATGTCGGCTTTCTCGCCTCGGCCATGTCTTCCATGTCGTATCCTCCCTCGTGACGCGCGCTCAGGCGGCGTCCTCCTCCCCGTCCTCGTCCTCCGCGCCGCCCTGACCGGTCAGGACGATGGCGTTCGATACCAGCTGGTGCACCGAGACGATCGACTCCATGTCGTAGCCGAACTTCGGCATCACCTTCGAAAACTGCGTCTTGCAGATCGCGCAGATGGCGGCCATGTGGGTGACCCCGTGCTCCTCCGTCACCTGCTGGAGCGCCGTCATTCGCGGCGCCGCGCCCTTGGTGCGCAGGTCCATCAACTCGTCGGTCAGGAGCCCGCCGCCGCCGCCACAGCAGAAGGTCGATTCCCGGATCGTGTCGCGGTCCATGTCGTAGAAATGGTTGCACACCGCGCGGATCACGTTGCGCGGGATCTCGAATTGCCCGCCCGGCTGGTCGCCCATCCCCGAGGCGCGGGCGACGTTGCAGCTATCGTGATAGGTAAGCCGGATATGGTCGTTCTGCGACTTGTCGAGCTTGAGATTGCCGCGCTGGATCTGGTCCCAGGTAAACTCGAGGATGTGCTGCGGCACCGGGTATTTCGGGTCGAGGAAATCCCAGGGCCCCGCAAGCGTGTTGAGGAAGGAATAGGCCACCCGCCAGGCATGGCCGCATTCGCCGAAGATGATCCGCTTGACGCCGAGATCCTGCGCCGCCTTGCGAATGCGCAGGCTGACCTTCCGCATGTTCTCGTAGGAACCGATGAAAAGGCCGAAATTGGCGGCCTCAGAGGCGTGAGACGAGATCGTCCAGCTTACGCCCGCCTCGTGGAACACCTTGGCATAGCCGATGAGCCCCTCGATATGCGGCTCGGCAAAGAAATCGGCCGAGGGCGTGATCAGCAGGATGTCGGCGCCCTTCTCGTCGAGCGGCAGGCGCACCGAGACGCCGGTATCCTCCTCGATCTCCTCCTCGAGATCCTCCAGCGTGGCGCGCAGCGCCTTCTCCTGGAGCCCGAGATTGTTGCCGACGACATGGACCTTGCCGATGATCTCGTTGCAGTATTTCTGGCCCTTGCCGACCACGTCCATGATCTCGCGCGCCGCCATCGAGATCTCGGCGGTGTCGATCCCGTAGGGGCAGAAGACCGAACAGCGGCGGCACTGGCTGCACTGGTGGTAATAGGAATACCACTCGTCCAACACCTCCTCGGTCAGGTCACGCGCGCCCACGAGTTTCGGGAAATACTTGCCCGCAAAGGTGAAATAGCGGCGGTAGACCGAACGCAGCAGGTCCTGCCGGGCCACCGGCATGTTCTTCGGATCGCCCGTGCCGAGGAAGTAGTGGCACTTGTCGGTGCAGGCGCCGCATTTCACGCAGGCGTCGAGATAGACCTTGAAGGCGCGGTTCTTCTCCGCCAGGTCCTTCATCTTGGCCAGCGCGCGCTCCTTCCAGTCGGGCAGCAGCTCTTCGGGGAAGCCGACGCTGGCCTGATGCGCGGGCGAGGCGGGGTAGGGAGCCGAATCTTCCATTGCGCCGCATTTGAGCTTCGGGATCTCCAGCGGGTGGTGCATCCGGGGAATGTCGTCGCTGTCCTTGGGCGCCATGACGTATCCTCAGCTCTCGAGTTTGGCCGCCCAGGGGGCGATGTGGCGCTTCTCGCGCGGGTTGTCGACCTGGTTGCGGGACGGGCTGAAGAACACGCCCGGCGCATGCAGCAGCTTGGAGACCGGGAAGACGATCATCAGCGTCGCAACGAGGAACAGATGCAGCATCAGCACCGGGTCGGCAGGCATGTAACCCACGTCGAAGCGCATCAGCCCGAGCATGTAGACCTTGACCGAGACGATGTCGGTGCGCGTGACGAAGCGCATCATCATGCCCGAGAGCACGATGCCCATCAGGAGCGCCAGCATCAGGTGATCGGAGGGGTTGGTGATATACTTGATCCGTTCGACCAGCACCCGCCGCGCCCAGAGCCCGCCGAGCCCGATCAGCATGGCGAAGGCGGCATAGATGCCGAAGGGCTGTGCGAGTTCCACCCATCCCCAGACCGGCTGAGTGAAATAGCGCAGGTGGCGGATAAGCACCAGCCACATCCCCATGTGGAACATCCAGCCGAAGAGCCAGATCCACTTGTTGGACTTGTAGAGGCTCTCGAAGAACACGACCTCGCGGAACATCCGGAGCACGACGCCCGAGCGCGTCTTCGGCGCGGGCGTCGTGGGAATCTTCAGGGGCGCCGGCGTGCGGGCATAGATCCAGATCTTCGACGCCAGACCGATCACGAGGATCGCCGTCGCGGCGTAGAAAAGAATGGCATAGATGTATCCCAGCACGCGGAGTCCTCCCGTTAAGCCCCTGCGTTTCGTTAATTTTCAGGGGCTTGGCGTGTCGTCACGAGCAGTTTAGACGCAGCCGGTCGGCTTCGGCAGACCGGCGATCTTGCACGCCTGCTTGGCCGGGCCGTAGGGGAACAACTCATACATGTATTTGTTGTTGCCCTTCTCGGGGCCCATTTCCTTCTTGATCGCCTTGATCAGCACCCGGACGGCCGGCGCGATCTGGTATTCGTCGTAGTAATCCCGCAGGAAGTTCACGACGGCCCAGTGCTCCTCGGTCATGTCGATATTCTCGACCTTGGCGATCTCGTCGGCCAGTTCCTTCGACCAGTCCGAGAGGGTGGTGATATAGCCTTCCTCGTCGTGCTCGATCGTGTGACCGTTCACCTGATAGGACATTCTTTCTTTCCTTCTTTCAGTGCGCCCCCTTTCGGGGCGGGTTTTCAGAGCCAGGCCTGGGTGCGATCGTGGGTCGCCACGAGATCGACGAAGCCGTCGTACCCGACCGACTGGACGTCCGGGAGCCGCTTCGCGGGGCCGATCCCCCGCGCCTCGGCGTCGCCTTCCAGCACGTAGATCGAGACGGAGGGCGCGCAGGTTATGACCGCGTGTTCGACGACAGAGCCCGCGAGCGCGCCGTAGACGCCATCCTCGATCAGCAATACCGCATCTCCCGGCTTGCAGTGATTGATGCAGCTCAAGAGCGCTCCGTTTCCGAAGGGCGACTTGTTGACGGTGTGCAAAGTGGACATGGGTTCCCTTCAGAAGCTCAACACGACATCCTGGTCGGCCATGATGTCGGCCATCTCGGTGCGGCTGACGATCCGGATCGAGGGTTTCTCCTCCCAGTCGTCATCCTCGTCCTCGTAGGTGATCTCCTGGAGGTCGTCCGGGCCGAGGCCGCGCTCCTCGAGCGATTCCATCTCGACATAGAGCTTGGTGACCTCGTAATCGCCGAGCGCCCGGAAGGTCGGCGAGAAATTCTTCACGCCAATCGCCTCGGTGTTCTGGCCCTTGGTGAGCTGGAACACGCCGTCGTCGAGGAACGCCATGGAGACATCCTGTTCGAAGGCCGCGCCGATCAGCACCACCTCGAGGCTCTCGAGCGCATAGATCGTCCCGTAGGGCGCCTTGCGGTTCACGTAGAGGAACTTCTTGGTCTCGGACATCTCGCTCCCCTCAATCCCCGAACATCACCAGACGGTCGGTCTGGATGCCCATTTCGATCAACTGTCCAAGGCCGGAGATCCGGAACCCCTCGGCGATATTGTTGGAATCCTTGCCCTGGCGCTTCGCTTCGTTTTCGTCGAGCAGCCCGCGGCGCTGTGCGGCAGCGATGCAGACCACTAGGTCGATGCCCTTTTCCTGGGCGAGCGCCGTCCAGTTCTGCTGGATGTGGCGCTCGTCCTGTGGCGGAACCGAGAGGCGCGTCGAGACGTTCACCCCGTCGTGGTAGAAGAACACGCGCGGAACCTCGTGGCCCTTGTCCAGCGCTGCCTTCACGAAATGATACGCGGTGTCAGCGGCCTGATGGGTATAGGGACCCTCGCTGACGACGACTCCTAGCTTCACGGTTCGTCCTTTCCGGTCAGAAGTGCAGATGGGCCGACATGTTCATGGACTTCCGCGCGCCGGTCCATGTGTCGAGATGGTGCTTGGTGAAGGCCAGGTTGGTCATCTCGAAGAACCGGTTCCAGCCGATCCTGTCGATCCACTCGCCCATGCGCTCCCAGTGCTTCGCGTCCTCCTTGTAGGCCTCGACGATCCGCCGCACGACGTCCTTCACCTCCGGCCAGTGCGGCGCGTTGTTGGGAAGGTTGGCGACCGCCAGCTTGTGGAAAGTGGGCTTGGAGCGGGCGTTCGAATGCTTGCCGCCGACCCAGATGGCGATCTTGGTCGAATCCGCGCCGTTGATCTGCATCGGCGGGCAGGGCGGGTAGCAGGCGCCGCAGCAGACGCATTTCTTCTCGTCAACCTCGAGCGAGGGCTTGCCGTTGACCATCGCCGGCCGGATCGCCGCCACCGGGCAGCGCGCCACGACGGCCGGGCGCTCGCAGACATTCGCCACCAGGTCGTGGTTGATCTTCGGCGGCTTGGTGTATTGCACGTTGACCGCGATGTCGCCCTGGCCGCCGCAGTTGATCTGGCAGCAGGACGTGGTGATCCGGAGCCGGTTCGGCATCCGGTCATGCACGAACTCCTCATGCAGCATGTCCATCAGCCCCTTGACCACGCCAGACGCGTCGGTGCCGGGGATGTCGCAATGGAGCCAGCCCTGGGTGTGCGAAATCATCGAGATCGAGGCGCCGGTGCCGCCGACCGGGAAGCCGGCCTCGTTCAGCGCGGCGATCAGCGGCTCGATCTTCGCCTCGTCGGCCACGAGATACTCGATGTTCGATCGTGTCGTGAACCGCACATGGCCGTCGGCAAACTTGTCGCCGATGTCGCAGAGCTTGCGGATGGTGAAAACGTCCATCTGCCGCTGCGTGCCGGCGCGTATCGTGTAGATCACGTCGCCAGACTTGGAGACGTGGCGCAGCACGCCGTGTTGCGGGCGGTCATGCCAGTCCCAGTTGCCGTAATTGGCCTTCATCACCGGGTGCATGTACTGGAACGGGTCCGGAACGCCGACCTCGTCGGGCGTACGGGGGGTGTCGGTCTGGTCTTTCATGTCGTCCTCCCTCGGTCCGGGCGCGCGGGCCCGGACGGTCCTGTATCGTCAAGCCAAGCCGGTCATTCGGCGCTGATCTGAAGCCCCGCCTCGCGCGCCTTGCGCTCGAACCACTTCTCCGCCTCCTCGTCGAAATCGTCGGTGCGCACGTAGCAGGAGGTCCGCGGATGGTTGACCATGTTCGGGTCGGGCTCGATGTCGAGCGCTTCGAGGAAGGCCGGCAGGCCGATCCGGTCGATTGTCTCGCCCACGCGTTCGTGCTCCAGCGCGTTGTCGGCGAAGAACTCCACGACGCGCTCTGCGAAATCCTCGAGCTTCTCGAAATCCTCGTCGGTTTCCAGCTTCATGAAGGGCACCACCATGATCCCCATCAGGTCGCCGATCTTCAGCGCCCGCTTGCCGCCGATCATGATCGAGACACCCCGGTCATCGCCCGGGCTGAGCGCCTTGGTCATCACGTTGATGCAGTGCATGCAGCGCACGCAGGACTTGTTGTCGATCTCGATCGTGTCGTCGTCGTTGAGCGAGATCGCGCGGGTCGGGCACATCGAGACGACGGTGTCGATCGTGTATTTCCGGCCCTTGGCGGCGATGTGCTCCTTGACCTTCTCCTGGTTGATCTTGATGTCGTCGCGCCAGGTGCCGATCACCGCGAAATCGGCGCGGTGGATGGCGTTCACGCAGTCGTTGGCGCAGCCCGAGAACTTGAACTTGAACTTGTAGGGCAGGGCCGGGCGATGCATCTCGTCCAGGAGCTTGTTGATGATCGTCCGGTGTGCCCGGACCTCGTCATAACAGGACTGCTCGCAGCGGGCATGGCCGACACAGGACATCGCCGTGCGCAGCGCAGGTCCGGCGCCACCGAGGTCGAAGCCGATCTCGTTGAGCTCGTCGAACGCCTTCTGGGTGTTCTCCGTGGTGCAGCCCTGGAACATGATATCCCCGGACTGGCCGTGGAAGGCGATGAGGCCCGAGCCGTGCCGCTCCCAGATGTCGCACATCTTGCGCAGGATTTCGGTCGTGTAGTGATAGCCCGCCGGCGGCATGACCCGCAGCGTATGGAACTCCTTCGATTCCGGGAACTTGTCCGCGACCTCGGAGAAGCGCGGGATGATGCCGCCGCCATAGCCGAAGACCGAGACCGTGCCGCCCTTCCAGTAGCCCATCCGGTTCTCGTAGGAATGGTTGAGCTGACCGAGCAGGTCATTCATGATCTTGCGGTTGCTTTCGGAGCCTTCGTCGCGAAGCCGCTTGAGGCCGGTCACGAAGCTCGGCCAGGGGCCGTCCTCGAGCTCGTCCAGCAACGGTGTCGGGTGGATCTTCCGCTCGTCGCCGCGGTCCTGTGGGTCGTCCTTCATCATGTCCTCCCTGGCTCTGACGCGTCCCGATCCGTGCGGATCTGGCGGCCTCCGGATCTCCTCTGAAACCGGGGGCTGCGGATGGGTGCGCGATCTTCGGCTGTGCGTTTCCTAACGAAGCATCTACACATATTATTTTACGAATGTTAAAAGATTGTGCAACTCCTGCGTTGATGCGCGCAACAATATTGCACCGCAGCGAAGGAATGCTGCGCCGCAGAAGATAACATAGAGTGGGAAAATCGGGGGGTTACCGTTTGGGGTCGGTCGAGGATAGCGAAATTATCAGGAATTTCAGATGGCAGGATCTGGAGCCGAACACGGCCTGGACGGCGTGGCGGGCGGCCCGATTGAGGGTCTCTGAACGCCTGCAGGCGCTGCCGCCGGTCGAGGTGGATTCGCTGGAATCACCCTCTCCGGAGGCGGTGCGGGAGCTTGAGGCCCGCTGTGCGCTCGGCAATTTCGCGGTCTATTCGGTTGCGCATCCCGAGACCGATGTCGCGGCCGCGAGCGCGGCGCTCGCACGGTTCGCGCAGCATTTCGGCCTGCTGGAGTCGGAGGCGCACCGCTCGTCCGGCGCGGCCGGGGTCGTGGCGCTGCGTACCTCCTCGGAAGAGGGAAAGAAGGGCTATATTCCCTATACTCCCAAGGCGATGAACTGGCATACCGATGGGTATTACAGCGCCCCCGAAAACCGCGTCGCCGGCTTCCTCCTGCACTGCCACCAGAAGGCGCTGTCGGGCGGCGAGAATCAGCTGATGGACCCTGAGCTGGCCTATCTGCGCCTGCGCGAGGCCGACCCGGCCTACGTTCGCGCGCTGATGCATCCCGAGGCGATGACGATTCCCGAGAACCGGGAGCCCGATGGCACGATACGGCCTGATTCGGTCGGACCGGTCTTCTATCCCGACCCGGCCACTGGCCGGTTGCAGATGCGCTACACCGCCCGCACGCGTTCGATCAACTGGCGGCAGGACTCCGCGACGCTCGAGGCCGCGGACTGGCTGCGGGCCTGGCTCGCCGCGGGCGATCCGCTGATGCGCCAGATCCGGCTCGACCGGGGGCAGGGGATTCTCAACAACAACGTGCTTCACAACAGGACCCGGTTCGAGGACGGTGCCTCGGAAACCGACCGGCGCGTCATGCTCCGGTTGCGGTTTCATGTCCGGGTGGCGGAGGAAATCCATGGCGCAGCTGAGTGACCTGATCATCGCCCATCCGGAGGTGACCACTTTCCCCGAACTCGAGGAACTGGTTAAACACGCTGGACAATCCGGCGAAATGTTCCTCGAGTTCGACGTGAAGCCCGACTTCCGGGACACGCCGCGGAACTGGCAATGGGTGCTCGAAACCGCGTTCACGCGAGGACTGGACTATGACTGAGACGATCACCGATCTGGCGGAATTCGATCTGCCCTACCGGCGCAAGGCGATGCTCCGACACGTCGAGTTCGACGGCGGGATGAGCATGACGCGCCTCGTGCTCCGCGAGGGCCACCGGATTACCCAGGTGGATCTCGACGCGGAGACCGCGATCATGTTGGGCGAAGCGCTGATCGGCGCCGCCACGCGGGAGTGACCGGCGCATGGACAACCTTCCGATCTTCCTGACCGTCGCCGGTCGCCGGGTTCTGGTCGATGGCGGTGGCTCGGTGGCGGCGCGCCGCGTGGAGCGGGCGCTCTCGGCCGGCGCGCATGTGCTGTCGCTCGATCCCGATCCGGGTGAGGACCTGATGGGCATCGTCGAGGCGGCACCCGCGGGGCTCAGCTTCGAGCGCAGGCTGCCGCGGGAGGAGGATGTCGCCGAAAGCCTCGTCGTCTACGGAGCCTCCGAGGAGGAGGACCGCGACGAACGGCTCTACCAATGGTCCCGCACCCACAAGGTGCTCTGCAACATCGCCGACGTGACCGACAAATGCGACTTCGTCACGCCCTCGATCGTCGATCGCTCGCCGGTGGTGGTGGCGATCTCCACCGGCGGCGCGGCGCCCGTCATCGCCCGCACCCTCAGGGCGCGGATCGAGACCATGCTGCCGCCGGTCTACGGCCGGCTCACCGCCTTCGTCGGCGGCTTCCGCGACCGCATCGCCGAAGTGATCGACAGCGGCCGGGAACGGCGACATTTTTGGGAACGGATGATCGATGGGCCCGTTGGGGATCTCTATCTCGCGGGGGATTCCGAAGGTGCAGTCAAACGGTTCGAGGCCGATCTTCAACAAGTGGCCGAACAGCGGGGGCGGCCGCCCGGCGAGGTCTATCTCGTCGGTGCCGGTCCGGGCGACCCGGACCTGCTGACTTTCCGCGCGCTGCGCCTGATGCAACGGGCCGACGTCGTGCTCTACGACCGTCTGATCGGCGACGAGATCCTGTCACTTGTGCGCCGCGATGCCGAGCGGATCTATGTCGGCAAGCTCCCCAAGGAACACGTGATGGAGCAGGGAGACATCTCCGCGCTGATGGTGAAGCTGGCGCGCGAGGGCAACCGGGTCCTGCGTCTGAAGGGCGGCGATCCCTTCATCTTCGGCCGCGGTGGCGAGGAGATGGAGGCGCTGGTGGCGGCCGGAATCCCCGTCAGGATAGTGCCGGGCATCACTGCCTCGGCCGGATGCGGCGCCTATGCCGGCATCCCGCTCACGCATCGTGACCACGCCCAGTCCTGCCTCTTCGTGACGGCACACGGCAAGGATGGCGTGCTCGATCTCGACTGGGAGGTGCTGGTCCGCCCGGCCCAGACGGTCGCGGTCTATATGGGGCTCTCCAATCTCGACACGCTGGTCGAGGGGTTTCGCCGCCACGGCGTGGCGATGGAGACCGACGTTGCGGTGATCGAGAACGGGACGCGCCCGGAACAACGCGTGCTGACCGGCACGCTCGGCGACATCGCGGAGAAGGTCGCGCGGGAAGGGTTCCGGAGCCCGTCGATGATCCTCATCGGCAGCGTTGTCCGGCTCCGTTCGTTGCTGGCGCCGGCTGCAGGGGCGCGGGAGGACGCGCCGCATGCAATGTCGCTTTCTCCAGAAAACGCATGAAATCAGAAAGATAGGGCGCGATTTTTGGGTTGCGTGTGACGGGAGGACACCAAGTGACTGAAATGACGAGTAGAATAGAGGCGCAGCCCTCTCCGAAGGTCTCCGACGAGATCCGGAAGACCACCTGCTACATGTGCGCCTGCCGCTGCGGGATCAACGTCCACATGCAGGACGGCAAGGTGAAGTATATCGAGGGCAATCGCGACCACCCGGTGAACAAGGGCGTGCTGTGCGCCAAGGGTTCGGCGGGCATCATGCAGCACTACTCGCCCGCCCGTCTGCGCGCGCCGCTGAAACGAGTGGGCCCGCGCGGCTCGGGCGAATTCGAGGAAATCTCCTGGGAGGAGGCCTACGAGATCGCGGTGAGCTGGCTGAAGCCGATCCGCGAGACCGACCCGAAGAAGCTCGCCTTCTTCACCGGCCGTGACCAGAGCCAGAGCTTCACGTCCTTCTGGGCGCAGGCCTATGGCACGCCGAACTACGCCGCGCATGGCGGCTTCTGCTCGGTCAACATGGCCGCGGCCGGCATCTACACGATGGGCGGGGCGTTCTGGGAGTTCGGCCAGCCGGACTGGGACCGCACCAGGCTCATCATGATCTTTGGCGTCGCCGAGGACCATGATTCCAACCCGATCAAGGCCGGCATCGGCAAGCTCAAGGGGCGTGGCGGAAAGGTGATCGGGGTGAACCCGATCCGCTCGGGCTACAATGCCGTGGCCGACGAATGGATCGGAATCACGCCGGGCACGGACGGACTCTTCATCCTGTCGCTCATCCACGAGCTGATGCGGGCGGGCAAGGTCGATGCAGGCTATCTCGCGCGCTACACCAATGCCGGCTTCCTGCTCGACGAGGACGGGCTCTTCCTGCGCAACGAGGAGGGTGTTCCACTGGTGGTCGACAGGGCGACCGGCGACGCCGTGCGCTTCGACACGCCTGGCGCGCTTCCCGACCTGACCAACGGCCTCGAGCGGCAGGGGAAGACCTACCGGACGGTGATGCAGGCGATGGCCGAGGCGTTTCTCGACCCGCAATACGCGCCCGAGGCGGTCGCGGACCGCTGCGGGATCACGCCCGAGCGGATCCGCGCCACCGCCGCCGAGCTTGCCCGCGTCGCCTTCGAGGAGGAGATCGTGCTCGACCAGCCCTGGACGGACTGGAAGGGCCAGCGCCACGAGACCATGGTTGGCCGCCCGGTGAGCTTCCACGCGATGCGCGGAATCTCGGCCCATTCCAACGGCTTCCAGACCTGCCGAGCGCTGCATATCCTTCAAATCTTGCTGGGGTCCGTCGAAGTGCCCGGCGGCTTCCGCTTCAAGCCGCCCTATCCCAAGCCCCCCGAGGCGCACCCGAAGCCCAATGCCGTCGGTCGTCCCGGCCAGCCGCTCGCCGGTCCGCATCTCGGCTTCCCGATGGGGCCGGAGGACCTGCAAATCTGCGAGAACGGCCTGCCGCTCCGGATCGACAAGGCGTTCACCTGGGAGAACCCGTTCTCGGTCCACGGGCTGATGCACATGGTGATCTCCAACGCGCACGCCGGCGACCCGTACAAGATCGACACGCTCTTCATGTACATGGCCAACATGGCGTGGAACTCGTCGATGAACACGTCCGAGGTCATGAAGATGCTGACCGACCGGGACGAAAACGGCGAGTATGTCATCCCCCATATCCTCTATTCGGACGCCTACAGCTCCGAGATGGTGGCCTTCGCAGACCTGATCCTGCCCGACACGACCTATCTCGAGCGGCACGACTGCATCTCGCTGCTCGACCGGCCGATCTGCGAAGCCGAGGCGGCGGCCGACGCGATCCGCTGGCCGGTTCAGGAGCCCGATCGTGATGTGAAGGGCTTCCAGTCCGCGCTCGTCGATCTCGGCGCGCGGCTCGGCCTGCCAGGGTTCGTCAATGAGGATGGCAGCCAGAAATATGCCGACTACGCGGACTACATGGTCCGGCACGAGCGCCGCCCCGGAATAGGCCCTTTGGCCGGCTGGCGCGGCGAGGACGGCGAAAGCGAGGGCAGAGGTGCGCCCAACCCGAACCAGCTCCAGCGCTATATCGAGAATGGCGGATTCTGGATCGGCCACATCCCGGAAGAGGCGCAGTTCTACAAGCCCTGGAACCAGGGGTATCAGGACTGGGCCGTGAAAATCGGCTTGTTCGACAAGCCGTTGCCCTACGTCTTTAATCTTTACGTGGAGCCTCTCCGCAAGCTCCAGCGCGCCGCCGAGGGCCACGGCGCCTGCCAGCCGCCCGAGCATCTGCGCGACCGGGTCAAGGCGACCTGCACGCCGCTGCCGGTCTGGTACGAACCCTTCGAGGAGGCCGCCGTCGACAAGGCGGAATACCCGATCCACGCGCTGACTCAGCGACCGATGCACATGTATCACTCCTGGGGCTCGCAGAATGCCTGGCTGCGGCAGATCACGAACGTCAACCGGCTCTACATTCCCGGCGGGATCTGGGAGGCCGAGGGCTTCGAAGATGGCGACTGGGCCGAAGTCACATCGCCCCACGGCCGGATCAAGGTGCCGGTGGCGCGGATGGACGCGCTCAACGCGGAGACGATCTGGACCTGGAACGCCATCGGCAAGCGGCGCGGCGCCTGGGCGCTCGACGAGGCTGCGCCGGAAGCCGAAAAGGGGTTTCTCCTAAATCACCTGATCCACGAGCTGCTGCCGCCGAAGGGCGATGGCCGTCGCTGGGCCAATTCGGATCCGATCACCGGCCAGGCCGCCTGGTTCGACCTCCGGGTGAAGATCCGCCGCGTGCCGCCGGACGGCCCGTCCGAACCCGCGCACGAGGCTCAGGCATCGCCGGTGGGCCGCGGTCCCGCGGATGTCGCCTACGGGGAGGGGTTCAAATGACCGCGCTTCCCACCAAGACAGATCGCAAGCTCGGCCTCGTGATCGACCTGGACACCTGCGTCGGCTGCCACGCCTGCGTGATCAACTGCAAGGAATGGAACACTTCGAATTATGGCGTGCCGCTCTCGGATTCAGACGCCTATGGCGCGGCCCCGGAGGGGACCTTCCTGAACCGCGTTCATTCCTACGAAGTGACTCCGGAGGCCGGCCCCGCCCAGGCGGTGCATTTCCCGAAATCCTGCCTGCATTGCGACGACGCGCCCTGCGTCACGGTCTGCCCCACGGGCGCCAGCTACAAACGCGGCGAGGACGGCATCGTCCTGGTCGACGAAAGCGCCTGCATGGGTTGCGGGCTCTGCGCCTGGGCCTGCCCCTACGGCGCGCGGGAACTCGACGCGCTGGCCGGCGTGATGAAGAAATGCACCCTCTGCGTCGACCGGATCTACAACCAGAACCTGCCGGAGGAGGACCGCGAGCCGGCCTGCGTGCGGACCTGCCCGGCAGGCGCGCGGCATTTCGGTGATCTCGGCGACCCGGAGAGCGACGTGTCGCGGCTCGTCGCCGCGCGTGGCGGTGTCGACCTGATGCCCGAGATGGGCACACGGCCGGTCAACAAGTATCTGCCGCCGCGCGTCAAGGATCGCATGACGCAGGAGGCCGAGCCGCTGCCGTCGCGGACAGACGGCCCGTCCGGCTTCCTGAAATGGCTCGATTCGGCTCTGGAGGCGCTCTGATGCATCCCGCTCCTTCCGTTATCGTGTTCACCGCGCTTTCCGGCCTCGGCTTCGGCCTTTTGACATGGCTCGGGCTGGGACAGCCCGATGTCCTGGGCTGGGCAGCCTTCGGAATGTATTTCCTGGCCTACGCGCTCGCGGTCGGCGGCCTGCTGGCGTCGGCCTTCCATCTTGGCAATCCGAAGAACGCGCCGCGCGCCTTCAGCCAGTGGCGCACGAGCTGGCTCAGCCGCGAGGCGGTGATCTCGGTCGCCGCGCTGCTGACGGTCGCGCCCTTCGCCTTCGGTCGGATCTTCCTCGGCGGCGCGCCCGGCTGGCTCGGGCTGCTTGGCGCGGTGCTCTGTCTCGCCACCGTCTTCAGCACGTCGATGATCTACACTCAGCTCAAGACGGTCCCGCGCTGGTCCCAACCGCTCACGCCGGTGCTGTTTGTCGCTTACGCGCTCGCCGGCGGGGCGCTGCTGGCCGGCCAGTCCACCGCGGCAGGTGTTCTGCTGGTGCTGCTCGGCGGAACCCAGCTCGCTGCCTGGCACATCGGCGACGGGCGCTTTGCCGCCTCCGGCGCGACCCTTGAGACCGCCACCGGCCTCGGCGCCATTGGCCGGGTGCGCCTGCTCGAACCGCCGCATTCGGGCGGCAACTACCTGCTCAGGGAGATGGCCTTTGACGTCGGACGCAAGCACGCGGCCAAGCTCAGGGTCGTCGGCCTCGTGCTGGCGGTGGTGCTGCCGCTGCTGATCGTGCTGTTGGCGCCCAATAACCTCGTCGCGATCGGCCTCGCCGTGCTCCTGCATCTCACGGGCGTCTTCGCCGCGCGCTGGCTGTTCTTTGCCGAGGCGCAGCACGTGGTCTCGCTCTACTACGGAAAATAGGCCGGCAAACGGCCCAACAGGGAAAGAATTCCATGAAAAAAGTCATCCTGGCGCGCCTGTCGCTGATCACGCCGCCCGGGCTGCGCACGGACCTTCTGACCTCCGGCATGGTCCGTCCCGAACAGGTCTCGGCCGAGGACGGCAAGGTTCTCGTGCCGGTCAACGTGCCCGAGGATTTCGCCGGCGACATCGCGGAGACTCAGCGGCTCATCGAGGAGCGGCTGTCGGGACTCGAGGGCGTCGAGAAGCTCCTCGTCGTTCTGACCTCCGAGCGCGCCGCGCCGCCGCCGCCGCCCGAGCCGCCGAAGCTCCGGAAACGCCCGACCGAGGCGCCCGGCCGCGACATGCGTCCGCATTCCGCCGCCGTTCCGGGCGTGAAGACCATTGTCGCGGTGGCCTCCGGCAAGGGAGGTGTCGGCAAGTCCACCACCTCGGTCAACCTCGCCCTCGCGTTGCGCGGGCTCGGCCTGAAGGTCGGCCTTCTGGACGCCGATATCTACGGGCCGTCGATGCCGCGGCTGCTCGACATCCACGAGCGCCCGGAGATCGAGGACGAGCGCATCCGGCCGGTAGAGAAATACGGGCTGAAGGTGATGTCGATGGGGTTCCTCATGGAGGAGGACAACCCGGTGATCTGGCGCGGGCCGATGGTGGTGACGGCGCTGATGCAGATGACCCGCGAAGTCGACTGGGGCGAGCTTGACGTGATGGTGCTCGACATGCCGCCGGGTACCGGCGACGCGCAGCTTACCATGGCCCAGCAGGTGCCGCTCCAGGGTGCGGTCATCGTCTCGACGCCGCAGGACCTCGCCCTCATCGATGCCCGCAAGGGTCTGAAGATGTTCAAGAAGGTCGATGTGCCGATCTTCGGCATCGTCGAGAACATGTCGACTTTCATTTGCCCGCATTGCGGCAAGCCCTCGGATATTTTCGGCCGCGGCGGCGCCGAGGAAGACGCAAAGCGACTCGGCGTGCCCTTCCTCGGTGCGATCCCGCTTCACATGTCGATCCGCGAGCATTCGGATGCCGGCACGCCGGTGGTGATGTCCGAGCCCGACAGCCTGCACGCCAAGCATTATCGCGATATCGCGCTGAAGGTGGCGACGCGGCTCTTCCCCGAGGAAGACGAGGACTGACCGCGGCACACGGGCGACCGGCCCCGTGGCCGGCTCACGCCTCGCCGGCCTGCCTGCCGCGCGAGAGGACGAGGCGCATCTGCTTCTCGATCTCCAGAAATGCGAGGACCAGCGCGCCGATGCCGACGATCAGAAGACCGTCCAACAGAGGGACCGCAGCCGTCCCGAAGGCGGCTTGAAGCGGTGGCAGGTAGGTCAGCGCAAATTGCGCCGCGGTGACCGTCAACAGGCAGGCCCAGAGGACCGGCGTGCCCCGGGCCGCTTTCCAGGTCATTGACGTGCCGTGGAGATGGCGGATGTAGAAGAGATAGGCGATCTCCAGAACCACCAGCATGTTCATCGCCATCGTCCGCGCCAGCTCGAGCGAATAGCCGGCGCCGCTCGCGTAGAAGAAGATCCCGAAGACGGCGCAGAGAAACAGCGTCGAGGCGAAGACGATCTGCCAGGCCAGCGCGCCGGTCAGCACGGGCGCATCGCGTGGCCGCGGCGGACGGCGCATCGTGCCCGCCTCGGCCGGTTCGAAGGCGAGCGCCAGTCCGAGCGTGACGGCGGTGATCAGGTTCACCCAGAGGATCTGCACGGCGGTGATCGGCAGCGCCATTCCGGCAAAGAGCGCCAGCACGATGGTGAGCCCTTCGCTGGCATTGGTCGGCAGTGTCCAGCTGATGACCTTGGTGATGTTGTCGTAGACCGTGCGCCCCTCGCGCACGGCCGCGACTATCGAAGCGAAATTGTCGTCCGCCAGCACGAATTCCGCCGCGTCCTTGGCGGCCTCGCTGCCCTTCTGTCCCATGGCGATCCCCGCATCGGCGCGCTTCAGCGCCGGGGCGTCATTGACCCCGTCGCCGGTCATGGCGACGGTCAGGCCGTGCGCCTGAAGCGCCATCACCAGGCGCAGTTTGTGCGCCGGAGAGGTGCGGGCGAAGATGTCTGTCGTCACCGCGGCTTCGGCGAAGGCGGCATCGTCCATCGCCTCGATGTCGTTGCCGGTCAGCACCTGTTGCGTGGCTCTGAGCCCGATCCGCTCGGCGATTGCCTGCGCCGTGGCGGCGTGGTCGCCGGTGACCATCTTCACGCGGATGCCGGCCGCGTTGCACTCTGCCACCGCTGCGATGGCCTCGTCCCGCGGCGGGTCTATCAGTCCGATCAACCCGATCAAGGTGAGGGTTTCGTCGAGATCGGATGAGTTCAGGACGACGTGATCCGGCGGCACGGACCGGACCGCCACGGCGATGACCCGCTGGCCCTCCGCGGCGAGGTCCTCGACCATCCCGTGCCAATACGCGCTGTCCAGCGGCTCCGTGCCGCCATCGGGCGCGCGCTGATCGGCGCACATCGCCAGAATTCTCTCGGGAGCGCCCTTGGCGTGAATGCGGGCGTGTCCCTCGTGGTCGTGATGCAGCGTCGCCATGTAGCGATGTGCCGAGTCGAAGGCGATCGCGTCGGTTCGCCGCCACTGGCGGAACGGGTCTGCGCCTTCCCGGGTGATCTTGCCGGCCAGCGCGACAAGCGCCCCCTCCATCGGGTCGCCTTCGACGTGCCAGCCGTCCGGCGCACCGTTCAGCGTCGCGTCGTTGCAGAGCCCGGCGGCCCGGGCGAACTCCGTCAGCACCGCGTGTTCGTCCGGATGCGCGTCGGCCTCGCGCCATGTGACGGCCCCCTCGGGCGCGTAGCCGCGGCCGGCGACCGAATAGAGATGCCCCGCTGCAGCCAGTGTGGTCGCCATCATCTCGTTGCGGGTGAGCGTGCCGGTCTTGTCCGAACAGATCACCGACACCGCGCCGAGCGTCTCGATCGCCGGCAGCCTCCGAACGATCGCATTGCGCCGCGCCATCGCCTGCACGCCGACCGCGAGCGTGATCGTGAGGACGGCCGGCAGCCCCTCGGGAATCGCTGCGACCGAGAGGCCGACAACGGCCATGAACAGGTCCGCAAATTCGAGCTTGCCGACGAAATATCCGTAGGCAAGCAGGGTCGCGGCCACCAGCAGGATGAAGAGGGTCAGCCACCTGGCGAAGACATCCATCTGGCGGACCAGCGGCGTGGTCAGGGTCTCGACCTCCGACAGCATTCCGCTGATCCGGCCGATCTCGGTGTCCGGCCCGGTCGCGACGACCACGCCGCGGCCGGTACCCGCGCCGACCAGCGTGCCGGAATACATCATCGAGCGGCGTTCGCCGAGATCCGCCTCCTGCGCGACCGGGGCGATGCCCTTGTCGACGGGAACCGACTCCCCGGTCAGGATCGCCTCCTCTACACGCAGGCCGCGCGCCTCGATCAGTCGCAGGTCGGCCGGAACGCGGTCGCCCGGGCCGAGAAGGACGATATCGCCCGGCACCAGCTCCGCCGCGTCGAGGCTGGTCCGCCGCCCGTCGCGCAGCATCGACGAGTGGAGCGCCAGCATGCCCCGGATCGCGTCCATCGCGTTCTCTGCCCGGCCTTCCTGAAGGAATCCGATGATCGCGTTGACCCAGACCACCGCTAGGATGACTCCGGTATCCACCCAGTGCTGAAGCGCCGCCGTGACCGCAGCCGCGCCGATCAGGACATAGATCAGGACGCTCCGCAACTGCGCGAGCAGGCGAAAGGCGGCATGGCGCCGGGGAGGGTCGGGGAGGCGGTTGGGGCCGTGCGCCGCGAGGCGGCGCGCAGCCTCTGCGCTGTCGAGCCCGTCGGCCGTCGTCCGAAGGGTGTCGAGCACAGTCCCCACGGTGTTCGCGTGGAAGGCGGGAACAGCCTCGTCCGGCATCGGTCCTCGCACATGGCTAACCGGGCGCCCCGGTCCATTTGACACGGGTGCCATGGTAGTCTGATGGCCGGACCTCCGCCTTGACACGGCTCAGGGACGGACCTCGGCACGCCGAAAAATCGTCAGGGAGCCGGGGCAGGGCCCCGTATGTGGGACGTCGGTCCCGGCTCCCGCGGGCCGTGTTGGACGCCTGTCAGAACCGGGTTTGGTTCCAGACGTCCCTGCCAGCACATGACGGGTGGCTTCAGCGGCACTGAACAAGGCGTGGCGCCCCTGGACGGAGACAAGGACGCGACTGCACGCCCTTCATTGGAGCGCCGGTGCCCCACAGCGGGCGTGCCGCGGGTGCACCTCCGCTCAGGCGATGGCTTCCATCGTCTTCACCCCGATTGCACCGCCGAGGACGATGCAGAGGAAGGTGATGACCGATCCGATGGCCAGCGTCGAGATCCCCGTGAGCCCCTGACCCACGGTGCAACCGAGCGCGAGAACCCCGCCGATCCCCATAAGCGCCGCGCCGAACATGTTGCGGATCGAATCCGCCTGGTCGGCAAAGGTGGTGAGGTGCAGCCGCCCCATCGACACCGCCCCGAGGAAGCCGCCAATCAATGCCCCGGCCACCGTCACGATGCCGAAGCCCGGTGCGCCGAGCGCGGTGAAGCGCATGACGTAGTCGATGGAATCGCCCACCGGCCGGACATAGCTCAGCGAGATCAGGGTCGGATTGTCGGCAAACTCGTCATAGGCAAGCCCGGTCAGCGCCCAGCCGACGACAACGCAGAGCCCGATGCCGATGCCCGCAATCAGGTTGCGGCGCGACGCGCGGAACGCAGGGTCCTTGAAACAATAGGCGAGCAGCAGGCCGGCGACGACCAGCGCGGTCAGAAGCGTGGCAAACCCGGCCGACATGCCGGAGGCGGTCGCGAGCGCCTCCCCAAGCCGCTGCGTCTCCATCCCGGATGCAGAGAGGTCGGTTTCGAGTGGCGTGAAGAGCGCCACCCGCAGTGGGCCGAGCAGGCCGCCGATGGTCATGTAGCCGAAGATGCCGGTGATCAGCAGCACCACGATCGAGCGTAGGTCACCGCCGCCGGCGCGCACGAGGTTGCGGCTGATGCAGCCGCCCGAGAACACCATTCCGAAGCCGAAGATGAGCCCGCCAACTGCGTTGGCGCCCCAGGCCAGAGTGGGAGTCTGATACATCGAGAGCGAGACGTCGGCCACGCCGATGCCCTCCAGCAGCAGCACGCCAAGGATTGCCACCGCGATGGCCAAGAGCCAGGCGCGGAAGCGATTGCGGTCGCCGAAAGACAGGATGTCGGAGATCGACCCCATCGTACAGAAATTGGTCCGGTAAACGATGAACCCGAAAACGATGCCGAGCAGCAAGCCCCCCCAGCCGACATAGAATGCGGCGGACTCCACCACCGCCTCTTTCAAGGATTCGATCACTGTCCCCCCCTTTGGTCGTTCGATTGTTTCTTGTTGCGTTCATGTCGAGACATAAACGTATAATGATCTTAGTATTCGTTTATCCGATCTGTCTACTGCCGGCAGCGGCGTGAGCAAAACCCGTTGTGATTGGACGGCGGGGTGGCCTGTCGGGCATCCTCCTTTCATGAATCATCTTGCCACGATCACTGCCGCGGCCGGCCTTGCCGCCATAGCCGCCGCACACGCCGACGCGGACGGGATCGAGGTCGATCTCGAACTGGTGCTGATGGTCGACGTGTCGCGCTCGATGACCGAGAACGAGCTGGAGATCCAGCGCCTCGGCTATGCGGCGGCGCTTCAGACCGACGCGGTCTATGCCGCCGTCCAGTCCGGCATGCTCGGGCGTGTCGCGCTCAGCTATGTCGAATGGGCTGGCACGCAGCAGGTCATCGTCGACTGGCGGCTGCTCGAGACCCGCGAGGATCTCGCCGCCTTCGCCGACACGCTCAGCGCCAATTTCAACCCGGCCCTGCGCCGCACCTCGATCTCCGAGGCGCTGCTTTTCGGCGCCGAGATGATCGAAAACAACGAATACGCCGGTCTTCGCAAGGTCATCGACATTTCGGGCGACGGCCCCAACAACGACGGACGCCCGGTGACCTTCGCCCGCGACCGTGTTCTGGCCGAGGGGATCACGATCAACGGCCTGCCGCTGCTTACGCGCGAGGGCATGGGCAGCCAGTGGCATCTCGAGCATCTCGACATCTATTACGAGACTTGCGTGATCGGCGGGCCGGGCGCCTTCGTGGTCCCGGTGCTGGACTGGCAGGATTTCGCGGAGGCCGTGCGCCGCAAGCTGGTGCTCGAAATGGCTTCACAGTCGCCCGCCGAAACGCTGCGGCCGGCGCAAATGCTGCTGCGCGACCCCTATGACTGCATGATCGGCGAGAAGATGTGGCAGGAGCGGCGGCGGTACTGGGACTACCAATGACCGGGACGTATCAGACCGCGCCGAGCCGCGTGATCTGACCCTGAAGTTCGGCGGCGGTGAGGAGCGCCCGGCCAGTCGTCATGACCATCGCCGGCAGGATCATCCATTCCAGCGTCCAGGCGGCGCCCGAGCGTTCCTGTTCATGCAGCATCGCCTGATGCATGCCGGGCAGCAGCACGGCGTTGTGCCGGGCGAGGGTCACGAGCAGTTCGGCGCGGACGGGGTTTTGCTTGTGCGGCATGGCCGAACTGCCGCCGCCGCCGGCGATCGCCACTTCGTTCACGCCCTGTTGCGCCATCATGCCGATGTCCTGCCCGAACTTGCCGAGCGTCGCGGTAACGCGGGAGAGCCAGCCAGCATATTCCGCCAGCGATCCGCGCGCCGCGTGCCAGGCGCGGGGGGGATTGCCGAGGTCGAGCCGCCGGGCGAGGGCGTCGGCCACCGCATCGCCATGGGGCGCCAGCGCGGCACGGTTGCCGACCGGGCCACCAAACTGCAGGATCTCGATCCGGGTCCGAAGTGCGCCGAGCCCGGCCCGCTCTTCCGCCAGAGACAGCCGCCAGCCGGCCAGCCGGTCGGAGACCCGGATCGGCAGAGCGGCCTGCATCCGCGTCCGTCCCATCATAGGCGCGTCGCCGAAACGCGCATCGAGCGAAGTGAACCCTTCGTCAAGCGCGCCAAGGCGGGCATCGAGAAGGGCATTGGCATCGCGCAGGATGCGCACAATGGCGGTGTCGACGAGGTCCTGGCTTGTGGCGCCGCGATGCACCGCGGGCAGGCCCTCGTCGCCGACATGCGCCTTGAGCTGGCGGACGAAATCCGGCACCGGCACGCCGTCGACCGGCACCGACGCGGCGATCCGCTCGGGATCGGCGACGAAGGTCGCCATTCGGGCCACAGCGGTCTCGGCGGTTGCGGGCGGCACGACGCCGGCCTCCGCCAGCGCTCCGGCGAGGGCGATTTCGAAGTTCAGGAACTCTGCAAGGAAACGATCGCGCGACCAGAGAGCTTCGATCTCGGGATCGGAGAAGAGCGGCGCGAAGATGTGGCCGGGATAGGCGAGGGGGGTCATGCAGCCTCCGCGGGATCGCTTCGCAGATTGATCGTTCGTGTCCAGGCGCGGAGTAAAGGCCGCAGGCCGCCGCGCCATCGCCGGGCCGCGCACGAAACCGGCCGTTGGCCGAACGGACGAACCAAAATCCGTATCACCTCTCCGAGACCCCTTGCTTGCGTCGATATCCGGGCCATGTGACGCCGAACGGGACCGCCGGTCAATCCGGCGGGCGCCGTCCCTCAGATGTCGAAGAAGACGGTCTCGTCCTCGCCCTGGAGCTTGATGTCGAAACGGTAGACCGGCATGCCGTCGCGCATCGTCCGCTTCGCGATCAGCGTCCGGCGGCGGCGCTCCCATTCGATCAGGTTGATCACGGGGTCCTTTGCGTTGGCCTCCGCCTCGTCGTCGAAATAGATTCGGGTGTTGAGACCGATATTGATGCCGCGGGCGACGATCCAGAGATTGATATGCGGTGCCATCTGCCGGAGGCCGGCATGGCCGCGGCCATAGGTATCGACCAGTTCCTCCTCGGCGGCGGGCCGCACGGACCTGCCCATCTCCGCGCGCGCCGGAACCGGGCCGGGCTTGACGGTGTCGAAGCCCCATTCTCCGGTCTCGAAATCGGTGATCACCCGGCCCCAGCCGCGGAATCCCTCCTCGACCTCGCCAGGGCTCTCCGGATGAGCGTAGACGCCCTCGGAATTGGCCTGCCAGGCCTCGAGCATCACGTCCTTGATCGGAGAGCCGGTGGCGTCGATGACGATGCCCTCGACGCGGATGCGCTCGCCGCGCGCGTTCGGCCCGGCAATGTCCCAGCCGAGCTCCTGGCGGTAGATGTCGAACCCGGCCGCGCCCGGCGCCAGCCCGATATGGACGTAAGGCCCCGCGGTCTGGGAGGGCGTCTCCTTCAGGTAGTCGAGTTTCTGCACCATGTTCCCCTCCCTCAGAGCCGGTTTTCGAACAGCGTCGCGCGGCGGCCGCGCAGGACGACGTCGAACTTGTAGGCGATGGAATCGAGCGGCACGGAGGCGTTCATGTCGAGCGCCGCGACGAGCTGCGCCTGTGCCGGCAGGCCCGGGATCGTGTTGACGATCGGGCATTTCTCGATCAGCGGGTCGCCCTCGAAATAGCACTGGGTGATGAGCCGCTGGCAGAAGGCGGTGCCGAAGATCGACATGTGGATATGCGCCGGCCGCCAGGAGTTCACGTAATTTCGCCAGGGATAGGCGCCGGGCTTCACGGTTCGGAAAAAATAGTAGCCGTTCTCGTCGGTGAGCGTCCGCCCGCAGCCGCCGAAATTGGGGTCGATCGGCGCGAGATAGGTGTCTTTCTTGTGCCGGTAGCGGCCGCCCGCATTGGCCTGCCAGATCTCGACCAGCGTGTTCGGAATCGGCCGCGCGTTCTCGTCAAGCACCCGTCCGTGCAGGATGATCCGCTCGCCGATCGCGCTGCTGCCATCCTTGGCGTAGTTGTGGATGAGGTCACGGTCCATCGGGTCGATGTCGTTGTGGCCAAAGGTCGGGCCGGTGATCTCGCTTACCGACTGCTGCAGGCTCAGGAGCGCATATTGCGGCGAGCGGGTGACGCTCGTCTTGTAGACGGGCGTATTGGCGGGCGGGTGCCAGTCCCGGTCGCGCTGGTAGAATTCCGCTGGTGTCGGCATCGCTTGTCTCCTCCTGGGGCCGCGCGCTGGCGCCGGCTCACTCCCTCTCCATCTCTTCGAACGTCTCCCTGGCGAGCTTCAGCGCGTGGTTGGCGCGCGGCACGCCGGCATAGATCGCAACATGCTGGAAGGCTTCCAGCACGTCCTTTTTGCTCGCGCCAGTCCGCGCGGTGGCGCGGATATGCATCGGGATCTCCTCGAAATTCCCCATGGCGGCCAGCAGCGCCAGAGTCAGCATCGAGCGCTCGCGCAGGCTCAGGCCGTCGCCAGCCCAGACCGTCCCCCAGGCGCTTTCGGTGATAAGCTCCTGGAACGGCGCGTCAAAGTCGGTTTTTGCCGCCTCGGCACGGTCGACATGCGCATCGCCCAGCACCTTGCGGCGGACGGACATGCCGGCCTCGTATTTCTCAGACATGTCTGATCTCCTCGAGGAAGTCCGTCAGCAGGCCGGCATAGATCTCCGGCCGTTCGACGCAGGGCAGGTGCCCCGCCTGGTCGATGATCTCCAGCCGCGCGCCGGGGATGCGGGTGACGGTGCCGGCCACCAGCTCCGGCGGGCTCGCGCCGTCCTCCGACCCGGCGATGCCGAGGACAGGCAGCGAGAGACCGGCGCTCGGTTCGCTCAGGTCCGCCGCGGCGATCGCCTCCGCGCAGCCGATATAGCCCTCGCGCGGGGTTCGGGTCATCATGTTGCGCCAGGCTGCGGCCTCGGGCCGGGCGCGGAAGGCGGGGCCGAACCAGCGGTCGAGGACACCGTCGGCCACCGCCTCCAGCGCGCCGGCCCGGATGCTGGCGATGCGGGCGTGCCACATGGCCGGGTCCCCCATCCGGGCGGCGGTGTTCGAGAGCACGAGGGCGCGGACGAGGTCGGGGCGCCGTGCCGCGAGCCCCTGGCCGATCATCCCGCCGAGGGAGAGGCCGACGAAGACGCAGCCCGTCACGTCGAGCGCGTCGAGCAGCGCCTCGGCATCGGTCACCAGATCGTCCATTGCGTAGGGCGCCTCCGGACAGTCCGAGAGCCCGTGGCCGCGCGTGTCGTGGCGGATGATGCGGAGCCCGGCCGGCAGGCGCGGCAGGATCGCGTCCCAGAGCCTGAGATCCGTGCCGAGCGAATTGGCGAAGACGAGCGGCGCGCCCGCAGGGTCGCCCTCGTCGCGGACATGCAGCCCGACGCCATTCGCCTCGATCATCCGCATCAATAGGGCAGCCCGACATAGTTCTGCGCAAAGACCGTCTGCGCGGCGTCGCTCGAGCGGAGGAACTCGATCTCCGCACGCTGCATCTTCAGGTCGAATTCCGACTGGTCCGGGTAGCGGTGGAGCAGGTTTGTCGTGGCCCAGCTGAAGCGCTCCGCCTTCCAGATCCGCGCCAGCGCCTTTTCCGAATAGCGGTCGAGCCCCTCGGCATCGCGCTCCTCGTAGAACTGAACCAGCCCGTGGTAGAGATAGTGGATATCCGAGGCGGCGGTGTTGAGTCCCTTGGCGCCGGTCGGCGGAACGATGTGGGCGGCGTCGCCGCAGAGGAACAGCCGGCCCCACCGCATCGGCTCGGTGACGAAGCTCCGGAGCGGCGCGATGGATTTTTCGATCGACGGGCCGGTGATGAGCACGTCGGCATGCGCCTCCGGGATGCGGCGCTTCAGCTCTTCCCAGAAGGCCGCGTCGGACCAGTCGGCGGGGCTGTCCGACAAGGAGCATTGAATGTAGTAGCGGCTGAGGTTGGCGTTGCGCATCGAGCAAAGCGCGAAGCCCCGCTCGGACCAGGAATAGATCAGCTCGTCATGGACCGGCGGGGTTTCCGACAGGATGCCGAGCCAGCCGAAGGGATAGACCTTCTCGTATTCGCGCCGGACCGTCAGCGGGATGGTCTGCCGGCTGACGCCGTGGAACCCGTCGCAGCCGGCGACAAAATCGCAGTCGATGCGCTGCTCCGCGCCATCCACCCGGTAAGTCACGAAAGGGGAGCCCGTTCCGGCATCGTGAATTTCGACATCCTCGACATTGAAGACGAGCTTGCCGCCCTCGGCCTCCCGCGCGTCGTAGAGGTCGCGCGTCAGCTCGGTCTGGCCATAGACGACCACGTCCCGCCCGGAATGCTCGCGGAAGGAGATACCGAATTCCTCGTTGCCATAGGCGATGACGGTGCCCTCATGGATGAAGCATTCCCGGTCCATCCGCTCACCCACGCCGGCCTCGCGCATCAGCTCGACGAAGCCGGTCTCGAGAATGCCCGCCCGAATCCGTCCAAGCACGTAGTCGCGCGTCTTGCGCTCCAGAACGATGCTGTCGATCCCCTTTCGGTGCAGGAGTTGCGAGAGCAAGAGCCCCGACGGTCCACCGCCGATGATACAGACCTGTGTGCGCATAATGTCCTCCCGAGGCCAGAATGATTTCTTGAAGATCAAAAGTAAAATGAGTTATTGCGGGTCTTAATTGCCGAATTTGGAATGAAACCCGTGATCGACCGCCGCATCAAGTTCCGCCATATCCAGTGCTTCGTGGAGATCGTCCGCCAGAAGAGCATGAAGCGGGCGGCCGAGCGGCTGTTTCTCACGCAGCCGGCGATTTCCAAGACGCTGAAGGAGCTGGAAGAGATCCTCGGCACCTCTCTTCTCCTGCGCAACCGCGCCGGCGTCTCGCTCACCCGGCAGGGAGAGGTGTTCCTGCAATTTGCCGAGATGTCGGTGGCGGCGCTGCAGCAGGGGATCGACGGGGTGCAGCAGGTCGGGCGCGGCGAGAGGCTGAGCCTCTCGGTCGGCGCCTTGCCGAGCGTCGCGGCGCGGCTGATGCCCGAGGTGGCGCGCGAGTTTCTCGAGCTTGCGCCGGAGGTGAACCTGCGCATCACCGACGGACCGCACGGTTACCTGCTCGATCTTCTGCGCCGCGGCAGCCTCGATCTGGTGATCGGCCGGCTCGGACAGCCCGAAGCCATGAAGGGCATCCCCTTCACGCAGCTCTACGACGAGTATGTCGAATTCGTCGTGCGCGCCGGCCACCCGTTGCTCGCGGATCCCGACATGCGGCGGATCGGCGAGTGGATGGTGATCTACCCGCCCGAAGCCTCGGCGATCCGTCCGCTGGTGGAGCGGGTGATGATCGCGCATGGCGTCGGCGAGATCCCGCGGCGGATCGAGAGCGTCTCGGGCGCGTTTGGCCGCAACTATGTCCGGAGTTGCGACGCGATCTGGATCATTTCCGCCGGGGTGGTGGCCAAGGAGATCAGCGAGGGCTCGCTCGTGCGTCTGCCGTTCGACACCTCGCTCACCAAAGGCCCGGTCGGGCTGATGGCGCGGCCGGACAGCCAGCCGAAGCCGGTGGAACAGGTCTTCCGGCTAGCGGTGAAGAACGCGGTGGCGGCGCTGGAGGTGTGAGGCGGGCGCCGGTGGATTCGGAGCCGGAGCAGAGGTTTGCGTCTGGCGCCACGGCGCGGAACAGCGGCCGCAGGCCGCCGCGCCTTCAACCGAAGTCGACGTCAGGACAGGCTCTGTGCGATGGCTCCCGCGTGGAACACCGCCCGCAGCCGTCCGCGATTAATCGCTTTCTCGCTAAGGCGGCGGATGCGCGTTGGATCCGGATGGCTGTCTGCCGCACCGAGGATACGGTTCCAGAGCGCCTCGAGCAGCACCTCCGCGCTTAGCGCCATGAAATCATGCGCGGCCGGGCTCGGGTCCTCACGGGCCGTAAGATCCTGTCGCGCTGTGCGCCAGAGCACGAGGCTTTCCGCGCAGTTCTCGCCAGCGAGGAACCGCTCCAGCGCATCGCCCGGGGCGCCGGGCAACAGGCGCGAGACCAGCGAACGTGAATGGATGCCGTTGGCGCCCTCGTAGATCGCCGTGATGCGGGCGTCGCGCCAGGTCTGTTCGACGCGGTATTCGGAGAGATAGCCATACCCGCCGAGCACCTGGATCCCGAGATCGGCAGCGCGGATGCCGGCCTCGGTGCAATACACCTTGGCGATCGGCGTCAGGATCTCCACGAGGTCGGGATCCTCGCCGCGCTCCATGGTTACGGTGGCGAGATGCGCGATGGCGCGGCCACCGAGCGCCAGCGCGTCGGCCTCGTCGAGCATCCGCGCCACGTCGGCATGGGCGTCGAGGGTGACCGGTGCTCCGTCCGGCCCGCGGCCCTGGATGCGCTCGGCGGCATAGGCGCGGGCGATGTCGGTGGCGCGGGCGGCGTGGGCCACGCCCTGGAGCGCCACGTCGGCGCGGGCGTGGTTCATCATCGTGAACATCGCCTTGAGTCCCGCGCCCTCCATGCCAATGAGTTCCGCCTCGGCGTCGTCGAAGACGAGCTGGCAGGTGGGCGAGGCGTGGAGCCCGGTCTTCTCTTCGATCCGGGTCACGGAAATGGCGTTGCGGCTGCCGTCGGCGCGCGTGCAGGGGCAGAGGAAGAGCGAGAGGCCGCGGGTGCCGTCGTCGGAAGTGCGTGCGAGCACGAGATGCAGGATGCGCGCGCTCATGTCCTGGTCGCCGCCGGAGATGAAGATCTTCTCGCCGGTGATCCGCCAGCCCTCGGCGTCCTGAACTGCCTTGCAGCGCACGCGGGAAAGGTCCGAGCCTGCGCCCGGTTCGGTCAGGCACATGGTCGCCAGCGCCTCGCCGCTGGCCAGCGGCGGAACGTAGGCTTCTTTCTGTGCTTCGGTGCCGAAGGCCAGAAGCGTGCGCACGGCGCCGGGAACGAGGCCGGTCACCATCTGCAGGCTGTGGTTGGCGCCGGTGAAGATCTCGGACGTCACCGCCAGCAGCGTCGCGTCGAGCCCCTGTCCGCCATACTCCTCCGGTACGGTCAGGCCCTGCCAGCCCTGTTCGGCATAGTCGCGGTAGAGCTCGGGAAAGCCGTCCGGCATCCGCACGCGGCCGTCTTCAAGCCGGCAGCCCTGGCGGTCCCCCGGTTCGTCGAGCGGCGCGATGGCCTCCTCGGCATAGGTCGCGAAATGGCCCGCGATCTCGCGTGTCAGGTCCGGGTCATAGCCCGGCAGGTCCGTCGCCCGCGCAACGTGGTCGAGGATGAAGAGAATGTCATCGAGCGGCGCGGCAAAGGGTTTCATGTCGCGAGCCCGAGCAGGCGGGCCGCATTGCCTTTGATGATGTCGGGGCGGAGCTCGTCCTTGATCGCGATCCCTTCGAAATCGGCCAGCCACCGCTCGGGCGTGATCATCGGCCAGTCGGAGCCGAAGAGAACTTTCTTCCGCAGGATCGAGTTGCAGTATTTCACCAGGATGTCGGGGAAATACCTGGGCGACCAGCCGGAGAGGTCGATATAGACATTCGGTTTGTGCTGGGCGACGGCGAGCGCCTCCTCCTGCCAGGGGAAGGAGGGGTGCGCGAGGATGATCTTCATGTCCGGGAAATCGACGGCGACGTCGTCCATGTACATCGGGTTGGAATACTTGAGCCGCATCCCGTTGCCCGCGCGCATGCCGGAGCCGACGCCTGTCTGGCCGGTGTGGAAGAGCGCGATTCCGCCCTCCTCGGCGATCGCCTCATAGAGGGTGTAGGCCATGCGATCGTTGGGGTAGAAGCCCTGCATCGTGGGGTGGAACTTGAACCCCTTGATGCCGAACTCCCGGATCAGCCGGCGCGCCTCGCGGGCGCCCAGCTTGCCCTTGTGCGGGTCGATGGAGGCGAAGGGGATGAGAACGTCGTCATTCTCGGCGGCCAGCTCGGCCACTTCCTCGTTCTTGTAGCGCCGGTAACCGGTTTCGCGCTCGGCATCGACGGGAAAGATCACCGCGGCGATGTTCTGCGCGCGGTAATGCGCGGCGGTTTCAGGGACCGTCGGCGGATGCTCCCAGGGGGCGCGGAAATACTTCGCCATGGTGGCCTGAAGCTCGTCATAGCCGTCATCGGCATGGCAGCCGCAGGGCTCTTCTGCATGAGTGTGGATGTCGATGGCGCGGATTTTCGTCAGGTCGACCATGGGATGTCCTTCAGGGGAGAATGATCGGGAAATCTGTCGGGCCGTGCGGGATCGGCCCGAGGCGAGTGTTGCAATCGAGAAGCGCGCAACGGGAGCCGGGCGAGTCCCGGCCCGCCGGAACGGGCCGGCGCTCGCCCGGCGGCTTCGCCTTGACTCCGGGCTGGGTGCTCTCCGTTCCAAAGGCCGGTGCACGGCCGTCGGTTGGTGCAGTGTTGAGCGCTCATGCCAGCACCACCGCCGGATCTTCGTCGTCATAAAGCCGATCCAGCAGATCCTTCCGCCGCGTCAGAACCTTGCGGAAATTCAGGTTGCCCTTTGCCGTCATCTCGCCCTCGGGCATCGATGGCGGTTCGGACAGGACGATAGCGCGCGAGACCCGCGTCGAGCTGCCCGAGATCTCGCGGGCGCGCGCCGCCAGCCGGCGGTGCAGCTCGCTCTGCAGGAGCGTGCAGGTCAGCGCCCCGCCATCCTCGTGCAGCTCGAACCCCTCGCGTTGGAGCTCCGCCCGGTCGGGGAAGACCATCACGCCGATCTGGTCCCTGTCCGCGCCGGTGATGACCAGGTCTGCGGCCAGCGGCGCCAGATGCGCGAGCAAGTCGAGCCGAAGCTGTGCCGCGCGCACCCAGGTCCCCGTCAGCAGCTTGAAATCATCCGATATCCGGCCGTCGAACCGCATCCCGGCATTCGGGTTCGCCGGATCGAGGAAGACCATCGCGTCGCCTGTGATGAAATAGCCCTCTTCGTCGAAGGCCTCGGCGGTCCTGTCCGGGTCCCGGTAATAGCCGGTCATGATGTTCGGCCCCTTGACGCGCACCTCGCAGCGCATGTCGGCGTCGGGCAGGAGCTTCACCGTCACGCCTGTGACCGGCACGCCGACGATGCCGGAGCGATCGGTCGGCTCCATCTGCATCATCGTCGACGGCGCCGTCTCGGTCAGTCCCCAGGAGGAGGTGATCAGCGGAACCTCGCCCTTCACCTCCTCGGCCATCTCCTCGAAGCCGGTCCAGACGTCCTGCGGAAGCGACGCCCCTGCGTAGAAGACGAGGTCGAGATCCTCGAAAAACCGCTGGCGCAGCCCGGCATCCTTCCGGAGCGCGCCAAGCAGCATGCCGAAGCCAAGCGGCACGTTGAAAGCCAGCGTGCCGGTCACCAGCGAGAGGTTCTCCAGCGTCCGCTCGAACAGCCCCTCCACCGGCTTGCCGTCATCGATGTAGAGAGACCCGCCATTGGCGAGCATCATGTTGAAATTGTGCGAGCCGCCGAAGACGTGGTTCCAGGGCAGCCAGTCGACGATCGCCGGCGGGCGGTCGCGCAGGAAGGGCAGGGAATCGGCAAGCTGGGTCTGGTTGACGCACATCATCCGATGCGTGGTCGGCACGCCCTTGGGGTTCGAGGTCGAGCCGGAGGTCATCAGGATCTTGCCCACCGTGTCGGGGGTGACCTGCGCGAAGGCCGCATCGACATCGACGCTCGCGTCTCCCTGGAGCAACGTCTCGAAGGGCGTGACGCCGATGCGGTGCCCCGGCAGGCTCGCGACGATCTCCACGCCTGCAAACCCGTCGAGCAGCAGCGCCTCGGCATAGAGGTCGGCATCGACGACATAGGCCATTTTCGGCCGCAGCAACTCGATCGCGCCGCGGAGCCGGCCATGCGCGCCGTGGATCAGCGAATACTGCTCGGCCACCGGCGCGGTCGGCACGCCGACATATTGCGCGGCGAGGGACAGCAGCCCGTGGTCGACGCCATTGCCAGACATGATCAGGATCGGCGTGTCCGGGCCCATGCCGCGTGCCAGCAGCGACGCGCCGATTGCCCGCACCCGTTCCAGAGCCGAGACATAGCTCACGCGGCGCCACCCGGCGCCGTAGCGCTCGGCGAGGAAGGTGCGGTCGGGCACCTCGTCGGCCCAGCGATGCAGCCAGTCGCCGGTGCGCTGTTCGACGCGGCCGAGCGAATAGTTCGAGCTGAGCAGGATGGAGCCGTCGGCCCGGTCTTCGCGCGTGACCGAATGGCGCCGGAAGCGTGTCGTGTGTTTCATCAGGTGTCCTCCCTGGCAGGTCAGCCGCGCGGCCGTATCCTTTCGATCCGTTTCATCGCCTCGAGCGTCAGGCCACGCATCTCGTCGTCGAGACCGGCGAGCAGCGCTGCCTCATGCGCCCGCACCGCCTCTGTCGCCTCGGCGCAGAGCTTGACCCCGGCAGGTGTCGCCTCCAGCGCATAGGCGCGCCGGTCGGTCGGCACGCGGTTGCGCAGGATCAGCCCGCGGCGCGCCAGTTCCTCGGTGATGGCCACGAGGTTCGGTCGCTCGATATCCATCGCCTCCGCGAGCTGGGCCTGGCGCAGGCCCGGATTGTCGGTGACGAGCACCAGCGCGGTATAGGTCAGCATCCTCAGATCGAAGGGCCGCAAGGTCCGCGCGAGGTCGGCCTGGATGACATTGAAGCAGCGCTTCATCCGGTAGCCGAAGAAGCCGCGCAGGGTCGCATCGCTGACCGGTCCGTCGTGGCTTTCGCCCGATATGCGTGGCGCGTCCTTCATCGGGTCACCGGAAGTTCGGCGTCCGCTTTTCGAGGAAGGCCGCGAGGCCCTCGAGCGCGTCCGGGCTTGTCTGGGTGATCGCGGCGCAGAGGCTCTCGGTAAAGAGCCCGTCCTCTCGCGGCATGTCGCCGATCCGGGCCAGCGCCTGGATCATGATGTAGTTCGAAAGCGGCGCGTTCGCGGCGATCTTGCGGGCAAGCTCGTAAGCCAGCGGCAGCGCCTCGCCCGCGCCGACGCTGTAATGCGCGAGGCCGAGTGCGAGACCCTCCTCGGCACTGTATTTCCGGCCGGTCAGCATCATCTCGGTCATCCGGTCGGCACCGAGGATGCGGCCCACGCCCACCGAGGCGCCGCCGCCGACGAAGATCCCACGCCGGCCCTCGGGAAGCTGGAAGATCGTCGAGGGTTCCGCGATCCGGACATGGGTGGCCGAGGCAAGCTCCAGCCCGCCGCCGATCACCGCGCCGAACATCGCCGAGACGACCGGCAGGCCGCCGAACTGGATCCGCTGCATCACCGCGTGCCAGCCGCGCGAATGCCGCATCGTGCCCTCGGCATCGCGAGCGACATGCTCGGAGAGGTCGAGGCCGGAGCAGAAATGCCCCTCGGTGCCGGTCAGCACGACAACTTTCACGCCCACGGGCGGTGCCCGGAAGAAGCCGTCGATACCCTCCAGCAATTCGTCGCACATGGCATTGCGCTTGCCGGGGCGGTTCATGGTGAGCGTGGCGATCTCGCCGTCGATGTCGATCTTGAGCATGGGTTCGGTCATGGGCTCTCTCCTCAGCGCGGCGGCAGGCGCACCGCGCCGTCCAGGCGAATGGTGGTCCCGTTGAGATAGGGGTTGGTGACGATATGCTCGGCCATCAGCGCGTATTCCCGCGGCGCCCCGAGGCGGGCGGGGAAGGGGATGTTGGCGGTGATCTGTGCCGTCGTCTCCTCCGGCAGCCCTTCCATCATCGGCGTGTGGAAGAGCCCCGGCGCGATCGCCATGACGCGGATGCCGGCGCGGGCGAATTCGCGCGCCGCCGGCAGGCACATCGCGGCGATGGCGCCCTTGGAGGCGGCATAGGCGGCCTGGCCGAGCTGGCCGTCCTGCCAGGCGACCGAGGCGGTGTTGACGACGACGCCGCGCTCGCCCGTGTCGAGTGGGTCGAGCTCCATCATCCGCTTCGCGGCATGGCTCATCACGTAATAGGTGCCGAAGAGGTTCACCCGGAGCGTGCGCTCGAAGACGTCGGCGGAGGTCTTGCCCTCGCGGCCGACGATGCGGGCGGCGTGGCCCACGCCGGCGCAGTTGACGGCGATGCGCGGCGCAGCGCCGAAATGCGCGGTGGCGGCACCGATGGCAGCGTCCACGGCGGCTTCGTCCGAGACATCGGCCTGCACCGCGAAACCACCGATTTCGGCGGCGACGGCCTCGGCGGCCTCGCGGTTGTAGTCGAGCACCGCGACGCGGGCGCCGGCCTCGGCGAAATGCCGGGCGGTGGCGGCGCCGAGGCCGCTCGCGCCGCCGGAGACGAGGGCGATCTGGTCGGAAATTAGCATCTGGGTGCCTCCACAGAACTCTCGTCTCGGGCGGGGGCTTCTCCCCCGACCGCGGTCAGAAGCCGCCCTTCGCACATCGTGCCGACGTCTTTCATTCGTTATGCTCCATATCTATTTTCGCACATCTTCTCTCAATGCCGCTCACTTCAGCTGGGCAACAGGAAGAGCGTGATGGCCGGGAAGAGGACCAGGATGATGACCCGGACAATATCCGAGCCGACGAACCAGAGAACCGCCTTGTAGGTGTCCTTCATCGCCGTCTGCCGGTCCATTGCGTTGATGATGAAGAGGTTCATCCCCACCGGCGGCGTGATGAGCCCGACCTCGACCACGATCAGCACGAGGATTCCGAACCAGATCGCCATATGTTCCGGGCTCATCCCGAAATCGAGCGAGGAGACCACCGGGAAGAAGATCGGAATGGTCAGCAGGATCATCGACAGGCTGTCCATCAGGCAGCCGAATACAAGGTAGAAGAGGAGGATCAGCGTCAGCACGGTCCACGGGCTGAAGCCCTGGCCGACGACCCAGGAAGAGAGCTCCTGCGGCATCTGCGAGAGCGCCAGGAAGGAGTTGTAGAACCCGGCGCCGAGCACGATGAAGAAGATCATCGCCGTGCTGAGGGCGGTGTGGATGATCGCGTCCGCGAAGACCTTCCAGCTCAGGCTGCCGGAGAGGAGCGCGATGACCCCGGTGCCGGCAGCACCGACGGCCGCACCCTCCGTGGGAGTGAACCAGCCGAGATAGATGCCGCCGACGACGAGGCCGAAGACCAGCAGGACCGGCCAGACGTCGATCAGCGCGCGGATGCGCTCGGGGTAGGGGACGGCCTCGCGGGTGCCTGCCGCCTTGGGGTTCAGCCGGACATAGATCGATATCGTGATGATGTAGCCGAGCGCGGCGAGGAGGCCGGGCACGAAGGCAGCGAGAAAGAGCTTGGCGATGTTCTGCTCGGTAAGGATGGCATAGATGACGAGGATCACCGAGGGCGGGATCAGGATGCCGAGCGTGCCGCCGGCGGCGAGCGTCGCGGTCGAGAAGCCGCCCGAATAGCCGTAGCGGCGCAGCTCCGGCAGCGCCACGCGGCTCATCGTGGCGGCGGTGGCGAGCGAGGAACCGCAGATTGCGCCGAACCCCGCGCAGGCGCCCACGGCGGCCATGGCGACGCCGCCCTTGCGATGCCCGAGCCAGCTCTCGGCAGCCTGGAACAGCGCCGTGGACATGCCCGAGAGAGTCGCGAACTGTCCCATCAGCAGGAACATCGGGATGATGGTCAGCGAATAGCTGGAAAAGGTCGAATAAGTCTCGGTCTTGAGCTTGGCCAGGAACATGTTCGGCCCGCCCATGGCGAAATAGAGCCCGCCTATGCCGCAGAGCATCATCGCGAGCCCGATCGGGGCCCGGAGGAAGATCATCAGCAGCAGGATCGGGAAGGACAGATATCCCAGCTCGAGCATGCTCAATGCTGCGCTCCTTCGGAATGGGGCAGGTGGCTCCGGCCGGTGACGATGTCGAGGATGCGCGCCACGGCACAGTAGATTGCGACGATGGAGGCGGTCAGCGCCGCGACAAAGCTCGCCGCATAGGCCCACCAGACCGGGAATTGCAGCAGGAAGGTCGTTTCACCGTTCGACATCTTGCCCTCCATCCCGACATAGAGCCGCCACGTGATGAGCAGGATCACCGCGCTCATGACGATCTCCCAGAAGGTCACGAGGAACCGGTTGAACCAGTGCGGGAACGTGGAGGCAAAGATGTCCACCGTCGCGTGGCCGCCGTGCAGCTGCGCGATCGGCAGGAAGGCGAAGATCGCGAAGGCGACGCCGGCCTCCACCAGCTCGAAATCGCCGATGATCGGCCCGATCCCGGTCGCCAGCAGCGCATCGGCGGTCGATTGCGAGATCCCGGTCAGCAGCGCCGAATGGCCGAGGGTGTTAAGCCCACGCCCCAGCACGCTGAGACAGGTCAGCACGACAAGGAACGTGAGGACAAGACCGCCCAGGACCGCCATCGTGCGGGCCAGGCGCTCCATGAGCTTGAGCAGCATCGTGTCGGACTCGTGGTTTGCGGTGGGAAGGCTGCCCGGACGCTGTGGCGCCCGGGCAGGCGTTTTGCGGCCTACTGACCGGAATTGAGCTCGATCAGCTCGATCGCGCGGTTGTGGAGGCCGGTGCCGTCCAGGCCCTTCTCGTCCATCTCGGCGATCCAGGCGTCGGTGGTCGGCGCGGCGGCGGCCTTCCACTCTGCAACTTCCTCGGGGCTGAGCTCGATGATGTTGGCACCGGCAGCGATCGCCGCATCGCGCGGCGGTGCATCGGCTTCCTGGATCAGCTTGCCGGCCATCGCGGAGAACTCGAGGCCGGAATTGGCGTCGATCACGGCCTTCAGGTCATCGGGCAGCGACTCGTACCGATCCTTGTTCATCGCGATCACGAATGTGGCGGTGTAGAGCGCATCGTCGCCGAAGGTCGTGTGGTTCTCCACCAGTTCGTTGACCTTGAGCGGGCCTGTGACCTCCCAGGGGATCACGGTGGCATCGATCACGCCCTTGGAGAGCGCTTCCGGCACCGCCGGGATCGGCATGCCGACCGGGGTCGCGCCGAGATTGGCGAACAACTGGTTGGTGATCCGGGAGGGCGCGCGCAGCTTGACGCCGTTGAGGTCCTCGACCGTGCGGATCGGCTCCTTGGAGTGGATCAGGCCCGGCCCGTGCATCCAGAGGGCCAGCACCTTCACGTCCTTGAAATCCTCGTCGAGCATCGTCTCCTCGCCGAGTTGCCAGAAGGCGCGCGAGGTCGCCTCGGCATTGGTCATCGTGAAGGGAAGCTCGAAGACCTCGGTGCGCGGGAAGCGGCCGGGGGTGTAGCCGGGCAGGGTCCAGATGATGTCGGCGACGCCATCGACCACCTGGTCATACAGTTCGGGCGGCTTGCCGCCGAGTTGCATCGCCGGGAACTCCTGGATCTCGATCCGTCCGCCGGACTCGGCCTCGATCTTCTCCGCCCAGGGCTTGAGTACGTTGTTGGGCACGCTGGCCTGCGCCGGCAGGAAATGGGCCAGCCGGAGCGTGACCTCGGCGGCCGACGCCCCCCCGGCGGTGAGCCCGAAGCTCGCCGCGGTCAGGGCCGTGGCCCCCATCAAATGCAGAAATGTCCTGCGCCCGTTGATCATGGTTTCCTCCCTGTTCGATCAAACAACCCATCCCGGTGACACAGCGGACGCCAATGGCGGGCCTGCGAATTGGGTATGAGTCATAACGGTTCTGTCGTATCTCTCCCATGTCACCATTGCGCCTGATCGCAGCCGTTTCATGTCGGTCGCGCGGGGTCGGTCGCGCGGGTTGGCAATGGTCACTCTTCTGATGCTCAAAATGATTGCCGGAAATCGGCAAGTCAACTGAGATAAAATAATCTTTCGTTATCGAAATTGGAAAGAATAACGGTAGTCGGCAGACGGCGGTCCGATCGGCCGAGCGCAGCGCTATTCAACGGTCACGGATTTGGCAAGGTTGCGCGGTTGATCGACATCGGTACCCTTGGCCACGGCAGCATGATAGGCCAGAAGCTGCGCCGGCAGGGCATAGAGGATCGGCGCCAGGATCGGCGGCACTTCCGGCATCGCCAGCACCTTCCAGCAGCCCTCGGCGGCGATGCGTGCGCCGACCGGGTCGGTCACCAGCAGCACCTTGCCGCCGCGCGCCATGACCTCCTGCATGTTCGACACTGTCTTGTCGAAAAGCGGGTCGGTCGGCGCGAAGACGAGCACCGGGACGGTCTTGTCGACGAGCGCGATCGGGCCATGCTTGAGTTCACCCGACGCATAGCCTTCGGCGTGTATATAGCTGATTTCCTTTAGTTTCAAAGCGCCCTCAAGCGCGAGTGGAAAGAGAGCGCCACGGCCCAGGAAAAGCACGTCGCGCGCCTCCGCCACGGCTCTCGCTACGGCCGCGATCTCGCCTGACTGCGCCAGCGCGAAATTCATCAGCCCCGGCAGCCGGCGCAATTCCGCCAGCCGTGCCGCGAGTTCCTCGTCGTCGAGGTGGCCGCGATCCGCCGCCGCCTTCAGCGCCAGCAGGAACAGCACCGTGAGCTGGCAGGTGAAGGCCTTGGTCGAGGCGACGCCGATCTCTGCGCCCGCGCGGATCGGCAGAACGAGGTCGCTCTCGCGCGCGATGGAGCTCTCGGTGACGTTGACGACCGCGGCGATCCTTGCCGCCTTTCCCTCGCAGAAGCGCAGCGCGGCCAGCGTGTCGGCCGTTTCGCCCGATTGCGACACGAAGAGCGCCAGCGTCCTCGGCCCGATTGGCGGCTCGCGATAGCGGAACTCGGAGGCGATATCCACCTCGACCCCGATCCCGGCGACCTGCTCGAACCAGTATTTCGCCACCAGGCAGGCGTAATGCGCGGTGCCGCAGGCGACCATCACCACGCGGTCGAAGCTGCGAAAATCGAGCCCCGGCTCCGGCAGCGCGATTCCCGCGCCGCGCAGGTACTGGGCAAGGGCATCGCCGACGACCGTGGGCTGCTCGGCGATCTCCTTGGCCATGAAATGCCGGTGGCCGCCTTTTTCGACCTGCGCGAGGTCGATCTGGACCGTCTTCACCGGCCGATCCACCAGATTTCCGGCGCGATCGCGGATCTCGATGGCCGAGCGCGTCAGGATCGCCCAGTCACCCTCTTCGAGATAGGTGATCCGGTTGGTCAGCGGGGCGAGTGCGATGGCGTCGGAGCCCACATAGACCTCGCCCTCGCCGTGGCCGATGGCCAGCGGCGACCCGCGCCGGGCGACGATCATCAGGTCGTCCTGCCCGTCGAACAGCAGCGCCATGGCGAAGGCACCCTCGAGCCGGCCGATGGCACGGTCGGCGGCCTCCCGGTGACTGAGCCCCTGGTCGAGATAGTGCTGCACCAGCATCGCGATGGTCTCGGTGTCGGTCTCGGTCTCGAAATGCAGCCCTTCGGCGGCCAGGTCGGCCCGCAACTCGCGGAAATTCTCGATGATCCCGTTATGAACCACTGCAACCGGACCGGCGCGATGTGGATGGGCGTTGGCCACGTTTGGCGCGCCATGCGTGGCCCAGCGAGTGTGGCCGATGCCGGCGCGTCCGGCGAGCGGCTCGTGGACCAGCAGGTCGGAGAGGTTGACGAGCTTGCCGACGGCGCGACGTCGGTCGAGATGGCCGTCATTCACCGTGGCGATGCCGGCCGAATCGTAGCCCCGGTATTCCAGCCGCTTGAGCGCCTCGACCAACAGGGGCGCCGCTTCGTGATCTCCGAGAACACCGACAATTCCGCACATCTTGCTACCTCTTCGATCCATACTGTTTGAGCGCGCGCAGGCGCTCGAAGAATTTCGTCGCGAAGCCCGGCTTGTTGGCCTGTTTCGCCCGGCCGATTGCGAGCGCGCCGGCGGGAACGTCGCTGGTCACCACGCTGCCTGTCGCCGTCATCGCACCGTCGCCGATCGTCACAGGAGCGACGAGCATCGTGTCCGAGCCGATGAAGACACGCGCGCCGATCTCTGTGCGATGCTTGAAGACGCCGTCGTAATTGCAGGTGATCGTGCCCGCGCCGATATTGGTCGCGGCCCCGATGCTGGCGTCTCCGATATAGGTCAGGTGGTTGATCTTGGCGCCCTCGTCGACCTGCGCATTCTTTATCTCGACGAAATTGCCGACATGGACGTTCTCGGAAAGTTCGGCCCCCGGCCGGAGCCGGGCGAACGGACCGACGATGGCGCCGCGGGAGACGTGGCAGCCCTCCAGATGGCTGAAGGCGCGGATGCGGGCGCCGGTCTCGATGGTGACGCCGGGGCCGAAGACGACATTTGGTTCTACCTCAGCATCGCGTCCTATCACCGTGTCATAACTGAAGAAAACCGTCTCTGGCGCACGCAATGTGACACCGTCCTCAAGCGCCGCGTCCCGTGCGCGCGCCTGGAAGGCGGCCTCGGCCGTAGCGAGGTCGGCCCGCGAGTTGACCCCCAGCGTTTCCGCCTCGTCGCAGCGCACGGCGGTAACCGAGAGGCCGCGGGCACGGGCCAGCCCGACGATATCGGTGAGATAGTATTCGCCGGCGGCATTTTCCTTGCCAACGTCAGCGATCAGGTCGAAAAGACATTCGGAGCCGGCGCAGATAACGCCAGAGTTACAGAATGTTATGCGGCGCTCTTCATCTGTTGCGTCTCTGAACTCGACGATCCGTTCCAGCATCTCGCCGGCCATGACGAGCCGCCCGTAGCGGCCTGGATTCTCCGCCTCGAATCCCAGCACCACCACGTCATTCTCGGCCCGCGCGGCGATCATCGCCTCAAGGGTCTCCGGCCTGATGAAAGGCGTATCGCCGTAGAGCACGATCACGTTGCCTTCGAACCCAGCCAGGGCGGGGCGAGCCAATTCGGTGGCATGTGCGGTTCCGAGGCGTTCCTCCTGGAAGACGGTCAGGGCATCCGCGTCGAGTTCCTGCGCGGCGGCCTCTATGCCCTCGGCGCCGGGGCCGACGACGATGACGGTGCGCGCCGGCTCGAGCGACGCGGCCGAGCGCAGGGCGTGGTGCAGGAGCGGTGCGCCGGCGACGGTGTGAAGCACTTTCGGCAGGTCGGATTTCATCCGCGTGCCTTGGCCGGCGGCCAGCACGACGAGAGCTGTGGGGGAGGTGGACATGGGCCTGCTGCTCTTTTCTTCGTTTCGCATCCGTAATACGCGAGGCGCGGGATGTCGCAAGTGGGCGCCGTCTCAAACATGGTGTCAGGGTGAAACATGGCTCGGCGGGCACCCGCCGAAAGGGGTGACATGCGCACGGTGATCTTCGATCTCGACGGCACGCTGGCCGATACCAGCGGCGACCTGATCGCGGCCGCGAATGCCTGTTTCCGCGCGCTCGGGCATGGCGACGTGCTCGACCGGACCCATGACGCCTCCACCGCCTTTCGTGGCGGGCGGGCGATGCTTCGGCTGGGCTTTACCCGGCTGGGGCTCACGGGTGAGGCGCTGGAGGCACGGGTGAACTGGGAGTTCCCGGCACTGTTGGAGTACTACGAGGCCGCGATCGACGTCCACACCACGCTCTATCCGGGCGCGATGACCACGGTGGAGCGGCTTTTGGCGGAGGGCACGGCGGTCGGGATCTGTACCAACAAGCCGGAGCGACTGGCCGAGCTGCTGCTCACCCAGCTCGGGGTGCGCGACGCGTTCGGCTCGATGATCGGTGCCGACACGCTGCCAGTCCGCAAGCCGGAGGCGGCGCCGCTGCTGGAAGCGGTGGCGCGGCTCGGCGGACGGGCGGACCGGGCGCTGCTTGTCGGCGACACGACAACAGATCGCGAGGCGGCGCGCGCAGCGGGGATGCCCTGCGCGCTCGTCACCTTCGGGCCGGACGGGCACAGCGTGGCCGATCTCGCGCCCGAGGCATTGCTGGATCGGTTCGAGGATCTTCCGGATGTCGTGGCGCGGCTATTGCCCTAGCCCGCCGGTCGCCGCGATCCGGGATTGACGCCCGCGCAGACGCACCCCACACCGTCCTCATGACAGAACAGTTCGACGGCAGTTTCACCCAGCAGGAGCCAATCCCGGAGGAGGCGATCGCGGCAGCGACCGAGGTGATGCGCCACGGCCGGCTGCACCGCTACAACCTCGCGGCCGGAGAGGCAGGGGAGACCGCGCTTCTGGAACAGGAATTCGCCGCCTTCACAGGCGCGCGCTACTGCCTCGCGGTGGCCTCGGGCGGCTATGCGCTCGGCGCGGCGCTGCGCGCGGTGGGTGTCGCGCCGGGCGATCCGGTGCTCACCAATGCCTTCACGCTCGCGCCCGTTCCCGGCGCCATTGCCGCGCTCGGGGCACGCCCGGTCTTCGTCGAGACGACCGAGGATCTGGTGATCGATCTCGACGATCTCGCGGCCAGGGCCGGTGCGGCGCGGGTCCTGCTTCTCAGCCATATGCGCGGCCATGTCTGCGACATGGACCGGCTGATGGAGATCGCCGATGCGGCCGGGCTCATCGTGGTGGAGGATTGTGCCCACACGATGGGCGCGACCTGGCGCGGTGTTCAGTCGGGCCGACACGGGGCCCTGGGCTGCTATTCGACCCAGACCTACAAGCATCTCAATTCCGGTGAGGGCGGGCTGATCGTCAGCGACGATGCCGATCTCATTGCGCGCGCCGTGCTTGGATCGGGCAGCTACATGCTCTACGAGCGCCACCTCGCGGGGCCGCCACTCGATGCATATGAGAGGGCAAAGCTCGACGTGCCCAACGTCTCGGGGCGGATGGACAACCTGCGCGCTGCAATCCTGCGCCCCCAACTCGCCCGTTTGCCGGAGAAACTCGCCGCCTGGAACGCCCGCCATGACACTCTCGAGGCGGGGCTCCGCGGCACGCCGGGACTGCGGCTCGTGGAACGGCCGAGCGAGGCGGTACGCATCGGCTCTTCCTTCCAGTTCCTCTTGCCGGGCTGGTCAGGGGACGAGGTCCGCGCGCTGCTCGCGGCCTGCGCCGCCCGCGGCGTCGAGCTGAAATGGTTCGGCGCCGCCGAGCCCGCCGCGTTCACCTCGCGCTACGATCACTGGCGCTATGCCGAGAGCGACCCGTTGCCGCGGACCGACAGGATCCTTGCCGGGCTTATCGACATGCGCCTGCCGCTGACCTTCAGCCTCGAGGATTGCGGGCTGATCGCCCGGATCCTCCGCGCGGAAGTCACCCGCATAGAGGCCGGCCGGTCGCGCTGACCGAGCCTCAGCGGGCGCAGATCTTGGCGACGAAGTCGCGGGTCATCCGGTTCGCCGTGGCCGCGGTCATCTTCGGGTCGTGGTGCCAGCCGTTGATCCGGGTGGCGTCATTGACCGTGACCTTCTGGAGGCACGCTTCCGGAACGCCTGAATCTGCGAGATCTTTGATGACCGTGCTCTGCATGTTCGACATGGCATGCGCCGCTGAGACGGACAGGACCAGTGCGAGGATTGTCGGAATAGTTTTCATTTCCGTTCCCTTTCCCGGGAGGCTTCGGTGACTTTCCAAAGACATATTGGGCGGAGGCGGCGGTGCGCCAAGAGCGCGGGACAGGCGGAGCCTCACGCCGGGAACACGAAACAGCGATCTCTCCGTAGCGTCAACCAGAGCGGCGTGCCCGGTTTCGGCAGGAAGACGGCGGGAACCGTCGCCTTCAGCATCGTGCCGTCCTGTTCCATGCGGAACTCGACGAGGCTCTCGCGGCCCATGAACCGCGCCCGCTCCACGATGCCGCGGGCCGCAACCCCTTCGGAGGGCGTCGGGTTTGGGCCGCGGCCCTGGCGGTCGAAGTCGATTCGCAAATGCTGCGGACGGATGACGATCTCGACCGCGGCGCCGTCTGCATGGCCCGGCGTGAGGAACTGGCCGAACGGCGTCTCGGTCAGCGCACCGCGCGAAATGCCGCGTACGATGTTGATATCCGAGAAGAACCCGGCGGCGGCGCGGTCCACGGGATTGTTGTAGATATGATAGGGCGCACCGCGCTGCACGATGCGCCCCCGCCGCATCAGCGCGATCTCGTCGGCCATGCGCATCGCCTCGTCCGGCTCGTGCGTGACCAGGAGGACGGCCGTCCGCTCCTCCTTCAGGAGCGCCAGCGTGCGGTCTCGGATATCGTCCCGCAGCCGGTTGTCGAGGCCCGAGAAAGGCTCGTCCATCAGCATGATGGCTGGTCTTGGTGCGAGCGCGCGGGCCAGCGCCACGCGCTGCTGTTCGCCGCCTGAGAGCTGGTGCGGATAGGCATCGAGGAAATCGACGAGGTCGACCCGCTCCAGCAGGTCGACGACCCGCGACCGGTTGGCCCGGAGACCGCCCGCGAGGCCAAAGGCAACGTTCGCTGCGACGCTGAGATGCGGGAAGAGCGCGAAATCCTGGAACATCAGGCCGATGCCGCGATGCTCGGGCGGGATGTGGCGGGAGGCGTCGGAGACGACCTTTCCGTCGACCAGAATCCGCCCCGTATCCTGCCGGTCGACCCCCGCCACGATCCGGAGTGTCGTCGATTTTCCACAGCCGGACGGACCGAGCAGGCAGGTGACCTGGCCCGGCGCGACCCCGAGCGAGACGCCGGCGACCACGTCGCGGCCGTCGAAACGGCGGCTGACGGCGTCGATCTCGAGGCGCGGTTGCTCGGGCACAGGCTTTCCTGATCGTTTCTCTCGGACCGCGGCAGCCCTAGCAGCGGTCCGACGCCGGAGCAAGGCCCGCCGCGGGGCGTGGCTCAGTCAGACGCGGCATTCGGCCCGGCGGACCGCTGCGCCTGTGTCCGTTTCTGGAACGATTGCTCATCACCGAAATCGGAAAACCTCACATAGGCCGAGTGCGGATCGGCGGTGCGACTGGCGTGCTTGATCGGGCACCAATGCGCCTCGGTGCGTGCCGCCACTTCGCGGACAAACCCGATCAATCCGTTGGCATAGCCGCAATAGACGCAGTTCAGCTTCTGGAGCGCGTTGAGATAGGCCAGGTGATGGCGGTCGATCACGATATGGTCGCGCCGCCGGACCTTCGCGATGCCGTATACCGGGAAACAGACCGCCTGATAGAGCGAGACGAAGAGGTCGAGCAGGACAAGCGGCACGATCAGCACGTAGATCAGCGGCGCGGTCACAACGACCAGCAGCCGGGTGCGGGCGAGGAAGCTCGTCAGCGTTTCGCGCGCGGCACGGTGCCGGGCGAGCACCTCCTCTTCGAACACCACCTTTCGCCGATCGAAACCGTAGCGGAAGACGCTCCGCTTCTCCTCGAGCTCCGCCTCCAGCGCTGCCTGAAGTTCATGGATGCGTTCGGACAGCTGGTCGAGAGGGGAGGTCATCGGCGGCTCCGCGGTCTGGTCCCGGAACAGCCGAGCATATAACTGCCGCAAAGCCAAGAAGCGCGACGCGGTGCAATCCGCACCGCCGCTATCGGCACACGCCCGTTCCCGACATTGCAGGCGCCTCACCAACCTCTCCCCGGTCGAACCTCACCCGGGCCGGCTGGCCATCGGCCCCGGCGCGCCCTAGGGTGTCGCGGGAGAATTTCGAGGCAAGCCGGCATGACCCAGATGGACGACGAGGAAGAGCGCCGGCGCGGGCGACGCGTTCTGCGCGACGTGCTCCCCTATCTCTGGCCGGCGGACGACCCGGGCGTGAAGATCCGCGTGGTCGCCGCGCTCTCGGTGCTTGTCCTCGCCAAGGTCGTCGCCGTCGCCACACCGCTGCTCTACAAGCAGGCCGTCGATGCGCTGGCCGGCGACGCGCCGGGGCAGGCGACGCTGTTTGCTCTCGGTGCGATCGGGCTCACCGTGGCCTATGGCATCACGCGGCTCTTCTCGGTCGCTTTCCAGCAGCTCCGCGACGTGATCTTCGCCCGCGTCAGCCAGGGCGCGCTGCGCCAGCTCGCGCTCCGCACCTTTCGCCATATCCATTCGCTTTCGCTCAGCTACCACCTCTCCCGCAAGACCGGCGCGCTCAACCGGGTCATGGAGCGCGGCGTCAAGGGCGTCGCCTTCCTACTGCGCTTCCTCGTCTTCTCCATCGGCCCGCTGCTGCTGGAGCTGGTGATGGTCTGCGCCGTGCTCGCCGCGGTCTTCGACTGGCGCTTCCTGGTGGTGCTCGTGGTCACCATCGCGGTCTATGTCTGGTTCACCTTCGCCATCACCGAATGGCGTGTCCGCATCCGCCGCGAGATGAACACCCAGGACAACGAGGCCAACCAGCGCGCCATCGATTCGCTGCTGAACTTCGAGACGGTGAAATATTTCGCCGCCGATACCCGCGAGGCGGAACGCTATGACAGCTCGATGGAGGGCTACGAGAGCGCCGCGCTCAAGACAGCCTATTCGCTCGCGCTGATCAATCTCGGCCAGGGGCTGGTCATCAATGCCGGCCTCGTCGTCGTCATGGCCATGGCAGCGCGCGGCGTCGCCAGCGGCGAGTTCACCGTCGGCGATTTCGTCATGGTCAACGCCTACATGCTGCAGATCATCATGCCGCTCAACTTCCTCGGCACGGTCTATCGTGAGATCCGCCAGAGCCTTGTCGACATGGGCGAGCTGTCGGACCTGTTGGCAGTGGCGCCGGAAGTCACGGACGCGCCCGGTGCGCCGCCGCTCGTCGTGCGGGGCGGTGCGGTCGCCTTCGAGAACGTGCATTTCGGCTACGAGCCGGAACGGCCGATCCTCCGGGGCGTCTCGTTCCACGTGCCGGCCGGCGGCAGCCTCGCCATCGTCGGGCCGACCGGGGCGGGCAAGTCGACCATCGGACGGCTGCTCTTCCGCTTCTACGACCCGCAACAGGGCCGGCTCACCATCGACGGGCAGGACATCAGCGGCGTCACCCACGCCTCGCTCCAGCAGGCGATCGGCGTGGTGCCGCAGGACACGGTGCTTTTCAACGACACCATCCTCTACAACATCGCCTATGGACGCCCCGAGGCCAGCCGGGCGGAGGTCGAGGCCGCCGCGCGCGCCGCCGAACTGCACGATTTCGTGGCTGCCTTGCCGAAGGGCTACGACACGCTGGTCGGCGAACGCGGTCTGAAGCTCTCGGGCGGCGAAAAGCAGCGTGTCGGCATCGCCCGGACCATCCTCAAGGACCCGCCGATCCTCCTGCTCGACGAGGCCACCTCGGCGCTCGACACCCGCACCGAGCGCGATATCCAGTCCGCGCTGGCGCGGATGGGGCAGGGGCGGACGGTCCTCACCATCGCCCACCGGCTCTCGACTATCATGTCCGCCGACGAGATCGTCGTGCTGGAGGCAGGCAGGGTCGTCGAACGCGGCAGCCATGCCGAGCTGATCGCCCGTCCCGGGCGCTACGCCGACATGTGGGCGGCGCAGCGCGCGGCGGAGGACGACACGCCGACGGAGCCGCCGCGCGGGCAGATACGGGCGGCCGGGGAATGAAGCGGGTGACCTTCGCCGACGGCACGGATGTCCCGGCCCTGGGCCAGGGAACCTGGATGATGGGCGAGGACCCTGCGCGGCGCGAGGACGAGATCGGCGCCCTCCGGCGCGGCATCGACCTCGGGATGACCCTGATCGACACGGCCGAGATGTATGGCGCCGGCGCCTCCGAGGAACTGGTCGCAGAGGCGATTTCCGGGCGGCGCGACGCGGTCTTCCTGGTGTCCAAGGTCTATCCGCACAATGCCTCGACCGGTCGCCTCGCGGCTGCCTGCGAGGCGTCGCTGCGGCGTCTCGGCACGGATTGCCTCGATCTCTACCTTCTGCACTGGCGCGGCAGCGTGCCGTTTTCCGAGACGGTAGAGGGCCTCGAACGGCTGGTTGCGGCGGGCAAGATCCGCCGCTGGGGCGTCTCGAACCTCGATGCGGCCGACATGGCCGAGCTTCGCGGGACGGCGGGAGGCGAGGCGGCAGCCACCAACCAGCTTCTCTACAACCTCTCCTGCCGCGGCATCGAGTGGGACCTGTTGCCGGAGGCCCGCGACCTGTCGATGCCGGTCATGGCCTATTCCCCGATCGACCAGGCGCGGCTCCTGGGCGACGCGGAGCTTGCCGGGCTCGCGCGCGAGATCGGCGCGACGCCGGCGCAGCTTGCGCTGGCCTGGGTCCTCGACCGCCCCGGCGTCATCGCCATCCCCAAGGCCGGCCGCGTCACCCATGTCGAGGAGAACGCCGCCGCCGCCGGCATCGTTCTGACCGACGAGATCCGCGCCCGGCTCGATGCGCTCTTCCCGCCGCCCGCCGGCCCGAGCCCGCTCGCCATCCTCTGATCCCCCGATTTCCTCTGGACCCCATCGCCCGCGCCTGTCACCCATGCGCGCAACGTCACGGGAATGGAGTGGGACATGCCGCGGGAACTGCAATCGGACAGGATGGGAGCGCCGAAAGGCACGGCGAAACAGGTCGTGGTCTTCGTTCATGGTTACGGCGCGGATGGCGCCGACCTGCTCGGCCTGGCCGAGCCGCTCGGCCCGCACCTGCCGGACACCGCCTTCTACGCCCCGAACGCGCCCGAGCCCTGTGTCGGCAACCCGATGGGCTACCAATGGTTCCCGATCCCCTGGCTCGACGGCTCGAAGGAGGAAGACGCGCAGACATCCATGGCCGCCTCGGTCGAGAGTCTTGACGCCTTTCTCGACCGCGTTCTGGCCGAGGAGGGGCTCCCGGCCGACCGGCTCGCACTCTTCGGATTCTCGCAGGGCACGATGATGTCGCTCCACGTCGCCCCTCGCCGGGAAAAGGCCATCGCCGCGCTCGTGGGCTTCTCGGGGCGGCTGCTGGCGCCGGAACGGCTTGCCGAGGAGCTCAAGGTTCGGATGCCGGTCCTGCTGCTGCATGGCGACCAGGACGAGATGGTGCCCTATGCCTCCCTCAAGGAGGCCGCCGACCGGCTCGCGGCGACCGGTTTCGAGACCTATGCCTACACGATGCGAGGCACCGGGCACGGCATCGCCCCGGACGGGCTCGGACAGGCGGTGGGGTTCCTGCGGATGAAGCTCGGCATCGAGGAGGAGTGAGCGGGGCGGAGTGGTTATTCAAGGACGACGCGACTGCTGGAACGGAGCTCTGGACCGCCCGGAATAAGCCGAAGGCGCCGGGCGAGCGCCGGACCGGCCCACCGGTCTGGCGCTTTGCCGCCCGCGCGCAACCTTTCCAGCCTTTTCGGACCTTTCTGAGATAAACCGCGCCGTTCGAACGCCGGTGCGCCAGCCCCCGGACCGGCGCTCGCCCGGCGCCTTCGGCGATGTTGGCGTGGTCAGCCACCCGCTCGACACGGACCTTCCGCTCATTGCCCTCACCTTGACACAAAACGCTTCCTGTCGCAGGAGGGATCCGTAGCCAACATCGCCGACCCGACCAGGAGCAGGACCGATGATCAGCCGGAAAACGGACGCCTTCACACTTTGCCTTCCGCTTTCCGGTGCTTTCCATGCCTGCTCTCTCGCTGATCGATCTTCGCTATTCCCATCCTGACGCCACGCCCGTCTTCGACGGCATCACGCTGACCCTGCCACCCGGCGCATCCGGGCTCGTCGGCGCCAACGGGTCGGGAAAATCCACACTTCTTGCGCTGATCACCGGGCGGCTCGCACCGACCGGCGGGCGGATCGATGCGCCGGCGCGCCTGTCGTTTCTGGCCCAGAGCCCTGATCCGTTGGACCCTCTCGCCGCGCTTTTCGGCGCCACCGCGGCGCTCGACCTGCTACGTCGCGCCGAGGCGGGTGCGGCCAGTCCGGAGGATCTGGCCGAGGCAGACTGGGAGCTTGAGGCGCGGCTCGACGCCGCGCTTGACCGGGTCGGCCTTGGCGGGGTCGATCTGCTGACTCCAGTCAGCCGGCTCAGCGGCGGTCAGCGGATGCGGGCGGCGCTTGCCGCGGCCTTCTTCGATGCGCCGGAACTGGTGCTGCTCGACGAGCCCACCAACAATCTCGACAGCGACGGGCGCGAACTCGTCGCCGATCTCCTTGCTGCCCATTCCGGCACGGCGCTGGTCGCCAGTCACGACCGGGACCTGCTCGACCGGATGGACCATATCCTGTCGCTCGAGGCGGGGAATGCATCGATTTTCGGGGGCGGCTGGACCGCCTTTGCCGAGGCGCGGGAGGCGGCTCGGGCGCGGGCCGAGGGGCGCGCGGCGCGGGCGGAGCGGGACCTGCGGTCCGCCGAGCGGGAGATCGCGCAGAGGGCGTCCCGCGCCGCCGTGCGGGCGCGGACCGGCAAGGCCCTGCGGCGGAGCGGCAGCCAGGCAAAGATGCTGACGGATGCCGCAAAGGAGCGGTCGGAAAATTCCGCCGCAGGCAGTGCGCGCCTGGCCGAGCGGCGGCGTGCGGCGGCGCGGGCGGAGGCAGAGGCCGCCCGCGCGGCGCTGACACAGGCAGTCCCGCGCAGGGTTGAGGCGCAGGCCGCCCGTGGCGCGCAGGTCGTGCTCTCGATGCGCGATGCGGGTTATCGCTACGGGCCCGGCGAGCCCGCAATCGCGGGGCTCAACCTCGAGATCGGTCGCGGCGAGCGGGTGGCCCTCGAAGGCCCGAACGGCAGCGGCAAGTCGACCGCGCTCCGGCTCGCCGCCGGATTCCTCGAGCCGACCGAGGGCAGCATCGCCCGGCCCCGCCGGATCGCGTTTCTCGACCAGAATGCGGCGAGCCTCGGGCAGGGCGGGCGGCTCGCGGAGCGGTTCCGCGCAGTTCATCCCGGGCTTGGCCGCAATGCTGCGCATGCCGCCCTGGCGTGGATGGGCTTTCGGGGAGCGGCCGGCGACGCCGAGATAGACCGGCTCTCGGGCGGCGAGCGGGTGCAGGCGGCGCTTGCGCTGGCGCTGGCTGCGCCCGAGCCTCCGGAGCTGCTCATTCTCGACGAACCGACCAATCATCTCGACCTCCCGGCGCTGGAGGCGGTGGAGCAGGGGCTGCGGGCGTTCGACGGCGCGATGCTGGTGGTGAGCCATGACGTCGCATTCCTGCGGCAGATCGGCATTGCTCGGCGGATTTGTCTTCTGCCTGCGGGTTAGGCGTCACATTCCTGTAACGGTTGCCCGGTAGCCAATCGCCAGAGCCCACCGCATGACGGGGGTTGTCAGGCGGGAAACGCCACATATAGTTGCATCAAAACGGGGCGGGTCGTCCCCGCCCTGAGCCGAGGAACCGAGCAGTCAGGGCGAGGACGGAGTCACTCACGATGGACGGAGATTTCAGGACACATTTCGTGCGCGAGCCCAACGCGCTCCGGCATCACCCGGCGCTCGTTCTCAACGCCGACTACCGGCCGCTCTCCTACTACCCGCTCTCGCTCTGGCCCTGGCAGGAGGCCGTGAAGGCAGCCTATCTCGACCGTGTCGACATCGTGGCCGAGTATGACGAGGTGGTCCGCAGCCCGTCGACGGAGATCCGAATACCGTCGGTGGTTGTGCTCAAGGACTTCGTCAGACCCCAGAAGCGCGTGGCCTTCACGCGCTTCAATCTTTTTCTGAGGGACGAGTTCCGCTGCCAGTATTGCGGCGGGAAGGGGGACCTGACTTTCGACCATGTCGTGCCGCGCGCGCGTGGCGGCACCACGAGCTGGGAGAACGTGGTTGCGGCCTGCGCCAGTTGCAACCTGAAGAAAGGGTCGAAATCGCTGCGCAAGGCCGGCATGAGCCTGCTGAAATCGCCTAGGCGCCCCGGCGCGGAGGAACTGCGCAACACCGGGCGGAAATTCCCTCCCAATCACCTGCACAAGTCCTGGCTGGACTTCCTCTACTGGGACGCAGAACTCGAGGCGTGACCGGCCCGCGCCCGCATCAGTCGACGGAAATCGCCAGCAGCCTCTGGCGGTCGAGCACGCGTACGCGTCCATATCCTTGTTCGACAGCGCCGGCCGCGACGAAGCGGCGCATCGCTCGTTGCAGCGTCGGAAGCGACACCGCGATCAGCTCTGCCAATTCTGCCTGTCCCAGCGCGATCCATCCGCCCGAGGCGGCATTGATCTCCTCGTAGTGCAGCAGCCGCAGTGCCAGGCGACGGTCCGCCCCGGCGACTGCCATGTTCCCCAGAAGTCGCAATGCCGTCTCGAGGTTGCGATGCGACAGGGCAAAGAAGTCGCCGTAAAGAGAGGGGGTCGCGGCCACGAGTTCGAGGAGGATTACCTGCGGAATGTGCAATCCGACTGTCGATTGCCCCGCGATCAACGAGATGAGCCGCTCGCCCTCCGCAAAAAGCGCCGATTCCCCGACCCAGAATCCGGGTTCGGTTCGGTGAATGGCGACGACTTGGCCGTCATCGCCGGGGAGCTGGATCTGCAGTCCGCCGCGGGCGAAACCGTAGACCCCGTCGCTCGGATCGCCCATCAGGTAGACCGTCTCGCCCGCGTCGAATTCCACCAGCCGCGTGGCCGCCAGGATTCGCTCCCGCGCGTATGGCGCGCGTTCCGACAGCCAGCCGGTCTCGCGCAGGAAAGCACGGGTCTCTTCCAGCAGCCGCAATTTTCGTTCTTTGTCCGGCATTTCCATCAAATGACAGGTTTCGACGCTTCCCTGAAGATATAGTGGCCGGCACCGGGCGACAACGACCGCGTGAATGCCGACATTCGCCGTCCCGCGGAAACGATCCATTTGGCCCCGGAAGGCGGGCCACGGCCCACAGGCCGTGAACCAGTTATCCAATTCAGTACATCGACAGGGAGATCAATGATGCCTTTCCACCCACCTCCGACACCGGGATCTTGGTTGCGCAGCCTCGGAATCGCGACCGTCACGCTCACAATCACGGGCGCGGCCTGGGCGCAGGACGCCGACAAGCCGAACATCCTCGTCATCTGGGGCGACGATGTCGGCCAGTCCAACATTTCGGCCTACACGATGGGCCTGATGGGCTACGAGACGCCGAATATCGACCGGATTGCCGAAGAGGGAATGATCTTCACCGACTATTACGGTGAACAGAGCTGCACTGCCGGCCGATCCTCCTTCATCATGGGCCAGTCGGTCTTCCGCACGGGCCTTTCCAAGGTCGGCCTGCCCGGTGCCGAGGAAGGCATGCAGATCGAGGACCCGACCATCGCCGGCCTCCTGAAGGCCGAAGGATACGCCACCGGCCAGTTTGGCAAGAACCACCTCGGCGATCGCGACGAGCACCTGCCGACCAACCACGGCTTCGACGTGTTCTTTGGCAATCTCTACCACCTCAACGCCGAGGAGGAGCCGGAGAACGAGGACTACCCGCGCGACATGGTGCTCCCGAGCGGCGAGACCTTCCTCGAGCGGTTCGGCCCACGTGGCGTGCTGCGCTCCTCGGCCACCTATGGCGAGGGTGAGATCACCCAGGAAATCGAGGACACCGGTCCCCTGTCGATTGCCCGCCAGGAGGTGGTCGATGACGAAACGAGCGCCGCCGCCATCGCCTTCATCGAGGAACAGACCGCTGCGGGCACCCCGTGGTTCGTCTGGTGGAGCGGAACGCGCATGCATTTCCGTACCCATGTGAGCGAAGAAAAGCGCGCGATGGCCGACGAGATCGTCGGAAAGCATGTCGACGAGTACACCGCCGGCATGATCGAGCACGACCAGCATATCGGGCAATTCCTCGACACGCTCGACGAGCTCGGCATCGCCGACAATACCATCGTCTTCTACTCGACCGACAACGGCCCGCACATGAACACATGGCCCGATGCCGGAATGACGCCGTTCTGGGGCGAGAAGAACACCCAGTGGGAGGGTGCCTGGCGGGTGCCGGCCATGGTCCGCTGGCCGGGGCATATCGCCGAGGGCGAAGTGGTCAACGAGATCGTCCACCATATGGACTGGCTGCCGACCTTCCTCGCTGCCGCCGGCAACGAGACGGTAAAGGAGGACCTGCTCGAAGGCGTCACCGTCGACGCGATGGCCGGGCGCAACTACCGCGTGCATCTCGACGGCTACAACATCCTGCCGCTGCTGACCGGCGAGACAGACACGAGCCCGCGCAACGAGATCTTCTACTTCACCGATGACGGCGATCTCGCGGCGTTGCGGGTGCGGGACTGGAAGATCACCTTCCTCGAGCAGAAGGCCTGGGCCACATTCCGCGCCTGGATCGAGCCGCTGACACCGCTCAGGACGCCGCTGATCTTCAATCTCCGCCGCGATCCCTACGAGCGCGGCTACCGCACGTCCAACACCTATTACGACTGGATGCTCGACCGGGCCTACATGCTGGTGCCGGCACAGACCTATGTGGCGAACTTCCTCGCCACCTTCCAGGAGTATCCGCCGCGGCAGGAAGCGGCCTCCTTCAGCCTCGACAAGGTGATGGAGAAGCTGTCGCAGCCGGGCGGTGCCCAGTAACCGCAACCGCGACGCAAGAAACGGCCTGCCCTGCGCGACCCGCGCGGGGCAGGTTCAATTGTTAATGAAAGGTTATTCTCGATGCGCATGCTCGCCACTGCCGCCTGTCTGTCGCTCCTTGCCGCCGCCGCGTTCGCCGATCCGCTGCCCTCCTGGAACGCGGGCGAGACCAAATCCGCCATCATCGGCTTCGTCGAGGCGGTCACGGACCCGGCCTCGGACGAATATGTCACTCCGGCCGACCGCATCGCCGTCTTCGACAATGACGGCACGCTCTGGAGCGAGCAGCCGGCCTATTTCCAACTCTTCTTCGCCATCGACCACGTCAAGAAGATGGACGAGTCCCAACTCACCTCCGACGCACTCAAGGCCGCGGCCGCGGGTGACATGAAAGCACTGATGGCGACCGGGGAGCAGGGGCTGCTGGAAGTCCTCGCCGCGTCCCATACCGGAATGAGTGTCGCGGCATTCAAGGACTCGGTCGCGTCCTGGCTCGACATGGCGGTGCACCCGACCACCGGCATGCGCTATGACGCCATGGTCTACCAGCCGATGCTGGAGCTGCTGAGCTTCCTTCGCGACGAAGGCTTCGCGACCTATATCGTTTCCGGCGGCGGCATCGATTTCATCCGTGTGTTCTCCGGAGGGGCCTACAACATCCCGGTGAGTCAGGTCGTCGGCTCCTCGCTCGTTTCCGACTATGTCGTCGAGAACGGCACGCCGATGCTGATGAAGACGCCCGATCTCTTCTTCCTCGACGACAAGGCGGGCAAGCCCGTCGCAATCAACCACCACATCGGCAAGCGCCCGATCTTTGCGGCGGGCAATTCGGACGGTGATTTCCAGATGCTGGAATGGACGACGTCGGGCGAGGCACCTTCCTTCGGCCTCTATGTCCATCACACGGACGACGATCGGGAATGGGCCTATGACCGCGAGGGCCATATCGGCGTGCTGAACCGCGGGCTCGACGACGGTCCGGAGCGCGGATGGTATTTCGCCGACATGGCAAAGGACTGGGCGGTGATCTGGCCTGCCGAGTAGCACCCGCATCGCTGCGGCGCTCTTTCGCATGGCCGCCCGCACTCGGCACCGTCAGGATCGCGGCGACAAGGGAGTAAGCGGTATGAGCGAGACAGCGGAGATCCGTGACGGCGAAGAACTTTTGGGCTTCGACCCGGCCGGGCGCATCGAGGCGGGCATTGCCTTCATCGGCCGCATCCGCAGCCCGTGGCAGGACCGCGAAAGCTGCCCGCGCAACATCTCGAGTGCGCGGGAGAGCGGGCAGGGCGCGCGGATCGAACTTGCCGAGGGCTACGGCGCCGGGCTTGCCGGGCTGGAGCCGGGCAGGGCGCTCCTGGTGCTCTACTGGATGGACCGCGCCCGGCGCGACCTGATCGTTCAGAACCCTCGGCACACCGAGGCGCCGCGCGGCACCTTCGCTTTGCGCTCGCCCAACCGGCCCAACCCGATCGCGCTCTCTGCGGTCACTATCCGCTCTATCGACGTGACGAAGGGCGTCATCGAGATCGACGCGATCGACTGTCTCGACGGCACGCCGGTGGTCGACATCAAGCCCTGGCTGCCCGGGATCGACATGCCCGCGGGCCTTGTTCCTGAGGTGGATGCCGGACGTTGATTTAGGGACATTCCCCTGACCGGGGACGGTTCAGGCCGGACCAGCCCGGCCCGGCTGCTCTGTTGACAAGTCCAGAGAGACGTCCCGGTAACTCTGATCGACCATGCTTCAAGCGAGCATGCCGGCGAGGGTGTCCGGAAAGACTCACCTTCGAACGCTCCTGACGCCGATTCGTTTTCTCCGTGGCAGGGTGATTCGCGCTGGTGTTTACTGCCGGCAATGGCGGCCGGGAAAGAGCCGCAAGATGAGGCAGGAATGACGGATATCCTATCGGCGACCGCGACGCGGTCGGCCGGCGAAGCGATGGCACTCTGCGTCTATCGGCCCGGAGACCGGGTCCGGACGACGACCGGCGAGACCTCCGCGGAGCGGCTGCGGCCCGGGGACCGGATCGAGGGCGGCGCGGTCCTCTGGTTCGCGATGAGCCGGGGAATCGAGGGACGGTCGATGATCCGGGTCATGCTGGGCAAGGCAACGGCGCGCAGGGCGCCCGCGGCGCCGATGATGGGCCGGGTGTCGCCCGAAACCGGGCGTTTCGAACGTATGATGAATTTGGCACCGCCGCGCGGGGCAGGTACCTGGGTGCACTGACCCCGCGAGTCTGGGGATGGGTGCGCGTCACGCGGCCCATCCCCTCTTTTTGTTCCCTGCATACCCACTTCCGCGTGCCCTCCGGATCGAAGCGCCGCGTCGTGACCAGTGCCCTGCCTCCCGGGAAGTGTTGACACCGCGCGCCACTGGCCTAACCAACGCCTCCATGAAGGATCCCGCACATATCCAGGCCGACGGTGCGCCGGAAGGGTTCGACGCCCTGCTGCTCGCGCGCGAACTGGCCAAGGGCGCGCCCATCGTCCATGTCGCGCGCGATGACAAGCGGCTGGCGGCGATGCGGGCCGCGCTCGCCTTTTTCGCGCCGACAGCCGTGGTGCTCGATTTCCCCGGCTGGGATTGCCTGCCCTATGACCGGGTTTCGCCCAACCACGACATCTCCGCCACGCGGATGGCGACGCTCGCTGCCCTGGCCACGGGCATTCCCGGCCCCTTTGTCCTGCTGACCACGCTCAACGCCGCCACACAGCGCGTGCCGGCGCGGGACGTGCTGCGCGAAGCCGCCTTTTCGGCACGGGTCGGCGCGCGGATCGATGACACCGCGCTGAAGGCGTTCCTCACGCGCATGGGCTTCTCGAAGGCGCCGACGGTTATGGAGCCCGGCGACTACGCCATTCGCGGTGGCATCATCGACATCTATCCGCCGGGGCAGGCAGGCCCGGTTCGGCTCGATCTTTTCGGCGACATGCTCGATGGCGCGCGCCGCTTCGACCCGGCAAGCCAGCGGACCATCGAGACGCTGCGGACGGTCGAGCTCGCGCCGGTCTCCGAGGTGATCCTCGACGAGGCGGCGATCACCCGGTTCCGGCAGAACTATCGCATCGCCTTCGGCGCCGCGGGCACCGACGACCCCCTTTATGAGGCGGTGAGCGCGGGGCGCAAGCAGGCCGGAATGGAGCATTGGCTTCCCTTCTTCCACGAGCGGCTCGAGACGCTGTTCGACTATCTCCCCGACGCGACCTTGATGCTCGACGACCAGCTGACCCCGGCGCGCATCGCGCGTTGGGACGGGATCGCCGACAGCTACGAGAACCGGCGCGACGCGATGACGTCGAAGGCGCGGCTCGATTCCGTTTACAAGCCAGCGCCCCCGGGCGCGCTCTATCTCGACGAGGCGGCATGGGACGCGGCCGTGGCCGGTCACCGGGTGATGCATCTTCACGCGCTGCCCAAGGGCTCCGGGCCGGGGGTGATCGACGCGGGCGGGCGGATCGGCCGTAATTTCTCCCCGGAACGACAGCAGGAAAATATCAGTCTTTTTGGTGCCCTGGCGGATCACCTTCGGGCAAAACGTGAAGTCGGGCAGGTGGTCGTCGCCTCTTACTCGGAGGGCGCGCGGGAGCGGCTCGCCGGCCTGATGGAAGACGAGGGCGTCCACGGCGCGACCGAGATCACCGATTTCCGGGATGTGCCCGACGGAGTCGGCGGGCTCTATCTCGCGGTCTGGGCGCTGGAGCACGGTTTCGAGGGCAAGGGGCTGACGGTCATCTCCGAGCAGGACGTGCTCGGCGACCGGCTGATCCGGCGTCCGCGCAAGAAGCGGCGGGCGGACAATTTCCTCACCGAGGCGCAGTCGCTCAGTCCGGGGGACCTCGTGGTCCATGTCGATCACGGCGTCGGCCGCTACAAGGGGCTGGAGATCGTCACCGCCCTCGGCGCCGATCACGAGATGATCCATCTGGAATATGCCGAGGCCGCGCGGCTCTACCTGCCGGTGGAGAATATCGAGCTGCTGTCCCGCTTCGGTCACGAAGAGGGGCTGCTCGACAAGCTCGGCGGCGGCGCCTGGCAGGCCAAGAAGGCCAAGCTCAAGGAGCGCATCCGGCAGATTGCCGACAAGCTGATGCGGATCGCCGCGGAACGCGCGTTGCGCAAGGCGCCGGTGCTGCATCCCGACCACCATGCCTGGGAGGAGTTTTCCGCGCGCTTCCCCTACGAGGAGACTGAGGACCAGCTCAAGGCAATCCAGGACGTGCTCGACGACATGGAGCGCGGCATCCCGATGGACCGGCTGATCTGCGGCGATGTCGGCTTCGGCAAGACCGAGGTGGCGATGCGAGCGGCCTTCGTGGCGGCGATGTCGGGCATGCAGGTCGCTGTGATCGCGCCGACGACGCTGCTCTCGCGCCAGCACGCGAAGAGCTTCGGGGAGCGGTTCCGGGGGTTCCCTCTGAAGGTGCGGCAATTGTCGCGTTTCGTCTCCACGAAGGAAGCGAGCGAGACCCGGAAGGGGATCGCGGACGGTTCGGTGGACATCGTCATCGGCACACACGCGCTGCTGGCGAAGTCGGTGAAGTTCCACAATCTGGGCCTTCTGATCATCGACGAGGAGCAGCATTTCGGCGTCTCCCACAAGGAGCGGCTGAAGGAGATGCGCTCGGACATCCACGTGCTGACGCTGACCGCGACGCCGATCCCGCGGACGCTCCAGATGTCGCTCTCGGGCGTGCGCGACCTCTCGATCATCGGCACGCCGCCGGTCGACCGGCTGGCGATCCGCACCTATGTCAGCGAGTTCGACGCGATCACCATTCGCGAGGCGCTCCTGCGCGAGCATTACCGCGGCGGGCAGAGCTTCTACGTCGTGCCGCGGATCTCCGACCTGCCGGAGATCGAGGCGTTCCTGCGCGACCAAGTGCCCGAGGTGACGCACGTGACGGCGCATGGCCAGATGGCGGCAGGCGAACTCGACGACCGGATGAACGCCTTCTACGACGGCAAGTTCGACGTGCTGCTGGCCACGACCATCGTCGAGAGCGGCCTCGACATCCCGACGGCCAACACGATGGTGGTGCACCGCGCCGACATGTTCGGCCTGGCACAGCTCTACCAGATCCGCGGCCGGGTGGGTCGCGCCAAGACCCGCGCCTATGCCTACCTGACCACCAAGCCGCGGGCGAGGCTCACCGACACGGCCGAGAAGCGCCTTCGGGTGCTCGGCTCGCTCGACAGCCTTGGCGCGGGCTTCACGCTGGCGAGCCAGGACCTCGACATCCGCGGCGCCGGCAACCTGATCGGCGAGGAGCAGTCGGGCCAGATGCGCGAGGTGGGCTACGAGCTTTACCAGACTATGCTTGAGGAGGCGATCGGCAAGATCCGGTCTGGCGCCTTCGAGGGGCTGACCGACGATGACGGGCAATGGGCGCCGCAGATCAACCTTGGCGTGCCGGTTCTGATCCCAGAACATTACGTTCCGGATCTGGACGTACGCCTGGGGCTCTACCGCCGGCTCTCGGGGCTCACCACCAAGGTCGAGCTTGAGGGCTTTGCCGCCGAACTGATCGACCGATTCGGGAAATTGCCGAAGGAAGTCAACACCCTGCTGCTCATTGTTCGCATCAAGGCGATGTGCAAGCGAGCCGGGATCGCCAAGCTCGACGGCGGTCCGAAAGGCGCCACGATCCAGTTCCACAACGACAAGTTCGCCAACCCGGCGGGGCTGGTGGCCTTCGTCCAGGCACAGAACGGGCTAGCCAAGGTCAGGGACAACAAGATTGTCGTGCGGCGCGACTGGAAGAACAATGCTGACCGGATCAAGGGCGCCTTCGCGATTGCTCGGGATCTTGCAGAGCAGGCGCGACAGAAGGTCTAGACGACACGGTCGGAAACTCCAGCAACACCTTGGAAACCCGACCGTTTCCTACCGCAAGAGCCGGCGGCGACATTCCTTTGATAGCGTCATCCGTGGCGACGGCAACATTAGTCCGGGACCTTTGAGTGCTTCCTGTGTTACGTTGCGTAAATGGAACTGAAATCCCGAACAATTGGTGAACTGCAATGCTTCTTACGCTCGTCGACAAGGAAACCTTTGACTATCACGAGGCGACGCATGAGGTGATTGCGGAAAAACAAAGCGACTGTGTCCCGCTGATCGGTGACCTGGTCAAGGACGGCCACAGCCTGAGTGCGTTCACGGTCTATCGCGTCGAGGGGCGGGTGTTTCGCTCAAAGCCGACCAAGAACGGCGAGCATTCGGATTTCACCCACGTCTATCTTCTGGTGTCGACAGTGTCGGAACACTGAATCCGGCCGCCGCTCGGGCGTCATCCGGGGTCATTCGGCCGCCGGCGCCACGTCGCGCGCCTCGACCCGCTGGATCAAGTGGACCAGCGTCAGTGCCGCGGCCGCCAGCAGCATCGTCGCCAGCATCAGCGGCAGCGGCGTGCCGTCGAAGGCGAGCCCGACCGGCACTGCGATTATGACGGCAATCACCGTGCCGACCGACCCCAGAACCGAGGCGGCCATGCCGGCGATATGGCCCATCGGCTCCATCGCCATGGAATTGAGATTGCCGAGCGTCAAGCCGTTGAGGAAGAATACCGCGCAGGTCCAGACAAGATAGATCGCGAATGACGCGGTTGGCGGCAGTGCCCCGATCCAGAACAGAAGCGTCATAAGCGCCGACAGCGCGAGCTGCGACGTGAGCGCAATGCGGACGAGGTAGCGCATGCCGTAACGGCCGACCAGCGCCGCGTTGAGCAGGCTGGAACCGGCCGCCACGAGGCCGATCATGCCGAACCAGAGCGGGAAGCGGGCGCCCTCGTGGAAGGTGATGTCAAAGATCTGCTGAATCGAGCTGATATTGGCGAAGAGGATCCCGAAGCACAGACCCTGGGCCAACACGGCGATCATCACCATCCGGTTGGAAAAGACTTCGACCACGCCGCGGGCCAGCAGCCTCGGGCGGATGGCGCGGCGATTGGCGGGTGCGAGAGTTTCCTCCTGGCGCAGCGCCAGCCAGCCGGCGCTGAACAGGGAGAAAAGGAGGAAGGCGCCGAAGATGCCGCGCCAGCCGGCGATCGCGATGATGCCCGCGCCGATCGTCGGGGCGACCGCGGGCACGAGCGTGAAGACCATCATCACGAAGGACATGAGGCGCGCCATTTGGCGGCCCGCATAGAGGTCGCGCACGATGGCGATGGCGGCGATGCGGGGGCCGGCGGCGCCGAGCCCCTGCAGGAAACGCGCCGCCAGCATCAGCTCGAGCGTGCCGGCGCGCCAGGCCAGTGTCGCGCCGATCATGTAGACCACGGCACCGCCGAGGATCACTCGGCGGCGGCCGAAGGCGTCCGCAAGCGGGCCGGTGACGAAGGTGCCGAGCCCCATGCCGAGCACGAAGCTGGTGAGAATGAGTTGGGCGCGGTTCGGCGCGCCCGGGCTGAGTTCGGCGGCGATCTCCGGCAGCGCCGGTAGCATCGAGTCGATGGAAAAGGCGATTGTCGCGAAAAGCATCGCGATGAAGGCGATGAATTCCGCCTGTGGAAGGCGCTTGGGCATGTGGGTAATCCTTGTTACCCGCCGCCTAACATGTTTCCGATGTTTCGTTTATTGTGGAAATTTGAACAGAACCCGGAAGTGGTCTCGGCAAATGCGAACAGCGCACTCAGCCGATCTGCTCGTTGATCTCGTCGATGAGCCGGATCCAGAGGTCGGGAGGCTGGGCACCGGGAACGACATGCTGGTTGGCGATGATGAAGGTCGGCACGCCGGTGACGCCGCGCTCGCGGGCGTTGGCGTCACGGGCACGGATCTCCTCGCTGTCGGCATCGCCTTCGAGCAGGCGATGGATGGCGGCGGCGTCCATTCCGGCGCCGTCGGCGATGTCGGCCAGGACGTCGCGGTCTCCGATGTCGCGGCCTTCGTCGAAATAGGCCGAGCAGAGCGCGCCCACGACCTCCATCTGCTTGCCCTCGAGGCCCGCCCAGTGGATCAGGCGGTGGGCGTCCAGCGTGTTGGGCGTGCGGTCGATGGCGGTGAAATCGATGTCGAGCCCGGCGGCCTCGGCCGCGTCGGCGATTTGCGCATAGGCCGCGACCGCACCCTCCTTGCCGCCGAATTTCGCCTCGAGATAGGCGCGGCGGTCCATGCCCTCGGGCGGCATATCCGGGTTGAGCTGGAACGGATGCCATTCGATCACGAAGGGATGTTTCGGGCGCGCCTCGAGAGCGGTGAGAAGATGGGTGCGTCCGATATGGCACCAGGGGCAGATCGGGTCGGCAAGGATATCGAGCTTGATCATGGCCCCCCGTGTATCAGGCTGTGCGGTCGGGCCAAGGCGAAACTCGCCTATTTCTTCATCGCGCCGACCTCGGCAGAGGGAAACTCGGCGGGTTGAACGGCGTTTTCCCTTTGCCTTTCGGTGCCGTCATGACACGGCGGAGAGCGACTTCCGGTCGATCTTGCCGTTGCTGTTCCGTGGAAGGCGTTCGAGCCATCGGTAGAGGCGCGGACGCTTGTAGGCGGCCAACCGCTCGGCCGCAAAGGCGGCAAGCGCGGCCTCGTCCAGCAGCTCGGGCGCGCTGTAGAAGGCGCCGATGACGCGCGTGTCGGCCTTCACCTCGACTTCGGCACAGGCGATCTCGGCGAGGCCCGGAAACCCCGCCAGCGCCGCCTCGATCTCGAGCGGCGAGACGCGGAAGCCGCCGGCGTTCATCATGTCGTCATCACGGCCGAGATAGGTGACGGCGCCCGCCTCATCCATCTGGGCCATGTCTCCGGTCAGGAACCAATCGCCGGAAAACCGCGCTTTTGTTTCTTCCGGCGCATCGAGGTAGCCGAGCATGAGGCCCGGGTCGTCGCGGTGGATCGCCAGAACGCCGGGCGTTCCGCGCGGGACCGGAGCCCCGTCCGGGCCGAGCAGCGCGAGGCGGCGGCCCGTCTGCGGAAACCCCGATGCGCCCGGCGGCGCGGGGCGGGCCGGGCAGCCGGAGAGATAGGTCGAGCATTCGGACATGCCGAGCGCCTCGTGCACCGCGGTGCCGGTCGCGCTCTGCCAGGCGTCGCGAAGCGCCTCGGGCAGCTTTTCGCCGGCCGAGAGCCCGTGGCGCAGCTTGGGCAGACGCATCGCGGGGCGGTCGCGCAGCATCTGGCGATAGACGCCGGGGGCCGCGGCGAAGAGCGTCGCGTCGTGTCGAGCGAGCAGCAAGGGAAGCTGCTGTGGTTTGGTGCCGGCAGCCGGGATCAGCGCGGTGGCGCCGATCGCCCAAGGGTCTAGAAGGCCGGTGCCGAGCGTGTAGGTCCAGTTGAAGCTGCCGGCATGGAGCAGGCGATCGCTTTCGCGAAGGTCATACCAGTCCCGCCACATCATCTGCCGCGCCCAGACCGCGCGGTGGGCGTGGATCACGCCGCGCGGCCGGCCGGCACTGCCGGATGTATAGACGATATAGGCCGCGCGGTCGGGATCGCCGAGCGCCGGACCCGTGGGCGGACTGGCCTCCATCTCGCGCAGCGCCAGCGCCGGAATGACCGGGCAGGGGCAGGGATCGGGGAGCGAGATGTCCGGCGCGGCGACGATGGCGGCGGGGCTGGTCTCGCGGGCGATGCGGGAGATCTCGGGTACCGTCAACGCCGCGGAGGCGGGGATCGGCAGTATGCCGGCCCAGATCGCGCCAAGGAAGGCCAGCGGAAACTCGACCTCGTTGCCGAGCCGCATCAGCAGCCGGTCGCCGGGCTGGAGACCTGTCGCCAGCAACCCCGCGCCTATGCCCGCCACCGCCTGGGCCAGCGCGCCGTAACGCCAACGCGCGGCGCCGGTGGGCGAGAGGATCGCCAGTGCGGTCTTGTCGGGCAGTGCGTCGGCGCGCCCCAGCACATGCGCCGCGAGGTTGAAGGCGGCGGGCGGCGGTGGCGGCGGACTGTCGTAATGGACCGAGAGCATGGGGCCGATCTTCGCCGGGAGCGGCCCGGCCCGCAAGCGGTGGCGGCATTGCCATGCCGCCACCGCGGTCCTAGAACCTGTCCATGAACGATCAGGACAGCCCCCGGACCGACCCTAAATCCCTCATCCGCATCGAGCGGGAGAGCGGCGAGACGGTGTCGGGAGAGCCGCTCGACCTCGGCGCGCGGGTGCGCGAGCTCAGGAAGGCGAAGGGCTGGACTCTGGAGCAGGCGGCCGGGCGGGCCGGCCTCGCGCGCTCGACGCTCTCGAAGATCGAGAACGGGCAGATGTCGCCGACCTATGAGGCGCTGAAGAAGCTTGCCGAAGGGCTGGCGATCTCGGTGCCGCAGCTCTTTACGCCGCCGGCAAAGCTCGGTGCCGGCGGGCGGATGGTGGTGACAGAGGCCGGCGCCGGGACTGCCCATGCCACGACGACCTACGAACACGAATTGCTGGCCGAGCGGCTGACCGCGAAGAAGATGCTGCCCTATCGCGCGCGGGTGCGGGCGCGGGACGTGGAGGAATTCGATGGCTGGGTGCGGCACGAGGGCGAGGAATTCCTGCTCGTTCTGACCGGCGTGATCCGGCTCTACACGGAGTTTTATACCCCCGTCGAAATGCGCCGCGGCGACAGCGCCTATTACGACGCCACGATGGGGCACAACGTGATCTCGGTGAGCCAGGAGGACGCGACGATCCTCTGGGTGACCTCGCTCGGCTGAGGCCGGTCCGGCAGCCCGGATCAGGAATCGGGCGGCAGCAGGCCGAGACCGCGCAGGTAGATGCCGATGCCGGTCTCGAGCAGGTCCTCTGGTGGGAAGGGCGAACGGGCGCCGGGTGCGCCACGAGCGTAAAGCTCGACAACGCCATGCGACATGGCCCAGATATGCGCCGTGACCATCTGCGCAGGCGGTCGCTTTTCGGGCGGGATATGGGCCGAGAGCTCCTCGGCGGCGCGCTCCAGCACCGCCTTGCCGCGCTCGGCGGCGGAGGCGAGCTCGGGGCGGCGATTCAGCGAGAGTCCGGCCTCGAACATCGCCTGATACTGTCCGGGGAACTTCCGTGCAAAGGCCAGATAGGCCCGGCCCACCGCCTCGAAGCGGGCGAGGGCGGAACTCTGGTCCTTGTCATAGGCGTACTGCATGAGATCGGCAAAGATCTCGAACCCCTGCCGGGCAATCTCCTCGAGCAGGTCCTCCCGGCCCTGAAAATGCCGGTAGACTGCCGCCGGCGTCACGCCGGCCGCCTTTGCCGCCTCCGACAAGGTGAAGCCCTGCGGACCCTTGGCCTCGATCAGTCCGAGCGCCGCGTCGACCAGGGCCTGCCGCAGATTTCCGTGGTGATAGCCACGTTTAGACATGGATCAGGGCAGGTCCCCCGCAGATCTTGGGGTCGACATCGCCCACGATCTTGTCCTTCTTGCCGTCATAGTCAATCTGACTCAGCACCAGCCGGATGCAGGCAATCCGTGCCCGGCGCTTATCGTCGGCGCGGATCACCGTCCAGGGCGCATAGATCTCGTGTGTCAGGTGCAGCGTCTCGGAAATCGCGTCGGAATATTCCTGCCAATGGTGCAGACCCTCGACGTCGATCCGGGAGAGCTTCCATTGCTTGAGCGGGTCGTGCTCGCGGGAGAGCATCCGGTTGAGCTGCTCGGCCTGCGAAATGTTGAGCCAGATCTTGAACAGCCGCACGCCGTCCTCGGTGACCAGCTTCTCGAAATCGGGAAGCTGCTTGAAGAAGGCCTGCCGCTCCTCGTCGGTGCAGAACCCGAAGACCTTCTCGACGACGCCGCGGTTGTACCAGGAACGGTCGAACAGCACGATCTCGCCCTTCACCGGGAGCTGCTCGATATAGCGCTGGAAATACCATTGCCGCGCCTCGCGGTTCGACGGCGCCGAGAGCGCGACGATGCGGGTCGCCCGCGGGTTCATGTGTTCGCTGAACCGCTTGATCGCGCCGCCCTTGCCGGCAGTATCGCGGCCCTCGAAGACGACGGCGATCCGCTCTCCCGAGGCCTGCGCCCAGGCCTGTAGCTTCACCAGTTCGATCTGCAGCTTGTGCAGCGTCTCCTCGTACTCGTCCTTGTCCATGCGGTCCTTGTAAGGGTAGCTCGCGCTCAGGATCGGCTTTCCCTCCGCCTCCTTGATCGCTTTCTGGACGTCATTGGATGTTTGCTTCTTGTAAAACTCGCTGATGGCGCCATCGAACGGGAGATGTGGCATAGTTCTTCCCCTTTTCCGCGGCTCAGTATGTCGTCGGGGGAAAGTCAGCGCAATCCGGCCCGTGCTACCGCGCGTATAATCGCCGCAACCGTGGCGTCCGGGTCCGCGTGATGCGGCATGTGGCCGATACCTGGCAGTTCGGTCAGCCGCGCGTTGCCGAGCCGGCGCGCCATCTGGCGGGCGTGGACCATCACCGAGCCGACCGTGTCATGCTTCCCTTGCAGCACCTCGACCGGAAGCTGCAACGAAGCGTAGCCTCTGGCGAGCCGGGTGACCTCCTCGCGCAACCGGGCCACCTGGCGGGCATTGCTGCGGAAGGTCGGGCGGAGCAGGTCGCGCGGCAGCAGGAGGCGTTCGGCATAGCCCTCGGGCACTGGCTGGGGCGCGAAGATTGTCTCCAGAGTCGAATGGGTAAAGGCGCGTTCGGAGGTGACCGAGATCACCGGCACCAGCGCCGCGCCATCGGGCTCGCGCGAGGCGAGGCGGCGGAACGCGTCCATGTCCTCCGGCCAGGGCATGGTGACACCGGCGAGCGTCGTCACCGCGGCGACGCGGGCCGGCCGGTCGAGCGCCCAGGCCATGGCGACGCCGCCGCCGAAGGAGTGGCCGACGACCACCGCCCGCGCGATGCCGAGCGCCGCCGCCGCCGCGTCGAGATGGGCGGCCTGTTCGCCAAAGCTCTCGCCGCGGCCATGCAGCGCCTCGGAGCGGCCGAGCCCCGGGCGGTCGAAGGCAGTCACGCGGAAGCGGGCGGCAAGACGGTCAAACAGGCCGAAATCGAAATCCGCCGAATGGCTCGCGGCGCCGTGCAACAGGATCACGTCCGGACCGTCGCCGGCGACATAGGCCTGGACATCTCGGCCGCCTACCTCCAGCACCCGCCCGCAGGACTCGAACGCCCGGCCCGTCCGGCGCATCGCCGGCGGACCGGGTTCACCAATGGCCGGTGCCGATGGCATTGGGGTCGAAGGGGGTCGACTGGTAGATCTCGTTGATCCAGTTGCCATAGAGCAAGTGGGCATGGCTCCGCCAGCGGTTGGTCGGCATGTTCTCCGGGTCGTCGTCGGGGAAGTAGTTGACCGGAACCTCGATCGCCGCGTTTTCGGCGACGTCGCGATCATATTCCTCCTTCAGCGTACCGCTGTCATATTCGAGATGGTTGAACATGTAGAGCGCGCGGTGGGCGGGGTCCTCGACCAGCGCCGGTCCGACCTCGTCGGAGGCGATCAGCGGGACGAGATCCGGCACCGCCTCGATCTCGTCCTGGCGCATCTCGGTCCAGCGCGAGACCGGCATCAAAAGGTCATCGGAGAACCCGCGCAGATAGGGCGAGGCGGGTGCAAGATTCTGGTGCCGGAAGCAACCGAACGCCTTTTCTTCCAGCATGTGTTTCTTGACGCCGTGGAAATGGTTGATCATCGCCATGCCGCCCCAGCAGACGCCGAAGGTGGAATGCACATGTGTCTGGGTCCAGTCGAAGATCCGGGTGAGCTCGTCCCAGTAGGTCACTTCCTCGAAAGGCAGGTGCTCGATCGGCGCGCCGGTGATGATGAGCCCGTCGAATTTCGTGTCCCGCTCCTCTTCCCAGGGGCGGTAGAAGGCCTCCATATGCGCCGCGGCGGTGTTTTTGGCCTCGTGGTTCGAGATCCGGATCAGGTGCAGGTCGATCTGTAGCGGAGTCGCGCCGATCAGGCGCGCGAACTGCGTCTCGGTCTGGATCTTCTTCGGCATCAGGTTCAGCAGGCCGATCCGGAGCGGGCGGATATCCTGCCGCGCCGCGCGGTTCTCGCCCATCACCATCACGCCCTCGGTCTGCAGGATATCGAAGGCAGGCAGGGTCTCGGGGAGCGTGATCGGCATAAGGCGAACCTCGGTTTCGGGAAGCCTCCAGATAGGCGCATTGCCGGAAATTCACAAGCCGCTATGGGCCCTTTGCACCGGCCGCCGCCCCGACGTCAGCACCTGTCGATGGCCCGTCCGATCAGTGCCTCGAACTTCGCCGGGCTGTCGGCCTCGGAGATCTCGGCCGCGGTCACCGTCACGCCCCAGTTCCGGGCCATCGCCGCATAGGCCGGCTGGCGTGCCGCCATCGCCCGCCGATAGGCGAAGCGGACGAAGAGATCCGGATCAACATCGCCTTCGTCGACGTTGTTTTCACGCAGGAATTCATCCCAGGCCGCATCGGTGAACGCGGCCCGGTAGCACATCGGCTTCGGCGCCTTGTCAAAGCGGCGCACGAGCTCGTCGCGATGCGCATCGTTGCCCTGGATCCAGACCAGCAGCATCGCGCTGGCAAGCGTTTGCAGGATCTCGTCGCCGGGATCGTCCGGGGACACGACCTCGCAGATCGAGCCGCCGGAATCGCAGACGAAATGCGGATAGTCGTAGAGATCCACGGCGCGCTCGATGAAGCGCGGCGCGTCAAGCAGCGCGGCGCACTCTGCGTCGTGATGTTGCTCCTGGCGCTTGCGGTATTCGGCAATCGAAAGACCGCCCCTGGCCGGATCGCCCGGCTTGCCGAGATAGGTCGAGAGCGGGGAGAGGTTGTCGAAGGTGATGTTGGAGGCGATGTAGATCGAATCCGACATCAGCAGCGCCCGCAGATGCGGAACCTTCATCGCTTCGCGCTTGAACTCGTCGGAGATCAGCTCGCCCATGTAGCGGGTTCCGATCCGGTAATCGACGGAGTAGTGGAACCAGCCGCCGGAGCTGCGCAGCATGTTGGAGACATGGGTTTTGCCCAGCCCCGACATGCCGAAGAGCAGCACGCGTTTGCGTGGCGCGGCGGCCCAGTCGGCGGCGGTGGCGTAGAGGCGGGGGGCGAAGCTCATGGGGCCTTGGTACCGTTGCTGCAGGAGCGAGGGAAGCCCCCTCGCATGGGCGGCCGGTTCGCCCGTCGCCGTCCCGTGGGAGACCGGCGGCGGGCGAGCGTGTCAGCCGAGCGCGTCGTTGCAGCGCTGGCAGGTGCCGGGATGCGTATGTGTTCCGACATCGGGCAGGATCTTCCAGCAGCGCTGGCATTTCTCGCCGGTCGCACGCGCGAAGACCACGCCGACGCCCGGCACGTCATCAAGGGTGAAGGCCCCCTCGGGCGCAACGTCCTCGATCAGGGTGATCTGCGAGGAGATGCAGACATCGGCGAAATTCACCGTCCGCAGCAGCGCCACCAGCGTCGCATCCTCGACATAGACCTCGGGCGCAGCCTCGAGGCTCGACCCGATCACCTTGGCCTGACGCTGGACTTCCAGCGCCGCGGTGACGACCCGGCGCACGTTGCGGACCCGGTCGACCAGGTCGGCCAGTTCCGGCTTTCGCCAGTCCGCCGGGGTCTCCGGCATGTCCTGAAGGTGCACCGAGCCGGCCGCGTCCGGGAACCGCTCCAGCCAGACCTCTTCCATGGTGAAGACCAGCACAGGCGCGAGCCAGGTGGTCAGCCGGTGGAACAGGACGTCGAGCACCGTCAGCGCCGCGCGACGGAACCGGCTGTCATCGGCGTCGCAATAGAGCGTGTCCTTGCGGATGTCGAAGTAGAAGGCCGAGAGATCGACGGTCGCGAAGTTGAACACCTTCTGGAAGACGCCCTGGAAATCATAGGCGCCATAGCCGGCGCGCACCTCGGAATCGAGCTCGGCGACCCGGTTGAGCACCCAGCGTTCCAGCGGCGGCATGTCGACCGGCAGCACCGGCTCGATGCTGTCGAAATCGCCGAGGCTGCCGAGCAGGAAGCGCATCGTGTTGCGTAGGCGGCGGTAGCTGTCGGCGACGCCCTTGAGGATCTCAGGGCCGATCCGCTGATCGGAGGTGTAATCCGACTGCGCCACCCAGAGCCGCAGGATGTCGGCGCCATATTGTCGGACGACCTCCTCGGGAAGGATCGTGTTGCCCAGCGACTTGGACATCTTGTTGCCCTTCTCGTCGAGCGTGAAGCCGTGGGTCAGCACGCCGCGATAGGGCGCGCGCCCCTGGGTGCCGCAGCTTTGCAGGAGCGAGGAATGGAACCAGCCGCGGTGCTGGTCGGTGCCCTCGAGATAGAGGTCGGCGATTCCGTCCTCGGTCCCGTCCGGCCGGTCGCGCAGCACGAAGGCGTGGGTGGAGCCGGAATCGAACCAGACGTCGAGGATGTCGAAGACCTGTTCGTAGGCGTCCGGGTCGTGGTCGTTGCCGAGGAAGCGCGCCTTGGCGCCCTCTTCATACCAGGCGTCCGCGCCTTCAGCCTCGAAGGCGGCGGTGATGCGGGCGTTGACGGCCGCGTCGCGCAGCAGGAAGTCGGAATCATCCGGCCTCGCGCCCTTCTTCACGAAACAGGCGAGCGGCACGCCCCAGGCCCGCTGGCGCGACAGCACCCAGTCGGGGCGGCTCTCCATCATCGAATGGATCCGGTTGCGGCCCGATGCCGGCGTCCAGGTGACCGTGTCGATGGCCGCCAGCGCGCGGGCACGGATGGTCTGGCCGAGCGCGTCCTGGTCGTCGCCGACCTTGCGGTCGATCGAGACGAACCATTGCGGCGTGTTGCGGAAGATCAGCGGTGCCTTCGAGCGCCAGGAATGTGGGTAGGAATGCTTCAGCCGGCCACGGGCGATGAGCGCATCCGCATTTGCAAGCGCCTCGATGACCCGCTTGTTGGCGTCCTTTTCCTTGCCCTTGTGGTCGAAGATCACCGCACCGCCGAAGAGCGGGAGGTCCGGCCGGAAGGAGCCGTCCTCAAGCACGTTATGGGTCATCTTGAGCCCGTGGCGCACCCCGAGGATGTAGTCGTCAGCACCATGACTGGGCGCCGTGTGGACAAAGCCCGTGCCGGCCTCGTCGGTGACATGATCGCCCGGAAGCATAGGCACGTCATAGTCCCATTCGCCTTCGCCGCCCTCGATACCGCGGAACGGGTGGGCGCATTGCAGCAGGTCGAGCTGCGCCGCGGTGACGTCGCGCAGCCGGGTGAAGCCCTCGACCCGGGCGGCTTTCATCACGTCCTCGGCCAGGTTGTCGGCCAGCAGGTATCGCTCGCCGGTCTTCGCCCAGTTCTCTGCCGGCGCCGCGGTGACCTCGTAGAGCCCGTAGGAGAGCTCGGGGTTGAAGGCCACGGCGCGGTTCTGCGGGATCGTCCAGGGAGTGGTGGTCCAGATCACGACATTCACGCCGCGCAACTCCGAGCGCGCGCCGGTGGGTTCCACGGCGCGGGCGACCGGGAACTTCACCCAGATCGTGTGGCTCTGATGCTCGTGATACTCGACCTCGGCCTCGGCCAGCGCGGTCTTCTCGACGACCGACCACATCACCGGCTTGGAACCCTGGTAGAGCGTTCCATTCATCAGGAACTTCATGAATTCCTGCGCGATGACCGCCTCGGCATGGTAGTCCATCGTCAGATAGGGATCGTCCCAGTTGCCGGTGACGCCCAGCCGCTTGAATTCGGCGCGCTGGATACCGACCCATTCCTCGGCAAAGGCACGGCATTCGCGGCGCAACTCGACGACCGGCACCTCGTCCTTGTTCTTGCCCTTCTGGCGATACTGCTCCTCGATCTTCCACTCGATCGGCAACCCGTGGCAGTCCCAGCCGGGGATGTAGCGGGCGTCGTTGCCCATCATCTGCTGCGAGCGGACCACCATGTCCTTGAGGATCTTGTTGAGCGCGTGGCCGATATGCAGGTGCCCGTTGGCATAGGGAGGGCCGTCATGCAGCGTGAAGGGCGGGCGCGGCTCCGCCTCGGCCTTCTCGCGCAGCTTGTCATAGATGCCGATCTCCTCCCACCGCTCGAGCCAGCCGGGCTCGCGTTTCGGCAGGCCCGCGCGCATCGGAAACTCGGTGCGCGGGAGATTGAGCGTGTCCTTGTAGTCGGGGGCGTCGGTTCGGGCTGTGTCGGTCGTCTCGGCGCACATGGGGTGGCGTCCTTCTGGGTCATCGATGTTCGGAGAATTCGGCGGCGCGGGGAGCCCATGCGCCTTGTCCCGGCGGCTCGTCTGTCAGAGCGCCGGGATGGTAATTCGCAGAATGATCGAACGAGTCAGCATCTTGGGCAGGGCCTTAGCGCAAGGTCGCGCGGGGGTCCAGAGCGGTGACGTGGCGCGGCGTCGCGGGCGCGGTGCCTAGCGACGCAGCCCGGTGCCGATCCTGTCGAGGACCTGCTCTATGCCGGCCGGAGCTCCGGAGGGGCGGGTTTCGGCGACGATTGCGTCGAATCGCCGGCGCAACGCGTCCTTCTCCTTGCCGCGGCAATCGTTCCAGGGGCGGCCCTGAAGCCCCATTTCGATCACGTAATAACCGATGAAATGCGGCCGCGTACCGGCGGCCAGCAGGCGGCGATAGGCATCGTCGGCGCCGAGCGCGCGAAGTTCCTCCGCGGATGTGATGCCAGCACGGGCAAAGCCAGCCTCCATTGCGGGGCCGAGATTTCGGATCGAGGAGATCGGGGACGCCATGGCGGCAGGATAGCCGCCCCGGCATTCCCGGCAAGAGGCTCAGATGCTGGCGAAGTCGCGGAAGCTGTAGCTGGGGGCGTCGCCGGATTGGGACTGGTCGGAATCGCGGCGATCGTCCGTGCGCGCCTGTTCATCATCCTTGGAGGGCGGAGTCCGGAAATTCTCTTCTTTCATATCACTTCTCTCAAATGGTGCGGCGCGGGGCCGCGGATCGTTGATACTGCAATGAAAGCATGGGATTGAGAAAAGCCGAAAGAAAATTGCCGTGAAAGCCGGCAATTGTTACAAATGTTATCGCTAATATTGCGAGAATGTGAATATTAGGCGGACGGATCGCTACTGTCCGGGCGGGAGGCGGCGATGAGTCGCGTTCCGATCGCGCGGAAGACCAGGGTCATTCCGAAGAGAATCATAGCAATTCGGGCAACATGCATGGTCGAGACATAGGCGACGTCCTGCCCCATGGCGAGCGACAGCAGCGACATCTCGGTGAGCCCCGCGGGGGAATAGGCGAGCACGGCCTGGGCCAGTGGCGTGCCGGTCAGCGGAAGGAGCAGGGCGGCAAACCCGGTCGTGACCGCGAGCAGGACGAGCGCCGATCCGAAGCCAAGCGCCATGTCGCGGCGCATCTCGGTCACGGAGATGCCTGCAAAGCGGCAGCCGAGGATCGTGCCGATGGTGATCTGGGCGGCGACGACGAAAAGCGAGGGCGGCGCGGCGGTGACGATCCCGGTCATGTGCGTGGCCGCCGAGGCCAGCATCGGACCGAAAAGCATCGGTGCGGGCAAGCGGAGGCGGCGGCCCAGGAGGAGCCCGGCGACGCCGCCGGCGACCAGCAGGGCGGCATCGCGCAGGCTGAGGTCTGTGAGCCCGACCCAGCTTCCGGGGCCGCGTGCGGCGCGGATGTCGAGCAGCAGCGCGAACACCAGGGCGATGATCGAGATCGACAGGAAGATCCGCAGCGCGTGGGCAAGGGCGATGCGCCGCTCGTCGCCGCCGGCCTCGGCGCCAAGGACGACCATCTCGTTTATCCCGCCCGGAGCGGCGCAGAAGAAGGCGTTGACCGGGCTGTAGCCGCCGACGCGGCGGTAAAAGGTGTAACTTGCGACGGTGGCGGTGGCGAGGAAGGCAGGCAGCAGAAGGAGCGTGCCGATCCATTCGCCGATATTGGCGAAGAGGCCGGGGTGGAAGCCCGAGCCGAGCATCACGCCGATAACCGGAATGACGACCTGGCGCAGGCCGGCGGGGCCGTGCAGCGGCGCTCCGGCGACCGCGGCGAGGCTGCAGCCAATCATCGGCCCGAGCATCCAGGGCAGGGGCATGCCGAAGCGGCGCGCGGCGATCCCGGAGAGGATGCCGATCGCGGCGGCCAGCGCGATCTTTGGCCAGAGGGAGGAGGGGGGCAGGGTCATGAGCGGGTCCGTTCCCGCCCATTGCCATGCGCGCGCCGCCCTTTGCAAGACGGCGCAGAGCCTATTGCGATACTGCTGCCAACAGCGCCGCGTTTCCGCCCGAGGCCGTCGTGTCGACGCAGAGGTGGCGTTCGAGCTGGAAGGCAGAGGCCGGCGCGAGCCCGGTCAGAAGCGGCAGGATCGGCCCCGGTCGGCCCGCGAGGGCGCGGCGCAGCGCGCGGGCGGTTTCCGCGTCGCCCCACCAGAGAACGGCGCCGAACCCCTCGAGGCCGTCCAGCGCCGCGGGAGGCAGGTCGGCGTCGAGCGGGATCGGCGTGGCGCCCGCGGCGCGCACGAGATCGGCCTGAGCCGCGGCGCATTCCGCGCCCGGGCCGAGGCACAGGACGGGCGCGCGGGGCAGAGTGGTCAGCCGGTTGAGTTCGCCGGTGGGGCCGGGCATGTCGATCTGTTCGATGGGCGTGTCCGAGCGGTTGGCCGCGTCGATCTGCGACTGCACGGCCGCGGCCGTGGTCGCCTCCGCGAAAGGCTCGGCCGGTGCGTCCGGACCGGCGGGCGCTGTGAAATGCGGCAGGTAGGCCGGTCCGCCGGCCTTGGGCCCGGTGCCCGAAAGCCCCTCGCCACCAAAAGGCTGGGAGCCGACTATGGCGCCGATCTGGTTGCGGTTGACGTAAAGGTTGCCGGCGGCGACGCGGTCGACCACCGATTGCACGCGGTCGTCGATCCTCGAGTGCAGCCCGAAGGTCAGGCCGTACCCGGTCGCGTTGATCGCATCGATGACCCGGCCAAGCTCGGCGGCCTTGAAGGTGGCGACATGGAGGACCGGACCGAACACCTCGCGCTCCAGGTCGGCGATGCCGGAGATGCGGATGAGGGCAGGGGCGCAGAACAGGCCCTCCGCGGGCGCGTCGAGGCGGAAGATCAGCCGGCCCTCGGCCTCGGCTTTCGCGACATGCGCGTCGATCACGCGTCGCGCGTCCTCGTCGATCACCGGGCCGACATCGGTCGAGAGATCCCAGGGCATGCCGAGCGAGAGGCATTGCATCGCGCCCTTGAGCATGTCCAGAAGCCCCTCCGCGATATCCTCCTGGACGTAAAGGCAGCGCAGGGCAGAGCAGCGCTGGCCCGCGGACTGGAAGGCGGAGGCCAGGATATCGCGCACCGCCTGTTCGGGGAGCGCGGTGGAATCGACCACCATCGCGTTCAGTCCGCCGGTCTCGGCGATGAGCGGGGCGTCCGGAGCGAGACTCTCGGCCATGGAACGGTGGATGATTTGCGCCGTATCCGTGCCGCCGGTGAAGCAGACGCCGTCGACACGCGGTTCGGAGGTGAGCGCCGCGCCGACCGTTTCGCCGGTGCCGGGCAGGAGTTGCAGTGCCGTCGCCGGCACCCCGGCCTCATGCAGCAAGTGCACGGCGGCTGCGGCGATGAGCGGGGTCTGTTCGGCGGGCTTGGCGAACACCGCGTTGCCGGCGGCAAGCGCCGCAGCGATCTGGCCGGTGAAGATCGCCAGCGGGAAGTTCCAGGGCGAGATGCAGGCGAAGGTGCCGCGTGCCGGCCGGTCGAGATGTTCGATGCGGGATGCGTAGTAGCGCAGGAAGTCGACCGCCTCGCGCAGTTCGCCGACGCAGTCGGGCAGGGACTTGCCGGCCTCGCGGGCGGCCAGCGCGAAGAAGAGGCCGAAATTCTCCTCGTAGAGCGACGCGGCGCGGCGCAGCGTGGCGGCGCGTTCGAAGGGCTCGGCCGTCCAGGGATCGGCGGCCGCGAGCGCGGCCTCGACCTGCGCCGGGCTGGCCTCGGTGACATGGCCGACGATATCGGCGGGGTCGGCGGGGTTCACGACCGGCCTGCCGTCGCCGACATGGGTCTGGCCGGCAATGATCGGACCCTCGCTGAAACGCTTGGTGCGGAAGGGGGCGCGGGCCGCCTCGATCTCGGCCAGGTCATCGGCATCGGTGAGGTCCCAGCCGCGCGCATTGCGGCGGTCCGCGCCGAAGAGATCGGCCGGGCGGACCACCGGGGTCGGCCGGGTCAGCGCGGCTTCCGCCTCGGCGATGGGGTCGCGGGCGACCTCCGCGGCGGGCACGGCCTCGTCGACGATCTGGTTGACGAAGGAGGAGTTGGCGCCGTTCTCGAGCAACCGGCGGACGAGGTAGGCCAGCAGGTCACGATGTGCGCCCACGGGCGCGTAGATCCGGCAGCGCGTGCCCTCGCGGTCCTTGACGATCTGGTGCAGCCGCTCGCCCATGCCATGCAGGCGCTGGAACTCGAAGCTCTGCCGGTCCTCGGCCATGTGCAGGATCGCCTCGGCGGAATGGGCGTTGTGGGTGGCGAACTGCGGATAGATCCGGTCGGTCATGCCGAGGAGCCGCCGGGCGCAGGCGATATAGCTCACATCGGTGATCGGCTTGCGGGTGAAGACCGGGAAGCCCTCGAGCCCCAGCACCTGCGCCCGCTTGATCTCGCTGTCCCAATAGGCGCCCTTGACCAGCCGCACGGTGAAGCGGCGGTCGAGCGTCTCGGCGAGCGCGTGGATCCAGTCGAGCGCGGCGTCGGCACGCGGCCCGTAGGCCTGCACCACGGTGCCGAACCCGTCCCATCCCGCCAGCCGCTTGTCGCGGGCGACGGCCTCGAAGACGTCGAGCGTGATCTCCAGCCGGTCGGCCTCCTCTGCGTCGATGTTGAGCCCCATGCCGGCATGCTTGCAGGCAAGCGCGAGGTCGCGAACGCGGGGGACGAGTTCGTCCATCACGCGGCCGCGCTGGCTTACCTCGAAGCGCGGATGGAGTGCGGAGAGCTTGACCGAGACGCCCGGGTTCTCGCGGATGCCGCCGCGCCTCGCCGCCGGCGCGATCGCCGAGACCGCGTCCAGGTAGGCGCGGTGATAGCGCAGCGCGTCGGCCTCGGTGCGCGCCGCCTCGCCCAGCATGTCGTAGGAATAGCTGTAGCCCTTCTCCTCCATCTTCGCCGCGCGCTTGAGCGCCGCGCCGATGCTCTCGCCGAGCACGAACTGGTTGCCCATCTGTTTCATCGCCTGGCCGACGGCGGAGCGGATCACCGGCTCGCCCAGCCGCCGGACGGCGCCGCGGAGTGTGCCGGCGAGGCCGGGATGGTCGCTCTTGAGCACCCGGCCGGTGAGCAAGAGGCCCCAGGTCGAGGCGTTGACGAGATAGGAGGCCGACTTGCGCAAGTGGGCGGACCAGTCGGACGGCGCGATCTTGTCCTCGATCAGGGCGTCGATCGTGGCCGCGTCGGGCACCCGTAGCAACGCCTCGGCGAGGCACATGAGCGCGATACCCTCGTCGGTCGAGAGACCATATTGCGCGAGGAACATTTCCATCAGTCCGGGATCGTCCGAGCCGCGGATCGCCTCCACGAGCGCGGCGCCGCGTGCCGAGATCGCCGCACGATCCGCGTCGGAGAGCGCCGCGAGCGCGGTCAACTCGGCTAGGCGCGTAGGCTCGTCCGGGTGAGTCAGGGCGTGAAGGCGCGCGCGGGCGGTATCGAGCGTCGTGATCATGGAATCAGCCTGTCAAATGGGGGCCACTCGAATCTATCCGCTTGCAGGCGGTCGGTTTGCCCTTCCTTTCAAAGAGTGCAGGCAATATTCCCGATTTTGCAACCAGAGGAAGGACAGATGGCCGAGAAACGCCTTGCCGCACCCGAACTCGATTCCTTTGACCTTGCGATCCTCGAAGCACTCTCGGCCGATGGCCGGCTTCCGGCGACGGAACTCGCGCGTCGCGTCGGTCTCTCGAAATCCCCCGTCCAGGCGCGGATGAAGCGGCTGGAGGCGGCGGGCTACATTCTCGGCTACCAGGCGATCCTCGATCCGATCCGGCTTGGCCGGGCGCATGTTGCCTTCGTCGAGGTTCGGCTTTCGGAAACCAGCGAGGCCGCGCTCGCCGCCTTCAACCGGGTTGTCCGGAAGATCCCCGAGGTCGAGCAATGCCACATGATTGCGGGCAGCTACGATTACCTTCTGAAGGTCCGCACGGCGGATATCGCGAGTTACCGGACCGTCATGGCCGAACGGCTGTCGCAACTGCCGCATGTCGCGTCGACCTCGACCCATGTCGCCATGGAGGCGGTGAAGGAGGGGCGGTTCTGAGCCGAACGCTTGTTCTCTGTTGCCCACACCGACGATTGGTAGGCGGGACAATGAAGACTCAGGCTGCGCCAAACGTCCTGCTCCCGAGACCTATTGGTATTCGGATACCAAATAGGCCACAATGTCAGCGATCATTCCGGGTGTACGATCTGGCGCCCAGTCCATGCGAGTGCCAGGTACCGTCAGCATCGGACGCAACGCAAATGCATAGATCCGCTCCGGCGTCCAGACGCCTCCGTGTGCCTTGAGCGCGTTGGAATACTCGAAACCCGGAAGGTCCGCCACAGGTCGCCCGATCACGCCGATCAACGGAGGACCGGCATCAACGTGGCCAATGAGCGGTTCACCTTCCGGCAAAACAGTGTGACAAGTTCCGCAGGTCTGCTGTGCTAGGATCCTGCCGCGCTCGGCGTTGCCGCGTTCAGCAAGGTCCAACGGAACCTCTGGAGGCATCGGTTCGGCGCCATTTTCCCTCAGGAGTTCTGCTATTTCCTCACTGCCCTGAACGATCGAGATATGCAAAGCTGTCGCGGGTCCATTGATGGAAGCCCGAAACGACGCAATCCCGATGACGTTCGGATCGGCGCCGCCGGCAAGAAGAACCTTGGCAACGTCGGTTTGCTTTCGAAAGGCGGCGACCATGAGAGGCGTCGCCTGATCTCCACGGCCCACATTCGGGTCTGCGCCTGCTTCAAGGAGCGCAATCGTCGCCTCGACCTGACCGAACTGCGCGGCTGCAACTAGGGGGGAGCCCATCTTGCTCGGTGCATCCAGGCTCGCGCCCCTCGTTGCCAGGAGCCCGATCGCCTCTGCGTGTCCCCTCATCGCTGCGTAGTGCAGCGGAGACGCCATCGTGTCGGCCTCGTTCACGTCCGCGCCGTCGTCAAGGAGGCGCCTGATCTCTTCGATGTCGCCCTTTTTGGCGGCATCGTTTAGTGGTCCTGCGCTGGCTGGCGCAAGAAAAGCAAAGGAAAAGAGAGTGAGAAGGACAGTTCGCATTTTCTCCTCCTGCGATGACGCGCATTTAAAGAGACGTGACGCAGCGTAACACAGCAAGGGAAAACTCAGAAACGTCTTTGGCGAACAGCGCCTTTCAGAAGTTTGCCTGCCGCCGACTAGGATGAATGCTTGTCGGGTCTAGGATGCCGACCGGTGCCGGAATGCCCTGAATGACAGAGGAAAACGCCTTTGCATCCCGGGCGGGAAGTCTTGCGACAGGCCATCCGCTACGACAAGCACTGAGAGAAGCGCCGCAGTCGCGTCGAGACCAATGTTGAGGCGATGGAAAGAAAGGCGGCGCGTTGCGACTCGCAGCGACACGTGCCCCACGGTGTTCCTATTGGCAATCACACTCGCCGCCATCCTCATGTTCTGGCAGTGATAGTTAATGCCTCTGGGTCCTGGTTCAGCACCCCGCCGCCGCAAATCTCGAGCATCGGCACCAGCGCGGCCCCGAGCCTTGCATCGCCGATTCCGTCCGTGGCGCTGTTGGGGACGTAGCGCAGGCCGGCGGCGGTGTATTCGATCTCGCCCTTGTCGTACCAGCCGGTCGGCGGGCTGACGAGCATCTGGATCCGCATCCGCCAGCCATCCTCGGTCTGTTCGGTCTGCTGGCGCAGGCCCTGGGCGGGCAGGCGGGGCAGGAGGCAGGCATAGGCCGGCCCGGGTCCGCGCCGCGTGACCTCCATCACCCGCGGCGCAGGCTTGTGGGGCAGGGTGCAGCCGGCCAGACTCGTCACAAGAATCGCGATTGCAAGACGCATCCTCCTGCTCCCGCGTTGATCGCCCCCTGCGCAAGACTAGCATGCGGGCGCCAGTCCGGCTGCGGGAATCGCTGAAACCGGTTAAGCCACTCGGGAGCGGAAGCGCGCAGGTCGGGTGGGGACGGCCGTGGGCGCCGACCGAGGCTTCCGTGACGTCAGAATGCCGCGCAAAAGCGGAAAACCCCACACTGTCATGAGACTGTTACAAACCTGTCACAAAAGGCCAACGTGTGTTGCATACACGCCAAGCGAGGCCGTCGGGGAGCGACGGTCCAGACAAATCCACTGCCTTGGAGAACACATATGTCTCTCGTGAAGCTGACCGCCTCCGCTCTGGCGATCGCGGCCGTTTCGGCCACCGCCGCCGCTGCCCGTGACAACGTTCAGGTCGCCGGTTCCTCTACCGTTCTGCCTTATGCGTCGATCGTTGCCGAGGCCTTCGGCCAAAACACCGACTTCCCGACCCCGGTCGTCGAGTCGGGTGGATCCTCCGCTGGCCTGAAGCGTTTCTGCGAAGGCGTGGGCGAAAACACCATCGACGTCGCCAACGCTTCGCGCAAGATCCGCGACAAGGAAATCAAGGCCTGTGCCGAGGCCGGCGTGACCGACATCATCGAGGTCCGCATCGGCTATGACGGCATCGTCTTTGCCTCGCAGCAGTCCGGTCCGGCCTTCACCGCCTTCACCCCGTCCGACATCTTCAACGCCATCGGCGCCAAGGTGCTGAAGGACGGCGCGATCGTCGACAACAGCTACACCAGCTGGTCGGACTTCAACGCCGACCTGCCGGATGCCGAGATCGCCATGTTCATCCCCGGCACCAAGCACGGGACCCGCGAAGTCTTCGAAGAAAAAGTCCTGCTCATCGGCTGTGAAGAGACCGGCGCGATGAAGGCCATGGTCGATGGCGGCATGTCCGAGGACGACGCCGAGGACGCCTGCCTCGCGGTGCGCACCGACGGCAAGTCGGTCGATATCGACGGCGACTACACCGAGACGCTCGCCCGGATCGACGCCAACACCAACGGCATCGGCGTGTTCGGCCTGGCCTTCTACGAGAACAACACCGACAAGCTGAAGGTCGCGACCATGTCCGGCGTCCGGCCCTCGACCGAGACCATCGCCTCCGGCGAATACCCGGTGTCGCGTCCGCTCTTCTTCTACATCAAGAAGGCGCATATCGGCGTCATCCCCGGCCTGAAGGAATACGCCCAGTTCTTCATCTCCGACGAACTGGCCGGCCCCTCCGGTCCGCTGGCCCAGTATGGCCTCGTCTCCGACCCCGAGCTGGCCGCCACCCAGGCCGCCGTCGAGGCCGAGAAGACCATGGGCGACAGCATGTAATCGCGGCCCCGGGCCCGTTCTCAAAAGGGGGGCGGCATATTCCGCCGCCCCCTTCCTCTCTTAGGACCTTTTCCACACCGAAACCGGGAACACGGGGGACCCATGCCGATATTCTGGATACTGCTGATCGTGCTCGCGATCGCGGCGATCGGCTACGTCGCCGGTCGCGCGCGCGCGCTGGCAAGCGCAGGGGGCGACATCCGCGCGTTGCACTCGCTGCCGAGCTATTACGGATGGAACGCGGCGATCAAGGCGATGGTTCCGGCGTTCCTTCTGATCATCGTCTGGCTGATCGTGCAGCCGATCTATGTGAGTTCCGTCGTCTCGGGCATGCTCTCCGACGGGGCGATCCCCAACAGCTCGTCCCGCGGGCTGGTCATGGCGGAGGTGCGCCGGGTCGCCGAGGGGCTCGACAATGCCGTGGCCGCCGGCGTGATCGGGGAGGACGCCGCCCGCAGCGCGAGGGCCGACGTCATCGACATTACCCAACGCCTGAAGGATGCCGGACAGATCGTCACTTCGCAGATCACCCAGCCGGTGCTGCGCGCCGCCCAGCACTTCCGGATCATGCATTCGACCGGGAACATGATGATGACCGTCGCGGCACTGGCGCTCGCGGTGCTCGGTGCGCTCTGGGCGATCCGGGAGAACCGGGCCGAGTTTCGCGCCCGCAACATCGTCGAGACGTCGGTGCGGATCCTGCTGATCTCCGCCGCCTCGATCGCCATCCTGACCACGATCGGAATTGTCCTCTCGCTGGTCTTCAACACGCTCGAATTCTTCCGCCTCTATCCGGCGTCGGACTTCTTCTTCGGCCTGACATGGTCACCGAGCTTCTCCGGACGCGGCGGGTCTTCCCAGCTCGGCGTGCTTCCGCTGCTCTGGGGCACTTTCTACATCTCCGTCGTTGCGCTCGCGGTGGCGGTGCCGATCGGGCTGTTTTCGGCGATCTACCTTTCCGAATACGCGTCGCCGCGGGTCCGCGCCATCGCCAAGCCGATGCTCGAGGTGCTCGCCGGCATCCCGACCATCGTCTACGGTCTGTTCGCGCTGCTGACCGTCGGCCCGCTGCTGCTCTCCGTCTTCGGAGCGGACGGCCTGGGCTGGATGAAGGCAGGCACCGCGGTGATGACCGCGGGGCTCGTCATGGGCGTGATGCTCATCCCCTTCGTCTCCTCGCTCTCCGACGACATCATCAACGCGGTTCCGCAATCGATGCGGGACGGTTCCTACGGCCTTGGAGCCACCAAGTCAGAGACGATCCGGCAGGTCGTCCTGCCGGCGGCGCTGCCGGGGATCGTCGGCGCCATCCTGCTGGCGGCCTCGCGCGCCATCGGCGAGACGATGATCGTGGTGCTGGGGGCCGGCGCGGCCGCGCGGCTCAGCCTCAACCCGTTCGAGGCGATGACCACGGTGACCGCCAAGATCGTCTCCCAGCTTACCGGTGACGCCGATTTCGCCTCACCCGAGGCGCTGGTCGCCTTTGCCCTCGGCATGACGCTCTTCGTCCTGACGCTGGGGCTCAACATCCTCGCCCTCTACATCGTGCGCAAATACCGGGAGCAGTACGAATGACCGACGCCAGCCTTCACGGGGCCGCTCCGCGCAAGGGACGCTCGATCCATCAGATCGACGCGCGCACCCGGCGCCGCAACGCAACGGAGGCTAGGTTCAAGGCCTGTGGAATCGCCGCGATCGCCATCGGCCTGTTTTTCCTGGTCGTGCTCGCCGTCGCGATCATCCGGAACGGAACGCCCGCCTTCACCCGCACCGTCGTCGAGGTGAATTTCACCCTGACGCAGGCGCAGTTCGACGAGGCCGAGAGCCAGCTCTTCAAGACCAAGGCCTACTCGGGCTTCTTCAACTCGGCACTTGCGGATCAATTGACGCAGCAGGGCATCGAGGTCGCGTTCGACGAGGCCTCGATCGAGCGCCTGATGGGCAAGGTCGGTAACGCGATCCGGGAACACTACACCGCACATCCGGGTGACCTCGACGCACCCGTGACCTTCAACCTGCCGACATCCTCGCGCGTCGACGGCTATTTCAACGGCCGCGTGAAGCGTGAGACCCTTCAGGACAGCCGCTTCCTGGAGGCCACGGATCTCGACCTCGCCGACCAGTTGAAGGCGGCGGGCATCATCAAGTCCGAGTTCAACTGGCCCTTCATCACCGGCGCCGATTCGGGCGTCGACAACCCGGGCGGGGCAGGGATCGGCGCCTCGGTCGTCGGCTCCTTCTTCATGATGCTCGTGGTGCTCGGCCTCTCGCTGCCGATCGGCGTTGCCGCCTCCATCTATCTCGAGGAATTCGCACCGCAGAACTGGATCACCGACCTCATCGAGGTGAATATCTCGAACCTGGCCGCGGTGCCGTCGATTGTCTTCGGCATCCTCGGTCTCGCGGTCTTCATCCAGTTCATGCATCTTCCGCAATCGGCGCCGCTGGTGGGCGGGCTGGTACTGACGCTGATGACCCTCCCGACGATCATCATCTCGACCCGCGCCTCGCTGAAATCGGTGCCGCCCTCTATCCGCGACGCGGCGCTCGGGGTAGGGGCCTCCAAGATGCAGGCGGTGTTCCACCACGTCCTGCCGCTGGCCATGCCCGGCATCCTGACCGGCACGATCATCGGCCTGGCGCAGGCGCTCGGCGAAACCGCACCGCTCCTGCTGATCGGCATGGTGGGTTTCGTCGCCCGGGGCTATCCGGACGGCTTTCTTGACGGGTTCGTCGAACCCAACTCGGCGATGCCGGCGCAGATCTATACCTGGGCCGCCCGCGCCGATCAGGCCTTTTACGACAAGGCCTGGGGCGGCATCATCATCCTGCTGATCTTCCTTCTGACGATGAACATCATTGCCATCATCCTCCGCCGTCGCTTTGAGCGTCGCTGGTAACCGGGGAGACCGAAACCATGAACGACATGCGACCCATGGAGCGCAAAGTGGACACCAAGGAAATCAAGTTCGACTGCCGGAACGTGCAGGTCTATTACGGCGACACGCAGGCGATCAAGAACGTCGACGTCAAGCTCGAGGACCGGACCGTGACGGCCTTCATCGGACCATCGGGTTGCGGAAAGTCCACGTTCCTGCGCTGTCTCAACCGGATGAACGACACGATCGACATCTGCCGCGTCGAGGGCAACCTGCTGCTCGATGGCGAGGATATCTATGACCGGCGCGTCGACCCGGTGCAGCTCCGCGCGAAGGTGGGGATGGTGTTCCAGAAGCCGAACCCGTTCCCGAAATCGATCTACGACAATATCGCCTATGGACCCCGGATCCACGGGCTTGCGAGGAACAAGGCGGATCTCGATGATATCGTTGAGAAATCCCTTCGGCGTGGGGCGATCTGGGACGAGGTGAAGGACCGGCTCGACTCGCCGGGGACGGGGCTCTCGGGCGGGCAGCAGCAACGGCTTTGCATCGCCCGCGCCGTAGCCACCGAACCTGAGGTCCTGCTGATGGACGAGCCCTGTTCGGCGCTCGACCCGATCGCGACCGCGCAGGTCGAGGAACTGATCGACGAGTTGCGCGAAAATTTCTCGGTGGTTATCGTCACCCACTCGATGCAGCAGGCTGCGCGCGTCAGCCAGAAGACCGCTTTCTTCCACCTAGGCAGCCTGGTGGAATTCGGCGAAACCGGCGCGATCTTCACCAATCCGAAGGATCCGCGCACCGAGAGCTACATCACCGGCCGGATCGGCTAAGGGGAGACCGGACACATGGTTATGGACAAGACCGAGCAGCACATCACCCGGGCCTACGACCGCGACCTCGAGGCGATCCAGGCGCATATCATGAAGATGGGCGGCCTCGTCGAGGCGGCAATCCTCGATGCGGCCAATGCGCTGGCGACCCGCGACGAGGAACTGGCCGAGAAGGTACGCAGTTCCGACCGCGCCGTCGACGAGCTGGAAGCGATGATCCAGTCGCAGGCGGCGCTGACCATCGCCGAGCGGCAGCCGATGGCCTTCGACCTGCGCACCATCCTCGCGGTGATGAAGATCGCTTCCAACCTAGAGCGGATCGGCGACTATGCCAAGAACATGGCCAAGCGCACCAGCGTTCTGGTGCAGATGAACCCGATAGAGGATGGAGGCAGCGCCACGCGGCGGATGGCCAAGATGGTCGAGGTGATGCTGAAGGACGCGCTCGACGCCTTCGTGCAGCGTGACCCGGAACTGGCCGAGGACGTGCGCCAGCGCGACCTCGAGGTGGACCAGATGTACAATTCGCTGTTCCGCAACTACCTCACTTACATGATGGAAGATCCGCGCAACATCACTGCCTGCATGCATCTGCATTTCATCGCCAAGAACATCGAGCGGATGGGCGACCACGTGACGGCGATCGCCGAGCAGGTGATCTATCTCGCGACCGGCGTCGTTCCGGACGAGAACCGGCCCAAGGCGGACCGCACCTCAGTCGAGACGGGCGAGGGGGTCTAGATGTCGCCTTCGGACCAGCCGAGAGTGCTTGTGGTCGAGGACGAGCCCGCACAGCGGGAAGTCCTTGCCTACAATCTGGAGGCCGAGGGATTCCATGTCGACAAGGCCGGGAACGGCGAAGAGGCGCTTCTTCTCGTCGAAGAGGATGCGCCCGACGTCATTGTCCTCGACTGGATGCTGCCGAACGTCTCGGGCATCGAGATCTGCCGGCGCCTGAAGACCCGTCCTGACACCCGCAACGTGCCGATCATCATGCTCAGCGCCCGGTCCGAGGAAGTGGATCGGGTGCGGGGGCTCGAGACCGGCGCCGATGACTACGTGGTGAAACCTTATTCGGTGGCCGAGCTGATGGCGCGGATCCGGGCGCAGTTGCGCCGGACCCGGCCGGCCAGCGTCGGCGAGCGGCTCGTCTACGAGGACATTCTGCTCGATGCCGAGACCCACAAGGTTTTCCGAGACGAGAAGCTCCTGAAACTTGGGCCGACCGAATTCCGGCTGCTCAGCACCTTCATGGAAAAGCCCGGTCGGGTCTGGAGCCGCGAACAGCTCCTCGACCGGGTCTGGGGCCGGGACATCTATGTCGACACCCGCACGGTCGACGTCCATATCGGACGGCTTCGCAAGGCACTCTGCCAGCATGGCGGCGAGGATCCGGTGCGCACGGTGCGCGGTGCCGGCTACGCGCTCGGCTGACTGGCACGCTCCGTTACTTCAACTGGCTGTCCTTGCTGCCGCGGCGATTGATCCCGCCGCGCTGCGTATAGGCAGAATCGCGTTCCTGCTGGCAATCGATACAGAGCTTGACGCCGGGCAGGGCGGCCCGCCGAGCCTCCGGGATCGGCTCCTCGCATTCCGCGCAATGGGTCAGGCTCTCGCCAACCGGTTGCCGTCGTGCCTTCATCCGGGACAACTCGTCCTGGATTGAATCCTCGATCTGTTCGCTCACCGCGCCATCGCGCGCCCAACCTCCAGCCATGCCGAGCCTCCTTCGACTTGAGAGGGTGACAGCAAATCCGGTTTCGTTCAATCGAGCGAATGGGCCGGATCGCGCATGGATATCACTGGTGCGAATCCCGAACGGCCCGAGAAAGCCACTGATGCAGCGCCATCTGGACCACGCTCCACGCCACATCGGATATTCCCATAATCGGTATTATGTAAATAAAAGATGTAACGCGCGCCGCGTTCAGATCCTGCGGCGCCATGTCAGATTCGTCTCTCAGGACGTTGAAATTGTTTGGAGATCAGGACTTCCTAACGCCAACCACCTTCTGGTACAGCCCGCCGAAGATCTTCTCCTTGTGCCATTCGAAGGCGTCGCGATCGTCGACATACTCCCAGAGCTCGTTCGTCCAGAGCGCCTTGGCAAAGGGTTCGAGCCATTTGAAGACAAGCCAGATGATCGGTCGCATCGGATGCCACATCACCGGTTCGTGGTAATCGACGAACATCAGCTTGCCGCCCGGCTTTACGTGGCGCGCCAGGTTGTTGGCGATATCACGTTTGTAGTCCTCCGGGACCTCGTGCATCAGGAAGTAGCTGTTGACGACGTCATAGAGCCCGTCGCCCGTCTTGCGGGCATCGCAGATATCCGTGCGGCTCTGCGGCATATGCGCAATCTTGCGGTTCACATGATCGATCTGGACCTGCTGGATATCGCTCACGTGATACTCGCCCTCGGGACCGACTTTCTCGGCCAGGTCCGCGACCAGGCGGCCATAGACCGCCGCCGGCTGCAACACCCGGTCTCCCACGGCGATCTCGTCGCGCGCGGCGCGCATCAGCTTGTTTTGCTGCATCCAGAGGATCACTGCGACGACAGGTTCACGGTCGAGAATTTCCACCATGTTCGGCGCGACATAGGCCCAGGTGTAGACATCCACGAGGTAGTCTGGAAGCGCTGGCGCAGGTGCGCCATCGCATGTGACCGCGATCGACGCCGGGACAACTTCGGCCCTCTCATTCCCCGCAAAATCGACGCTGGCATTCATTACTGGACCCTTTCCATCTGCGGGAGCCTCGCCCCCCTTGAGAGTTTGACGCCCCGCCAAAGCGCCTCCGGAGACCGTGAAACACGGTTGCGGCCGACCCTAACCGCGTTTTTCGGGCCGCAACATGCGGCAAAGCCGAATTTTTCGTAACTTTCCTGCATTTCTGCCTTCTCGACACTGCAAGGCTCTCGCAAGAGCCGATTTCGCCCGAATTCGCGGCCATTTTCGTCCGGGCGTTCGGGAACGGCCGGAGACGATTCGCGTTCGGATATCGGAATCGCGGGTGTTCTTGGCGACGTTCCGCGACCCTCGACAGGTTTCCCATGAGCAATTACAATCAGTTGATTGAACGAACCGAAGACGTCGACATGCATACACACGCCCTCCAGTGCACGCCCTGCCAGGCCATCGCCTGCGGCGCCTTGAGACACTTCTCGCACTGCGTGTGCCCTGCCCCGGCGAGATCCCCGGCATGATCCTTGATTACGTCGAACGGGTGACGTCGCTGACGGAAATGGAGCACGTCTGGACCTATCACCTAGAGGTCATGGCCGCCTACGGTTTCAACCGAGTCCTCTATGGCTTCACCCGGTTCCGTACCGAGCGTTCGCTTGGCGATCCGCAGGACATGCTGGTGCTCACGAACCATGACCGCGACTACATCGAACCATTCCTGAACGAGGGACTGTACCTGAGCGCGCCGATGACGCATTGGGCGCTGAACAATGTCGGGTCGAGCAACTGGCGCGGCACGGCGGCCGCCGCGGCCGAGGGCCGGATGGGCGAGATGGCCCGCAAGGTGTGGGAGTTCAACAAGGTCCACGGGCTCGGCGCAGGCTACACGGTGAGCTTTCTGACCAACTCCCCCCGTGCCAAGGGGGCGATCAGCCTGACCGCGGTGCCGGCCATGGGCTTTGATGCGGCGGACGACATCTGGGCGCGGCATGGGCGCGAGATCGAGGCCATGAGCAACGTTCTGCACCTGCGACTCAGCACCATGCCCAACCCCAACTCCCTGCGCCCGCTGACGCCACGCCAGCGCGAGGTGCTCGAATGGGTGGGCGACGGCAAGACCACGGCCGATACCGCGGAGATCCTGGGATTGACCGCCGCGACCGTCGAGAAGCACCTGCGACTCGCGCGCGAAGCGCTTGACGTTTCGACAACCGCCCAGGCGGTTCTGAAGGCCTCATTTCTTAACCAGATCTTCGTTCTCGAAGACTGAATCGCGCGCTGTTAACCAAAAAAAATTTGCGCAACCTGTCCTTTTAGGTAGGTCGGTCGGGGATTCCGGACTTCCTTAACCAAGCGTAAACTGGCATGATGCGGGTGTTCCGTGAGTGGTGGCAATTGGCCAAGGAACTGTGTGTCGGTGGATGCCTCTCTATTTCGAGGTCATCGGTGCACTCCGGGAAACCGGATGTCGGCCTGCGGGGTGCATTTTCCACCTCGCAGGTCGACGCTTATCCACGAGCTTGGGCATCATCCCCAATGCCCGGTTCGGCATGTGGATTGAAACGACGCAGCTCGCCCGTGCTGCGTCGTTTCTCCTTCGGAGAGGCTGAGCGGTGTGGAGCCCTGCCCCGCGCCCCCAAGGTTTCTTTTATCCGCAGCGCAAAAAAGCGGCCGCGAAGATGCCCTTCGCGGCCGTCTCTCCCGGTTCGGGCATCCATGGTGCCCGAAATCCCGTTCCGGCGCCGGCCCTGAGGCCGGCCGACCGGGTTACTTCTGCATCGCCGCCACTTCGGCCGCGAAGTCTTCCTGCTTCTTCTCGATGCCCTCGCCGACTTCCATCCGCACGAAGCCGACGATCTCGACGCCGGCCTCCTTGGCGGCTTCGGCGACGGTCAGGTCCGGGTTCACCACGAACGCCTGGCCGAGCAGCGTGACCTCGGACATGAATTTCTTCATCCGGCCGACGATCATCTTCTCGATCACCTGCTCCGGCTTGCCGGACTCGCGGGCAATGTCCATCTGGACCTGCTTTTCGTGCTCGACGACGGCCGGGTCGAGATCGGCTTCCGAGAGCGAGGCGGGGTTGGCGGCGGCGATATGCATCGCAACCTGCTTGCCAAACGCCTCGTCACCACCACGGAGCGCGACCAGAACGCCGATCTTGCCGAGGCCGGGCGCCGCGGCATTGTGCACATAGGCAGCGACGGTCTCGCCCTCGACCCTGGCCATGCGGCGCACAGACATGTTCTCGCCGATGGTGGCGATCTTGTCGGTCAGGACCTCGGAGATCGGCTTGCCACCGAGATCGGCAGCCTTCAGCGCCTCGATATCCGCAGCCTCGAGTGCGGCGTCGGCGATGCCGGCGACCATCTCCTGGAACTCGATGTTCTTGGCGACGAAGTCGGTCTCGGAATTGACCTCGACGACGACGCCCTTGCCGCCTGCGACCTTCAGCCCGACAAGCCCCTCGGCGGCGACCCGCCCGGATTTCTTGGCGGCCTTGGCCAGGCCCTTGGTGCGCAGCCAGTCAACTGCGGCTTCCATTTCGCCGTCGGTTTCGGTCAGCGCCTTCTTGGCGTCCATCATGCCTGCGCCGGTCAGGTCGCGCAGTTCCTTCACCAGTTTCGCGGTGATCGCCATCTCTTGGCTCTCCTCGATTGGGGGTCGTGTTGCGGCCCGCAATAACGCGCCGCAGATATAATTTCCGTGACAGTTCCGCGACGCGCGCGGAAATCAGCTCTCGGCCGGGGTCTCTTCAGCGGCGGGCGCCGCGTATGCCGTCTCGCCCTCTTCGGCAGAAGCCTCGAGCGCTTCCTCGACCAGCGCCTCTTCCATCTCGCCCACGTCGATGCCGGCGGCATCCATCTGCGCCGACATGCCGTCGAGCGCGGCGCGGGAGATGAGGTCGCAATAGAGCGCAATGGCGCGGGCCGCGTCGTCATTCCCGGGGATCACGTAATCGACGCCATCGGGCGAAGCATTGGTGTCGACGATTGCGACGACCGGGATGCCGAGCTTCTTGGCTTCGAGGATCGCGAGGTCTTCCTTGTTCACGTCGATGACGAAAAGAAGGTCTGGGACGCCGCCCATCTCGCGGATGCCGCCGAGCGAAGCGGTCAGCTTCTGCTGGTCACGCTCCATGTGGAGGCGTTCCTTCTTGGTCAGGCCCTCGGCGCCCAATGCCATCTGCTCGTCGATCGAGCGAAGGCGGTTGATCGATTGCGAGACGGTCTTCCAGTTAGTCAGCGTGCCGCCCAGCCAACGGTGGTTCATGTAGTATTGCGCGCAGCGCTCTGCAGCCTCGGCGATCGGCTTCTGCGCCTGGCGCTTGGTGCCGACAAAGAGGATCCGTCCGCCCTTGGCGACGGTATCGCGGACCACGGCCAGCGCCTGCTCGAGCATCGGCAGCGTCTGAGTCAGGTCGAGAATGTGAATGCCATTGCGGTCGCCGTAGATATACTCGCCCATGCGGGGGTTCCACCGCTGGGTCTGGTGACCGAAGTGAACGCCAGCTTCCAAGAGCTGACGCAGGGTGAAGTCGGGAAGCGCCATATCCAATCCTTTCCGGTTTCGCGTCCTCGGTGGGGTCATTGAGGGCTCTCGCCCAACCGGCGGACCGACCGGGGATGTCTCCCCCGATGGCCCAGACCCCGCCTGTGAAGTGCGCCGCGCTTAGACCATCCACGCCCCGCGCGCAAGCCCTGCGACTCCGAATTCCTGTCCCGCGCCGCATGAACGATGCTAACGTGCCGAAAAATCAAGGGAGACACCGATGAAGCTGCCCGATTTCCTGATGAACCTTCCATCGCTCGATATCGATTTTCCGGGCGACGTGGTTGAGAGCCGCGCCATCCGGAGCGAGGACGCGCTGCTTGTCTTTTTCATCTTCCATCAGGAATTCGCGCTGCCACCGCACAGCCACGGGGCGCAATGGGGCACGGTCCTTGCCGGCGAGATCGAGCTGACGATCGGCGACGACGTCCGCCGGGTGCGGCCCGGCGACAGCTATGACATTCCCGCCGGTGTGGTCCATTCCGGCAAGATCAGCGCCGGAACCACCGTCATCGACGTCTTTGCGGAAAACGACCGTTACCCGCTCAAGGCCTGAGGCCGCCGACGGGCTCTCCGTCGCAGCGGATTTTTTCTGACAGAAGAAGAGGATGGGCTTGCGCTCGGTCCGGGCGCCGGGTCATCTGGAAGGCATGGATCAGCCACCCGACATCCTTTGCATCGGCTCTGTCCTCTGGGACGTGATCGGGCGCACGCCGCGCTCTATGGCGGTGGGCCATGACGTCCCGGGGCGGATCACCCGGCTGCCCGGTGGCGTGGCGATGAACATCGCAATGGCGCTGGTGCGCGAGGGGTTGCGGCCGGCGCTGCTGACAGTGCTCGGCGAGGATGCCGAGGGGCGCGAGTTGGCGCGAGCAGCCGAACGCATGGGCATGGTGACGGCCCATGTCACCTGGTCTGCCGAACTGCCGACCGATCAGTATATGGCCATCGAGGCGGAGAACGGGCTGGTGGCGGCGATCGCGGATGCGCATTCGCTGGAGCGCGCCGGCGATTCCATCCTCGCTCCACTGGCTGACGGACGGCTCGGCTCGATCGATGCGCCCTTTTCCGGGCTGATCGCGCTCGACGGCAATCTCACCGAGAGCCTTCTCTCAAGAATCGCCGATAACCTGCTGTTTTCCTGCGCCGATCTCCGGATCGCCCCGGCCTCTCCCGGTAAGGCGAGCCGGCTGGTCCCGCTGCTGTCGCACCCGCGGGCGACGATCTATGTCAACCGGATCGAGGCGGGGTTGATCTGCGACAAGAAATTCCCGACCGCCGAGAGCGCGGCGCGCGGCCTGTGCGAGATGGGCGCGCGACGGGTTCTGGTCACCGATGGCGCCGCGCCGGTCGCGGAGGCGGGTGCCGGCGGGATTCGCACCGCCACGCCGCCGGAGGTCACGGTGAACCGGGTTACCGGCGCTGGCGACACCTTCATGGCCGCGCATATCGCCGCCGAGCGCCGCGGCCAGACCGGCATCTTCGCCCTCGAAGCCGCGCTCGGCATCACCGCAGCCTATATATCGGACTCAGGATCGTGACGCTTCCCATTGAATTTTCAACAGAAGTCGCAGAAGCCCGCGTCGAGGGGCGTCCCCTCGTGGCGCTCGAGAGCACGATCATCACCCATGGCATGCCGCATCCGCAGAATATCGAGACCGCGCTGCGCGTCGAGGCGGAGGTGCGCGCGGCGGGTGCCGTGCCGGCGACCATCGCGGTGCTCGCGGGGCGTCTCCATGTCGGTCTGGAGCCGGCTGCGCTCGAGGCGCTGGCCCGCGCGACGGACGTGGCCAAGCTCAGCCGCGCCGACTTCGCTATCTGCCTCGCGCGCGGCGGCACTGGCGCGACGACCGTCGCGGCAACGATGATCGCGGCGCGGCTCGCGGGGATCGGCACCTTCGCGACCGGCGGCATCGGCGGGGTGCATCGCGGTGCGGAGAATAGTTTCGACATCTCCGCGGACCTTCAGGAACTGGCGCGGACGCCCGTGACCGTGGTCTGCGCCGGGGCCAAGGCGATCCTCGACCTGCCCAAGACTTTCGAAGTCCTGGAGACTCTCGGCGTTCCCGTCATCGTCCACGGACAGGACGAGATCCCCGCTTTCTGGTCCCGCAGTTCCGGCCTCCCCGCGCCGCTGCGCCTCGACAGCGCCGCCGAGATCGCCCGTGCCCAGGCAATGCGCAGCGCGCTCGGCCTTCCCGGCGGCCAGCTCGTGGCCAACCCGATCCCGGTGGCCGACGAGATCCCGGCCGACATCCTTGCCCCGGTCATCGCACAGGCCCAGGCAGATGCCGCAGCACAGGGCATCGCCGCCAAGGCGGTCACACCTTTCCTGCTCGGCCGCATTTTCGAGCTGACCGAAGGGCGGTCTCTCGAGGCCAACATCGCGCTGGTGCTGAACAATGCGCGGCTGGCCGCGGAAATCGCCCGGGAAATGACCGTTGACGCCTGACATTCTCGCGTCCGGCCGCGCGGCGCTCTTGCACCGGACCCGCCGGCTTCATAGCTTCCCGACGAAGCCCCTGGTGCGCCGATGAACAAAGACGACAAGCCGACCGCCCTGCCCGATCCGCATCCGCACCGCCGCAGGCCCGGCGTGCTCGCAACCTTTCGCGCCTCGTTCCTCACCGGCCTCGTGGTCATCGCGCCGGTCGGGCTGACCGTCTGGCTGATCTGGACCGTGGTCGGCTGGGTCGACAGCTTCGTGCTGCCCTTCGTTCCCGACCCTTACAAGCCCGAGACCTTCTTCAAGCAGATCTTCGGCGAGGACACGACGGTCAATGTCCGCGGCGTTGGCGTCGTCTTCTTCCTGATCTTCACCGTCGTCATCGGCTGGATCGCCAAGGGCGTCATCGGACGCTCGCTGATCGACTGGGCCGAAGGGCTCGTCGACCGCATGCCGATCGTGCGCTCGATCTACAATGGCGCAAAGCAGATCGCCGAGACGGTCTTTGCCCAGACGGAAAACAACTTCGACAAGGCCTGCCTGATCCAGTATCCGCGCGAAGGCCTCTGGGCCATCGCCTTCGTTTCCACCTCGGCCAAGGGCGAGATCGACCGCCGGGTGCCGCATGACGAGCGCATCCTGTCGGTCTTCCTGCCGACCACCCCGAACCCGACCTCGGGCTTCCTGCTCTTCGTTCCCGAGCGTGACATCATTTATCTCGACATGTCGGTCGAGGACGCCGCCAAACTGGTGATCTCGGCAGGCCTAGTCTACCCGAACGGAAAAACCGCCGACGGCAAGGAGATCACCCCGCCACCGACGCCGGACGGCATTCCCGTGGCCGTCGAGGCGGAGCGCCAGCGCGACAAGCTCGGCGCCTGAGGCGACGCCAGCCTCCTTCCTATCCGAACATCTCCTCGAGATCGACGCTGCCACGGACATTCAGATCCTGCTTGTGCGCGGCGAGAAACCGGTCCGCGGCGGCGCGTCCGGCCTCCTTCAGGCGCGCCAGCAGCATCGGCGACGGAATGATCTTGGTGGCCACCGAAAGCTCCCGCATGAAGTCGTCATCGGCGACCATGTGGACGAGCACCCTGCGCATCTGGCCCGGCCCGACCCGTCCCTCGGCGATCAGTTCCTGCACGAACTGAATGGCGCGAAGTTCACGCAGAAGCGAAGAATTGAAGCTTATCTCGTTGATCCGGTTCTGAATATCAATTGCGGCCTTCGGCACGTCCGGGCGGAAGAGCGGATTGATATTGACGATCAGGATGTCCTCCGGCAGGTCGCGCCGGAACAGCGGAAAGAGCGCGGGGTTCCCGGTATAGCCGCCATCCCAATAGGCTTCGACCTCACCGGTCCGCGGCGACTCGATCTCGACGGCCTTGAAGATCGAGGGCAGGCAGCCCGATGCCAGGATCGCCTCGGTTGAGATCTCGTCTCCGGAAAAGACTCGGATCTTGCCGTTGTGGACATTGGTCGCCGAGACGAAGAAGGCCGGTCCGGTCTCTGCGCAGACCCGGTCAAAGGAGAAACGCCGGACGATCCGTTCCAGCGGGTTCGAATAGAAGGGCCCGTAGGCATAGGGGCTGACGACCCGGCTCGCCATGTCCGACAACGTGAAGAGCGCCGAGCCCTCGATGGCGGCCGCGTAGATCTCGTTCGGCGGCGCGAAAGGCGCGAACCAATGGGTGAGGCGCAGGTCCTGCACCCCGGCCACCTGCTGCCAAAGCCAGTCGAGATTGGCCTTGGCGGCAGCACGGTCCTGCCCCGACCCGTCGGCCACGAGCCCCGCCTTCAGCGCCGCTCCGTTGAGCGCGCCGGCCGAGGTGCCCGAGATCCCCGCGATCTCGACATCCTCTTCCTCCAGCAGCCGGTCGAGCACGCCCCAGGTGAAGGCGCCATGCGCACCTCCACCCTGCAGCGCGAGGTTGATCCGCTTCATCGCCACGTCCTTCTTCTGCTCGGAAACATCCCGGGGGAGTCGCGGCTTCTACCGCGATGGGGACAGCGCCCCCCTATCCTGCCCGGCTCAGAGCGCCGTCCAGCCGCCGTCGACGCTGATCGTCGTGCCGGTGATCTGTTCGGCCGACGGTGAGCAGAGGAAGACGACCGTGCCGCCGATCTGCTCGACGGTGGCGAATTCCTTCGACGGCTGCCGCTCGAGCATGACCTTCTTGATCACGTCCTCGCGGCTCATGTCGTATTCCTTCATCGTGTCGGGGATCTGCGCCTCGACAAGCGGTGTCAGCACGTAGCCCGGGCAGATCGCGTTGGCGGTGATCGGCTCCTGAGCTGTCTCCAGCGCCACCACCTTGGTCATGCCGACAATGCCGTGCTTGGCCGAGACATAGGCGGACTTGTAGGGCGAGGCGGTCAGCCCGTGTGCCGAAGCGATGTTGACCACCCTGCCCCATCCGGCCCTGCGCATCATCGGCAGCGCGGCGGCGGTGGTGTGGAAGGCGGAGCTGAGGTTGATGGCAATGATCGCGTCCCACTTTTCGACAGGGAACTCGTCGATCCCGGCCACGAACTGGATGCCCGCGTTGTTGACCAGAATATCGCAGGCGCCGGCCTGTTCGATCAGCGCGCGGCATTCCGCGCCCTTCGACATGTCGGCCTTGATATAGCGCGCCTTGGTGCCGGTCTCCTTGGCGATCTTCTCGGCCAGCGCGTGGTCCTCCTCGGTGTCGGTGAACGAATTGAGCACGACATCCGCGCCCGCCCGCGCCAGTTCCCATGCCACGCCGAGCCCGATGCCCGAGTTGGAGCCGGTGATGATGGCGGTCTTGCCTTCTAACGACATGTCTTTCTCCCCGATTGGTGTGAACTCAGAGTCCATATATATGCTGCGAATGCAAAATGAAGCGACGACATGGGTGACGCTCGCCGCGCTTCCAGAAGATGCGAACGGGAACCAGATCCGACGCGCGCGAAGCGCGGCGCATCATTCACAAGCCGCCCAATCTGGCGCCGCATCCCGGGAAAACGCTCAAAAAAAACGCCCGCACAAGGCGGGCGTCAAGTCATTGAGGCAGGTTTCATACAGGCAAGAAACCTATCGAGCAGTGATTTCAATATACGCAATCCCACGCCGGACGCCAAGTTAAAAGTTTGAAATACTTGGCTTGCAGGGCTAGGCTCGGCCCCAAGAATACAAGGGCAGAGAGGGATTGTTGCCGAAATGCGACCGTATTTGTTCGCCGCGATTCGGGTCGGAGCCTGCAGCGCGCTGTTGACACTCACGCAGGGATTCGCCGCCGCCGAGCCCATGCACGGCATTGCTATGTATGGTGATCCGGCCCTGCCGCCGGATTTCACCGCGCTTCCCTATGTCAATCCCGACGCGCCGAAGGGCGGGCGGATTACGCTCTCGGAGGTCGGCAGCTTCGACAGCCTTAACCCCTTCATTCTCAAGGGGCGTTCGGTCTATGGCCAGCGGAATTACGGCTACGAGAGCCTGATGGGCCGCAACTGGGACGAGCCCTTCACGCTTTACGGCCTGCTGGCCGAATCGATCGAAACGGGCCCGAATCGGGAATGGGTCGAGTTCACCCTGCGCCCAGAGGCCCGGTTCTCGGACGGCTCGCCGGTGACCGTCGAGGACATCCTGTGGTCGTTCGAGACGCTCGGAACGCTTGGCCATCCGCGCTACCAGGGCGCCTGGGACAAGGTGGAGACCGCCGAGGCGGTGGATGAGCGCACCGTCCGCTTCACCTTCAACACCGAGGACAATGAACTCCCGCTCATCCTTGGCCTGCGCCCGATCCTGAAGAAGTCCACCTATGATGACCGCCCCTTCGACGAGAGCTCTCTCGAGCCCCCGGTCGGATCGGGGCCGTATGTCATCGCGGATTTCGAGCCGGGGCGCTTCGTCGTGCTGAAGAAGGATCCCGACTGGTGGGGCGCCGACTTGGCCTTCAACCGGGGCCAGCACAATATCGACGAGATCCGCTACGAGTGGTTCGGCGATGGCGATGTTGCCTTCGAGGCCTTCCGCGCCGGCGAGATCTCCTCGAACCGCGAGGGAAACCTCGCCAAGTGGAAGACCTCCTACGATTTCCCGGCCGTTCGTTCCGGCGAGATCGTGCTCTCCGAGATCCCGCACCAGCGTCCCGGTGGCATCCGGGGACTTGTCATGAACACGCGTCGGGCGCCCTTCGACGACTGGCGGGTGCGCGACGCGCTGATTCATGCCTTCAACTTCGAATTCATCAACGACGCGATCAATGGCGGCGAGGAGCCGCGCATTACCTCCTATTTCGTCAACTCGGTGCTCGCCATGTCGGACGGGCCGGCGGAGGGTAAAGTGCGCGAATTGCTGGAGCCGTACGCGGACGAGCTTCTGCCCGGCGCGCTGGAGGGCTATGCCCTGCCCGTCTCCGACGGCACCGACGCCAACCGCCGCAACACGCGCGCGGCGCTGAAGATCCTCGCGGAAGCCGGCTGGAGCGTGCAGGACGGCGTGATGAAGAACGCTGCCGGTGAATCGCTGGAGTTTTCCATCCTGCTGCGCTCGGGCGCGACCCAGGAGACGAACATCGCGGAACTCTACGCCGAGCAGCTCAAGCGCATCGGTGTGGTGGCGCATCTGGAAACGGTGGATTCGGCGCAATACAAGGAACGCACCGAAGCCTACGATTTCGACATGGCTTATTACATCCGGCTGATGTCTCTCAGCCCCGGCAACGAGCAGATCCTCTACTGGGGCAGCGAGGGCGTGACCAAGTCCGGCACGCGGAACTGGATGGGGATGAACTCGCCTGCCGCCGAAGCGATGATCGACGCGCTGCTGAACGGCGAGACGCAGGAGGATTTCCGGGCCGCTGCCAAGGCTTTGGACCGCGTTCTTACGACGGGACGTTATGTGATCCCGATCTGGTATTCGCCGGTGAGCAGGCTCGCCCACAAGGCCGAACTGACCTATCCCGTGGGCAAGACCCAGATGTATGGCGACTGGATCGGTTTCCAGCCGGACGTCTGGTGGATCGAGGAGTAAACAGGCGGCCCCAATACCGGAATCGGAAACGCCACGGATCCGACGATCCGTGGCGCTATGTTTTCGTGAATGGAGGTCCCGTGATGGAACGACTCTCCGCCCGGCAAGGCGTCAGGCGATCGCCATCGCATCGCCGTAGATGGTCTGATACCCCATGTCTTCCAGCGCAGCGACCGTCATGTCAGAAACGAACTCATTGGAACCGAGCGACGGTGACATAACGTCTGTGCCAAAAGTGCCCTGATCCCAGTGGAACCCGTCGCTCGTCACTGGAACGCCCAAAAGTGAGAATTCATCAAGCAGGGCGAGATCTGCGAAGTCACCTGAATTGTAGGCTTCGATCGCATTGTCGCCCACGAACCGGAGTTCTCCCCCGATGGTCTCAGTCAATCCTGTCTTGTACCAGGTCGTCCCGAAACCGAGCGCATGCAGCATTTCATGGAAGATCGCATCTTCGAATTTTCCGCTGCTGAGCATGTAGTCGACATCCACTGCATCGACCTGCACCGCGCTCATCACAGGAAGTTTCGTGTCGTCGGTCCGAAGCTGGATCCAGCCACCCTGTGCGAGAGCACCACCGGAACCGTCGATGTTGACTTGGCTGACCTGGATAACGATATCGTCGATCCCGTTGAAACTCGGGATATCGGCCGTGATGACGTCGCAAAGATATTCGGCGACGCTGATTATCGTGGCTTTCGCCTCTGCCACCCAGGTGCCACTGATATCGAGCTCGATGTTGAATCCATCCGGGTTATCCATGCCCGCGACGTAGTAACCCGGATCGCTCGATCCGGGGTTGGTTTCAACCGTTCCGGTGTCAGTCGTGGTGTCGCCCGTTGTTCCACCGGTGTCGGTCGTGGCGCCGCCGGTATCAGTCGTCGTGTCGCCCGTCGTGCCACCGGTGTCGGTCGTGGTGTCTCCGTCCGTCGGCTTGACCTTTTCACGGCCGACAGCCTTGCCGGGGTTGTCCTTTGTCGGCTTGACGTCGGCAAAGATTCCACCGGTATCCGGTGTTTCATCGACCTGGTTGTCAGGCGTGTCGACGTCGGTGCTCCGGTCGTAGCCCAGTAGCGTTCGAGGGACCGAATGCGCCGCCCCGGTCACCCAAAGGGGATCCACCCCCATAGAATGAGCAAGGTCGATGGGCGGAATGTCGAAATTGAACGCGTCACTCGCCGGTGTGGAGGAAAGGAACTCCCCGAGCGTATCGCCGGCCATCGCCATGTGAGCGAATTGCCAGCCCCATTCATGAGCAGGTCTTGCCATGTCTACCTCGTTTCTGAAGCTGTGAAAACAGCACTCGAGCCGGTTCTAAAGCCGGACTGAGGAGAAACTAGGGCAGAAGGATGGCCGGAATCAACATGTGTTAAAGCGGCCTGTTGGTTTGACTGAAGGACACTCGGCCAAAATGTGTCATGTCTTCGGCAAGGTCCCGCCGACACCTCTTTGGATCGGTCCAGCCTGACGAAATCTGCTTGAAATACAGAAAACCTTTACCGATCGATTTGCGGACGTGATCTTTCTCGATACGCTTCGACGATATCTCAAAAAAAATAGGGAGGGCATTCCTGCCCTCCCCGATTTAGGATATCGTCTGCGACTCAGGCCTTCCGACGGCGGCGCGCAAACCAAGCAGCCCCGAAAAACCCAGACGCAAGGAGAGGCAGGCTAGCGGGCACCGGAACCTCGCCTGTCACCGGCGGGAAGCATCCGATCTGGCCGGGCTCACACTCGCCCTCATAGGTGTAGAGCGAAATGTGCGAGATGTTCGGTTGGTTAGAAACTGGACCAGAGGTCGAGAGAGCTTGCGTGGACCATCCGCCGGACGTTCCGGCAGATAGATCGAGCAGATACACAGCATACTGGTTTGCCCCTTTGATCGCCAGAACGGCGGCCGTGACGGCACCCCAGCTGCTCCCCACCGACCAAGTGCCAGTCTTGGCAGGGTCGTCGTAGGTAAGGGAAAGAATACCTGAGGATCCAGAAGGGGCCTCGACCGAGGCTTCCAAACTCAGATTAAAGCCAAACCAATCATAAGGAGTGTCAAGCTTGTCGTTTCCGCTATTGGCGCCTTCACAGGCAATTGATGTCCAAACATCGGCTGTAGCCGTAAAATCTCCCTCATCACCAAACTGACAAGTCGTAACTGCACTCGCTGTGCCGCCAACCATCGCTGCTACCGCAAAGATCGCGGCGGGCAGTATTGTCTTCATCACTTTTTCAATCATTTCGCCCCCTCGTGACAAACAGTCACAATGCAAATCGAGGGCTGAAAACCAACCCTCCTAAGAATAATGTTATCGTTGCGTTAACACTTTTTCAACTAGAGATTTCCACGAAACCGCCTCGATTCTGCCGCATTCCAAGCACTGGAGGACTTCTGGCCAATCGCCCAGCCGGACGCACGATCAGCATCAATCCACTGACAAAAGGACATTTTTTCTTCAATTAGTCAGTCAACTGGTCACAGGAGGGCTCTTCGACTACGTTAACGACATGCCCGCTTGGGTTGATGAAACGCGTGAACAAACTGTTTCCACATCGACGCCAAACGCCGACGCGAGCGATGAAAAGTCACGAAAGCCTCACCGCGCCGCCCTCGGCTCCGGAAAGGCGACAGGACCGCCCTGCTCCACCCAACCCGTGAACCCTTCACGGATGTGTTCCGCCGGGAACCCCATGTCATCGAGCACCGCCACCGACAGGGCCGACCGCCAGCCGGAGGCGCAGTAGAAGACGAACCGCTTCTGCTGGCCGAAGACGTCCTTGAAATAGCGGCTTTCGGGATCAACCCAGAATTCCAGCATGCCCCTCGGGCAGTGGAAGGCGCCCGGGATGAAGCCCAGCCTCTGACGCTCGCGGAGGTCGCGCAGGTCGACGAAGACCACCTCCGGGTCTCCGACGAGCCCGGTCGCCTCGCCTGCGCTGATCTCGGAAATCCGCGCCCGCGCCCGCGCAACCATCTCCGCAGATGTCACTTTCAAACCTGGCATCGCGCCCTCCCTCGATGTCTCAGGGCTAGCCTCTTCGACAGGGCGCCTCAAGGCTTGCCCCTCCCGGTAGTCTGTCGGCACCCGGTACAAACTGAAAACGGGCCACCGATGTGGTGGCCCGTTTCCTGAAACAAAGTGCTTCTGCGCTGGTCAGCGCTTGGAGAACTGGAAGCTCCGGCGGGCCTTGCGGCGGCCGAACTTCTTGCGCTCGACGACGCGGGAGTCGCGGGTCAGGAAGCCCGCGGCCTTGAGCGACGCGCGCAGACCCGGATCGTAGAGCTGCAACGCCTTGGAGATGCCGTGCTTGACTGCACCGGCCTGGCCGGAGAGGCCGCCGCCCTTGACGGTCGCGACCACGTCGAACTCGCCGACGACGCCGGCAACCTGGAACGGCTGGTTCAGGATCAGCTGCTGCACCGGCCGCGCGAAATAGACTGCGATGTCGCGGCCATTCACCGTCACCTTGCCGGAACCGGGCTTGATCCAGACGCGGGCAACCGCGTCCTTCCGCTTGCCGGTGGCATAGGAGCGGCCGAGTTCGTCGCGCACGGGCTCGCGGTTGACAAGCTCTTCGACGACCGGAGCGGTGCCTTCGGCAACTTCGTTCAGCTCGGCGAGGGATTTGATTTCTTCGACCATGGTCCTCAGCTCCGGGTGTTCTTCTTGTTCATGGACTTGACGTCGAGCACCTGCGGCTGCTGGGCCTCATGCGGATGCTCCGCGCCTGCATAGACGCGCAGATTGGTCATCTGCTGGCGGCTCAGCCGATTGCCCGGCAGCATGCGCTTGACGGCCTGGGTGATCACGCGCTCGGGATACTTGCCCTCGAGGATCTGGCCGGTCGTCCGGGACTTGATGCCACCCGGATAGCCGGTGTGCCAGTAGTTCGGCTTGGCGCGCTTGTTGCCGGTGATCTGCACCTTCTCGGCGTTGATCACGATGACATTGTCGCCCATGTCCATATGCGGGGTGAAGGTCGGCTTGTGCTTGCCACGCAGCCGGTTGGCGACGATCGAGGCGAGACGGCCCAGCACGACGCCCTCGGCGTCGATGATGATCCATTTCTTTTCGATCTCCGCCGGTGTTGCGGTGTAGGTTTTCATCGTCTTGCTCTTTGTTCGGTCGATCGGGGGCGCCGGCGTGCCGTGACCCTCTGGATGGGCCGGTTCTAAGGATTTCATCGAGCGGGTCAAGCGCGAACTTTCCAGAATTTTTGCAGCATTTCAGCACGTTAGAATTATGGTAATATGATACCCCACAATTTTCGCGGTCGCCGGACAGAATTCGGGCCGGGGCGGACTCCGTCACCCCGGCCCGCAGGACCATGTGATCCGGTTCAGCGTCCGACCGACCACCAGCCGCGCCGTTTGGGCGCCGAGGACTCTTCGGCTTCCGGCTCGGTCTTATCCGGAGCCGCTTCGGGCGCCGGGCTTTCGGCCTCCGCGACGGCCACCTCTTCGGCCTCGGCCGTCTCCGCTGCGACGGCCTCGTCCGGGGCGGCAGTCACGGCGTCCGGAGACTCCTCTTCTGCCGTTACCGCCTGTTCGGAAACATCGTCGGCAGACGCCTCTGCCGGTTCCTCGACTGCAGGAGCGGCCTCGCCGGCTTCGGGCGCGGCTGCACCCGCGACGAGTTCGGCCGGTGCGTCATTCCCGGAGTTCCCGTCGGAGTCCGGCTCGGGCGCCGCGTCAGTCTCGTCTTCAGCAGCCTCCGGCGCGGTCTCCTGACCGTCCTCGCCATTCTCGGACGATTTCTTCCTCCGCGACCGCCGCCGCCGCGTGCGGGACGGTTTCTTGTCCTCGGACTCATCATCGCTCTCGGCGGACGCGTCTTCGGACTGCGCCTCATCCGCGCTCTCGGAGGACTGGCCGTTCGACTCGTCGGATTGTCCCTCGTCGCTCGAACTGCCGCCGCGCCGCCGCCGACGACGCCGACGCTTCTTCTTCGGCGAACCTTCGTCGTCCTCCGTGCTTTCGGAGTCCGGTGCCTCAACGACTTGCGTATCGGCGGCGTCTTCCAGTTCCTCTTCGAAATCGGGCATGTCGGACGTATCGACGGAGATCACCGGCGCCGAGGGTTCGGGCACCGAGCGTGTCGCCGTCTTGAACTTCTCGATCGAGAAATCGGGCGGAATGAGGGTGGGATCGGCCTCGACGCGGACGGCCATGCCATACTGCGCCTCGATATGTGCGATGTGCTCGCGCTTCTGGTTCATCAGGAAGTTGCAGATCGCCACCGGCGCCCTGACCAGAACCTCGCGCGATCGCCGCCGGCCGCCTTCTTCCTCAAGCTGGCGCAGGATCTGCAGGCCGATGCTGTCACTGGAGCGCAGGAGGCCGGTGCCGTGGCAGGCCGGGCACGGTTGTGTGGTCGCCTCCAGCATGCCGGGCCGCAGCCGCTGGCGGCTCATCTCCATCAGGCCGAAGCCGGAAATCCGGCCGACCTGGATGCGCGCGCGGTCGGTCTTCAGCTTTTCCTTGAATCGCTTTTCGACGGCGGCGTTGTTCTTGCGCTCCTCCATGTCGATGAAATCGATCACGATGAGCCCCGCGAGGTCGCGCAGCCGGAGCTGGCGGGCGACCTCCTCGGCCGCCTCGAGATTGGTCTTGAGCGCCGTCTCCTCGATCGAGCCCTCCTTGGTGGCCCGGCCGGAGTTCACGTCGATCGCCACCAGCGCCTCTGTCACCCCAATGACGATATAGCCGCCCGACTTGAGCTGCACGACGGGGTTGAACATCGCCGCAAGGTAGCTCTCGACCTGGTAGCGCGCGAAAAGCGGCATCGGTCCCTGGTAGAGCTTCACGTTCTTGGCGTGGGACGGCATGATCATCTTCATGAAGTCCTTGGCCACGCGATACCCGGCCTCGCCCTCGACGAAGACCTCGTCGATGTCGCGGTTGTAGAGATCGCGGATCGACCGCTTTATGAGGTTGCCTTCCTCATAGATCGGCGCCGGAGCGATGCTCTTCAGCGTCAGTTCGCGGATCTGCTCCCAGAGACGCTTGAGATATTCGTAGTCTCGCTTGATCTCAGCCTTCGAGCGCTTGGCGCCCGCAGTGCGAATGATAAGCCCGGCTCCGTCCGGAACATCGATCTCGCTCGCAATCTCCTTGAGCTTCTTGCGATCCACGGCATTGGTGATCTTGCGGGAGATGCCGCCGCCGCGCGCGGTGTTGGGCATGAGCACGCAGTAGCGGCCGGCAAGGCTCAGGTAAGTCGTCAGCGCCGCGCCCTTGTTGCCGCGCTCTTCCTTGACCACCTGCACCAGCATGATCTGCCGGACCTTGATCACTTCCTGGATCTTGTAGCGCCGCATCCTGGGCTTGCGCGGACGGCGGATCTCCTCCTGGACGTCCTCCTCGGCCACCGACTCGATGTCTTGGCCGGGGCCTTCGTCTTCCTCGTCCGCCTCGTCGGCGGACACCGACTCAGCCTCGTCGGACCCTTTCGCGTCCGTATCCGTCGCGCTGTCCTCGGGATCCGCTTGTGCGGCCTCTGCCCCCAACTCCGGCGTGTCCTCGGAAACTGATTCCGGTTCGTCAGCCGGTTCGTCAGCGGGCTGATCGGCCGCAAACTCGCCATCGGGTTGCGCCTCGGCGTCCTCTTCGACAGTCGCGTCCGAGGTCACGATATCGGCCGCCTCATCCTCGAGACGCGCGGCCATCCACTTGCCGGAGTCTTCTTCGGTGTCAGGCTTTTCCGCTTCGGTGTCGGGCGTTTCAGCGTTGGCGGGCTCTTCCGGCGCATCTGCAGCCGGTTCCTGCGCAGCATCTTGCAGCGCATCCGCACCATCCGTCGACTCTTCCGAACCTTCGACCAAGGCGCTGGCGCCGCCATCCGTCTCCGGAGCGTCCTCCACCGGCGCTTCGGCCACCTCCACGGTCACCGGTGCGCTTCCGTCCTCGATCACGTCGACCGGGCGCAACAGCATTTCGGCTTCGGACTCCTCGCCGAAATCGACGACATCCATGCCCTCGATCCCGCCGCTCCGCGTTTCCGCCTCAGCCGCATCCTCACGGCCACGCTGCCGCGACCGCGACCGCCGTCCGCGCGAGCGGGATTTCTTCGGCTCCTCGGCGTCCTCCTCCTCCTCGTCGCGGTTCATCTCCCGCTCCTCGGCAAGCAGCGCCTCGCGGTCCGCTACCGGAATCTGGTAATAGTCGGGATGGATTTCCGAGAAAGCGAGGAAGCCGTGCCGGTTGCCGCCGTAATCGACAAAGGCCGCCTGCAGAGACGGCTCGACCCGCGTTACCTTTGCGAGATAGATATTGCCGGCGAGTTGGCGCTTGTTGACGGTCTCGAAATCGAACTCGTCAACCTTGTTACCGTCCACCACGACAACGCGGGTCTCTTCCGCATGCGTGGCGTCGATGAGCATCTTGTTTGCCATGTAAGTCTTTCGCACCCCGGCGGGGCCAGCGTCCGGTCAGGCGCAGCCAGTCGTTCGGGGCTCTGTGCTGAGGCGGGAACGGCGGGCGTGGCCAAGGGAACAGCGACGCCAGACTGCGTCCTGCCTGCCCTGTCAATGTCCTGCGCGCGTTCCATCGCGGTTCTTCTTCTCCGATGCCGCCACGCATCGCGCGGGGCACCAATCTGCGTGTTTCCGCCCGGGCTTGCCGCGGGCCTTGGTCCAACCTGACCGGTTACGCTGTCCCGCCTGGCGGCGATCGGCCTGCCCAGGATTGGTCCAGTGAAATTTGGTGCGATCCGACGGGGAGATCCATGCCTCGCTCGAAAGACCGATACCGCCGACCATATCGGCAGGAACGGGGACAACACAATCGGAAACTGCGCCTTTCGGACAGGGTATGGCCAATTGCGGGTCCCTGCCCCGCTCCGCGCGGCCTGTTCCGCATCAGCATTGCTGCATCGCCGCCTTTGTCGTAAACTGAAAAACATGTTCCCCATCGCACAAATCCGACCGGCCTACAGCCGGGCCGAAAGGTTGAGCGACGGCGCCGTGCATGTCGTCGGTCTCGTTGCGGCCGTGTTGGCTGTGCCGGCGCTGATAACCCTCGCGGCCCTGTTTCGGACCGAGACTGCGGCGATTGTCGGCGCCAGTGTCTATGGAGCCTCTCTGCTCCTGATGCTGACCTTTTCGGCGCTCTACAACATGACGGACAATGCGCGATGGAGCGGCCTGCTGCGGCGGCTCGACCATTCGGGGATCTACGTCAAGATTGCCGGCACCTATACGCCCTTCGTGCTGCTGTCGGGCATCCCTGCCCCGGGGTTTCTCGCCGGTCTCTGGGGGTCGGCGGCGATCGGTTCGGTGCTGAAATTCGCCGCGCCCGACCGGTTTCGCTGGTTCGCCCTGACGCTTTACCTCGCGATGGGCTGGGCCGCGGTCTGGGCCGGCGGTTGGATGCTGGCGGGGCTGCCGACCTCCATCCTGGTTCTGATGATCGTCGGCGGCGCGCTCTACACCATTGGTGTGGCCTTCTTCCTGCTCGAGCGCCTGCCGTTCCACAACACCATCTGGCACGTGTTCGTTCTAGCCGGCAGCGTGCTATTCTTCATTGCCGTCGCGCTCAATATCGCCGGCGCTCCGGTGATACCCGTATGATCCGGGTTACGGCTAAACTGTCTCCCATGCGTGCCAGCCATCGGTCGCCAGGTGCGCGGCCGTCACCGGGATGCATGACAGGGGCACGCCGTCTCGCTCCGTTGCGGTGACGCGCCTGTCAGAGGTAGTCTGACCGCTGCAACCCGTATTTCGCCATTTTCTCGTTGAGCGTTCGCCGCGGCAGGCAGAGCTCGTCCATCACCGCCACGATCGAGCCCTTGTGGCGACGCATCGTGTTGTCGATCAGCATCCGCTCGAAGGCTTCGACATATTCCTTGAGCGGTTTGCCCTCGGTGGTCATCACCGGCTCGATCGTGTCGCTCTCGGCCATCAGCAGAGAGGCGATAGTGCCCGAGCCGCGCCGGTTCTGCAGCACCGCGCGTTCGGACACGTTGATGAGCTGGCGCACATTGCCCGGCCAGGGTGCCTGCAGGAGCTGCGCGGCTTCCTGCGCGCCGACTTCCGGCGACTCGCAGCCGTATTCCTCGGCGAACTGCTCGGCGAACCGGGTGAAGAGCTGCAGGATATCCTCGCCGCGCTGGCGCAGCGGCGGCAGGGTGATCCGCATGGCGGCCAGCCGGTAGAACAGGTCCGGACGGAGCGCATCCTCGCTGGTCTTGCCCTGCTCTTGGAGGTTCGACACCGCGACGATCCGGGTCTCGGCCGGCGCTCCCTGATCGTTGATGAAGGTCAGGAGCCGCGCCTGAACGTTGGGGCTGAGCGCCTCGACATCCTCAAGGCAGAGCGTGCCGCCGCGGGCCTGCTCGACCAGAGGCAGCAGCCCCGCATCCGGGTCCCCCTCGAAGAGCTTCGCCGCCATCTCCTCCTCGGCATAGGCGCCGCATTGCACCAGAACGAAGGGCTTGGACGCCCGCGCGCCGACCGCGTGCAGCGCATGCGCCGCCAGCGTCTTGCCGGTCCCGGTCTCGCCGTCGATCAGCACGTGACCATCTGCCTGGCCGAGATCGAGGATGTCCTCGCGGAGCCGCTCCATCGCCGGGCTGGCGCCGATCAGCTTGTCCATGATCTGCGCCCCGCCCGAGAGGTCGCGCCGGAGCGCGCGGGCGTCGAGCGCCAGCCGCCGCTTTTGCGTCGCGCGCTTGGCAAGCTCGGTCATCTTGTCGGGGTTGAACGGCTTCTCGAGAAAGTCGAACGCCCCCATCCGCATCGCCTCGACCGCCATCGGCACGTCGCCATGGCCGGTGATGATTATGACAGGCATTGCCGAATCCTGGCTCATCAGCCGCTTCAGGAAAGCCATGCCGTCCATCCCCGGCATGCGAACGTCGGAGATCACGACCCCGGGGTAGTCGGGGCCGATCCGTTTCAGCGCCTCCTCGGCGGTGGCGAAGCTCTCGGTATCGAAACCGGAGAGCGCGAGCCACTGGCTGATCGACTGGCGCATGTCCATCTCGTCGTCGACGATCGCGATCTTCATTGCCTTGGCCATGCCGGCTCCTCCCTCGGGCCCTCCGCCCGTCTCATTCCGCCGCGGCGGCGCGCGCCGCATGGATCGGAATCTGCACCTCGAAGACCGCCCCGCCCTGCGTGGAATTGCGCGCGGTCAGCCGTCCGCCGAAATCGGCAACGATGCCCGAGGAGATGGCGAGGCCGAGCCCCACCCCGTCGCCGGGCTGCTTGGTTGTGTAGAAAGGCTCGAAGAGCGAGTCGAGATCCGCAATGCCGTGCCCGTTGTCGCGCACGCTCAGAACCGCGGTCTCGCCGGCCGACAGGAACAGTTCGATCTGCGGCTCCGGCGTCTCTCGCGTGGCGTCGATCGCGTTGCGGAAAAGATTGATAAAGACCTGCTCGAGCCGAAGACGGTCAACCAGGACGGTCACCGGCTCGGCCGGCATCGTCCGGGTGATCGCAATCCGGCGGCTCTTGAGTTGCGGCTCCATCATCGACAGCGCCTCGGAGACCGCCTCGCGCATGTCGAGCGGCTCGAACGCCTCCTCGCCCTTGCGGGCGTAGCTCTTGAGCTGGCGGGTGATCGCACCCATCCGGCCGATCAGGTCGTCGATGCGCTGGAAGGAGGAGAGCGCCTCCTCCACGCGCTTGCGCTGCAGCAACAGGCGCGCGCCGGCGAGATAGGTTTTCATCGCGGCCAGCGGCTGGTTGAGCTCGTGGCTGACCGAAGCCGACATCTCGCCCAGGGCCGCGAGCTTGGAGCTCTGCGCCAGGGTCTGTTCGGCCACTTCGAGGTTCTTTTCGGCCTTCTCCCGCTCGGCCATCTCGCGTTGCAACCGCAGGTTCAGCGCCCGCAACTCCGCGCTCTCCCGCTGGAACAGCCGCGAGCGCGACTGCGCCTTGCGCGACATGAAATAGAAGGCCGCGGCGAGCAGCAGCGCGAATCCCATGATCTCGAGTGCAAGCACACCGTTCACCCGCTCGCGCACCGAGGCATAGGTGGTGAAGCCGACGATCCGCCAGCCGCGGAACGGAATCCGCGCTTCCGATCGCATCACCGCCTCGCCGAGGATGTAGGCGTCGGGCATCGCCAGCGTCCAGTCGGTCGTGGCATAGAGCGCCCGCGCGATCGCGGAGGGCGCCGATTGCGCCGCCAGCGCCTCTGCCTCGGACCGGCCGCGCCAGCGCGGTTCGGTCGCCAGCACGATCTTGCCCTCGCTGTCGGTCACCAGCACGGCGTCGGCGATCCCGGCCCACGCATTCTCGAATTTCTGCAGATCGACCTCGACCACGATGACGCCGACCGTCTCGCGATCCGACATGATCTTGCGGGAATAGGTGAAATTGTAGGCCCCGGTTTCGAGCTCGACCACAGAGAAGACCGTGTCACTGGCGCGGATGGCGTCGATGAAATAGGCCGCCTCGCGATGCTGCGAGCCGATCCGGCTGCGGTCGGTCGCGGCCACCACACGTCCGTCGGCATCGAGCATCATCAGCGAGGCCGCGCCGATCTCGTCCTTGAACGAGATCAGACGCTGGGAGCTCTGGGTATAATCGTCCGAGTTCAGCGCCCCGATTAGCGCCGGGTCCTGCGCCAATAGGAGCGGAACCACCGAGGTCCGCTGCAATTCGCTGATCACGTTACCGGAATAGAGCGCGAGCCGCAGTTCGGCGCGGTTGCGCGTCGTCTCGGTGAAGCGGTCGGTGAGCAGGATATTGGTGGCGTAGAGCGTGACGCCGGCCGCAAGGAGGATCAGCGCCGCGACGAGACGCAGACGCCAGGGTTTCGGCTCCTCGACCGGATCAAACGGGCGCGCACGCTTGGACATGCTCAAATCCTAGGCGAGCCGCGTCCGGAACCCAAGCCGAAAGCGAAGCGGGTCAGGCCGCGACGAACGCGTCGGCAAGGCCGCGGAAGAGCGCGGACCCGTCGGTGCCGCCATGCACCGGGTCGATGGCGCGTTCCGGATGCGGCATCATTCCAAGCACGCGGCGGTTCTCGGAGAAGATCCCGGCAATGTCCGCCGCCGAGCCATTGGGGTTGTCGACATAGCGGAAGGCAACGCGGCCCTCGCCTTCGAGACGCGCGAGGGTCTCCGCATCGGCCTGGAAATTGCCGTCGTGATGGGCGATCGGAATCGTGATCTCGGCCCCCTTCCCATAGGCGCCTGTGTAGGGCGACTCGTCGCTTTCGACCCGCAGGCGCACGGGCTTGCAGATGAAATGCAGGTTGGCGTTGCGCATCAGCGCGCCCGGCAGAAGGCCGGTCTCGGTCAGCACCTGGAAGCCGTTGCAGATCCCCAGGACGTGGCCGCCGCGGCCGGCGAAGGCCGCAACTTCCCGGCAGATCGGCGCATTGCCGGCGATCGCGCCGCAGCGCAGGTAGTCCCCGAAGGAGAAGCCGCCCGGCAGGCCGATGACGTCGAGCCCCTGCGGCAATTCGGTGTCGCGGTGCCAGACCCGATGCACCTCGAAGCCGGCCGCCTCGAAGGCGACCGCGAGGTCACGGTCGCAGTTGGATCCGGGGAAGGTGACGACGGCGGCGCGCATGGGCGGGCTCCTCAGTTCGCAAAATCGGTGATGACGGCGACACCGGGAGGGGTCGGCCCGTCGAAGGCGGCAAGTTCGGCAGAGGCGTCCGAGAGCCGGACGCGGCGGGACACGAGCGGAGCGAGGTCGAGCCCCGACGCCTCGAGCAGGCTCAGAAGGCTCGGGTAGCGCCAGGCCGGCATGCCCCTTGTTCCGACGAGCGTGAGCTGTCCCGAGTAGAGAACCGCCATCGGCAGGGTCATCGTCGCATGCGCGCCGGCGGGCATGCCAACCTGCACCATCCGACCCATTTTCCCAAGGGAATTCATGGCGCTTACGGTTGTTTCCTCAACCCCGAGCGCCTCGATGGCCACGTCCGCGCCGCCCCCCGTCAGCTCGCGCACCGCGGCGGCGGCATCGGTGGTCGCGGCGTTGATCCCCGCCTCGGCACCGAGCGCCACGGCATGATCGAGCTTTTCCTGCACCACGTCGACGACCACAACGCGTGCCCCGAGCGCGCGGCCCAGCAGTGCCGCCGATAGCCCGACCCCGCCGGTGCCGAAGACCGCCAGCCACTCGCCGGGCGCCAGCGCGGCGCGGCCGGTGAGCGCATGCCAGGCGGTGGTGACACGGCATCCCATGGCAGCGGCGAGCGCCGGTTCCATCCAGGGTGGCAGGGCAGTGAGGTTGGTGTCGGCAAAGGGCACCGCGATCAGTTCCGCATAGGCGCCATCCCGGGTGAAGCCCGGCAGCGCCTGGTCGGGGCAGATCGTCTGCCGGCCGCTCGAACAGGCCGGGCAATGGCCGCAGGCGAGGATGAAGGGCGCGATCACCCGGTCACCCACCTTCCAGCGCGACACGCCGCGCCCCACGGCGACCACCTCGCCGCAATATTCGTGGCCGGGGATCTGCGGTAGCGTCACAGGGTCCGCGCCGGTCCAGACATGCCAGTCGGACCGGCAGATGCCACAGGCGAGGACCTTGAGCACGACACCGCCCTCGGGCCGTGTCGGGTCCGGGCGCGCACCGATCTCGAGCGGCACGCGGTAGCCCGTAAGCGTGGCCGCCCGCATCAGCCGATCTCGACGCGGTAACTTTCGATCACGGTGTTCGCGAGCAGCTTCTCGCACATCTCGGTTACCGCCTTCTCCGCGGCGGTCGCGTCGGTCTCGGCGAGGTCCAATTCGATCACCTTGCCCTGCCGGACCGCCTCGACACCTCCGAAGCCCAGGTTGCCGAGCGCGGATTTCACGGCCTCGCCCTGCGGGTCGAGCACGCCCTGCTTCAGCATCACCGTCACCTTGGCCTTCATCGTCGACTGTCCTTCACTCGTTTGCCCACACCGCCCTGAATCAGGCGCAAGGGCTGTCGCTTTCAATTGATCAGCGTGGGCTTCCCGCGCGGAACGTTGTTCTCGGGAAGCACGCCAAGTCGGCGGGCGACCTCCGTGTAGGCGTCCGCGAGATTGCCGAGGTCGCGCCGGAACACGTCCTTGTCGAGCTTCTGGCCGGTCTTCGCGTCCCAGAGCCGGCAGCAATCCGGGGAGATCTCGTCGGCGACGACGAGGCGCATGAAATCGCCCTCCCAGATTCGTCCGATCTCGATCTTGAAGTCCACCAGCTTGATGCCGACGCCCATCATAATCCCCGACAGGAAGTCGTTCACCCGAAGCGCCAGCGCCACCATGTCGTCCATGTCCTGCTGGCTGGCCCAGCCGAAGGCGATGATGTGTTCCTCCGAGACCATCGGGTCGCCGAGCGCGTCGTCCTTGTAGTAGAACTCGACGATCGGGCGCGGCAAAGCGGTTCCCTCGGCGATGCCGAGCCGCTTCGAGATCGAGCCGGCGGCAGTGTTGCGGACGACCACCTCAAGCGGAATTATCTCAACAGACCGAACAAGTTGCTCCCGCATGTTGATGCGCTTGATGAAGTGCGTCGGAACGCCGATATCGTTCAGGCCCGACATGAAATACTCGGACAAACGGTTGTTGAGTACCCCCTTGCCCTCGATGACGTCCCGTTTCTCGGCATTGAACGCGGTGGCGTCGTCCTTGAAATACTGGACGATCGTCCCCGGCTCGGGGCCTTCGTAGAGAATCTTCGCCTTGCCTTCGTATATCTTCTTGCGACGTGCCATGAGATCCTTTCGGCGGCCCATTCGGGGGATCTCCCGGGGCCGGCTTTGGATGCCCTATAATCCATGGGCGACGCGTCGGCAAGCGCGCCGCCCGGTGCGGCCCGCGCGGTTGACACTCCCGTCGGCGTGGCGGACCTTGTGGCCGGGACGCGGGCGCGGTACAGCGCACCTTCCCATGGGGAGACGAGCAGCGATGACAGAGGATTTTGCCCTCATCGATTTCGCGTTGGTGGCCCGGCCGCCGGCCGATCTGGCCGAGGCGATCGGGCGATCCCGCGCAAGCCTTTCTGCGGGCGAATCCGCGCCGGACGCTCCGCGCCGGGGCGGCCTGATCGGGCGCCTGTTCGGACGCGGCAAGGACGGGGGGCGCGACGCACGCCGCAATGCGCTGCGGCTGCAACCGGCGGGAACCCTGCCCGAGCCGCCGCTGGCCCGCACCCTCCTGGCCGACCAATCCGGCTGCGGCGCCGCGAGCCCGGTCCGCCTCTCCGGTCCGCTCGGCGTCGCCGGGCTGACCCTGATCGAGTTTCGCGAGGCGGACGCGTCAACCTCGCGGTTCTGCGAAGCGTTGAGCGCAGCCCTCGGCGGTGACGAGATCTTTTATTTCCGGCACTCCGGCTCGCTGCATCCGGGCGCACATTTCGCCTTTCACGTGTATCGGGACGGGCGCGCCACGCGGCGCGCCGAATCCGTCAGCATGAACGGAACCGCTCCCGAGGCAGACTGGCACGCCACCGACAGCGGCATGACACATCCGCTCGAAACCGACGCGATGTCGCCGCCGGGGACGCCGAAATCGGACATCATGACGCCGGTACGCCAGGCGATCATCATCGAGGCGCTCGGCATCGACCCGGAAATGCTCTTCGAGCAGGGCGAGGGGTTCGAGGCAGTGGTGCTCGAGCTTTCGGACGACCCTGCCGGGCTACCGCTCTCGGAGGTCCGATCCGTGATCGCCGAGCAGAAGCGCGCCGGCGCTCCGCGCCCGGTTGCGCAGCCAGGCGAGCCCTTCGAGGCGCCCGCGGCGGTGGTCGAGACCGAGCCGGAGTTGGACACGTCCGGTTTCGACCCGTCCTGGGAAGAGGAGGTGACGGGCCTTCTGGTCGCCGCCGTGGAGGCGGCACTGCCACCAGAGGAACAGGTCGCCTGGCTCGACGCACTGACTGAACAACTGTTGGGCGGCGATATCGACGGCGCGCTGGAAGAGGCGCAGCGCGTCATCGACGTCGGACACCGCAGCGACGCGGTGAAACGGGCGGCTGTGCGGCGGCTGACCGAGCTCTTCGGACGTGGCGGGTGACCGCCCGGTGCAACTACACCTAGCGGGGCCGCAGGTCGCACTAGGCAAGATCGTGCCAAACCCATACATAAGATTCGAACGGCAAACGCGGAGGGGAGACCGTATCCATGACGACCTTTGACGATCGCGAAGCCGCCTACGAGGCGAAATTCGTGCATGATGCGGAGCTGGAGTTTCTGGCCCAGGCCTCCCGGAACAAGCATATCGCTTTCTGGGCCGCCGCGCTCATGGGCATGTCCGCCGAGGAGGCGGTGCGCTATGCCAAGGACATCATCCGTATCGACCTCGAGGCGGGCGGCGAGGCGGCGGTGATCAAGAAGCTCCTCGCCGATCTGGGCGACCTGCGCCCAGAAGCGCGGGTGCGGCAGCTGATGGGCGAGTTCCTGGCCGAGGCACGCGAGAAGGCTGCACGCGGCGAGCTGCGCTCGGTGCTGTAAGGCGATAGTCCCTCGACGAAGACCGGCAGATCCGCTCCGGCGGGCGGGTCGCGGCGTTCGACTCATGAAGATCATGACGGCATTCGATTTGCCTCTCGCGCCGGATCGTGACAAGAGGCCGGCGTGAGGCCGCGCGTTCCGCGTGGCACGAGATAAGTCCGGACCCGAGCCATGAGTGACGCCCTTTCCCGCCTGCTTTCCCAGACCGACTGGCTGATGGCCGACGGTGCCACCGGCACGACCCTGTTCAACATGGGGTTGCAGTCGGGCGACGCCCCGGAGCTCTGGAACGCCGATCACCCGGACCGGATCCTCGCGCTCTACCGCGGGCCGGTCGAGGCGGGCAGCGACATCTTCCTCACCAATTCCTTCGGCGGAAACGCGGCGCGGCTCAAGCTGCATGACGCGCAGTCTCGGGTGCGCGAGCTGAACCGCATCGCCGCCGAGCTTGGCCGCGAGGTCTCCGACCGCGAGGAGCGGACCATCGTGGTCGCCGGCTCGATGGGCCCCACGGGCGAGATCATGGCGCCGATGGGACCGCTCACCCATGAACTGGCCGTCGAGATGTTCCACGAGCAGGCAGACGGGCTGAAGGAGGGCGGCGCCGACGTGCTCTGGGTCGAGACGATCTCGGCGCCCGAGGAATACAGGGCCGCCGCGGAGGCCGCGCGGCTGGCCGGCATGCCCTGGGTCGGCACGATGTCCTTCGATACCGCCGGCCGAACGATGATGGGCCTGACCTCGGCCGACATGGTGGGGCTGGTCGACAAGCTCGACCACAAGCCGCTCGCCTTCGGCGCCAATTGCGGTGTCGGCTCATCAGACCTGATGCGCACCGTTCTCGGCTTCGTGGCGCAGGGGCCGGAGATCCCGGTCGTCGCGAAGGGCAACGCGGGCATCCCCAAATTCGAGGGCGGCCATATCCATTACGACGGCACGCCGGAGCTGATGGCGGAATATGCCGTGATGGCGCGCGACGCCGGCGCAAAGATCATCGGCGGCTGCTGCGGCACAACGCCGGACCATCTCAGGGCCATGCGCGAGGCGCTCGAAACCCGTGCGCCCGGACCGCGCCCCACGCTCGAAGAAATCGTCTCGAAGCTCGGCGGCTTTTCCTCGGCCAGCGACGGCACGGGCGACGATGCGCCCGAGGGACGCCCGCGGCGCCGCCGGCGCGGCTGAGACTCCGGAAACGGGGCGCGGCGATGTCAGAAGAGAGAGAGTTGGGCCCCGTCGGGAGATGGCCTGCGGAACAGGTCGGTGCGCAGGGTCGGTGCGCTCGTATTATATCGAAGACGCTTGACGGAGAGACGAAAGCGTTGCTGCAGCATCTCGGCATAGGTCCCCTGCCCCGTCTGGCGGCTGAAGTAGGCGGAATCATAGTCCGCTCCGCCGCGGGTTTCGCGAATGCGCGCCATGACGCGGGCAGCCCGCTCCGGGCGCGCCGTCTCCAGCCATTCCCGGAACAGCCCCGCAACCTCGAGCGGCAGGCGCAACAGGATCATCGAGGCATGACGCGCGCCGGCATCTCGGGCAGCGGCCAGGATCGGCTCGATCTCGTGATCGGTGAGCCCTGGGATCAGCGGCGCGATGCTGACACCCACCGGCACGCCCGCAGCCGCGAGCCGCTCGATCACACGAAGCCGCCGCGCCGGCCCCGGCACGCGCGGCTCCATCGACCGGGCGAGCGCCGGATCGAGCGTGGTGATCGACACCGCGGCATGGGCAAGCCCCGCCTGCCCCATTTCGCCGAGCAGGTCGGTATCGCGCTCGATCAGCGTTCCCTTGGTGGTGATCGTCAGCGGGTGGCGGGTCTCGCTCAGAAGTTCGAAACAGCCACGCGTGATGCGGTGCTCGGCCTCGATCGGCTGGTAGACATCAGTATTCGTGCCGAAGGCGATGGGAAGGGGCCGATAGCGCGGATTGGCGAGTTCCTTGCGCAAGAGCGCCGGGGCCGTTGGCTTGCAGGTGAGCCTGGTTTCGAAATCGAGCCCCGGCGAGAGGCCGAGAAAGGCATGGGTCGGCCGCGCGAAGCAATAGATGCAGCCGTGCTCACAGCCGCGATACGGGTTGATGGACCGGTCGAAGCCGATGTCCGGCGAGCTGTTCCGGGTCAGGATCCGGCGCGGCGCTTCCTGCGACACCTCTGTCCGGAGCGGCGGCAGAGCCTCCTCCTCCGCCCAGCCATCGTCCACCGCCTCCCGCTGATGCGGTTCGAACCGGCCCGGCCGGTTGGAGAGTGCGGCGCGGCCCCGGCGGCGGGCGGGCGGAAGGTGGGTCGGATCACTTTGCGGCATTCCGCGAATATAGAACAATATGAGAACACCCTGCAAGCGGGCCGATGCTTCGACGGTATGCGAGTCGGTTGCGACACGGCGCATGTCGCAAATCGTCGCGTCCCCGCACCGCCTTGCGTGGATACGTGAACCTAAGCCTCGGCGCGCGGTCGCCGACCTGCCTGGAGTCCGGACATGTCCGATGAAGACGACGAAATCATCCTTTCGGAACTCGAGACCGAGGACCTCGTGCAGCAGATGCATGACGATCTCTATGACGGGCTTCGGGAGGAGATCGAGGAAGGCGTGAACATCCTGCTGGAGCGCGGTTGGGAACCCTACCAAGTGTTGACCGAAGCACTGGTGGCGGGGATGACCATCGTCGGCAACGATTTCCGCGATGGCATCCTCTTCGTCCCGGAGGTGCTCCTGGCGGCCAACGCGATGAAGGGCGGGATGGCGATTCTCAAGCCGCTTCTCGTGGAAACCGGCGCGCCGCGGATGGGCAAGATGGTGATCGGCACCGTCAAGGGCGACATACACGACATTGGCAAGAACCTCGTCGGCATGATGATGGAGGGTGCGGGCTTCGATGTCGTCGACCTCGGCATCAACAATGCCGTGGAGGCCTATATCGAGACGGCGCAGAAGGAAGAGGCGGACATCGTCGGCATGTCGGCGCTGCTGACGACGACGATGCCCTACATGAAAGTCGTCATCGACACGATGGTCGCGCAGGGCATCCGCAACGATTACATCGTGCTGGTGGGCGGCGCGCCGCTCAACGAGGAGTTCGGCAAGGCGATCGGAGCGGACGCCTATTGCCGCGACGCCGCCGTGGCGGTGGAGACGGCAAAGGACCTCATCGCACGCAAGCACAACCAGGTCGCTGCGGGCTGACCGGAGGCGGGGACTTGCGCGACGCGCGGCGAATCCGCAGGATCGCCGCATGGACCGTGCAACCGTCAACGCTTTCTGCGCCACCCTGCCCGGCGCCGAATGCTCCGAGCCCTTCGGGCCCGGTCACGATATCTGGAAGGTGGGCGGCAAGATCTTTGCCGCTCTGGGCGCCGAAGGGCGCGGCGTCTCCGTCAAATGCGCCGATGTCGAGACTGCGGAGATGCTGCGCGAGAGCGGGTTCTATGAGAAGGCACCCTATTTCCACCGGTCCTGGGTTCTGGTGCCCTTCGGCGGTTCGTCGGAGGAAGACGTCCGGCACCGGGTCCAAATTTCCTATGACCTGATCCGTGGCAGCCTGCCGAAGAAGGTGCGGGAGACCCTGCCGGCCCGGCCGAGCGGCTGACTGGCCCCGCGATCTCAGGCGAGGATGACCCGCGGCGACTCGCTCGGCTCCAGCACCTCGCCGATGACGCAGGCGTCGGCAAAGCCGTGAGCGGCGAACAGGGCGAGGACGTCGTCCCGCGCGTCCGGCGCGCAGGATACGAGCAGGCCGCCGCTCGTCTGCGGGTCCGTGAGAAGCCCACGATCGACCTCCGAAAACCCATCCGCAAGAAACACTTCGGATCCATAGCTCATCCAGTTCCGGCCCGAAGCGCCGGTGATGTGCCCGGCCTCTGCCAACGCACGGGCCTCCGCCAGGAACGGCACCTGCGCCCAGTCGAGCCGCGCCGAGCATCCTGACCCGCGCACCATCTCGAGCAGGTGGCCGGCGAGGCCGAAACCGGTCACGTCGGTCAACGCGTGGACACCGGGAAGTTCGGCGAGTTCCGGCCCGGGCGTGTTGAGTTGCGTCGTCAATGCGATCATCCGCGCATAGCCCTCCGCGCTCAGCGCGTCCTTCTTGAGCGCGGCGGAATAGACGCCTGCGCCCAGTGGCTTACCCTGGATAAGAAGGTCGCCGGGTCGGGCCGAGGCGTTCTTCTTCACGAGGTCGGGATGGACCAGTCCAAGCGCCACGAGGCCGTAGATCACCTCGACCGAGTCGATCGAATGACCACCGACCACTGGAATGCCCGCCGCCTGCGCAGCCGCCTGCCCGCCGTCGAGGATGCGCCCGATGGTCTGGCGCGACAGCACGTTGACCGGCATGCCAACGAGCGCCAGCGCCATGATCGGCCGCGCGCCCATGGCGTAGATATCGCTGATCGCGTTGGTCGCGGCGATCCGGCCGAAATCATGGGGGTCGTCGACGATCGGCATGAAGAAATCGGTGGTCGCCACCAGCGCCTGGCTGTCGTTGAGCCGGTAGACGGCGGCGTCATCGGCATTCTCGCGACCGACCAGCAGTTCCTCGGGCAGCATCATCGGCGCCGTCTCGCGCAGGATTTCCGAGAGCACGGCCGGTGCGATCTTGCAGCCGCAGCCGCCGCCATGGGAAAGCGAGGTCAGGCGCGGTTCGGGGGCGGTCTGGTCGGCGGTCATGTCAGTCTCCGGCGGAGGGGCGCATCTGGGTGCGGCGGATCGGTTGGCGGGGTATGTCCTGATCGCCGCGCTGTCAATGCGCCGCGATCTGGCGGCGGCAGGCCGGTCTCAGACCAGCGGCACGCGATCGGAGAGGACCTCGCGAAAGACCTCCGTGTCGACATTGCCGCCAGACAGGATCACGCCCACCCTGCGGCCTGCCATTGCCGCGCCCTCCTGGCGCAGCGCGGCCAGTGCGGCGGCGCCGGCGCCCTCGGCGACATTGTGGGTGCAGGCGAAGAGCAGCCGCATCGCCTCGGCCACTTCGGCATCGCTCACCGCGACGATCCGGTCGGCGCCCTGCTGGTAGATCTCCAGCGCCTCCGCGACCGGCACGCGAACGGCCATGCCGTCGGCGAAGGTGCGTGCGGACGGGGTCTCGACCGGCCGGCCCGCCTCCACCGAGAGCTTGGCACAGGCCGCCTCGCTCGACACCACCCCGACGATCTTCGTCGCCAGTCCGAGCGCATCGCGGGCGAGGATCGTGCCGCAGATGCCCGAGCCGCAGCCGATGGGGACATAGACCGTGTCGAGATCGGGGACGGCGTGGAACAGCTCCCAGGCATAGGTCGCGACGCCGCGGACCAGTTCGGCGTGGAAGGGCGGCACGATGGCAAGCCCCTCCGCGGCTGCGACCCGGACCGCCTCCTCCCGCGCGGTGTCGAAATCGCTGCCATGGACCACGAGCTCCGCGCCGAACGCCGCCATAGCGGCGTTCTTCTCCACCGAGTTCCCTTCAGGGACATAGATCAGCGCCCTGAGTCCCGCGGCGGTCGCGGCCATCGCCTGGCTCTGGCCGTGATTGCCGCGCGTCGCGGTGCAGAGGCCGGGGATCTCTGGTTGTGTGCGCTTCAGCCAGTCGACGAATGTGATGCCGCCGCGCACCTTGAACGCGCCGGTGGGCGCATGGTTCTCGTGCTTTACCCAGGTCTCCACACCGAGGCGCTGCGACAGCAGCGGCCAGTTGCGCTGCGGTGTCGGCGGAACAAGCTGGTGGACGCGGGCGGCGGCGGCATCGAGCTCGTCGCGACTGAATCGGATCATCGGAGCCTCCTTGAAACTGGCCGGACCTGAGCAAATCCCCCGACCGGCAGCAAGCGCGACAACCGGTGTCCGAGCGGCGCGAATTGCCGCGCACACCCCGCGCCTCGGCGGAGCTTCGGGCAGCAAGCCTCTGAAAAGACCTAACCGGCCGCCTTTTCCTCCAGCTCCAGCCATTCCTCCTCGGCGGCCGACAGCGCCTGCTGCCGGTCAACCAGCGCCTTGCTGGCCTTCCGGAATTTCGCCGGTTCCTTGGTGAAGAGATCGGGATCGGACAGGAACTGCTCGAGCTTCGCGATCTCCGCTTCAAGCCGCTCGATCTCGGCCGGCAGGGCGTCGAGCCGATGCTTCTCCGTGAAGGTCAGGCCGGACACAGCCGGTTTCGCTTCGGGCTCCGGTTCGGTTGGCTTCGCCGCTGGCCGCGGCTTCGCGGGTTTCGGCGCGGTTTCGCCGTCGCCGCGCTGCGCCTGATAATCGCTCCAGCCGCCCGCATAGATCACCGCACGGCCGTCGCCCTCCATCGCGACGGTCGTCGTCGCGATGCGGTCGAGGAAGTCCCGGTCGTGGCTGACCAGAAGCACCGTGCCGTCGTAATCGGCGACGAGTTCCTCGAGCAGGTCCAGCGTCTCGATGTCGAGATCGTTGGTGGGCTCGTCGAGCACCAGCAGATTCGCCGGCTGCGCGAGGATCCGGGCCAGCAGCAGTCGCGCCTTCTCGCCGCCCGACAGCGAGCGGACCGGCGCGCGCGCCTGCGCCTCTGAGAACAGGAAGTCCTTGAGGTAGCCCACGACATGTTTCGGCGTCCCGCGCACCATCACCTGGTCGCCGCCGCGACCCGGCACTCGCAACGCCTTGTCGCCGGTCAGGCTCTCCCAGAGCGTCGCGTCCGGATCGAGCTGGGCGCGGGCCTGGTCGAACACCGCAAGCTCGAGACTGGTGCCGAGGCGGATCGTGCCCGTGTCGGGCGGAATCTCACCCGTGAGCATCTTCAGCAAAGTGGTCTTGCCGGCGCCGTTCGGGCCGACAAGGGCCACCCGCTCGCCACGCTGAATCCGCATCGAGAACGGTTTCAGGATGAGCTTGTCATCGTAGGACTTTGAAATATCAGTCGCTTCGACCACGAGCTTCCCCGAGGCCTTGCCGGTCTCGATGGCGAGATCGGCGGTTCCCTGGCGACGGATCTGTGCCGAGCGCTCGGCCCGCAGCGCTTGAAGTGCGCGGACGCGTCCCTGGTTGCGCGTTCGCCGCGCCGAGATCCCCTCGACAGCCCACCGTGCCTCCGCCTTGATCTTGCGGTCGAGCTTGTGGCGCGCCTCGTCCTCCTCGGCCCAGACCCTGTCGCGCCATTCCTCGAAACTGGTGAAGCCATGCTCCTGCCGGCGCACCTCACCGCGGTCGAGCCAGAGCGTGGCGCGAGTGAGGCGGTTCAGAAAGGCGCGGTCGTGGGAAATCAGCACGAAGGCGGCGCGGGTCTCGGCGAGCTGGTCCTCGAGCCAGCGAATCGCGTGGATGTCGAGATGGTTGGTCGGCTCGTCGAGCAGCATCAACTCCGGCGCCTCGGCCAGCAGCTTGGCGAGCGCCGCCCGCCGCCGTTCGCCGCCCGACGCCGTCTCTACCGCGCGCGAGAGATCGAGCTTCAGCCCCTCGCCGGCCATCTCCACCCGGTAGGCTTCGCCAGTGGGCAACCCGCTGGCGGCGAAATCGCCGAGCGTGGCATGACCCTCCATCGTCGGGTCCTGCTCCATGTAGCCGACATGTCCCCCCGGAGACAGGATACGCTCGCCGGTATCGGCCCCCACGAGCCCCGCCATGACCTTCATCAGGGTCGACTTGCCCGATCCGTTGCGGCCGACCAGGGCGATACGGTCGCCAGGCTGAATCGTCAGGCCGAGACCGGCAAAGACGGGATTGCCACCGAAGGTGAGCGAGATGTCGGAAAGCTGGAGAAGCGGTGCGCGTGCCATGGCGCGGAGCTATTCGAGAGCGTGACCGGTTGCAAGCCGGCAGGTTTCAGCCCGCCACGGCGCGCAGGAGCCGCTTGCGGGCGGGAGGGATTGCCTTGATCTCGAGCCCGGTGAAGACATGCAGCGTGCCGAGGTCACGGTCCACTACCGCATGGTCGGAAACCCAGCCGCCCATCAGCAGGTAGGTCCGGAGAAGCGGCGGCATTGCAGCCATGGCCCGCCGGAGATCGGGCTTGCGGCGCAGCCTCTGCGCGAAGCGGAAGACATTGGGGGCCTTCACTCGCGGCAGCCAGCGCTTCGGTGCGAGGTGGCGCTCTTTGAGGAGCGCGAAGGCGTCGCGATAGGCCGCCGCCTCGGTTCCCTTGAAGGAGGAGCATCCGAACAGCATCTCGACCCCTTCGGACTCGACATGCGCGGTCATCGCGCCCCAGGCGACGCGCAGGATGTCGGCGTCGCGCACGTCCGGGTGGATGCAGAACCGGCCCATCTCGACCATCCGGCCCTCGAACCCGGACAGCGCGGAGAGTTCGTAATACTGCGCCGAGTAGCACTGGGCGATCTCTCCGCCGGCCGCGAGCGGCAGCATTCGGAAGGTGCAGAGGACGCGACCGCCGCGGCTTTCCTCGACCAGCATGTGCCGGCAGACGCTGTCGAAGGCATCCTCGTCGGGCTGCACGCCATCGCGAAAACAGAGGCTCCGGAGCGCCAGCGCCGCCTCGAGATCCTCGCGGGTCTCCGCGAGACGGGCCGTGTAGCGGCCTCGCCGCAGGGTCAGCATGTCGAGCTCCTCGCCCTTGCCGCGGCCGGTGCGGGCCGCTCCGTTTATGTCTGGTCGCGCTGACATACATGCAAGCCATGACGCAAATTTGACAGCGCGCCGTGACGCGGCATCTTGTCGATGCGGCAAGGCGTAATTCCTTGTGTCGATGGCAGACAGTTATTTCAGGAGGCGCGGTATGACCGACAAGGTGACGAAGAGCGAGCGGGACTGGCGCGAGACGCTGGGCGATCTCGGATACGAAGTGATGCGCAGGCACGGCACGGAGCGCCCGTTCACCAATGATAACTTCCCGATGGCCGCGGGGCAGTTCCGCTGCGCCGGTTGCGGCGCGCCGCTCTTCACCCAGGATGACAAGTTCGACGCCGGCTGCGGCTGGCCGAGCTTCACCCAACCGGTGGCGGAGGGCCTCGTCGGTGAGAGCGAGGACCGACGCCACGGCATGGTGCGCACCGAGGTGCATTGCGCCCGCTGTGACGGCCATCTCGGTCATGTCTTCCCGGATGGGCCGGCCCCGACCGGGCTGCGCTACTGCATCAACGGGGTGGCACTCCGCTTCGAGCCGGAGGAGGGCTGAGGCCCCCGCCGCCCGCGCGCGGGCCGGCTCAGAGATTCGAGCCGATATCGAGGCTGCCGATATTGCCGAAGAGCTGCTGCAGGAAGTTCAGGCCCTCGATATTCGAGGCCGTGACGCGGCGCGACAGGGCAACGACATTCCCGTCCTGCAAGCCGAAGCGCTCGACATTGGTCACGACGCCGCCTTCGTCGAAACTGATCGCCACAACCTGGCGTTCGATTTCCTCGGGCGCGCGCCAGGCGCTCGTGCTGAAGCGCTGCGAGACATAGTAATAGCCGGAGTCCCGCAAAACGCCCGACGAGGACGGCGGGCCGATCAGGTCATACACCGTCTCGCGGGTGTCTTTGCCGACGACGACATTGCTGAGCAACTCGTCGGTCGGCACGTATCCGTGGTGATTGTAGAGCGTCGTGCAGGCCGATAGAAGCAACAGGGCCAGAACGGCAGGGAGGCGTCGACCCACCCGGCCCAGTTTCTCTCGGGTACCCCTGCCCATCACTGCCCTCACGCTCTTTTCCGTCGAATTGCCTTCCGGCTTATATCAATGGCAATCTTTTCTTCAAGAAAGGAACACATCCGATGAGCGACACAGAGATTCCGCCGCCGCTGGTGCTTGCACGCCTCTCCCGCGCGGCGCCCTTCGAGTTAAGGATCGAGCCCGGATCCGCTGCACGCGACGCGCTCCGCGCCGATCTGGAGCTTCTGGACCTGCGAAAGCTGCGACTCGAGGGACGTCTCGTTCCCGAAGGCGCGAAGGACTGGCGGCTCGAGGCGACGCTCGGGGCGACGGCGGTCCAGCCCTGCGCGATCACGCTCGCGCCGGTGACGACGCGAATCGATGTCGCGGTTACGCGCCGCTATCTCGACGATTTCGTGGAGCCCGACGAGGCGGAGGCGGAGATGCCGGAGGACGAAACCGCCGAGCCCCTGCCCGCTTCGCTCGATCTTGGTGAGGTGATCCACGAGTCCCTCGCCCTCGCGCTGCCCGACTTTCCGCGCGCCGAGGGGGCGGAACTCGGCGAGACGGTCTTTGCCGAGCCTGGCGTCACGCCGCTCTCCGACGAGTCGGTAAAGCCATTCGCCGGCCTCGCCGCGCTGAAGGACAGCCTGAAGAAATAGCGCCGGGCAGGCCCGCTGTCGCACGGGCTTGCAATCCGCCGGAATCCGCGTATTTTCGCCCATCTCCCACACACCCTTGCACGGGATGCGAAGCCGGCGTATGAGGCGCCGACAAATGAAACATTTGCCGCACGTTCCGCGCAGCGGTGCGCTCGTGGCCCGAAAACCGAGGTTGAGACATGGCTGTCCCTCAGAACAAGATCACCCGCTCGCGCCGCGGTCAGCGCCGGTCCCACGATTCGCTCTCGGGCGCGAACCCGAACGAATGCCCGAACTGCGGCGAGCTGAAGCGTCCCCATCACGTCTGCGCCGCCTGCGGCCATTATGACGACCGTGAAGTTGTCGCCATGGTCGAGGACGCAGATTTCGACGAAGACGCGGCCTGAGCCAAAGCGGGCCGAACGGCACTGACGCCCCGCCCATGAAACAGGATGTGCAGCCGGACGGGCCGCAGCCGGACCTCTCTGAACTGGCTGGCCGGACCGTCATTTCCGTCGACGCCATGGGAGGCGATCGCGGCCCGGCTGCCGTCGTTGCCGGCTGTGCCATGTCGGCGCGCAAGAACCCGGATGTCGGGTTCATCCTGCATGGCCAGCGCGAAGTTCTCGAACCGCTCGTCCAGAAGCGGCATCTCGGCACCGCCTGCGTGATCCGCGACGCGCGCGAGATCGTCACCATGAACAGCAAGCCTTCCGCGGTGATGCGCCGCGGCAAGGACACCTCGATGTGGTCGGCCATCGATTCGGTGCGCAACCACGAGGCGACCGTGGCGGTGTCCTGTGGCAATACCGGCGCTCTGATGGCGCTCTCCATGGTCAGGCTCCGCAAGCTGCCAGGTGTGAACCGCCCCGCCATCGCCTGCCTCTGGCCCTCGCGCTCGGCAACCGGATACACGGTGATGCTCGATGTCGGTGCCGATATCCGCGCCGATGACGAGGACCTGCTGCAATACGCGCTTATGGGCGCCTCCTATGCCCGCAACGGTCTCGCCATCGCGCGCCCCCGCGTCGGGCTGCTCAACGTGGGAACCGAGGACCACAAGGGCCATCCGGAGCTGAAATCCGCTCATGCGCTGATCTCCGAGGCGGCACCGAGCTCCGATTTCGAGTTCATCGGCTTCGTCGAGGGTGGCGACATTCCCAAGGGCGAGGTCGATGTGATCGTTACGGACGGCTTCACCGGCAATGTCGCGCTGAAGACCGCGGAGGGAACCGCCTCGCTGATCCGCGAGCTGCTTGATCAGGCGTTCCGGCACACGATCCTGAGCCGGGTCGCGGCCTTGCTCGCCTACACATCGCTGCGCCGGCTCTCCAAGCGGACCGACCCGCGGCGCGTCAACGGCGGCGTCTTCCTCGGGCTGAACGGAACCGTCGTGAAATCGCATGGCTCGGCCGACGCGACCGGCGTCTCTGCCGCAATCAAGCTGGCCTTTCAACTGGCGCAAGCCGGCTTTTCCGACCGCCTAGCGGCGCGAGTGGCCTCGACCTCGGTCGCGCGACAGGATATGTCGTGACCCAGCGTTCCCGTTGACGACGCCGGAGCGGCAAGAACAACAAGGCAGGCGGAATGGTTATCAGAGCTGTCGTGCGTGGCACAGGCCACTATCTTCCCGACCGAATCGTCGAGAATGCTGAGTTCGAGCAGAGCCTCGACACGACCGACGAGTGGATCCGTTCGCGCTCCGGCATCGAGCGGCGCCATTTCGCCGCGCCGGGACAGACGACCTCGGATCTCGGCGCCGCCGCCGCCATGGCCGCTCTGGCCGATGCGGGGCTGGAGGCGGAGGATATCGACGCCATCGTGCTCGCGACCTCGACAGCCGACCTGACCTTCCCTTCCGCCGCAACGATGGTTCAGGCCAAGATTGGCATGACCCGCGGCTTCGCCTTTGACGTCCAGGCGGTCTGCGCCGGTTTCGTCTTTGCTCTGGCCAATGCCAACGCGATGATCCTCTCGGGCCAGGCGCGGCGCGTGCTGGTGGTCGGCGCGGAGACCTTCAGCCGCATCCTCGATATGCAGGACCGGGGGACTTGCGTGCTCTTCGGCGACGGGGCCGGCGCGCTGATTCTCGAGGCCGAGGAGGGAACGGGCGGAACGGATGATCGCGGCATCCTGTCGACCGATCTCAATTCCGACGGCAGATTCAAGGACATACTCTATGTCGATGGCGGAACCTCGACCGGCGCGACAGGTGTTCTGAAGATGCAGGGCAAGGAAGTTTTCCGGCACGCAGTGGAGAAGCTCGCGAAGACCGCCAACGCCGCTTTGGAGAAGGTCGGGCTGGGAGCCGAGGACGTCGACTGGATCGTGCCACACCAGGCCAACCTGCGGATCATCCGCGGCACCGCGCAGAAGATGAAGCTGCCAATGGACCGCGTGATCCTGACGGTGCAGGACCACGGCAACACCTCGGCCGCCTCGATCCCGCTGGCGCTGTCGGTCGGAAAGGCCGCGGGCAAGATCACTCCCGGCCAGATCGTCGTAACCGAAGCGATCGGCGGCGGGCTCGCCTGGGGCGCGGTGGTGCTGCGCTGGTAGGCATCCGGCCCTCGCAGGACGGCCGAAACACGGTTTTGCCGACGGATTCCCGCCACCGCCAAGCCATTGATATTGACTGAAATAGCCCACTCGCCTACGCTCTCCTGAAAACAGGGGTGGAATTGCCATGAGCGACAAGACGTTAACGAGGATGGACCTGAGCGAAGCGGTGTTCCGCGAAGTGGGCTTGTCGCGTAATGAATCCGCCCAACTTGTTGAAAGCGTTCTGGGTCATGTCTCGGATGCGCTGGTGAAGGGCGAGCAGGTCAAGATCTCCTCCTTCGGCACGTTCTCCGTGCGCGACAAGGCCGCCCGCGTCGGCCGCAACCCGAAAACTGGCGAGGAAGTGCCGATTCTGCCGCGCCGTGTGCTGACCTTCCGGCCATCGCACCTGATGAAGGAGCGGGTCGCCGCCGGCAACCGCAAGTAAGGGCCGGACGCATGGCCGAGAAATCCCCCGACGCGTTCCGCACGATCTCAGAGGTGGCGGAGTGGCTTGGCGTGAATGCGCATGTGTTGCGGTTCTGGGAAAGCAAGTTCACGCAGGTCAAGCCGATCAAGCGCGCTGGCGGGCGGCGGTATTACCGGCGCTCGGACATGGAGCTTCTCGGTGGTATCCAGAAGCTGCTTCACGAGGACGGGATGACCATCAAGGGCGTGCAGAAAGTGCTGCGCGACCAGGGCATTCGTGCAGTCGCGGCGATGTCGAAACCGGTGGAGGAAATCGTGGGCCCCGACCCGGCCGAGGTATCCGACGCGCCGGCGCCAGCTCTCACCCCCGAACCCGCAGAAAGCGTCACGGAGGCCGTGCCAGCGCCTGAGAGTGCTGCGCCGGCGCCCGAGAGGCCGCAGGCCCCGGTCTTTGCCCGTCACGCCGACGAACCTGACTCACCGGACTCTAGCGCCGCCGCGCCACCGCCTCCCGCGACGGACGAACCGGCCGAAGAGGTGCCGCATCGCGGACCTTCCTCTGCCGGAGGACCGATCATCGCGCCGCTCCCCGGGCCGAAACTGACCCTGGCCGAGGCGCTGTCGCGCCTGAGCCCGCGCCAGATCCCGGCCGCCGACCTCGCGCCAATCCATGCCCGCCTGCTTGCCCTGCGCGAGCGGATGGGCGCAGGGGCGTGAGGCCCGGACAGGGCGACGATTGCCCCTTGTCCTCGCCGCGAAATCGGGTATCAAGCCCGGACGTCGGGCTATGGCGCAGCCTGGTAGCGCGTCCGTCTGGGGGACGGAAGGTCGCAGGTTCAAGTCCTGCTAGCCCGACCATTCACAAAACAGCCCGCCCCTCTGGGTCGCGGGCGTTTTGCTGTCCGGGGACCGGTCTGCCGGATGCATGGGGAGGAGCCGATGAGCGGCGTGCTGGCGAGCCAGGCTATCAACGCGATGATCGCCGCGGGCGGCATAGCCGCGGACCAGCCCTTCGCCGCCGGACAGGTGCAGCCGGCGAGCCTCGACCTCAGGCTCGGCCGCCACGCCTTTCGGGTGCGCGCGTCCTTTCTCGCCGGCGGCGGCCGCTCGGTCCGCGACCGTCTCGGCGAGTTCGAGATGCACCGGATCGATCTCTCGGATGGCGCGGTGCTGGAGAAGAATTGCGTCTATGTTGTGCCATTGCAGGAGCGACTGGCGCTGCCGGCCGATGTCAACGCGGTCGCCAATGCGAAATCCTCGACTGGCCGGCTCGACCTGCTGACACGGCTCATTACCGATGGCGGAGTGGAGTTCGACCGGGTCGGCGCGGGGTATTCCGGGCCGCTCTATGCCGAGATCTGCCCGCGCAGTTTCTCGGTGCTGGTGCGGCCGGGGATGCGGCTCAACCAGATCCGCTTCCGGCGCGGCAAGGTCGCGCTTGACGACACCGAGCTCCGGGCGCTGCACGAGAAGGTCGGACTTGTCTCCGGCCCCGCGACGATTTCCGAAGGGCTCGGCTTCTCGGTGGATCTCGAGCCGCAGGACGGCCGCCTGGTCGGCTGGCGCGCCAAGCCGCATGCCGGTGTGATCGACCTCGACCGGATCGGGCACTACGCGCCGCGCGATTTCTGGGAGCCAGTCGAGACGGAGGCGGGCCGGATTATCCTCGACCCCGGCGCCTTCTATATCCTCGTCAGCCGCGAGGCGGTGCATATCCCGCCCGACTATGCCGCCGAGATGGCGCCCTATCTCGCCATGGCGGGCGAGTTTCGGGTCCACTACGCCGGTTTCTTCGATCCCGGCTTCGGCCATGCCGCCGCAGGCGGCAGCGGCGCGCGCGGCGTGCTCGAGGTTCGCTGCCACGAGGCGCCCTTCGCCCTGGAGCACGGACAGGTCGTCGGCCGGCTGGTCTATGAGCGCATGGAGGAACGGCCCGAGACGCTCTACGGCGCCGGAATCTCCTCGAACTACCAGGGCCAGGGGCTGAAGCTCTCGAAGCATTTCCGGGCGCCGTAAGAGGGAGTCCGGCCGATCGGTTCGGTCAGAAACCGATCTTTGGTCCGAGACCGATGTCTTACGACGCCGGATGCAGAGCCGCGCCAGCCTACTCCTTCAGCCGCGATTTCACATCGGCAGCGAAGTCCTCGTAACGGCGCAGCGACTTCACCTGAACATCCACGTGCTGGCCCATCTGGGACATGATCGGCAGGTCGAACAGAATCTGATCGAGCATGTCGGGGCTCTCGACCTCGACCACGGCATAGACACGGCGCTCGCCGACCACCTTCCAGAGATCCTTGACCACCCCCTGCGCCTTGGCACCGAGTGCCACCTCGGCCTCCTGAGCCCAGATGCGGAACAGGTCCTGCTGGGACATGCCCGCGTCGTATTCCACCGTGAAAGCAAGATGATAAAGCATGGTGTCCTCCCTTGGTATGCTTTGATCGTCTATTGGAATCGTCCGTGCCGCTTCAGGACCTCGATCTGATATCCGTCCGGATCGGCAATGAAGAAAAACTGCGCGAAGAGCTCGCCGTCGCGTTCGAAGCTGACGAGCTTACGCGGGCCGAGGCCGGCTGCTTCCAGGCGGGCATGCTCGGCCTCCACGTCATCGACGCAGAAAGCGATATGGCCGTAGCCGTCGCCGAGATCGTAGGGCTCCGTCCGCTCCTTGTTGACGGTGAGCTCGACTTCGAAATCCGTCTCCGCATTGCTGAGATAGATCAGGATGAAGCTCTCGAACTCGAACCGTCCGGAGATTTCGAGCCCGAAGGCCGTGCGGTAGAAATCAACAGAGCGCGCCTCGTCGAGGACACGGATCATCGAATGGATCGCCTTGGCCATGAATCGCTCCCGGTTGCCGTTCTGCTGGCGGGAGGCTAGCGGGTTTCGTGCGACCTGCATAGCGCGGCGCGTCAGCCGTCCTCGGCCTCGTTCTCCTCGAACATGTCGGGCGTTTCCTCCTCGTCCTCCTCGCGCTCGTCGAGGCCGAATCCCGGGGGCGGACGGTTGTCGAGCAGGCCAGCGGCGCGCAGGTCGCGCAGGCCCGGCAGGTCTCGGGTGCTCTCGAGGCCGAAATGGTCGAGAAAGCCGGGTGTGACGATGAAGGTGACCGGGCGGCCCGGCGTCATCCGCCTCCGGCCGAAGCGAATCCACTCCATCTCGAGTAACTGGTCGATCGTGCCGCGGGAGACCGAGACGCCGCGGATCTCCTCGATCTCGGCGCGGGTGACCGGTTGGTGATAGGCGATGATCGCCAGCGTCTCGATGGCCGCACGCGAGAGCTTGCGCGTCTCGACCGTTTCCTTCTGCATCAGGAAGCCGAGATCGGGCGCCGTGCGGATCGCCCAGGCCTCGGCGATGCGGACCACGTTGACGCCCCTGCCCTCGTAGCGCTTACGCAGCCGTTCGAGCGCGGTGGCGGCATCCGCCCCGTGCGGCATCCGCGCGTTGAGCTCGGCGACACTGACCGGCTCGGCGGCGGCGAAAAGGATCGCCTCCACCATCCGCTCCTGCTCGCCCTCGGGTGGCGCCTCGAAGAGGCTTTCCTCGGGACGGGCCAGATCCTCGTCATGTTCAGCCATGGCCGGGCTCCGACGCGCGGATCTGGATCGGCGCAAAGGTCTCGGGCTGGCGCAGGCGGATCTTGCCGGCCTTGACCAGTTCCAGCGAGGCGGCGAAGGTCGCCGCGGTGGCCGAGCGCCGGCGCACAGGGTCGAGCTCCCATCCCTCGGGCAGGTAGGACATGAGGTCCGTCCATTCGCCGGCATAGCCGACCAGCGGCTTCAGCCGCTCCAGCGCCTCCTCCATCGTGAAGACATCCTTGCGGTCCATCACGAAGGGGCGGAAGTCGTCCCGGGTGCGGATGCGGGCATAGGCCTGCATAAGGTCGAGGAGCGTCGCCGTCCAGGTCACCTTGCGGGTGCGCTCGACCACCTCGATCTGGCCACGCACGAAGAAGTCCTTGCCCCTCTGGTCGCGCGCCATCAGCTTCGCCGCGGCGTCGCGCATCGCCTGGAGGCGCTCGAGCTGATAGGCCAGATGCGCGGCCAGCTCGTCGGCCGAAGGGCCGTCATCGCCCGGCTCGGGCGGCAGCAGCAGGCGCGACTTGAGGAAGGCGAGCCAGGCCGCCATCACGAGATAGTCGGCGGCCAGTTCGATCCGGAGCGTCTTGGCATGTTCGACGAAGGCGAGATACTGCTCGGCGAGCTTCAGCACGGAGATCTTCAGCAGGTCGACCTTCTGCGTCCGCGCCAGTGTCAGCAGAAGGTCGAGCGGACCTTCGTAGCCGTCGACATCGACGATCAGCGCCTCCGCGGCCAGCCGTTCGGCGACCGCCTCGTCCTTCGCCGCCGTGACCATATCCTCAGCCATAGACATCCCCGTCCAGAAGGTCGCGAAGTTCCTCTTCCATGGCGGGAATGTCAATCGGCGCGGGCGCGAGGCGGCGGGCGAGTGCCGAGACGGCGCGGTGCGCGGCAGCGTCGCCAAGTTCGCCGACACTCTCCACCACCGCCGCCATCTCCTCGAGATCGCCGTTGCAGTGGAGCACGACGTCGCATCCCGCCTGCATCGCCGCCGCGCTCCGCGTCGCCACGCTGCCATCGAGCGCCTGCATCGAGATGTCATCGCTCATCAGCAACCCGTCGAATCCGATCTCGTCGCGGATGAGCCGGATCAGCGCGGAAGACAGCGTCGCCGGATGCACCGGGTCGAACTGGGTGTATCGGAGATGCGCAGTCATCGCCATCGGCAGGTCTGCCAGCGCCTGGAAGGGCGCGAAATCCACACCGCGCAACGTCTCGACCGGCGTTTCGACCACCGGCAGCTCGAGGTGGCTGTCGAGCTTCGCGCGGCCATGGCCGGGGATGTGCTTGAGAACCGGCAGGACCCCGCCGGCGAGCAGCCCCTCCGCCGCCGCCCGCGCGCCGGTCACGACGCTCGCGACATCCTCGCCGAAGCAGCGGTTGCGCAGGAAGGCGTGCGTCTCGGGGCGGGCGATGTCGGCCATCGGCGCGCAGTCCGTGTCGATACCGCAGGCGAGCAATTCCTGCGCGATGAGCCTGTATCGCAGGAACATTGACCGCGCGGCGGCCTCCAGATCGCGCGCGCGCGCCATCTGATCGAGCGGCGGGCGCCAGGTACGCCAGTGCGGCCGGCCGAGGCGCTGCACGCGCCCGCCCTCCTGGTCGACCAGCACCGGCGCATCGCGCCCCACGGCATCCCGCATCTCGGCGGTCAGCGCCGCAAGCTGCTGCGGGTCCTCGACATTGCGCGCAAAGAGGATGAAGCCCCAAGGCTGCGTGCGGGCAAAGAAATGCCGCTCCCTGGGCGTCAGCGCAGGGCCGGCGCACCCGAGGATACAGGCCGCCGGCACACTCACTTGGCGATCACCGGAATGCAGTCCGCACGCTCGGCAACCAGCGCGGCGCAGAAACGGCGGGCCTCGGAGAGATCGGCAAAGCCCATGGCGCGGAGGCGCCAGAAAGTGCGCCCGCCGGCCTCGGCCTCGACGATGACCTGGGTCTTGCCCTCCATCAGCCCGTCGAACCGGCTCGCGATCCGTGACCAGGCGCCACGCGCCTCGTCGGCGGAATCGAAGGCGCCGAGCTGTACCAGGCGGGTGCCCGCGGGCACGGCGGAGGCCTCCATCACCGCCGGAGCCGGAGCGGCCGTCGCGCTGGCTTCGCGGACGGCCAGTTCCACCGCCGAGGCAGCGCGCGACGGACGCGGCACGGGACGCAGTGAGGCGGCGGGGCGGGGGCCGCCGGCCGAGGCGAGCACCTCCGCGGCCACCTCCTCCGCCTCCACGTCCTCTTCCGGCGTGTCCGCCAGTTCGGTGTCGCTCAGCGGGCGTGCGCCGGCGGTCGACGACTCCGCCAGGGCCAGCGCCCGGGCGATCGGATCGTCGTCGGGCGTCTCCTGGCTCAGGCGGACGGGCTCGGGGCCCGTCACCTCCGGCAACAGGTCGGCATCGTCAGCCTCGGCCTGTGTCGTCAGGACGCCACCGGCTTCCTCCGGCACCGGCTGAAGCTGGCTCACCGGCTGATCCTCCTCGGCGAGTTCCACCGGACCCGGCGCCAGACGCAGTTCGGCCTCCGGCGCCGAGGCGAGCCCCACCGCCTGCACCGCGTTGACCGAAAGCCCGGCGTGATCGGCCACCATGCCGCCCGGGTCGTCCGGTGCGACCCGGATTGGTCCGTCGAGCGCGCGCACCACTGGAATGCCATGCACATCGCGCATCACCTGCTGGTATCCCCAGTAGCCGCCGAAGCCGATCACGGCCAGCGACAGGAGTGCGCCCGTCGCATGCGCCACGATCCCGATTCGTCCGGGCCGGGCGGCCCGATAGGCCCCGGCCGGGTCGATGCCGTCGTAATTGTAGTCTGTCGGGTAGCTGGCGCCCCGCGCCATCGCCATGGCCCCGGACCTCTGGGCCTCGTACCGGTCCATCATGCTCCGCCTCGTTTCTCGCCCGCGAGGCACCGTCTAGCGAAACGTCGCGGGGTTTCTGCCTGCCATGCCCCGCAACGCCTTGGTTCAGCGCATTTCTTCCACCGGGGTCACGCCAAGGATACCAAGACCCGTGGAAATCACAACGGAGACGGCACGCGCGAGGGCGATTTTCGACTGGCTCGTGGCAGGATCGCCCTCCTGCAGGAATCGCAGCTCCGGAGAATCGTTCCCGCGGTTCCAGAGCGCATGAAGATCGCCCGCCAACTCATAGAGATAAAAGGCAATCCTGTGCGGCTCATGGGTGCGCGCCGCGATCTCAAGCAGGCGTGGCCATTCCGCCACTTTTCGTGCCAGAGCGATCTCGGATTCGTGCGTCATCGCCGAAAGGTCGGCGCCGGCGAGCGTTGCGTCATCCACCGCGATTCCCGCCGCGGCTGCCTTGCGCAGCACTGATTTCACACGCGCATGGGCATACTGGACGTAGAAGACCGCGTTGTCCTTCGACTGCTCCAGCACCTTGTCGAAATCGAAATCGAGCGGCGCGTCGTTTTTCCGGGTGAGCATGACGAAACGGGTGACGTCGGGGCCGACCAGGTCGACCACGTCGCGCAGCGTCACGAAGGTGCCGGCGCGCTTGGACATCTTGAAGGGCTCGCCGTTCTTGTAGAGCTTGACGAGCTGCGTGAGCTTGATGTCGAGCGGCACGCGGCCGTCCGACAGCGCCGAGACCGCGGCCTTCATCCGCTTGACATAGCCGCCGTGATCGGCGCCGAAGACATCGATCAGCGCATCGTAGCCGCGTTCGATCTTGTCGAAATGATAGGCGATGTCCGGCGCGAAATAGGTCCAGGCGCCGTCCGACTTCTTCACCGGCCGGTCGACATCGTCCCCATGTTCCGTCGAGCGGAAGAGCGTCTGCTCGCGCGGCTCCCAGTCCTCGGGCAGCTTGCCCTTGGGCGGTTCGAGCACGCCCTCGTATATCAGTCCCTTCGCGTCGAGCGCGGCCAGCGCCGCCTCAATCCGGCCCGTGCCATAGAGCGACTTCTCAGAGAAATAATGATCGATCTCGACGCCGAGCGCGGCCAGGTCCTCGCGAATGAGCGCCATCATCGCGTCGGTCGCAAATTCGCGCACCGCGACCAGCCAGACATCCTCGGGCTGATCGACATAGGCATCGCCCACCTTGTCCTTCAGCGCCTGCCCGACCTCGATCAGGTAGTCGCCCGGATAGGTTCCGTCGGCGAAGGCGACTTCGCGGCCATGCGCTTCGAGATACCGCAGATAGACCGACCGCGCGAGCACGTCGACCTGTGCCCCGCCATCGTTGATGTAATATTCGCGGGTCACGTCGTGACCGGAGAAATCCAGCAGCGCGGCCAGCGCGTCACCGAAGACCGCGCCCCGCGTGTGACCCACATGCAGCGGCCCTGTCGGGTTGGCCGAAACGAATTCCACGTTGACCCGCTGGCCCTTGCCCATCTCCGAGCGTCCATACGCGCCGCCCTGCCCGAGCACGGCGCGGACCACATCGGCCCATACAGACGGGTCAAGGCGCAGGTTCAGGAAGCCGGGGCCGGCGACATCGGCCTCGACGATGCGCGGGTCCGACCTGAGCTTCTCGGCCAGAGCGCCCGCAATGTCGCGCGGTTTCATTCCCGCGGGCTTGGCCAGCACCATGGCCGCATTGGTCGCCATGTCGCCATGCAGCGGATCGCGCGGCGGCTCGACGGCCACGTTGGCAAGATCCAGCCCCGCGGGCAGCAGGCCCTCGCCTTCGAGCGCCGCGAGCGCATCGATCACGAGTCCACGAATGTCGGCATAGATGTTCATCGTCGGATCCTCTGGAACTGCCGCGCGGTGTATCATGGCCCCCGCCCGCGTCAATGCCGGCCCGGCCACCGTGCCCCCTGCCCGGGCCTAGCCGATCAGCCGCGCATGCTCCTGCAAGGCGTAACGATCGGTCATCCCGGCCACGTAGTCGGCGACGATCCGGGCCAGCGCCGTTGCGCCCTCGGCCTCAGCCACGTCTGCCTGCCAGGCGACCGGCAACAGGCCCGGGTCGTGCATGAAGAGCGGAAAGAGATCCTCGACCACCCGCGTGACCCGCGCCCGCTCCGCCATGACGCTCTCGGCGCGATACATCCGCCGGAAGAGGAAGGCACGGATGGCCTCGATCTCCTCCCAGGCCTTGGCCGAGAACCGCACCAGCGGCGCTCCCAGATCACGCACCGCCTGCGGCGAGTCGGGGTCGGTCTCGGCAATCCGCGCCTGCGTCGTGGCGATCACGTCCGTCACCATCGTCCCGAAAACCCGCCTGAGCGCCTCGTGCCGGCGTCGCTTCTCCTCCAGCCCCGGCCAGGCCGCGTCGACCTCGGCATAGGCGGGGCCGACGATCGGAAGCCCGGCGATCTCGGTATCGGTGAAGAGCCCGGCGCGCAGCCCGTCCATCAGGTCGTGGTTGTTGTAGGCGATATCGTCGGCCAGCGCGGCGACCTGGGCCTCGGCCCCGGCATGACTGTCGATTTCGAGGTCGTGCCGGCTGTTGTAATCCGCGAGTCCGTAGGGCAGCGGCGGCAAGACAGGGCCGTTGTGCTTGGCGATCCCTTCCAGCGTCTCCCAGGTCAGGTTCAGCCCGTCGAACCCGGCATAGTGCCGCTCTAGAGAGGTCACGATGCGGATCGCCTGTGCGTTGTGGTCGAAACCGCCATGCGGCGCCATCAGCGCCGCCAGCGCGTCCTCGCCTGTATGGCCGAAAGGCGGGTGGCCGAGATCGTGGGCCAGCGCGACAGCCTCGGTGAGTTCCTCATTGAGGCCAAGCGCTCCTGCGATGGTGCGCGCCACCTGGGCCACCTCAATCGAATGTGTCAGGCGGGTGCGGAAATAATCCCCCTCGTGCTCGACGAAGACCTGGGTCTTGTGCTTGAGCCGCCGGAAGGCTGAGGAATGTATGATCCGGTCGCGGTCGCGCTGAAAGGGCGAGCGAAAAGTGCTCATCGCCTCATCGTGCAGCCGGCCGCGGCTCTGGGCGGGGTCGCAGGCGTAGCGGGCGAGGGCCATGGGAATCCTTGTTGAGCGCGTCCGCTGCCCATATATCGTGGACAAGACCGGAATGCGACGGGACAAACGAGGCTTCTAATGGCACTGACCCTGCCCCCGAAAGTGACAGACCGCGCCTTCGAGCGCCTGACCGAGATCGACGCCGCGCCGCAGGCGCTGCGCGTGGCCGTGGAGGGTGGCGGCTGCTCGGGCTTCCAATACGAGATCACGCTCGACGCGCCCAGGGACGATGACCTCGTGCTCGAGGGCAACGGCCAGAGGGTCGTGGTTGACCCGGTCTCCCTGCCCTTCCTCGAGAATGCCACGATCGACTTCTCCGACGAGCTGATCGGAGCCCGCTTCACCGTCGATAATCCCAACGCCACCTCGTCCTGCGGCTGCGGCGTCAGCTTCTCGATCTGAGACGCTTTCGCCTCGCGCGCCGGCGCCGCTCGGGCTAGGCTGGTCGTCGGAAAGGCTGGAGAGGCGACCGGTGGAAGATATCGACGATCAGACCGACAACATCCGCTGGGGCGCTCTACTGACTCTGTTGGTCGCCGCTTTCCTTGTAGGACCCGTTCTCGGCGCGTCGCGGATATCGGAACTTGTCAGCCTGGTGCTCTTCGAACTCGCCGTGATCGGCAGCATCTTCATGGGCACGAGGAACCGGCGGATCCATCACTATGGCAGCGCGCTGGCCCTGCTCTGGTTCGTCACCAGTCTCCTCGCCTTTTTCGGGTTCGAACTCGAAATCCTGCTCACATGGCTCACGCTCGCGCTGGTTTTCGGCGCGCTTTTCGTTACCTTCCTGAACCTGCTTCGGCGTGACCAAGGGAACATCGAGACCCTTTTGGGCGCGGTGTTCGGCTACCTTCTGATCGCCATGGCCTGGGCGATCCTCTACCTCCAGATCGAGCGCTGGCATCCTGGGTCCTTCGCCGGGATGGCGGATGACGACACCTGGTCCTCCCTGATCTATTACAGCCTCGTGACGCTCACCACGCTCGGCTATGGGGATATCCTGCCGATCACCGCGCCGGCGCGCCTCGCGGCCGGTTTCGAGGCTGTGGTCGGTGTGCTCTACATTGCCGTCATGATCGGCTCGATCGTCAGCGACCTGCCGAGCCACCGCTCCGGCTGATCGGTTTGCATCACGGGCCGCGCCGCCTTACTCTGGCTGCGCGCGACCGGGCACCGGCCAGACAGGCTGCCCCGGCAAATCCACCCCCCCACACAGATTGAGAGGCTCCCATGAGCACCGTCACGGCGGGCGACACCGTCCGTATCCACTATACCGGCACCCTGAAGGACGGGACCACATTCGACAGCTCGCGCGACCGCGACCCGCTGGAATTTACAGTCGGCAGCGGGCAGATCATTGCCGGACTGGACGCGGCGATCGACGGCATGGAAGTGGGCGAGAGCAAGACGGTCGAAGTGCCTTGTGCCGAGGCCTACGGCGCGCATGACGCAGAGCAGGTCCAGCAGGTCCCGCGCGGCGACATCCCGGATCATATCCCGCTCGAGACGGGCCTGCGTCTCCAGGCGCAGACCCCGAATGGCCAGGCGATGCAACTCGTCGTGACCGAGTTCGACGACGAGAGCGTGACGCTCGACGCCAACCACCCGCTGGCCGGCCACGACCTGACCTTCGAAGTCGAAGTGGTCTCGGTGGACGAGGCCGGTTGACCCCGCCGCCGTTCCCGGGCTTTCTGTGAGCCCGGGCGCGGACCAGCCCGGCGAGGCGGGGGCACGGGCCATGAAGATCGCATCCTTCAACATCAACGGCATCAAGGCGCGCCATGCGGCGCTGTGTGACTGGCTCGACGAGGCGCAGCCCGACGTGGTGCTCCTGCAAGAGATCAAGTCGGTCGACGAGAATTTCCCGCGCGAGCTCTTCGAGGAGCGCGGCTACAATGTCGAGACGCATGGCCAGAAGAGCTTCAACGGGGTCGCGATCCTCTCGAAACTGCCGCTGGAGGACGTGACCCGCGGCCTGCCCGGGGACGCGGAGGACGAACAGGCGCGCTGGATCGAGGCCACGGTCGTGGGCGACACGGCCGCGGTGCGGCTCTGCGGGCTTTACCTGCCCAACGGCAACCCGGCGCCGGGACCGAAATACGACTACAAGCTGGCCTGGATGGAGCGGATGAAGGCGCGTGCTAGCGACCTCCTTTCGCGGGAGGAACCGGCGCTGATGGCGGGCGACTACAACGTCATCCCGCTCGACGAGGATGCCGCCCGCCCGGAGGCGTGGCGCGAGGACGCGCTGGCCCTGCCCCAAACCCGCCGCGCCTATCGCGAGATCGTCAATCTCGGCTTCACCGAGGCGTTCCGCGCCTGTACCCAGGACACCGGGCATTATACGTTCTGGGACTATCAGCGCGGTGCCTGGGACCGAAACGACGGCATCCGGATCGACCATGTCCTGCTGACGCCGCAGGCCGCCGACCTGCTCCGCGACTGCCGGATCGACAAGGACATCCGCAACCGGCCGAAACCCTCCGACCATGTGCCGATCTGGGTCGAGCTCGACGCCTGACCCCGTCGGCCGGGGCCACAGCGTTCAGCCGTCGATCTTCAACTGGCAGACGCGCGTTGCCTGCATCGCCTCTTCCGAGCCGGTCAAGTCAACCGTGAAGACGTTCTCGCCGTCCGGGTTGACGATCAGTTCCGGCTGCTTGGCGAGGTCATAGGCCAGAAGCGGGTTGTTGCCGATGACGAAGCCGCCCGAATAGCCATCCCGAGCGACGCCTTCGGCGATGGCCGAGAAGCGCTGGTCGCCGAGCTGAAGGGTGATCTCGCCGGTCTCGCCGTCCCGGATATCGGTCTCGCCTTTGGTGTAGAGCGCGAGGAAGCCGAACTCGACCTCGCCGCCGGTGCCCATCTGCATGATGAGGCCACCCGTGGTCGTGGTCTCCATGAAGCAGCTCTTGTTGGCCTCGTTGACGAAGATTCCCCAGCCATCGACCTCGCCCTGGGGCGTGTAAGGTTGCGCGATGAGCGCGGTGCTGCAGAAAACCAGGCCAAGAGCCGGGAGTGTCTTGGATGGGGGCATGTCAATCTCCTGTTGTCGCGTCGGTTGCCCGGAGGCCCCGACAATGACCGATCGAACACGCAGCTGAAAGGGGGGTCAGCCGAAAACCCGCCTGCCGCACAGGGAGGGCCGGTCCCGCATCACGGCTTGGCGGATCACTGGCAGGCGAAGAGGAGCCGCACCTGCCGGGCGCCGGGGAAGCGCTGTTGCAGAATCCCCTCCGGCACGACGATTTCGCCCGATCCGGAGCTTGCGGCCACGAATTTCAGGATGGTCGGCCGGGACACCCGCCGGGTCTGGAACAGGTCGGTCGGGACCGCGACACGGTTCACGCCCTTTCGCAGCGGCGTCGAAACCTTGAAGGTCAGGGCGCGGCCGCTGCGGGTGACCTGTTCCGGCACGTGGTCCGCGGCGGCGCTCTCGGCCTGCGTCTTCAGATGCGCCTCGCAAATCTCGCGGACCTCGTCTCCCAGCGACAGCGTCCGGGTCGGCACGGCCGGGCGGACAATCGGCGCCCGCCGCATGGCGGTTTTGCGCACCGGCGCGCTGTCCAGATCGTCCGGGACCTCCGCCGCAGGGCCGGCGATATCGGCCAACAGGTCATAAGCGGCCCGGGCATTCATGAAGCGGCGGCTGTCGCCCGCCATCTGGTCGGGGTGGAGCGACCGCGCCATGCGCCGCCAGGCCGCGCGCAGTTCCTCCGGGCCAGCATGAACCCCGACGCCGAGGATCTCGCTGGCCTGGGCCTTGGCGCGCACACGTTCGATGGGGCTCATGGGGCACTCCGGCAGGGACGATTTTCCGCCTCAATCCTGCCACTTCGGACGCATTTTCGTCAAACTTTCTAAGTGATTGGCGCTCGATGACGAACAATGCCGACGAGCCTCCCGCATTAGAGCGGCGTCAGACGGACTTTTCTCCGGACCGGTGCCGCGTCGGCCACATTTTCGCCCCATTTCACCCGCGGGCAGTGCGCCGATTCTGTCCGTGGCGACGGCAGAACTCGCAACCGTATTCGTATTCTTTCGGTCTGAGGAACCGATAGCCCAACAGTCGCGGAGCCGCGCCATCGCCGGGCCGCGGCGCGGCGACCCGACGGTGGGCCGGAGCGCTTTATGGTGGAGTATCCGGATCAGATCGACGCTGCGCGCCGGATTTGACGTATCGCCGGGCCGTCCGGGCGGCCCGGCGATGGCACGGCGGCCTGTCGGCCTTTGCTCCGTGCCAAAACTGCATGACCCCGCAGGGTCGGTTTCCAGCACACAGACGCCAAAAGAAATCGGGGCGCCTCTCGGCGCCCCAGTCTGGCTTATCAGGCTCGATTGTTTGTACCGCCCGGTTTTCTGCCTGCGGCCTGATCCGCCCTCGGGGCAGGCGCACCCGCCCCGCAACCCGCGCCGGCCCGGGGAAGCGGGCCGGAGAGGTGTCCTCAGCTACACCCGCTGGTTCCGCCGCAGGTGTTGCACTTCATGCAGGTCCCGTTGCGGACCAGCGTGTAGTTGCCGCACTCGCCGCAAGCCTCGCCTTCGTAGCCCTGCATCCGCGCCTTGGCCCGGTTGTCGAGCGAGGTGATGGCGCCGACCGACACGTCGCCGCCGACCCCGGTTTCGGGAACCAGCGTGTGCAAGGTGGCCAGCGGGTCGGCCGCACTGTCCAGTGCGATGCCGCCCGCCATGCCCTCGACCCCACCCCGAAGCACAACCAGCTCTTGGGGCAGCCGTTTGCGCAGGTAGCCGGTCGAGGAGATCTGCTTGAGCACCTGGAGGGACTTGCTGGCAGCAGATTCCGAGAGTTCCGCGATGTTGTTCACGCCCTCATTGTGCTCGCCCCGGCCGAGATCGTCGAAGGTATGGCCGGAAGGTTTCACATGGGCGAGGTCCGTGCGGTCGAGATAGGAGACCGCCAGTTCGCGGAAGATGTAGTCGAGGATCGAGGTGGCGTTCTTGATCGAGTCGTTGCCCTGAACGATGCCCGCCGGTTCGAACTTGGTGAAGGTGAAGGCGTCGACGAACTCCTCCAGCGGCACGCCGTATTGCAGGCCCACGGAGACCGCGATGGCGAAGTTGTTCATCATCGCCCGGAAGCCCGCACCTTCCTTGTGCATGTCGATGAAGATCTCGCCCAGGGAGCCGTCGGCGTATTCGCCCGTCCTGAGATAGACCTTGTGGCCGCCGACATTGGCCTTCTGGGTGTAGCCCTTGCGCCGCTCGGGCATCTTCTCGCGGTGGCTGCGGACGACCTCCTTCACCACCACTTTCTCGATGATCTTCTCGGCCAACACCGTCGCCTTCTGCTGCGGGGTGCCGGTCTCGAGAAGCTCGGCCGCCTCCTCGTCATCCTCGACGAGCGCGGAGGCCAGCGGCTGGGAGAGCTTGGAGCCGTCGCGATAGAGCGCGTTTGCCTTGGTGCCGAGCGACCAGGACAGCTCGTATGCCTTCTGGCAATCCTCGATCGTGGCGTCATTGGGCATGTTGATCGTCTTGGAGATCGCGCCCGAGATGAAGCTCTGCGCCGCCGCCATCATCCGGATGTGGCTGTCGACCGAGAGGAAGCGCTTGCCTTTCTTGCCGCAGGGATTGGCGCAATCGAAGACCGCGTAATGCTCCTCCTTCAGATACGGCGCGCCTTCCAGCGTCATCGTCCCGCAGACATGGTCGTTCGCGGCCTCGATCTGCGCCTTGGTGAAGCCGAGATCGCTCAGCATGTCATAGGCCGGGTCGGCGAGCTTCTCGGCAGGGATGCCGAGCACGTCGGTGCAGAACTCCGCCCCGAGCGTCCACTGGTTGAAGACGAAGCGAATGTCGAAGGCCGAGGGAAGCGCCTTCTCAATCTTGTCGATCTCCGCCTTGCCGAAGCCGTTGCCGAGAAGCGCGGTGTGGTTGATCCCGGGTGCATTGCCGAGGGTGCCATGACCCACCGCATAGGCGACCATCTCGCCGATTTCCGCCGAGCCGTAGCCGAGCTTTTCGAGCGCGGCGGGCACCGAACGGTTGATGATCTTGAAATAGCCGCCCCCGGCGAGCTTCTTGAACTTCACCAGCGCGAAATCGGGCTCGATGCCGGTGGTGTCGCAATCCATCACCAGTCCGATCGTGCCTGTCGGCGCGATGACCGAGACCTGCGCATTGCGAAAGCCGTTGATCTCGCCGAGCCGCAGCGCCTCGTCCCAGGCCTGCTGCGCCAGTTCGCCGAGCAGCGGATCGGGGATCGAGCCGAGATCGAGCGGCACCGGTTTCACTGCCAGCGACTCGTAGCCGTCCGCATCCCCATGCGCGGCCGTCCGGTGGTTGCGGATCACGCGCAGCATGTGGGCCGCGTTGCGCTCGTAGCCGGCGAAGGGGCCGAGCTCGCCGGCGATTTCGGCCGATGTCGTGTAGGCGACGCCCGTGAGGATCGCGGTCAGCGCGCCGCAAAGCGCCCTGCCCTCGTGGCTGTCATAGCTGAACCCCATGTTCATCAGCAGGCCGCCGATATTGGCGTAGCCAAGCCCGAGGGTGCGGAAATCATAGCTGAGCTGGGCGATTTCCTTCGACGGGAACTGCGCCATCGTGACCGAGATTTCCAGCGTCAGCGTCCAGAGCCGCGTGGCGTGCATGTATTCCTCGGCCTGGAACTTGCCGTCCTTGAGGAAGGTCAGCAGGTTCATCGAGGCGAGGTTGCAGGCCGTGTCGTCGAGGAACATGTATTCCGAGCACGGGTTCGAGCCTCGGATCTCACCATCCTCCGGGCAGGTGTGCCAGGCGTTGACGGTGTCGTGGAACTGGATGCCGGGATCGGCGCAGGCCCAGGCGGCGTGCCCGATCTGCTCCCAAAGGTCGCGCGCCTTGATCGTCTTGGCGACCTTGCCGTCCGTCCGCCGGATCAGCTCCCAATCCGCATCCGCCTCGACCGCCTTCAGGAACGCGTCGGTGACGCGGACGGAATTGTTGGAATTCTGCCCCGAGACCGAGCTGTAGGCTTCTGAGTCCCAATCGGTGTCGTAGGTCGGGAACTCGATCGAAGCGTAGCCCTGCCGCGCATATTGCAGCACGCGGTTGATATAGGTCTCGGGGATGGCGACTTTCTTGGCCGCTCTGATTGCACCCTTGAGGGCGCTGTTCTTCTTGGGGTCGAACGCATCCTCTTCCGCGCCGTCCCACTGCCCAATAGATGCGAAGATCTCGTTGAGTCTGGCCTCGTGCATCTTCGAGCCCGCGACGAGACTGGCGACCTTCTGCTCTTCCTTCACCTTCCAGTTGATGAATTCCTCGATATCCGGGTGATCGGCGTCGCAGATCACCATCTTGGCCGCGCGACGCGTGGTGCCGCCCGACTTGATCGCCCCCGCAGCACGGTCGCCGATCTTCAGGAAGCCCATGAGGCCTGACGACTTGCCGCCGCCCGACAGCGCCTCGCCCTCGGCGCGGAGCGACGAGAAATTGGTCCCGGTGCCCGAGCCGTATTTGAAGAGCCGCGCCTCGCGGACCCAAAGGTCCATGATGCCACCCTCGTTCACCAGGTCGTCGGAAACGGACTGGATGAAGCAGGCATGGGGCTGCGGGTGTTCATATGCGGAACTGGACTTGGTCAGCTTGCCGGACTTGTAGTCCACGTAGAAATGACCCTGGCCCGGACCGTCGATGCCATAGGCCCAGTGCAGGCCGGTGTTGAACCATTGCGGGCTGTTCGGCGCGGCCCGTTGGGTGGCCAGCATGTAGCGCATCTCGTCGAAATAGGCGCGGGCATCCGCCTCCGAGGTGAAGTAGCCGCCCTTCCAGCCCCAGTAGGTCCAGGCGCCTGCGAGACGGTCGAAGACTTGACGCGCAGAGGTCTCGCCCACGAAACGCTCCTCTTCGGGCAGTGCTTCGAGTGCTTTCTCGTCAGGCACCGACCGCCAGAGAAACTCCGGAACGCCTTTCTCCTTCACGCGCTTGAGCTTTGCCGCGACCCCGGCCTTGCGGAAATACTTCTGCGCGATGACGTCGCTCGCCACCTGGCTCCAGGCGGCCGGCACGTCGATCCCGTCCAGGAGGAACACCACGGTCCCGTCCGGATTGCGGATTTCCGATTTCGTGGTGGTGAAGGCCAGCCCGGCGTAGGCATCTTCTCCGGTCGAGGTGAATTTGCGTTCGATCTTCATTGTCGCCCCATGCGTTTTTCGTTGTGCCCTACCCGCCCGGTTCCGATCTTCCCATCGAAGCCGGGCCGCACGGACCGCTGTCAAACAGGCGCAAGAGACCGCACACGCCCCTCGCCGGGCGTGACATGGGGGCCGCTGGCCCCTGAAATATCCGGTGTGTCCGTCCCTTGTGCGCCCCGCCACTACATCTTGTGGTCTTTTCGGTCCGCCCACACAATCTGACGTGAGGAGCACCTATTGGTCAACGCGAAAATTTGCCGAGGGGACAAGTTTTACGCCTTGACTGGGTTTCCGGATCACGCCCGTGTGATTCACCGGGCTGACCCTCAATCGACACCACAATTAGCGCCGCACCGCAGAACGAAAGACAAAATATGGGATTAGCCTGTGGATATCATCCAGAGGCTGAAGTTGCGGCCCCGGTTCCCCTCCGGCAACCGCCAAAACGGCAGCGGATCGAAATGTCACAGAACGGGCCACAAGATCCTGTGGCGACGGCGCGACGCCTAGCGTTGCGCCCTCTCCCAGTCCGGATGGATCCAGGGCGCGACGGTCTCCGGCGGCAGCGGATCGCGGCCCAGAATATGGTCGGCAGCCTTCTCGCCAACGAGGATCGTGGGGGCGTTGAGATTGCCGTTGGTGATTCGCGGAAAGATCGAGCTGTCGGCGAGACGGAGGCCGTCGACGCCGATCACCCGTGTCTCCGGGTCGACCACGGCATGCGCGTCGTCGGCCTGCCCCATCCGGCAACTGCCACAGGGGTGATAGGCGCTCTCGGCGTGATCGCGGATGAAGCTGTCGATCTCCCCGTCGGTCTGCAGGTGGGCGCCGGGCTGGATTTCGCCCTTCACGAAGGGTTTGAACGCGTCCTGCGCGAAGATCTCCCGCGTCAGCCGGATGCAGGCGCGGAAGTCCTCCCAGTCCTGCTCCGTCGACATGTAGTTGAAGAAGATCCGCGGATCGTCCTTCGGATCGGACGAGCGCAGCGTGATCTCGCCGCGCGAGGGTGAGCGCATCGGGCCGACATGTGCCTGGAAGCCATGCCCTTCGGCGGCGGCCCGGCCGTCATAGCGCACCGCGATGGGCAGGAAATGATACTGGATGTCGGGATAGCTTACGCCGGCGCGCGAGCGGATGAAGCCTGCGCTCTCGAACTGGTTCGAGGCGCCGAGCCCGCCGCGGGTGAACAGCCACTGCGCCCCGACCAGCGCCTTGCCCCAGAGATTCCAGTATTTGTAGAGCGTGATCGGCTGGCTCGCTCCCATCTGGAGATAGACCTCCAGATGGTCCTGCAGGTTCTGGCCGACGCCGGGGCGGTCGGCGATCACCTCGATGCCCTGTTGGGCCAGATGCGCCCCAGGGCCGATGCCGGAGAGCATGAGGAGCTTCGGCGAGTTGATCGAGGAGGCGGCGAGGATCACTTCGCGCTCGGCGCGAATCGTCTCGATCCGCCCGCCGCGCTCGACCTCGACGCCCACCGCGCGCCCCTCCTCGATCACGACCCGCCGCGCTAGGGCGCGGACAAGGTCGCAATTCGGCCGCTTGAGGGCCGGTCGGAGATAGGCGTTGGCCGCAGACCAGCGCCGGCCGCGCCAGACAGTTTGCTCCATCGGCCCGAAGCCCTCCTGCTTCGCGCCGTTGTAATCCGCGGTCTCGTGATAGCCCGCCTGCATCGCCGCATCGACGAAGGCGCCGTGGAGCGGGTTATTGCGGGGGCCGCGGATGACATGGAGCGGGCCGTCCGTGCCGCGCCAGACCGGGTCGCCGCCATGGCCGCTCGGGTGCCAGTGCTCGATGCGCTTGAAATAGGGAAGCACGTCGGCAAAGGACCAGCCTTCCGCGCCCGCCTCGGCCCAGTGGTCGAAGTCGTAGGCATGGCCGCGGACATAGACCATGCCGTTGACCGAGGACGAGCCGCCAATCACCTTGCCGCGCGGACAGGCGAGTTGCCGCCCGCCGAGCCCGGGCTCGGGTTCCGTACGAAAGCCCCAGTCGTAAATGCCCATGTTCATCGGGTAGGAGAGCGCGCCGGGCATCTGGATGAAGGGCCCCCAGTCGCTCCCGCCATGCTCGATGACCAGCACATTGCGGCCGGCCTCCGCGAGCCTGTAGGCGATGGCGCAGCCGGCCGAGCCGGCGCCGACAATGACGAATTCCGCCTGCATCAGAAGGGCGCCTCCACGTCATTCATCGCCACGTAGACGGATTTGACCTCCGAATAGTGGTGGATCGCTTCCTTGGAATTCTCCCGTCCGACGCCGGATGCCTTGACCCCGCCAAAGGGCGCCTCGACCGGGGCGAGGTTGTAGTGGTTGATGTAGCAGGTGCCGGCCTCAAGCGACGCGACGACTCGGTGGGCGCGGGTGAGATCCTGCGTGAAGACCCCACCCGCGAGGCCGAATTCCGTGTCATTCGCGCGGGTTACGGCCTCTTCCTCATCCTCGAAGTCGAGCACCGCCATGACTGGACCAAAGATCTCCTCGCGGGCGATGGTCATGGCGTCAGTAACGTCGGCAAAGACGGTTGGCTGGATGAAGTTCCCCGGCCGGATCACCCGCTTGCCGCCATAGGCGAGCCGCGCGCCCTCCTCTATGCCCTGCGCGATATATCGTTCAACGATGGCGAGTTGCGCCTCGGAGACCATCGGGCCGAAATTCGTCTCCTCGTCGAGCGGATCGCCGATCACGGCGTGGTCGAGCCGTTCGGCCAGCCGCTCCAGGAACGCCTCCTTGATGCCTTTCTGAACGAAGACCCTGGTGCCGTTGGAACAGACCTGCCCGGTGGAATAGAAATTGCCGAGGATCGCGCCGGAGACCGCGTTGTCGAGATCGGCATCGTCGAAGACGATCAGCGGCGACTTGCCGCCGAGCTCCATCGTGACATGCTTCATCTCCGCGGCGACCGCGGCATAGACCTTGCGCCCCGTTGGCACCGATCCAGTCAGCGAGACCTTCGCGACACGCGGATCGGTGGTCAGCGCCGCGCCAACCTCGCCCATGCCCTGCACCACGTTGAAGACACCCGGCGGGGCACCGGCCTCCGTCAGGATCTCGGCGATCCGGAGGGCGCAGAGCGGCGTCGTTTCGGAGGGCTTGAACACCATCGTGTTGCCGCAGGCGAGTGCCGGGGCGGCCTTCCAGCAGGCGATCTGGGTCGGGTAGTTCCAGGCGCCGATGCCGACGCAGACCCCGAGCGCCTGGCGGATCGTGTAGACGAAATCGCCGCCTGGCTGCGGGATATACTCGCCGGTGAGGCTCGCCGCGAGGCCGCCGAAATATTCGAGAGCGTCGGCCCCCGAGGTGGCGTCCGCGACCAGCGTCTCCTGGAGCGGCTTGCCGGTGTCGAGCGTCTCAAGCTCGGACAGCTCGCGATTGCGGGCGCGGATGATGTCGGCGGCGCGGCGCAGGATGCGGCCGCGCTCGGTGCCGGTCAGCGCCGCCCAGGCCGGCTGCGCGGCCTTCGCGGCGGCCAGCGCCTGCTCGACGATGGCCGGCGTCGCCGCATGAACGTGGGCAATCTTTTCCCCGGTGGCGGCATAGATCACGTCGATGCGCGCACCGGCGTCGTCCTCGACGTATTGGCCGGAAATGAAGTGGCTGGCGACGGGTTGGCTGGTCTGGGTCATTTCGTGTCCCGCAAGCTGTCATAGGAGATCATGACCGCGTCCCGATAGGCCGGGCGCGCGGTCAGGCGGTCATAGTAGCCACGCAGAGCCGGAAGCGGCCTGCGAGCGATGTCGATGTCGAAATAGCGATAGAGCACGTGGCCGAGAAGGATGTCGCCGGGCGTCATGTGGTCTCCGACGAGCCACGGGTGGCGGGCGAGACGGGCCTCGGCGATGGCGAGCTGGGTTTCGAAAATGTCGAGCGCCTCGGCAATGGCCGCAGCGTCGCGGCGCGCGGCGGGCGTGCGGACGACGCGCCAGAAGACCGGGCCCGTGAAGCGGTTGGCGATCTCCTGCTTGGCCCATTCCGCCCACTGATCGGTGGTAGCGCGCGCCGCCGCGCCGGCTGGCCAGAAACCTTGATCGCCATAGTTTGACGCCAGATAGCGCAGGATCGCGGCGCTCTCGAACAGGGTCAGCGCGCCGTCGCGGATCACGGGGATCTTGCCAACCGGGTTCATCGCGAGAAATTCGGGCGTGTCGAGCCCTCCGAACCCTTCGCCGACGTCGTGACGTCGGTGGTCGAGACCAAGTTCCAGGAGCGCCCATCGAACGGCCTGGACATTTGAGGACGTGGCGCGGCCCCAGAGTTCGATCATCATTCGCCCCTCGGAAAGCGGGCGTTTTCCTCGACGACATTGAGGTCCATGTTGTTGCGCATGAAGCGCTCGGAAGCCTTCTGCAGGGGCTGATAATCCCAAGGGAAATAGGCGCCATTCCGGAGCGCCTCGTAGACGATCCAGCGCCGCGCCTGGCTTTCGCGCACCTCGGCATCGAAGCGGGCGAGGTCCCATCGGGCGTCGGCCTCTGCGCGGAGCGCGGCCAGCGGCGCGGCATAAGCAGGGTCGGCAGCCAGGTTGGTCAACTCGAGCGGGTCCGCCGCGAGGTCGAAAAGCTGTTCAGGGTCGAGCACGCATCGGGTGTATTTCAGGCTCCCGCGGCGCAGCGCGACGAGCGGCGCCTCAGAGGCTTCGGCGGCGTATTCCATGGCAACGGGCGCCTCGCGCTCCGCCCCCTGCCCCAGCGGCACGAGGCTTTCGCCGTCGGTCCAGGGCGCGATCTCGTCCATCGCCACGCCAGCGAGGTCGCAGAGCGTCGGGCAGAGGTCTATGGTGGAGACCGGCGCGTCGATCCGGCCGGGCGCCATTTCCGGCGCGGCGATCATCAGCGGAACCCGTGCCGAACCCTCATAAAAACACATCTTGTACCAGAGTCCGCGCTCTCCGAGCATGTCGCCGTGATCGGAAACGAACACGACGATGGCCTCTTGCCGCGTGCGCTCCATTGCGCCGAGGATCTCGCCGATCTTGTCGTCGAGATAGGAAATATTGGCGAAATAGGCGCGGCGGGCGCGGCGGATGTGGTCTTCGGTGATCTCGTAGCTGCGCCAGTCATTGGCGTCGAAGATCCGCTGCGCGTGCGGGTCGTGGCCCTCGTAGGCCAGGGCCGGGACCTCCGGCAGAAGATGCGCGCAATCCTCGTAGAGATCCCAGTATCGGCGGCGCGCGACGTAAGGATCGTGCGGATGGGTGAAGCTGACCGTCAGACACCAGGGGCGAGGGTCGTGGCCACGGGAGAGGTCGTGTATCTTGCGGGTGGCGTGATAGGCGACCTCGTCGTCATATTCCATCTGGTTGGAGATCTCGGCCACGCCCGCGCCGGTCACCGAGCCCATGTTGTGATACCACCAGTCGATTCGCTCGCCCGGCTTTCGGTAATCCGGCGTCCAGCCGAAATCGGCGGGGTAGATATCCGTCGTCAGCCGCTCCTCGAACCCGTGCATCTGGTCCGGGCCGACGAAATGCATCTTGCCGGAAAGGCAGGTCTGGTAGCCGGCGCGCCGCAGGTGGTGTGCGTACGTCGGGATGTCAGAGGCGAACTCGGCGGCATTGTCGTAGACGCGAGTGCGCGAGGGCAGTTGCCCGCTCATGAAGCTCGCCCGGCCGGGCGCACAGAGCGGCGAGGCAGTGTAGGCCGTGGCGAACCGCGTCGAGCCCATCGCGAGCCGCTTGAGGTTCGGCGCATGGAGCCAGTCGGCAGGCCCGTCGGGAAACAGCGTCCCGTTGAGCTGGTCGACCATCAGGATCAGGATGTTGGGACGGCTCACGCTTTGTCTCCGATCAGCAGGTCGAGATAGTCGAGGACCCGGCTGCAGGCCGCATCGGGGTCGGGCGGTGCTTCGCGCAGCGCCTGGCGGATGTAGAGCCCGTCGATCATCGCGGCGACGCTCTCGGCGGCCGGACCCGCGCCGGTGCCGAGAAACGGCCGCAGCGCATGAACGAGGTTGGAGCGCAGCCGGTGCTGGTAGACCCGCAGGAGCCGCGCGGCCGCCTCCGACTTCAGCGACTGGACATAGAAATTGAGCCAGGCCCCGATCACCTCGGGGCGGAAGTTCCCGGCCTCGAAACTGGCATGGACGATCGCCTCGAGCCGCGCCTGCGGGGTTGTCGCCCCGACCAGCCCGCGCCGAACCTCGGCACCGTAGAGCGATAGGATATGGCGCATCGCGGCGAGGAAAAGCTGCTCCTTGCCGCCGAAATAGTGATGCGCGAGCGCGGCCGACACGCCGGCCTCGCGGGCGATCTGGCTCATCGTCACGTCGAGCGAGCCGGCGCGCCCGATCTCGGCAATCGCCGCCTCGACCAGCGCGGCGCGCCGGATCGGTTCCATGCCGAGCTTGGGCATCTTCTCTGGCCTTGTCCGAAATTCGTCCTAGACTGCGCTTGCAAAACGGAGACTAGGCTGTTTTTAATTGATGCGTCAATCAACAAAAACCGCGAAAGAACAGGGAACGCCTCTCATGAACCGTATCGCGCTCTGCACGACACTTCTGCTTTCAACCTCCGGGGCCGCGCTGGCTGCCTGCGACGAGGTTCGCTTTTCCGATGTCGGCTGGACCGACATCACCGCCACGACGGCGGTGACCACCACGATCCTCGACGCGCTCGGATACGAGACTGACGTCAAGGTGCTCTCGGTGCCGGTCACCTACACCTCGATGGCCGAGGGCGACATCGACGTATTTCTCGGCAACTGGATGCCGACGATGGAGGCCGACATTGCGCCTTACCGCGAGGCCGGCACGGTCGTGACCGTGCGCGAGAACCTGACGGGGGCGAAATACACTCTCGCCACCAATGATGCCGGCATGGCGCTCGGCATCTCCGATTTCGCCGACATCGCCGCCCATGCGGAAGAACTCGACGGCGAGATCTACGGCATCGAGCCCGGCAATGACGGCAACCGCCTGATCCAGTCGATGATCGACGGCGACGCCTTCGGCCTGAAGGATTTCGAGGTCAAGGAAAGCTCCGAACAGGGCATGCTGGCGCAGGTGGCGCGCGCCACCAAGAAGGGGGATCCGATCATCTTCCTCGGTTGGGAGCCGCACCCGATGAACGCCAATTTCGACATGGGCTACCTGACCGGCGGCGACGACTTCTTCGGCCCCGATTTCGGCGGCGCGACGGTCTATACCAACACCCGCGCGGGCTTCGCGGAGGAATGCCCGAATGTCGGCGCGCTCCTCGGCAACCTCGTCTTCTCGCTTGCGATGGAGAACGAGATCATGGCCGCGATCCTCGACGCGGGCGAAGACCCGGAAGACGCCGCGAAGGCCTGGCTCGAGGCCAACCCCGACGCCTGGAAGCCCTGGCTCGACGGTGTGACCACCAAGGATGGCGGCGATGCCGTGGCCGCGGTGACGGCGGGCCTCGCGGACTGATCCCTGCCCGCCCCTCCGGGGCGGCGCGACACCCAGGAAGGCAGGCGCCCGTCCGGCGCCTGCCGCGGGAGATCTTATGGACTGGCTGACCGACAACAAGATCCCGGTGGGAAAGGCCGCTGAGGCGCTCTTCGATTGGCTTCAGGGGCATGGCGCCTGGTTCTTCGACGGGCTCTCGGAGGCGATGGAGGCGATGATCGGCGCCATCCTCTGGATCCTCCAGACACCGCATCCGCTGATCGTCGTGGCGGTCTTCGCCGCACTGAGCTGGCTCCTGCAACGCAATTGGAAGATCTCCGCTTTCGTCGCTCTGGGCTTCCTCTTCATCATCAACCAGGGCTACTGGGAGGAGACCACCGAGAGCCTGACGCTGGTGCTCTCCGCCTGCGTCGTCTGCATGGCGATCGGCGTGCCCATCGGCATCGCCGCGGCGCACAGGCCGCGTCTCTATCAGGCCATGCGCCCGGTGCTCGACCTGATGCAGACCCTGCCGACCTTCGTCTACCTCATCCCGGCCATCGTCTTTTTCGGCATCGGCATGGTGCCGGGGCTGATCGCCACGGTGGTCTTCGTCCTGCCCGCGCCGATCCGCCTCACCTGGCTCGGCGTCTCGACAACGCCCGAGCCGTTGCTCGAAGCCGCCCGTGCCTTCGGCGCCACGCCGTCTCAGGTTTTGGCCAAGGTAGAGCTTCCCTATGCCATTCCCCAGATCATGGCCGGGCTCAACCAGACCATCATGCTCTCGCTCTCGATGGTGGTGATTGCGGCGCTGGTCGGCGCCGACGGGCTCGGTGTCCCGGTGGTCCGGGCGCTCAACCAAGTCAATACAGCCCTCGGCTTCGAGTCGGGCTTTGTCATTGTCGTGCTGGCGATCATGCTCGATCGGATCTTGAATCTGGGAGCGAAGAAATGAGCGCCGTCCGCTTCGACAAGGTCTCCATCGTCTTCGGCGACGCGCCCGAAACCGCCCTGCCCGCCATGGATCGCGGCCTCAGCCGCACAGAGGTCGAGGCCGAGACCGGCCAGATCCTCGGCGTCCACGACTGCTCTCTGGAAGTGGCCGAAGGCGAGATCCTGGTGCTCATGGGGCTGTCCGGTTCCGGCAAGTCGACGCTCCTGCGCGCGGTCAACGGGCTGAACCCGGTGGTACGGGGACAGGTCGAGATCCGCGACGGCGACTGGACCGCCGAAGTCGTTGGCGCCTCGAACACCGACCTGCGGCGAATCCGTCGCGAATGCGTTGCCATGGTCTTCCAGCAGTTCGGCCTGCTGCCCTGGCGCACGGTGCGGGCCAATGTCGGCCTCGGGCTTGAGCTTGCGGGCCTGCCGGCGGCGGAGCGCCGCAGACGTGTGGACGAACAGCTCGACCTCGTCGGGCTCGGGGACTGGTCGGAGCGGCTGGTGGGCGAGCTTTCGGGCGGCATGCAGCAGCGCGTCGGCCTGGCCCGGGCCTTCGCCACCAATGCGCCGATCCTGCTCATGGACGAGCCCTTCTCGGCGCTCGACCCGCTGATCCGGTCACGTCTCCAGGACGAGCTGCTGGAATTGCAGTCGCGGCTCCGGCGAACGATTATCTTCGTCAGTCACGACCTCGACGAGGCGTTCAAGATCGGCAACCGGATCGCGATCATGGAGGGGGGCCGCATCGTGCAATGCGGCACGCCGCGCGAGATCTTCTCCGACCCGGCCAACGAATATGTCGCCGATTTCGTCGCCCACATGAACCCGCTCGGCGTGCTGCGCGCCTCCGACGTGATGGAATCGGTCAATGGCGAGACACCCGCGCGCGTCGTCGGCGCCGACACGCCGGTCGAGGACGTCATGCGCATCCTGCTTGCCGAGGGCGTCGCCGTGGGTGTCCACCGCGGCAACACGCTCGTCGGGCGGGTCACCAAGGCCACCGTCATGCACCGCCTGCTCGATCCGCGCGCCGATCTCTGATCACCTTGCCTGCGCCTGCGCGCGCGCTATACCCGGAGCGACCGGCAGCGCAGGGAGGCCGCAGTGACCGAGACGATTTCCGGCATGATCGCCGCAGCGAAAGACGACGCTCCGGCGATCGGCGCGCCCGGGCGCGACTGGATGGACTATGCCGGCCTGAAGCGGCTCGGCACCGAGGTCGCGGCCACGCTCCACGCCGCCGGAATCGGCCGCGGTGACCGCGTCGCGATCGTGCTGCCGAACGGACCAGAGATGGCCGCGGCCTTTCTCACCATCGCCCAATGGGCCACGACCGCACCGCTCAACCCGGCCTATCGGGAGGAGGAGTTCGGCTTCTACCTCGAGGATCTGAAGGCCCGCGCCATCGTGCTCCCGGAGGGCGCAGACGGCCCTGCCCTGTCCGCCGCACGGCGTTTCGACCTGCCGGTGCTCTGGCTGACGGCCGACCCGGACGCGGCGGCCGGGCGTTTCACCCTGCGGGCCGAGTCTGCGGGCACCCCGGCGGACACAGCCGCGCCGCGCGCTGACGACACCGCGCTCATCCTGCACACCTCCGGCACCACGTCGCGGCCCAAGATCGTGCCGCTCCTGCAGTCCAACGTGACTGCCTCGGCGCGGAACGTGGCGGCAGCGCTGGCGCTCTCGCCCGCGGATCGCTGCCTCAACGTGATGCCGCTCTTTCATATCCACGGGCTGATCGCGGCGCTACTTGCAAGCGTCGCAGCGGGCGCGCAGATCGTCTGCACGCCGGGCTTCGATGCGCTGCGCTTCTTCGCCTGGCTCGACGCGGCCCGCCCCACCTGGTACACCGCCGTTCCGACAATGCACCAGGCGATCCTCGCGCGCGCGCCGCGCAATGAAGCGGTGCTGGAGCGGGTGTCACTCCGCTTCCTGCGCTCCTCCTCCGCCTCGCTGCCGCCCCAGGTCTTCGCCGAACTGGCGGCCTGTTTCGACGCGCCCGTGATCGAGGCCTATGGCATGACCGAGGCGGCGCATCAGATGTGCTCGAACCCGCTGCCGCCGGAGGCGCAGAAGCCGGGTGCGGTCGGCCGCGCCGCCGGGCCCGAGGTGCGGATCGCCGACGAGGCGGACGACCGGCTCGTCGACGGGATCGGCGAGGTAGTGATCTCGGGGCCGAACGTGACGCCCGGCTACGAGGCGAATCCAGAGGCGAACGCAAAGAGCTTCTTCGAGGCCGATGGCCGGCGCTGGTTCCGTACCGGCGATCAGGGCGGTTTCGACGCCGACGGCTATCTGAGCCTCACCGGTCGCCTTAAGGAGATCATCAACCGCGGCGGCGAAAAGATCTCGCCGCTCGAGGTTGACGCGGTGCTGATGGATCACGCCGCTGTGGCGCAGGTCGTGTGTTTCGCGCTGCCGCATCCCAGTCTCGGCGAGGATGTCGCCGCGGCGGTGGTGCTGCGCGACGGCGCGCAGGCCAGCGAGGAGGAGATACGGCACTTTGCCGCCACCCGGCTCGCAGCATTCAAGGTGCCGCGCAAGGTTCTGATCGTAGGCGAGATTCCAAAGGGCGCGACCGGCAAGATGCAGCGCATCGGCATGGCCGAGAAGCTGGGGCTGGCATGAGGATCTGCATTTTCGGCGCAGGCGCCATCGGCGGCTATCTCGGCGCGAAGCTCGCGGCGGTGGGGGCGGATGTCTCGCTGGTCGCCCGCGGCCCGCATCTCGCCGCGATGCAGGCGGACGGGCTGCGGCTCCTCGAGGACGATGGCGAGACCTGCGTCCGGGTCCGCGCCGAGGCCGACCCCGCGGCGCTCGGCGTGCAGGACTATCTTGTCATCACCCTCAAGGCGCATTCGGTGCCGCCGTTGGTCAGCGCGATGCAGCCGCTGATCGGGCCGGAGACCTGCGTGGTGAGCGCCGTGAACGGCCTGCCCTGGTGGTATTTCCACGCTCACGGCGGTGCGTTCGAGGGCACCCGCCTTGCCTCGGTCGATCCGGGAGACGCGCAATGGGACGGCATCGGTCCGGAGCGTGTGCTGGGCTGCGTGGTCTATCCGGCCGCCGAGGTGGTACGCCCCGGTGTTGTGAAACATGTCGAGGGCACCCGGTTTTCGCTGGGCGAGCCGGACGGCACGAAATCGGACCGCGCCATGGAGTTCTCGCAAGCCCTGATTGCGGCCGGGCTGAAAGCACCGGTGCGGACGCGGCTCCGCGACGAGATCTGGCTCAAGCTCTGGGGCAATCTTTCCTTCAACCCGATCTCCGCGCTGACCCACGCGACGCTCGACGTGCTCTGCACGGATCCAGGCACCCGCAATGTGGCCCGCGCGATGATGCTGGAAGCGCAGACGATCGGCACAAGGCTCGGCGTGAAATTCCCGATCGACGTGGAGCGCCGGATCGACGGCGGCGCCGGTGTCGGCGCCCACCGGACGTCGATGTGGCAGGACCTCGAGGCGGGGCGGCCGATGGAGATCGACGCGCTGGTCGGGTCGGTTGCGGAACTCGGCCGGCTGGTCGGAGAGGCGACACCGATGATCGACGCGGTTCTGGCGCTGATCCGCCTCCGGGCGCGCATGGCCGGGCTCTATCCGACGGTGCCACGTACTATGTGAACCGGGTGACGGGCAGACCGCCCGGCCCGTCGGTGCGGCGCTATTCCTGCACGCAGATCTCCTTCGCGCCAATGGCCCTCAGCGTCCGCACCACCAGCAACACCATGATCGCCAGCAGCATCAGGAAGAACAGCAGCCCCAACCCGCCATGCACGCCCGAATCCGTCATTGCCGCATAGCGGAAGGTCGCAATGGTCAGCGCCGCGATCGGGAAGCTCAGCGCCCACCAGGACAGCGCGAAGGGCGTCTTGCGGATTTTCGGCGCCTGCACCGCCACGAGCGCGGCAAACAGATAGGCCGCATTGAGCAGGATCCGTGCCAGCGCATCGGGCTGCCCGCTATTGAGGTTGATCCAGGCGAGAAAACCGACCGCCGGCGGCGCGATGAGGATGGCAACCGTCGGCAGCAGCTTGCCCGGCAGCGGGTCGTGGAAGATCAGCCGGTTCATCACGAGAACCAGGAGGATCAGCCAGAAGACGAGACCGGCGGAAAAGAACAGCCAGGACAGCTCGACGAAGCCCAGCCCGACGCCGGCCACCGGGGCCACGACATTGCCCACCGCCGGGATAAACCATGCCGGCGAGATGTGCATCGGTTGAAACGGCCGGTGGCCGATCCAGCCGGAGATGACGGCGAGCGTCAGCACCGCTTGCAGCGCCGCACCGAGCAGCCAGATCCCCCGCGCGACATCCGGGACCGAGGGAGCAAGCGCGGTGGCAATGAGCAGCAGCGAAATGGAGATTGCCGGGAAGAAAGCCTTCTTGACCGGGTGGTTCCACTCGGCGCGGAACTGCGCCCGGTGCCGCCGCCATTTCACGGCGAAGAAGACCGAGATCGACACAAAAGCCAGAACCGTCGCTGCCAGGAACACATGCGAGGCGAGCGCCCCGACGCCGAACCAGGTTTCGACGACGTGGGTGGCAAGCGTCAGCCCCGCCAGCCCCATGACGGTGGCATAGAAGGTGACGGGGAAATGTGCGAGCCGCGGCTCGAGTACTGCTTCCGTTTGGCTCATGCGTCGGGTGCTCCAGGGATCAGGGCATTTGCCCAATAGCAATAGAAGGTCCGTTTCCGACCGCCGCCGCGACGGTCATGTCCTGCGCCGTAGGGGGTGGCCTCCGCGCGCGACAGGGCGATGTTGGCCGAAACCGAGGCGGCCCAAGGCCAGCACTGCAGGGTCGTTCCACGATACATCCGTGCCACGCGCCTCTTGTCTCGCCACAATGACGCATCCTCATTATCTGTTATCGGGCGCAGCCGGCAAGGTCCGGCGCGCAAAAACATTCAATTTTCACGATACGTTAAGCCACGGCCGTTTTCCATGCGCCTTTTTCGCTCACGCCCGGCTGTGACCCGCGCATCACCTCGCTGGCATTGGGAGAGTCGCATGGTGGGAGACGGGCATACCAAGGCATTTCAGCGATTGCCTTTGCGCCACCGCTCCCGCACACAACCGTCGCCGCGCCACGCTTACCAAGCTCCCCCTGACCAAACGCTTGCCGAATCATGACAATCGCCATGTCTCGCCAGGGTTGCGGCCGCGATTCCAGCGCAGCGCACCGGCATAGATACATGCTTCATGCATTTAAACTGGATCAAAACTGCAAAATATGGTCTGTATCATGATTACCCGGGGCATCTTTCGCCCGGAAGGACGGAGTCTCGAAGGGATCGGCCGACATGCGTCTGACCGTACGCACGAACCTCGCCATGCGCGCACTCATGTTCTGCGCCATCAACTCAGACCGTATCGTCCGCAAGGCCGAGATCGCCGAGGCGTGCAACTCCTCGGAGAACCATCTCGGCGTCGTCATCAACATGCTCGGCCAGACCGGGTTCATCGAGACTGCCCGCGGCCGCAATGGCGGCATCCGCCTCAAGGTCGCGCCCGAGGCGCTCTCGGTCGGCCAGGTCTTCCGCGTCTTCGAGGCCAATGTGCCTTTCGCCGAATGCTTCGCCGGCTCGGACAATCACTGCCCGCTCACCGCCTCCTGCCGGCTGCGCGGCCAGCTTTCGGTGGCGCTCGAAGCCTTCTATGCCGCACTCGACAAGGTCACGCTGGCCGATCTCATCCAGGACAATTCCGGCCTGCGCACGCTGCTCGAGATCAAGCCCACCTGATCCGCGCGCGCCTCCCGTCGCTGTGCTATGCTCCCGGTGACCGATCGATTTCAGGGGACCACATGATGCGAAAAGCGATGCTTGCGGCACTGACTTTCCTGACGGCACCTGCGCTGTCGGACGCCGAAACCCTCGACGGCACAGTTACCTATCGGGAGCGGATGATGCTTCCGCCGAACTCGGTCCTCGAGATCACGCTCGAGGACGTCTCGCGGGCTGATGCGCCGGCGCGCGTGCTTACGCGCCACCGGATCGAGGATCCGGGCACCCCGCCCTTCCGCTTTTCCATCGACTATGATCCCGCCGTGATCGACCCGTCACGGAGCTATGCGCTGCGCGCCAGCGTCCGTCAGAACGAACGGTTGCTGATGACGACCGACACGACGTACCCGGTCCTGACCCGCGGCGCGGATGACGGTGCCGACCTGCTGCTGAAACTGGTCGGCGCCCCGGCGCCGGATGCGGACCTCATCGACACGTTCTGGAAGCTCGAGGAACTCGGAGGTGCCGAGGTGACGGCCATTGAGGGCAAGCAGGACCCGCACCTGGTGTTCCTCGGCGACGGTGGCTACAGCGCGACAGTGGGTTGCAACATGCTCCGCGGCAGCGTCGAGATCGGCGACGGAACGGTGGATTTCGGCCCGGCCGCGATGACGATGATGGCCTGCCCGCCGCCGCTCGACGAGATCGAGCGCAGCTTTGCCAAGGCGCTCGGTGCCGCTGCCGGCTACCGGATCACCGGCGAGACGTTGGAGCTTCTCGACAGCTCCGACATGGTGCTGGCCCGTTTCCACGTGGTCCATCTCTGAGCCGAGGGCTCAGGTCGCCGGAGGGAAGCCGAACTCACACCAGTATTCCGGCTCCAGCGAGGGCAGCACGAGCGAGTCGCCGTAATTCCCATCCTGCGGCCCGTCCGGCGAAGGGGTGACGACGACGCGGATACCCGCCGCCACCGCCGCGGCATGGCCAACCGGGCTGTCCTCGAACACCAGCGCATCCTCGGGCGCACAGCCAAGTCGCGCCAGCGCCAGCAGGTAGCATTCGGGATCGGGCTTCTTGCGGGCAACGTCGTCCCCGGTCACGACCGTGTCGAAGATCTCCTCCGCCGGCGCCGGCAGGCAACTTTGCGCCACCGTCTCGAAGCTCGGCCGGCTGGCCGCGGTCACCACGGCACGGGAAAGGCCGTGCGCCCGCGCCGTGTCCAACAACTCGGTTACGCCCGCGCGGAAAGGCAGCGGATTGGCCTCCAGCAGGCGGAAGAAATGCTGCCGCTTGGACTGATAGACCTCTTTCAGCCTGTCGGTCGGGACACGTTCCGCCTCCGGCAACCGGGACTGAAAATAGCCCATCCGTTCAACCGCGCCCGAGACCGCCAGCAGCCCGCGGTAGCACTCCGCGTCCCAGTGCCAGTCCAGCGCCATGTCCTCGAACGCCGCGTTGAAGGCGCGGCGATGCACGTCCTCGGTTTCCACCAAGGTCCCGTCCATGTCGAAAAGCAGTGCCTTCATTGCGCTGCGGTCTGCCGCGCAAGCGCCTCGGTGACGATCTCCGCCAGCCGGTCGAAATGGTCGAAGGCCCAGTCATGCGGGATCTCCGAAACCGGGCTCTTGCGGTAGCCCTCGGTATAGAGCGCGAAGGGTGTGCCGGCAGCCTGCGCCGTCTTCGCATCGGTGCCGCTGTCGCCCACGTAGAGCACCGGCCCCTCGCCCATCTGCGAGACACAGAGATCGAGCATGTCGGGAGCGGGCTTCGGCCGCTCCGCCATCCCGCCGGCGACGAAACCGTCGAAATAGTCCCAGAGCCGCATATGGTCCATCACCCCGCGGGCAGGCGCCTCCGGCTTGTTGGTGCAAAGGCCGAGCCGGTGACCGGACGCCTTCAACAGCGCCAGCGCATCGACCACGCCCGGGTAGAATACCGCCCGCTCCACCGCGCCCTCGTATTCGGCGAGCAGATCGGCATATATCTCCGCGTGGCGTTCGGGCGTCTCCTCGATCCCGCGCGCCGCCATCATCCGGCTCACCAGAACCGGCGCACCCTCGCCGACAAACTCCCGCACCTCGTCCAGCGTCAACGCCTCCTTTCCCAGCCGGCCGAGGATGATGCCCGTGGCGTGCTGGATGTCCGACGCGCTGTCGATCAGCGTGCCGTCGAGGTCGAAGACGATGTTCATTGGCTCATTTCCACTTGATGGAGCAGCCCATCGAGGGGACCTGCTCTTCGGGACCGCGGCCGGTCTCGGCCACCTGCTTCATGGCCTCGAAGAGCTCGCGCCGCAAGTCCGCGGCGCCGGCGGTCTTGCGGGATGCGTCAAGACGCCCCCGGTATTGCAGGGCGAGATCGGCGTTGAAGCCGAAGAAGTCCGGCGTGCACACGGCATCGTAGGCGCGGGCGACCGACTGGTCCTCGTCATGGAGATAGGGGAAAGGCAGCCCCCATTCGGCGGCCTTCGTCACCATGTTGTCAAAGCCGTCGTCCGGGTAGGTGGCCGCGTCGTTGGAACAGATCGCGGCCACGCCAATGCCAAGCGCCTGAAGGTCCCTTGCGTCGCGCACGATCCGGTCGATCACGGCGAGCACATAGGGGCAATGGTTGCAGATGAACATGACCAGCGTGCCCTTCGGCCCGGCAATGTCGGCAAGGGTCCAGACCCTGCCATCCGTCGCCGGGAGCCGGAAGGACGGCGCCTTCCAGCCGAAGTCGCAGACGGGGGGGATTGCAGCCATGAAAGCCTCCTCGGTCAGATGTCCTGAACGAAGATATAGCCATCCGCGGTCTTTTCCGCACGTCCGATCCCGCCGCCGCCGAGATGGAAGCCGATCAGCGGCATTTGCTCCGCAGCAAGCCGATCCATCAGTTTCATCCGGGTCGCCGCAGCGAGGTCGAAATCCTGGTCCGAGCCCGAGCGCCAATCCGGGCGCGCAAAGGCGACGTGGTCGTTTCCGATCGCATCGCCGATCACCATCGCGCTTTCGCTGCCCGACCGGATCTCGAAGGACATGTGGCCCGGCGTGTGGCCCGGCGTCATCCGCGCGGCGACACCGGGCAGGATTTCTTCACCATCGCCGAAGAAGTCGATCCGGTCCTCCATCAGCTCCAGCCGCCGCTTCGCTCCCACCGCGAAGGCGGCGCGCTCGGCGCCGATCGAGTCGACCGTGTTCGGATCGGTCCAGTAATCCCATTCGGCCTTTCCCATCATGTGCGTGGCTTCCGGGAAGAACGGATCATCGAAGTCGTCGAGCACGCCCCAGAGATGATCCGGGTGGCCGTGGGTGAAGACGACATGGGTGATGTCCTCGGGCGCGAGCTCCGCGGCGTCGAGCGCGTCGAGGATCTTGCCCGCGCTGTCCTGGAAGGCCGAGCCCGCGCCGGCATCGAACAGAACGGTGTTGTCGCCGCTCCGGAGCAGCGTCAGGTTGCAGGCCGGCGTCAGCGCCTGGTCGGGCGTCATGCCGAAGGGCGCGAGCACCTGCGCGAGCGCGTCCTGCGGCATCGGGCCGAAGATGAAATCGCCCGGCAGCGTCAGGTGTCCGTCGCTCAGCGTCTGGATCTCCATGTCACCCAGCGTGATCGCCGCCTGTGCCCATCGCGGCCGCAGCCCCAGCCCACCGGCGGCCACCCCCGCCAGCGTCGCCTGTATCATGTTTCTGCGCGTCAGTTTCATGGCCTGTCCTCCCCATCTCCCAGTCGCACGCGCATACTTACATTCAAATTCACGAATAACAATCATCCCGCAACGCAAATCGCCCCCAAGAGTGAAAACTCCGGGGGCGCATCGGTCCGAAGCCCCGGCAAGGGGGCCGGTCGGGTGTCTAGAAGGTGGTCTTGATCTGCGAGACGGCGAGTTGGTTTGAAATGTCGCTGGACAGGTCCTCCACGCCACCGGTAATGACCGAAACGACTGCAAGGGCAATCCCGACGATAGCGGCACAGAGCACCACCCAGTCGACGGTCACGGCACCGTCCTGCTCGGCCGCGAAAGCGGGGATCCGTTTGAAAAGTCTCATTGGTGTCCTCTCTGGTCGAAATGTTTCGCCTTGGCGACTGTCTCCACACGCCGCCGGGCATCGGTCTGTTCAGGTGTTTGCGCAACCAATGGGAACCACGCAATCGTGGCGAAGTTCCGGCTGGGCCGGATTGCCGCCTACGGAGTCGTCAGGTCCATGGCGGATCGCGAAAGAATGTTTCGCGCCGTTGCCGCCCTGCGACATCTTATCCGAAAAGAGCGTTGACGCCCTCCGCCGCCGCGCCTAAGGTCGCGCGCACTAAAGCTAAGGAATCTCCGAGAATGACCAGCATTCTTGTACTCGTAGGGGAAAGGCGCATGGGCCGGTAACGGTAGACCATAACGGTACCCCATGCGCCCTCGTCTGTGACGGGGGTTTTTTATTGTCTCGAACGCCAGCGAATGGAGAAGCAAGATGGCGCAGCAGATGACCGGAGCAAGAATGGTGGTTCAGGCCCTGAAGGATCAGGGCGTGGACGTCGTGTTCGGCTATCCCGGCGGCGCCGTGCTTCCGATCTATGACGAGATTTTCCTCGACCAGGGAATCAAGCATATCCTGGTGCGCCACGAACAGGGCGCCACCCATGCCGCCGAGGGATATGCACGCTCGACCGGCAAGCCCGGCGTCGTCCTGGTGACCTCCGGTCCGGGGGCGACGAACGCGGTCACTGGCATCACCGATGCGCTGATGGATTCGATCCCGCTCGTCGTCCTGACGGGTCAGGTCCCGACCTTCATGATCGGGTCGGACGGCTTCCAGGAGGCGGACACCGTCGGCATCACCCGGCCCTGCACCAAGCATAACTGGCTGGTGAAGGACACTGACCTGCTCGCGGAGACGATCCACGAGGCATTCCACGTCGCCACTACCGGCCGCCCCGGCCCGGTGCTGATCGACATCCCCAAGGACGTCCAGTTCGCCACCGGCACCTATCTGGGCCCGCGCGAAGCGCCGCAGGGCCATTACCGGCCCAAGGTGAAGGGCGATATCGAGATGATCACCGAACTCGTCGCGGCGATGGAGACGGCGGAGCGGCCGATCTTCTATACCGGCGGCGGCGTGATCAATTCCGGTCCGATCGCGAGCCAGCTCCTGCGCGAATTCGTCGAGGCGACGGGCTTCCCGATCACCTCGACGCTGATGGGGCTCGGCGCCTACCCGGCCTCCGGCGAGAAGTGGCTGGGCATGCTGGGCATGCACGGGCTCTACGAGGCCAACCTGGCGATGCATGACTGCGATCTGATGATCAACATCGGCGCCCGGTTCGACGACCGGATCACCGGCCGCATCGCCGATTTTAGCCCCGGCTCGCGCAAGGCGCATATCGACATCGACCCCTCCTCGATCAACAAGGTGATCCGCACCGATTTCCCGATCGTCGGCGACGTGGCGCATGTGCTGGAAGATGCGCTGCGCATCTGGAAGGCGCGCGGGCGCAAGGTGAACCGGGAGGCACTGGCGAAATGGTGGGCGCAGATCGAGGAGTGGAAGGACATCCGCTGCCTCGACTACAAGGGCTCGGACACGGTCATCAAGCCGCAATACGCGCTGCAGCGGCTCGAGGCGCTGACTCGCGGGCATGACCGCTACATCACCACCGATGTCGGCCAGCACCAGATGTGGGCGGCGCAGTTCCTGACCTTCGAGGACCCGAACCGCTGGATGACCAGCGGAGGCCTCGGCACCATGGGCTACGGCCTGCCGGCCTCGATCGGCGTGCAGGTGGCGCATCCCGAGAGCCTCGTCATCAATGTCGCGGGCGACGCCTCCTTCCTGATGAACATCCAGGAGATGGGCACCGCGCGGCAATACGACCTGCCGGTCAAGCAGTTCATCCTGAACAACGAGCGTCTCGGCATGGTGCGCCAGTGGCAGGAACTGCTGCATGGCGAGCGCTACTCGCACAGCTGGTCGGAGGCGCTGCCCGATTTCGTTAAGCTCGCCGAGGCGTTCGGCGGCAAGGGCTTCGTGGTGAGCGATCCGAAGGATCTCGACGACGCGATCATGGAAATGATCGCCTATGACGGACCGGTGATCCTCGACTGCCTGGTCGAGAAGCACGAGAACTGCTTCCCGATGATCCCGTCGGGCGAGCCGCACAACTCGATGTTGCTCGGCGAGGCCTCGACCAAGGATGCCATCGGCAGTTCGGGTGCGGTTCTCGTCTGATCGGTGAGACCGCAGGAATCGAACGGCCGGCCCGTGCAGGGCCGGCCGTTCTCACGTCCCAAGCGTGCGAGCGGTCTATTTCGGGAGATAGAGCGGGTCATCGGGCACCGACCCGACCGTAAGCTGGCCGAAGCTCACCGTCAGTCCCCCGCTCTGCGGCGAGCAGGCCATCGGTCCGAGCCGCGCATCCTTCGCGACAAAATCCGTCACCCGCAGGATCTGCCAGGACCCGGCGATGCGGGCATGGACGAACACCGCCGTGTCCGTCGCCGTCATCCGGATCGTGCAGGTGTCCGGCGTCGAGCCGAGCGGCGTCATCGACCAGTCCGAACAGCCATCCGTCACCACGACCGCAAGGTTCGGCCGCCCGTCGGCATACTCGATGCCAGCCTTGATCCAGCGCGTCTCGTCTTCCCAGAGCAACAGGCCCGCCTGTTCGTATTTGGCTGCGAACTGCCCGGAAAAGGTGATTTCGGCGGCAAACCGGCCGGGCATCCCGAAGAGCAGCGCATGACCGCTCGCCCGTTCGAAACCGTAATGCGTCCGGCGCCAGAAATCCGTGCCTTCGGCGGTCACCATCTCCAGCCGGTCGCCGCGAATCCGCGATGCGACCGGCGGGTTGAGCCAGGTGCCCTGGTCAAATGGAAGCGTCTCCGCCATCGCCCCTCTCCCATTTCCGGGACCGCGCCGCGAAGGTCAGGACTCCTTCGCCGCCGCGACATCCTCCGGCGAGCCGACATTGCGCACGGCCACCGCCCGGTCGATCCGCCGGATCATGCCGCTCAGCGCCTTGCCCGCACCGATCTCCCAGATCTCGCTGACGCCCTGCTCGGACATCCACGCTACCGATTCCCGCCAGCGCACCGCCGAGGTCACCTGTTCGACCAGCAGCGCCCGGATCTCGTCCGGGTCGGTCACCGCAGCGGCCCGCACATTGGCCACCACCGGCACTTTCGGCGCCGCGATCGTGACACCCGCAAGCGCCTCGGCCATCACCTCGGCCGCCGGTTGCATCAGCGCGCAATGGAAGGGCGCGGAGACCGGCAGAAGGACCGCACGCTTGGCGCCCTTCCCCTTGGCGATCTCGACCGCGCGCTCGACCGCCGCCTTGGTGCCGGAGACCACGACCTGCGCCGGATCGTTGTCATTCGCGGCAGCGCAGACGTCACCCTCCGCGGCCTCAACGGCTACCTCCGAGACAGCTTCGTACCCCAGCCCCAGGATCGCCGCCATCGCTCCCTCGCCCACCGGCACCGCGGCCTGCATGGCCTTGCCGCGCGTGCGCAGGAGCCGGGCCGTGTCTGTGACGCTGAGCGCCTCCGCGGCGGCCAGCGCCGAGTATTCACCGAGCGAGTGGCCGGCGACGTAGCTTGCCGTCGCGAGGCCTAGACCTTCGGACTCCAGCGCCCTGAGCGCGGCGATCGATGTCGCCATCAGCGCCGGTTGCGCGTTCTCGGTCAGCGTGAGCGTCTCGATGTCGCCCTCCCAGATCAGGCTCGACAGTCTCTCGCCAAGCGCCGCGTCCACTTCGTCGAACACCGCCTTTGCACCCGGATAGGCGTCGGCCAGCGCCTTGCCCATGCCGATCGTCTGTGCGCCCTGTCCCGGAAAAACGAATGCGCGGCTCATTTGGTGCCCCTCCCTCTGGTTGTGCGTGGCGCCGTGCTCTAACCGCTCCGAACCGTCCCGGCAAGCGGCGTGCCGTCTCAGGCCGGCCCGCGCCCGCCTCGCCGGAAACGTCCTCAGCCGCCCACCGGGTTGGGCGCAAATTCGATTCCATGCTATGGTTGCACCACGCACGAACGACCCGTTTTCATCGGAGTGAACATGGCTGACTCTATCAAAGGGCGAATGTCCCTGCTCCTGCTGTTTGTTCTCGGCCTCTCGCCGGCCACCGCAATGGCCCAGGCCACGCTGGAAGCGCGCGGCGCGGTCGACATCGTCGGCAACCCGCCGCGAGGAATATTCCAGAGCGATGGCGGCGTTGTCGCCACCACCCAGGCCAACGCCTCCTATCGGGTGACGGCCATCACCCGGCAGCAATCCGGCATCGGCCAGACCACGACCTGGGTGCAGATTGCGCCCGCTGGCGATCCGAACGCCGCGCCACTTGGCTGGGTAGCCTATCCCGGCAGCGGCGGAGATCTCGTGATGTCCGACCCGCCGAGAACACGCAGCGTTGCTCAGAATGGCCTGAAGACCAGCCCCATGACCACCCGAACGATCCTGGAGATGGCCCAATGACCGCGTTCCTTTCGTCAAACCTCTTCCTCATCACCATCCTGCCCGCCCTCTGCTTCGCCTTCGGCGTCCTGCTCTCGGACTTCCTGCGCCTGCACAAGACCCGCCGGTTCGGCCTCTATGGCATGGCGGTTCCGGTCGGGCTCGTTGTCATCCCGATGATGGTGAACAGTTCCATGGTGGTCGAGCCGATCGTGCTGGAGAACGGCACCCCCTTCATCGACAAGAAATTTGCCTTTCTCGACAACGAGATGAACTACATGATGTTTGCCGGAATCCTGATGTTCATGGGGACATCGGTGCCGCCGCTCTTCCAGGAACTGCGCAAGCGCCACGGCAAGGCCCCGCCCGCACAACAGGAACCCGGCGAGTGAGCCGCAGGCCGACCCCTGGCAATCCCGGGCTGACGCGGCCATTGGCTCTTGCATTGCAGGCCCGGGCGGCGTAGACCGCCGCATCTCCGCACATCGCTTGACCAGCGGCGCCTCTCGTGGACGGGCCGCGGAGATCATCGCCCGCCCTATGAAGGCCGCTTTAGAAACGAAAGGTACGCGCATGCCGCTTTACGAGCATGTCTTCATCTCGCGTCAGGATCTTTCCAACGCGCAGGCCGAAGGGCTGATCGAGCACTTCTCGACCGTCCTTGCCGACAATGGCGGCAAGGTCGTCGACCAGGAATACTGGGGCGTCAAGACCATGGCCTACAAGATCAACAAGAACCGCAAGGGCCACTATGCCTTCCTCAAGACCGACGCCCCCGCGCCGGCCGTGCAGGAAATGGAGCGTCTGATGCGCCTGCATGACGACGTGATGCGCGTGCTCACCATCAAGGTGGACGAGCATGTCGAAGGCCCGTCGGTCCAGATGCAGAAGCGCGACGAACGCGACGACCGCCGTCGCGAACGCCGTTAATCCAACACCTGAGAAGAGGAGCTTAAACCATGGCTGCAAAACCGTTTTTCCGCCGCCGCAAGGTCTGCCCGTTCTCCGGTGAGAACGCGCCCAAGATCGACTACAAGGACACCCGTCTGCTGCAGCGCTACGTTTCCGAGCGCGGCAAGATCGTGCCCTCCCGCATCACCGCCGTCTCGGCCAAGAAGCAGCGCGAACTCGCGCGCGCCATCAAGCGCGCCCGCTTCCTCGCCCTGCTTCCCTATGCCGTGAAATAAGGAGAGACATCATGGACGTCATCCTTCTGGAACGCGTGGCCAAGCTCGGCCAGATGGGCGAGGTGGTTTCCGTCAAAGACGGCTACGCCCGCAACTTCCTGCTGCCGCAGGGCAAGGCGCTGCGCGCCAACGAGGTCAACAAGGCCCGGTTTGAGGCCGAGAAGGCCCAGCTCGAGGCCCGCAACCTCGAGAGCCGGAAAGAGGCCGAGAAGCTGGCCGCCGAGCTCGACGGACAGCAGTTCATCGTGATTCGCTCGGCCTCCGACGCCGGCGCGCTCTATGGCTCGGTCACCCCGCGCGACGCCGCAGAGGCGGCCACCGCCGGCGGTTTCTCGGTGGACAAGAAGCAGGTTGCCCTGACCCGTCCGATCAAGGACCTTGGTCTGCACGAGGTGCATGTGAACCTGCACCCCGAGGTCGTGGCGACGATCGTCATGAACGTTGCTCGCTCGCAGGAAGAGGCCGAACTGCAGGCCACCGGCAAGACCATCCAGGAAGTCGCCGCCGAAGAAGAGGCCGCGAACGAGTTCGAGATTGCCGAACTCTTCGACGACATCGGCTCGGCCGCCTCCGAGGACGAGGCGCTGCGTGGCGCGACCGCCGAGGAAGCCCCGCAGGACCCGATCGAGGACTGACCGGCCAACGCCGGAAAGACAGGACGGGCCGCCCCGATCGGGCGGCCCGTTTTCGTTTTGAAAGCCGCCGTGCCTGCTGGCTACGTCTCCGAGATCGTGTCGAGAATAACCGCCTCGAGCGCGCCGTAGACCCGTTCCCACGCAGCCCGGTCCTCGGCTCCGAATGCGGTGCCGAGTTGATCCTCGAGCGCGTGGATCAGCGCCGCGCCGGCATGGGAATACTGATCCGGTCGCAAACCATAGCCAACGTGACGACGCGCGAGGTCGCGCGCCGCGGGAACGAGCGTGTCGGTGTCGTCGAGCACGCCCATGATGAAATCGAGCGTCAACGCGAGCTTGCCGCGCTGCGCCGCCATGTCCTCGCCGAAAAGCGCGCGGCTTGTCGGATCGATCCGGAAAAGGTGACCGTAGAAGGCGGTCGTCAGAGCCTCGGGGTCGGCCGCCGCCACTGCCCAGCCCTGCCGCACTCGCTCGATGTCATCGCTGTTCATGTCGCTGTCTTCCCTTTTTGCTTTGGCGTCCCCAAGCCTTCCGCTTCGGCCGGTAGCGGACGTTCCTCGGCAACGTCGCTCCGCTCCGGTAGTAAATGGTGAGCATCTGGTCCGAACGCGGGTTCCGCCCCGTCTGACGATAGCCGAGGCGGGTCGCTGCCAGCCACCCGTAGGTCCAGCCGCCTTTCTTGCCCGTGACCTCCTGCGCGGAAGCCGTGGATCCCGAAGCGCTCGTGGCCGTTCGGATCGCGCTCTTCGCCGGGATTGTCATCCCCGTATCTCCCAGCCCTGAAAGGCCTGTATTGGGAGCCATCATTGCCAGTTTTCTCGCCGCCCAGGCTATCCCTGCGGTATAGATCCAACAACGTGTAATCTCTTGTCGCGGACCGCAATCCTCTCGCCGTGACCACAAGGACCGGCGGCGCCTTCGAATCCGGCATCAAGGCGCCATCCGTCGAGGACGGGGCGCCTGGCACCGATGGAGACCGCACATCACAGGGCACCCCCGACGAAACCGCGAATCGACAGATTGCGGCTGAAATCGGGCAGAAACCTGCGCCAATCTATTAATATTCCTTAATTTTTAGGAAACTCCCCTTGATTCCGCAGCACAATTGGGGTTCCGGAAACATTGCGTTTCCAATTTCCACCACGTTCTTCCAACGGAATTTCCACAAAGCTTCCAAGGCCACGCCGTTTTCCTGAACAATTCTGAGGGCATTGAATGATTGTCGCTGCGGTGTTTCCGGTTCACGACAGGGCTGGGAAAGACACGCAGAACATGGATCGGGAAGGCCAGGAATGAAAAACGCCTCGGGGACCAGAGTCGTGCTCAGCGCGACCGCCCAGAACCTTCTGCGGATTACCATCGCCTCCTATTTCCTGGCCGGCGCGATCGGCCTAATCCCGGGAAGTTCGCTGCTGCCGCTGACGGCCCGGGTGCTGCCTCCGGAACTCGCGGGACCTGTGGCGACATTCTCGGTCTTCGGGCTCTCCTATTTGGTCATGATTGGGGTCTGGCTGCGCGGTGCCGCGCTGACGCTGGGCCTTCTGACATTCTGGGCCAGCTACCTGCGGATGCTCGAACTCGGCCTTGACGAGGACCTCGGAACCTTCTGGCGCGACCTCGCGCTGATCGCCGCGTTGATGCTCACCTATGCCGAAACCGACAGCGAGTCGGTCCGTCGCCGCAGTATCGTGCGGCGCCCCCGGCCCCGCCGCATCCATCCGCGCCGCCTTGGGGACGAGAACGGCGCACGTGGCGACGCGAAGGAGACCGAAAAGCTCTCCATCGAGGAGATGGAGCGGCTGTTCCACGAAGATTTCGAGAACGCACGCTCCGGTTAACACCGTCTGCGCCTTCCCTTGCGCCGCGCAAGGCCCTACATGGCGCTTTATGCAAGCTTCAGTTCATATCATCGGCGGCGGCATGGCCGGCTCCGAAGCTGCCTGGCAGGCCGCGGAGGCCGGTGTGCCAGTGGTGCTCCACGAGATGCGGCCAAAGGTCGGCACCTTCGCCCACCGCACCGGCAACCTTGCCGAGATGGTCTGTTCCAATTCCTTCCGCTCCGACGATGACGAGCAGAATGCCGTGGGCCTGCTGCACTGGGAGATGCGGGCGGCGGGCGGCCTCATCATGGCCACGGCCGATGCCCATGCTCTGCCCGCTGGCGGCGCTCTGGCGGTTGACCGCGAGCCCTTCGCCGAGACGGTGACGCGCAAGCTCCGCGCCCATCCGCAGATCACCATCGTCGAGGGTGAGGTCACCGCCCTGCCCGGCCCCGACAACGGCCCCGTGATCATCGCCACCGGTCCGCTCACCTCGGGCGCGCTGGCCGAGGCGATCGCCCGGGAGACCGGCGCCGAGAGCCTCGCCTTCTTCGACGCTATCGCCCCAATCGTTTATGCCGACAGCATCGACATGTCGGTCGCCTGGATGCAGTCGCGATACGACAAGGGCGAGACCGCGGAAGAGCGCCGCGCCTATCTCAACTGCCCGATGACCCGCGACCAATACGAGGGTTTCATCGACGCCCTGCTCGCGGCCGACAAGACCGAGTTCCACGAGGGCGAGACGGCGGGCTATTTCGACGGCTGCCTGCCGATCGAGGTCATGGCCGAGCGGGGCCGCGAAACGCTGCGCCACGGGCCGATGAAGCCGGTGGGCCTCACCAACGCGCACAAGCCGGAGGAAAAGGCCTACGCGGTGGTCCAGCTCCGCCGCGACAACGCGCTCGGCACGCTCTACAACATCGTCGGTTTCCAGACGAAGATGAAATATGGCGCGCAGACGGAGGTCTTCCGGATGATCCCGGGGCTCGAGACTGCCCGTTTCGCACGCCTCGGCGGTATCCACCGCAATACGTTCATCAACTCTCCCACGCTGCTCGACAGCGAGATGCGGCTTCGTTCCCGCCCGCATATCCGCTTTGCCGGCCAGATCACCGGCGTCGAAGGCTATGTCGAGAGTTCCGCCATGGGGCTGCTGGCCGGCCGTATGGCCGCCGCCGAGTTGCAGTGCCGGCGCTTGCCTCCGGTGCCGGCCGACACTGCCATGGGCGCGCTGCTGACCCACATCACTGGTGGCGCCGACGCCAAGACGTTTCAGCCGATGAACGTCAATTTCGGCCTCTTCCGCCCGGTCGAGGCGAAGGGGGGGCGCCGCGGGCGCAAGGTCCGCTACAAACTCTATACCGACCGTGCCAAGGCGGCCTGGTCCGAATGGCTGGGCCTGCCTGCGCCGGTTCCGGCCGAAAGCGAGGTCTCGTGAACTACCTGCTCGCCATCCTGCTGCCGCCGCTGTCGATTGCCATCGCCGGCCGGCCGATCCTCGGCTTCATCACGTTCCTGATCTGGGTCCCGGCGATCATCTTCTCCGGCGGGCTGACCCACCCGATGTTCATCCTTCTGGCCTGGCTCCTCATCCACCAATCAAGCGTCACCCGCGAACGGTGAAAGCCAGCTCGGGCGTCGCCTGGGCCCTTGTTCCCGGCATCTCCACTCGGCTACCCTCCCCGGGCGCAACGGGAGGAAAACCTTGGAATACGTGGATCTTATCGGCTGGGCCGCTTCGGCGGCCACGCTCGCAACCTATTCGATGAAGACGATGCTGCCGCTGCGGATCGCCGCGATCATCTCGAACCTGTTCTTCATCGCCTATTCGTTGCTGCTCAGCCTCTGGCCGATGCTGTTCCTGGACCTGATCCTCCTGCCCTTCAACCTCTGGCGCACGGCGCAGATCCTGCGACTCCGGCGCCGGGTCGCGGCGACCCGAAGCGTCGATTCGCTCGATTTCTCGGTGCTGAAGAGCTATAGCCGCCCTCGGAGAATGCCGGCCGGCACAGACATTTTTTGCCGGGGCGACACGCCGGATGCGCTCTATTTCATCGACTCTGGCGAGATTCGGCTGGAGGAACTCGACATAACCCTCGGGGCTGGCGAGATCTTCGGCGAGATCGCCTTTTTCACCGATGCCAAGGCGCGCACGGCGACCGCGCGCTGCACCGTCGACTCACAGGTCCACGTTGTCGACGAGGCCACCTTCCTGCGGCTCTATTTCCAGGATCCCGCTTTCGGCATGGCGATCATGAAGACGATCACGCGCCGGCTTGTCCAATCGGTCGAACGCCGGCCCGACATGTTCCAGCACAGTTTCGCTGGCCCGGGCGCCGCGGCCGTCGCGACTGGGACGCGTTGAACTTCCGGGCCAGCAATCGCGCCTGCGGTCCGGACCCTTTTCCCCCGCGCACGGCCATCAGAATCTACAGCTATTCCCGACCTGGTCCGCGTCGCGTCACCCAGTCAAGCGCATCGTCCAGGCGGTCATCGCCCCAGAACAGCTCGCCGCCCACCACGAATGTGGGGGAGCCGAAGACACCTATCTCCATTGCCTCCGCCGTGGCGGCGGACAGGGCGTCCGCGATCCGGTCTGACCTTGCGGTCGCCAAGACAGCGCGCGAATCTTGGCCGATCTCTTTCAGGCTTGCCGAGATGTTCGGCTCCTCTCCGGCCGGCTCGCCGCCTTCGAACCAGCGGCGATAGGTGGTGCGCGAGTACTCCTCCACCCAGCCTTCCTCGACACCGACGGTGGCGACCAGGTTGGCAAAGACGAGCTCGGGCAACGGATAGGGCACCGGAAAACGCGGCGCGAGACCGTAGCGGTCCGCGCGCCGTTCGATGTCGCGCCACATATAGGCGGTCTTGACCGGTTTTCCCTTGAACGGAATGTTGTTCTGCTCGGTCATGATGTGGCGAACATTGAACGGTCGCCACCGAAAGGTAACCCCGGATTCCCGTTCGATATCCGCAAGCCGCATGACCGTCAGGTAGCTGTAAGTGCTTCCGATGGAATACCAGAAATCGATCTGCGTCATGTCGTTTCCTCCGCTTTTCCGGCTCGCGATAAGCAGGCTAGCGAAAGCCGGCCGACGCGACTACAGAGTTTGTCTCCTGCCCCGGATCACCGCACGGATGGTCGTCCCTCGACCGTGTCTGTATCGGTAAGGTCTTGCGAGGCGTCCTCTCTCCCGAGATCACACGCTGATCTTTCGCTTGCCTTCCCCGGCTCACTGGCGCCACATCCCAATCTGTCATGATGATCACTCGCTTCGCTCCTTCGCCGACCGGCCCGCTGCATCTGGGACACGCCTATTCGGCGCTGCTGGCCCGGGACATAGCGCAGCGTGCCGGTGGGCGCTTCCTGCTCCGGATCGAAGACATCGACCGGAGCCGGTCCCGGCCAGGCTGGGAGGCGCAGATCTTCGACGATCTCCATTGGCTCGGGCTCACGTGGCCCTTGCCGGTGATGCGCCAGTCGGATCGTCTGCCTTTCTATCGCGCGGCGCTGGACCGGCTCTGGGAACGCGGATTGCTCTACCCCTGTTCCTGCCGGCGGCGCGATATTCTGGCCGCCGCAGAAGCCCCGCAGGAGGGTGGCACGCCGCTCACGGGCCCGGACGGTGTGATCTATCCCGGCACCTGCCGCAACCGTCCCCGCCCGGCGGAAATGCCGGAAGATGCGCTGCGGTTGAACATGAAGAAGGCCGTGGATACCGTTGACGAAGTGTCATTTCTCGAGGAAGGGAGCGGGCCGTCCGGCGAAACCGGCCGGATCGTCGTCCCGGCCGAGGAAATGATCTCGGGCATCGGCGACATCGTGCTCGCGCGGCGCGACATGGGGACATCCTATCACCTCGCGGTCACCCTCGACGATGCCGCACAGGGCATCAGCCTCGTCGTCCGCGGCCGCGACCTGTTCGAGGCGACGGCGATCCATGTCCTGTTGCAGCGCCTGCTCGGCCTGCCGACGCCGGTCTATCACCACCATCGGCTGATCCGCGACGAGACCGGAAAGCGCCTGGCCAAGCGCGACGACGCCCGGGCGATCGCCCGATACCGCGCCGAGGGCGCGACCCCCGAAGATATTCGCACCATGGTCGGCCTCGCCTAGGAAGCGTGTGTTTTTGCAGCGGTCCTGCGTACCGCGCCTCCGACGAAGATACTCGGCAGCGGGAAAAAGCCGCGTCGCGTGCGCTATTCCATGGGAGCGGTCAGGATCACCTCGGCATCCTCCTGGATCGCGGTATAGAAACAGCTGCGACGATTGGTGTGGCAGGCCGGCCCGGTCTGGTCGACGAGGAGCAGCAGGCAGTCGCGGTCGCAATCCACCCGCATCTCCACCAGCGCCTGCACATGGCCCGACGTCTCGCCCTTTACCCAGAAGTTTTTTCGTGATCGGGACCAGTATGTTACGCGGCGTGTTTCAAGCGTCTTCGCAACGGCCTCGGCGGACATCCAGGCCATCATCAGAACCTCGCCCGTCGTGGCATCCTGCGCGATTGCCGGGATCAGGCCCTGTGCGTCAAAGCGCAGGCTCTGCGGATCGAACCCCATGTCGCCTCCTTTGCAATTCTCGGTCAGCAGGCGTAGATAAAGAAGGCACCCGCCGGAACAGGAAAGCCCATGGCCAGCGATCTCGATCTCGTCAAGCTCTATTCGGGCAACATCCTCGCGCTCGCCGCCGACATCCCCCATCTCGGCCGCCTTGACCCGCCCTGCGTCTCTGTGCGCCGGCGCGCGCCGCTCTGTGGCTCGACGGTGACCGTCGACCTGCGCAGCGAAGGCGGACGCATCGTCGATTTCGCACAGGACGTGAAGGCCTGCGCGCTCGGCCAGGCCGCCGCCTCGGTGCTCGGCGCCCATGTGATCGGACGCAGCCGCGAGGAGATCCGTATCGCCCGGGATCAGCTCGCGGCGATGCTGCGCGAGAGCGGCCCGGTGCCGGAGGCGCCCTTCGACGGGCTGGAAGTCCTTCTTCCGGCACGGGAATTCACCAATCGCCACGCCTCGATCCTGCTCGCCTTCGACGCCACGCTCGAGGCGATGACACAGGCCGAAGCGGCCGCCTGACCCCCATTTCGCAGATCAAACTGACGCGGGAGCCATGCGCTTGCGGTCTTTCGGCCGTGCGCGGCGGGCTGTCCCGTTGTCCCGGCCCGGCGACGCGCGTAGAGCGGTGTCGGTCGGGTCCCACGTAGGGGGCTCCGGCGTGCCGAGTGTCAACGGAACTGGACTGCGAAAAGGGGTATCTGTCACACATGATGAACATTCTGCCCGAACCGCTCGCCCGTCACCTGCCGTCCCTGTCGGAGGCACCGGTCCCACTCCTGCCGCTGCAGCCGCTGCTCTACCGCATCGTCCGCCGCGTGGCCCGCGAGCATCCCGAACTCTTCGAGCGCCTCGGCAAGCACCAGCGCACCGATTTCGTCATCGACCTGACCGACATGCCCTTTGCGCTGCACCTGCGCCCCTATCCGCCGTCGCTGATCCTGCGCGCGGTCCGGCGCGACCGGCTGCCACGGCACAAGGCCAGCATCGCCGGCGATTTTGCCACCTTGCTCGGCCTGCTCGACGCCGAAGTCGACGGAGATGCGATCTTCTTCTCGCGCGACCTTGTGATCGGCGGCGACACCGAGGCGGTGGTCACGCTGCGCAACGCGCTCGACGATGTCGAGGGCTCGATTGCCGATACGGTGGCAAGCATGTTCGGTCCTGCCGGCCGGCTCGCGCTCAACAAGCTCGCGGCCCGGTCCCGGACCTCCCCGACAGAGGACGCATTCGAATGACAACAGGTGAACTGGTCTGCCCTGCCGGCACTCCCGCCGCTCTCCGCACCGCGGTCGATGCCGGAGCGGATTCGATCTATTGCGGTTTCCAGAATGCCACCAACGCGCGCAACTTTCCGGGACTGAACTTCACCCCGAAGGAGCTTGGCGAAGCGGTGCAATATGCCCATGCGCGCAGCGCGAAGGTGCTGCTCGCGCTCAACTCCTACCCGCCCGCCGGCAAGGTCGCGCTCTGGCGCGAGGCGGCCGATCTTGGCGCCGCGCTCGATGTCGACGCCTATATCGTCGCCGACATGGGGGTTGCGCGTTACATCGCCGAGACCCAGCCCGACCGCCGGTTGCATCTCTCGGTGCAGGCCGCCGCCGCGAGCCCGGACGCGATCTGCTACTATGTCCGCGAATTCGGCGTGAAGCGGGTGGTCCTGCCGCGTATCCTGACCATTCCGGAAATCCGAGAGATCAAGGCGGAGATCCCCTGCGAGATAGAGACCTTCATCTTCGGCAATCACGGGCTGATGGTGGAGGGCCGCTGCTCGCTCACCAACTACGCCACCGGGCTTTCGACCAACATGGACGGCGTCTGCTCGCCGGCGCACCTTGTCGAGTACGCCAAGGATGACGCGGGCAACCTCTCGACCCGGCTCGGCCCCTTCACCATCGACCGTTTCGGCCCGCAGGAAAGCGCGGGCTACCCAACGATCTGCAAGGGCCGCTACTGTAACGCGGCGCAGCCCAAGGGCTATTACGCGTTCGAGGAGCCGATCTCCCTCAACCTCTCCAAGCTCCTGCCGGACCTCATGGACGCGGGCGTTACGGCCTTCAAGATCGAGGGCCGCCAGCGCAGCCGTGCCTATGTCAAGAAGGTGGTGGCCGCCTTTCGCGAGGCGGTCGACGACATCCGCGCCGGCCGCGCGCCCAAGCTCGCGGATCTCGCTGCCCTGACCGAGGGGCAGAAGCAGACCGAAGGCGCCTTCAAGACCAAGAAATGGCGGTGACAGATATGCAACCCAGACTGACACTCGGCCCGATCCAGTATTTCTGGAACGCCGACGCCAAGCAGGATTTCTATGCCCGCATCGCCGACGAGGCACCGGTCGACACCGTCTATCTCGGCGAGGTGATCTGCTCCAAGCGTCAGCCCTTCTTCGACGACCGGATCGCCGAGATGGCCGAGCGGCTCACCCGTGCTGGCAAGCGCGTCGTCCATTCCGGCCTTGCCGAGGTGATGCTCAAACGCGAGCGCAAGGCCAGCCGCGACATGGCGATGCAGGACGAACTCGAATTCGAGGTGAACAACGCCGCCGGCCTGTTCCACCTCGCCGAGGGCCAGCCGCACCGCGTCGGGCCCTACATGAACGTCTACAACGAAGAAACGCTAGCCTGGATGGTCACGAAGGGCGCGACCCATGTGACCGTGCCGCCGGAGCTTCCGGGGTCTTCGGTCGCGGTAATGGCGGAGGCCGCCACCCGGCTCGGCGTCGGGCTCGAGGTGCAGGTCTTCGGACGGGCCTGCCTTGCCACCTCGGCCCGTTGCTACCACGCCCGTGCCTACGGGCGGACCAAGGACAATTGCCAGTTCGTCTGCGAGGAGCATCCCGACGGGATGGAGCTCAACACGCGACAGGGGGAGGCGTTCCTGAGGGTGAACGGCATCCAGACGCTGTCGCATTCCTACGTCAACCTCGTCGCCGAGATCCCGGCGATGGCGGCGATGGGCGTGACCGACCTGCGCCTGATGCCGCAATCGGTCGACATGGTCGCGGTGGCGCGGATCTTCGACGACCTCCGCGCCGGGCGGGTCGGTGCAGAGGAGGCGAGCGCGGCGCTTGACGCGATGGATCTGGCCGCGCCCTTCTCGAACGGCTTCTGGCATGGCGAGGCCGGGCACCGCCGCATCGCCGTAAAGGCGGCGGCGTTGGTCTGAACCGGGGAGTCGCCTCCCGGCCGGGTCGGTCTCATTCTGCGTGAGAGCTTCGGCAGCGTCCGCGATAGCCGCTCTTCCGGTGCTCGGAAGCGGCGCCGAAGGGCTGGCCCTGCCACCGCAATCGTGCCAAGTCTCGGAGGATTGCCGCCGAAGGATTTCCCATGCGCGCCGCCTGCCTGTCCCTGCCGCTCCTCCCCGCCCTCCTGTTCCTTGCCACGGCCACGACCGCCCCGGCGCAGGACAATGCCTGGACGCCGCCGGACTATGTCGGCACCGAGGCCTGTATCGCCTGCCACGAGGGCGAATGGGAGGACTGGACAGGCTCGCATCACGACCTCGCCTGGACGCCGCCCGGCGAGATCACGCTTGGCGATTTCGACGACGTGACCTTTGAGCATCGTGGCGTCACCACGCGGTTCACGACGGAAGACGGCCAGCCCTTCATCGAGAGCGACGGGCCCGATGGCGCGATCACGCGTTGGCCGGTCGCCGGCGTGATCGGCATCACGCCGCTCCAGCAGTATTTCGTCGAGACCGAACCGGGCCGCTTCCAGAGTTTCGATATTCCCTGGGACACCGAGCGCGACGAGTGGTTCCACATGTATCCCGATCAGGACCTTCCGGCCTCGGACGCCTTCCACTGGACTGGCCCCTACAAGACCTGGAACGCGCGTTGCGCGGAGTGCCATTCGACCGACTACCGCCGGAACTACGACCCCATCACGCGGCGCTACAGTTCCACCTATTCCGAGATCGGCGTCGGCTGCGAGGCCTGCCACGGTCCGGGCTCGGCGCATCTGGACTGGGCCGGCTGGGACAGCCCGCCCGCGGACTGGCCGCCCGCCGGCCTCGACGCCTTTGGCCTGACCATCAGCTTCGCCGAGGGCGATACCGAGACCGAGATCCAGCAATGCGCCTCCTGCCATGCAAGGCGCGGCATCATGCTCGAGGGCTCGCCGTTGCCCGGCACGCCGTTTCACGACGCCTACCGCCTCTCGACCCTGCGCGCGCCACTCTACGAGGCCGACGGGCAGATCCTCGACGAGGTCTATGTCTACGGATCCTTCCTGCAATCGAAGATGTACGAAAAAGCCGTGACCTGTTCGGATTGCCACGATGTCCACAGCGCCAAACACATGAATGACGGCAACGACATCTGCACGACCTGCCACTCGCTCGCCGGCAACCCGGATTTCCCGACGCTTCGCCTGGCTGATTATGACAGCCAGGACCACCATTTCCATGAGCCGGACACAGAAGGCGCGCAATGTGTGTCCTGCCACATGATCGAGCGGGTCTATATGGGCGTCGACGGCCGGCGCGACCACTCCTTCCGCATTCCGCGGCCGGACCTGACGGTGGCAACCGGCGCGCCGAACGCCTGCACCGACTGCCATGCCGAGGAGGGCGCCGCCTGGGCGGCGGCCGAGGTCGAGGCGCGCTTCCCCGAGTCCCCGCATCGCGGCCCGCATTTCGCCACCACTTTCGCCGCCTTCCGCAACGGCGACCTCTCCGAGCAGGACAACCTCGTCGAGATCGCGCTCTCGGGGCTGCCCGGCATCGTCCGCGCCACGGCGCTGGAAATGATCGCCCCCGTGGCCCGGCCGGAAGATGCCGAGCGCCTCGCGCCGCTGCTCGAAGACCCCGACCCGATGGTGCGGTCCAACGCGCCGGCCGTCCAGCGCGCAGCGCCACCCACCGAAGGCATCCCGCGCCTGCTGCCGCTGCTCTCCGATCCCGTCCGCGCGGTGCGCATTGCCGCCGCCCGCGAGATGCTCGGCGCCCCGATCGCCCGCCTCCCGGACCGCTACGCCGCCCCACTCGACGGCGCAATGCGCGAATGGCAGGCCAGCCTCGCCGCCAGCAGCGATTTCCCCGAGACCCAGCTCGTGCTTGGCGGCATCGGGCTGACCACGCGCAACCTGGAAGGCGCCCTCGCAGCATTCCGCGAGGCGGTGTCGCTCGATCCGCAACTGGTCTCGGCGTGGTCCCTGATCGTCCGGCTCGAAGCCGCGGCCGGGCGTGTCGCGGAAGCGCGCGCGGCGCTCGACGAGGCGCTCTCGCAAAACCCCGGCGCTCCGGAGATCGAAGCGCTGCGGCGCAGCCTTCCATAGGGCCCCTCTCCCGAAAACTCGCCGCATGCAGGAAGCGCCGTTCAGCGCTCCGATTCGCCAAGCCGCGTCGCAGAATGACAAAAACGGCGGGCGTTCCCCGGAAAACCGCTAAACCGCGGCCATAAAATCCCGTTTTCGGGGCAATGCGCGGCGACTTGAACTCTACGCGGCTTGCAAGACACCGCGAAAGCCCGGATTGCAGCCAGTGCAACTCTGTTATTTTATATATATTTCAATACGATAAATGACTTGTTGCGGCGCAGCGAACACACAATGGGATCACGCTGACTGGTCGCATTGATCGCGCTTCGGATTTGCGCCTATTTCACTGCCATACCGCCCGCATTTGGCCCACTCGCGGCGAAGCGGGAAGCGGTGGTTTTGCGGTGTCGCCGGGAGCACCTTGTGCTCAAGCGATCCGACAGACGCCGGAACCGCCGCAGGGCGGGCGAAAAACAAGGAGAGACAAGTCGTGGCCACGCACGATCGTATCAAAAACGCGCAACTCCGTTCGAAAATCATGACCGCCGAAGACGCCGCCGGCCTGATCAAATCGGGTGACACCGTCGGCATGAGCGGTTTCACCGGTTCGGGTTATCCGAACGCCCTGCCCCCGGCGCTGGCTGACCGGATCGAGGCCGTCCATGCCGCCGGCGACGAGTTCAAGATCAACCTCTGGACGGGCGCCTCCACCGGGCCGGATCTCGACGGCGCGCTGGCCAAGGCCGACGCGATCAAATACCGGCTTCCTTACAACTCCGACCCGATCGAGCGCGAACGGATCAACCGCGCCGAGATGGACTATTTCGACCTTCACCTCTCGCATGTCGCGCCGATGGTGTGGGAGGGGTTCTTCGGCAATCTCGACGTGGCCGTGATCGAGGTCACCGCGGTGAACGAGGACGGCTCGCTCGTCCCGGCAACATCGGTCGGGAACAACAAGACCTGGATCGACATGGCCGACAAGGTCATCCTCGAGGTCAACAGCTGGCATGACGAACGGATGTTCGGAATGCACGACATCTATTACGGCACTGCGCTCCCACCCAACCGCGTGCCGATCCCGATGATCCATGCCAATGACCGGATCGGCCAGTGCTGCTTCCGCTGCGATCCGCACAAGGTCGTCGGCATCATCGAGACCAACCAGCCGGACAAGAACGCCCCCTTCCCGCCGCTCGACGACGTCTCCCTCACCATCGCCGGCCACCTGATGGAGTTCCTCAAGCACGAGGTGGCGAAGGGCCGGCTCACCAACAAGCTGTTGCCGCTACAGTCGGGCGTGGGCAATGTCGCCAACGCGGTGCTGGCCGGGCTGCGCGACACGCCGTTCCACGATCTGATGGCCTATACCGAGGTCATCCAGGACGGCATGATGGACCTGATCGACGACGGGAAGATGATCTGTGCCTCGTCGACCGCCTTCGGCCTCTCCGACACGGCGTCCAAGCGCTTCCGCGAGAATCTCGACTTCTACCACGACAAGATCATCCTGCGCCCGCAGGAGATCTCGAACCACCCGGAGGTCATCCGCCGCCTTGGCACGATCTCGATGAACGGAATGATCGAGGCCGACATCTACGGCAACATCAATTCGACCCATGTCATGGGCAGCCGGATCATGAACGGCATCGGCGGCTCGGGCGATTTCACCCGCAATGCCTATCTCTCCTGCTTCGTCTCTCCGTCGGTCGCAAAGGGAGGCGACATCTCGACGATCGTTCCGATGGTAAGCCATACCGACCACATCACGCAGGACGTGCAGGTCATCGTCACCGAACAGGGGCTTGCGGACCTGCGTGGCCTGCCACCGAAGCAGCGCGCCCAGCTGATCATGAAGAACTGCGCCCACCCGGACTACCGGCCGATGCTCGAGGACTACTACGCCCGTTCGCTGAAGAACGCGCTTGGGCTGCACACGCCCTCGATGCCCGGCGAGGCGCTCTCCTGGCACCAGCGGTTCCTTGAGACAAAGACCATGCGCGTCTGACGCCCGCATGGTTGCAGCCGCGCCGGATCAGCCGGTCCGGTGCGCCCGGTGGCGGTTGCACGCGGTCGGTCTAACGTCCCGGTGAGGTGCCGCAACATATTCAGAAACCGTTTTGCCTCGGCGACGGTCTGCGCTAAATTTGCAAGACAATGCGCAACACATCGATGAAAGGCCCGGCAATGCCGAAACTCGTCCGCCTCTATATCCGTCAGGTCGCGATCGGATATCTCCTGTCGGCCGTCTTCGTCGCGCTTCTGCTGTCGCTGAACGTCGTCAACCTCTGGCATCTCGTCACGCATACGAGCGGTGGCTGGATCGCCGTCCTGATGCTCTTCATTTTCAACGGAATCGTCTTTGCCGGCGTTCAGTTCGGCATTTCGATCATGCGGATGGCGTCGGACGACGAGGACTCCGGCCGCGGCAAACGCATCACCTTCGCCACGCCGAGAGTGCCAAAGGACGGCCGCATCCCGCTTGCGACGTCCGAGGACCACCGCTGAGGCGATCGCCGCGTTGCTCCCCGGCTCCTGTGCCGATCGAGATCACGTGTCCTTGAATCAGAATCGCCCGAGCCTCCATTGGGAGTACAGCGGGCGATGCTATGTGGCGGGGACCGTACGCATCCGTGAGGGCATCTCATTCCCGAGGACCTGTATATACAGGTGGGCGCCAGGTAACCGAACCAGGGTCCGGACAGAGCCAGCTCCCTCGGAATTGCTTAAGGCCACTGGAATTTGGCCCCGGCACGAGAAGGACAGATCCGCCAAGCCCGAGATAGGCCCGCGCCGCGCGCTCCACAAGAGGGATGATGGAAATCTTCGTCACCGCTCCGGGGCGCCCGCTCAGGATTGCCAGATGTTCTCGAAACGTTCACAATGCCACCATGTCCGATACGACCTCTCCGACGCCGGGCGCGCTCATGCCCGGCCAGCTCCTGGCCCGCGGCACCTGCCGCCACCTCGCCAGCCTCGGTTTCGTCGCGGTCGAGGAGCTGGTGCCCTGCCCCGGCCTCCGGGTCGATGTCATGGCACTCGGGCCAAAGGGCGAGATCTGGGTCGTGGAATGCAAGTCGAGCCGCACCGATTTCATCTCCGACCGCAAGTGGCAGGGCTATCTCGACTGGTGCGACCGCTTCTTCTGGGCCGTCGATGGCGATTTCCCCACGGAGTTGCTGCCACCCGAAACGGGCCTCGTCATTGCCGATGCCTATGACGCCGAGATCCTGCGCATGGCACCCGAACACAAGCTCGCCGGCGCCCGCCGCAAGGTCATCACCCAGACCTTCGCCCGCCACGCCGCGCGCCGGCTGCACGCCTTCCGCGACCCCGGCGTGAGCGGCCTGCTCGGAGAGGAGCGCTGAGGCGCCGGCCGTCGCTACCCCTTGCGTCCCTTGCCCGATTTTCGCGCCAGATTCGCCGCCGCGCGCAGTTCCTCGGCAATCTCCTCCGCTTCGTCGGGCTCGAAATCGAGCGGCAGGTCCACGCCTTCCGCCTCGATATAGATGCGCACCATGCCGAGCGTGGTCGGGCCGATCTGCAGATTGGCCGAAATATCGCTTTCCCTGTCGATCCCCATCGGACCCTCCTGTGTCGCGCTCTTCGCTATACCGGGGCGCGGTCCTGGGCAAGGGAGCGGAAGGAAGCGTCCCAAACCGTCCGCTTTGCCCTTGCACACGATCGCGCCTCGGGCTAAATCACCGCCCTGTGCCGCCTTAGCTCAGTTGGTTAGAGCGCTGGATTGTGGATCCAGAGGTCCCCTGTTCAAGCCAGGGAGGCGGTACCATCAGAATCAATGAGATATTCAAGATCGGGTCGTTGGGACCGCTCCCTGTCGGCAAAGCATGTCTGCACGGCACCGGGAAGTGACCCGGACAGTTTCGAGCGCTGTGTCGTTTCAACTTCATTCGCCGTAGCTTGCCTTCATCAACTCCAGCGTTCTCTGGCGGTTCGGCGCGCCGAGGCGGCCGCCGACCACGGTGCATTTCAACGCCGCCGCCGCGCTCGCGAAGCGCAGCGCCGTTTCCGGCGATCGACCCTCGGCGAGCGCCTGGGCAAAGGCACCGTGGAACACGTCGCCTGCCCCGTTGGTGTCCACGACCTCGACGCGCGGAGGAACGACGTGACGGATTTCGCCAGTGTCCGGTCCAGTCCAGAACGCGCCCGCGCCGCCATCGGTGACGCAGGCGAAACAGCCATGGCGCGCGCAGAGCCGCCGTGCGGCGGCGCCGGGCGAAGTTTCGCCCGTCAGGATCTCGGCGGCCGGGGCCGAGGCGACGATGTGCGTTGCGCTTGCAGCAAGCAGGGTCAGCACGTCTTCCGGTGCCACATCCGCGTCAAGGATCGCGGGTCGGCCAACATGTCGCGCGGCCTCGAGCGCCATCTTCGCGGCGCCGGGCCAGCGCACATCTGCCATCACGGCAGCGTAGAAGTGCACCGGAGGCAACTCGTCGGCTGAGGGGACGGCCTGCGTTCGGGGATCGTAATCCACCAGCACCCAGCGTTCCCCCGTCGCATCCACCACGATCGTCGCGGTCGCGCTCCGGCCGCCCGACACACGGCGGACATGGCGGCAATCCACCCCTTCGGCCACGATCTCGCCGATCAGGGCCGGGGCCGCCGCGTCGTCGCCGACGCTGGCCCAAAGGGCCGGGCGTCCGCCGAGCCGGGCCGCCGCCGTCGCCGCGTTCGAGGCCATGCCGGAGGCGGTGTCCAGCTTTTCGCGAGCGATGTATTTGCCCGGCCCGCGTGAGAAGTCATCGACCCGGTAGAGCGAATCGAGAGTCAGCGCTCCGACGAACAGGACATCTTCACAGGACGGGGTCATGGGATCTCAGCCTTCCGTTGTGCATGGTTCAGACCGGGCGGAAAAGCTGTAGTCGGGATTTCCCTTCGGCGTCAAACCATCGGCCATCGGGACCGCTGGCCGGCGGGCATCAGGAACGGACCCGATGCGCCGAAGATTGCGCGATTATTCTCACCGCGCATGAAAAAAGGCCGCTCCGAAAGAGCGGCCTTTTGCATCGGATCAGCGCGGGATCACTCTTCGTCGAGCGCCTCGACTGCGGCCTTCAGCTTGTCCTTGTCGCCCTCGACCTCGGTCACGTCGGCCAGTTCGAAGATGTAGTCGACGACCTTGTCCTCGAAGAGCGGCGCCCGGATCTGCTGCTGAACCTGCTGGTTCTGCTGCACGAATTCGAAGAACTCGCGCTCCTTGCCGGGATATTGCCGGGCCTGGTTCAGAATCGCCTGGGTCATCTCGGCATCCGTGACCTGGATCTCGTTCTTCTGGCCAAGCTCCGCCAGCAGGAGCCCGAGCTTCACGCGGCGTTCGGCCAACCGCCGATGTTCCTCGGTCGGCTCGACCTTCTCATGGTTGTGGTCGTGCACGTCGGGGTTGTCCTCGTGCCAGAGCTGGTGCGCGATCTGGTTGGCCTCGGCATCGACCAGCGTCGGCGGCAGGTCGAAGGACACGGCCGCATCGAGCTTGTCGAGAAGGCTGCGCTTCATCACCGCACGCGCTGCGGAGGCGTATTCGGCCTCCAGCCGCTCGCGGATCTGGCCCTTCAGCCCGTCGAGGCTCTCGGCTCCGAACTGCTTGGCGAGCTCGTCATCGAGCTCTGCCGGTGCCGGCGCCTTGATCTCCTTGATCGTGCAGGTGAACTCGGCTTCCTTGCCGGCCAGGTTCTCGGCCTGGTACTGCTCGGGGAAGGTCACGGTGACAACGGCCTCATCGTCGACCTTCACGCCGACGAGTTGCTCCTCGAAACCGGGGATGAACTGGCCCGAGCCGAGCTCCAGCGGGAAATCCTCCGCCGCCCCGCCTTCGAAGGCCTCGCCGTCGACCCGGCCGACAAAATCGAGAACGACCTGGTCGCCGTCCTTGGCCTTGGATCCCTTGCGGCGCGGCTTGAAGTTCTTTGCCTGCTCGGCGAGCCCGGTCAGCGCCTCGTCCACCGCCGCGTCATCGGCCTTCACGACCATCTTCTCGATGGTGATGTCCTTCAGCTCCGGCTGTTCGATCTCGGGCAGCGTCTCGTAAGACATGGAAACGACGACATCGTCGCCTTCCTTCCAGTTCTCGCCTTCCATCTTGATGTCGGGCTGCAGGGCCGGCCGGTCACCGGTCTCCTCGAGATGGTTCGACATCGCGCCGTCGACGGCTTCCTGCATCGCCTCGCCCAGAAGGCGCGTTCCGAACTGCTTCTTCAGGAGCGCCATCGGCACCTTGCCCTTGCGGAAGCCCTTCATCTCGATCCCGGGCTGCGCCTCGGCCAGTTTCTCGTTCACCTTGGCATCCAGTTCGCCCGCGGTGATCGTGATCTGGTATCCGCGCTTCAAGCCGTCTTTCAGGGTCTCGGTGACCTGCATGGCTGGACTCTTTCCTTCCTCATCGTTCTGTTGACCGCGGCGCAAGTTGCGCAGCCGCGGAAGGCTCCCGGCGTTGCTCCGGAGCGACCGCCGCCGGGCTCTTCGGCCCGGACGCTGCGGACGTCTCCCTCGAAACGTCGTTGGTGCGGATGAAGGGACTCGAACCCCCACGCCTTGCGGCGCCAGAACCTAAATCTGGTGCGTCTACCAGTTCCGCCACATCCGCCTTCAAACTGAAGACGACCGCGGAGCCAGTCCAGCGCCGCAGCCGCCCGATTTCAATTCGCGCCCTTCTAGCAAGCGGGGCCGCCGGATGCGAGAGCAAAAACCACAGATATGCAACGGTTCCGGCTTCTGTGGAAAAACCTGTGGATATCTCTCGGCAGACCGCCGCCGCCGCGCTAATCTGCGGGGAAAGATCAAGAAAAGGCACGAGCAGCCAGATGCACATTCCCTTTGTCGGCACCGCGCTGAGGCGGCGACCGATTCTCGTCGACTCCGCCCCCGACACCGGCCTTGTCGGCACCACCTGTCTTTACACCGAGAACGGCCCGATCCCGGCAATGCTGATTGCCCCGGGCGACCAGGTGATCCGACGCGGGCGCGGGCCGGTTCAGGTCCTCGACGTTCGCTTCGAAAGCTATGCCGAAAGAATGGTCCGGATCGCGCCCGGCACGCTCGGCCGCGCCCGCCCCGAGGACTTCATGCTGCTGCCGCCCGGCCAGCGGATCCACCTGCGTTTCGTCTCCGGGGTCGCCCGGGACGCCGTCTGCGAGGTGCGCGACCTCATCGACAACGATCGGGTGACGTGGCACCTCCCCGAGGCGCCGGTGCAGCTGGTCAAGCTCGGCTTCGGCACGCGCGAGATCATCCATGCCGGCGGGCTCGAACTGGAAATCGGCGGCGCGGCCTGACCGGGCTGCACCCGATTTCGGGGCTCTGCGCAGCGCTGTCGGCTTGCGAGCACGCCTGTCCGGGCCCATAAGACCCGTGCAATCTTCGAGACGAGCGACCCAATGGACAGCGCCGCCAATTCCGACCCAGCCTTCTGGATCACCGCCGCCGGGATATTGATCCTGCTGGTCCTCTCCGGCTTCTTTTCCGGTTCCGAGACCGCGCTCACCGCCGCCTCGCGCGGCAAGCTCCGGTCGATGGCCGACCGCGGCAACCATGGCGCGGAGGGCGCGCTCGCGCTCAAGGAAGACAATGAGCGGCTGATCGGCGGCATCCTGCTTGGCAACAACCTCGTCAACATCCTCGCGACCTCGCTGGCGACCGCGCTCTTCACGCGCGCCTTCGGCGACAGCGGCGTAGCGCTGGCCACGCTGGTCATGACACTGCTGGTGCTGATCTTCTCCGAGGTCCTGCCCAAGACCTATTCGATCAACGACCCCGAGGCTGCCGCGGCCCGATCGGCGCCGCTGATCGGCCCGGTGATCGCCGTGCTCTCTCCGGCGGTGGCCGTCGTTCGGGTCATCGTCCGCTTCGTCCTGCGCCTCTTCGGCATGAAGATCGACCCCGATTCCATGCTCTCGGTGCGCGAGGAGATCGTCGGCGCGCTGCAGATCGGTCACTCGGAGGGCGTGGTCGAGAAGGAGGACCGAGACCGACTGCTCGGCGCGCTCGACCTCGGCGAACGCGCGGTCGAAGAGATCATGCTGCACCGCAGCCAGATCGAGATGATCGACGCCAATGACGACCCCGAGGCCATCGTGACCCAGGTGCTTGCATCGGCCTATACACGCCTGCCGGTCTTCCAGGGCGAGCCGGAGAACATCGTCGGCGTGGTGCATGCCAAGGACGTGCTGCGCGAGATGGACCGGCTGATGCGCGGCGCCGAGGCCGGCTCTGGCGCGCTGGCGGATTTCAAGGTGATGCATGTTGCCAAGGAGCCCTATTTCGTTCCCGAGACGACGACCCTCGACGATCAGATGCGCGAATTCCTGCGCCGGCACACGCATTTCGCGCTGGTTGTGGACGAATATGGCGCGCTCGAGGGGTTGATCACGCTCGAGGACATCCTCGAGGAGATCGTCGGCGAGATCACCGACGAGTTCGACACCAACGAGGCGCACCCGCTCAAGCCGACCGAGACCGGCGACTACCTCGTCGATGGGGCGATGACGATCCGCGACCTGAACCGCGCCACCGATTGGTCGCTTCCCGACGAGGAGGCCAACACGATCGCTGGCCTCGTGATCCACGAGGCGCAGACCATCCCGACCCAGGGCCAGGTCTTCTCGTTCCACGGATTCCGCTTCGAAGTGGTGGCACGCGACCAGAACCGCCTGACCCGCCTGAAGATCCGCCCGCTCTAGGTCGTGCAGGTCGCGGACAGCGGATGACGCGCCGCCGGCAGGCCGCTATCCTGCACCCGACTCGCCGAGTTGGGTCTCACAAAGGGACTGCCCCCGTGCCGTCGCCCTCTTCCCGGCCATCGCGACCGCGCAGACGTCGTCTCTGGACACGATAACGAAGAAGCCGGAGCACCTTGCGGAGTCCCGTCTCGGCTTTCGCCGCGGCTCCTTCGTGGTGGCACCGATCCCGCTCAGCAATCCGACCATCGGTTCGGGCCTGATTCTCGGCGCCGGTTATCTGTTCAAGGCAGACGAGGGCTCCGATACGTCCTTTTTCGGGGCCGCCGCGATGCGGACGAACAATGGAAGCCGCGCGGCGGGCGCCGGCGCCAGCCTGCATTTCGCTGACAATCGCTGGAACATCCAGGTGATGGGCGGCGCGGCCCAGGTCTTCTACGACCTTTACGGCTTCAATGCGGACCGAACCGGCCCGGTTCCGATCGAACAGGACGGCGCCTTCGCGCGCATTAACCTTACCTACGGGCTCACCGACACGCTCTCCTTCGGCATCGATGGCACCTACCTCGACACCCGGGTCACCAGCCCGAAAGTGCAGGAACTGCTCGACCCCGTGCCGCCCGACCTGGGCATCCAGATCCGCCAGGCGACCTTCGGGCCGGTGCTGAAATTCGACACCGTGGACGACAGCATCTATCCCACCCGTGGCATCGACCTCACCTATACCGGGCAGTACGGCAAGGGGCTCGAAGGCTTTCACACCACGTTCTGGAAGAACGTCATGATCGGCACCGGCTACGCGCCGCTGCGCGACCGGGTGGTGCTGGCGGGCAAGCTCACCGGATGCAGCGTCACCGACGGCGCACCGTTCTACAACCTCTGCATCATCGGCGGCACGGATGGCTTCCGGGGCTACCCGGTCGGCGAGTATCTCGGCCACGCGCTCGGCTCAGCCCAGGGCGCGGTGCGATTCCGGTTCGGAGATCGTTGGGGGGCGGCCGCGTTTGCCGGAGTGGGAACAGTCGCTCCGGAGTTTTTTGCGCTCAGGGACGGTCCCCGGCTCTATGCTGGCGGCCTCGGACTGCGCTTCCGAATCTCGAAAAAATTCCCGCTCGATTTCGCGGTGGATGCCGCCCTCAACGCGGACAGCGAAAGAACGACCTATGTCCGCGTCGGCCAGGCGTTCTGAGCTGGCGCGTGCCTCTTCTGGTCGCGCGACCTGCGTCAGCGGCGACGAGCGCGTGCGATGCCGACAACGCCGAAGGCCGCGAGCAGGAGCGGCAGACCCGCTGGCAGCGGAACCGGCTCCAGCGCGGCGGCGCCATCGACCATATTCCCCGGCTGAACCGGCGCCGGGTCTGCTATTCCGTTGAGCGCGTAGAGGAGGTTGGCGGGATCGTCGTACCAGCCGCCGAGAGCGATGTCACCCCAGGCCGAGGCGGGGAATTTGCCGTTGATGTCGGCCCCGAGCGTGCTGGCATGCGAGGTCACGACCTGGTTGAAGCTGTATCCGATCCGGGACCGGTCGGAGATTTCGACCGCCATCCAGTAGACGGTATTGGCCAGGAGCTTGGCATAGCCTTCGTAGTTGATGGTCGCGCCGCTTGTCGTCGTCTCGGCGCTGGTGAACCAGCCGCCGACCTGGGTCAGGCCCGGATGGCCACCGTCATCGGCAAAGATGCCGACGCGGTTGATCCCGCCACGCCCGAGTTCCCAATAGACATCGATGCTTTCGATGGTCAGGCCGACCGCCCCGGTCAGGAAATCATCGGCGGAATCCGGATAACCGCCATAGCTGCCATCCACCTGGCTGGTCAGGTTCGTCAGGAGCGTCGTCGCGCCTGCGCCGGTCGCACCGGCGAATGAGAGAACAGCAAAGACCAGCGCCACTGAAAAAGGTTTGAAATGATGAAACACGGTCAATCCCAGCTTGTTGATTCCAATAACCACCCACATGCCATGAGCAGTGACCTCATCGGCTAGCCACGGAATGCGGCAAGACGAAGGAAATGGTTAACAGAGATTTGGCGTACGCGGCGAATTCACGGACAATAGCGCGGCACCGGAGAGACTGTCAGCGCCCCTTGAACAAACCGCCGAGAACGCCTCGCACGATCGCCCTGCCCGACTGCGTTCCCAATTGCCGCGCGAAACTCTTGGCAAAGGCCTCGCCCACCGAATCGGAGCGCGAGGCACGGCGCGGCGGTTTGGACGTCGACGGGCCGACCCGGTTGCCCGAATAGCGCCGTCCGGCGCGGAACTCGCGCTCCTCCGCGGGCACCGCCTCTTCCTCCGCCTCGGCGCGTTCGGCAGCCTTAGCTGCCTCGGCGGCCCGCGCCGCGAGCATCTCCCGCGCGCTCTCCCTGTCGAGCACCTGGTCGTATTTCCCTGTCAGAGGCGAGTTTGCCACCACAGCCGCCCGCGCCGCCGGATCGAGCGGTCCGAGCTGCGAGGCGGGCGGGCGGATCAGCGTTCGCTCGGCCATGCCCGGCGCCCCCTTGCGCTCCAGGAACGAGGTCACCGCCTCGCCCGTGCCGACCTCGCGGATCGCCTCCTCGATCGAGAAGCGCGGGTTGTCGCGATAGGTCTCCGCCGCCTGTTTCAGCGCCCGCCGGTCCTTCGCGGTGAAGGCGCGCAACGCATGCTGCACCCGGTTGCCAAGCTGGCCAAGAATATCCTCGGGCACGTCAGCCGGGTTCTGAGTGACGAAATAGACACCGACACCCTTGGAACGGATCAGACGCGCGACCTGTTCGACCTTGTCGACAAGCGCCTTGGGCGCGTCCTCGAACAGCAGATGCGCCTCGTCGAAGAAGAAGACAAGGATCGGCTTCTCCGGATCGCCCACTTCAGGAAGCGTCTCGAAGAGCTCGCTCAGGAGCCACAGCAGGAAGGTCGCATAGACCCGCGGGCTCGCCATGAGCCGGTCGGAGGCAAGGATGTTGACGCGGCCGCACCCCGCAGCATCGGTCAGGAAAAGGTCGGAAAGCTCCAGCGCAGGCTCGCCGAAGAGCAGCGCGCCGCCCTGGTTCTCCAGAGTCAGCAACTGGCGCTGGATCGCGCCGACCGACGCCGAGGAGACATTGCCGTAGTGAAGCGAGAGCTCTGCACGGTTCTCTCCTACCCAGACGAGCAGCGCCCGGAGGTCCGCGAGGTCCAGGAGTGGCAGCCCCTGTTCGTCGGAGACCCGGAAGGCGATGTTGAGGATACCCTCCTGCGCCTCGGTAAGCTCCAGCAGTCGCGCCAGTAGCAGCGGCCCCATCTCCTCCACCGTGGTGCGTACCGGATGGCCCTGCTCGCCAAAGAGGTCCCAGAAGGTGACCGGACAGGCCGAATAGGCGAGATCGAGCCCGATCTTGCCCGCACGGTCCATGAACGGCCCGTGAAGCGGCGCCTCGGCCGAGCCCGCCGCAGCCAACCCGCTCAGGTCGCCTTTCACGTCCGAGAGAAACACCGGAACGCCGGCGGCCGAGAAGCTCTCGGCGAGGATCTGGAGCGTCACCGTCTTGCCCGTCCCGGTCGCCCCGGCGATCAGCCCGTGGCGATTGGCATATTTCAGCAGGAGTTCCTGCGGCGTGCCATATTCCTCGCCGCCGCCGCCCACAAAGACCCGATCCATCGCCACCCTCCGAGTTCCGGTTTGCCGGCCGAGGATACAGGCTCGCCGGAAAACCGCCAGTCCGCTCCCGCGGCCCCGAACTGCCGGTCTTTTCCGAGACTGTTCAAAATCTTGACCGCCGCAACATTGCCTGTTGACGGATCGGATACTTCGCCCTAGCGTCAGGCTCGTCAAGTCGGCCCGTCCGACAGGGAGAACAGATCAAGACGCACAAGCGTCGCGGGGAAAACCCCGCAAAAAGGGTCCAATCGGGCCCTTTTTGTTCGACCCCTCCTGCTCTCCGGGATGTGTTCGACATGTCCGCGAAGGCCCGCCATTGGACGCTGACACCGACCCGAAGGCGTGATAGAGCGCCTGCACGGAAACATCGAGCAAAGAGGCGACACCCGGAAATGAGCATTCCATCGACCCCCCGCCTGACATCCATCGCCGCCGCAACCCTGTTGGCCGCCCTTCCCGCCCTGGCGCAGGAAGCCGCCCCGGAAGCGCCGGCCGAGGATGCGGCCCAGCCTGCCGAGGCCGCCGCTCCCGCAGAAGCCGCAGAAGCGCCAGCCGCAGGCGACGCGACCACCGAGGCGGGAGAGGCCCTCGGCCAGCCTTACGTGGCCGAGGTTACCGGCGACTGGCAGATCGAGTGCATCCGCACGACGCTTGAGGCCGATCCCTGCCGCATGGTGCAGATGCTGCTTGATCAGGGCAACCCGGCGGTGCGCACCGAACTGGTCGCGCTGCCCGAAGGCGGCCCGGCGCCGGCGGTGGCGACCTTCTACACGCCGCTTGAGACGTTGCTCTCCGAGCAGCTCACCCTCTCGGTCGACGGCGGCCGCAAGAGCAAACACATGTTCAACTATTGCACGCCCCAGTTCTGCGTCGCCCAGGTGCCCTTCGCGCCGGATGCGGTCGAAGCCTTCAAGCGCGGCAACAAGGCCGAGGCGATCATCGTGCCACTTCGGGCGCCCGGCCAGCAGGTGCAACTGTCGATGTCCCTCGCCGGATTCACGGCCGGATACAACCGGCTCACGGAGCTGAGCGCGGCCAGCACCGAAGCCATCCGAAAGGCGCAGGCGCAACAACAGCAGCAGCAACAGCAACAGCCGGCGCAATCGGGCGGCAACTGAGCCAGTTCGAAGCTCCGGCGACCAAATGAAGACGCCGCCCCATCCGGGCGGCGTTTTTCTTTCCATGAAAAGACTGGACGTGGCCGATCAGACCCGCCGGAGCGCCAGCACCGCGTTCAACCCGCCAAAGGCGAAGGCGTTCGACAGCACGACATCCACTTTCGCCTCACGCGCCACGTTCGGCACCACGTCGAGCGCGCATTCGGGATCGGGCTCCTCGTAGCCGATGGTCGGCGCGATCACCCCGTCCTTCAGCGCCATGGTGCAGGCCAGCAGCTCCACCGCGCCGGTGCCGCCGATCAGGTGACCGTGCATCGACTTGGTCGACGAGATCATGAGGTCGTTGGCGTGATGCCCGAGCGCATCGGCGACGGCAGCACATTCGGTCTTGTCATTCGCAGCCGTGCCGGTGCCGTGGGCATTGATATAGCCGACCTCGGACGGGTCGATCCGCGCGTCCCGCATGGCCAGCGTCATCGTCCGCGCGGCGTTCTGCTTCGAGGGCATGACGATATCGGCCGCGTCGGAGGTCATCGCGAAGCCGATCACCTCCGCGACGATCTCGGCGCCGCGGGCCTTCGCATGTTCGTATTCCTCGAACACGAAGACCGCCGCGCCCTCGCCCTGGACCATGCCGTTGCGGTTGGCCGAGAACGGACGGCAGGCGTCCTTCGACATCACGCGCAGCCCCTCCCAGGCCTTCACGCCGCCGAAGCAGAGCATGCTCTCCGAACCGCCGGTGATCATCACCTCGGCCAGGCCCGAGCGAATGAACTGGAACGCCAGCCCCATCGCGTGGTTCGAACTGGCGCAGGCGGTCGCCACGGTGAAGGTCGGCCCCTTGAGGTTGAACTCCATCGACACGTGGCTCGCCGCGGCGTTGTTCATCAGCTTCGGTACGACGAAGGGATGGACCCGGTTTTTGCCGTCCTCGTAGACGGTGCGGTAATTCTCGTCGAGCGTGTTCATGCCGCCGCCCGAATTGCCCAGCACGACGCCCGAGCGTGCTGCGAGGTCGCCGATGAAGTTCAGCCCGGACTGCGCGATCGCCTCGCGTGCAGAAAGCAGGGTGAACTGGGTGAAGCGATCATAGAGAACGATCTGCTGACGGTTGAACTCGGCCTCCGGCGCATAGCCCTTGACCTGCCCGCCGATCTGGATCGCCAGCCGCTCGACATCGCGGATCTCGAGCGGTCCGATCCCGCATTTGCCCTCGCGCATTGCCTCCTGCGTTTCGGGCACGTTGGTGCCGAGCGCATTGATCGTGCCCTGCCCGGTAATGACGACGCGTTTCACGAGTCGGCCTGCTCCGCGACGAGCCCCTCGACGGCCTTCACGATCGCGGCGACCGACGAGATGTCGAAGTCGCTCTCCTGCGGCTCGTTGGCATTGAAGGGAACGGAGATGTCGAACGCCTCCTCGATGGCGAAGATGCTTTCCACCAGGCCGAGACTGTCGATACCGAGATCCTCCAGAGTGGCATCCATCTTGACGTCGGAGGGCTCCAGAACCGCCTGCTCCGCGATGATCGCGATCACCCTGTCCTTGACGCTGTCGGCCATAGTCCGGCTCCCCTGCTCCTGAGTTGCGCGTTACTTAGTCCGCGCTGCCATCCTTGGAAAGAACCTTTCGCAAAGCGGCAACGTCGCGGGCGAGCCGCGGCAGGCGCCGGAGCGCCTTGTAGGTCTCGACCTGGGTCGACATCTTCGTCGCCGGATATCCCATCATCACCCGCCCCGCGGGAACGTTGGAAAGCACCTTGGTTCCGGCCGAGACGACGACGTCCGAGCCCACGGTGATATTGTCGACGATGCCGGACTGGCCCGCCATCACAACCCGGTCGCCGATCACGGTCGAGCCCGCGACACCCGCCAACCCGCAGAACAGACAATTCTCGCCGGCAATCACATTGTGGCCGATCATCACCAGGCTGTCGATCTTGGTGCCATTGCCGATCCGCGTGGCGCGGATCGTGCCGGCATCGATCGCGGCATTCGCACCGACCTCGACGTCATCGCCGATCTCGACGCCGCCGAGCGAGTGGATCCGCACCCATTGGTGCGCCGTGGCGGCGACCTCGTCGCGCATCCCGGCCCGAGCCTCCTCCATTCCGGAAGCACTGGGCGTGACAAAGGAGAAGCCGTCGCCGCCGATCGAGGCGCCGGGCTGGCAGATGAAGCGGTCGCCGATACGGACATTGCGCCCGATCCGCGCGCCGGCATGGATCAGCGCATCGGCGCCGATCCGGCTCTCGGCGCCGATCGAGACATGCGCGGCGATCCGTGCCCGCGGTCCAATCCGCGCGCCGCGGCCGATCACCACGAAGGGACCGATGGCCGCCCCCGGGCCGATTTCGGCCGTGCCGTCGATTACAGCGCTCGGATGGATGCCCGGGGCGATCTCGGGACCGGGATCGAGAAGCTGTGTCAGCCCGGAGAGCGCGTAGCGCGGGCGGTGCACAAGCACCGCGGCCTCGAGCCCGAGCGCCTGCCAGTCCGCGTCGGCCCAGAGCAGCGCCGCACGGGCCGAACCCTGCCCGAGGGCGGCAGCATAGCTGGGCGACATGGCGATGGCGAGCGCCTCCGGCCCGGCGGCCGCAGGTTCGGCCGCCCGAGTTACGGTGAGCGCCGCATTGCCGACGGCGCTGGCGCCAAGCGCCTCGGCAATGTCACTGATCGAGTATTCCATGCGCTCCGCTCCGGCAGATGACGTATCCAGATGCTCTAGTGCAAGGCAGGGACGGGCCGCAACCGGGGATTGGCGGGGATTGGGGCGCCGTACGCGGGAGTCGCCTTGCGCCCTTCGTTACTCACGAACACTGCACAGCCTTGGCCGCGTCCTCTCCGAATGTGGCCAGCGCCCGAAGCGCGCCGAATACGCCAATTTCAACGGTAAATGATTCATCTGAAACGCACAAAAGACCATACCGCTGTCGCGGGCATGGTCTTTGACAGGTCTGCGTTTCGCCGCCCCCGCGGGGAAGGCGTATTCAGCCGTTCCAGCTGCGGATAGCGCCGCAATCCATGTGAACGAAATTCGAGCCCCGGTATGTTCCGACACCACCGCCCTGGCAGGATTGCGCCGCCTTGGCCATTTGATAGATCGAGCGGCTACCCAGTCGCAGGTCCGCCGCCTGCCCCTTGATGTGAAGCGAGTTCTTTGCCACACCGCCCGACCGGGAGCGGAGCATGGCGTTCGTGGCTGCCGAGCGGTAGCCCGAGAGGAGCATGTAGGGTTCGGACGTATTCATCAGGTTGTGCGACGCGGCCATGATGTCGATCGTACGAGTGTCGATCACCTTCACTTCGTTTCGCCGCCAGTCGCGCATGAACGCATTGATTTCCTTGAGCGCTTCCTTGATGTAGCTGCCCTCGATCCAGTAGATCGTGTCCATGCTCTCACCAGTGCGGCCGTTATACATCTTCAGGCGGCGGATATCTCCCGCGCCCCTGAGAAAGCCTGCCGCATTGCTGAATGTTGGTGCTGCCGTTACGACAGTGGACGCGAACGCCGCAAGAACGCCACGTCTAGAAATGCCCCTTGGGGCCGACTTTTCTGTCATCGGTCTGAGCCTGTCCCGTTTCTCTTTCTCATTCCGCTGTTCCGCGGATTTTTCTACACCTCATCCCCAGGTGTGCGATTGTGATGCCATAAAGTGATTCTGCTTCCAAGGGGGCAATTTGCGCAGTTATCCACTGTGGCTCAAAATAGGCAGGATTCTGCTTAAACAGTCCTAACACCGGAAAAGTGTAACGAAATCACGGGATGTGATCGCGGCGCAACAATGAATGGCGCATCCCCCGCGCAGGATTGCTCGCCGCAACACGAAACGTCGCTGCAAATGCATTGTCGACATGCCACAGATGGTCGAAGAAGCTGTGAAATCCCGTAGATTTGCATGGACTTGTTGAGACCGTGCATGGGATCGTTTTCTGATCTTGCTCTGAGAATTGTCGAGGGATTTTACATGTCGTTCACCAGAACCCGCCGCATCGTACCGGTCCTGATCGTGACGCTCGCGCTGTTCGTGCTGGACGGCGGGAACCGACCGCTGATGGCGCAGGTCACGGCCTTTAAGCAGGCGGTTGCCGAAGCGGCCTATGGCAACGAGGCCGTAGCGGGCTTCTACCGGATGCGCGACTACGCGCCGGTCTTTACCGACCCTGATGACGGCAGCCGCCGGGCGGCCCTGCTCTCGGCACTCGAGAGCGCCGACACGCACGGGCTTCCGGCGCAGCGCTACGACGCCGCCGAGTTGGAAGCTGCCTTTGCCTCGGCGCGATCTGCCCGCGACCGTGGCCGGGCGGAGGTGCTGGCGGCCAAGATGTTCGTGCAATACGCCCAGGACATTCAGTCGGGCGCGATGACACCGAGCGAGATCGACAGGTCCATCGTGCGCGAGTTGCCGCGGCGCGATCAGATCGCGCAACTCCATTCCTTCGCCAATTCCTCCCCCGTGGCCTTCCTGCGCGGCCTCCCACCGAGGACTGCGCAATACAATACGCTCCTGGCCGAGAAGCTCCGGCTCGAAGCGGTGATTGCCGGAGGCGGCTGGGGCCCCGGCGTGCCCGGCGCGCGGCTCGAACCCGGCGAGTCCGGCGCCGGAGTGGTCGCACTTCGCAACCGGCTCATTGCCATGGGCTATCTCAAGCGCACGGCCAGCCCGACCTATGACGGCAGCTTGCAGAAAGCGGTGCAGCAGTTTCAGCTCGACCACGGGCTCAATCCCGACGGGGTCGCCGGGGAGGCCACGCTCAAGGCGGTCAACGTGCCACCGGAAACCCGGCTTGCCAGCATCATCGTCGCGATGGAACGCGAGCGTTGGACGAACATTCCCAAGGGCAAGCGGCATATCCTGGTGAATATCCCGGAATTCACTGCGCGGATCATCGACGACGGCAAGGAGAGCTTCAAGACGCGGGTCGTGGTCGGCATGAACCAGGCCGACCGGCGGACGCCGGAATTCTCCGACGAGATGGAATACATGGTCGTCAACCCGACCTGGAACGTGCCGCGCTCGATCGCGACCAAGGAGTACCTGCCGCAGTTCCAGCGGAACCCGAACGCGGCCGGGTACCTGAAGCTCGTGGATTCCCGCGGCCGCGTCGTCAACCGGTCGGCGGTCAATTTCGCTGCGTACAATGCGCGGAATTTCCCCTTCTCGCTCAAGCAGCCACCCTCGCGGGGGAATGCGCTCGGGCAAGTGAAGTTCATGTTCCCGAACCGCTACAACATTTACCTGCATGACACGCCGTCCAAGAACCTCTTCGACCGCGACCGCCGCGCCTACAGCCATGGTTGCGTCCGCGTGGCCGACCCCCAGGACCTTGCCTACGCGCTGCTCGCGCGGCAGACCAGCGATCCCGAGGGAACCTTCCAGGCACGGCTCAGGACCGGCAACGAGAGCCGCCTCAACCTCGAGGAACCGGTGCCGGTTCATATCCTGTATCGCACCGCCTTCGCGCGCCAGAAGGGCCGGATGACTTATCTTGAGGACATCTACGGCCGCGACGCCGCGATATGGGCGGCGATGCAGGCGGCCGGCGTCCGCCTGAGCGTTGCAGGGAGCTAAGACGCCGCGATCCAGCCGGCCGCATCAGTCGATGGCGGGCAGCAGCACCGTGAAACAGGCCCCCTGCCCCGGCTCGGTCTCGATCCGAAAGCGGCCGCGGTGGCGGTTGACGATATGCTTGGCGATCGCGAGGCCGAGCCCGGTGCCGCCCATTTCCCGCGAGCGGTGGTGGTCCACGCGATAGAAGCGCTCGGTCAGTCGCGGGATGTGGATCGGGTCGAACCCCTCGCCATCATCGGCCACCTGGAGCTCCACGCCGGGCCCGCGAAAGGCCAGCTCGCGCGGCGAATAGCGCAGCCTCACCCAGACATGCCCCTGCTTGCGGCCGTATTTTATGCCATTCTCGATCAGGTTGGTTAGGACCTGCTGGAGCTGGTCGCGGTCCCCGTGGACGAGAAGCGGCCGGTCGTCGGAATCCATCCGCTGCACGACGAGTTGAACCCCGTCCGCCTGCGCCAGGGACTCCAGCGACAGGATCGTCGCGGTCGCCAGCTCTTCGAGATCGACCGGGTCGGTCGGACGCTGCCGTTCCGACGATTCCACCCGGCTGAGCGAGAGCAGATCCGAGACCAGCCGGTTCATCCGCGACGCCTCGCGTTCCATGATCGCAAGAAACCGCTCGCGGATCTCCCGGTCGTCGCGCGCGGCGCCGCGGAGCGTCTCGATGAACCCGATCAGCGCGGTCAGGGGCGTCTTCAGTTCGTGGCTGACATTGGCGACGAAATCGCGCCGCATTTCGTCTGCGCGTTCAAGGTCGGTCACGTCCTCGAAAGAGAGCAGGACCGAGATCCCGTCGCGCCCGTTCAGCGGCGCGGCGCGCACCTTGAAGACCGCCTCGCGCGCCATGTTCTTGTCGACATAGCGCGCGGTGCCGGCCTGACCGGAGCGCAGCGCCTGTTCGACGCAAGCCAGAAGCGCCGGCTGGCGCAGCGCGGTCACGAAATGCCGCCCCGCGCCCGAGGCTCCAAAGAGCTCGCCTGCGCGGGAATTCATCGTGCGGATCCGCTCGTCGGGCCCGACCAGCAGCAGCGGAATCGGCACCGCGGCCAGTATCTCGTCCGAAAGCCCGTCCATGAAACCCTGTCCCGCCCCACCTTTCCGTCGTCACCCGCGATCACGGCGACGGCCGGCGCCCGTGCCTCAGGCCGGCGCAAGCTCCGCGCGAAAACGGCGCGCATTCTCCTGGTAGCGCAGTGCCGAGTCGAGAAGACGCGCCGCCGCCGCCTCGTCGAGCTGCCGCACCACCTTGCCGGGTGCTCCCATGACCAGTGAGTTGTCCGGGATCTCCTTGCCTTCGGTGATCAGCGCGCCGGCGCCGATGAGGCAGTTGCGGCCGATCCTGGCGCCGTTGAGCACGATCGCTCCCATACCGATCAGGCTGGTATCGCCGATCGTGCAGCCGTGCAGCATGACCTTGTGACCGATGGTGCAATTGCGACCGACCACCAGCGGAAACCCCATGTCGGTGTGGAGCACGCAGTTCTCTTGCACGTTCGATCCGGCGCCGATGCGGATGCGTTCGTTGTCGCCCCGCAGCGTGCAGCCGAACCAGACCGACGCGGCTTCCTCCAGCGTCACCTTGCCGATCAGGTTCGCATCCGGCGCCACCCAGGCGCTGTCGGCAATCTCGGGCGTGACGCCCGCCAGCGCATAGATCATCCCTGCCCCTCCTCGAACTCCGCCTGCAATCCGCGGACGAATTCCTTCAGTCCCGGCTGCTGCGGACGCCGCATCCGTTCGGCATTCAGGATGATCTTCAACTTGTCGAATGTCGTGTCCAGGTCGTCGTTGACCAGCACGTAGTCATAGCTGCCCCAGTGGCTGATCTCGTCCCAGCTCTTTTGCATCCGCTTGCCGATCACATCGTCGCTGTCCTTGCCGCGGGCGATGAGCCGCCGGCGCAACTCGGCGATCGATGGCGGCAGGATGAAGATGGAGAGCGTATGCTTGCCGAGATCGGAGTTGCGGATCTGCTGCGCCCCTTGCCAGTCGACGTCGAAGAGCACGTCCCGGCCCGCCTGGATCGCATCCTCCACCGGCCCTTGCGGCGAGCCGTAGAAATTGCCGAAGACATGCGCATGTTCGAGCATCCGTCCCTCGGCCACCATCGCCTTGAAGGCCGGCAGTTCCAGGAAATGGTAGTCCACCCCGTCCCGTTCGCCGGTCCGCGGCGGCCGCGTGGTCGCCGAGACCGAGAAGCTCAGGGTCGGATCCCATTCCATCAGCCGCTGCGCCAACGTCGATTTTCCCGCTCCCGAAGGCGAGGACAGGATGATGAGAAGGCCGCGACGGACGGAATTCATGGGCTACTCCACGTTCTGAACCTGCTCGCGCATCTGGTCGATGACCGCCTTGAGGTCAAGGCCGATCCGGGTCAGCGCGACATCCTGCGACTTCGAGCAGAGCGTGTTGGCCTCGCGGTTGAACTCCTGGGTCAGGAATTCGAGCTTGCGCCCGATCGGAACCTGTTCGGCGAGGAGATCGCGTGCCGCAACGACATGGGCCGAAAGCCGGTCGAGTTCCTCGGTCACGTCAGCCTTGACCGCGAGCATTGCCAGTTCCTGTGCCACGCGGGCCTCGTCCGCGCCGTCGGCATTGTCGAGAACGCGCGCCAGCGCGGCGCGCAGGCTCTGTGCCGCCTTGTCAGCCCGGTCCCCGAGACAGGCGGTCGCCTGAACGCCGAGCGCCTCGATCCGGTCGATCTGACCGGATAAGACCTGTTCCAGGGCCGCGCCCTCCGCCGCGCGCATCTCGAGGAAGGCGGCGAGTGCCGCCTCGAAATCCTCCAGCAGCGTGGCGCGCAGAGCATCGGTGTCCTCGGTCTGGCCGCCCTGGACCTGCACGCCCCGCATCGCCAGGAGCTCCGCCGCGCTGGCGGGAGAAAGCGGCAAGCCCGCGGCCTCGGCCCTGTGGGCAAGCGACGCAAGTGCCTGGATGGCGGCGTCGAGCCCGCCGGGATCGATGCTGATCGCCCCTTCGGGCGCTTCCCGCGCGAGCCTCAGTCCGATCGTCAGCGAGCCGCGCTTCACCGCCTTTGAGACGCGCGCGCGCAACGCGGCCTCCAGCCCCTCGACCCAGTCCGGCACTCTCAGGCGCAGGTCCAGCCCGCGCCCATTTAGGCTCCTGAGATCCCAGCTCCAGGCATAGTCTCCGCTCTGCCCGCTGCGGGCCGCGAAGCCGGTCATAGAGTTAACCATTTTCCCTCATTTTTAACCACCTAGCCACAAAATCATGGCATGTTAACACTTGAGTAAGCATTGTTGAGTCGCCGACGAACAGGCATTTCACCGTGGCAAAACGATGCAGGACGCGACACGGTCCCGACGCGACCGACGCCGCAGGAAGCCGGGGTGTGGACGATGAGTGACGAGTTCGTCGACAGTCGCAAGGTCGTTTCCCTCAGAGATGCCGGAGGAGCGACGATGCGCTTTCCGATTTTACAGACGGTCGAGTCCTATTGGGACTCGCTCCGCGGCGGCCGGCCAATGCCCGACCGCGCCGAGCTCGACCCGCGCCGTATTCAGACCGCGCTCGCCCATGCCTTCATCCTCGAACGGCTGGCGCCGGGCGTCGCCCGGTTCCGCCTCGCCGGGTCGCATCTGAACGATTTGATGGGAATGGAGGTCCGCGGCATGCCGCTCACCTCCTTCTTCCTGCCCGATGCGCGCAAGCGCGTGAGCCAGTCGCTGGTTCACGTCTTCGACGAGCCGGCAAAAGCCTGGCTGACGCTGTCGGGCGATCGCGGCATCGGCAAGCCGCCGCTCGACGCCTGCCTGCTGATCCTGCCGCTGCGCGCCGATTCCGGCGAGGTCAGCCGCGCGCTCGGCTGCCTCGCCACGCTCGGCCCGGTCGGCCGCGCACCGCGCCGTTTCGACATCCGCTCGACCGCGGTCACCCCGATCCTCCCCGACGGCAGCCTGCAGGTTCCCGAAACGGCACCGGACGAATGGCCCGAACGGCCGGCCGGTGTGTTTCGGGAGGTTACGGGACTCGCCGAACCAGCGCACGGCTACCGCCCCTCACCGCACCGCCCGCCGCGCACCGACCGGCCACAGCTCTATCTCGTCAAGTCCGACGCATAGCGCCGGTAGCCTACGGTCTTGATGCCGAAGATTGGCGACACTCACCAGAGCGTGGTTGGCAACTCATGTCGGCAAAAGACACAAGGCGCGGCCTGGGCTCGGTCGACACCCGCGAAGGTGGCGAAAGTAGCGGCCAAGAAGTGCACATCGAGACCGGGCGTATTCATCAGGCCCGACCCTTCGGTCAGGAAACAGCGCGCGCGAGGTCGCGGCGGTTTGACAGTTCCTCGGCCACCAGGAAGGCCAGTTCCAGCGACTGTGAGGCGTTGAGACGCGGGTCGCAGGCCGTGTGGTAGCGGTCCGAAAGGTCCTCCTCGGTCACCGCCCGCACCCCGCCGGTGCATTCGGTCACGTCCTGTCCGGTCATCTCGAAATGCACCCCGCCCGGCACGGTGCCATGCTCGCGATGGACCGCGAAGAACTCGCGCACCTCGGAGAGCACGAGATCGAAGGGGCGGGTCTTGTAGCCGGTCGCCGACTTGATCGTGTTGCCATGCATCGGGTCGCAGCACCAGACGACATTGGCGCCCTCAGACTTCACCGTCTCGACCAGCCGCGGCATGTGCTCGGCGACCTTTCCGGCCCCGAAGCGGGTGATCAGCGTCAGGCGGCCCGGCGCATTCTCCGGGTTGAGCGCCGCCAGCAACGGTTTGAGGTCGTCGGGCGTCATCGACGGGCCGCATTTAAGGCCGATCGGATTGATCACCCCGCGGCAGAAGGCGACATGCGCGCCGTCGGGCTGCCGCGTGCGATCGCCGATCCAGATCATGTGGCCGGAGCCGGCGATGGTCTGGCCGGTGGTTGAATCGACGCGCGTCAGCGCTTCCTCGTATTCGAGCAGCAACGCCTCGTGCGAGGTGTAGAAATCCACCATCGCCATGGTGTTGATCCGGTCCGCTGAGAGGCCTGCGGCGGTCATGAAGTCGAGCGCATCCGAGATCCGGTTGGAGACGTCGCGATAGCGCTCGGCCTTGTCCGCATCGGCAAAGCCGGTGGTCCAGGAATGCACGCGGTGGATGTCGGCGAAACCGCCCGTCGAGAAGGCACGCAGCAGGTTCAGCGAGGCGGCGGCCTGGGTGTAAGCGCGCAGCATCTTCTCGGGATCGGGCAAGCGGGCCGCCTCGGTGAAGTCGATCTCGTTGATGATGTCGCCGCGATAGCTCGGCAGTTCGACGCCACCCTTGGTCTCGGTGGGCGCCGAGCGCGGCTTCGCGAACTGCCCCGCCATGCGGCCGACCTTGATCACCGGCACCTTGGCGCCGAAGGTCAGCACGACCGCCATCTGAAGCATGACCTTGAAGGTCTCACGAATCGAATCGGCGGAGAATTCGGCAAAGCTCTCGGCGCAATCGCCGCCCTGCAACAGGAAGGCCTCGCCACGCGAGGCTTTCGCAAGTTCGGCCCTGAGGCGCCGGGACTCGCCTGCGAAGACCAGCGGCGGGTATTTCGAGAGCTGCGCCTCGACGGCTCGGAGCGCGTCCTGGTCGGGATAGTCGGGCATCTGAACCCGCGGCTTTTTGCGCCAGTCGGACTTGTTCCAGACCCCTGTCATGACCTTCCTCCCCCGGGAATTGCACCGTGCATGCGTTTTCGGTCCGGCACGTATATAGAGCCGTCCTTCGCTTGCAAACGGGAAATTTCGCATCGTCCCCCACCCGACCGGAGGCATCGACGCGCCCATTCGCGTGCGCCCCGGCATTCCGCTCTTGCGGCCCCCGCGCAATCCGGTGTTCGATGGTCGACAACTGGACACGCGAGAGACTGAGCCAGCCGATGGCCGATACCCCGGAGACGATTGTCGAGCTCGCCGAAGGCGGCGCCCGCACGCGGCGCTTCGTTTTCGTGCTGCTCGACCAGTTCACGATGCTCTGCTTTGCCTGCGCCATCGAGCCACTGCGCATCGCAAACCGGGTCTCCGGCAAGACACTCTATTCCTGGACCACCGCCGGCGAAGGCGGCGGGCGGGTCGCCTGTTCCAACGGTGTCGAGTTCGTGCTCGACATGGATCTCGACGAGGTCGGCCGCGAGGACACGCTGATGGTCTGCGGCGGCATCGACGTGCAGGCGGCAACAAGCAAGCGGCTGCTCAACTGGCTGCGCCGCGAGGCGCGGCGCGGCGCGACGGTGGGCGGACTCTGCACCGCCGGCTACACGCTCGCCAAGGCGGGCCTGCTCGACGGCAAGCGGGCGACGATCCACTGGGAGAACCAGGACAGCTTCGCCGAGGAATTCGAGGAAGTGATGCTGACGAAATCCGTCTTCGTCATGGATGGCAACCGTTTCACAACCGCCGGCGGCACCGCATCGATCGACCTGATGCTGAAGATCATCGCCGACGACCATGGCGAGGAGCTCGCGGGCGCCGTGGCCGACCAGCTCATCTATTCCTCGATCCGCACCGACCAGGACACGCAACGCCTCTCGATCCCGACGCGGATCGGCGTGCGGCATCCGAAGCTGTCCCAGGTCATCCAGATCATGGAACAGAATCTCGAGGAGCCGATCTCGCCCTCGATCCTCGCGCGTGATGTCGCGCTTTCGACGCGCCAGCTCGAACGGTTGTTCCGCCGCTACCTGAACCGCAGCCCGAAACGCTATTACATGGAACTGCGCTTGCAGAAGGCGCGCAACCTGCTGATGCAGACCGACATGAGCGTGATAAACGTGGCCCTGGCCTGCGGCTTCACTTCGCCCAGCCATTTCTCGAAATGCTACCGGACGCATTACCACACCACGCCCTATCGGGAACGCGGCGCGCAGGCCAGCCGGCAGGTGATCTGACGCCTGCCGGCCGGGTCGGCAGTCTCAGAACAGGGCCAACGACGGCGCCGGCGCGACATGGATCCCGACGTTCAGGATCGCAAGATCCTCGCCGCGGTCATGCATCAGCACGAAGACATAGGCATAGCGATCGCCCGTCCAGTAGGCCCGGATCTCCTTTCGGAACCCGTTCTCGAGATCCTCGGACTGCATCACCGCGACGTTCTCGAAATCGACGGTGAATCCCTTGCGCGCCTGTTCGGTGAGCTGCTGCACCTGCGCCAGCGTCAGGTTGCCGCCGGTCATTTTCTGCATGAGGCCGCCGAATTGCCGCTTCATCATCCGCTCGTCAATGAAAGAGATGAAGGCATCGTAGCTGTCGAAGATGATGGCCGCGGGCGCTTCCTGCGGGGGCCGGTCCTGCGCCTGAACCGGCGCAGTGGCAAGGAAAAGGGCGACGAGGGGCAGGATCAGCAAGGCACGCATGGTCTCTCCGTCAGTTTCACTTTGCCGGATGTCCGGCAATCGTCGGCAGTCTCGGCTCATTTCCCGGCTGGCGCAACTCGATAGACCGCGCCGCGGTCTTCCGAGACGAACCAGATCGACCCGTCGGGCGCCTCGCGCACATCGCGCACACGCGCCGTTTCCGGCCAGTCCAGCCGCTCGACCTCGCTCAGTCCGTTGCCCTGGCGTTCGAGCCGCGAGATCAGGTCGAACTTCAGGGATCCAACGAGGAAATCGCCGGACCATTCTGAAACCATGGGATTTTTCAGGATCGCGAGGCCGGAGGGCGCGATCGAGGGATCCCAGAAATGCACCGGCTGCTCCATGCCCGGCTTGGCGGTTCCCTCACCGATCTCGGCGCCCGAATAGTGCCGCCCATAGGCGATCACCGGCCAGCCGTAATTCGCGCCCGGGCGGACCAGGTTCACCTCGTCGCCGCCCCGCGCGCCATGTTCGGCGACCCAGAGCTGTCCCGCACCGTCAAGCGCCGCGCCCTGCGGGTTGCGGTGACCAAAGGACCAGATCTCGCCACGCGCGTCCGGTTGTTCGGCAAAGGGATTGTCCTGCGGGATGCCGCCGGTCCGCGAGATCCGCAGCACCGAGCCCTGCGTTCGTCCGAGGTCCTGCGCCGCCGGCCGGTCGCCGCGCTCGCCTATTGTCACGAAGAGCGTCCCGTCAGGCGCCTCGACCAGCCGTGAACCGAAATGCCGCCCGCCGGTCGTCCCCGGCGCCATCTCGAAGATCACCCGGAAGGTCTCGAGCCGACTCCCGTCCTCCGAGAGCCGCCCGACGCCGACGGCCGTGCCGGCAGAACTCCCCTGCGGTTTCGAATAGCTGAGAAAGATCTCCCGGCTGCGCGCGAAGTCCTGCGGGACCAGCACGTCAAGCAGCCCCCCCTGGCCGGAGGCGCGAACCTCCGGGACGCCGTCCACCGCGATGCGGTCTCCCTCAGCGGAGACATGCAGCAGTCGCCCGCCCCGTTCCGTCACCAGCACGCCTCCATCGGGCAGGAAGGCCAGTCCCCAAGGCGTGTCGAGCCCATCGATCACCGCATTGACCTCCAGCGGTCCGGCAGCGCTCTGCCGCGTCGCCGCGTCGAGTGGTGCCGCCCCGAGAACGACGAGGCACAAGAAGATGAATCGCATGAGACCCTCCGGATTTTCGCGAAAGGTATCGCATCGCCCGCACATATGCGCCCCGCGGGACGCAACTGTGATCTCGCGTGAGCGGCACGCCCGAAGGCCGACTCAATGGCTTTCCATTTCCCGTTTGCAGCAATATCTTGACGTCCGAACGTGAGTTCCAACTGGGAGAAAGTAATGATGAAGAAGCTTCTGCTGGCGAGTGCTGCAACGCTGCTGGCCACCGCCGCCACCGCCGAAGATGTCAAACTCGGGGTTCTGCTGGGCTTCACTGGCCCGATCGAATCCATGGCCGTGAACATGGGCGCCGGCGCCGAACTGGCCATCGAGGAAGTCAACGCGGCTGGCACCTTCATGGACGGAGCCACCGTTGTTCCGGTCCGCGCTGACTCGACCTGCATCGACGCGGCCGCGGCGACCGCTGCCGCCGAGCGTCTGATTACCGCCGAGGGCGTTGCCGGCATCATGGGCGCAGCTTGTTCGGGTGTCACCGGCGCTGTGCTGCAGAACGTCGCACGCGCAAACGGCATAGTGATGATCTCGCCGTCGGCCACCTCGCCCGCGCTTTCGGAAGCAGAGGATGACGGCCTGTTCTTCCGCACCGCACCGTCGGACGCGCGCCAGGGCGAAATCATTGCCGGCATTATCATGGACAAGGGCATCGACAATGTCGCGCTGACCTACACCAACAACGACTACGGCAAGGGCCTCGCCGACAGCTTCCAGAACGCCTACGAGGCGCTCGGCGGCACCGTGACCATCTCGGCAGCGCATGAGGACGACAAGGCCGACTATTCGGCCGAGGTCGGCGCGCTCGCCGCCGCCGGCGGCGGCATCCTCGTCGTCGCGGGCTATGCCGACCGCGGCGGCGCCGGCATCGTCCGCGCCTCGCTCGACACCGGGGCATTCGACACGTTCTTCTTCCCGGACGGCATGGTCTCCGACGGCACGACCGGCAAGTTTGGTGATGAGGTCGACGGCTCGATGGGCACGCTCCCGGGCTCCGACTCGCCGGGCGCCGAGAAGTTCGCAGAGGTCGTGGGCGACGCCTTCGATCCGACCTCGATCTTCGCCGGCGAGAGCTACGATGCGACGGCCATCCTGCTGATGGCGATGCAGGCGGCCGGCTCCACCGATCCGCGGGTCTACAAGGACAAGATCATGGAGGTCGCCAACGGCCCGGGCGAGGAGATCATGCCCGGCGAGTTGGGCAAGGCGATGGAGATCCTGGCCGGTGGCGGCGACGTGGACTATGTCGGCGCAACGGCCGTCGAGTTCCTCGACAATGGCGACTCGGCGGGCTCCTTCCGTGAAGTCGTGGTCGAGGGCGGCGAGTTCGACACCGTGGGCTTCCACTGATCGCCCGTCCGGTTGTCCCCCTTGTCGTCCGACGACACTTGACTTAACGACGGGCGGCCCGGGTGATTCCCGGGCCGCCTTGCCATTGTACCCAAAGGCGGCATGAACCGAGGGACGCGAGAGATGATCCGGGTCGAGGACCTCCACAAGCATTTCGGCGGCTTCCGTGCCTGCGACGGCGCCTCGATCGAGATCGCGCAAGGCTCGATCACCGGCCTGATCGGACCGAATGGCGCGGGAAAGACAACGCTTTTCAACGTGATAGCTGGCGTTCTTCCACCGACGTCCGGGCGCGTCTTCATGGGTAACGAGGAGATCACCGGCCTTCCGCCGCACGAACTTTTCCACAAGGGATTGCTGCGCACCTTCCAGATCGCGCACGAGTTCCCCTCGATGACGGTGCGCGAGAACCTGATGATGGTGCCCGGCGGCCAGTCCGGCGAGACGCTCTGGAACACCTGGGTCAATCGCCGCCGGATTGCCGAAGAAGAAGCGGCACTTGTGAAGAAAGCCGACGAAGTCCTTGAATTCCTGACCATAGATCACCTGGCCGAGGAAAAGGCGGGGAACCTCTCGGGTGGCCAGAAGAAGCTCCTTGAGCTTGGGCGCACGATGATGGTCGACGCCAAGATCGTTTTCCTCGACGAGGTTGGTGCGGGCGTCAACCGGACCCTTCTGCGCACCATCGGCGACGCGATCCTGCGGCTCAACAAGGAGCGCGGCTACACGTTCTGTGTCATCGAACACGACATGGATTTCATCGCCCGGCTCTGCGACCCCGTGATCTGCATGGCCGAAGGCAAGGTGCTCGCGGTCGGCGGCGCGCAGGAGATCATGCAGGACGACCGCGTGATCGAAGCCTATCTGGGCACCGGCCTCAAGAACAAGGTCAGGGAAGGATCCGGCGTGTGAAGAACGGCATCTTGGCCATTGATAGAAAACGGGATTGCTCCGAAACACGCACTGCGGAGGATCGCCCATGACAGCGCCCTTTCTCATCGGTGACTCGATGTCCGGCGGCTACGGGCGCGGCCCGAACATTCTCCATGGCTGCACGATCGCCGTGGACAAGGGCGAGATCGCCGTCATCGTCGGCCCGAACGGCGCCGGAAAATCCACCGCAATGAAGGCGGTCTTCGGCATGCTCGACGTGCGCGAGGGCGCGGTCCGCCTTGGCGGCGAGGACATCACCGCGCTCACACCGCAGGACCGCGTTGGCAGGGGCATGGCCTTCGTGCCGCAGACCCACAACATCTTCACCTCGATGTCGGTCGAGGAAAACCTAGAGATGGGCGCATTCCTGCGCGAGGACGACATCTCGGGAACGATGGAGCAGGTCTACGAGCTCTTTCCGATCCTGAAGGACAAGCGCCGCCAGGCCGCGGGCGAGCTTTCGGGCGGCCAGCGGCAGCAGGTCGCCGTGGGCCGGGCGCTGATGACGCAGCCGACGGTTCTGATGCTCGACGAACCCACCGCCGGCGTCTCGCCCATAGTGATGGACGAACTCTTCGACCGCATCATCGAGGTCGCCCGCACCGGCATCTCGATCCTGATGGTCGAGCAGAACGCCCGCCAGGCGCTTGAAATCGCAGACAAAGGCTATGTGCTCGTGCAGGGCCGCAACGCCCATACCGGCACCGGCAAGGACCTTCTGGAAGACCCGGAAGTGCGCCGTACCTTCCTGGGAGGGACGTGATGCGCATCCTGCCCGGCCTCCTCCTCGCCGTCACGCCGCTACCCTGCCTCGCCGAGGGCGCGGTGCAGATCTGGGATTGTCACGCCAAGGCGCTCTGCCCGGACGTCGCGGGGCAGCCGGACAAATGCGGCAAGATCGAAAGCGTCCCGCATTCCTTCGAAATTGCCCCGCTGAAGACCGACGCAGAGGGCCAAGGCGGCTACCGTGTCACTCACAACGGAATGTCCGCCACGGGCGAGGGTCAGAGCTTTACCGGCCCGTTCGAATGGACGGATGACACCGGTGCGCGCGACACTCTCCGCGCCGAGCTCCGCCCCGACAACGCGCTGCTCTTCGAGCTTCTCCACGCGGCTGCAGACGGCAGCGCGCCGACCACACGGACCATTCTCGACTGCGAGGTCACGCAATAATGGACCTTCTCAACGCCTTCGTGACACTCGCCAACTTCGTCCTGATACCGGCGATTTCCTATGGCAGCCAGCTTGCGCTCGGCGCGCTCGGGGTGACGCTGATCTACGGTATCCTGCGGTTCTCGAACTTCGCCCATGGCGACACGATGGCCTTCGGGGCGATGATCACGATCCTCGTCACATGGGCCTTCCAGGCGATCGGCCTCTCGATCCATCCGCTGCCGACGGCGCTTCTCGCCCTGCCGGTCGGTATCGCGGCGACGGCGGGCATGATGTTGCTGACGGACCGGTGGGTCTACCGCTTCTACCGCACCCAGAAGGCCAAGCCGATCATCCTCGTCATGGCCTCGCTCGGTGTCATGTTCGTCCTCAACGGGGTCGTCCGCGTCATCATCGGCCCCGGCGAGCAGCAGTTCAACGACGGCGCACGGTTCATCATCAATGCCCGCGAGTTCAAGGAGATGACCGGGCTTGAAGAGGGCCTTGCCTTCCGCGCCAGCCAGGGCATCACCATTATCGTCACGCTTGTCGCCGTGGCAGCGCTGTTCTGGTTCCTGAACCGCACCCGCACCGGCAAATCAATGCGCGCCTATTCCGACAACGAGGACCTGGCACTGCTCTCGGGCATCAACCCGGAAAAGGTCGTGCGCGTCACCTGGATCCTCGCCGCGATCCTCGCCACCACTGCGGGCGTGCTCTACGGGCTCGACAAGGCATTCAAGCCCTTCACCTATTTCCAGTTGCTGCTGCCGATCTTCGCCTCCGCCATCGTCGGTGGCCTCGGCAACCCGCTCGGTGCCATCGCCGGCGGATACATCATCGCCTTCTCCGAGGTGATACTGACCTATGCCTGGAAGAAGGTTGCGACCTACGCCCTTCCCGAGAGCCTCGCGCCGGACGGGCTCGTGCAGCTGCTCTCGACCGACTACAAATACGCGGTCTCCTTTACCATTCTGGTGATCGTGCTGATCTTCCGGCCCACCGGCCTCTTCAGGGGGAAATCGGTATGAACAGGAACCTGCTTCTCTTCGCGGGCGTCGCCCTGCTCTATATCCTGACCGGTTTCCTGCAGAGCTGGAACACGGCCCTGGCGATCTTCAACATGGGGCTGATCTCGGCCGTCATGGCGCTCGGCGTGAACATACAGTGGGGCTATGCCGGGCTTTTCAACGTCGGCATCATGGGGTTCGCCGCGCTCGGTGGGCTCGCCACCGTGCTCGTGGCGATGCCGCCCATTCCGGAGGCCTGGTCCGCCGGCGGGGTTCGCATCCTGACGGCGCTCGCCATGGGCGCGGGCACGATCGGCGCCGCGGTGCTGGCCTTCCGCCGGATGGCCGCGGGGCGCGCGCGCACGCTGGCGGTGCTGGCGATCTTCGGACTCGGCTATATTGTCTATCGCGCTCTCTTTGACCCGGCCCGCGACGCCATCGAGGCGGTAAACCCGGCGCTGACCGGCTATCTCGGCGGCGCGAACCTCCCGATCCTGCTGGCCTGGCCCGCGGGCGGGCTGCTCGCCGCCGGTGCCGCATGGCTCATCGGCAAGACCGCGCTCGGGCTGCGCTCCGACTACCTCGCCATCGCGACGCTCGGCATCGCCGAGATCATCATTGCAGTGATGAAGAACGAGGACTGGCTGGCACGTGGCGTCAAGAATGTCGCCGGCCTGCCCCGCCCCGTGCCCTACGAGGTGGACCTTCAGGAGAGCGCCGCCTTCGTCGACCGCGCGGCGTGGTGGGGGCTCGATCCGGCCACCGCCTCGACGATCTGGGTCAAGCTTCTCTATGCCGGGCTCTTTGCCACCGTCCTTCTCCTGCTCATCTGGCTGACCCAGATGGCGCTCAACTCGCCCTGGGGGCGGATGATGCGCGCAATCCGCGACAACGAGGTCGCGGCCGAGGCAATGGGCAAGGACGTCACGCGGCGCCACCTGCAGATCTTCATCATCGGCTCGGCGATCTGCGGCATGGCCGGCGCGATGATGACCACGCTCGACGGCCAGCTCACGCCCGGCACCTACCAGCCGCTGCGCTTCACGTTCCTGATCTGGGTGATGGTGATCGTCGGCGGATCGGGCAACAACTGGGGATCGGTGCTCGGCGGCTTCCTGATCTGGTGGCTCTGGATCGAGGTCGAGCCGATCGGCGGCGCGATCATGAATGTCATCACGCTGCCGCTCACCGACGGTTCCGGCCTCAAGGAGCACCTGCTGGATTCGGTCCAGCACATCCGGCTGCTGACGATGGGAGTGGTGCTGCTGCTGGTGCTCCGCTTCTCACCGCGCGGGCTGATCCCCGAGCGGTAGCGCGCCATGCGCGGGGCGCTTCGCTCGGAAACGCCCCGGCCGCAGCGTCGCCTCAGGTCTCGACCGTCAGGTTCAGCGTGATGTCCCCGGTCAGCGAGCGCGAGATCGGGCAGCCTGCCTTCGCGCTCTCGCCGATCTCGCGGACCTTCGCCTCGTCTGCCCCCGGCACATGCGCGACCGAGGTGAGTTCGATCCGGGTGATCGCGTTGCCGCCATCGACCGGGCCGAGCGAGGCCGCCGCGGTGGTCTTGACGGAGGTCGGGTTCAGGCCGGCCGAGGCCAACTCGTTGGAGAAGGCCATTGAGAAGCAGCCGGCATGCGCCGCCGCGACAAGCTCCTCCGGGTTGGTGCCGGGCTCGTCCTCGAACCGGGTGCGGAATGTGAAGGCGAGATCCGAGAATGCTCCCGAGCTTCCCGACATCGTTCCCTTGCCGGAGCGAAGGTCCCCATACCATTCAGCCGATGCCTTGCGAGCCATGTCTTTTCCTTTCCCTGTTCTGACCCGGGCGTCGGAGCGGCCCTTTTCTGAGCGCGTCCACGAAACGCCCGTGCGCGTTTATAGAATGCACATGTAGCTGACATTGTTCCGGAGAAAAGTCGAGCGGCCTCACCGGCCGTAGAGCGCGCCGAACTTCGCGTCGAGATAATCGAGCAGCGGCGCGACCGTGACCGGCCCGCCGGTCGCCTCCTCGATCGTCTCGCGCGGGCTGCGCAGCGCACCGTGGCGTTGCAGCCGCTCTCGGAGCCACGCGGTCGGACCGGCGGCGCTGCCGGCGGCGAGCTCGTCCTCCCAGTCGGGGCAGTCACGGCGCATCGCCTCGAAGAGGCAGCCCGCATAGACATTTCCAAGCGTGTAGGTTGGGAAATAGCCGAAGAGTCCGACGGCCCAATGCACATCCTGCAGAACGCCGTTCGAGGGCCGGTCCACCGCGACGCCGAAATCGGCCGCAAACCGGTCGTTCCAGGCGGCTTCGAGGTCCGGCACCTCGAGGTCGCCCGCGATCAGCGCACGTTCGAGGTCGAATCGCAGCAGGATATGCAGATTGTAGTGGATCTCGTCGGCCTCGGTGCGGATATAGCCGGGGCAAACCGCGTTAACTGCGGCATAGAACGCCTCCGGCCCGTCGACGCCGATCTCGCCGAACGTCTCGCGGCAGCGCGCATAGAGCCAGGAGGTGAAACCACGGGAGCGGCCGAGCTGGTTCTCATAGATCCGGCTCTGGCTTTCATGGACTCCCATCGAGCAGCCGCGGCCGATCGGCGTCAGCAGATAGGCACGGTCGACATTCTGCTCGTAACTCGAATGGCCGGTCTCGTGGATCGTCGAATAGAGGCAATCGAAGATGTTCTCAGGGTCGGTCCGGGTGGTGATGCGCGAATCGAGGCCGGAGCCCGAGGAGAATGGGTGGACCGCCCTGTCGATCCGGCCATGGTCGAAATCATAGCCGAAGCTGCGGGCACAGGTCTCGGCAAGCACCATCTGCCGGGCGGGATCGAAGTCGCCGGTGAGAGCCGGCGGCACCGTGCCGGAGCCGAGCACGTTCTCGCGCAGCGCCACGAGCCGCGGCCGCATCGCGGCAAACATCGCGTCGAGGCTCGCCCCGGTCTCGCCCGGTTCGTAATCATCCAGCAGCGCGTCGTAGAGATCCCCGCCCTCCCCGGCCAGCGCCTGCGCCTCGAGCCGGCGTAGCGCCAGGACCTGCGCCAGCGTCGGCGCGAACCCGGCGAAATCGTCTTTCGCCCGCGCCTCGGCCCAGATCCCCTGTGCGAGGCTGGTCACTCGGGTGATCTCGGCCGCTAGATCCGCGGGCACCTTCCGCGCGCGCTCGGTTTCGCGACGGATCTCACGAATCTGGGCACGACCGACGGCGTCCTCGCGCCGGACGGCTTCGAGCAGGTCGACAAGATAGGGGTCCATCTTGCGGGCGTGCAGCACCTTTTCCAGCGCGGCCATTTCCTCGGCCCGCTGCGGCGCGGCCCCTCTCGGCATGACGGTCTCCTGGTCCCAGCCGAGCCGGCCCTGCACTTCCTTGAGCGCCTGCGTTTCGCGGACGAAGGCCATCAGGTCGGAAAAGGCGGTCATGTCAGCGACCTTCCCGGATCGAACTGGCGCGCGGGTAGCCGGACAGGAAACGCGCGCGCAGGATCAGCGTCCAGAGCAGGATCGCGATCAACTGGTGGGTGATCGCGACATGCCACTGCGCCTGGGTCAGCACGGCGACGATGCCGATCACGACCTGACCGAAGCAGATCACCGCGACCCAGTCGAAGGCGCGGCGGGTGCGCGGATGGGCCGAGTGCCGGCCACGCGACCAGACGAAGAGCGCGAAGGCGAAGGTGATGTAGCCGGTGGTCCGATGCATGAACTGCACCAGGCCCGCATCCTCGAAGAAGTTCCGCCAGATCGGTTCGAGCAGAAACGGCGATGGCGGAAAAACCGTTCCGTTCATCAGTGGCCAGGTCGGGAAGGCCACGCCGGCGTCGATGCCCGCGACGAGCGCTCCGAGCAGGATCTGCACGAAGGCAAGATGCATGAGGCCGGTCGAGAGGCCCCACAGCTTCGCCTCCTTGGAGCGACGCGCCTGCATCAGGTCGCGCTCGGGTCGCGCCAGCTTCTGCATGTACCAGAACAGCAGGCCGAGGATGACGAATGCGAGACCGAGATGGATGGCAAGCCGGTAGGATGCGACATCGAGCCTGCCGTCGCCGAGGCCCGAGGACACCATCCACCAGCCGATCGCCCCCTGAATTCCACCGAGAAAGCCGGGCAGCGCGAGCCGTCCGGTCCAGCCCGCCGGAATCCGCCGCAAGGCGAGGAAGCCAAGGAAGCCCGCCGCCCAGACCAGGCCGATGACCCGGCCGAGCTGCCGATGCCCCCATTCCCACCAGTAGATTCCCTTGAACTCGGCGAGCGTCATGTCGGCGTTCTGGATCTGGAATTCCGGGATCTCCTGGTATTTCGCGAACTCCGATTCCCAGGCTTCCACGCTGAGCGGCGGGATCGCGCCGGTGATCGGCCGCCACTCGGTGATCGACAGGCCGGAATCGGTGAGCCGGGTCAGACCGCCCACGAGGATCATCGCCACGACGAGGACGAAGAGCAGACCGAGCCAGAGCCGGATCGCCCCGCGCGCACCGCGGCTCGCGCGGTCGATCATGCCGGGCTGGGCGGCCGGGACCTTTGGGCCCTCGCTGTCCACCTCTTCGAAAATGCTGCGCTTGCCGGCCATCGCGGTCTCCTTCACTCGTCCTTCGGCAGCGGTCGGGTGAGCTGCCGGAGCATTCCGTGGAATATCTGCACGTCGGCGCGGGTCAAGGCCAGCCGCGAGAGCATGTTGCGCAGCGCCAGTTTCATCCCCGGCGCCTTGGTCGGCGGAAAGAAGAAGCCGGCATCCTCGAGCCTTTGTTCGAAATGCGCGCCCAGCTTCTCGACCTCGATCGCCTCGGCGCGCTCGATTTCGGGTGCCTGCGCCAGCGGTTCGGTCTGGCGGCGCCACTCATAGGCGGTGAGCAGGACGCATTGCGCGAGGTTGAGCGAGAAGAAGTCCGGGTTGACCGGCACTGTGACGATGGCATGCGCCCGCGCCACGTCCTCGTTTTCGAGCCCTGCCCGCTCCGGTCCGAAGAGGACGCCGACCTTGCCGCCCTCGGCGATCACCGCGCGGGCCTCGGCCATCGCCCGTTCCGGCGTAAGCACCGGCTTGGTCAGGTCGCGTCCCCGCGCTGTCGTGGCATAGACATGGGTGCAGTCGCCCACCGCCTCGGCAACCGAGCCGTAGAGACCGGCGTTGTCCAGCACCCGCGCCGCGCCACTGGCCAGCGCCACCGCGCGCGAGTTCGGCCAGCCGTCGCGCGGATCCACGAGCCGCATCCGCTCGAGGCCGAAATTCAGCATCGCCCGCGCCGCGCCACCGATGTTCTCGCCCATCTGCGGACGCACGAGGATGAAGGTCGGCTGGGTCATGGAGCTTCCTGGCTGCGGGGTCGCGGACCTGATACGACGAGCACCCCGCGCCTTCAAGCAGCCATGGCGCGCCGCCGCAAAGGGCGCTAAGAGGGGCGACGCAACAAGACATGCCGGAGCAAGACATGGCCGAGCAGGAAGTGCCGCAGATTTATCTCATCAGCCCGCCGGAGCTCGACCTCGAGACCTTCCCCGACCTGCTCGCCCGGGTGCTGGATTCGCGCGCCATCGCCTGTTTCCGGCTGGCGCTGTCGAGCCGCGACGAGGATCACGTCGCTCGCGCCGCCGATGCCGCAAGGGCGGTCTGCCACGAGCGGGACGTGGCGATCGTCGTCGCCGAGCACCTGCGGATGGTGGAGCGGCTCGGCCTCGACGGCGTGCATCTCAACGGCGCGCGCGGCATCCGCGACGCCCGCTGCGATTTGGGCGAGGACGCCATTGTCGGCGCCTTCTGCGGCGCCTCACGGCATTCCGGCATGAATGCCGGTGAGGCCGGGGCCGATTACGTTGCCTTCGGTCCGGTCGGCGAGACGGCGCTTGGCGACGGCACCCGCGCCGAGCCAGACCTCTTTGCCTGGTGGTCCGAAGTGATCGAGGTCCCGGTCGTGGCCGAAGGCGCCCTGACGCCGGCGCTGGTCGAGAGCCTCGCGCCGATGACCGATTTCTTCGGCATCGGCGCCGAGATCTGGACCGGGGATGACCCGGCCAGGGCCCTCTCAGACCTGCTCGCCCGGCTCTGACGGATAGGAGATCTCGCCGCCGCCCACGGCAGCCGCGACCCCGGTCGTCCCCGGAAAACTCGTCGGCAGTCCGCGCGCAACCCGCACCGCGAGATACCCGAAGGCCTGCGCCTCGATCATGTCGCCATCGAGCCCGACATCCTCGACCGCCTCGACCGCACAGCCCATCCCCTCCCGGATCATTTCCATCAGCACCGGGTTCTTCCGCCCGCCGCCGGTGACCAGCAGCCGCCCGACGGATTGCGGGAAATGCTCGGCGGCGCGCACGACACCGACCGCCGCCGCGGCCGTCAGCGTGGCGGCGGCGTCCGCGTCCGAGAGCGCGGACACTCCCTCCAGAACTTCCCGAAACTCATTTCTGTCCAATGATTTCGGCGGCATTCTTGAGAAATACCGATGGGCCGCGAAACGCTCGAGGAGCGGCTCGCAGACCTCACCCTCCGCCGCGAGCGCGCCATCCCGATCGCAATCCAGCCCGCGCCGCGCGCGGACCAGATCGTCGATCGGCGCATTTGCCGGACCGGTGTCGAAGGCCAGAAGCGCGCCGGCCTCTTCCGGCTTCGCCTTGCGCGGATCGATCCAGGTCACGTTGCCGACGCCGCCAAGGTTGAGAAAGGCCAGCGGCGCCTTCGCATCGAGCCATTTCGCAAGGGCAAAATGGTAGGCCGGCGCCAGTGGCGCTCCCTGCCCGCCGAGCTCCACATCGGCCGTGCGGAAATCCCAGACCACCGGGACCCCGAGCGCCTCGGCCAGGGCCCGCCCGTCGCCGGCCTGGTGCGTGCCGCGCCCGGAAGGGTCATGCGCCAGCGTCTGGCCGTGAAACCCGGCCAAAGCCACGCCGGAGAATCCCGCCATCACCTCGCGATGCGCCCGGTCGACGACCTCGGCGGCCTCCGCCACGCCGGCCTCGCCCGGCCAGCGCCCGAGCGCCGCCCGGAGCGTCGCGCGCTCGGCGTCCGAATAGGACCGGTAGCCGTGATCGCCGAAACCGGCGATGGCGATGCCGTCGGTCTCGATCACCGCCGCGTCGACACCGTCCAGCGAGGTTCCCGACATCGTCCCCAGAACCCGCAGGTTTCCCGACTTCAACATGCTCTTTCCCTCACCCGCCGCCGCCGCTATCAAGGCCGCGTTCGCAGCCCGAGAATGGACCGAAGACGCATGACCTACCACCCGAAATCCGAGTTCATCCGCGTGATGATCGAGCGCGGCTTCATGGCCGACTGCACCGATCTGCAGAGCCTCGACGACATCCTGGCGGACGGTGTGGTTCCGGCCTATATCGGCTTCGACGCAACGGCGAAATCGCTTCATGTCGGCTCGCTGATCCAGATCATGATGCTGCGCTGGTTGCAGAAGACCGGCCATAAGCCGATCACGCTGATGGGCGGCGGCACGACCAAGGTGGGCGACCCCTCCTTCCGTTCCGACGAGCGTCCGCTGCTCACACCCGCGCAGATCGAGGCGAATATCGCCGGGATCCGCCGGGTTTTCTCGGCCTATGTCACCTATGACGGCAGCGCCACCGGCGCGCTGATGATCGACAATGCCGAGTGGCTCGACGGGCTGAACTACCTCAGCTTCCTGCGGGATATCGGTCGCCATTTCTCGGTCAACCGGATGCTCTCCTTCGAAAGCGTCAAGTCACGGATCGACCGCGAGCAGTCGCTCTCCTTCCTCGAATTCAACTACATGATCCTGCAGGCCTATGACTTCCTCGAGCTGAACCGCCGCTACGGCTGCCGGCTCCAGATGGGCGGCTCGGATCAATGGGGCAATATCGTCAACGGCATCGACCTGACCCGCCGCGTGCTCGACCGCGAGGTCTTCGGCCTGACCTCGCCGCTGCTGACCACCTCGGACGGCAAGAAGATGGGCAAGTCGCTCTCCGGCGCGGTCTGGCTGGATGGCGACATGCTGAGCCCCTACGAGTTCTGGCAGTTCTGGCGCAACACGACGGACGCCGATGTCGGCCGCTTCCTCAAGCTCTACACCGAACTGCCGGTCGAGGAATGTGACCGGCTGGGTGCGCTCGAAGGCTCGGAGATCAACGAGGCCAAGATCCGGCTCGCCAACCAGGTGACCGCGCTTCTCCACGGCGCCGAGGCGGCGCAGGCCGCGGAGGCCACCGCCCGCGAGGTCTTCGAGAAAGGCGGCGTCGGCGAGGACCTGCCGACGCTGGAGCTGACGCAGGGCGAGGTTGCTGGGGGCATCTCCATCGTCCAGCTCATCACCCGCTCGGGCCTTGCCAAGTCCGGCAAGGAGGCCAAGCGGCTCATCGCCGATGGCGGCGCCCGCCTCGACGATGCCCCGCTCACCGATGCGGGGTTGATGCTCGACGCTGCGGCGCTGTCCTCGCCGATCAAGCTCTCGGCCGGTCGGAAACGACACGCGCTGGTCACGCTGGCCCCCTGACCCCACGCCCCGGAGCGTCTCAACGCCCGAACCCGCGCGCCGCGACCTGCATTCGTGCTGGCCTTTTCTGCGCCTGCACGCTACCCCGCGCCCAACCCTACAAGGACGCCCCAATGGATCTGCGCAATATCGCCATCATCGCCCATGTCGACCATGGCAAGACCACGCTCGTCGACGAGCTTCTGAAACAGTCGGGCGCCTTCCGCGCCAACCAGGCCGTGGCCGAGCGCGCCATGGACTCGAACGACCTCGAACGCGAACGCGGGATCACGATCCTCGCCAAGGCGACCAGCGTTGAATGGCACGGCACCCGCATAAACATCGTCGATACGCCGGGCCACGCCGATTTCGGCGGCGAAGTCGAGCGCATCCTGTCGATGGTCGACGGCGTGGTCCTGCTCGTCGACGCCGCCGAGGGCCCGATGCCGCAGACCAAGTTCGTCACCTCCAAAGCGCTCGCCCTCGGCCTCAGGCCCATCGTGGTGCTGAACAAGGTCGACAAGCCGGATGCCGAGCCCGACCGCGCGCTCGACGAGGTGTTCGACCTCTTCTCCTCGCTCGACGCCAACGAGGACCAGCTCGATTTCCCGCATCTCTACGCCTCCGGCCGCGCCGGCTGGGCGGATGCCGAGCTTGACGGTCCACGCAAGAATCTCGACGCGCTGTTCCAGCTCGTGGTCAACCACGTCCACAAGCCGAAACAGACACGGCGCATCGACGAGGATTTCCGCATGCTGGCGACGACGCTCGGCGCGGACCCCTTCATCGGCCGCACGCTCACCGGCCGGGTCGAGAGCGGCAAGCTCAGGGTCGGCGCGACGGTCCAGGCGCTGTCCCGCGTCGGCCAGAAGATCGAGCAGTTCCGCGTCTCGAAGATCCAGGCCTTCCGCGGCCTCTCCATGCAGGAGATCGACGAGGCCCAGGCCGGCGACATCGTCACGCTGGCCGGCATGACCAAGGCGACTGTCGCCGACACGATCTGCGCGCTCGCCGTCGAGGAGCCCCTGCCCGCCCAGCCGATCGATCCGCCGACCATCTCCGTCACCTTCGGCATCAACGACAGCCCGCTGGCCGGCCGCGACGGCAAGAAGGTGCAGTCCCGCGTCATCCGCGAGCGGCTGATGAAGGAGGCTGAGACCAACGTCGCCATCCGCGTGACCGACACGCCCGGCGGCGAGGCGTTCGAGGTCGCCGGCCGCGGCGAATTGCAGATGGGCGTGCTGATCGAGAACATGCGCCGCGAGGGGTTCGAACTTTCGATTTCGCGGCCGCAGGTGCTCCTGCGCGAAGAAGACGGCGTGACGATGGAACCGATCGAAGAGGTGACCATCGATGTCGACGACGAACATGCCGGCGCGGTGATCGAGAAGCTCACCGGTCCCCGCAAGGGCGAGATGGTGGACATGCGGCAGTCGGCGGGCAAGACCCGGATCATCGCCCATGTCCCGTCGCGCGGGCTGATCGGCTACCACGGCGAATTCCTCACCGACACGCGCGGCACCGGTGTCCTCAACCGCGTCTTCTATACCTGGGCGCCGCATCGCGGTCCGATCCCCGGCCGCCGCGCCGGCGTGCTGATCTCGATGGAACAGGGGGTTTCCGTCGCCTATGCGCTGTGGAATCTGGAGGAGCGCGGGAGGATGTTCATCCCGGCGCAGGAGCCTGTCTACCAGGGCATGATCATCGGCGAGCACAGCCGGGACAACGATCTCGACGTGAACCCGCTCAAGGGCAAGAAACTCACCAACGTTCGCGCCTCGGGCACAGACGACGCGGTGCGGCTGACGCCGCATGTGCAGATGTCGCTCGAAGAGGCGATCGCCTATATCGACGATGACGAGCTTGTAGAGGTCACGCCGAACGCGATCCGGCTTCGCAAGCGCTACCTCGATCCGCATGAGCGCAAGCGGATGGCGAAAGCGGCCGGGGCCTGAGCCCCGGCGCCTATTCCACCGTCTCGACGATCAGCAGCTCGCGCTCCGATGCGCCGCGGGCAAAGTCCAGCGCGGCCTGGTAACGCTCTGACCAGTAACAGTTTTCCGCGGCCTCAACGCTCGGAAACCGGGCCACCACGTTGCGCGGCCGTTCCTTGCCCTCGAGCTGCACGTAGCGCCCGCCCCGGGCGATGAAGGTGCCGCCGTGCTCGGCGATCGCCTCGGTGGCGATGGCCGCGTATTTCTTGTAGGCCGCCTCGTCGGTGACGGTCACATGCGCAATCCAGAGTGCCGGCATTTCCTATCCTCCAATCACGGCTTCCGCCGCCCTGATCGCCGCATCGGCGTTCCCGGCATCCTTGCCGCCGCCCTGCGCCATGTCCGGACGGCCGCCGCCGCCCACACCGCCAAGCTCGGCAACGGCGGCCTTGACGAGGTCGACGGCGGACACTTTGGAAAGCATGTCCTCGGTCACCCCGGCCGCCACTGCCGCCTTGCCGTCGGTATCGGCAATGAGCAGCACCGCGCCCGTGCCGAGCCGGGTCTTGTGCTCGTCGATCAGCCCGCGGAGGTCCTTGCCGCTCACCCCTTTCAGCACTTGAGAAACGAATGGTACGCCATTGATTTCCTTGATTTCATCTTCTTTGGCACTGCCAGATCCGCCGGCCATCGCGAGGTCTCGACGAAGCTGGGCGATCTCGTTCTGCATCGCCTTGCGCTCGTCGACGAGGGCGCGGACGCGCTCCACAACCTCTCCCTGCGGCGCCTTGATGGTCGCGGCAACTTCCGCAAGCCGTCGCTCCTGCCCGGCCAGATGGGCCCGCGCGGCCTCGCCGGTCAGTGCCTCGATCCGGCGCACGCCGGCGCTCGAGGCGCTGTCGCCAAGCGCGACGAAGAGGCCGATATCGCCGGTTCGCCGCACATGGGTCCCGCCACAGAGTTCGATCGACCAGGTGTTACCGTCCGCGCCCTTGCCCGTGGGCGCCGTGCCCATGGAGACCACGCGAACCTCCTCGCCGTATTTCTCGCCGAACAGCGCCTGCGCGCCGATGGCGCGGGCGTCGTCGGGCGTCATGATCCGGGTCTCGACGGGAGAATTCTGACGAATGAAGGCGTTCACCTGGGCGGTAACTGTCTCGAGATCCTCGGCGCTCAACGCCTGGTTGTGCGAGAAGTCGAAACGCAGCCGGTCGGCCGCGTTGAGTGACCCGCGCTGCGCAACATGGTCGCCCAACCGCTCCCGCAGCGCCTCGTGCAGCAGGTGCGTCGCCGAGTGGTTGGATCGAATGGCACCGCGCCGCGCGTGGTCGACCTCGAGTTCGGCCCCGCTGCCGACGCGAATTTCGCCTTCGGTGACTTCGGCTATGTGGATGAAGACGCCCGCAACCTTCCGGGTGTCCGTCACGACCGCCTTGCCGGTCTCGGTGGAGAGCCGGCCACTATCACCAACCTGGCCGCCGGATTCCGCATAGAAGGGCGTCTGGTTGAGGACGATCTGCACGCTTTCGCCCGCCTTGGCCACCTCGCGGGGGCTGCCATTGACAACAATGGCCAGCACCTGGCCCTCCGCGCGCTCGGTGTCGTAACCAAGGAAGTCCGTCGCACCATGCCGTTCCGCAAGGTCGAACCAGATCGTCGCATCCCTGGTCTCGCCCGACCCGGTCCAGGCGGCGCGGGCCTTTGCCTTCTGCGCCTCCATCGCGGCGTCGAAGCCGGCGGTGTCGACGGAGCGGCCCTTCTCGCGCAGCGCATCCTGCGTCAGGTCGAGCGGGAATCCATAGGTGTCGTAGAGCCGGAAGGCGGCTTCGCCCGGAAGCTCGACATCTTCCGGCAATTTTTCGAGCTCGTCATCAAGAAGCCGCAGACCGCGCTCGAGCGTCTGCCGGAACCGGGTTTCCTCGGTCTTGAGTGTCTCGGCTATCAGCGCCTGCGCGTGCTGCAGCTCCGGGTAGGCGCCGCCCATCTGGCGGACGAGCTCCGGCACAAGCCGATACATCAGCGGGTCCTTCGCGCCGAGCAGATGCGCATGCCGCATGGCCCGCCGCATGATCCGCCGCAGCACGTAGCCGCGCCCCTCGTTCGACGGCATGACGCCGTCGGCGATCAGGAAGGAGGTCGAGCGAAGGTGATCGGCGATCACCCGGTGATGGGTCTTGCCGGGCCCGTCGGGGTCGGTCGAGCTCTGATGCGCGGAGGCCTCGATTAGCGCCCGCATCAGGTCGGTCGCGTAGTTGTCGTTGGTGCCCTGCAACAGCGCCGCCACCCGCTCGATCCCCATGCCGGTATCGATCGACTGGTTCGGGAGGTCGACGCGGCTGCCGTCCTCGAACTGCTCGTATTGCATGAAGACGAGGTTCCAGATCTCGACGAAGCGGTCACCATCCTCCTCGGGACTGCCCGGCGGGCCGCCCCAGATGTGATCGCCGTGGTCGTAGAAGATCTCGGAACACGGGCCACAGGGGCCAGTCGGGCCCATCATCCAGAAATTGTCCGCCGTCGGGATGCGGATGATCCGCTCGTCGGGAAGGCCCGCGACCTTCTTCCAGAGATCCGCCGCCTCGTCGTCGGTGTGAAACACGGTGACCAGCAGCCGGCTGGCATCGATGCCAAGTTCCTTCGTGACCATCTCCCACGCAAACGGGATCGCCTGCTCCTTGAAATAATCGCCGAAGGAGAAATTCCCCAGCATTTCAAAGAAGGTATGGTGGCGCGAGGTGTAGCCGACATTGTCGAGGTCGTTGTGCTTGCCGCCGGCGCGCACGCATTTCTGCGCCGTCGTCGCCCGCTGGTAGTCGCGATGCTCGACGCCGGTGAAAAGGTTCTTGAACTGAACCATGCCGGAATTGGCGAACATAAGCGTCGGGTCGTTGCGCGGCACGAGCGGGGAACTCGCCACCACCTCGTGGCCCTGGCGTCGGAAATAGTCGAGGAAGGAGGAGCGAATGTCGTTCAGGCTGAGCATCTGGGTCTCCGGCGGATCATCGGCGCAGATGTAGCGGCCCGCGCCGGAGGTGTCCACAGCATGCGATTGCGGGCGCACCCGGCGCCCGCCGCCAGCCCGGCGCTAGTCCTCGAGCAGCGTGTCGTCGCCGGTCACGTGGAAATCGAGCCCGTGTGCGGCGCGAATCTTGTCCTCGATCTCCAGCGCGACGCTTGCGTTCTCCTTCAGGAAGGCCTTGGCGTTCTCCCGCCCCTGCCCGATCCGTTCGTCGCCATAGGAATACCAGGAGCCGGATTTCTCGACCACGCCGGCCTTGACACCGAGATCGATCAGCTCGCCGGTCTTCGAGATGCCCTCGCCATACATGATGTCGAACTCGACCTGCTTGAAGGGCGGCGCGACCTTGTTCTTGACCACCTTGACGCGGGTGGTGTTGCCGACGACCTCGTCGCGGTCCTTGATCGCGCCGATACGGCGGATGTCGAGCCGGACCGAGGAGTAGAACTTGAGCGCGTTGCCGCCTGTAGTGGTCTCGGGGCTGCCGAACATGACGCCGATCTTCATACGGATCTGGTTGATAAAGATCACCATGCATTTCGACCGCGAGATCGAGCCGGTGAGCTTGCGCATGGCCTGGCTCATCAGGCGGGCCTGGACACCGACGGAACTGTCGCCCATGTCGCCCTCGAGTTCCGATTTCGGCGTCAGCGCGGCGACCGAGTCCACGACGACGACGCTGACCGCGCCGGAGCGGACCAGCGTGTCGGTGATTTCGAGCGCCTGTTCGCCGGTATCGGGCTGGGAGATGAGCAATTCGTCGAGGTCGATCCCGAGCTTGCGGCCATAGAGGGGATCGAGCGCGTGTTCGGCATCGACGAAGGCGCAGACGCCGCCCTTCTTCTGCTCCTCGGCAATACAGTGCAGCGCCAGCGTCGTCTTGCCGGAACTCTCGGGGCCATAGATCTCGATGATCCGTCCCTTCGGCAGACCGCCGATCCCGAGCGCGATGTCGAGCCCGAGCGAACCGGTCGAGGTCGCCTCGATCTCGGCGACCGGGTTGTCGGCGCCAAGACGCATGATCGAGCCCTTCCCGAACTGCCGTTCGATCTGGGCAAGGGCGCTGTCCAGAGCCTTCTGCTTGTCGGAGCTACGCTTGTCTGTCATGTCGAGAAGGTTCGCGGTCGCCATTGTTTCGGTCCTTATTCCATAGGCCGGCTTTGCCGGCAATGACTGCTTTGTTCACCTCTTGTTCCCGTTATGACGGCGAAACGGGACGGTTTCAAGACCTTCCGTGCCCCACGTCTGGGTGTGGCGATCCGGGAATGCCGAGGCGGGCCCGCGCGGGATCGAGGAGACGAGATGCCCTCCGCGATTTCGCCGCGCCGGTATATGAACCATCTGGTGCCGCGGTCTGGTTCGCGCGCGGGGTGACTGGGTCATGGCATCTGGTCCCGGACGGTCGCCGTCAGCTCGTTCAACGAGAAGGGCTTTGGCAGGAAGATGGAGTTGGCGATGCCGGCCTGGTCGTCGGAGAAGCTCTCCTCGGCATAGCCGGAGACGAAGACGACCCGCACGTCCGGACGCTGCTTCAGCGCGATGCGGACCCAGGAGGGGCCGTCCATCCCCGGCATGACGACGTCGGTGACGAAGACATCGACATGAAGCGAGGGATCCTCGAGCGTCGCGAGCGCTTCCTCCGCGTTCTCCGCCTCGATCACGGTGTAGCCGCGCATCCGCAAAGCGCGCGAGGCAAAGGCCCGGACCGGCGCCTCGTCCTCCACCAGCAGGACAACCCCCTTGGCCTGCTGGAGGCTGGCTTCCCGGTTCCTCTCGCGGCGCCTGTCCGGTTGCTCGACCGGTCGGTCATGGGCTGGAAAATACAGGTAAAAGATTGTTCCCTCGCCAACAACGGAATCGGCGAAGATGTATCCACCGGTCTGCTTGACGATTCCATAGGCGGTCGACAGGCCAAGGCCGGTGCCCTCACCGGTGCGCTTGGTCGTGAAGAACGGCTCGAAGATCTTGGTGAGCTTGTCGGCGGGAATGCCGGCGCCGTCGTCTTCGACCTTGACGACCACGTAATCCCCCGGCGCGACCGTGGCGCGGTCGCGCTCGAGCGGCGCGGTGATCCGCCTGCTCTCGGTGGATATCCGGATCTCGCCGCCCTCGGGCATGGCGTCCCGCGCATTCACGACGAGGTTCATCAGGACTTGCTCAAGCTGCCGCTTGTCGGCCCGAATCGGTCGCAATCCCGGATCATGCGAGAGCGAAAGCGAGACCTTCTCGCCAACCAGGCGGTTGAGAAGGTGGGTAAGGTCCGAGAGCGTGTCGCGCAGGTCGAGTATCTCGGGTTGCAGGTTCTGCTTGCGCGAGAAGGCCAGCAACTGGCCGACAAGGCTCGCGGCACGATTGGCGTTCTGGTTGATCTGCACCAGATCGGCGTAGTCCTGGTCGCCCTGATCGTGGCGCAACAGAAGCAGGTCGCAATGGCCGGAGATCGCCGTCAGCAGGTTGTTGAAGTCATGAGCCACACCTCCGGCGAGTTGACCGATCGCCTGCATCTTCTGGCTCTGCACGAACTGCGCCTCGAGCGTCTTGAGTTCCGTTGCGTCGTTGGCGACGACGCTCAGGACCGTCTCGCCGTCCTCGATCAGGCGACCGAGCGTGACCTGAAGGTAAAGCTCCCTGTCCGGAACGCTCGCGCGCACGAATTCCGGCCGGCCGAGGCCGCGACCGTCGGCGGCATCCGAAAGCCAGTCCTTGACCGACCGCCCGAGTCCTTCGACCAGGGAGTGAAACTGCTGCCCGGCCTCGGCCGCCGCGCCGAGAAGCTCCCGCGCCGCCACGTTGGAGGAGAGGATCCGGCCACGCCGGTCGAGCTTCAGAAGGGCAACAGGCAGCATGTCCAATGCGGACGTATCGGCGGGTCCGGTCGAGGTCGTCGCGCGGGCCGGGATCTCCTCGCTGCCGATCGGAACCAGGAAGATTTCCTGCCGCCCACCGGCGCCCTCGATCTCGACCACGCGCACAGTCACCACGCCCTCCGCGCCCTGCACCCGATGCACGCCGTTGGGCGTCAGGGGCAGGTCGTCAAAGACGGCGGAAAGCGTCTTGACCCGTCCGCCAAGGATCCGGCGCAAGGCGTCGTTCATGAAGAGGATCGTGCCGGAGCGGCTCACCGTCATCATCGGCAGGCTGAGGCTGTCCACGCCGCGGCCTGCCTGACCGCGATCCGCTATATCCTCCAGACGCCAGAGGAAACGCGTGCCCTCGACCTGGTGCACCGAGAGCCGCATATGTCCGCGCCGGGTCACCATGTCTTCGCAGGCAGACCCGCGCGCTTCGGCGCGGTTCTGGAGCCGCATCACCACTGCGGCCGGATTGGCAATGAGGTCGCGCAGGGACCGCACCAGCGTTGTCCGAGGCGTGTCGGGAGAGCCGAAGCGGTTCCGCGCTGCCCTGTTGAGATGCTCGACGAAGCCATCGGCATCCGTTGTGAAGCTCGGCGCGCAATCGTTCTCGATGAATCCCGCCACCGCCTCGGCGATCCGCTCCTTCTCTGCCGCGTCGCGCGCGGCAAAGAGGCGGATCAGAAGTGACAGCGCCAGAAGGCAACCGGCGACGCCGAGAAGAACCAGCGCCAGCGTCGGATCGGACACGAAGAACACGACGCCGAAGAGGACAACGGCAACAAATCCGAGATGAAGCACCCGCCCCGAGTAACTCGCCGCCGTTCTGGTCAACGGGGATTGGGTGAGCGCGGAATGCGACAAGAATCCTCTCCTCTACGATTCGTCTCCCTCGTATTTCCGACGCAATACGTTAATCCACGATTAAGCCAGACCGGTCCGCCATTCGGAACCGGCCCACGCTGTCGCAGGGTCACGCGCTGCGGCGCAGAATGGCGATGAAAAAGCCGTCACCGCCGGCCAGCGGTGAAAGGCGCTGCTCCCGGACGGTCTGCCAGCCGTCGAACTCCGAATGGAACCAGCCGACCTGAGCGCCGTTCTCGCTCTCCAGGAGCGAGCAGGTCATGTAGGCGATCACGCCACCCGGCGCGACGCGCGGCGCCAGCTCGGCAAGGATCTCGCGTTGCAGGGCGCGGATCTCGGCCAGGCGCGCTTCGGTCAGGCGCCATTTTGCCTCGGGCTGCCGGCGCCAGGCGCCGCTGCCGGAACATGGCACGTCCGCCAGCACGAGGTCGAACGGCGCCAGCGCGGCGACACCGGCGGCATCGACCGGCCGGAGCCGCGCGCCGGCACGGGTGGCGCGAGCAGCGAGGTCGGACATCCGCTCCGGCTTGCCGTCATGCACTAGGATCTCGCGCCCACTGCGGGCCGCCAGGGCCAGCGCCTTGCCGCCGCCGCCGGCGCAGTAGTCGAGCACCCGCCCGCCCTCCGGCAACGGCACAGCCGCGGCCACGGCCTGCGAGGCGGCGTCCTGAATCTCGATGAGCCCCGTCGCGTAAGCCTCTGTATTCCTAACCTTCCGTTCTCCCTCCTGCACCAGGATCGCGGTCTCGCAGAGCGCATGGGGCCGGCAGAGTACTCCCTCCTCGGCAAGCCGGGCGATGGCGTGGGGCCGGTCGCCCTTGGCAAGGTTCACGCGCAGAAACAGACCGGCGCGCTGCTGCAGCAGTTCCATCACGGCGGCGAAATCACTGCCCAGGCTCGCACGCAACTCCGGCTCGAGCCAGTCCGGGCAGTCGAGCGCGACATTGCCGGAGGGCGCGGCGGGCTCCACCGCCTCCTCGGCGGTCAGCGGCGCCAGCGCATGGCCCGCGCCGGTGAGGAACGCGGCCGGGTCCAGGCCATTCGCGCGCAACATTCCGATCACCAGCCCACGGCCCGTCTCCGCCCCGCCAAGCCAGGCGGCCGAACGGCGACGGCGGATCGCGTCGAACACGTGGTCCCGCACGGCGGCGCGGTCCCCCGAGCCCGCGAAACGGCTTCGCCGGGCCCAGCCGGTGAGCAGTTTCTCGGCCGGCTCTCCGGCGAGCCAGTGGTCGAGGATCTCCGCGGCCGCGGCAAGACGGGCCTCAGGTGTCATGGCATTCTCCTCGCGGGGCCCGAACGGTTTCCGAGGTCTCCGCGTTCACGGGGCGCAAATGCCCCGAGCGGCTATTCTATTGTCGTCTATGGCGTCTGATGCAAGCGATTGCCGCGAAGCGACGCCGGACCCCGGCGCCATGACGCGGATCGGAAACCCACGCGCTCCGCCGATGCCGCTTTTCGCCGGAAAGTGCGCGCTTTTGCGCTTTCGACCGCTGCCGCAGCGCGGCATTGATGCGGGAAAGACACCACCTCCCGGAGCTATCCCCTATGTCCCGTTTCGCCCTCACCGTGAAATGCCCCTCCCGCCGCGGCATCGTCGCCGCGGTTTCGAGTTTTCTTGCCGAGACGGGCTGCAACATCCTCGATTCGCAGCAGTTCGACGACATGGAGACCGGGAACTTCTTCATGCGCCTCTCCGTCGAGAGCGAGAAAGGCGCAGGTATCGACGACCTTGTCCGCGATTTCGCGCCGATCGCCGAGCGCTTCAAGATGGAGCACGCCTTTCTCGACGCGCAAGCCAAGATGAAGGTGGTCATTATGGTCTCCCGCTTCGGCCACTGCCTGAACGACCTGCTCTATCGCTGGCGGATCGGCGCGCTGCCCATCGACATCCTAGGCGTGATCTCGAACCATCTCGACTACCAGAAGCTGGTGGTGAACCACGACATTCCCTTCCACTACATCAAGGTGACGAAGGAGACCAAGCCGCAGGCCGAGGCGCAGCAGATGGCGATCGTCGAGGAAACCGGCGCCGAATTGATCGTGCTGGCGCGCTACATGCAGGTTCTGTCGGACCAGATGTGTCAGAAGATGTCCGGCCGGATCATCAACATCCACCACTCCTTCCTGCCGAGCTTCAAGGGGGCCAACCCCTACAAGCAGGCCTATGCGCGCGGCGTGAAGCTGATCGGGGCGACCTCGCACTACGTGACCGCCGATCTCGACGAGGGGCCGATCATCGAGCAGGACACGGTGCGCGTGACCCACGCGCAATCGGCCGGTGACTATGTTTCGCTTGGCCGCGACGTGGAGAGCGCCGTGCTGGCGCGGGCGATCCACGCCCATATCCACCACCGGGTTTTCCTGAACGGCACCAAGACGGTGGTGTTCCCCGCCGGCCCCGGCGCGTACGAGTCGGAGCGCATGGGCTGACCGCCGGACGGGGCTGATTCGTCCTGTGTCGCAAACCGCCCCGGAGCGTTAAGATTGACCTCGGGACACCCCGAGTCGGGGCGCGCCCGACTAGGGAGGCAAGACACATGCACGGCCGCGACCTTTCGCTCCATATCCCGGACACCGCCCTGCTCTTCATCGACATGCAGAATTACACGGCCAACCGGCAAGGCGGCGCCTATCGCGGCCTGGATGCGGCCGCGTTCGAAACATCCAACGGCTATTTCTTCGACAGGCTGGAGCGCACCGCGCTTCCGAAGATGTGCCGGATCCAGAGCGCGTTCCGCAAGGCCGGCATAGAGATCCTCTACACCACGATCGAGAGCCTGACGAAGGACGGGCGCGACCGCGGGCTCGACTACAAGTCCCTCGGCTACAATGTCGCCAGGGGCTCCTGGGACGGCAGGGTGATCGACGCGCTCAGGCCGGAGGAAGACGAGATCGTACTGCCGAAATCAGCCTCCTCGGTCTTCATCTCGACCAATATCGACTACATTCTGCGCAATCTCGGCATCCGCCAGCTGGTGATCTGCGGGATGGAGACCGACGATTGCGTCGAGAGCGCGATCCGGGATGCCGCCGATCTCGGCTATCTGGTGACCCAGGTGACGGATGCCTGCCTTACCTACAGCGAGGCGCGCCACCGGCATTCGCTCGAGGCGATCCGCGGCCATTGCCGGCAGGTGACGACGGAGGAGTTGCTCGACGAGGTCGCGGCGGACGTCGGTACCTGGGCCTGAGGCGGACGCCGGTCGATTAGCTCGGCTCGATCTGCCCTGGCCCGAAGCTGATGCGACGCCGCGCCACCGGCAAGCGCCGCCCGACCCTCTTGACCGGATCTCACGGGAGATCGATCACTCCGCGTCGGTCGCCGCCTCCGGCCCCTTGCCGCCGCCAAAGAGCCCCTTTACCCATTCGCGCAGGTTCTGGAGCACCACGTAGAGCACCGGCACGAGGATCACCCCGATCACCGTCGCCGCAAGCATGCCGCCGAAGACGGCGATGCCGATCGCCTTCTGGCTGGCCGCGCCGGCGCCGGAGGCGACGAGCAGCGGTACCACACCGAGAAGGAAGGAAAGCGCCGTCATCATCACCGCGCGGAAGCGCTGGAAGGCCGCCTCGGAGGCCGCCTCTCGCACGCTCAGACCGGACTCTCGTCGCTCCATGGCGAATTCCACGATCAGGATCGCGTTCTTCGCCCCGAGCCCGATCAGCATGATCATCCCGATCTGGGTATAGAGGTTTATGTCCGACCCGGTGACCGCCACCGCCGCCACCGCACCGAAGAGCGCCACCGTCACCGAGAGCAGGATGGCCACCGGCATGGTCCAACTCTCGTATTGCGCAACGAGGAAGAGGTAGCCGAAGAGTATCGCCGCGATCAGGATGTACTGCACCATTCCGGAAGAGGAGAGCTGCTGCTGCGCCGTGCCGGTCCATTCGTAGCCGTAGCCCGGCGGCAGGCTGGTCGCCGCCACCTCCTCCATCACCCGGATCGCGTCCCCGGACGAAAGCCCCTCCGCCGGCACCGCCGTGACCGTCGCCGAACGGAACATGTTGTAGCGGTTGAGCAGCACCGGCCCGAGGACGTTCTCGACATTGATGAGCGTGCCGAGCGGCACCATCTCGCCCGTCGCCGACCGCACATAGAGCTTGCCGATATCCTCCACCTGCCGGCGATAGTCGCCGTCGGCCTGGATCATCACCCGGTAGACACGGCCGAACAGGTTGAAGTCATTGACATAGTAGGAGCCGAGATAGGCCTGGAGCGTCTGGAACACCTCGGAGACAGTGACGTTGAGCGACTTGGTCTTCTCGCGGTCGAGATCGACGAAGACCTGGGGCACGTTGGCTCGGAAGGTCGTGTAGGCCTGAGCCAGTTCGGGGCTCTGGTTGGCAGCATAGACCATCCCGCCGAGCGCTGCGGCGAGGTCCTGCGCCGTGCCACCACCGGTCTGCTGCACTTTCATCTCCACGCCCGCCGAGAGGCCGAGGCCCGAGATCGGTGGCGGGTTGAAGGCGATGACGCTGGCTGCCACCTCCCGGTTCGCAATCCCATAGATCTGCCGCAGGATGCCCTCCGCCGAGAGCTCCGGTGTCTTCCGCTCCTCCCAGTTGGTGAGGTTGACGATGATCATCGCGCCGTTCGAGCCCGAGCCGTTGAGCATGCTGAAGCCGTTGACCAGAATGGTGCTGCGGACGCCGGGGATCTCCTCGATGCGTGCATTGATCCGGTCGGTCACCTCCTCGGTGCGTTCCAGCGAGGCGGCATCGGGAAGCTGCACGTCGACGAAGAGCGCACCGTTGTCCTCGAGCGGGATGAAGCCCTTGGGCGTGGCCACGAACATCGTTCCCATCACGGCGACGATCACGCCGAGCACCACGAGGCTCAGGAGCGACACGCGCACGAAGCGCTTCACGATCGAGGTGTAGCCGTTTCGCAGACCGCCGATCGCGCCCTCGAACACGGCGAGAAGACCCTTCGCTTCGCCCTGTCGCGGTTTCAGCACAATGGCACAGAGCGCCGGCGACAAGGTCAGCGCATTGATCGAGGAGATCACGACGGCGGTCGAGATGGTGATCGCGAATTGCGAATAGAGCCGGCCGGTGATGCCGGGCATGAAGGTGACCGGCACGAAGACCGCAAGCAGCACCAGCGTGGTGGCAATCACCGGGCCGGTGATCTGCTCCATCGCCTTCGCCGTTGCCTCCCGCGCCGAGAGCCCCTCGTCGGCGATCAGCCGCTCGACATTCTCCACAACCACGATCGCGTCGTCGACGACGATGCCGATGGCGAGCACGAGGGCAAAGAGAGAGACCGTGTTGAGCGACATGCCGAAGGCCAGCAGGAAGGCGAAGGTGCCGATCAGCGAGACCGGGATCGCCACCATCGGGATGATCGTCGCCCGCCAGGACCCGAGGAAGACAAAGACCACCGACATCACCAGGATGAAGGTGAGGATCAGCGTCGAGACCACGTCTTTGAGCGAGGCTTGGACGAAATCGGTCGAGTTGTAGGGAACCTCGTATTCCACGTCGTCGGGAAAGACGCGGGAGAGCCTGTCGAGTTCCGCCAGCACCTTTTCCGACACGGCCAGCGCGTTCTCTCCCGGGGCCTGATAGATCGCCAGGACCGTGGCCGGCCGGCCGTTGAACCGGCCGGAGGCGTTGTAGTAATTCGCCCCAAGTTCGACCCGGGCGATATCCTTGATGCGCACGATGGCACCGGACTCGCCGGTCCTGACAACGATGTTCTCGAACTCCTCGACCGTCGTCAGGCGGCCCTTCGAGGTGATCGTGTATTGGAACTGCTGCCCGGCCGGCACCGGCGGAGACCCGATCTGGCCGGCCGAGACCTCGATATTCTGCTCGCGGATCGCGTTGATCAAATCGCCCGGCGTCACGCCGAGGCTCGCCATCCGGTCGGGATTCATCCACATCCGCATCGCGTAGGCGAAATTGGTCAGCACTTCGGCCTTGCCCACCCCCTGAATCCGCGCCAGCGCATCCTTGAGGTTGATCGAGGCATAGTTGGACAGGAAGACCTCGTCATAGGTGCCGTTGGGCGAGACCAGCGTCGCCACCAGCAGCATGTTGGTCGAGGATTTCTGGGTCACGACGCCGCGCGAGGTCACCTCGGTGGGAAGCTGCGCGGTCGCCTGGGCGACCCGGTTCTGCACGTTGACCGAAGCGATATCGGGATCGGTGCCGACATCGAAGGTGACGGAAAGCGAATAGGACCCTGTCGCCGAGCTGTCCGACGACATGTAGATCATGTCGTCCACGCCGTTTACCTGCGCCTCGATCGGTGCCGCGACTGTGTTTTCAACCGTCTCGGCGCTGGCACCGGTGTAGCTCGCGGAGACGTTGACCACGGGCGGCGTGATATTGGGGAACTGCTCCACCGGCAGCACGGAATAGGCGATGAGCCCCATGATGGTGAGCACGGTCGAGATGACGATGGCCGTCTTGGGACGGCTGATGAAGACCTTGGAGATCATGCGCTCAGTTCCCCGACGCCTCGACCGGCGCACCGGCCGCGACCGCTTCGACCACGGCCCCCGGCCGCACCCGTTGCAGCCCCTCGACGATCACCGACTCGCCCTCGCGTGCACCGTCCTGGATGACAATCGCCGTCCCATGCGCTCTCCCCAACGTCAGGTACCGCTGCTCGACCCGCTGATCCGGCGTCACGATCAGCACGAAATCGCCCCGCTGGTCGCGCTGAAGCGCCGCCTGCGGCACCAGCAGCTTGCGCTCGGGCTCGAGCGCCTGGATCGAGACATCGACGAAGGCACCGTCGACGATCAGTCGGCGAGCGTTGGCGAACTCGGCCCGGAGTGCGATCGTGCCGGTGGCCGGGTCAATCCGATTGTCGACGAAGACGATCTGCCCTGCCTCTTCGAGCCTGGTGCCGTTCGGCAGAGTAACGAAGACATCCGGCGTGCGCTCCGGTTCGCTGAGCTGATGCAGCTCGGCCTCGATCTGTTCGAGCACGTTGAGAAGCTGCTTCTCGGTCAGCGAGAACGCGACCTGCACCGGCTGCTCGCGCACGAGGGACACAAGCGGGCCGCTCGACGGCCCCACGAGATCGCCCACCGAGGTGTCGACAAGGCCGATGCGGCCGTCGAAGGGCGCAAAGACCTCGGTGTAGCTCAGATCAAGCTCCGCGGCGCGGATCGCCGCCCGGGCGGCCTCGACATCTGCCTCGGCCACCTTCTCGTTGGCCCGCGCCACGTCCGCTTCGCTTTGCGGTGCCGCGTCCCGCCGGACCAGTTCCTCCTTCCGCTCCCGCTCGATCATGGTCAGCTCGAGATTGGCCTCGGCGCGCGCAAGATCGGCCTTGCGCGCCGCGAGCACCGCCTCGAACCCGTCCGGCTCGATCTGGAAAAGCTTGTCGCCCTCTTTGACCGGAGCGCCGTCGCGAACCAGAATCTCCTGGACAAATCCGCTCACGCGGGCCGGGATATCGACCTTGTCGATCGCCTCGCCCTTGCCGATGAAGGTCGCTTCATTGATCAGGTCCTCGGCATAGATCGCGGCCACGGCGACCCTGACCGCCTCCCCCTCCTGCTGCGCCAGCGACGGACCGGCAGCGAGCCCGATGACCAGCAAGAAAGGCGTCAGAATCCGTGATACGCGCGGCATGAGCATTGCTCCTCCAGGTTCCGTAGCGGCCGCGCGATGTGCGGACCTGCCCAAGTCATACCGGGTTTTCGGCGCGGAACAACGGTGGAGCGCGGCGTGTCCTTCTGCATCCCGCCGACGCGCCACCGCCGCGCCGGGGAAGCAACGGTCGCAACGGGCGGCGCACCACCCGCGGCCAGGCCGAACTCACGGAGAATCAGGTCAGGTTCGGAGAAGACAGGGCGCCTTCGAAACGTGCCGCCAGGCAGTCTTGCCGATGGCGAGACTGCGGCAATGTCTCTTCCTCCGAAACGATTGGGTCTGGCAGAGGAAACCGTCCGGATTCGGCCATGCGTCTCTTAACCTGCCGGAAAGACAGTGTAAGTCATGTTGTGCCCAGCCTGCCGGGTTGCCCCGAACCGGTGTGGCAGAAGACCCCGGGGCACAGGACATTTGCATGTATATATTTCTTCGTGATCTGTCGATTTCCGCCTGTCTCGGCCTGCGCCTCGCCTTCCTGCGAATGCTCACCGGCCTGGTGGTGAGCCTGCCGGCGGATGAGGTCCGCGCCCGGATCCGTGCGCTCTCGCTGGCGGATCAGGCGCTGCTGATCGGCCTGACGCTCGCCGGTCTCCTGCAGGCCACGATGCTCTTTGCCGAGGCCGGCGCCGGCGGCCCGCTGGCCCTCTGGGTCGCCATCTGGATGGTGCTGCGCTAGGCCTCGTCCGCCCCCGGCCGGAACCCCGTCGCGACGACGAATTTTTCGGAGGAATCGGACCGGCTCGCCGGCGGCTTCACATTCGCCACCTTCTCGAAGCGTTGCTTGAGCAGCTTCTGCAGGTCGCCCTCCGCGCCGCCCGCCAGCACCTTGGCCACGAAGGTGCCCCCCGGCGCCAACACGTCGAAGGCCAGGTCTGCCGCCGCCTCGCAGAGCGCAATGATGCGCAGATGATCGGTCTGCTTGTGCCCCGAGGAAGACGCCGCCATGTCCGACATGACCACATCCGCCTGCCCGCCCAGCCAGGCCTTCACCTTGTCGTCCGCGCCTTCCTCGAGAAAGTCGAGCACATGCAGCTCGGCCCCGGCGATCGGCTCGACTTCCTGAAGGTCGATCCCGAGCACCGTGCCCACGGACTTTCCCGACTTCTCGCCGAGCGCATTGACGCGACGCACCGCGACCTGACACCAGCCGCCCGGCGCGCAGCCCAGATCGACCACCCGCGCCCCAGGCACGAGGAACCGGAACTTGTCATCGAGTTCCACGATCTTGAACGCCGCCCGCCCGCGATAGCCATCGCGCTTTGCCGCCGCGACATAGGGATCATTGAGCTGCCGCTCGAGCCAGCGCGTCGAGGAAAGCTTGCGCCCCCGCGCGGTCTTTACCTTGACCCGGAGATCGCGCTGCCCGCGCCCGCTCGTTTTCTTCGCCATCCCGCACCTTCCGACCGCTCGCGGGTCAATGTTTCATGCCACCGGCGGGGATATTTCCGAACAGACGAAGAAAGCAAGGCCCGCAGGTTTCTTCTGCCGAAAAATATCCCCGCCGGAGGCGCCCGCCAGCGGCGGATATCTAGAACGGACCGTCCTCGAGCACCCCGTCCGAGGACATCTGCGCATAAAGCAACCCCTCGCGCAGGCCGCGATCGGCCACCGAGAGCCGGTCGGTGGGCCAGATCCGCATCAGCGCCTGAAGGATCGCCGAGCCCGACATGATGAGCGCCTGCCGGTCCTTGCCGATGCGCGGGTCGGCGCGGCGGCCGGCCTCGCCGAGCTCGAGATACGAGCGGATCACGGCGTCGATCTGGTCGGAGGACATGCGAAGCCCGTCAACCTTGGTGCGGTCGTAGCGGCGCAGCCCGAGATGGCTCGCGGCCACCGTCGTCACGGTCCCGGAAGTGCCGATGATCTGGAACCCCTCGCGCGCCTGTTCGTGGATATAGGGCGAGAAATCCGCAAGTTGCTCCTCGAAATACCAGCTCATCAGCGCGAACCGCCCGGCGTCATCCTCGACGTCGTAGAACTGGTCCTTGAGCGTCGCCACGCCAAGCGGCACCGAGATCCAGTCGACGACGCGGGCGCGCGGGAACGGGTCGTCGCAGAAGTCGAACCCCTTGTGCAACCGCATGATCGCCCGCGGCCGGTCGGGTCCCGGAACGCGCGAGAGGTCGATCCAGACCAGCTCGGTCGACCCGCCGCCGATATCGACCACAAGGAGTTGCTCCGTCTTGATCGAGACCAGCGGCGCGCAGGAAACGACGGCCAGCCGCGCCTCTTCTTCCGGCTCGATGATGTCGAGCCGGAGCCCGGTCTCGTGGCGGACGAAGCGGATGAAATCGCGGGCGTTCTTCGCCCTGCGACAGGCCTCCGTCGCGACAAGCCGCATCCGCTGCACCTTGTGCTTCTGGAACTTGGCCTTGCAGATCTTCAGCGCCTGCACCGTCCGCGACATCGAGGCGCGGGACAACCGCCCGGACGCTTCCAGCCCGGTGCCGAGTTGGACCGATTTCGAGAAACTGTCGACCACATGAAACTGGGAGCCCTTGGGTTGGGCCACCAGCATTCGACAACTGTTTGTGCCGAGATCCAGCGCCGCATAAGGAGCGACCGGATCCGGCACGGATGGCGCGGGGGTTGCGACCGGTTTCGGGAACGCGCCCGCGCCTGCGGGACGCCTGGGCGTCATCTCACGCCCTCCAATTCGTGTTGACCACAGGGTAGACGCGCGCCCGTTCCCGTGCAAGTGAGCAGATTCGTCCCACCTCATATTCTTCTTGAAAAAATAGAGGGTCACCGGGGCTGGAACCCGGCCCGTATTCGGCCTTAGCTTGCGCTCAGGGCGCGCGTCAGGTCGCAGGCGCGCCCTGTCCCGTCGAAAATCGCCCCTTTCCTGCGAGGAACGCAGCGTAAAGGGGACTGGAGAGCGTTGAAGGAAACAGAGAGCATGCCCGAGGTCACCATCGTCTACTGGCGCGACATTCCGGCCCAGGTCATCGTGGGCAAGGGCCGGCGCGGCGTGAAGGCGGTCCTGCCCGAGCGGTTCGAGCAGGCCATCGACCGCTGCGCGATGCGGGTGGGCGCAAAGGACAGCGACGCCTATCTCGCCGAATGGCGGCGCGGTGCGCCCGTCCCGGCGGAGGGCAGCGCGGAGCAGGTTCTCGCCGCAGAGACCACCCGGCTCGATGCCGACTACGATTCCAAACGCCTTCAGAGACTGGTCGACAACGCCGGATGGGACTGACCCCGGCCCGGATAAGGGAGGCCGCCATGGCCCTGCTACCATTTCGCAAGCGCACCACCGCGCCCGCCGACCGTGCCACCGCGCTCGCCGGTTTCCTGCGGGGCTTCTCCATCGAGGTCATGCCGCGCACCGCTGCCAAGATCGAGGATTTCCGCGCCCTGCTGCCCGAGGGCACGCGGATCTACATCGCGCATATCGACGGCACGCCGATCGAGGACATGGTGGCGACCGCACGGCGACTCCACCAACAGGGTTTTCCGGTGATGCCGCATTTCCCGGCGCGCCTCATCCGCGACAAGGCGACCCTCGCCGACTGGATTGCTCGCTACCGCGGCGAGGCGGACCTGCGCCAGGCCCTGCTGCTCGGCGGAGGGCTCGATACGCCGCGCGGCGAGTTCCACTGCTCGATGCAACTGCTCGAGACAGGGCTCTTCGACGCCGCCGGTATCAGCCGTCTCCACGTCGCCGGCCACCCTGAAGGCAACCGCGATATCGACCCTAAGGGCGGCACGAAGAACGTGATGGAAGCGCTTCTCTGGAAACAGAAATTCTCTGAGAGAACCGACGCCGACATGGCCATCGTCACGCAATTCGCCTTCGAGGCTGCGCCGGTCATCGCCTGGGCCGAGGGGCTGCGCGCGGCGGGAATCGACTTTCCGATCCATATCGGTATCGCCGGGCCAGCAAAGCTTCAGACGATGATCAAGTTCGCCGTGGCCTGCGGCGTCGGGCCGTCGCTCCGGGTCCTGCAGCGCCGCGCCAAGGACGTGACCAAGCTGGTTAAGCCTTTCGAACCAAACGAGATCCTGTCGACGCTCGCCCTTCACAAGGCCGCAAACCCGGATTTCAACATCGAGCAGGTGCACTTCTTTCCGTTGGGCGGTATCAAGGCCACGGCCGACTGGACGGCCGACCATGGCGGCGCGCTGCCCGGCGTGTCGGCCGCAACTGGCTGAGAGACATATGAAGACCGCATTGCTGTTCGACCTGGACGGAACCCTGATCGATTCCGACAAGATCCACTATGAGGTCTTCGTCGACCTCCTGGAGCCCCGAGGGGTGAAGATCGACGCGGAGTTCTACCGGGCCCATATCCATGGAAAGCTGAACCACGACATCTTTTCCGAGCTGTGCCCCGGCGAGGACCCGGACTGGTGGGACAAGCACAAGGAAGCGGAGTATCGCCGCCGGCTGGGCCCGGCCTACCCGCCGATTGCCGGCACCACGGAGATCCTCGATCTTGCCGACGCAATGGGCTGGCCGAAAGCGGTCGTCACGAATGCACCGCGCGACAATGGCGAGGCCGTTCTAGAGGCACTCGGCCTGGCGCAGCGCTTCGATACTCTGGTGATCGGCGCCGAGTGCGCCCGCGCCAAACCCGACCCCGCGCCCTATGCGGAGGGGCTGCGCCGGCTCGGCGCCACGGCGGAGACGTCGCTCGCCTTCGAGGACAGTCCCTCAGGCATCCGCTCGGCGGTGGCGGCCGGGCTCAAGACAATCGGTCTCCGGACGATGCTCGACGACGCGGAACTGCACGCGCTCGGCTGCGCCGCGACCATCGCCGACTACCGTGACCCGGCGCTGGCAGACCATATCGAACAACTCAAAAGGATGGCCGCATGACGCGCACCGTGATCGAGAGCAAGACCAGGACCGTGACCATCGGCTTTGATGAGCCGTTCTGCGTGATCGGCGAACGAATCAACCCGACGGGCCGCAAGAAGCTCGCCGCCGAACTCGAGACGGGCGATTTCTCGACCGTGGAGAAGGACGCGCTGGAACAGGTGGCCTGCGGGGCGATGGTGCTCGACGTGAATTCCGGCGCTGTCTTCACCAACAAGATGGCCGAGGACCCGCGCTACGCCGACAATAATTTCGTCGAGCCGATGCTGATGAAGGAGCTGATCACCCGGATCCAGGCCATCGTGGACGTGCCGCTCTGCATCGACAGCTCGGTGCCCGGCGCGCTGGAAAACGGGCTGGAGATGGCCGAGGGGCGGCCGCTTCTGAACTCGGTGACGGGAGAGGAGGAGCGGCTAGAGCTCGTCTTGCCGCTCGTCAAGAAATACAACGTTCCGGTGGTGGCGATCTCGAATGACGACAGCGGCATTTCCGAGGACCCCGACGTGCGCTTCGCTGTGGCCAGAAAGATCGTCGAGCGGGCGGCAGATCACGGAATCCCGGCGCATGACATCGTCGTAGACCCGCTGGTGATGCCGATCGGGGCCATGGCAACCGCAGGGCATCAGGTGTTTACCCTGGTCCGCCGGCTGCGCGACGAACTTGGCGTCAACACCACCTGCGGCGCCTCCAACATCTCCTTCGGCCTGCCGAACCGGCACGGCGTCAACGCGGCCTTCCTGCCGATGGCGATCGGCGCCGGGATGACCTCTGCGATCATGAATCCCGTCCGCTCGGTCGAGATGGAGGCGGTGCGCGCGGCCAACCTGCTGATGAACCACGATGCCAACGGCAGCGCCTGGATCGGCTTTTCCCGCATTCTGGACGCGGTCAAGGAAGGCGCGAGCTTTGCCGAGGCGTCAAAAGCAGCGGCGGCGGCGGGCCGAGGCGGACGGCGGCGGCGGCGGGGCTGATGACGGCGCAGGGCGGCGCGGTCGGACGGGGGCTGTCTGGCCCCCTCCTACGCAGGCGTAGGCTCCCCCAGAGGATATCTCTCAAAAGAAGAAGTTGGGCGGGGGGCCTTGCCGCCACGCTTTTGCTGGCCGCGGCGGCGTCCGCCCAGCAGCCTGGCGTGCCGACACTTTTGCCAGAGGCGGAACAGGCCACCTGGAACGCCGTCGGGCGGGTCAACATCGCCGGTCTGAAGCGGCGCAGCATGTGTTCGGGGACGCTGGTTGCACCGGACCTGGTGCTCACTGCGGCGCATTGCCTGTTCCGCCCGGACGGACACGCGGCGCGGCCGGTGGACGTGCATTTCGTCGCCGGCTGGCGAGGCGGGGCCTTCGCCGCACACCGGCAGGCGGCCGAGATCATCTTTCACCCGGACTACGCACCTTCCCTGCCGCCGCTGGCGGAGCGTGTCGTCTACGACGTCGCGTTCCTCAGGCTCGACACGCCGATCGTCGCGGCGGAGGCAACACCAGTGCCGCTTGCGGATCTTCCGGCCGATCCGGGGCCGCTGACCATCATCGGCTATCGGCGTGACCGGCCGCACGCGCTCTCGCGCCAGCAGGGATGCGCGATCCGCTGGCGCGACGCCGGCGTTCTCGGGCTGGATTGCCCGGTGATGGAGGGCAGTTCCGGCGCGCCGGTGCTTGCGGCGGGGCCGGATGGCTGGCGCGTGGTAGCGCTGGTGGCGGCACGGGCGTCGAGGGGCGGTAGGATTGCCAGCCTCGCGGCGCTGGTCGCCCCCGGTCCGATTCCGGCGAAACCCGCTTACTAGGAGCCGACCCACTCCCTGACTCGATCCATCTCAAGGACGGGCGCGGGCGTAAGGTGTATACTTGGGCCTGCGCCAACTGGCTGCATCCGGAGGACATGAACCATGATCCTTCACCGCGTGCACCACCTCGTCATCCTCGTCTCGGCTATTGCCGCGACGGCGGTCTGCGCCACCGGGGAACCTCTGCCCTGTGTCGACCCGCTCTTTAGGGTCGAGGCCCGGGATTCCGCGACGCATGAAAGGATCTGCGCTGCCGCGGTCGAGGCCCGCCGGGCGACATCGGTCTGCGGGCTGCCACAGGAAGGACCGCTCGATATCGTGACCATCGAGGCGCCTGCTGTGACCATGGGCCTCAGTCTCGCAACGTTTGATTCGAGCGCGGGGCTGATACGGATCCTCGAGCCAGAGCGCCTACGCGACCATCTGAGCGACAGCGGTGCCTACGCGGCGCTGCCCGCGGACGTCGTGTTTCGTGCGCTGCTGACCCATGAGTTCGCGCATGCCGCGCTACATCAGGCCCTCGCCGGACGGCAGGTTCCTCCCGTCGACCATGAATACGTCGCCAACGCTCTGGAAGTGGCCGCGATGGCCCCGGAGGTCCGCGAGATGCTGCTGGAAAAAGTCGGGGTCGAGCCACCGGTTTCAGCGGAGACTATCGACATCTTCCTTTACGCGATAGCGCCGCGCCGGTTCGCCGCGCAGAGCTATCTCTACCACGTGGACCGCGACTGCGCCCCGATTGAAGGCATTCTGGACGGCAGCTTCTCCTTCGAGCTCCTCAACTAGATCCGGTTGGCCCTTCCCTCCCGCGCCGCTTTGCGGCAAGAGGCGGCTCGAGACCGACAAGGGCCCGAAGGAGAGACCCGATGCACGACATCCGCTACATCCGCGAGAACCCCGCAGAATTCGACGCCGCGATGGCGCGGCTGGGCCTCGAGGCGGTCTCGTCCGGGATACTTGCGGTCGACAACGCTCGGCGACTGGCGATCCATACGGCCGAAAACGCCAAGGCCCAAATGAACGCTCTGAGCAAACAGGCCGGAGCAGCAAAGAAGAGTGGCGACGAAGACGCATTCAACGCCATCCGAGAAGGCATCTCGAAAAGGAAGACAGAGATTGCCGAACTGGAAGCACTGGCTAAAGACGAAGACGCCCGCCTTCAGGAGATGCTGGCCAGCCTGCCCAACATGCCGCTCGACGAGGTTCCCGACGGCGCGGACGAGACCGATAATGTCGAACTCCGCCGCTGGGGCACCCCGCGCGACTTCGATTTCGCGCCAAAGGAGCATTTCGAACTGAGTGCGGTGCAGGACGGCATGGACTTCGAGACCGCGGCGAAGCTCGCCGGCTCCCGGTTCGTGCTGATGTCGGGCGCAGTGGCGCGCGTCCACCGGGCGCTGGCGCAGTTCATGCTCGATACCCACACCACCGAACACGGCCTGACCGAGGTCAACGGCCCGGTCATGGTGCGCGAGGAGATGATGTACGGCACCGGGCAGCTGCCGAAATTCGGCGAGGATTCCTATCTCCTGCGCGAGGGCTGGTGGCTGATCCCGACCTCGGAGGTCACGCTGACCAATATCGTCAACGGCGTGATCATCGAGGAGAGCTACCTGCCCCGCCGCTACACCGCGCATTCGCTCTGCTTCCGCTCGGAGGCCGGCAGCGCGGGCAAGGACACTTCCGGTATGCTGCGCCAGCACCAGTTCGAGAAGGTGGAGATGGTTTCCGTCACCCATCCCGACAAAAGCCTCGAGGAGCACGAACGGATGACGCGCTGCGCCGAGGCGATCCTCGAAAAGCTCGGCCTTCCCTATCGCACCATCGTGCTCTGTACCGGCGACATGGGCTTCGGCGCGCAGAAGACGCATGACATCGAGGTTTGGCTGCCCGGTCAGGGAACTTATCGCGAGATCTCCTCGGTCTCGGTCTGCGGTGATTTCCAGGCCCGGCGGATGAACGCCCGGTTCCGTCCCGAAGGCGGCGGCAAACCGGAATTCGTCCATACGCTGAACGGCTCCGGCCTCGCCGTCGGCCGCTGCCTGATCGCGGTGCTGGAGAACGGTCAGCAGGAGGACGGCTCGGTGGACCTACCCGAGGCGCTCGCGCCCTGGCTCGGTGGCAAGTCGCGGATCACAGCCGAGGGCGTTCTGGTCTGAGGGCTGCCCGGCGGGGCCGGCGCGTCAGCGCTCGTCGGCCCGCCCCTTGCCCTGGTGCTTGCGAAGCCGCGAGGGCGTGGACTTCTTGCGGTCCTTGTAGGGATTCTTGTCCGACTGGCTCCGGAAGGTCAGCCGGATCGGCGTCCCCGGCATGTCAAAATCATCCCGCAACCCATTGATAAGGTATCTCTTGTAGCTGTCAGGCAGTTTCTCGGGAAAGCTCGCCATGGCCACGAAAGCAGGCGGCCGGGTCTTCACCTGGGTCATGTAACGCAGCTTGATCCGCCGGCCGCCGGGCGCGGGCGGCGGGTGCGCTTCGAGCATGCCGGCGAGCCAGAGGTTGAGCTTGGCCGTGGGCACCCGGCGGTTCCAAACCTCGGCCGCGCGGACAATCGCGTCATGCAGCCGGTCGAGGCCACGGCCCGTCTTTGCCGAGACGGTAATGAGCGGCGCCCCGCGGAGCTGCGGCAGGAGCCGGTCAAACGCCTCCTTCAGCTCCGCGAGCTTGCCCTGTTTCTCGTCCTCGAGATCCCACTTGTTGACTGCGACCACAACCGCCCTGCCCTCGCGCTCGGCAAGATCGGCGATGCGCAGGTCCTGCTGTTCGAAGGGGATCTCCACGTCGAGCAGCACCACGACCACTTCGGCGAATTTCACCGCGCGCAACCCGTCCGATACCGAGAGTTTCTCCAGCTTCTCCTGTACCCGGGCCTTCTTGCGCATGCCCGCCGTGTCGAAGAGGCGCATCTTCGTACCATTCCACTCTACCGGAAGCGAGATGGCGTCGCGGGTGATGCCGGCCTCGGGGCCGGTCAGGAGCCGGTCCTCGCCGATGATCTTGTTGATCAGCGTCGATTTTCCGGCATTGGGGCGGCCGACCACGGCGACCTGCAGCGGCTTCTCCGGCACCGGCGCGGCGGCCTCGCCGGTCTCATCGAGCGCGATGTCAGTCTCGGGCGCCTCGGCTTCGGCGCGTTCCGCGAACCCGTCCGCGAGGGGCATCAGCGCGGCGTGGAGATCAGCCATCCCCTCACCATGCTCGGCCGAAATCCGGATCGGTTCTCCGAGGCCGAGCGCATAGGCTTCCAGCACGCCCGCGTCGCTGGCGTTGCTCTCCGCCTTGTTCGCGGCGAGCAGAACATGGGCCGATTTGCGGCGCAGGATCTCGGCGAACACCTCGTCGGCCGGCGTCACGCCCGCGCGGGCGTCGAGCATGAAAAGACAGATATCCGCCATCTCGACGGCCCGCTCGGTGAGCCGGCGCATCCGGCCTTGCAGGCTCTCGTCCTTCGCCTCCTCGAGCCCGGCGGTGTCGATCACCGTGAAGCGAAGATCTCCGAGCCGCGCCTCGCCCTCGCGCAGGTCGCGGGTCACGCCCGGCTGGTCGTCGACCAGCGCCAGACGGCGGCCGACAAGGCGGTTGAACAGGGTCGACTTGCCGACATTGGGGCGGCCGACGAGGGCCAGGGTGAAGCTCATCTTGCGCTCGGTTTGGAAGACTCGGGGGTCAGATCCGCTTCCTTAGACGGTTTCGCACCGGCATTGAAGGGGTCTTCCGGCCGATGTGGCGTTGCGGATGACGCCGCCACCATGGCGCGCGACGGGGCTGGCCTGGGCCGCCTCGTCGCGCGTTACCGCCGTGCTTCAGTTCACCAGTTGGGTCAGCGTCAGCGACACGGACGGCACGTAGGTCACCAGCAAGAGGATGAAGGCGAGGACGCCGATGAAGGGCAGATTCGTCCGCGAAGTCTCCCAGATGCCGGACTTGGCGATCGAGCAGGAGGTGATGAGCACCGAGGCCACCGGCGGCGTCTGCTGGCCGATGGCGAGGTTCAGCGTCAGCATGATACCGAAATGCACCGGGTCGATGCCCACGGCGTGGACCAGCGGCATCACGACCGGCACCACGAGGATGATCGCCGCCGCGCCGTGCAGGAACATGCCGAGCACCAGCAGCAGCACATTCAGCAGCGCGAGCACCACAAGCGGGTTGGTAGTGAACTCGGTGATCTGCCGCGCGAGCGTCTGCGGCACCTGCGCCTGGGTCAGGAACAGGCCGAGCGCGGCGGAGGTCGCCACCAGCAGCATCACAACGCCGGTCTGGCTGATGCCCTCGAGCATGGCGCGGCGCAGATGCGCGAGGTCCAACTCGCGGTAGATGAAGGTACCGATGAAGAAGGCGGCGAAGACGGCGAGGCCGGCGGCCTCCGTCGCGGTGACGATGCCCGTCAGGATGCCGCCGAGGATGATGACCGGCAGCGTCAGCGCCCAGAAGGCTTCGCGGAAGGTGCGGGCGATATTGCAGAGGTCGAAGCCTTCGGCGCGCGGCAAGTCGTAGCGCACTGCGAGAATGTAGGTCACAACCATGAGCAGCCCGCCGCCGAGGAAGCCCGGCACGATGCCGGCGACGAAGAGCGTGAGCACCGAGGTCTCGGAGATCGCGCCATAGAGGATCATCGCGATCGAGGGCGGGATGATGATGGCGAGCGAGGCCGAGGAGGAGGTGATCGCAGCGGCGAGCGTGCGCGAGTATCCGCGCCGCTTCATCTCCGGGATCAGCACGGTGCCGGTGGCGGCCACGTCGGCCACCGCCGAGCCGGAGATCTCGGCGAAGACCATCGAAACGCCGATATTGACCATGCCGAGCCCGCCGCGGACGAAGCCGATCAACGCCGTGATGAAGTTGATGAGCCGGACCGATATGCCGGAGGTGTTCATCAGGTTGCCGGCGAGGATGAAGAGCGGGATGGCGATGAGCGGAAAGGAGGTCGCGCCGGTATAGAGCGCGATCGCCATGTCGTAGAGCTGCGCCGTACCGGTGGTGAAGGCGAAGCCGCCGATGGCGGTGATGCCGATGGCCACGGCGATCGGCACGTTGATCATGATGAGTGTGATCAGGACCACGGTGGTGAGAAGCAGGATCACGGGCGTCCCTCCCGCTTGGAATGCGCATCCTTGCCGGCTTCGGCATCGGCGATGGCTTGTTCGATTTCGACATGCTCGCGGTCGACCCCCTCGGCCGCGTAGCGCAGCACGCGCGGCATGGTCAGCAGCGTGCCGGCAATCATCAGCGCCGCGGTGATCGGGATCACCGACTGCACGATGTCGAGCGAGACAGAGGGAAGGCTCAGAAGCGAGTCCCAGGCCGCCACTTCCAGAACCTTGTAGCCGAACCAGCCGGTGATGGCGAAATAGGCGATCACCAGAAGCTCGGCGAAGAGCGCGAGCCCGATGGCAAAGCCGCGCGGCAGGGCGACGACAAGGCCCGAGAAACCCATATGCTGGCGCATGAAAACGGCATAGCTCGCGCCGAAATAAGTCAGCCAGGCAAGCAGCACGCTGGCGATCTCGTCATACCAGGAGGGCGAGGCGCCAAGATAGCGCATAGTGGTGGAATAGAGGACGGCGAGGGCAAGCGTCACGAGGAGCGCGAGGCTGATACCCTCGATAAGCCGCAACAGGGCCTTTTCGACGAAATCGAGCATCTTGTCTTTCCGAAAAGCCGCCGGCCGATGCGCCGGCCGGCGGCATGGGATTGGCGGGTTACTTGGCCAGGGCCTGCGCCTGTTTCACCAGGTCTGCGCCGCCCTCGACCTTGGTCGCGAAGGCCTCGTAGATCGGTCCGGAGGCCGCGATGAAAGCGTCCTTGTCGGCTTCGTTGACTGCCACACCGGCCGCTTCGACCTTGGCGACCAGCTCCATGTCGGCCTTTTCGCCCTCGGCAAGCGCCCAGTCCTGAACCTCGGCAGCGACCTCCTCGATGGCGGCCTTGACGTCATCAGGGTAGCCGTCCCAGGACTTCAAGGAAGTCAGAAGGTAGATCGGCGAATAGACGTGGCCGGTCATGGAGAGATACTTCTGCACCTCCTGGAAATTGGCTCCGGTGATGTTGGTGAGCGGGTTCTCCTGGCCGTCCATGGTGCCGGTCTGAAGCGCCACGAAGACCTCCGAGAAGGCCATCGGCGTCGGGTTGGCGCCCCATTCCTTGAACATCATCACCCGCCACTCGGACGAGGGCGTGCGGATCTTCAGCCCGTCGAGATCCTCGGGCGTGTTGATCGGACGGATGTTGTTGGTGATCTGCCGGAAGCCGTTCTCCCAGGTGGAGATCAGTTTCAGCCCTTGTTCGGCGGCCAGCGGCGCCATGACCGGCTGGATGATTTCCTTGTCGATCGCCTTGAGATGCTCGCGATCCTTCACCAGGAACGGCATGTCGAACAACGCAAATTCCGGCGCCACGTTGGTCATGATTGATGAGATCAGCGTGAAGTTGACCGTGCCGAGGCGGATCTTCTGCATCAGCTCCTTGTCGTCGCCAAGTTGGCCGTCGGCGTAGAATTCGACGGTGTGGGCGTCGCCCAGCTTGGCCTGAAGGTCCTCGGCGAATTTCGCGGCAGACCGGCCCTGAAGGCTGTTCGAAGCCGACCCGACTGCGACGACATAGGTGTCGGCCGAGACGGAGATTGCTGCGACGGACACGGTCGCGGCGAGGATGGCCGTGGTCAGGCCCCTGGTTACGTAGCTCATGATGTCTCCTCCTTGGTTGAGCTTTGCCAAATGACCGGGCTGGTCTCTACGTTCCACGTTAGGAAACCGGCTGAACCCGGCCCGGTCGTTTTTTCGGATGGCATGATCCTGAGATCGTCCATCGAGTTCCTCTCCTTCCGCACCGCCGACGGAGCCGGGGTGCATGCGCAGTCCTGTTTTTGCCGCGGCCGCGAGCGGCGCCAGCAGATCAGCTTTCGAGCGACTCCCTGACCCGCTCCCACGCCTCCGTCAGATGTCGCCCGACGACCTCCGAAAGCCGCGCCGCATCACGCGCCTCCAGCGCCTCGATCATCTCGACATGCTCGCCGATGGCGCTGGCCCATTTCTCCGGCCCCTCGTGGCCGACATAGCGGATGCGCTTCAGCCGGGTCTGGAGCACGGTATGGACATCCGAGAGCGCGCCGTTCTCGGCAAGGGCCACCAATCGCGTGTGGATCTCCTGGTTGAGCTTGTAGTAGCGCATCCGGTCCCCGCGCTCGTAGGCCGCCTGCATCTCGTCATGAAGCGCGCGGATCGCGGCGATACTGTCGTCGGACGCGATCTCACAGGCGCGGAGGGCGGCTGTCTGCTCGAGAGTGCGGATCACCTCCAGCATGTCGCGCACCTCCTTGGCGGAGAACTTCTTCACCACCGCGCCGCGGGTCGGAACCAGCTCGACGAGTCCCTCGCTCGCGAGATACTTGATCGCTTCGCGCAGCGGCGTGCGCGAGACGCCGAGTTCGGCGCCGATCTGGCCCTCGTTGAGCCGCATGCCGGGCGCCAGGTCGCCCTCGATGATCCTGTCCCGCAGTCGCGTCAGGATTTCCTCGTGCAGCGATTGCCGCTCGATCCGGTTCGGGGCCGGCACGGGGGAGATCATGCGCACCTCCCTTCGGTCTGTCCGCGAGTGCTCATTGCCAGACTGCCTCCCGGTCGAGCGCCCGCCCGATCAATTCGGAGACCGGCGCCGGCCGCTCAGCCTTCTGGCGCGGCTCGAGGCGTGCCAGCTTCCGGCCCAGCATCACCGCGTTGCGGGTGGCGCCGAAATCGGCCTTGCCCTGCCCTGCGATGTCATAGGCCGTGCCATGCGCCGGGGTCACGATCGGAAAAGCGTAATTGGCAATCAGCGTCACGCCACGGTCGAAGCCGAGCAGCTTCATCGCGATCTGGCCCTGGTCGTGATACATCGTCAGCACTGCGTCGAATTCGCCCTTGATCGCGCGCACGAACACCGTGTCGGACGGGACCGGCCCGTCGACGGCCATCTGCAGCGCCCGGGCACGGTCGATAGCGGGTTGCAGGATGTCTTCGTCCTCGGTGCCGAAATTGCGCCCGTCGCCGGCATGCGGGTTGAGCGCCGCCACACCGATCCGCGGCCGTTCGAACCCGGCCCCGCGCATCACTTTGTCGGTCAGGCGCAAACTGTCGAAGATCCGTTCCTCGGACAGTGTGTCGGCCACCGCGCGCAGCGGGATATGGGAAGTCACGCGGGCGTTCCAAACCTCGTCCAGGACGTTGAATTCGCGCCCGCTCTCGGCGGGGTGGATCGTCGCGTTCACGAAACCGATCTCGTCGACATAGTCGGGCTGGGCAAGGCGCATCCCGTGCTTGTTGAAGGGCGTGAAGAAGACCAGATCGGCGTGGCCGGCATCCGCAAGCAGCAGCGCGGTGCGGAAATTCTGCACCGCCGCCAGCCCGGCCGCGACGCTCGACTCGCCGACCGGCACATCGGTGGGGTCGCAATTGCCCATGTCGATCAGGAAACTGCCCTCGGGCAGCCGGGCGTCGACGGCATCGACGGTGAGCACCGGGAGGTCGAGCGTGACGCCGGCCTCCGCCGCACCGCGCTCCAGCAGCCGCCGGTCGCCAAGCACGACGAGATCGCCCTCGTTCGCCTCGGAATCGGCGATCACCTTCGCCGCCAGCTCGGCGCTGATCCCGCCCGCGTCGCCGATCGCCATTGCCACTCTGAACTTGCTCATCACGCCATCTTCCGTTCTCGCCCCGGCGATACGGTCCGACGCAGTGCGCCGAAACGTCTCGCCAAGGTCATCAAGGAGGAGAAGAAGCAGCTTTCAGCGGGCACAAACGGCCCTTTCTGAAATGTCGCGGCCCATAGTCTGGTCCGCGCGGCTGTCCTCCCAGCAACCTGCGTTCTGTATACAGCATACTTCATGTGCCGCCGCAACCCCCGAAATCGACGCCGATCACGTGGCCGATCGCACGGGCTCTCTTCCGCCCCACCACCGACCCGCGCCACCGTGCCTCTTGGGCCAAGGGAGTCCTTCCCGGCCGCCCTGATCGGCACCGTCCCGGCAGGTGGTCGGACGGAGTGGGGATGAAAGAAGATGCCGATGGGGATCAACATTGGCACCACTGGCGATCGTGGCTCGGCCCTGGCTACTGCGCGCGGGACCGGCGGGATCTCCCCGCTCCAGCAACGGCGCTGGACAAGGATCGCTTGAAATCCTTGCAAATTTACCTTTCGTCAATCAAGATGTCCGGAATGGGTCGGGCGTCGATTTCGTCCCGACCCAAGGGCCCGTCCCAAGGAACGCGCGAGTTTTGTTCCCGGGTCCTTGCTTGGGGGCAAAATGAAGAGTTTTTTCTGCTGGGCGTTTCTCGCCCTGACATTGGTACTATTCGCTCGGCCGGGCATTGCGGCCACGGGGATCGGCACCGCCATTTCCGTCACGCCGGGCGCGACGCTCGAGACCGGCGGCAGGCGTGCGACGCTTCAGGCAGGCATGGGATTGCAGCAGGGCGACACGGTCCGCACGGACCGCAACGGCCAGGTGCAGATCGTCTTCGCGGACGACACGAGAATCGCCGTCGGACCGAACTCGCGCCTCGTCATCGACCAGGTGCTCATGCGCAATTCCAGCCGCGCAAGCCGCTTCACCGTGAGCGCGGTCTCCGGCAGTATCCGCTTCATCTCCGGCAAGAGCGCAAAGAGCGCCTACGCGGTGCGGACGCCGTCGGCCACGATGGGGATCCGCGGAACCGAGTTCGACATCAATGTCGACCGCCGGAGAACGACCTCGATCATGATGTTCTCCGGCCAGGTCCGGATGTGCGGGACGGAAAACTGCGCCGTCGTCGTTGGCGCCTGTTCCGTCGCGCAGACCAAGCGCGGTTCTGCGGTGACTGCGCCCGGCTCGCAACGCGATCTCCAGTCGCTCGTCAAGTCGGGCTTCCCCTTTGTCCGCGCGCCCGGCCGTCTCCGGCCGGATTTCCGGGCAAGCGGCAGCGCCTGTGGCGACCGTTATTTCCCGCAGGTTCAGCGGGGTGAGGCGCGACCCGCCACGGCGACGCCGATCACACCGATCTCGGCGCCTCCCGTCGAACGCGCGCCCGAACCCGAACGCCAGCCCGAAAGGCGCGCGCCCCCCGAACGTCAGGCAGCACCCGAGCCGGAACGCGCGGCCAAGGCCGATTTCAGCCCGGAACCGCCAGCGCCCGAACCCGACCGGCCTGCTCCGGAGCCGGCGAGTGATCGCTACCCGGGCCAGAGCGGCGATTCCGGCCCGAGCGTCGGCCGCGGCAATGAGGTGAGCCAGGGCCAGGACGGCTCCGGCACCGGAAAGGGGCGCGGCGCCGAGAACGGCAAAGGCCGAAACAACGACACGCGTGGAAACTCGGGCAACAACGGAAAGGGCAAGGGCAACGGCAATGGCCGGAAGGGCTGAGCCGTCGTGACGCGCCTCTTTCCGGCGTGGTTTCGGATGCGCGCGAGCGGGCGCTGGCAGCGCCCGGTCCTCTTGCTTGGCCTCTCCCTGCTGCTGTTCGGCGTGGGGCTCCGCGCCGCCGACCCCGCGCCCCTGCGGGCGCTTCGCTTGGCCTATTTCGACTATCTCCAGCAACTGGCGCCGCGCGCGCCTGCGGACCTGCCGGTGCGGGTGGTGGATATCGATGAAGCATCGCTGGCCGAGATCGGCCAGTTTCCCTGGCCACGGACGGAATTCGTCCGGCTGCTCGACCGGCTTGAGGCGTTGGGCGCAGCCGTCGTCGCCTTCGACATCCTCTTTGCCGAGCCGGACCGCTTCTCGCCGGCGGCGCTGGCGCGCGATCCGGTGATGGCGGAGGCGCTCGGCGATGCCGCAGACCTGTCGCCATACGACAACGACATCCGGTTCGCCGAGGCGATGGCCGGGCGGCCTGTCGTGCTCGGCGTGGCGGCTCGGCGGGCAGACGGGCGCGCGGCCGACCTGCCGCCGAAATCCGGGCTGGTGGAAATCGGCGACCAGCCGGGGCTGGGGCTAATCCGGGTGCCGGCGACGACACCACTGGCGCCGCCGCTCGGCGACGCGGCGGCCGGGATCGGCGGCATCAATGTCGCGCCCGGAACCGAATCCGGGATCGTCCGACAGGTGCCGCTCCTCTGGCAGGCACCCTCCGGCCCCCTGCCCGCCCTGGCGCTCGAGGCGCTCCGGCTGGCACTCGGTGAGACGACCTATTTCCTCGACGGCGTCCCCGACATCCCCGGCGCGGTGCAATCGGTCGGGATCGGCCCCTATCAGGTTCCCACCGACACCAGCGGCCAGATCTGGGTGCGCTATCGCCACGATGACCCGTCTCTCTACGTCCCGGCCGTCGACATCCTGCGTGGCGGTGACGACCCGGCGGTCCGCGCCGCGGTTGAAGGGCAGATCGTCTTTGTCGGCACCTCCGCGGCCGGCTTGCTCGACACCCGCACGACCGCTCTGGGCGAGACCGTTCCCGGCGTCTCGATCCACGCCCAGATCGTCGAGCAGATCCTGCTCGGCGAGGCGCTGCGGCGCTCGGATTTCGTCGCCGGACTCGAACTTCTCACCTTCGTCGCGCTCGGCCTCGTCGTGACGCTGCTGATGGCCCGCAGCGGCGCCAGCCTGACGCTGGTCTCCGGCGGCCTCGCGGCGGCGCTGGTGCTCGGCGGGAGCTGGCTGGCGTTTCGCAGCCAGGGAGTGCTCTTCGACGCAACCTTCCCACTGCTCGGCGGCGCCGCGAATTTTGCGACCCTCGTGGGCTACCGGTTCCTCGTGGTCGACCGCGACAAGCGCCGGATCCGCCGCTCCTTCGCGCAATATGTCGCGCCGGAGGTGCTGGGCGAGATCGAGACCAGCGGGCATGCGCTCAATCTCGGCGGTGTAGACCGCGAAGTGACGGTCCTCTTCTCCGACATCCGGAATTTCACGCCCCTGAGTGAGTCCCTGCCCGCACAGGATCTCGTGGCGATCCTGAACGATCTCTTCACGCTGCACGGCGCGGAGATCCTGAAGACCAAGGGCACAATCGACAAGTTCATCGGCGATGCGATGATGGCCTTCTGGAACGCCCCGCTCAACGTCCCTGACCACCCCCTCCAGGCTGCTCGCGCAGCGCTCGGCATGCGGGCGCGCCTTGCCGAATTCAATGCGCGCCGTGCCCGGGACGGCGCTGCACCGATCGGGATGGCGGTCGGCTGCGCCACCGGCATGGCCTGCGTCGGCAATATAGGCTCGCGGGAGCGGTTCAACTACACGGTGATCGGCGACGCGGTGAATGCCGCGGCCCGGATCGAGCAGAGCTGCCGCCGGCTCGACTACGACATCGTCGTGTCAGGTGCCGTCGCGCGCACCATCGCCGGCCGCCTGGCGACCCTCGAGGCCGGCGCACCGGCGCTCAAGGGGGTATCGGAGCGGCAGGATCTGTATCTCGTCGTCGGCGACAGGGACCTCGCCGAAAGCCTGGCCTTCGCCAAGCTTCGGGATTGCCACGCCACGCTCCTGGAGGATCTCCGGCAGGGCGTTCCAGTCGATCCCGAAACCATTGCGCGCTGCATCGAGCGGGCGGAGGCGGTGGAGCCCGGATTGCGGGCCTTCTATTCCGCGATTCCCGACCGGACAGCGGATTTCACGGAAACCGGCCCGTCCCGCCCGCCGTCCGGCGAAGCCCAACGCCTTGAGGCGCACACCGGCGCCACTCACTCCAGCGCGTTGATCTGATCGTTGGCCGCGCGCAGCCGGTTCGACAGCGACCGCACGATATTACTCAGGATCGTTTCGAGGATCTGCGGGCCATCCACCGACAGCCGGCGCACCTCTTCCACGGCGAGGCCATAGGCCAGCACCGGCGTATCCGCCCGCACATTGGCCGACCGGCGGCCGCCATCCAGCAGCGCCATCTCGCCGAAGCTCTGGCCGGGTCCGACGGATGCGATCCTCCGCGCGGGCTTGTCCGGATCGCCGAGCGTAATGCTGACCGCCCCGCGGGCGACGATGAAGAAGACCTGGCCGATGTCGCCGATCCGGAGGATCGTCTCACCCGCCTTGAACTCGAAGGTAAGAACCACCGATTCCAGCGCTGCGATATCCTCGCGCGCGAGCCCCTCAAAGAGCTCCATGTCGGCAAGGCTCAGCTTCTCCGCGCCGTGCGACAGCCCGTGCTCGGCCAGCAACGCATTCTCCTCGGCCTCGAGCGCCCGATCGATGTCCACCACGAAGCTGCAGGACCCCTTGGCGATCTCCACCGCGAAGGCGTCGGAAAAATCCCCGAGGTCGGGATTGGCTCCGACCCCGGTGAAGACCAGCCGCGTCGACCGCGCCGCAAGTTCATGCGCGAACTGCCGCAGAAGCACCCGCGCCGCCCTGTCGGCATAGGAAAGCCGCTCGAGGTCGAGAATGACGACCCGGCAGGTTTCCCCGGTATTGGCGGCATCCGCGGCGCGGCGGATCAGCTGTTCGGCAGTGCCGAAGAACAGCGGCCCCTGCGCTTCGACCACCACGATCGCCGTGCCGCCGTCCCGGATGACGTCGGTCTCGCGGCGGGACCGCACGCGGTTCGAGGTCACGTCGCCGCCGCGATAGATTCGGCGGACGACGCTTCGGGTATCGGTCCGGTCGACATAGGCGTGCAGGCTGAAATCCCGGGTAAAACGCCGGCAGACCTCGATGCCGCGGACCGAATTTCCGACCCGGTCCACCAGCGGCGAATAGACCGCCATGCCGATTTGTCCGGGAAGCACCGCGATGATCGCCCCCGAGACGCCGCTCTTTGCGGGCAGACCGACATCGAACATCCATTGGCCGGCATAGTCGTACATCCCGCAAGTCGCCATCACCGAGAGCACGTCCCGGACATTGCCCGGCGAGATCACCTGCTCGCCGCTCAGCGGATTGCGGCCATGCGCTGCCAGAGTCGCCGCCATCACCGCAAGATCGCGCGCGGTCACGAGGATCGAGCATTGGCGGAAATAGAGGTCGAGCAGCTCCTCGGTCGGCCCCTCGATCATGCCCGAGTTGAGCATCATGTAGGCGATGGCGCGGTTGCGGTGGCCGGTCTCGCTCTCGGAGCGGTAGACGCGCTCGTCCATCTCCAGCGTCCGGCCGGCGAAGCGGCTGAAGAACGACATCTGCGCCGCTTCCCTTTCCGCCGGCGTCGTACCTTGCAACAGCTCGGTCATGGCGATCGCGCCGGCATTGACCATCGGGTTGAAGGGGCGGTTGTTGAGGTCGTCGAGAAGGATGGAATTGAACGGATCGCCGGTAGGCTCGACACCGACCTTTTGCATCACCCGGTCGCGCCCGTGCGCCTGCAGCGCGTAGCCGAACATGAACGGCTTGGAGACGGACTGGATGGTGAAGGCGCGGTCCGCCCGGCCGACCGAATAGACCGCGCCGTCGACGGTAGCGACGGTGATGGCAAGATCATCAGGATCGGCCCGGGCGAGCTCCGGAATGTAGTCGGCGAGGGCGCCGTCCCGGATCGCGGCCACGGATTCGTAGAGGTCCTGGAGATAGCCCTCGACCGGTGAGATCTGACCATAGGTCATGTTGCGAGAATCGAAGGTCATTGTCCTGCCGTTGGTCATGCCCGACCGTTATAGGCACCGTGCGCGCCAACACACCTCTCTCGACCGCCCGCAGGCGCATTCGACAGGGTTTGCTGTTTTTTTAGGCAGGAATGGTGACGCTGCGCAACTTCGGGCTCATCACAGCGAAGCCCGGCGGCCATCGCGCCGCCGGCAGACGCAACTTTTCTCGCGCAATCAGACATCGATCCTGTGAAAATGGTGCCCCCAGAGAGACTCGAACTCCCGACCCTCTGATTACAAATCAGATGCTCTACCAGCTGAGCTATAGGGGCTTTCCGGCGGAATACGACGCGGCGGGGCACCGCGCAAGAGGTAAGGCGGCGGCGCGGCGCCAAGAACAAGTGGAGGTCGACCTGCCTGGCTGGACCGAAGAACTCGTCGTTCGGCTGACCGGGCGCTACGAAGCCGATGTCACGGCGACCGCCGCAATGGATAGCATGCGCTTTCTGACTCCCTGAGCGGCGCGGCAAGTGGTGGGGATCGGGGCCGCCGCCGGGAGATGGTGGCGCGCCGACGGCGCGCCAGGTCCCGTCATTGGCGGAGCGTATGCGTTGTAAGGCCCATGCAGCGCCACTGCCGTCCAGCACGATCTGCAGCCGGGTCGATGGCGACAGGCACTCGCGCCCACGTCGCCGGGGATCAGGTCATCCCGAGCGCTTCCTTGTACATCTCCAGAACCGCCTCTTCCTCGGCGATGTCGTCGGGCTCGCGCTTCCTGAGCGCGATTACCTTGCGCATCACCTTGGTGTCGTAGCCGCGTGCCTTGGCCTCGGCCATGACCTCCTTCTGCTGCTCGGAGATGTCCTTCTTCTCGGCCTCCAGCCGCTCCATCCGCTCGATGAACTGCCGCAGCTCGCCCGCCGCCACCTTGTAGGTCGCCTCGCCCGCGGTCCCGGTCTCGATCGTCTCGTCGCTCATGCCTGCGCCCCTGTCGCTGATCTTTCCTGTCGGTGAGAGCCACGGTCTAGCCAGTGCGGCCAGCCCCTGCAAGGCCGGTTGCATATCCCGGCGCTTGCTTATAGCGCAGGCGCGGACAGGCGGCGGCGGAGGGTGACATGGAGATGCTGATCTGGATCGGCGCGGCGGTCTCGCTGGTCGGTCTCGCCGGGATCGTCGGCTGCGCGGTCGCGGTCGCCCGTGCACGTCGCCGGACGAATGACGACGCGGCCTTGCGGGCGCGGCTTCAGCAGGTCGTCGCCTGGAATCTGGGCGCGCTCCTGGTCTCCGCGCTCGGGCTGATGATGGTCGTCGTCGGCATCTTCCTGACCTAGCCCCGCCCGGCTGCACCCGCGCGATCGATCAACCGGTCGAGATGCGGCGGCGGCGTCCAGAAACGCGCATCCTCGGTGGCGGCAAGAGCGCGAAACTCCTCGCGCAGCGCCGCCAGTCCACCCTCGGCGGCCTCGAACATCGGCCCGCCCGCGGCCCGCGGGGTGCCGAGGCCGCACACCGCCACCACGTCGATATCGCCCGCCGATCGCGCCGTCCCGTCTTCGAGAAGCCGGATCCCCTCAAGCACCAGCGCGAGCCGGCAACGCCGCAGGATCTCGTCCGGCTCGATCCTCCGCGGCTCCAGCCCCGCCGCTGCCCGCGCGCTCGCCACCAGCGTCTCGACCTCGGCGGATGCAACACCCTCAGGGATGCCTTCCGGATAGTCGTGGAACCCCTGCCCCGCATCACGCCCGGTACGCCCGGCCGCACACAGCACGTCAAGGATCGTCACGTAACGATCACGCGGGTCGCGCCGCGACGCCGCCTCGCGTCGCCACGCGAGGATCGGGCCAAGCCCGGCCCGGTCGAAGAGCCGCAGCGGTCCGCAGGCAAAGCCCGCCGCCTCCAAGGTGCGGTCGATATCGCGCGGGCGGGCACCGTCCTCGAGCAGGTGCTCCGACGCGGCGAGCAGCGCAGCGGCGAGGCGTCCCGCGATGGGCCTCTTCGCCCGCTTCCCCGCCAGCACCGGCTGAAAGCCGATCTCCAGCAAGAGGTCGCGCAGCGCCGCGATGGACGTTGCCGTGGCCGCGTCAGGCGGCAGGATTTCCACCACGCCCGGCGCAGTTGCGGGCGCCGTGGCGAAAAGCCCGAATGCCCCTTCCCCGCAGGAGACCGGGCCCGGCTCCAGCACGCCGTTTCCGAAAACCGCGCGCATCGCCGATACGGCTGAGGCATGTCGCTGCGCCGGCAAGGGAGACGCTGAAATCAGGAGGTCACAGCCGCCGATATCCTGCAGCCGGGCTGCCGAACTCAGCTTGTCGAGCCGTGCCGCCCGCCCGGCCGCGTCGAGCGTGCCCGCGGCAACCGCCGTCGCGAGCCGCGCCCCGACGCGGGAAAGGCCGTCGCTCAGCGCCGTGGGATCGGGTTCCGACAGGATCACCTCCCGTCCGGCCGCCAGCAGGCCATCGGCCAGCGCGTCCGCCTCCTGACCGAGGCCGTGCAGCGCGACCGACCGCAGCGGCTGGTTCGCGACAAGCTCCGGCCCCGACGCACCCACCTCCGCCCGCTTCAGATGCGTCAGCGCCCGCGCCTCGGGCGCCGCCGCCAGTTCGGCCGCTGCCGCCAGTTCGAAACCGACGCCGGCCTCGAAGGGCAGCACCAGTGCCGCCTCGACACATTCGATCAGCCGCGCTGCCGCCTTCCCCGCTCCCCGCGCCCGCCGGGCCGCGGCCACCGCCGCCCGGGCGCCCGCCACGTCCGCCAACCCCTCGCTGCGCGCCCCGCTCGGCCGGGGACGTGCCCCTGCCGCGGCGAGCCGCCGCGCCAACCCGACCACCGCCTCAGTCAGGTCCCCGCGCACCACGCCGTCGAGCAGCCCGGCCGCCTCGGCCGCCGCCGCGTCGAGTGGCCGGCCGCCGAGCAGGCAGTCGAGCGCCATTGCCGCGCCGGCAATCCGCACCAGCCTTTGGGATCCGCCGCCGCCGGCCAGCCGCCCGAGCGCGATGTCGGGCCAGCAGAGGCGCGCCCCCGGTTCCGCCAATCGAAAATGCGCCGCAAGGGCCAGCTCGGCGCCGCCGGACTCTACCGCGCCGTCGAGCCCTGCAACAACAGGGATCTCAAGTGTTTCCAGTGCAGTGCAGACAGCGGCGAGGCCATCCTCGGCTGTCGGATCCGGACCGGCGCCGGGCGGCGCCGGCGGCAGGGTGCCGTTGCTGAGCAACGCCAGCGCACGAATGTCAGGACGGCTGCGACAGGTCTGCACGAGTTCCAGAAGGTCACGCCGCGCCGCAAGGTCGGGGCTGTGGCCCGGCGGTGTATCGACCACCGCCAGCAGCACTGCGCCCAGACGCTCGAGCCTCACGCGCTCCACCCTGCCCCTCCTGACTTTGTGGCCATCAAACCGGCCGCAGCGCCGGTTGGCAAGAGGCAGGACGGTGGCCGGTCAGCGGTGGAGATTGCGCGCGCAGTCGGCGCAGAACGGCGTGTAGGGCAGGAGTTCGAGCCGCGCCTCGGCAATCTGTTCGCCGCACTGGACGCATTCGCCGTAGGTTCCCTCCTCGATCCGGGCCAGCGCGGCGCGTATCGCGGCGATCTCCGCCTTGCCCGCACGGCCCTCGCCCTCGAGCACCTCGTCCGTCTCGCGTTCGACGGCCAGTTCCTCCCAGTCGCGCGACTGATGGCTGTCGAGTTCCGCGCCGATTTCGGCGAGTTTTGCGGTGAGATCGGCCAGCCGTGCCTCCAGCTGGGCCTTGCGTTGCAGATCGGCGACCATGTCTGCCCTCCTTCGGCACAGGTATCCGACAGGCTATGGTGCACCGGGCGCGTCGTCCTTGACGCAAATCAAGGCGAAGAAGGAGGCTTGATTTCTCACTCTTTGTGATGGATCAACCTGCCATGGATATTCGCGCACTCAGTGACGTATACGCAGTCAGCCCTCAGATCCTGCCGGAGGACGTTCCGGCGATCGCCGCGGCCGGCTTTCGCACGATCATCTGCAACCGCCCCGACGAGGAGGTCGTGCCCGGCATGCGCGCCGCCGACATCCGGCGCGCGGCGGAGGAGGCAGGACTGAACTTTGTCGAGCTGCCCCTGACACAGGGCGATCAATTCATGCGCGACCTGGCGCTGCAAGAAACCGCGGTCGCGACTTCGGCCGCGCCGGTACTTGCCTATTGCGCCTCCGGAACGCGCTCGGCCGTCATATGGATGTGCCTCTCGGCCCGGACCGTGCCGGTGAGCGATCTGCTCGATGCCGCCAACCGGGCCGGCTACCCGCTCGCCGCCCTTCGACCACAGCTCGAAGCCATCGCCCGGTCCTGAGGCCGCGCCGTCAGGGCGCCACCCACTCGCGCGCCGACTTGCTGCCGCACCCGCCGATCCACGCCGCTGGAAAGTAGAAGTCAGTCGAGCTTCGGAAGCGCGTCGAGCGCATCCAGATCCAGCGCGACAGCGGAGTCTGTCGGCCCTGCGTTGTCCAGCGTTGGCAATCCGTCGAGCGCCGGCAACCCATCGATCGCCATGTCCACGGCCACACCCGCCCCGGCGCCCCCGCCGCTGGGCAAGTCGGAATGCTCCGGCAGATCGCTGTCATCGTCGGCCGAAGCCTTCATCGGCACCGGCCGTTCGGCGGATGGGGCCGGTTGAGTGCGCCCGGGATGGCCCGTGTACGCCTCGGCCTGGCCGCCGGCACCGAGGCGCACCGCGCGGTATCCGTTGCTTCGGCCGAGGCGGCAACGACCGAGCGGGATCTTCTCGGCGCCCGCGAAACGAAGGTTGTCGAGAGCCGAGACCGGTATCGGGATCTCGTCCCCGACCCGCAGGGCGCCCACGGCGGAGATCGGCAGCTGGAACCGGTGCAGGACCGCCTCGAGACTGACCTCGCCCTGAAGCACCCGCGCCGCAAGCCCCGGCGCCCAGTCCGGGTCCGCGGGGGCGTCGGGAGGGGCCCCGGATGCCGCGTCCGGCGGAATCTCGGCGCAGCCCTGCGCAGGCAGCGCAAGCAGCATCCTGCCCTGGCGCCGGCCAAGTTCGAAATCAAGCGTCAGGCCGAAGATCCGGTAATCGATATCCTCCAGCAGAAGGCCGAGCGGACGGATATCCTCGACATGGGTGGAGTACCCGAAGCCGCTCGCCCAACGGAAGTCCTCCCGCCCGGCCAGCGCGGTCTCGAAGCGTTGGAGAGTGCCGTCGATCAGGTCCGCCGCGAGTGCCGCATCGGTTCGCGTCGGCCGGCGAAGCGATGGCGGGGCCGTTCCCACCGAACCGGTCGTCAGCTTCTCGATGATCGCAGCGAGCGCGCTGCTGTCGAAGGCGAACAGCCCCTGCCCGTCCCGCGGCCCCTCGAGCACCGCCAGCAGCCCGTTTTCCGGCAGCCGCTCCAAGAGATCCGACAGCGAGGCGATGTGTTCCGGCCCACTGCCCGCGTCGAGCGCAAGGCCCATAAGGTCCTCTGCCGCCTTGCTCAGCGCGGCCGAGAGCGCCCTGACCGGCCGGACGCGACGATCCTCCGGCGCGGCGTCCCGCCCGGCGTCCAGCTTGCGCCTGATGATCGTCTGCCGGGCCGCCTCGGCCATGCTGGTGTCACCCGTCCTTCCCGCTCCTCCCGAACGAGGACACGGTCGTCGCGGGAGAAGATTGACCAGATCTCCCTTGGCAAATGGTTAACTTGCGGCAGGTCGACGGGAAATCGGGACGGTTCGGGCGTCAGTTCGGCGCCGCAAGCGGGATCGAGACCCGGAAGGCCGCTCCGCCCTGGCCCGGCAGATACTCGATGGCTCCGCCCAGCCGGGCCATGATCTCGCGGCAGATCGCCAGACCGAGCCCGGCGCCCCCGGCCGCCGACTGGTCCGAGAGGCGGGAGAATTTTTCGAAGATAATGTCCTGGCTGCGGGCGGGAATGCCCGAGCCGTTGTCGATGAAGTCCACCACCGCGCGATCGCCCGAGCGCCGCGCCCGGATCGTGAGTTGCGGCTCGGGCGAGTCGCAATATTTCCGCGCATTGCCGATCAGGTTGATGAAGACCTGGGTCAGCCGGTCGGAATCGGTGCGCAGGTCGACCTCCTCGCGCTGCCGGTCCCGCCTGATCGCGAGCGAGGACTTGGGGCGGACCTCGCCCATGTCGCCGGTCGCGGCGATGGCCCGGTCGACCAGGTCGACGAGCCGGGCCGGGCCGATCGAGAGGCTGACCTGCGCATTCTCCAGAACCGAGAGCTCCAGCAGGTCGTCGAGCAGGCGGGTCAGCCGGATCGACTCGTCATGGATGATGCCGGCATAGCGAACGGTCTCTTCCGCCGTCAGCCCGCCCTCGCGCAGGATCTCGGCAAAGGCGCGGATCGAGGTCATCGGCGTTCGCAGCTCGTGGCTGATCTGGCTGAGGAAGGCGTCCTTCTGGATCGACAATTCGGTGAGCTTCTGGTTGGCGTCCCTGAGCTGACGCGCGGTGCGCTCGAGCTCGGCCGACTGCGCCTCGAGCTGGTTCGAATATTCCAGGATCTGCTGCGCCTCGTCGGCCACCCGGATCAGGTCCTCGACGAGGATCGAGGAGGAGCCCGCGATCTGTCCGACCATTGCATGGGCGGTGGCCGCGCCGACCGAGGCGGACAGTTCCCGCTCCAACAGATCGAGGAATTCCGGAGTCGTTTCGGGCAGGTATCCCGCCTTTCCCTGGCGCGCCGCCTCGGCATGGAAGAGATCCTGCGCCTCGCCAGGACCTAGAATGCGCTGCGCCATCATCAACAGGTCCTCCGCCTCGGCCGTGCCGCGCGACCAGCCGCGCGCGCCGAGCGTATGCTCGAAGACATTGACCACCTGCGCCCCCTGAAGCCGCTCCAGCGGCGTCGGGAAGGTGACGATTGAGACCCAGCAGAAGGCGACCGTGTTGAGCAGAATCGACCAGAACAGCGTGTGGATCAGCGGATCCATCCCTGGCACGCCAAACAACGCCTGAGGCCTCAGCCAGGCGAGGCCGAACGGACCGTTCTCCATCATCGCCGCGCCGAACGGGCCGGCCGTGCCGAAGCTCGGCAAGAAGAGCGTATAGGCCCAGATGACGAAGCCCGTGACCAGCCCCGCGGCCGCGCCGGCGCGCGTGCCGCCGCGCCAGAACAGCCCGCCGAGCAAGGCCGGCAACACCTGGCTGATTCCGACAAAGGAGATCAGGCCGATCGAGGCCAGCGCCGCCGAGCCGCCCGAGAAGCGGTAATAGAGATAGCCCAGCAACAGGACCGCGACGATGGCGATCCGGCGGGCACGCAACACCAACGCGCGGACGTCGCCGGCCATCGTCGCGCCGTCCTGCCGGCGGTGCAGGTAGAGCGGCATCACCACGTGGTTAGAGAGCATCGTCGCCAGCGCCAGCGCGGCGACGATGACCATCGAGGTGGCCGAAGAGAATCCACCGAGGAAGGCGAACATCGCCAACCCGTGGCGGTCTTCCAGCAACGGCAGCGACAGCACGAAGAGGTCGGGATTGGCCCCTTCGGGCAGCCGTTCGAGGCCGATCACGGCGATTGGCAGCACGAAGAGGCTCATCGCGCAGAGATAGAGCGGGAAGGCCCAGGAGGCCGCGGCGAGATGCGCCTCGTCGTCGCTCTCGACCACGATGACCTGGAACATCCGCGGCAGGCACAGGATCGCTGCGGCGGAGGTAAAGATCAGACCGGCCCATCGGGAGGGCCGGATCTCCCATCCGGCGAGATCGGAGCGGTCAATCCGGGCGAGAATGTCGGCAGGCCCGTCCGCGAGGCCCCAGACCACGAAGCCACCGACCGAGATCAACGCGAGAAGCTTGACCACTGCCTCCACGGCGATCGCCATGATGACGCCGTGGTGGCGTTCGTTGGAGTTCAGCGTACGCGTGCCGAAGAGGATCGTGAAGACGGCGAGGCCGGCAGCGATCCAAAGGCCAGTGGAAGCTGGATTTGCGGGATCCCAGAAGTCGCTTTCGGGGTCGGCGAAGACACCGAAGGAGAGCGTGACGGACTGGAGCTGGAGCGCGATATAGGGCGTGGTGGCGATCACCGCGAGCAGCGTCACCAGCACGCCGAGCGTGTTCGACTTTCCGTAGCGCGAGGAGATCATGTCGGCGATGGAGGTGATGCGCTGCGACCGGCCGACGCGGACGAGTTTACGCAAGAGCAGCCACCATCCGGCAAAGACCAGCGTCGGCCCAAGATAGATGGTGACGAATTCAAGCCCCGAGCGAGCAGCGTAGCCCACCGCGCCATAGAAGGTCCAGGCGGTGCAGTAGACCGAGAGCGAGAGCGTGTAGACCAGCGGCGAGCGCAGCCAGCCGCCACCGACGATTTGGGTGCGCCGCTCGGCATAGGCCGCAATGCCGAAGAGGAAGGCGACATAGATCAGCGCGACGGCGACCAGTAGGTTGAAGGACATCGCTTAGCGGGCCTCGTCCCCGGCCTCACCGTCGGGCCGGGATTTCTCCCGCAGCGGTTCGGAGAGACGGCGCGACAGAACGGCGGCGGCGAGGATCAGGATCAGCCAGACCGAAAAGATATAGACCGCCCCCGCAGCCGTGCCGTGGTCGCTCGCCCAAAGCATCGGCAGCAGCAGGAGAGCCGTGCCGAAGGCGGGCAACAGGCGGGCAGCATCCATGATGCGGCGACGGCGATAGATCTCGCGGCCGAGAAAAAGCGGAACGGCCGTGCGGTCGTCGCCCTCGAGCGCCAGGTCGTCCCAGCCGTCCGGCAGGCGACGGCCGCGCGGCTCGCCCGGCGCGGAGGGTTTCGACGGCGTCAAGCCGGCCCCGTCGCGCCCGCGAAGAGCGCGTTGACGCTCTCCAGCACTTCGGAATTGGCGAAAGGCTTTGTCATGAACCGGTTGACGCCGTAGCGCTCGGCCAGCTCGCGGTCGCGGCTCTGACCCTTGGCGGTCAGCATCAGCACCGGCAGGGTCTCGGTCGCTGGCGAGGCGCGCAGTTCCTTTAGGATGTCAAAACCCGACTTGCCCGGCAACATCACGTCGAGCACCAGAACATCCGGAACCCTGGCCCGCACCGCTTCCACGGCGGTGGCGCCGTCGGCATGCGTATCGACCCGCCAGCCGTCGCGCGACAGGATAAATCGTATGGCCTCGATGATGTTAGGCTCATCTTCGACCAGCAGAACACGTTTGTTCATGCGCTCCCCCCTGCGACGGGTTCGCTTGCACGTCCCGTCGCAGCGACTATTGCGCGATCCGGAAGCGCTGTCAAAAGCTGGGTTTGCTCTTCGAGCAGAGGATTTCGGACGTCCGTCGCTGGCGGAAACTGCACAATACCCACCCGCAAATGGCAACCGCGACTCTTTTCGCCTTGGTCAGCGCCTTACACGGCCTCCGCCATGATCGACGGTTCGCGCCGGGCCACGCAGCCTGCCCGCGGGCAGATCCGGCAGGAGGTGCCGATCTCCTGCAACGGTCCGGATCCCTCGATCCCGGTGATTTCCTCGGGCAGCACCAGCATCGCCGCCTCAAGCACCTGCGGCCCGTCGAAGCCGGCCGGCTGAGACGGCTGGCAGACCGCATAGGCCACGAACCGCCGGGGAGTCCGCCCGCCCATCTCGACCTGCGCGCGCACCGGCGCCATCGGCCGTGACAGCGCCTGGTAGAGCGGCCAGAGCGGACATGCCGCCGAATAGCGCGGCAGCGGAAACCCGTCGATCGGCTTCCGGAATGTCAGCGTCCCGGAGCCGTCGCAGGCCACCAGGCCGATCTCGGCGCCGACCCGCTCGGCCGGCAGCGCCGCGAGACGCCGGAACACTGCCGCGAGATCGACGCCGAAACGCATCGACAGCGACGCCGGATCGAAGGCGGCGGCAGTGGCGGCGTCGAGAAATCGCGAGAGCGGCATGTGCTCGGCATCTTTGCGGTAGCGCCGGAGATGCTTGCCCGCCATCTCCCGCGCGGAAGCCGAGCGCAGGTCCTCGGTGCGTCGGATGATGGTCTCGGGTTCCGGTGGCAGCGCGCGTTCGAGTTCGGGAAAATGGAAACCCCGGTCGCGCAGCCAGGCGTCGAGCTCCTCCTGCGGCGTCGACCCGGCGAAGTCGGTGGAACTCGCCTCGTCGAGATAGCGCACCAGCGCCTCGGCGCTTTCGGCCAGCCGCGCGCTCTCCTCGGACATGTTCCGGTGAAACCGGTCGCGCCATTCGGGATCGATATCGCGGGTCTCGGCGAGGATCGTGGCGGTCGAGCGGATCGCTGTGACGGTCGAGATCACCTCGTGCAGCGACGCCGACAGGAAGGGATCGTGGGTCATCCGGTCCGAGAGCACCTCGACGGAATGTTCGAGCTCGGCGGCGCGCCGCCACGTGTCGGCCAGCAGGCGCGCCCAGCCGGGAAAGCGGCCGACGAATTCTTCCAGCCGCGGCAGGTCCTCGACCGCGCTCGGGTGGTCGGCCGCAGCCTCGCGCAGCGCCGTCAGCAGTCCGGTCTCGGCGCCTTCGGTCAGCGCACCTGCCTCCACGCCGAGTTCCCGCGCAATGTCGTTGATGAGTTTTCCGCCGATTCTGCGACGGTTGTGCTCGATCAGGTTGAGATACGAGGGCGAGATGCCGACCGACCGTGCCAGATCGGCCTGCTTTCGGCCCATCATCGTACGGCGTTCGCGGATCCGGCTTCCGGTCAGAGAGCTGCGCGCCATTAACTTTTCCCTGCCTTCCCAAGGGCTTTCTGCACTGCGGTGAGAAGTGTTTTACAGATTTGTCATGCCCATTGTGTAACTGTTTACAAAAAAGTCCAGTGTTCCAAATGATTTGTTTCCAGATTTGCGGGCGACCCTCGATACTGTGACTACCCCACCAAGGGGACGTGCCGCAGGGGAGGACGCTCGGCGCGAAAACATTGGGAGGAACACATGACGAAATTCGATTTCACCCGTCGTGGTGTGCTGAAGACCGGTGTCGCCACCGGCGCCGGTCTCGCGCTGCCGACGATCTTCACATCACAGGCCAACGCTTTCACCAACGAGCCCACCGGCGACACCGTCACCCTCGGCTTCAACGTACCCCAGACCGGCCCCTATGCCGATGAGGGCGCCGACGAGCTGCGCGCCTACGAGCTCGCGGTCGAGCACCTGAACGGTGGTGGCGACGGCGGCATGCTCAACACCTTCTCTTCGAAGGTTCTGGACGGTACCGGCATCCTCGGCAAGAAGGTCGAGTTCGTCACCGGCGACACCCAGACCAAGTCCGACGCTGCCCGCGCCTCCGCCAAGTCGATGATCGAGAAGGACGGCGCGATCATGATCACCGGCGGCTCCTCCTCGGGCGTCGCGGTCGCCGTGCAGGGCCTCTGCCAGGAAGCCGGCGTCATCTTCATGGCCGGCCTGACCCATTCCAACGACACCACCGGCAAGGACAAGAAGGCCAACGGCTTCCGCCACTTCTTCGACGCCTACATGTCCGGCGCCGCGCTCGCCCCCGTGCTTGCCAAGATGTATGGCAATGACCGCAAGGCCTATCACCTGACCGCCGACTACACCTGGGGCTGGACCCAGGAAGAGTCGATCAAGGCCGCCACGGAGGCGCTTGGGTGGGAGACTGTCGAGACCGTCAAGACGCCACTCGCCGCAGGCGACTTCTCCTCCTACATCGCCCCGGTGCTCAACTCCGGCGCCGACGTACTGATCCTGAACCACTATGGTGGCGACATGGTCAACTCGCTGACCAACGCCGTCCAGTTCGGACTGCGCGAAAAGCAGGTCAACGGCAAGAACTTCGAGATCGTCGTGCCGCTCTACTCCCGCCTGATGGCCAAGGGCGCCGGCGAGAACGTCAAGGGCATATTCGGCTCCACCAACTGGCACTGGTCGCTGCAGGACGAAGGTTCCAAGGCCTTCGTGCAAAGCTTCGGACAGAAATACGGCTTCCCGCCGAGCCAGGCGGCACATACCTGCTACGTGCAGACCCTGCTCTATGCCGACGCCGTGCAGCGTGCGGGCTCCTTCGCGCCCTGCGCCGTGGTCGAAGCGCTCGAGGGCGGCGACAGCTCGCTTCCGGGCATCGATTCGCCGGCCAACAAGGGCTTCCTCTTCGACGGTCTCGGCAACGGCCAGACCCTCTACCGCTCGGCCGACCACCAGTGCTTCAAGGACGTGCTCGTGGTGAAGGGCAAGGACAACCCGACCTCGGAATTCGACCTCCTCGAAGTGGTCGAGGTCACGCCCGTCTCCCAGGTCTGGTATGAGCCCGACCACCCGATGTTCGCCGGCGGCTCGCTCGGCGAGTGCAACAACGGCGCCTGATCCACTCACGCCGAACGGGCCGATCGCGCCAGGCGTGATCGGCCCACGCTGCGCACGGCGGGGACGTGTCCCCGCCGTGCGCCTCATTCCTTCGACTGGCGGGAACCATGGACGCGATCCTTCTTCAGATCCTGAACGGGCTCGACAAGGGCTCGGCCTATGCGCTGATCGCGCTCGGGCTCACTCTCATCTTCGGCACGCTCGGCGTCGTCAACTTCGCGCATGGTGCGCTGTTCATGATGGGCGCTTTTTGCGCCGTCACCGTCAGCCGCCTGCTGTCGCTCTCCTTCGAGACCGTCGATCCGACCAAGCTCGACTTCCTCGGCAACCCGGCGAAAGTGAAGACACCCTATGTGGAGGCCTGGTTCGGACCAGAGGCGGGCGGCGCGATCATCGACTGGGCGGTGCCGCTCTCGATCCTCTTCGCCATCCCGATCATGATCGCCATCGGATTCGCGATGGAGCGCGGCCTCATCAAGCATTTCTACAAGCGCCCGCACGCGGACCAGATCCTCGTGACCTTCGGCCTGGCGATCGTGCTCCAGGAGATCATCAAGCTCTTCTACGGCGCCAACCCGATCCCGACCCCGGCCCCAGACGCCTTCAAGGGCAGTTTCGATTTCGGCGTCCTGCTCGGCTTCGACCCGAATGTCATCATCTATCCCTACTGGCGGATGGTCTACTTCCTCTTCGCCACGGTGATCATCGGCGGCGTCTTCTCCTTCCTGCAATTCACCACCTTCGGCATGGTCGTCCGCGCCGGCATGGCCGACCGCGAGACGGTGGGCCTCCTGGGCATCGACATCGACAAGCGCTTCACTGCCATGTTCGGCCTCGCCGCCGCCGTCGCCGGCCTCGCCGGAGTCATGTACACGCCGATCAACTCGCCCAACTACCACATGGGGATGGACTTTCTCGTCCTCTCCTTCGTCGTCGTGGTCGTGGGAGGCATGGGCAGCCTGCCCGGCGCCGTCGCCGCAGGCTTCCTGCTCGGCATCCTCGAAAGCTTCGCCTCGATGAACTGGGTGAAGGACATCATTCCCGGCATCGACCAGATCATCATCTATGTCGTCGCCATCATCATTCTGCTCACGCGACCCCGCGGGCTCATGGGCCGCAAGGGCGTGATGGAGGACTGATCAATGCTCGGACTCAGCAAGAAAGACCTGACCTTCCTCCTCATCGTGGCGGTGCTCACGCTCTGTGCGCCGTTCCTGCTCAACCCCTTCCCGACCGACTCCGCCATGGCCCAGTTCAACGCGGGCTACCCGGACCTGATGCAGCGCTTCGTGATCTTCGGGATCTTCGCCATTGGCTTCAACATTCTCTTCGGGCTCACCGGCTACCTCTCCTTCGGCCACGCGGCCTTCCTCGGGGTCGGTTCCTATTCCGCGGTCTGGATGTTCAAGCTTCTCAGCATGAACGTGCTGCCGGCGATCCTGCTCTCGATGATCATTGCCGGGCTCTTCTCGGTGCTCATCGGCTTTGTCTCGCTGCGCCGGTCGGGCATCTATTTCTCGATCCTGACGCTGGCCTTCGCGCAGATGTCGTTCAACCTCGCCTATTCGGTGCTGACGCCGATCACCAATGGCGAGACGGGACTGCAGCTCACGCTCGACGACCCGCGCGTGCTCGGACAGTCCGCCACCCCCCAGGGCGGCATCCCGGTCACCAGCCTCTTCGGCATCGAGATGCGCGCGACCCACGAACTCGCCGTAGGCGGATGGACCTTCCAGTTCAACGCCGGCTACTACCTCTGCGCCATCGTGATGATCCTGGCCTTCTATGTCGCGCTCCGGATCTTCCGGTCGCCCTTCGGACTGATGCTGCGCGCGGTGAAGTCGAACCAGAACCGGCTCAACTACACCGGCCTCAACCCCAAGCCCTACACGCTCGCGGCCTTCGTCATCTCGGGCGTCTATGCCGGCCTCGCCGGCGGGTTGCTGGCCTCGATGGACCCGCTGGCGGGCGCCGAGCGGATGCAGTGGACCGCCTCCGGCGAGGTCGTGCTGATGACCATCCTCGGCGGCGCGGGCACGATGATCGGCCCGGTCCTCGGCGCCGGCTTCATCAAGTATTTCGAGAACATCTTCTCGAAGATCAACGACACCGTTCTGCACCAGTGGTTCGCCTTCATGCCCGACGGGATGGAAGACTTCTTCGTCTTCCTGCTGCATCCCTTCGTCGGCAAGGGCTGGCACCTGACCCTCGGCATCCTCTTCATGCTGGTGGTGACCTTCCTGCCCGGCGGCCTCGTCGAGGGCGGCCAGCGGATCGCCAGGTTGCTGCGCCGCGAGCGGACGGACAGCAACGATCGCCCAGATCCGGAGCATCATCCGAGAGAAACCCCGCACGTGGCGGAATGAGGAGACCTGAGACATGGGAATTCTTGAAGTCAAAGGGGTGAACAAGCGCTTCGGCGGCCTGCAGGCGCTTGGCGACGTGAACCTCTCGGTGGCGGAAAACACCGTCCACGCGATCATCGGACCGAACGGCGCCGGCAAGTCCACGCTGCTCAACTGCCTCGTCGGCAAGCTGATCCCCGACACTGGATCGGTGATGTTCGACGGCCAGTCGGTGCTGGGCCGCACGCCCTACGAGATCAATCAGATGGGGATCTCGCGCGTGTTCCAGACGCCGGAGATCTTCGGCGACCTGACCGTGTTCGAGAACATGGTGATCCCCGCCTTCGCCAAGCGTGACGGCGCGTTCCGGATGCATGCCTTCGAAAGCGTCGCGAACGAAAAGGACATCTGCATCATGGCCGAGCAGATGCTCGTCGATGTCAACATGCAGGACAAGATGCACATGCATTCCGCCTCGCTGTCGCGGGGCGACAAGCGGCGGCTGGAGATGGCGATGTGCCTCCTGCAGGAGCCACGCCTGCTGCTGCTCGACGAACCCACCGCCGGCATGGCCCGCGCCGACACCAACAACACGATCGACCTGCTGAAGGAGATCAAGCAGAAGCGCGACATCACCATCGCCATCATCGAGCATGACATGCATGTCGTGTTCTCGCTCGCCGACCGGATCACCGTGCTGGCGCAGGGCACGCCGCTGGTCGAGGACGTGCCGGAAAACATCCGCGGCAACCCGAAGGTGCGCGAAGCCTATCTCGGCGAGGCCGCATGATGCCCTCCCGCTTCTTCTGTTCTCAAATTTCCTCGCCGGAGGCTCCCGCACTCGCGGCGCACGCCGGCCGGGATGGAGGCTGACACATGAACGTCAAACCGGACTTCTCGAAGAACGCCAATCTCGCGGCGACCGCGCCGGCCTTCCTCTCGGTCTATGACATGCACGCCTATTACGGCGAGAGCTACATCATCCAGGGCATTTCCTTCAACGTCCACGAGGGCGAGATCCTCGCGCTTCTCGGCCGCAATGGCGCCGGCAAGACCACCACGCTGCGCAGCATCGCGCGGATGGACAACCCGCAGGTCACGCATGGCGAGATCTGGCTCGACCACCAGCACCTGCACACGATGAAGAGCCACCAGGCCGCCAAGGCCGGCATCGGCCTCGTTCCTGAGGACCGCTCGATCATCCCCGGCCTGACCGTCGAGGAGAATCTCGAACTGGCGCAGATCGTTGAGCCCATCGGCTGGAGCATCGACCGTCTCTGCGACCTCTTCCCACGCCTCGGGGAACGCCGAAAGCAGGAGGGCGTGACGCTGTCGGGCGGAGAGCAGCAGATGCTCGCCATCGCGCGCGCGCTGGCCCGCGACATCAAGGTGCTGCTGCTCGACGAACCCTACGAAGGCCTCGCGCCGGTCATCGTCGACGAGATCGAGAAGACGCTGATCCATATCAAGGAACAGGGCATCACCACGATCATCGTGGAACAGAACGCGGTGCGCGCGCTGGAGCTGGCCGACCGTGCGGTCATCCTCGACACCGGAAGCATCGTCTTCGACGGCACCGCCGCCGAAGTCCTGGAGAACGCCGAACTGCGCGCGGAATATCTCGCCATCTGACGACCGGGAGCGGGCCGCGCCAGAACGGTCCCTTCCCTCCCAATGCCGGGCCCGTCGGGCCCGGCTTTTTTCTTTCCGGCCTTCCGGACCCGGCACACGGCCGGTCTCGACCTGCCGGCGCACCTCTCCCGCGCTTTTTCCCTTGCCCCGGCGTCCCGCATTTCCGAACCTTTCGACCAGCAAGACACGCGGCGCAACGACGCCGCCAGGGAGGATGACATGACCGAACTTTACCCCGCCCCGAAGGCGTTCCAGGAAAACGCCCATATCGATGAACGGAAATACGAGGAGATGTATGCCGCCTCGCTCGCGGACCCGGAAGCGTTCTGGGGCGAGCACGGCAAGCGGCTCGACTGGATCAAACCCTACACGAAGGTCAAGAACACCTCCTTCGAGCCGGGCAATATCGACATCAAGTGGTTCGAGGACGGCACGCTCAACGTCGCCGCCAACTGCGTCGATCGCCACCTGCCGAAGCGCGCCAACAAGACGGCGCTGATCTTCGAACCCGACGACATCCGCGAACCGGCGCAATATGTCACCTATCGCCAGCTGCACAACCGCGTCTGCCGGATGGCGAACGTGCTCGAACAGCTCGGAATCCGCCGCGGCGACCGGGTTGTCATCTACCTGCCGATGGTGCCGCAGGCGGTCTATGCGATGCTGGCCTGCGCCCGGATCGGCGCCATTCATTCCATCGTCTTCGCCGGCTTCTCTCCAGAGGCGCTGGCCGCCCGGGTCAATGGCTGCGATGCAAAGCTCATCATCACCGCCGACTACGCGCCGCGCGGCGGCCGCAAGACGCCACTCAAGTCCAATACCGACGCCGCGCTGCTGCACTGCATCCACGAGCCGAAGGTGCTGATGGTCCGCCGGACGCGGGAACAGACCACCTGGGTCGACGGCCGCGATTTCGACTATCACGAGATGATGCTCGACGCGCCGGAGGTGAATACGCCGGCCGAGATGAACGCCGAGGACCCGCTCTTTATCCTCTACACCTCCGGCTCCACCGGCCACCCGAAGGGTGTCGTGCACACCACCGGCGGCTACCTCGTCTACGCGGCGATGACCCATGAATACACATTCGACTATCACGATGGCGACGTCTTCTGGTGCACAGCGGATGTCGGCTGGGTGACCGGCCACAGCTACATCGTCTACGGACCACTGGCGAACGGGGCGACAACTGTGATCTTTGAAGGTGTTCCGACCTACCCCGATCCCGGCCGCTTCTGGGAGGTCTGCGAAAAGCACAAGGTGAACCAGTTCTATACCGCGCCGACCGCGATCCGCGCGCTGATGGGCAAGGGCACGGAGTGGGTCGAGAAGCACGACCTCTCCTCTCTGAAACTCCTCGGCACGGTCGGCGAGCCGATCAACCCCGAGGCCTGGAACTGGTACAACGAGAATGTCGGCAAGGGGAAATGCCCGATCGTCGACACCTGGTGGCAGACCGAAACCGGCGGGCACCTCCTCACGCCGCTTCCCGGCGCCATCGCCACCAAGCCCGGCTCGGCGACGAAACCCTTCTTTGGCGTCCAGCCGGTCGTGCTCGACCCGCAATCGGGTGCGGAAATCACCCAGACCGAGGCCGAGGGCGTGCTTTGCCTAAAAGATTCCTGGCCTGGCCAGATGCGCGGCATCTGGGACGATCACGGCCGTTTCGAGAAGACCTATTTCGCGGATTACAAGGGCTACTACTTCTCCGGCGACGGCTGCCGCCGCGACGCGGACGGCTATTACTGGATCACCGGCCGGGTCGACGACGTCATCAACGTCTCCGGTCACCGGATGGGCACAGCGGAGGTCGAGAGCGCGCTGGTGGCGCATGCCAAGGTCGCAGAGGCCGCGGTGGTGGGCTACCCGCATGACATCAAGGGCCAGGGCATCTATTGCTACGTCACGTTGATGAATGACGCCGAGCCGACGGAAGAACTGCGCAAGGAGTTGCGCGACTGGGTGCGTCGCGAGATCGGCCCGATCGCCTCGCCGGATGTCATCCAGTGGGCCCCTGGCCTGCCCAAGACACGCTCCGGCAAAATCATGCGCCGCATCCTGCGCAAGATCGCCGAGAACGATTACGGATCCCTTGGAGACACCTCCACCCTCGCCGACCCTTCCGTGGTCGACGACCTGATCGAGAACCGAGCGAACAAGGGCTGAGGACCAGCGCGCCGCACCATCCCGGCGCGGCGCGAAGGACGGCAAATGGTCCGCCGTCGCATCATCCCGGACCAGCTTAAGGACTTCTTCAGAGACTCTGCGCCAGTATCATTGCGGGTGGGTCCTTTTCGAGGGGACTGGACATGATTCTCATTGGCAACGGACCGCTTCCGTTTGCACTGTCGGGGTCGGTCGGCCCGAGCGCGAACGCGACCGGGGTCGCGCCCCGATCCGCAGCACACCAGAACGGAACCGTGCCGGAGGGAACGATTCCCGCAGCAGCACCCGAGAGATCCGGTCAGCCGGTCACGGCGACGGTCGCACCCCCGGCCGGGAGCCGGATTCGCGCTGTCCTGGCGACGAGCCGGGTCGAAGCAGGCTTGATCGATCCCGAAGACCTCCACCGCACCTCCGGCCAGACCGACTTGGGTCACAGCGCCGGCGTGGACACGCCTTTTCCGCAGCATCTCGAGTATCGCAGCGATCCGCCGGCGCCGCTCACGCGGTATGCATCGGTCCCGACCGAGATCACCGCCGAGATCCAGAGGTTGCGAAGCGAAATCGCCGATCTGAGGGCGCAAATCGCCGAGGCGCATGCACGGAGTGACACTGCGGACGAAGCCGCCAAACCGTGCCCCGCTTCCGAACCTTCGCTCGCTAGAGCGATCCCAATCTATTCGGTTTCATAGCCTGCGGCCTTGAAGAAGTTGTAGCATTCTTCTTCAGTGAAGAGGTTGCAGACGTGTCCGACGACCTGCCAAAGCGGTTCGTAGGTTCGAGCGG
>NZ_SELO01000019.1 GCF_004146235.1 Tropicimonas sp. IMCC6043 | reverse complement strand
TGCGATCGCTGTATTGCTGCTCGGATGGCGTGCGTGGTCGTGGCGCTGCCGTGACGTACCTGTCCCATAGGGCTTCCTTCCATTCCAGCGAATGGATCGCACCATCAAACCGTGGGATCAAACACCTGGTAGTTCAAGGCCGAGTGCGGGCGTTCGGTGTTTTAGTCGGAGGCCCGGGCGGCACTCACTATCCTTGCATGGGCCAGGCTGCGGAACATGGTCTCATTGAGAAGTTCATCCCGAATCCGGCCGTTGAAACTCTCCACGAGACCGTTCTGCATCGGTTTTACGCCATCACTTTGCCTGCGAAAGCGGCAGTCCCGGGACCGGTCGCTCAGGAGCCTATCGCGGGGCGGGGTGCCGGCAGCGCCCCGATGCGGCGGCCCTGCGATATTTTCGACCTGCCGGGAATCCGGGGTTGGATTCGCCACGTCCTTTCCTATTTATGCAAAAACGTGAATATCAAGGAGATCCCGAATGAGCGGCAGTCTGAAACTGACCTGCCTCGACTGTGGCAGCGTGAACCGCGTGCCCACCGAAAAGCTCGGCGCGGGGCCGAAATGCGGCACCTGCGGAGCCAAACTGGCCGACGGCAAGGTCACGGAGCTGAGCTTTCCCGAAGCCGAGAAGGCCGCGAAGACCGACGGTCTGCCGCTCGTGGTTGATTTCTGGGCGCCGTGGTGCGGTCCCTGTCGCCAGATGGCGCCGCAATTCGCACAAGCGGCTCAAGCGCTTCGCGGCCAGGCGCGGTTCGCCAAGGTGGACACCCAGAGCCATCCCGACGCCACGGTCCGGCACAATATTCGCGGCATTCCGCTGATGATCCTGTTCCGAGACGGTCGCGAAGCCGCCCGCCTGACCGGGGCGCGCCCGGCCGCGCAGATCGAGGCGCTCGTGCGCGAAAACCTCGCGATGCCGGCTTGACAACCGGTCGTGGTTGGGTGAATTGGAAGCCCTCGTGGGGTCGTAGCTCAGTTGGGAGAGCGCGTCGTTCGCAATGACGAGGTCAGGGGTTCGATTCCCCTCGGCTCCACCAATTAAATCAAATAGTTATACAGCGTTCGTTCTGCGGCGAGATTTCGCCAGATCGCACCGGGATCGCACCGTTTGTCAGAACTGGGGTCATCTGGTGCGGCAATCCGCCCGGACCACCCAGCAGATGAGGTGACATTTCCGGTGGCGCCAACCATTCATCTGGAGTCCTCTGCAGTTGGTGGAGGAGTGAATGGGTCATATTCGGCTTGGTGTATTGCCGCAGACGCGGAAATGGCGAGAGGTCGTGGATCTTCTCCAGGCCGATGCACCCGTGGCCGACGTCGCATCTGCTGCGACGCTGGCAGCAAAAGGCGCATTGCTGAGTGCCGCGAAGGACCCGCAATTTCTTTCCATCGTTGAACTTCTGGCGGCCCTGCCGCAGGAGGCTCGCGGTCCTGCATTTCTCCGGGCGATGGCGGAGCGCGGTATAACGCAGATCGACACCGTGCCGGCCCTCCTTTCCGGAATCGCGGATTCGGTGGATGAGGATTGCCTGCGGAGCGGACATCGCTCCGACCTTGGAGAGATCGCGCTATCTTCGCTGCTCACGACCCTGTCGGACCATTTCGATCGGTCGCTGCCTGGCCTGTTCGATCCGACGCCCGCAGAGATACGCACCGCTCTCGGGCGGCTCGCTTCGGGGGAGAAGTTCGGCGCGTTTGCCCGGGGATTCTTTGCGCGGGTCGTCGACCAGACGCTCCAGTATTATCTCAGTCGGGAATTGTCGAACCACGTTGGCCCCGGCCAACGATTTGCCTCGGATGCCGACCGGCAATCTTTCGATCGCGCCCTCTTCCAGCATTCCTACGAGGCTGCCCGGATCGTCGAATCCTATGCCGGCGGATGGTATGGCAAGGCCGTCTGGCAGGGAGAGGGGCTCACCCGCGACGGCATCCGGAAGTTCACCGCTTTTTCGATGACGAAGCTGCGCGGGGAACTGGAGCGGCGGGACGATGCCGCGTGAGGTGCCCGTCCGCCTGATCGGTCCCCTGAATGCCGGGGGCAAGGACCAGCTGTCACTGGAGATCGACGGCGCGCCGATCCAGATGAGGTTCCGCATCAGCCAGCTGAGCCACAAGCTGGTGGCGGTGGTTCCGGAGGTGGTGCACGATCTCCTCGACATCGCAGCGACGGTCTATGCTGCCGACTGCCGCATCAGCCGGGGTGGGCTTGCGGGAAGCCGATGCGGCGAAGACTGGCGCCGCAAGTTTCACCTCACCGTTCCGGTGCGGTGTCGAGAGATTTGGGAGAACGAAGAGATCACGAACCTGCTGGAGGAGGTCGTCGGGTTCCTGTCCGATGATTTCTGGCGCTTCTCCTTCGCTGATTGCGAGGACTCTGGTCCGACCCAGGGCATTTTCGACTTCGGCACCGATGTCGGCTTCCAGCCCGGGCGGATTCTCATGTTTTCCGGAGGACTCGATTCCTTCGCTGGGGCGGTAGAGGAACTCGTCGAGCGAAGGGAACGGGTCGTCCTCGTCAGCCACGTCTCGGCAACGAAGATGGCTCGCGTTCAGAACAACCTCATTGATGCGTTCGACGAAGATGAACGAAAGCGCCGGCTGATGCGGGTTTCGCTGACAGCGCAGTTGGCCGATGGCAAACGTCGCGAGGGAACGCAGCGGAGCCGCTCCTTCCTTTTTGCAAGCCTTGGTCTGGCCGTGGCCGAGATGTTTGGGCTGAAGGTCGTCCATTTCTTCGAAAACGGCGTCGTCAGCCTGAACCTGCCGCCAGTGCCGCAGGTGATCGGTGCGCGGGCGACGCGGACGACACACCCGAAAGTCCTTGCCGGGCTCGGCCGCCTGTTCTCGGCATTGCTCGGGGAAAGGCGGGAGGTACGGAACCCCTATCTCTTCAGAACCAAGGGAGACGTGCTCGAGACGATCCGCCGGCTCGGCTTCGCGGACCAGATCCGCCATACACGCAGCTGCGCCGACGTTCACAACCTGAGCCGGATGCACAGCCATTGCGGGCGCTGCTCGCAATGCATCGATCGCCGCTTCGCCGTCCTGTCGCAAGGGTTGGAAGACCAGGACCCGGGGGAAGCCTATGCGCATGACTTGCTTAAAGGTGACTTGCCCGGCGTCCGCGACAGGGAAATGGCGCTGTCCTATGTCAGGAATGCCCAGTTCCTCGCGCTGGCCGATATCCCAGATTTCCAGACACGGTTTCCGGAGGTCCTGCGGGCGATCAACGACATCGGCGACCCGCCCGGCGAGGCGCTGAGACGGCTTCATGACCTGCACTGGCGGCATGGCAAGGCCGTGACATCGGTCATGAACCGAGTGCTCGGCGCCGGCAAGGACGATACGGGAGCGTATTCGCTGCCATCCCTCTATCGGGCGGCGCAGCTCGAGCAGGCCATTTCCCCGAGCATGGAAACTCCCGAACCCGAGACGTCTCCGAAACGGGTCGAGATCATCCTGAGCCCGCTGTCAGAGCAGGCAAAGATCGGGGGAACGGAAGTCCTGACCGGTGTCGCCTACCGACTGCTCGCCCGCCTTGCCGAGCCCTTCCTGCAGGCAGCGGGGCAAGGTCTGGTTCCCGAGGACTATCCCTGTCTGACCGCAGCTGAGATTGCCGACGGAGAAAACTACGCAGATGAAGGTGGCGTTCGGCGCGCGGTCCAGACGGCGCGCAGAAAGCTCGCGGCGTCCCTTGGGAAGCTCGGCCTGGAGAGCCAGGAGGTCATAGAGACCATCCCTCCCTACGGCTACCGGATCGCGCCGGACCGGGTGACCCTTCGGATTGATGACCCGGCCTCGGTCACGAAGCGGCCCAACCGGACTAAGCGTCGTCGATGACGGACGCATCCTCCGGGCCCTCCCGCATCCGTGCAATCAGTTCCACCTGGCGGCCGGGGGCGATCGAGCCGTAGTTCATGAAGGTCGTCAGCACATCCTCGTGGCCGAGGTTCTGCGACCATGCCTTGAACTCCTCAGGGGTCCTGCAGTGATCGTTGGAGAGTTGCACCAGTGTTCTTCGGATGGAATGCGGGGAATAGGGTGGGAGACCGGCGGCTTCGAATGCGCCCCGAAAGATCTTCACGACTCGGGCCGGGCTCTTCCACGGGGCGCGTTCCAGGCCGCGGCTCTCGAACCCGCCGGTCACCCCGATGCCGACGGCTGTCTTCGGGAAGACCGGGTCCGTCTGGCCCCACATGAGATCGGTGCGGAGTTCCGTGATCCAGTCCCGCAGGATCGCGACAAAGGTGTCGCCGACTGGCAGGAAGGCGACGGTAAACCGTTTGCCAAACTTGGTCTCGACGAGACGGCCGTCGAATTGAACGCAGGCATTCGTCAAGTCGACATGGCCCATCCGGACGGTCATTGCCGCCTTCTCCCGCGCGCCGGTCAGGAAGAGGAATGCCATCAGGGCGCGATCCCGGCGCTCGAGAAGCGTCTCGGACGGCATCGACAGGATGGCGTGCGCGACCTGCTCCGGCGACGGAGCGGGCTTGAAGAGCTCACCCCTCCGGGCCTGCTCACTCTTGCGGTCCGGGCTGAAATAGGCGGCGTCGGCGTGGCGGATGCGGGAGCGATACCCGGGTTGGTCGGCGAGCCAGGTCATGAAGCTTCGCAGGTCCCTCAGGATTCCGTTGATCGTAGACGCCGATCTGGGTCGGTTCCGTCCGGTCCTGTCGGACTCGAGATGCCGCTTGAATGCGAGGGCCTTCTCGCTGTGAAACTGGCGCAGGTCCTTGCCCTTGAGCCAGGCGAGATAGGTGTCGATCGATGCCGCAGCTCGGTCCACTGTCGCCTCCGAGACGCCCCTGGCCTCGCTCATCCAGGTCAGGTATTTCCGCTTGATTCTGAGGTTCGGATTGGTGCGTCTAACCATTGGCTCGCCGTGCCTCCTTCTGGGTGACAGTCAGACAGGGGGTGCTCACTCCCACTATTCCCGTCACTGCCTGCTGAACTGTCACGTCGAGAACGGCCCGAAACGCCTCAAGATCGGCACGGCCGATGATACGGTTCATCATCCGGTCGCAGGCGGGACAGATGCCTGACAGAACACCGGACGTGGCCGTCTTCATCCTGAAATCGGCCATGTGCCCGGCAGGGACTTGCGCCTGTCGGCAGGGCAGGCAGTAGATCTCGCCGATCTTGAGAGTGACGCGGTCCTTCTGCCGCCTTTTGGTGAGGAATCCCTTCAGGTCCCGGCCCTCGATCAGCCAGGGGCGCTTGCTGCAATCGGCTCTCAGACCGTGGTGCCTGATCCAGCGAATGACAGTCTGGCGGTGCAGATCGAGTGCGTCGGCTGCCTCGTAGACTGTATAGACACGATGCGTCTTGACGCGGTTTGGCGAGGGCTTTTTCGGCATCAGCGATCCCTCCGCCGGACCGGGCCAAGGGTGCTGACGTGAATATGGTCTTTCTCGTAGGCTTCCACGAATTCCAGCGGATAGATCACCCGCGCGCCGATCTTGATATATCTCGGTCCCTTACCGAGCCACCGCCACTGCTCGAGGGTTCGCGGCGACTTGTGCCAGCGACTCGCCAATTGGGTCTGAGTCAGAGCCTGCATTTGATTTCCGATGCTTTTCTCCATCGAACGCGTCGTTGCGTTCAATTTCTACGCATCAGAGTCGGATGTTTCGGACCGAATTGATGTGGCAGCAGGGCGGCACCGGCGTATCCGCGGCGCTCGCCAAGTTGTTGAAATTGCTGTGCCGAAGGTGGTTTGGTGTATCCTTTGGTCATCTCTGTCGTGTTGTACCAACGGCCTTTCCGGGTGATTCTACAGGGGGGCTCCCAGACTTTCCGATCTCTGACTCACTGCTGTTGAGGCATGAGGGAGCCAGGCGTGTCGGCATCAGTGGCGATCATGCGAACGGACCTAGCGGCAACGGAGTTTAGGCGGGCTCCCGCCGCGGGTCCCATCGCGTGGATTGCTACCTCCCCGACCCCGCGCGGGCAGCGAGCAAATTCTTAAATCGTGGCCTAGGTCGGCAGCCACTGCCGGAACTTGCGGTAGGTAGACACTGTCTCGGTCAATCGGTCAAAGGCTAGCAGCGCCGCGTCGTTGGCCACCGAGAGTGGCGCAAGGTGTGGGCCGGTCAGGATTGCCTGTTCGATGAGGGGCCACGGCAGGGCCGTCCTGATCATCCTGCCGTGCGGATGGCCGTCGGCTGGGTTGGCCTGGCTTGCGCTCTCTGCCAGCGCTTCCGCCTCGTCCAGCAGATCGCTGGGGACGCCCGCGACCTCGGCGAGCCAGAACATCATCGGGCTGCACTTGAGGCGGCTCCACACCAGCTTGGCATCGACCTCCGCAGAGTCCTGCCCCAACATGCGTGCCTGGCAATCCTGCACGACGGTCCAGCCCAGCCAGTGCTCACGCTGTGACCGATACGGTAAATCGCTCCCGACGAGAGAAGATGCGAGACAATTCGCGGGTTACATTCGGGTGAAGCCCGAAAGCTGAATCCGAATGCCAGAATTGCACCTTTTGGAGTTGCGGTGTTCGACACAGAGATGGGCTTGCCATTCAGCCAGCTGCCGCCCCCACGGTGTGCGGCGAACATCTCGTCGAGATTGGGGTCATAGACCACGCCGACTTCTGGCTGGCCATCGACGACGAAACCGGCCGATAGGCACCAGAACGGTATGTTGCGCACAAAGTTCGTGGTTCCGTCGATCGGGTCCACAATCCAGGTCGCGGCACAGTGGGCGCCGCCAAGTTCCTCGCCGAGGAAACCGTCGGCGGGGAAGCGCTCGGCCAGACGCACGCGTATGAAATTTTCCGTTTCGCGATCTACCTCGGACACGAATTCATGCATGCCCTTTTCGTGGACGGTGAAGGAGCTGGTGCGGAACCGCTCAAGCGCGATCCGCCCGGCTTTGCGCAGCACCGATTCCGCCGTCTGGCGGCGCAGCAGCCGATCCGTTTGGGTCAGCATGAAAACCCCGTGTCAGATATGGATGTCTGCGCCCCCGGTGGCGCCCGGACCGGAGGCGCGTCGTGACGGTCACGACATGATCAGGCCGCCATCGACGTTGACTGTCTGGCCGGTGATGTAGTCGGCGTCCTCGCTGGCAAGGAACGCGACGAGGCCGGCAACATCCTTGCCAACGCCGGCGCGTTTCATCGGAATGTTCTGCACCCATTCGGCCATCAATTCGCCCGGGCCGTAGTCGCCCAGCATCTTCCCCCAGACGCGATCGTTGTAGTCCCACATCTCGCTGTAGATGATGCCCGGGCAGATCGCGTTGACGGTGATCTTCTCCAGCGCCACTTCCTTGGCAAGGCTCTGCGTCAGCCCCATCACGCCGAACTTCGATGCCGCGTAATGCGGTGTATAGATGAAACCTTCGCGCGCCTGGCCCGAGGCGGTGTTGACCAGCTTGCCTCCACGGTCATGCTTGCGAATGCGCTTGATGGCTTCCTGGCAGCACAGGAAACAGCCGGTCGTGTTGACCGCAAGGGTCTTGTTCCACTCCTCGAGGGTCACCTCTTCCAGCTTGGAGATATAGATGACGCCAGCATTCTGGATCGAGATATCGATACTTCCGAACGCCTCTTCGGAGGCATCGTAGAGCTTCACCACCTGAGCGGGGTCCGTCACGTCGCACAGTACCGGAAGGGTCGCGCCGCCGTCCTTGGCAAGTTCGGCCGCAGCTTCCTTAACCTGATCTTCGTAGGAGGCAATGACAACGTTCGCGCCTTCGACGAGAAAACGCTCGGCGATTGCATATCCGATACCCTTGTTGCCACCGGTCACGACAACCGTCTTGCCTTCGAACCTTCTCATTCCCCAATCTCCTCTTTCTCAGGGTGTGGTGTTCCACGCTTCCAGGAGGCGGCGCGCGGTGAATTCGTCGGTGACGAGCACGTCGATCGTGCCAGTCCGAAGCGCGCCGCGAATTGCGTCGGTCTTGGCCGCGCCGCCCGCAAGCGCGATCACCCGGTCGACCTTGGCCAGGGCTTCCATCGGCATGCCGATCACCCGGTCGTCGAGCGGCGTCTTCACCACGTTGCCGTCGATGTCGAAGAACCGCAGGCTCATGTCGCCGATCGCCCCGGCATCTGTATGTTCGGTCAGTTCGTTGGGTGTGAAGATATTGCCGCTGCGGGCGAGCATAGAGGATGGCTCGATTGCGCCGATACCGACGATGGCCAGCGTGATCTTGCTGAAAAGCTCCATGGTCTCACGCACATAGGTGTCGCCGAGGAGCACGAGTTTGGCCTCCCGCGACGGCGCAACTCCTGGGGCGGACAGCAGGCGCGGTTCGGCGCCGGTCAGTCTTGCCAGCCGCGTAGTGAGCTGGGTGGCGTGGGTCTGGACCGACGGATTTCCCATGCCGCCGAGGGTCTGGACGACGTACTTCACCCTGCCCGCGGACATCGGGTGGATGTTGTCAACCATCTTCAGAATGGTTTCGCTCCAGCTCGAGACACCGATGATTTCGCCCGATTGCAGTGTCGCCTCGAGGAAGTGCGCGCCTGCCTCGCCGATCCGCGCCATGATCGAGGCCGGGCTGTCCTCGGCGCATTCCACTACAATGGCCTCCGGCAGGCCGAATTTCTCGCGTATCCCCTTCTCCAGCTCGGGAAATGTGCCGGAGGGGGCGACGATGGTCGTTCGCACGATCTCCTCCTCCTGCGCCTTCTTGAGCATGCGCGAGACCGTAGCCTGGGACATTCGGAGATGCTGGGCGATCTCCGCCTGCCTGCGACCCTCCAAGTGGTACATCTGCGCCACCCGGGTAATCAGTCTGAGTTCGTTGACACGTGCCACGTGGACACTCCTCGTTCGGGATTGGACCCGGTTGTCCTACCGCGAATAATTATTCGGTGCCAAGAGTTGCGCGGGCTACCGCCGCTCGCCAAGTCGCCAGTGCCGAAATCCGCTCTTTGGCCGGCAGCGTCGGCGCGAACCCCTTGCTGTGCGCGGACAGGGCGCCGACCGTTTCCAAGTCCGGCCAGAACCCGGTGGCCAGCCCCGCAAGAAAGGCAGCGCCGAGCGCTGATGCCTCGGCGCTCTCGCCGCCGATAACCGGATGATCGATGTAGTCGGCGACCATTCCCATCAGGTATGGATTGCGGCTGGGACCACCGTCCACGAAAAGCCGGCCGATCCCAGCGGTCGAGTTCTGCTCGACGATCTCGAAGACATCGGCGACCTGGAAGGCCATACTCTCCGCAGCGGCCCGCGCGATATGGGCCTTGCCGGTGTTGAAGGAGAGCCCGCAGATCAGGCCGCGCGCCTCGGCGTTCCAATGCGGCGAACCGAGCCCGACATGCGCCGGAACCAGCATGACGCCGAGCGTGCTTTCGACGGTCTGCGCAAGGTCGAGCAGCGTCGTGACATCCGATTGCCCCAGCAGCTCGGCCGTCCAAGGAAGGATCGACGCGCTGACAAGGATATTGCCCTCGAACGCGAATGTCGGCGTGCCGTTCAGCGACCAGGCGATGGTCGTGGTGACGCCCTTGGGAGGAATGATGAAGTCCGGCAGCGTAGTCATGACCGACGACCCGGTGCCGAAGGTGACCTTGCCATCGCCGAGGCCAAAAGCGCCATGACCAAAGAGTGCCCCGTGCGAGTCGCCGATCGCCGAGGCGACCGGCAACCCGTCAGGCAAACCGTCCACGCCCGAGGTAAGGGCGAAGACGTGGGAGGAATCGTGGACGTTGGCAAGTGCGTTCATCGGCACGCCGAAGATACCGCAGAGCGTTTCGTCCCAGCGGCCCTCGGAGATGTTGTAGAGCTGGGTGCGCGCGGCGTTGGAGGCGTCGCAAGCATGCACCTTGCCGCCGGAGAAGTTCCAGATCAGCCAGGAATCGACCGTTCCGATGCAGATATCTTCTGGCGTCTTGCCGGCACAGTGATTTTCGAGCAGCCAGGCGACCTTGGTGGCTGGAAACAAAGGGTCGATCGGCAAGCCGGTGCGGGCGATCACGTCTTCTTCCATTCCGGCCACCCTGAGGGCTTCACAGGCGGCGGCGGTCCGCCGGCATTGCCAGGTCACCAGCGGGCCAAGCGGCGCGCCGGACTTCCTGTCCCAGGTCATGATCGACTCGCGCTGGTTGGAGATGCCAATGGCGGCGATCTCGATCTCCGGCCCCGCGGCCAGGCAGTCCCGAATCGCCGCGATGGTGCTCGTCCAGACCTGCCTGGCATCCTGCTCGACCCAGCCCGACCGGGGGTGCTTCGTCTCGACCGGGCAGGAGCCGCGTGCCACGATCTCCCCCGACTCGAGCACAAGGATGGCCTTGCTGTTGGTCGTGCCTTCGTCGATGGCCAGAACTGCCCGCTTCATCGTGCCCTCCTACGCTTTCCGTTCGATTAGATCTCTGGCGGCTGCGGCGATCCCGTCGGGCGACATCCCGAACTCGTCCAGGAGGAAATTCGCGCTTCCTGTCGGAGGGAAGATACCGGGCACGCCGAGGCGCTTCATCAGCACCGGACGCGTCTCCACCACGACCTCTGCCACGGCGCTGCCGAGCCCACCAAAGATCGTGTGCTCCTCGCAGGTCACGATCGCACCGGTCTCCTCGGCGGCCTTCACGATCGCCTCATCGTCGATCGGACGGACGCTGGCCATATTGAGTACGCGCGCCTCAACGCCTGCGCCTGCGAGCTTTTCGGCCGCAAGCATTGCGCGGTGGGTCAGCACGCCATTGGCAATGATCGTGACATCAACACCGTCGCGCAGTGTGTCTGCCTTGCCGAGTTCGAACTTGTGGTTGTCGGGCAGCAATTGCGGCACGCCTACACGGCTCAACCGCAGGAATATCGGACCCTTGAACTCTGCCGCGAAGGCGACGGCCGCGGCCGTCTCGGCATTGTCGCAAGGCGCCACGACGGCCACATTAGGGATCGCCCGCACCCAGGCGAAGTCTTCGGTCGAATGATGGGTCGGGCCAAGTTCCCCGTAGGCCATGCCAGAACTGATTCCGACGAGTTTCACATTGGTGTCGGAATAGGCGACGTCCGCCTTGATCTGTTCCAGAGCCCGGGCGGTCAGAAAGCAGGCGGCGCCGCAGACGAACGGGATCTTGCCTCCATTGGCGAGGCCCGCGCCGGCGCCGACAAGCGCCTGTTCGGCAATGCCGACATTGATCAGACGCTCGGGGAAGCGGTCGCGAAATCCGGTGAGCTTGGAGGAGCCGACTGAGTCGTTGCACACAGCTACGATGCGGTTGTTTTCGGCGGCCATCGCTTCGAGCGTGGCCGTGAAGGCATCGCGGCAGTCGTAGAGCTTCGGCTCGCTGGTTGCGGCGTTCATTGGGCAGCCTCCTCAAGCTCGGCCATTGCCTGTTTGTATTGCTCGGCATTCGGCACCTTGTGGTGCCAGGCGACATTGTCGGACATGAATGAGATGCCCTGGCCCTTGTTGGTGTGTGCCACGATGGCCTTTGGCTTGTGGGGTTCCACTTTGTCGGGCGACAGCGCGGCGACGATCTGGTCCATGTCGTGGCCATCGATCTCCTCGACGACCCAGCCAAAGGCTTCGAGCTTCGGCGCAAATGGGGCGAGGTTGTTTGTCTCGGCCAGCCGCGCGCCTTGTTGCAAGCGATTATGATCGATGATCAGCGTCAGGTTGTCGAGCTTGTACTGGGCGGCGGAGGCGATCGCCTCCCAGTTGCTGCCTTCCTGCATCTCACCATCGCCGGTCACAACATAGGTGCGCCAGGAGGCGCCGCTCAGCTTCGCGGCAATGGCCATGCCCACACCCACCGGCAAGCCATGGCCGAGAGGGCCGGTATTGGTCTCCACCCCGGGGACCTTGGTCCGGTTAGGATGTCCGTTAAGGCGCGAATGCGGCTTGAGAAAGGTGGCGACCTCCTCCTTCGGGATGAATCCTTTCTCGGCGAGCGTCACATAGAGCGCACAGGCGGTGTGGCCCTTGCTGAGCACGAATCGGTCGCGGTTCGGATCGAGCGGGTTCGTGGGATCGACATTCAGGACCCTGAAATACAGTGCAGTGAGGATGTCAGAGACAGACATCTCGCCACCGATATGGCCCGCGCCCGCTTCGAAGACGGCCTGGAGATCGCGACGGCGGATCTGGTTCGCCATGCGTCGAAGGTCTTGGGTGTCCATACTGGCTCTCCATGCATAAAAATTCCTTATTCATTAGAATTGCAGTTTAGGACGAAAGTCAAGCGAGATGTGTGGCCCTTTTGGCTAATTGTTCGCAACTTCGCCCTCCCAGAGTTTTAAGTGAAAAAGGCTTTGAAGTTGTGGGGAAGAAAATGTTTGACTGCCTGGGCACTTCAGGATACGAATGTTGCATCACTAGTGTATAAATATACACAGATTAGGGGGAATCATGACTTCGATTGCCAAAGACGGCTCGGTGAAACCTTCTGTGGCGAGCCTGTTCTCCTTGAGCGGGGCGACCGGGCCATTGATCGGTCTGCTGGTTCTCTGCGCCTTCCTCTCATTCGCGTCGGACTCATTCCTGTCGTTTCGGAACTTCCTGAATGTCATGGATCAGGTCACCGTGCTCGGGATCATGGCGGTCGGGATGACTTTCGTTATTCTGATTGGCGGCATCGACCTCTCAGTCGGATCAGTGCTCGCACTGTCGATGATGGTTCTGGGCTATCTCAACGTCGAGGCAGGAATGCCCATGAGCATCGCAATCTGCGGGGCGCTGGCTGCGGCAGCAATCTGCGGCGCGGCGTCCGGAGCGATGGTCACCACATTCGGTGTCCCGCCCTTTATCGCGACGCTTGCCATGATGTCGATTGCGCGCGGCCTTGCCAACATGATCACCAATGGCTCGCAGATCATTGGCTTCCCGGCCTGGTTCAACATGTCGGCCATCATTCGCTATGGCGGTTTTCTTACGATGACGGTCGCAGTGATGCTGGCCGTGTTCGCGATTGCCTTCGTGTTCCTGCGCTACCGCGAGGGCGGTCGGTCGCTCTATGCCATCGGCGGCAACCCGGAAGTGGCGCGCCTCGCCGGAATCAACGTGAAACGCACGACGGTTATGGTGTACGTGGCTTCGGCGCTTCTTTCAGGCCTTGCCGGCGTTCTTCTCGCGGCGCGCCTGGACTCCGTCCAGCCGAGTTCCGGCGTGGCTTATGAACTCGACGCCATCGCTGCGGTCGTCATCGGCGGAACAAGCCTGTCGGGCGGCACCGGTGGCGTCGTCGGCACCGTAATCGGGGTTCTGATCATCGGCGTGTTGCGCAACGGCCTGAACCTGCTGAGCGTCTCTCCCTTCCTGCAGGCCGTGATCATCGGTCTGGTCATCGTTCTGGCCGTCGCCGCCGAAACCTTCAAGCGCCGGTAGGACAAAGTCGTCAGGGAGGCGGGCCTCGCCCGCTTCCCCGCTTAACGGTCCGCATTGTCGGACTTCAACGGGTCCAAAATGATACTGTGGACCATTCCAATGAGGAGGAGTTACTCATGAAAACCACGCTAAAGGCCCTGCTCGCTGCGACAGTCGTCGCATCGATTGCCGGAATAGCCGGTGCGGAGGAGGTCAAGAAGATCGGCCTTGCGGTCCCGAACTTGCAGGCCGACTTCTTTAACCAGATCAAGCTGGGTGTCGAGAACTACGGCAAGGAACTGGGTATCGAGGTCATTGTTGCAGACGCCAAGAACGACACCGCCACCCAGGTGAGCCAGGTTCAGGACTTCATGACCCAGGGCATCGACGCGTTCATCTACATCCCCGCTGGCGCTGCAGCGGCCGCAGTTCCGACGCGCCTGGCGCGTGCCGAGGGTATCCCGGTCATCAACGTGGACCGCTTCCCTGAAGGCGAGCCCGGCGATACCTTCATCGCCGGCGAAAGCATCGAGTCCGCCTACCAAGTCTGCGACCACATTATCAAGCTGGCCGGCGGCGAAGGCAAGATGGCCATCATCCACGGACAGAAAGGCACCACTCCGGAGGTGCTCCGCTTCGAGGGCTGCGAACGCGCCATCAAGGAGAACCCCGGCGTAGAATTGGTCACCCAGCAATGGAGCCAGATGTGGTCGCCGGATGAAGGCTTCTCGATCGCCCAGAACATGCTCCAGGCACATCCCGACCTCAAGATCATCTTCGGCCAGGCCGACGGCCTTGCTATGGGCGCGGCCAAGGCAACCGACGTTGCCGGTCTTTCCAATCAGGTCATCATCGGCGGTTATGACGGCGACGTCGCTGCGCTCGAATACCTCGCGAAATGCGAAGGTCCCTTCGTCGTGACCGCGACGCAGAGCACGCAGCTCATGGGTCGCCTCGCGGTGGATTCCGCGATCAAGGTCGCCGCCGGCGAAAGCGTTCCCGAACGTCAGACACCGAACGCCGTGCTCACGACCTGCGAAGACGCACCGAAATACGTCGAGCAGCACCCGTAAACGGCCCAAGTCCAGCACCGTAGCACGAAAGGGAGCGTCATGACGACCGAAGGCAAATCTCCGATCCTGTCACTGCGGAACATCGCGAAGTCCTATGGACCCATTGAAGTCCTGCACGACATTGATCTGGATATCTTTGCCGGAGAAGTCGTGGCGCTCCTTGGCGAAAACGGTGCCGGAAAATCGACCGTTTCCAATATCATCTCCGGCACGATCCTCCCGACTGCCGGAGCCATGACATGGCAGGGCGCGGAGTACGCGCCTGCCAACCCCCGCGAGTCGATCGACTCCGGTGTCGCCATGATCCATCAGGAACTCATGCTTCTGCCGCACCTGAGCGTGGCGGAAAATATCTTCGTCGGCAGGTATCCGATGTCCGGCGGCCGGCTCGACCGCAAGGAAATGGACCGGCGCGCATATCAGGGGCTCGAGCGGCTCGGGCTCGACATCTCTCCGCGGCGGCTCGTCAAGGGTCTCTCCACCGCCAACCAGCAGCTGATCGAAATTGCCAAGGCGCTTACGCTGAATGCCAGGCTCCTGATCCTCGACGAGCCGACCGCCGCCCTGGGCGGCGCCGAGACCAAGCTTCTGTTCAAACAAATCGAAAAGCTCAAATCCGAAGGCGTCGGGATCATCTACATCTCGCACCGGCTCGAGGAGATCAAACAGATCGCCGATCGCATCGTGGTCTTCCGGGACGGTGCGAAGGTCAAGGAATTCGAGACCGCCGACATCCCTGTGCGAACCATCGTGGAGGCCATGGTGGGTCGCAGCCTCGGGCGCATGTTCCCCGAGGTCCCCACGCCGCAGGAGGAGACCGTTCTCGAGGTCCGAGATCTCGCCTCGCCCAACGGAACCTTTTCAGGGGTCAATTTCGCGGTGAGAAAGGGCGAGATCTTCGGAATTGCGGGCCTCGTCGGCGCCGGTCGGACCGAACTCGTGCGGGCGATCGCAGGGGCAGACCCGATTTCCGGCGGGCAGGTTCTCATGAACGGCGAAGAGATTACGCCGCGCAGCCCGCGCGAGGCGATCGACCGAGGCATCGTACTGGTGCCCGAGGATCGCAAGCTTCAAGGTGTGATCCTCGATCATACCATCGGCGAGAACATTGCCTATGCAAACTTCGAGTCGGTCGGCACGTCCGGCTGGATCAACCGTGGCCGGATGAAGGAATTCACCGACCAGAGTATTGCAAAGTTCGGCGTAAAGGGGCAGAGCCACCAGCGCGCGAGCGAAATGTCGGGCGGCAACCAGCAGAAGGTCGTGATCGCCAAGTGGCTAACCCGGGACCCGAAAGTCGTGCTCCTGGACGAGCCGACGCGCGGTATCGATGTCGGAGCCCGTTCCTCGATCTACGACATCATCGTCGGTCTGGCGGAAACCGGCGTCGCGGTCATCGTCGTGAGTTCGGATCTCGACGAGGTATTGGGCGTCTCCAACCGCATCATGGTCATGTCGAGCGGCCGGCAGAGGGGCATCCTGGACCGCAGTGAGGCGAATGACGTCTATGTCATGGAGCTTGCCACCGCGGGCCATGCCCGGTCCTTTGACCAGGAGGACCTGCTCACCCCCGTGAAGCAGAAGCTCGATCTCGTCTTCATCCCCAAGGTCGTTCATCCTTGGTACGACGTTGTCGCCTCCGGCGCGCGGAAGGCCGTAGAGGAACTCAAGGAGGATGGCATCGATGTGAGTGTGACGTGGGACGCCCCGCCCAAGGCCGAGGTCGAAGACCACCGCCGCCGCATTGCGGCCGGAATCGACCGCAAGCCGGATGGTCTCGCCGTGGCCTGTCTCGATCCCGCCTCCGAGACGCCGCTTCTCGAGCAGGCGATCGAAACGGGCATCAACGTCATCACCTTTGACACCTATTGCTCGGAAAGGTTCAATTTTGTCGGCAACAAGGCCGACCACGAGGACGGCGCGGACCTCGGTCATTTCCTGGCCGAGCGGATCGATGGCTCCGGTAAAGTCGCGATCCTCGCGGGCAGCCCGACGGCCACCAACCACAAGGAGCGCATTGCGGGGTTCAAGGACGCGGTTGCGCACTATCCGGAAATGGAGATCGTGTTCGAGGAACCCGACAACGACAATCTCGAAACGGCGGTCCGTCTGACGGAATCCGCGCTCGCGGCCCATCCCGATCTCGCTGGGATCTTTGCCTGCAATGCCTCGAACCCGATCGGCGCTGCCCGCACGGTGGTCGATGCGGGCAAGTCGGGCGCAATTGCCATCGTCGGCATGGACGACCTGCAAGAAACGATGAAATTCATTGAGACCGGGACCATTGCCGGTGTGAAGGCGCAGCGCCAGTGGGAGATTGGCTACTGGGCCGTGAAGAACCTCGTCGCGATGAACCAGAACCATACCATTCCGCGAGAGCACCTGACGGGGTCGCAATTGCTTACCCGGGAGCGGCTGGCCGATTGGTGGGACGCGAAACGGGGCGACCGCGAACTGAAGGAGCCGGACTCCGGCAAGCGGGCGCAGCGGGCTCAAGCCTGAGATCGACGCCGCTCCGATCGGACTATCCGTACGTAAAAAAGCAAGCCAAGAGGATGTAAAATGGCGGAAATCACTCTGAATGCCCCAGCGCTCTTTGATCTTTCCGGGCGGGTGGCGCTGGTCACCGGGGCTGGAAGCGGCATCGGCCAACGCATCGCCATCGGGTTGGCGCAATGCGGCGCCGATATCGCCTGCCTTGACCGCCGCGAGGACGGCGGCCTGGCCGACACTGCCGGCTTCATCGAGTCCGCCGGACGCAAAGTCCTGACCCTGACCGCCGATGTCACCGATAAACCCGCACTTGTTGATGCGGTAGCAAGAACCGAAGCCGAGCTTGGCGCACTGGGGATCGCCGTGAACTCGGCCGGCATCGCGAATGCCAACCCTGCCGAGGAGATGGAAGAGGCGCAATACCAGACCCTCATGGACATCAACATGAAGGGGGTCTTCTTCTCGTGCCAGGCCGAAGCCGCGGCGATGCTGCGGCACGGCAAGGGCTCGATCATCAATATTGCATCGATGTCGGGCGTGATCGTGAACCGTGGTCTGATGCAGGTCCACTACAACGCGTCCAAGGCTGGTGTCATCCACATGTCCAAGAGTATGGCGATGGAATGGGTCGAGCGCGGTATCCGGGTCAATTCGATCAGCCCCGGCTACACCGCGACTCCGATGAACACCCGGCCTGAAATGGTGCACCAGACCAAAGAATTCGAGAGTCAGACGCCAATGCAACGGATGGCAAGCGTCGACGAGATGGTCGGGCCGGCAATCTTCCTGGCAAGCGATGCCTCGTCCTATTGCACGGGTGTTGACCTCTTAGTCGATGGTGGATTCTGCTGCTGGTAAGGGCCGAGCGGATCGGCTCGCTCCGGGCCGCCAATTGACCCAGCCACAACGAGAGCCTCGGGCCGCCTGATTGGTTAAGTCTCTGAAGCTCGTTTCGGCCACGATGGTGCGCAAACCGATAATATCTCACGGATGAGCGACCGGGCATTCGAGCGCAAGGCAGCGAATGTCCGTGGTCCGCCCTTCCTTAAGAATGCTGCGCGCGCATCGGTCGAGATTTCGCGCTTTCGGCTAAGGTCCGGTAGGTCGGCATTCTTGACGTTCGATATGGCGGTTCCATGGTCCCTGAGTGCCGGCGAGCTAACGAGACCCAGGACGCGCGACTTCCCATCTTGGTCAGGGGCAAATCGAACGGCCCCGAAGAAAGACCGAATACATAGAAGCAGGGTCCGCGGCGCATCGAAAATCACTTGCAGGGGAAGGCAGTTCATACATGCTCCCCTGAATTGTCCTCACTTTGAGGTTAGACTGTTCTCCGAACGAGGAGACAGACGATGAAAAGAAGCCAAAGCCCTTCCGAGTTGAATTTCGGTCAGGACACGAGGAGACATCGAAGATTTGCAACTATTTTGCCGCGGCCAGTATCCACGTTGGATTGGCCCTGATCAGTCTTCGGTGCGGGTCACATCTCGAATCCAGCTTTCCCAATGTGTTTGGATCTGAACACGTGCTTCCCACATCTCGGATTTGTCGTAGCGAGCAATCAGTCCGCGCCGGGAGTGTCCAATCATTGCTTCGCAAAGATCAGTGTCGGCTCCCAGTTCACGGATTCCCGTTCGATAGCCGCGCCGAAGCGAATGCATGGCCAACTGCGGCTCGCCCATCGCCGACTTGACGGGACGAAGTCGTTTCGACCATCCGGCCATCGGCACGTCCCCACGCCCCGGCCAGACCAGCGACGACTGTCTGGGCTGGCTGCCAAGCAGGCTGAGGGACACCGGCCCGAGCGGAACGACGTGATCGCGGCCGGTCTTGGTGACCTCGGCAGGAATGCTCCAGTGGTCGCTGGAAAGATCCTCCCAGCGCATCGCGGCGGTCTCGTTTCGGCGTTGCCCGGTAAGGAGAAGAAACCGCATATAGTCCCGGAACACCGGGTCTCTGGAAGCGTCGGTTGCCTGCCAGAACCGGCGAATTGCATTTGCACCCTGAACGGTAAAGGGTGCGGATCGCGAGAGGCGCTCGGCCTTCGTCATGCGAGGCGCCTTGTAACCCGCCAGGACGGAGGACTGCAGGTGGCCCGCATTGACGGCCCAGTTGAGCATTGCCGCTGCGAAGCCACGAAACGCGGTCGCCGCCGCAGGACCTGATCGATCGGCGCAGCGTTCGATTTCTTTCACGAGGTCGGCGCGACGTACGACCGCGGCCGCGGTGCTCTTTAGCCGTTTCAGGTTTCGGTTCAGTGAGGAGACCGCGGATTTTGCATTGACTACACCCCGACGTTCCAGATCCAAGCCATAGCCGCCAATCAGATCGCCGACGGTCATGTGTTCTTCCGCCTCGACACGTGGATCGATACCGGATCGCATCTGGGAGACTATTGCCAAGGCATGTTTGCGCGCCTGCGCCAGACCGATCTGGTTCACTCCGCCAATCCGGATGTTCCGTTGACGGGCATTCCGGCCTGTTCCGATCCGCCCTCGGACGTAGAAGCTCATTTCTCCGCTTGGTGTAACTCGCACGTAGAGACCGGGACATCCGCCGTCCGGCACCCAGTATTGGCGCGATCCGGAAGCGAGTTGTCGTATTCGCGCCGCGGTCAGCGGTGTTGCCCGATCTCGGGCCTTGGGCTGCTTCTTCGGAAATTCGAGGACGCGCGCCATGCTGATCATCTCCTCTGCGTGTGGCGCATCAGATCGCACCGAGATCGCACCATTTCGCGAAAAGGATAGAAGTGCGACGAGTGACTGTCCACAGAATCTATTTTATTACAGTAAGATAAGGAGGTAGCGCGAAGAGAGGAGAACTGAAGTCCCGTTATTCGCAATGACGAGGTCAGGGGTTCGATTCCCCTCGGCTCCACCAGAAAATCACTCAAGTAATTTTTTTCATTGAAGTCCCCGATAACTCTCGAACTTCTACGTGTCTTTCCATCTTTGCTGGTTCCAAAGCGGGCACTGTGAGCCTGGCGAGATGTCACGCTCCAGCGATTGAGGGTATCAATGCTCCTCAGCCGCGTAGGTCTTGCTGACGGTCTCGTTCACGTCGGACGATGAACGGATTCGAGTGTTAACCGTCAGCAAACGCAAACCACGCCGCTAGACTGTCGGGACACGGGTGCCAATCTTGGTCGAAACGTGGCTCAATGCGCGTTGGTCGCCGGACTTCGTCCATGATCGGTTCGCCGATCGCCAGCGCTTCAGGGTTCTCGACGTGGTCGACGACTTCACCCGGGATTGCCTCGCCGCGATCCCGGACACTCGATCTCGGGGCGCCGTTTGGCATGTGAGCTGACGGCCCTGATCGAACGCCGAGGCGAGCCTGAAATGATTGCCAGCGACAACGGCATTGAACCAACCAGTATTGCAATCTTAACTTTCGCGGCTGCGCACCGGATCGAATGGCATTGCATCGCGCCGGGCAAACGTCGCGTTCGGAGCCCGCGCGGCGGCCCGACGGCCCGGTGCGGCGCATAAACGTCGCAGTCTGCGCTTCGCCGTTCAGCCGCGGGAGATTCCATGACACTGTCGGCGCGACATGATCAGGAGTGCCAGCAAGGAGGGACCCATGCCGCTATCGCCTGAGAAGATCGCGCGCGTCAGGCAGAGCTTCGACGAGCTGCAACCGCTGCACGAACCCACGTCTATGCAATTCTACGAGTCGCTGTTCGCGCGCGAGCCGGAACTGCGCTCGTTGTTCCGCGAAGACCTCAAGGGACAGGGCATGCGGTTCATGAACACGCTCGGCCTGTTGCTGGCCGATATGGAGCATCCCGGCAAGCCCTCGGTGAACTATTCCGAACTCGGCAAGCTGCACCGCGTCCTCGGTATCCGCCAGGCGCATTTCGAACCGATGAAGGAAGCGTTGATGGAGACGCTGAAGGCACGGCTCGGAGATGCCCTGACCCCCAGCCTCGAAGCCGCCTGGCGCGAAGCATTCGACAGCTTCAGCGAAAGGCTGATCGAGGAAGGCGAGATCCCGGCCTGACAGCTCCGGGGCGGGCCCGACCGGCCCGCTTCGCCCGTCCCGAACGCCGTGATATCCGGCGCCGCGCCGTCCTGCCTGCTTTTCGTGCATCCTCGCGACGCGCGCCGGCCGGACGAGGATTACCGCCATTCGGCCTTGAAACCGGTTTGGAATTGATCGAACCCTGTTGGAACGATCGAGGAAGAGCCGCCATGCAAAGATCCGCTCCGAAATTCAAAGCCCGCATCGACTCGCTGCTCGCGCAGATCTATCCCGAGGCCGACCAGGCAGAACTCCGTCAGCATATCATCGAGGCCTTCTGGCCGGAGGGCTCGAGCACGCGCGCCCGCGCACGTCCCGCCGGCAACAACCTCTGGGACGAGACCGACACGATCGTCATCACCTATGGAAACACCATCGTCGACGGCGTCCACAAGCCGCTGGACCTGCTGCGACACTTCCTCGAGGAGAATCTCTCAGGCGCCATCAGCGGCGTGCATATCCTGCCCTTCTTCCCCTTCACCTCCGACGACGGGTTCGCGGTGACCGACTACCGGGCGGTCAATTCCGCGCTCGGGTCCTGGGCCGATATCAGCCGCATCGCCGACGAGTTCAAACTGATGTCGGACCTGGTGCTGAACCATGTCTCGTCCTTCTCGACATGGTTCCAGGAATACCGCCAGGGCCACCCGCCCTTCGACCGCTTCTTCTTCGAGGCGAGCCCCGAGGACGACCTGAGCAGCGTCGTGCGTCCACGCACCTCGCCGCTCCTGCGCGAGGTCGACACGGCCATGGGCAAGAAATACGTCTGGTGCACGTTCAGCCACGACCAGGTCGATCTCGATTTTTCCAACCCCGAGGTTCTGCTGGAGTTCCTCCGCGTGATCCGCCTGCATGTCGACCATGGCGTGCGGATCATCCGGCTCGACGCGGTTGCCTTCATCTGGAAGGAGATCGGCACCAACTGCATCCACCGGCCGCAGACCCACGCCATCGTGCGGCTGATCCGGCTCCTGTTCGACTATGCCTCGGAGCGCCTCGTGCTGCTGACCGAGACCAATGTGCCGAATGCCGAGAACCTCTCCTATTTCGGCAACATGAACGAAGCGCATTCGATCTACAATTTCTCCCTACCGCCGCTCATCCTGCACGCGCTGCTCAACGGGACGGCAAGCGAGCTCAACCGCTGGCAGATGGCGATGCCGCCGGCGCAGATGGGTTGCGCCTATTTCAACTTCACCGCCAGCCATGACGGCATCGGCATGCGGCCTGTCGAAGGGCTGCTCTCCGAGGAGGAGACCGGGGCACTCGTGGAGTCCGTCCGCAATTTCGGCGGGCTGGTCTCGATGCGCTCGATGCCGGATGGCAGCCAGCGGCCCTACGAGCTCAACATAACCTGGTATGACGCGATGCAGGGCACGGTCGAAGGGCCGGACGAGTGGCAACACGAGCGCTTCCTCTGCTCGCAGACTATCGTCATGGCGCTTGAGGGCCTGCCGGCCTTTTACATCCACGCGCTGCTCGGCACGCCGAACGACCACGACGGCGTCGCCAAGACCGGAATCAACCGGGCGATCAACCGCCACCGCTGGGACTACGACGCGCTGCGCGCCGCGCTTTCGGACCCGACGAGCCGGCAATCGCGGGCGCTCTCGGACATGAAGGCCCGCATCGGCATCCGCGTGAAGCAAAAGGCGTTCCACCCGAACGCGACGCAGTTCACCCTGCATCTGGGCGACGAGCTCTTCGGCTTCTGGCGCCAGAGCCTCGACCGCGCGCAGTCGATCTTCGCTATACACAATGTGACCGACCGGGAAGTCACGCTACCGTCGGTCTCGATCAACCTGATTGGCGGCGCCGACTGGATCGATCTGATCTCCGGCGATCGGATCGCCACCTCGGGTGGAGACATCACCTTTGCGCCCTATCAGTGCCGCTGGATCAGCAACCGGGCGTGATCCCATAGGCAGAACAAGACGCCCAGTGGAGACCGGGCGTCTTGTCGATTGCGGTTTGCTCTGTCAGCGCCGGCGACGCGCGGCGAGGCCGAGCGCACCCAGCCCGGTCAGGACAAGCGGCAGCCCTGCCGGAAGCGGCACCGGCGCGGGCTCGAGCGTCGCGACGAAATTGTCGAAGTAGAGCGTACGATCCACGCCGGCATCTGTGTTGACGTTCTGCAGGATGACATCGGCAAGCCCGACTGTGCCGTTGGCAGCGCCGGTCAGCAGCGCCTCATCGCTGACACTGTAGGTGAATTGATCGGTATGCGTATTGAGCGAAATCGACAGCGTGACGAATTCTCCGTAGGCGAACCCCGTGGGCAGGCCGAGGCCGATCCATCCACCGTTGAGGAAGTCGAAGGCCATGAACTGGTTGTCGAAGAATTCGAGGATCGGATAGGCGCTGACGGCTCCGCCCGCGTCGATCCCTGTTCCCCAGATACCGCCGAACCGGCCTGCGGCGTTCTCGAAACTCGGATCGATGTAGAAATCGATGGAGACCGTGGTCGCGGCGCCCAGGTCAAATTTCCGGCCCTGGGTGTTGTAGAAAGCCCCGGCGGCATAGGCCGGCCGGCCCGCCGCGCTGTCATCTGCCGAGATCGTGACGGCGAGCCGTCCATCTCCTATGAACTCCTGCGACTCGAACGCCGCAGGCGCATAGCGATCCGTGTACCACGCGCCCGCGGTCTGGCTCTCGGCAAGCACCGGGTCGGTGCTGAAGTCCTGAGACGTGATCACGGTGGCGCCTGCGATGCCCGCATGGGCAAGGCAGGCAAGTGTCAGTAGCGTCTTGAGCATTTCCATCCTCGTTAAAAGGTTACCGTTTCCCAGCTCGGGGTCTACCGAGAGAAAATGTCGAATGTTTGAGACAAATCGGGTCAAAACCCGTGAACTCGCTTCCCGCCAACATCGTCGGGCCTCACCCTTTCTGCCGTCTCGGCGACGGGAAATGCCGCTCTCTGCGTATAAGGGGATAACAGGGCCGATGCCGTGCGCAGTGGTCGGCCGATATCCAGTGGAGGGTTTCATGGCACAGTCGATCGCAACGCATACCGCCGGCGGAGCCGCCCGCCTCTCAGGCCGCGCCCTCGCCGCCTTCGGTGTGAGCTTCAGCTTCGTGGTGATGCTCTGGAGCGGGCTGATGCTCTACATTGCCCCCAAGGGCCGGGTCGCCCAGCAGATCGGCTGGGAGATTTTCGGCCTCGGGCGCGACGGCTGGGAAGCCCTGCATATTGCCACCGGCCTGGTCTTCGTCGGCTTCGTGGCCTGGCATTTCCTCGTCCACCTGCGCGTTTACAAGACCCTGCTCGGCGGCACGCCGATGCATCCCAAGGGCCACCGCCGCGAAGCCTGGCTTGCAGCGGCGATCGCGCTCTTCGTGGCAATCGCCGCGCTTCAGGCCTGGCCGCCGGTGCAATGGGCGATCGACGGAAACAGCTATTTGAAGCAGGTCCACTGGGCGCCGGACGGACGTCCCGGACGGGGCACCCGCTGATCCCCGCGCCCAGGCGCGCCGCATCTGGAGTTCTCACATCTGGAGGACGTAGCTTCCCGGCGCCGGCTCCAGCGGCGGCAGGCCCGCCTGGGGCGCACCCATCAGCGGCGGCGGCACCATTGCGCCGCTGCTCTTCTCGGCAAGGAAACAGGCCCATTCTTCCCACCAAGACCCGTCCTGCACCGCGTGACGGGCCAGCCAGGTGTCGGGGTCCATGTAGTGATACTCCGCCGCGCGATGGCCGATGCGGTACTGCCGTCCCCGGTGCCCAGGTTCGGAGAGGATGCCGGAATTGTGCCCGCCCGAGGTCAGCACGAAGACCTGCTCGGCCTCGTTGAAGAGCCCGATCTTGTAGACCGACCGCCATGGCGCGATGTGGTCTTTCTCCGTGCCGACGATGAAGAGCGGCACGGCGATATCGCGCAACGCGATCACCTTGCCGTCGACCGCGAAACGCCCGCCGGTCAGCCGGTTCTCGAGGAACAGGCCACGCAGGTATTGCGCATGCATCTTGTAAGGCATCCGGGTCGCGTCGGCGTTCCAGGCCGCGATGTCGAAGGGTTTCTCCTGTTCGCCCAGCAGATAGCGGCGGATCGCCCGCGCCCAGACCAGTTCCTCCGCGCGAAGCGCCTGGAAGGCGCCCGCCATCTGGTCCTGGTCGAGATAGCCCTGGTCCCACATCATGTCCTCGAGATAGGCGATCTGGCTCTCGTCGAGGAAAATCGTCACTTCGCCGGCCTCGGTGAAATCGGTCTGCGCCGCAAGCAGCGTGACCGAGGCCAGACGCGTGTCGTGCTCGCGCGCCATCGTGGCCGCGGCGATCGACAGGATCGTTCCGCCGAGGCAATAGCCGCAGGCGTGGATCTTCTGGTCCGGAACGATCGTCGATACGGCATCGACCGCCGCCATGACCCCCTGCTTGCGGTATTCGTTGAGTCCGCAATCGGCATAGCTGGCATCCGGATTGACCCAGGAGATGCAGAACACCGTGAAACCCTGCGAGACGAGATAGCGGATGAGCGAGTTCTTCTGGCTGAGATCGAGAATGTAGTATTTCATGATCCAGGCCGGCACGATCAGGATCGGTTCGGAGTGGACCTTGTCGGTCGTCGGCGCATACTGGATCAGCTCCATCAGCCTGTTGCGGAACACCACTTCGCCGGGCGTGCAAGCAATGTTCTCACCGACCTGGAAGCCCTCCGGCATCGGCTTGGCTTCTCCCGAGAGCTCGCGCACCGCGTCCTCGAGGAAATTTCGCGCGCCATCGGTCAGGTTGCGCCCGCCACTCTCGAGCGTCTTCGCCACGACCTCCGGATTGGTCAGCGGAAAGTTGGAGGGCGCCATGGCGTCGAGGATCTGCTGGGCCTGGAAGCCGACCCGCTCGACCGATTTGTGGCGCATACCGCGCACCTCGCTGGTGGCGGCGGTCCACCAGTCCTCCATCGCGAGATAGCCCTGCTTCCAGATATTGAAGGGCGGGCTGTCCCAGCCGTCGTGGGCGAACCGCGAGTCGTCCCTGCGCGGCGTAAACCCTTCGGCGATGCCGAACATGCTGAGCCAGAACTTGCGGCTGTTCTCTACCGCCCGTTCGGCCAGCGCCTGCTGGCGGCCGGGGGCCTGGGCGAGGTGCCGCCCCCAGTCAAGCCAGGCAGCCTGCGAGGCGTTGACAGACATCCCGTTGGTCAACTGTGCGTTGCGGGCGCGTATCGAGCGGTCGATGTTCTGGAAACGGCGCTTGGCAGCCTGCGGCTTTGGCAGCGCCGTCGGCTTACGGTGCGGCGTGGCGGCGGCTTTCGGCGACGGCGCGTCATCTGCGGCGGTCCGGGTCGGAAGTTTGGTGACGCTCCCGGGTCTTGCTGTGGATTTTCTCATAATCGACATCTCGCACTGGTCTGGGGGCTGGCCTGACTCTTCTGCGCCTCGCAGGGCGCCGCATTGCAGCATACTCAATCTTCGCGCGGATTGCGGTGGGAGTAAACGCGACCAAGCTACACCGTTAGCGCAACACGTCGTGCAAGGATCACCCTCCAGGGCGTGTCCGGCGGCCGCCGGACGCCAGAGTTCGCGCCGCATCAATCGCCGAAGGGAGCGCTTTGACACCGGCTGCGCTCTGGTCGATGTTGTCGCCGATCCTCGGCCATGCGCGCGGAGGGAGCAGGAACAGGGCAGGAGGTTCAAATCCATGCAGATCATCCGGTGGGGCATTCTCGGTGCAGCGAAATTCGCCCGCGAACATATGGGGCCGGCAATCCATGCCGCTGATGGTGCAGCCTTGGCGGCGCTTGCAACCAGCTCGGACGACAAGGCGGCCGCCTTCGAAAGCCGGTTTCCCGGCATCCGGCGACATCACGAGTATGACGCCTTGCTTGCCGATCCGGAGATCGACGTCATCTACATCCCGCTGCCGAACAGCATGCATGTCGAGTGGACGATACGGGCGCTCGAAGCCGGCAAGGCGGTGCTCTGCGAAAAGCCGGTGGCGATGGAAACCGCCGATTTCGACCGGCTGATCGCCGCCCGCGATGCTGCCGGAACACTCGCCGCCGAGGCCTATATGGTGGTGCAACACCCGCAGTGGATCCGCGCAAAGGACCTGATCGCAGATGGTGCGATCGGCCGGCTGGAGCAGGTCACCGCCGCCTTTTCGTTCAACAATCCAGACCCGGCCAATATCCGCAACCAGGCCGCGGCCGGCGGCGGTGCGCTGCGCGACATCGGCGTCTACCCGCTCGGCACGACGCGCTTCGTCACCGACGCGGAACCGGTCGCGGCGGAGGCCAAGATCACCTGGACCGACGGCTATGACACCACTTCGCGCAGCCGACTCGACTTTCCCGGCTTCCAGATGAACATGCTGGTCTCGACCCGCCTCGCGCCCTTCCAGGAAATGCTCTTCCACGGCGAGGACGGGCTGATCCGGCTCGCTTTCCCCTTCAACGCCAACACCGCCGGCGAGGCGCGGGTCGAGCTGATCCGCGGCAACGAGACCCGCGTCGAGCGCTGGCCGGGCGTGAACCAGTATGTGCTGCAGGTCGAAGCCTTCGGCAACAGCCTGCGCAGCGGTGTGCCCTATCCCTGCCCGCTCGAGTTCAGTCGGGGCACCCAGGCGGCGATGGACATGATCTTCGCCGCCGATCCGGCGCCCTGAGGCCGGGGCGCCTTCTGCCGACGGGTCCGGCGCATTCGTGCCGGCCCCACGACACCCCAGCGGCGCGCTATCCCGCGATATCCAGCGGCAGCGCCGTAGTCGCCTTGATCTCCTCCATGGACAGCAGCGCCGTTACGTTGTGGATCCGCACTTCGGAGATCAGTGCCTGATAGAACCGGTCATAGGCCCGCGCATTGGGCACGCGCACCTTCAGGATATAGTCGATATCTCCCGCCAGACGGTGCGCCTCCAGCACCTCCGGCCGGGCGTGCAGCGCTTCCAGAAAGCGCCGCTGCCAGGCTGACTCGTGTTCGCTGGTACGTATCAGCACGAAGAAACAGGCCTCCAGCCCAAGCGCTTCGGCGTCCAGCAGCGCGGTGGTCTGGCGGATCACTCCGGCCTCGCGCATCTTGCGCACCCGATTCCAGACCGGCGTCTTCGACGACCCCACCGCGCGGGCGATCTCGTCGAGCGACTGGCCCGCGTCGCGCTGCAACTCCGAAAGGATCTTCCGGTCAAGCGCATCAAGCCGGACGGACATCCAACACTCCTTTCCATTTTGGGAACGTCTCTTCCCGGATAAGGATGGATTGGAACACACGTCCTTCTTTTTGCCAAGGACTGGCGAATGGTCGGAACAAAATTCTATATTCGGAGGAAGAAACAGCGTCTGGATCGGACCGATGCGACCCTTCCCGGTGTCACCAGGATCTCGTCGGTTCGGGCCGGGCGCCTAACCCGCCGCGCGCCAAGCCCAAGGATCAGGCCAGATGTCTCGCCCCTTCACGCCCAAGATCGTGACCGCCAATGCGCTCCTCGAGGGCGATGTCGTCTACCTGACCGAAGATGACCGCTGGTCGCGCCGCCACGAGGATGCCGAACTCTTGGAGGACGAGGCGCATGCCACGATCCGCCTGCTCGAGGCCGAGCGTCAGGGCGACCGAATCGTCGGCGCCTATCTTGCCGATGCCCGGCGTGGCCCCAAGGGTCCGGCTCCAGTGCATTTTCGCGAGGCGTTCCGCGCACGCGGCCCCTCGAACTACCGTCATGGCAAACAGGCAGACAGCCATATCCATGATGGAAATTGAATATGTCTTTCAACTTTCCTGAATCGCATCTTCAGGTTAGACGAAAGTAAAGGCCGGAGACTCCGCATGTATCGCTACGACGAATTCGACGCCGCCTTCCTCGCCAAGCGCAACGAACAGTTCCGCGCCCAGGTCGAGCGCCGCATCGAAGGTGCGCTCACCGAGGAGGAATTCAAGCCGCTGAGGCTTATGAACGGGCTCTATCTCCAGCTCCACGCCTACATGCTCCGCGTCGCCATCCCCTATGGCTCGCTCGACTCCGCCAAGATGCGCAAGCTGGCCGAGATCGCCGAACGCTGGGACAAGGGCTACGGCCATTTCACCACGCGCCAGAACATCCAGTACAACTGGCCGCGCCTGCGCGACGTGCCGGACATGCTCGATGCGCTGGCCGAGGCCGGACTGCACGCGATCCAAACATCCGGAAACACGATCCGCAACGTGACCTCGGACCATTTCGCCGGCGCCGCTGCCGATGAGATTGCCGACCCGCGGCCCTATGCGGAGCTGATCCGGCAATGGTCCACCGACCACCCGGAGTTCCAGTTCCTGCCACGCAAGTTCAAGATCGCGATCACCGGCTCGCCCAACGACCGCGCCGTGACCCGCGCCCATGACATCGGCCTGAGGATGGTCGAGCGCGACGGCCGGGCGGGCTTCGAGGTGATCGTCGGCGGCGGTCTCGGGCGCACGCCGATGATTGGCAAAGTGGTGCGGGACTTCCTGCCAGAAGGCGAGTTGCTGCCCTATCTGGAGGCGGTGCTGCACGTCTACAACCGCCACGGACGCCGGGACAACAAATACAAGGCGCGGATCAAGATCACCGTCCACGAGACCGGGATCGAGGCGATCCGCGAGGAGATCGAGGCCGCCTTTGCCGTCACACGGGCCGAGTTCGAGGGTGTCGACGAGAATGCGCTGGAGCGGATCCGGGCGCGGTTCCGGGCGCCGAGCCTCGTGCCGGGCGGCGCCGGTGCCTATGAAGACGCTCGCCTCAACCCTGCCTTCCGCGCCTGGGCCGACAGCAACCTCGCCGAGCACCGCGATCCCGACCACGCCATCGTCACCATCTCGCTCAAGGCCCCGGGCGAGACTCCGGGCGACGCGACCGCGGGGCAGATGCGGGTCATGGCCGACCTGGCCGAGCGCTTCGGCTATGACGAGCTGCGCATCAGCCACCAACAGAACGTGATCTTGCCGCATGTCCGCAAGGCGGACCTCGCGGAGGTCTATGAGGAGTTGAAGGCCGCCGGGCTCGCCACCGCCAATGTCGGGCTCGCCTCCGATATCATCGCCTGCCCCGGCATGGATTACTGCGCGCTGGCCACCGCGCGCTCGATCCCGGTCGCGCAGCAATTGGCGAAGCGGATCGAGGACCTCCGTATCGAGCACGAAGTCGGACCGCTTCAGATCAAGATCTCGGGCTGCATCAACGCCTGCGGCCACCACCATGTCGGCCATATCGGCATTCTCGGGCTCGATCGCGGCGGGGTGGAGACCTATCAGATCACCCTCGGCGGCGATGCCACCGAGACCGCCGCCATCGGCGAGCGTACTGGCCCCGGCTTCTCCTTCGAGGAGATCGTTCCGGCGATTGAACGGCTGATGCTCGCCTATCTCGAGGTGCGCGAGGACGAGAGCGAGACCTTCCTCGACGCCTATCGCCGCCTCGGCCCCCACCCCTTTAAGGAAGCCCTCTATGGCCCGGAGAAACGCCGCGATGCAGCCTGACACCCGGATCCCTGCCGTCCCCGCCAATCGTGCGGAGATCTTGACAAGCGCCCTCGACGGGCTGTCCGGCGCCGAGCGTCTTGCGGCGGCGCTGGCGCATCCGTTGACCGGCCGGACCGCCATGGTCTCGTCCTTCGGCGCGGACTCGGTCGTGCTGTTGCATCTCTTGTCACTGGTCGCGCCGGCGACGCCCGTGCTCTTCATCGACACGCAAATGCTGTTCCCCGAGACACTCGACTACCAGCGAGACGTGGCGCAGGCGCTCGGGCTCACCGGCATCCGCGTGATCCGTGCCCGCGCGATGCATCTGGCGCAGCGCGACCCGGCCAACGCCCTGCACCTGAGCGACCCCGATGCCTGCTGCGATCTTCGCAAGACCGAACCGCTGGCCCGTGCGCTCGCGCCGTTCGACGGCTGGATCTCCGGCCGGAAGCGCTTCCAGTCGGGCACCCGCGCACGGCTGCCGCTGGTCGAGGAGGATGCGGGCAAGCTCAAGATCAACCCGATGGCCGACTGGACCGGCGAGGAGATCGCCGACTACATCGCCACTCACGACCTGCCCCGCCACCCGCTGGTCGCCAAGGGCTACCCGTCGATCGGTTGTGCGCCCTGCACCTCGCCAGTCGCAGAGGGCGAGGACCCGCGTGCGGGCCGCTGGCGCGGCCGGGACAAGGTCGAATGCGGCATCCATTTCGTCGACGGACGGATGGTGCGCGGCGCCGCGGCCTGAGAAGAGGACATGTCCATGACCACCATCGTCAAAGACCAGGGCTTCGCGTCCGAGGATTTCCACGCCCCCTTCGCGGCGCCCGAGGACTCGGACGGCGCCCGCGCGCTCGACCTGCCGTCGGATTTCGACACCGCGACGCTTGCAGGCTTCGACGGCATAGAGATGATCCGCGTAGACTTCCCGAGCTTCGCCGATGGCCGCGGCTTCTCGATCGCCCGCGCCCTGCGCCGGGCCGGCTATGGCGGCCGGCTGCGCGCCCGCGGCCATGTCCTCGCCGACCAATACGCGATGGCCCGCCGCTCGGGATTCGACGAGGTCGAGATCGACGAAAGCCTCGCCGCCCGCCAGCCCGAGGACCAGTGGCGGGCCCGCGCCGACTGGCGCGAGCACGACTATCGGTCGCGCCTCGCCGGCTGACCCGCCCCTTTACAGATATTCAACACCCCGCATACACGAAAGGAACGGTTCCCGAAGGGGCGCCGCACCAGTGACCGCATGACCGAGCTGAGACCCGTGACAGACTCCGAAGCCATCAAGGCCGTTCCAACCCTGCCCGACGCGCAGAAGGTGACATTCGTCAAGCACTGGACGGACCGCCTGTTCCACTTCCGCTGCACCCGGCCGCGTTCCCTGCGCTTCCGGTCCGGCGAGTTCGTGATGATCGGGCTGATGGGAGAGCCGGACCCGAAGACCGGCAAGGCCAAGCCGATCCTGCGCGCCTATTCCATCGCTTCGCCCGCCTGGGATGAGGAACTGGAATTCTATTCGATCAAGGTCCCGAACGGACCGCTGACATCGAAGCTGCAGCTCATCCAGCCGGGCGACGAGATCATCCTGCGCCCCAAGCCCGTCGGCACGCTGGTTCACGACGCGCTGCTGCCCGGCAAGCGGATCTGGTTCTTCGCGACCGGCACCGGCTTTGCGCCCTTCGCCTCGCTGCTGCGCGATCCGCAGACCTACGAGGACTATGACGAGGTCATCATAACCCACACCTGCCGAGAGGTCGGCGAGCTGGCCTATGGCGCGGAACTCATCGAGGAGATCCGCAAGGACGAACTGCTGGCCGAGCTGATCGGCGAGGGGTTCCACGAGAAGCTGCGCTACTACCCGACCACCACCCGCGAGGAGAGCCCGAAGATGGGCCGCATCACCGACCTGATGCGGTCCGGCGATGTCTTCCGCGACTTGGGCGTCGAACCGCTCGCCCCCGAAACCGACCGCGCCATGGTCTGCGGCAACCTCGCCTTCAACCTCGAGCTGAAGGACATGCTGGAGGAATACGGCCTTAGCGAGGGCGCCAATTCCGAACCGCGCGAATATGTCGTCGAGAAGGCCTTCGTGGACTGACGCCGGCTCCCGGAGGATCTGCCGAGACGCCGCACCGCACCGGCGCGACCATCTTTCCCGACAGACCTCCCGGAAGTGATGTCGCGCCGGGCTACTGAGAAGCGCCCTCGCTGGACGCTGCGGGCGGCGTTTCGGTGGCCTCCTCCGACCCACCGCCGCTGAAGAGGAAATAGGCGCCCAACACGACCACCACGGCAACTGCCACTCCGATCCACTTGTTCATCCGTCCAACTCCCTGACTGGAGATTGAGTCGCTTTCGAGTGCGACCTCTCCATCATGCCACACCCTCGTGCCCGGACCCATGCGCGTGTTCGGTTGCGGCCGGTTTCGGCAGAAGCATGCTTCCGCCTGCGCGACATCCCTTTCGGTCCGTCCGGAGCATCGCTAGAAACGGTGCACACACGACTCCGGACATTGAAGACGAGCCGCCCGATGGATATCGCCCACGAATCCCGCAAGACCCTCGCACTGATCGTCGAAGACCTGGATTTGTCCGCGATACCGGCTTGCCGCCGAGCGGCCTTCCTGGCCCGTCTCGAAAGCCACTTCCCGGCGCTTTTCGAGAACATGCTGACGCTCTATGGCCACCGCTACGACGCCGCGCTGCAGATGCGCCGGCTGGTGGAACAGCTTGCGCAGCACCAGGTCAAAAAGCACCACAGCGGGCTGAAGGGAGCGGAGGAGCCGTGGTACCTCTCCGGAAAGGAGGTCGGCCTTGCGGCCTATGTCGATCTCTTCGGCGGCGACCTCAAGGGGATGATCGACCGGATCCCCTATCTCGAAGAGCTCGGCATCACCTATCTCTACCTGCTGCCGCTCTACGACGCGCCGAAGGAGAACAGCGACGGAGGCTACGCCGTCTCCGACTACCGCAAGGTCGACCCGAAGCTCGGCACCAACAAGGATCTCAAGGCGCTGGCCGACGCGCTGCACAAGCGCGGCATCCGGCTGGCGCTGGACTTCGTCTTCAACCACACCTCCGACGAGCATGCCTGGGCACAGGCGGCGCGGGCCGGCGATCCGCGCTACCGGGATTTCTACTGGATCCTCGACGAGGCGGACGCCCGCGCCTATGACGCGACGCTGCGCGAGATCTTCCCCACCGTCCGCCGCGGCTCATTCACTTTCGACGAAAGCATGGGCAAGTGGGTCTGGACGACTTTCAATTCCTTCCAGTGGGATCTGAACTATTCCAACCCCGACGTCTTCGTCTCGGTGGTGGGCGAGATGCTGCACCTCGTCGGCATGGGCGCCGACGTGCTGCGCCTCGACGCGCTGGCGTTCGTCTGGAAAGAAATGGGAACGGTCTGCGAAAGCCTGCCCAAGGCGCATGTCCTGATCCAGTGCTTCAACCTCTGCCTGCGTATCGCCGCGCCGCATGTCCATTTCAAGTCCGAGGCCATCGTCCATCCCGACGAAGTCAACCAGTATATCGGCACGCATGAATGCGAGTTGTCCTACAACCCGCTGATGATGGCGCTGATGTGGGAGAGCCTGGCGACGCGGCGCACCGAACTTCTGGAAGCCTCGCTGGAAAAGAGCTTCGCGATCCCGAAAGACGCAGCGTGGGTCAATTACATCCGCTGCCACGACGACATCGGCTGGACCTGGGACGACGCGGTCTCATGGCGGTTCGGTATAAACGGCCAAGATCACCGAAGTTTCCTCAACCGTTTCTACACCTGCCAGTTCGAGGGCAGCTTCGCCGACGGCGTTCCGTTCCAGCTGAACCCGACCACCGGCGACTGCCGGGTCTGCGGAACGCTGGCGTCTCTCGCCGGTGTCGAACGTGCCGCCGCCTCGGGCGATCCGGTTCTGCTTGAGCACGCCCTGCGCCGGGTGCGGCTGCTCCATGGATTGGTGCTCTCCGCGCCGGGCCTGCCGCTCCTCTACCAGGGCGACGATCTCGGGATTTTCAACGACATGAGCTATCTCGCCGATCCGGGGAAGGCGGAGGACTCCCGCTGGGTGCACCGCAAACCCCTGAGTGCGGCGGATTTCGCCACCGCCGGAGATCCGGAAACGCCGCAGGGCCGCATTGCCGCCGATCTCGCGCGGATGATCCGGATGCGAAAGGCGCACCGCGTCTTCGGCCCGTCCGATTTCCGCCTGGTTCGGCACGAATCCCCGCATGTCTTCGCGTTCCGCCGCCGCACCGCGGAGGAGGAATTGCTGGTGATCGCGAATTTCAGCGAACACGAGATCCCGACCGGCCTCGACCTCACCGCCGCGCTCGAGAGCGGCGCGCCGCGGGACCTGCTCGATCCTGAGCGGGTCGAGTCGCGCCGGTCGCTGACGCTGGAACCCTACGCGATGCACTGGTTCCACGCACCGCTCAGGTAACTGTCCAAGTCCGGAGCTGAAATATCCGCGCGCCCGGCACGCCGGCACGTGGACACGCACGGGCTGCGCCCGTGTCGCGGCATTCGGGTCACGGCGGAGTTCTGCGCCGGGCACTTGGAAATCGCGCCGAAACGGCAACGGCGGTTTCCCGCAGACGGCGCGCCAATCGGCGATTTCCCCTCGTGATACCTTGAAAGACTTCGCATAGACGGCTATTTTCCGCGCACTTTTTTCGAAACGACAGAAAGGACGCTTGTCATAGCCCGCAGACCCCACAACGCGCCTCCCACGCGCGACACCGGCCCCCGCGTGAACGGACGCATCCGGGCCAACGAAATCCGCCTCATCGGCCCCGAAGGCCAGAATGTCGGCGTGGTTTCTCCGGCCAGAGCCATGGAACTCGCAGAACAGGTCGGCCTCGACCTGGTCGAGATCTCGCCGAACGCGACTCCGCCGGTCTGCAAGATCATGGATTTCGGCAAATACAAATACGAGACACAGAAGCGCGAGTCCGAGGCGCGCAAGAAGCAGAAGACGATCGAGGTGAAGGAGGTGAAGTTCCGCCCCAACACCGATGTTCATGACTACGACGTCAAGATGCGCAACGTGACCCGTTTCCTCGAGAACGGCGACAAGGTGAAGGTCACGCTCCGCTTCCGCGGACGCGAGATGGCGCACCAGAATCTCGGCCGTGACCTCCTCGAGCGGGTCGCCGAAGATATCAAGGAATTGGGCAAGGTCGAGAACATGCCCAAGATGGAGGGTCGGCAGATGGTCATGATGATCGGCCCGCTTACCAAGTGATCGTTCCGCGCCTGGCGTTCTCCGTCAGCCAACACCCGGCGACTGCCACGGCAGTCGCCTTTGGGGTGCGCGGGGTGCGAGCTCTGTCCGGGGAGGACCGACAGATCGTCATGGTGGTCTGCCCGTGCGCCGGGTGACGGAACCCGGAACCGGCAAACGCCATATCGCCCGCTTCACGCGAAAAGATCATGGCCTTGCCGGTGACCACCGCCTGCACTCTCCGACATTCGAACGAAACGCACCGCCGATCATCGCGGTGCTGAGTGCCTATTTGCTGGGGCGGACCGGAAACATCCTCGAGATCGGCTCGGGCACTGGCCAGCATGCCGCTGCCTTCACGCTTGCCTTCCCGACACTGACCTGGATCGCCTCCGATCCTTTCACGGAGCATCTGGAGTCAATTGCCGCCTGGCAGGCCGCGCTCGGCATCGCGGGGCCGCCACCGGTGACGCTCGACGCCACGGAGGACTGGGCCGAAACGCCGGCGATCCAGGCGTTGCGCCCGCTCGCCGGCATCTACGCCGGCAATGTCACCCATATCTCGCCCTGGGAAGTGACCGAGGGCCTCCTGGCCGGCGCTGGCAAGGCACTGTCCGAGGGTGGCCGCCTCTTTCTCTATGGCCCGTTTCGCGATGGCACGGAATTTTTCGGCGAAGGCAACCGCCAGTTCGACGCGGATCTGCGCGCGGACGATCCCGACTGGGGCCTTCGTGACATGGCCCATATCGAGGCGCTCGGCCGTGCCCACGGGCTGCGTGCCGAAGCGCGCCACGCGATGCCCGCGAACAACCACATTCTAGTCCTCGCGCGTCAGGGTTGAGCCCGCGCGCCATGTGCAACGACGCTGCAAACGCTTCACCCTGCCGGGTGCCGCTCAGAAGCTCCGCGTCGGCCGGTCGAGCACCTTCCGGCCGAACAGACTCGCTGTCAGGTCCACCATTAGCCGCGCCGTGCGGCCACGCTCGTCAAGAAACGGGTTCAGCTCCACCAGATCGAGCGAGCTGACCGAACCTGCGTCGTGCAAGAGCTCCATCACCAGGTGCGCCTCGCGGAACGTCGCCCCGCCCGGAACGGTCGTTCCTACGGCCGGCGCAATGCCCGGATCGAGGAAATCGACATCGAGGCTCACATGTAGGAGCCCTTCCGCTGCCGCGACGCGGTCGAGGAAGGGCGCGAGCAGGGCCGAGATGCCGCGCTCGTCGATCGCGCGCATGTCATGCGCCTCCACGCCGGCCTCCCGAACCAGCCCGCGCTCGCGCGGATCCACTGAGCGAAGCCCGAGCAGGCAGACATTGGCCGGATCGACCACCGCCGGAATTGGCTCCCCGAGAAGCGGCTCGAACCCGGGAAGCCCGCAGGCGAAGGCGAGCGGCGTTCCGTGCAGATTGCCGCTCTCGGTGGTTTCGAACGTGTTGAAATCGGCATGCGCGTCGAGCCAGAGCACGAAGAGCGGCCTGCCCTGCTCGGTCGCCGCCGCAGCATGTCCCGCCACCGTGCCGAGCGAGAGCGCGTGGTCGCCGCCGAGGTAGATCGGAAAGGCCGGACCGCGCGCCAACTCCCGGCTGGCCACGAAAAGCGACCGTGTCCAGCCCGCGACGGTCTGCAGTTCCTTGAGCCGGCTGGTGTCGGACACCGCGTCGGAGGCCGCGGCAGGCAGGACGTTGCCGCGGTCCTCGACCTCATGACCGAGCGCCTCCAGTTCCTCGACGATGCCGGCGGTGCGATAGGCATCGGGCCCCATCCGGCAGCCGCGCCGCCCGCTGCCTTCCTCCACCGGGGCGCCCAGCAGAACGATCCTGTGCATGTGAAACCCTGTCTGCCCGTCCTCGCGGGGCGCGGCCGCGCGTGGCTACGGGGGTGTTGGAACTGGCGAGATCCTATTGGAGCCCGGGAAAGGTGGCAACCGAGCGTGCCTTCGGTGGCAATGTTTCCGGAGATTGGATGCGCGGCATGTCGAAATCACGTGATCCCGAAAGGGACAGTTTCTGGACGAGAGGTCCGAAAAGCGTCCGGCCGGGCCGGCGATCTCGAGATCGCCTCCCCGGCCGGGTGTCCCCTCCCTGGACCTGGCTTCGCGGCGGCGGCCGGGCTGGCGTTTCCTGAATTCCGACAGGATATCGCCGAAAAGGGCGGCCGCCCCCCGAATATCAGACCGGGCATCTCACCCGGCGCCGTCTCGTCACCGGCACACCCATCGGGACGGCCAATGGTCATCGCATCGGCGCAGGTTTCCGGAAAGGCCGTGGCACCGGGGCCGGCAGGCAAGGCCAGCGCGTCCCGGTGTCCCGAGGATGTCGCGATGAGGCAGGTGTCAGCGCGGATATCCGTGCGCGCTTGCCGATCCCGAGTACCACCCCAGAAACACAAACACCGATTCCGGGCGCCATGAATGACATGCACTGCATGTCGTCGCGGCCCGGCGATCGTTCCGCGAACCTCAACACCGAACCGAGGCCGATTGCCAGCGAAATCGTCATTCCCAAGTGAAGATTCACGGTAATCAGTATCTTGCCGATCAAGTTCCGCCGCGCCGCAGCGCGAGATCGGCCCAACCATCCGCTATCATCGGATCGACGTGCTGCCACAAGTTGCCTTCGAAATTCACGATTTGGGTCGAATCCCCGGTCGGTTTGACAGGCAGGATCAGAGGGATGACGCGCTGCCCGTGGCAAGATTCACCCGGCACCCAGCCGAGCACCCCGGGCCAGCGACGTTTGCCGACTGCAAGGTATCGAACATGACCGACATGGCCTTCCTCCTCTCTCGTCCCGGACGCTGCGACGCGTCAGCAAGCCGCAGTATGACCGAGAATGGCTGGATCAATGTCCAAGGCCGGCGGTTCCCCAGAGAGTGCGGAGTCTTCAGCCGAAAAATGCGGCCTTGTTCCTTTGTCACTGTCCGCAACGCTTCCCACAACTTTCGATCCGATCCTTCCGGTCATCGATCCTCGCGAATCGGGCAGCGGACTGCCTGGTACAGCCGTCCTGCCGGGACCGCGCGGCGCCGTGCCGCGGCTCGCGAACGGTATTTCCTGCGTTTCCGGTGTGTTCCCGCGGCGGACCGTGGCGGGTCCGCAAAATTTTCCCCGCCAATCGACAGGCGACGTGATATGCTCCCCGTGGACATAGAGTTGATTTCGGCTTTGGCCAGAATGTATTGCAGCCCGATCCTCGTTCGCCGTGGCATCGAGCGACACGGTGAATTTGAGAGTGAAGCGTAGAGAGCGACGAAAATGGAGATGACCTCCCCCCCGACGCGAACGGACGACCGGCGCACTGCAGCGGAGACGGTCGCCGACTGGCGGATCCGGCTCGACGCGCATGGCGAGATCCACGGCATGCACCGGGTCCTCGACGCGCGGCACGGTGTCGTCTTCACCGACGAAGAAGCCGACACACTCCTGGTGAGCTTCGAAACCGCCGCGGAGATGCGCGAAAATGGCGTCGGCCTGCCGGAGGCGCTTCGGGTCGCCGGGCGCGAAGGCTGGTCGCAGCTCTGCCTCTATTGCGAAGGCGACAGCTTCTTCCGCACCGAGGCGGTCTTTGCCTATATCGACGAACTGGTCGACAGCGGCTTCTTCGACGGGTTCGGACGGGTCGTCTTCTACGGCGCCGGGCCCTGCGGCTACGCGGCGGCGGCCTTCTCGGTGGCGGCTCCCGGGGCCATCGTCGTGCTCGCGCGCCCGCTCGCGACACTCGATCCCGCCCGGGCCGGGTGGGATCACCGCTATCCCGCGCTGCGGCGGGCCGACTTCACCAGCCGCTACGGCTACGCTCCCGAAATGCTCGAGGCGGCCAGCCGGGTCTTCCTGATCTTCGATCCCGAAATTCCGGCCGATGCGATCCACGCCGCCCTTTTCAACCTCCCCGAGGAAAGCCTGCTGCGCTGCCGCCGCCTTGGGCCGGCGCCGGAGCGTGATCTCGAGCGGATGGGCGTGCTCGCCCTCCTGCTCTCCGCCGCTGGTCACGGACGGCTCGACGCCGCGACGTTCTTCCGCCTCTACCGCCGCCGTCGGAGCTATCGCCCCTACCTGCAACGGATCCTGACCCTCCTGCGTACCGAAAACCGCGCCGGCCTCTATCGGCTCTGGGCCAACGGCGTGCGTGCGCAGATCGCGCCCGACGGGCAGGGCCGCGCCACAGGGTGACGTCGACGGGCGCTGACGCCTTCTAGAAACGCCGGACCGGACCGGTCAAGCCCGGTCGCTGCGCCGTCAGTCTTCCATCGCCTCCAGCTGGTCGATCAGGCCGGAAATCATGCCAAGCCCCTTGTCCCAGAATTTCGGGTCGGAGGCATCGAGCCCGAAGGGGGCAAGCAGCTCTTTGTGGTGCTTCGACCCGCCCGCCTTCAGCATCTCGAAATACTTCTCCTGGAAGCCCGGGTCGCCCTCCTCGTAGACCGCGTAAAGCGCGTTCACGAGCCCGTCGCCGAAAGCATAGGCATAGACGTAGAAGGGCGAATGGACGAAGTGCGGGATGTAGGACCAGAAGGTCTCGTAGCCGTCCATGAAGGAGAAGGCCGGGCCCAGGCTCTCGCCCTGCACCGACATCCAGAGCGCGTTGATCTCGTCCGGCGTCAGTTCGCTGAGACGGCGCGCCTCGTGCAGCTTGCATTCGAAATCATAGAAAGCGATCTGCCGGACCACGGTGTTGATCATGTCCTCGACCTTACCGGCGAGCAGCACCTTGCGCTGCATCTCGTCGGCCGCATTGTCGAGCAGCTTGCGGAAGGTCAGCATCTCGCCAAAGACGCTCGCCGTCTCGGCCAGCGTCAGCGGCGTCGCCGCCAGCAACTCGCCCTGCCCCGCCGCCAGCACCTGGTGGACGCCGTGACCCAGCTCATGCGCGAGCGTCATCACGTCCCGCGGCTTGCCGAGATAGTTGAGCATCACATAGGGATGCACCTCGACCACCGTCGGATGTGCGAAGGCGCCCGGCGCCTTGCCCGGCTTTACGCCGGCATCGATCCACCCCTTGTCGAAGAAGGGCGCGGCAATCTCGGCCATCCTCGGCGAGAAGCCGGCATAGGCGTCTATCACAGTCGATTTCGCTTCCTCCCAGGACACGGTCCGGCTGTCTTCCATCGGCAGCGGCGCGTTGCGATCCCAGATCTCGAGCGCATTGAGCCCCAGCCATTTGCGCTTGAGGTCGTAATAGCGGTGGGAGAGTCTCGGATAGGCCTCGACGACCGCATTACGCAGCGCCTCGACCACTTCCGGCTCGACATGGTTCGCCAGGTGCCGCCCGGTCTGCGGCGTCGGCATGCCGCGCCAGCGATCCTCAATCTCCTTCTCCTTGGCCAGCGTGTTGTGGACGCGGGCGAAGAGCTTGACGTTGGCTCCGAAGACCCGCGCCAGCTCCCGTGCCGCGGCCTCCCGCTTGGCGCGGTCCTGTTCGGTAAGGAAGTTCAGCGTCGATTCGAGGTTGAGGCGTTCGCCGTCGACATCGAATTCCAGCCCCGCCATGGTCTCGTCGAAGAGCCGGTTCCAGGCGGAAGCGCCGACGGTCGACTGATCGTGGAGGAATTTCTCCAGCTCGTCGGAAAGCTGATAGGGCCGCATCGCGCGGAGCCGGTCGAAGACCGGCCTGAAGCGCGCCAGATCTTCGTTCTCCTCGAGCAGCCGCTCGAGATGTGCGTCCTCGAGCCGGTTCAGTTCAAGAGTATAGAAGACCAGCGGTGTGGTGAAATTGGTGATCTTCTCCTGGCAGTTTCCAAGGAACTGCGCGCGTTCGCCATCAGACGTGTTCTGGTAGTAGCGCAGGCCTGCGAAGGACATGATGCGCCCCGCGACGATGTCGATCTTTTCGTATCGCAACACGCAATCGAGCAGGCCCTTCGCATCGAGTGCCGCCAGTTTGCCCTCGAAATCCTCGGCAAAGCTCAGGCAGGCGGCCTCCAGCCAATCCATATCGCGCTTGAGTTCAGGCGCGTCAGCGGCGGTATAAAGATCGGTCAGATCCCATTCCGGAAGCGCCCCGAATGGGCTCGCGCCGGAGATGTCGGCGTCGAAGACGGGGGAGCTGGCTGTCATGGGATCCTCCTTGCGGTTCTGCCCGGCGCAATAAAAGGGTGAATCCCGCCCGGATCAACCTCAAAGCGCGTCAGCGGATGCGCAATTCCGCGATCGCCGTGTCAGGCCATTTCTGGCCGCGATAGACGTCGCCGATTTCCAGCAGGATCCAGGTGACTCCGGTGAAGCCGTCGAGCGGGAAGCTCTGCCAGCCGGCGTGGTCCTCGAGCCGGAGCGTCCGGACCTCGTCGTTTGAGGCATAGACATTCAGGAGCCGCACCCGACCGTTGCGGATGAAGGTCGCGTCCGATTTCGGGTAGCCGTTGATCAGCTCGACGGCGGCGATATCGGTCGCCTCCGGCAGGTCGATGGCGAGATAGGCGCCCTCGCCGTGATTGCTCTGGCCCTCGACCCAGGCCGTCGCGCCGGTGTCGTCGAGCAGGTTCTCCGGCCCGTAGCGGTTTCCCGATTGCGGTTCCAGCACCGAGGAGGCGCAGAGCCGCGCGCCGCCCTTCAGCGAGAGACAGGATTCGCCCGCAATGCGCGGGCGCGGCGTGTTCGGGACGGCCGGACGCATAGGCATGTCGTCGGGAAGGACAACCTTGGATTGTGGGTGCTGTGGCGGCGGCGCCTGCGGCGCAGGGGTGGGAGCAGAGGTGAGAAAAAGCTCGTCGAGCAGCGAGGAATTCTCCCACGGGATCTGGGTTCCGCCCGAGGCGTCGACCACCGAGGCGCGGACCTTGCGCATCACTGCGTGGATATCGGCATCGGGCGTGCCGATATAGTCCAGAAGCGCGGCCGTGAAGGGCGAGTTGCGCCCCTGCCCATCGAGCGCGACATTGCCCGGCTGGGTGGAAAAGGCGATGTAGCTCCCCACCCCCGCCTCGACCTTGGAGAGCCCGCGCTCGCCCCGCCCGCCGGAGCGCGAGGAGCTTCCCTCGAGGAACGGGTTGTTGCGGCAGGCGTCGAGGATTACCACCCGCGCGCCGGCGCGCAGCTCCATCGCCCGGAGCACCGCGTCGAGCCGGACCGACGCCGCGACCAGCGCTTCCTCGTCGCCGGCCTGCGCATCGACCGGAATCAGGTAGTTCTGCCGCCCGATCTGTACGCCGTGACCGGCGAAGTAGAAGAGCGCGGTGTCCTCCGGGGTGAGGTCCCGGGCGAAGGCATCGACCAGTTGCAGCGTCTGGTCGCGCCCGAGGTCGATGCCCTCGAAGACCCGGAACCCGAGGCTCCGCAGGCGGTCGGCCATGTCGGCAGCATCATTCGGCGCGTTGGCGAGCGGAGAGGTCGCCTGATACGCACCGTTTCCGAGCACCAGCGCGACGCGATCGGCGAAGGCCGGGTGGGCGAGGGTCAGCAAGGTGAGGATCGCGGCGAGACAGCGGAGCATCCTGGTCTCCTCGAAAGACGGGCTGGGCCCAGTCTAGCCACCGGAGACCGGCCAGGATCAACCCGCATTCCGTTCCGCCCCTCGGTCGCGGTGCATTCAGCGGCGCCGGGGCCGTCCCCGATGCGTGCTTCCATAGCTGAGTTCCGATTCCGCATCGCGCCAGAATGGCAACTGCGAGGCCCGCTCGACCTCGGCGCGCCGCAGGCCGACATCGTCGAGCAGGCGGTCATCGAGTTCGAGCAGGCGCGCGTAGCGGCGGCGGCGGCGCAAGGCCACCAGCGGGAAGCGCAGCACCCGGCCAATCGTGCTCAGAATCCGGCCCGGTGCGGGGAACTTGCGAGCCCGGACGATCTCGATCTTCCAGTCTGTGGTCAGGGTCATGTCGGGTCCTTTCGAATTTGTCCGGGCCGCGCGTTCGGCCTTGGGGTGACAATGGGAAAAGAATATGCTTCAATCAAACGCAATGATTTGATCTGAGCTTTCAAGAATTTTGACGCTCAGCTTGGAGGCCCGCCATGACCCTTCACGCAACACCCCAGATCCCGCTGGTCGACCTCGACCTTCTGCGCACGCTCGACGCCATCGCAGAGAGCGGTTCCTTCTCCGCGGCTGCCGGCATCGTGCATCGCACGCCCTCGGCCGTGTCCATGCAGGTGCGCCGCCTTGAGGAGATTGTCGGCCGCCCCGTCTTTCTGCGCGACAGCCGCTCGGTCTCTCTCACGGCGGACGGCGAGTTCCTGCTCGCCCATGCGCGCCGCATGCTCGCGTTCAACCGCAAGGCGATGGCGCACTTCATCGCGCCGGAATTGCGTGGGACGGTGCGGCTCGGCGCGCCGGACGACGTCATCGAACGGTTCCTGCCACCGATGCTGCGCCGCTTCGCCGAGAGTCACCCGTGCGTGGTGGTCGACGTCGTGGTGAACGACTCCCACAACATCCGAAGATCCATCCAAAAAGGCGCCCTTGATATCGCGCTGGTCACGGATTCCTCGCAAGGCGCAGCGGAGACGCCGGCTGAAGAGGTGCTCCGCGAGCCGCTGGTCTGGGCGAGCTGCGCCTGCGGTGTGGCCGCAGGGCAGGATCCGCTGCCGGTCTCGGTCTGGAACGAGGGCTGCGCATGGCGCAATGCCGGCCTCGCCGCGCTCGACCGGGCGGGACGGCGCTGGCGGATCGCGTTGCAAAGCGCCCATCTCGCCGGCCAGCGCGCCGCGGTACTGGCCGACCTCGCGGTGGCGCCGATCCCGGCCGCGGCTCTTGGCGGCCGCATCGTCGAGGCACCACCGGCCTATAAGCTGCCACCGCTTCCGAGCTATTCCCTTGGCATGATCGTCGCGAGGGATGCGGAGGCGCCGATCCTTGCGGCGGCGGACCACCTTCGGGCGAGTTTCGCGAAATGCGGGGCTTAGAATAGTCGTTCACTGGGCCAGGTGCGGAGCCACACCATCATCGGGCGGCGGCGCGGCGATCCGACGGTTGTTCGTGGCACCAAATGACGACGAAACCGAATGCGATCAGAGCTATGCGGATCAGAGCTATGCGTTTGAGCCGATATATCGCCGCGCCTTGGGGGCGTCCCAGCGATGGCGCGGCGGCCTAACGGCCTTTGCCCCGCGCCATGGAGCCAAACACCAAGGTCACCCCGAGGCCAACGGCCGCCGGTTTCTCACTCAAATCGTCTCCGCCAGCCGCGCCACGTAGCGCGCCAACGTGTCGATCTCCAAGTTGACGACGTCGCCCACCTCCGCCGCGCCCCAGGTCGTCACCTCCTTGGTGTGCGGGATGATGTTGATGCCGAAATCGCAGCCCTCGACCTCGTTCACCGTCAGCGAGGTCCCATTCAGCGCCACCGACCCTTTCGGCGCGATGAACCGCGCAAGATCCTTCGGCGCGCGGAAGGTAAAGCGGGTGCTGTCGCCCTCCGGCACCATGGCGAGGATCTCGGCCACCCCGTCGACATGACCGGAGACGATATGGCCGCCGAGCTCGTCGCCAACTTTCAGCGCCCGTTCGAGATTGATCCGCCCGCCTTCGGTCCAGCCGCCGATATTGGTCTTCGAGACCGTCTCGGCCGAGATGTCCACCTCGAACCAATCCGCCCCTTTGCCCACCACCGTCAGGCAGACCCCGTCGCAGGCGATCGACGCGCCGACATCCACGCGCGTCATGTCATAGGAGGTGCCGATCCGAGCCCTGAGGTCGCCGCGACGCTCCAGATGCCTGATCTCGCCAAGGTCGGTCACGATGCCGGTGAACATGGATGAGCCTCCTGTTGTCTGCTCCGGGAGCTACCTCTCCAGCGCGCGCCGGGCAAGAGGTGCATTGCCCCGACGAGCGCCCGGTGGACCGCGGCCACAAGGGACGGCAGAGGAGTCGGGCACGCGGCCAGGCGGCAACACTCCCCGCGCGGCCCGGAGCCAGACTTCCCATTTTCTAAGCGTCCTGTAGGGTTGGCGACAAAAGCTGAGGCAAAAAGCGCCAAGGAGTCAGAGCAGTGAACGTGAACATGACCGGCCGGGCCAGCGTCGTGGCCCTGCCCCTCGAGGCGCCGGCCGTGGGTGGTTGTGGCCTGCCGCGATCCGGCCTCCACAAGAACGAGATCTTTTCTGGTCCGGTCGGCTCCGACACGATCCGGCTGGGCGACAGGCTAGGCCGCGACGACGACACGCTCTGCGTGACCGATGCACCTTTCGTGTCCTGGCAGAAGACTCTCTCGGCCGTCACCGGTAATCTCAGCCCGCTGACGGACTACGCGACGCTGGCCAATTAGGGCCGGCGCGTGACCGCAGAGCAGCCACATTCCTCCGCGGAATCCGCTCCCCGGCGGCTTTTCGTTTACGATGGCGGCTTCGCGACGCGACGCATCCGGCGCATCCTCGCGCTTGCCGGCTGGCAGGTGACCACCGGCCGCCCCGGCCGGGACGACTGGATCGGCGTCTGGGGCCATGGCCCCACGGCATGGCGTGGCGAAGCCGTCGCGCGACGGACCGGCGCCCGCATCCTGCGAGTCGAAGATGCCTTGCTGCGCTCGCTGCGCACCGGGCGGGATGGCGAAGCGCCCACAGGATTGCTGCTTGACCGGCTGGGCGTGCACTACGATTCCGGCCAGCCTTCCGAGCTGGAGGAGACCCTCGCCAATGCGCCGCTCGACGACACCGCCCTGCTCGAACGCGCGCGCGCGGCGATGGCCCGCATGCGGAAGTCCGAGATCAGCAAATACAATACGTTCGACACCGATCTTGACCCGCCCGAGCCGGGGTATGTCCTAGTCGTCGACCAGACCGTCGGCGATGCCTCGATTCGAGGGGCTGGCGCTAAGCCGGAGCGCTTCCGGGAGATGCTCGCGCTTGCACAAATCGAACATCCGGGCGCGCGCATCCTCATCTGCTCCCTTCCCGAGACCTGCGCTGGGCACCGCCGCGGACATTTCGGCCCGGGCGAGGCCAGCGAACAAGTCGCGTTGCTCACCGCACCCCATTCGCCCTGGCGCCTTCTCGAGGGCGCCGTCGCTGTCTACACCGTCTCCTCGCAATTCGGCTTCGAGGCGATCCTCGCCGGCCACAGGCCGCGCGTTTTCGGCCAACCCTTCTATGCCGGCTGGGGCCTGACCGAGGACGAGGCTCCGCCCGCCCGCCGCCAGCGCCGGCTGACCCGAAGCCAGCTCTTCGCCGCCGCGATGATCCTCCATCCGACCTGGTATGATCCCTGGCGCGACCGGCTCTGCGAGTTGGAGGACGTGCTCGACGGTTTCGACGCCCGCCTCCGCGCCTTCCGCGAGGACCGCCACGGCTATGTGGCGACCGGCATGCGGCTCTGGAAGCGCGGCCACCTGCGGCGCTTCTATGGCAGCGAGGGCAAGCTTACCTTCGGCCTGCCGCCCGGTGGGACCGTGCTCACGGCGATGAAGGAAGGGTGCCCGATCCTCGGCTGGGCCGGCCGGATCGACCCCCAGGTCGAATTAGGCGCGGCCGCCGCCAACGTGCCGCTGCTTCGCGTGGAAGACGGGTTCCTGCACTCCCGGGGGCTCGGCACAAAACTGGTACCGCCGATCTCGCTCGTCCGCGACGATCTCGGCATCTACTACGATCCAAGCCGGGAAAGCCGACTCGAACGATTGATCGCCGCCTCGACCGACCTGCCCGACGGTGCAATCCGCCGCGCCGAGCGCCTTCAGGTCGCGCTCACTCGGGCCGCGCTCACGAAATACACAACTGGCACAGGCACCTTGCCCGATCTTCCCAAGGGCCGCCGCATCCTCGTGCCCGGCCAGGTCGAGGACGACGAGTCGATCCGGCTCGGCTGCGGCGAGATCCGCAGCAACAGCGCTCTGTTGGAGGCCGTGCGCGCTGCCAATCCGGACGCGGTGCTGATCTACAAGCCGCATCCGGATGTCGACGCGGGTCTGCGCGCCGGCGCCCTTCCGGAGGACAGCGATCTTGCCGACCTGACGCTCCGACGCACCGACCCCGCGGCCCTCATCGCCGCTGTCGACGAGGTCTGGACCCTGACCTCCCTGCTCGGGTTCGAGGCGCTGCTGCGCGGGCGTTCCGTCACCTGCCTCGGCGCGCCATTCTATGCCGGCTGGGGCCTGACCACGGATCTCGGGCCGGTCCCCGAGCGGCGGCGCGCCCGCCCGAGCCTCGCCGGCCTGATCCACGCTGCGCTCATCGACTATCCGCGTTATCTCGACCCGGTAACCGGCCTGCCCTGCCCGGTCGAGGTCGCGGTGGAACGGCTCGCCGCCGGCATCTCGCCCCGGGCCAACCCGCTGTTCTCCAAGATTCAGGGCCTGTTCGCCAGCCATAGGACCTAATGGCGCTGAGCGTCACGTGGTCCGTCCAGGCTTGCCTTCCGCCGCTCAGCGCCGCTCCGGCCGCCAGACCGCCATCGCATCCGGCCCCACGGCGCGCAGCCGCTCCAGCCGGAACCGCGGCGCCGCGGCCAGCGCGTCGACCCCCATGGCGCCGAGCCCCGGCCGGCCCTCGGCGCCGAGCCCGAGGCCAGCCGTAAACGTCACGAGTTCATCCACCAGCCCGGCATTCAGAAGCGAGGCCGCCAGCGTGCCGCCGCCCTCGCACAGAACCCGCGTCAGCCCTGCCGCGCCGAGTGCCTGCAACATCTCCGCCGGATCGAGTTGCCGCCCGTGATGCACAGGCACTTCGAGGAACCGCGCCCCCTGCACTGCCCAGGCCGCCTGCCTTTCCCCGTCTGCGGCCGGGCCGTGGCAGAGCCAGACCGGCGCGTCCTCCATCCCGTTAAAAAGGCGGCCCTCTGTCGGGAGGTCTAGTCGCCGCGAGGCGACGATGCGCACCGGCTGATGCGTCACGCCAAGGCCGCGGATTGTGAGCGAAGGGTCGTCGTCCCGCGCCGTGCCGGCGCCGACCAGAACCGCGTCATGTGACGCGCGCATCCCGTGTACCGCGCGGCGCGCCTCGGGGCCGGTGATCCACTGGCTCTCTCCAGTGGCCGTGGCGATGCGGCCGTCGACCGAAACGGCCAGTTTCAGCGTCAGATGCGGCCGGCCTTCCGTCACCCGCCGCAGGAACCCCTCGTTCGCCCGCCGGGCGGCCTCCGCCCGCAGGCCGTTCGTCACCGCGACACCGCCGGCCGCAAGAAGTGCATGGCCTCTGCCGGCCACGCGCGGGTCCGGGTCCTCGAGTGCGGAAACGACTCGAACAACACCCGCCGCCAAAAGTGCCTCGGCGCAGGGCGGCGTCTTGCCGTGATGGGCGCAAGGTTCCAGTGAGACATAGGCCGTGGCGCCGCGCGCGGCCGCGCCGGCCTGCGCCAGCGCAACGGTCTCGGCATGAGGCCGGCCGCCGGGCCGGGTCCATCCGCGCCCCACGACGCGCGCGCCCTGAACGATGACACAGCCCACAGCCGGATTGGGCCAGACCCGGCCCAGCCCGCGCCGCCCGAGCGCGATCGCCAGATCGAGGAACCGGGCGTCCGCCGCTTCAGCGGTCACTCTCCTTGTCCGTCCCCGGGGCGCAACTCGCTGACGAACTTGTCGAAATCACCCGCAGCCTGGAAGTTCTTGTAGACGCTGGCGAAGCGGACATAGGCCACCGTATCGATCCGCGCGAGCGTCTCCATGACGATCTCGCCGATCACCTTGGACGATATATCGGTCTCGCCCATGCTCTCCAGCCGGCGCACGATGCCGGAAATCATCTGGTCCACCCGCTCGGGGTCCACCGGGCGTTTCTGCAGCGCGATCCGCACCGAGCGTTCGAGCTTGTCGCGGTCGAAATCCTCGCGACGTCCGTTCGACTTGATCACCACGAGGTCGCGCAGTTGGACCCGCTCATACGTGGTGAAGCGCCCGCCGCAGGCCGGGCAGAAGCGCCGCCGCCGGATGGCGACGTGATCCTCCGCAGGCCGCGAGTCCTTCACCTGGGTATCGACATTGCCGCAGAACGGGCACCGCATCCCTGTCCCCTTTCAGACTTCCCCTTGGGGGTCACCCCCGACGCATTGCTAAGACTATAGGGGAGCCGCGAAAGCTTGGGTAGGGGATTTGTCCACATACCCTATCTGGAGAAAATCGGACCGGAACGGGCGGAAACACGGCGTTCGCACCCTCTCATGCGCCCAGGAAATGCATCACCACCTGACGTCGATGCGCCCGCGTGCGGTGTTCGAAGACGTAAAGGCCCTGCCATGTACCAAGCATCATTGCGCCCGCTTCAACCGGGATCGACAGGCTTACCGGCAGCAGCGCCGCCTTGATATGACCGGGCATGTCGTCGGGGCCCTCGTAGACATGTTCCAGATAAGACATCGAGGGATGGTTCGAGGGCGGCACCAGCCGCTCGAAATAGGCCCGCAGGTCGCTCTGCACCTCGGGGTCCGCGTTCTCCTGGATCAGCAGCGAGGCCGATGTGTGGCGGATCAGCAGCGTCAGGAGCCCGTCCGCCGCGCCGACCTCGCGCAACCAGCGAGCCACGCGAGACGTGATCTCGTAAAGGCCGGCCCCCTCGGTGTCGACGTCCAGGATGTGGTGGCGCATCATCTGCCGCAGATCCTTCGGGGACGCCGCGGGACAGCGGGAACGGAGCCCGTCGACCGCACGAAGGAAACCGCCATCGCCGGCGCCCTAGTCGTCATCATTCGAACTACCGTGCCCCATATGGGCAAGGCTGCAGAGCGCGTTGGCATGGCCCACGCTTGCACTCTGGCCGCGCCGCGGACCTGCGATGCGGGCGACCGGAGGGCGCGGCCCGTCCGGTCCGGTCACCGCGAAGACCACGGCGTCGCGGTTCGGTTGGATCTGGCTTGGCGTACGGCCGCTGATGACGATTACCCGGTCGGTGTTGCGGGCGCCGAGCCGGTCGCGGGCAAAGCGACCAGCGGCACAGAAATAGTCCGCCTTTCCGCGCCCGGCAATCGTGAGGATCTCGAATTCCTGTGACGAACCGATGACCACCAATCCGTCCGGCGCCGCGTATCGCACGGCGCCCTGCGACACGGCCGGAGCCGCCCCCGCCGCGAGCGCTCCGACAAGCGCCGATATCATGGCCATGCGTCCCATCTTCGCCTCCGTTCCTGCCCCATTGGAGCATGGTGACAGACTACAGGACAGGTTCTCCGTCGCAAGGGCGGTTGCGGACATCGCGAGGCCTGGAAGGCGCTCTCGCATACCGCTGCCGAAGTCCTCCGAAACGCGTTCAAAAGGGAAGAGACCCGGTTGCCCGAACTTCCCCTGACCAAGCCCGTTCAGCCGAACAGGGCATCCCCCCGTTCGTCGATCAGCGCCTGTGCCTTCGCGAGCGAGATCTCCCGCGCCTGGTCCTCGGACGAACAGACATCGGCGCGGATCAACTGGTGGTTCAGCGTCTCCCCGTCGACGTCCTTTTCAATCCGGGCGGCGACACGAAAACCGCCGGCCTCCTTGATCGGGTCGGGAAAGATGCGGAAGCCCGAATAGGTTTCGGGCTCGGGCTGGCCACCCGATCCGCCACCGAACAGTTTCGAAAACAGCGACATCACTGCGCCTCCCTGTTTGCGTCAAGCGGCCCGTCGCCGCGCCGCCGGCTCGGACCCGAACGGGCTACTGATCCAGGAAGCTCCTGAGCTTCCGGCTCCGGCTCGGATGCTTGAGCTTGCGAAGCGCCTTGGCCTCGATCTGCCGGATCCGCTCGCGGGTCACGCTGAACTGCTGGCCGACCTCTTCAAGCGTGTGGTCGGTGTTCATGCCGATGCCGAAGCGCATCCGAAGCACACGCTCCTCGCGCGGCGTCAGCGAGGCGAGAACCCGGGTCGTCGTCTCCTTCAAGTTCTCCTGAATCGCAGAATCGAGAGGAAGAACCGCGTTCTTGTCCTCGATGAAATCGCCGAGTTGGCTGTCCTCCTCGTCGCCGATCGGCGTTTCGAGGGAGATCGGTTCCTTGGCAATCTTCATCACCTTGCGAACCTTCTCGAGCGGCATCTGCAGCTTCTCGGCCAGTTCCTCCGGCGTCGGCTCCCTGCCAATCTCGTGCAGCATCTGGCGACCGGTTCGAACCAGCTTGTTGATCGTCTCGATCATGTGGACCGGGATACGGATCGTGCGGGCCTGGTCGGCAATCGAACGAGTGATCGCCTGCCGGATCCACCACGTGGCGTAGGTCGAGAACTTGTAGCCGCGGCGGTACTCGAACTTATCGACGGCCTTCATCAGGCCGATATTGCCTTCTTGGATCAGGTCGAGGAACTGCAAGCCGCGATTGGTGTATTTCTTGGCGATCGAGATGACGAGCCGGAGATTCGCCTCGACCATTTCCTTCTTGGCCTGGCGGGCTTCTTTCTCGCCCTTCTGAACCTGCTGGACGATTCGGCGGAACTCGGGGATGTCGACGCCGACATACTGGCCCACTTGCGCCATCTCGGCCCGAAGCTCCTCGATCTTGTCCGAGGAGCGCTCGAAGAGCGCCGCCCAGCCGCGGCCCGGCTGGGCCGCCATACGGTCCATCCAGCCCGGGTCGAGTTCGTAGCCCTTGTAGGCGTCGATGAACTCGCGACGGTTGATCCGCGCCTGATCGGCGAGTTTCACCATGTTGCTGTCGATCGACATAATGCGGCGGTTGATGCCGTAGAGCTGGTCGATCAGCGCCTCAATCCGGTTGTTGTGCAGGTGCAGTTCGTTCACCAGCACGACGATCTCGGAGCGCAGCTTCTGATAGGTCGCCTCCGCGACGGTCGAGAACGAGCCGTCCTCGTTCAGCGTCGCCGACATCCGCGCGTCCTGCATCTCCTCGAGGTCGGTGAAATCGCGGGCGATGCGGTCGAGGATGTCGAGCACCTTCGGCTTCAGCGCGGCCTCCATCGCGGCGAGCGACATGTTGGCCTGCTCTTCTTCCTCGTCGTCGTCCTCGCGCTTGATCGGGTTGCCGTCGGCGTCGTATTCGGGCTGCTCCGTCTTCGACTCGGCCTGGGAATCGACGCCGAGATTCTCGACCACGGGCTCCGCTTCCTCGTCGTCCATGCCGCTGCCGAACGTGGTCTCAAGGTCGATCACGTCGCGCAGCAGAATCTCCTCGGAAAGAAGTTCCTCGCGCCAGATCGTGATCGCCTGGAAGGTCAGCGGGCTTTCGCAGAGCCCGGCGATCATCGTGTTGCGGCCGGCCTCGATGCGCTTGGCGATGGCGATCTCGCCCTCGCGCGAGAGCAGCTCCACCGAGCCCATCTCGCGCAGATACATTCGGACCGGGTCGTCAGTGCGGTCGAGCTTCTCGGTCTCGGTGGTGGAGACGGCGACCTCACGCGACGTCGAAGCCTCGACCACCTCGGTCGATCCGTTCTTCTTGCCGTCGCCGTTCTCGTCGTCCTCGGCTTCCTCGCCCTCGATGATGTTGATGCCCATTTCGGAGAGCATCGACATCACGTCCTCGATCTGTTCGGAGGAGACCTGGTCCGGCGGCAGCACCTGATTGAGCTGATCGTATGTGATGTAACCCCGCTCGCGGGCATCTGCGATCATCTTCTTGACCGCGGTCTGACTCATATCGAGCGAAACGTCCTGCTCGTTGTCGTCCTGCTTGCGGTCTTCGGTGTCCTTGGCGGCCATATAGGAACTCCTGTCTCGCGGGCGGTATGATTCGGCGCGTCCTCGAATCAGACCGAATCACTAGCGCACGGGGCGCGCAATTCCACTCGCATACCTATCCGGGCGCGGAATTGAAAGCCCGCCGCCCCTCTCATGTCTCGCCGCCACCGTCCTTGTCTTCCGCCAGGAAGCCGATCGATTTCAGCAGCCGGTCCAGTTCCGAGCGTTCGCCCCGGTCCATCCGGGCGCCGTTCTCGGCAATGACAAAGTCGGCGCGGTCTCCGTCGCTGCTGCGCCCGGCCATCTGACGCGCCTCGACCGAAAGCGCGAGCCGATGGTCGATCCACTCCGCGGAGGTCTCGCCAAAGCCTTCCATGGCCTCGTCGATCTCGCGCCTCGTGCCCCGGAGCGCGGCCAGCTTGACGATCTCCTCTTCCAGGCAGAGCCGCGCAAGGTCGAGATCGCCGGCACGCCGCACCGACGGGGCGAGCGTTACGTGGCGTTCCGACCGCACCCTTTCAAGGGCCTGCGGGCCAAGCGCCGCGGCGATGCGGGCCTCGACTTCGGGGGCCGTGTCCTCCGGGTCACAGGTCAACAGGACGGCAGCAAGCTCGGCATGGCCCGGCCCCTCGAAAGGCATCTCCTCGAGAACGTGGCAGAATTCCTCGAGCAGCGTCGGGGTGCCGATCAGCGTGGCGAGGATTACCGCCTCGCGCAGTTCCAGCGCCACGCCCTCGTCCGCGCCGGCGAGCCGCGAGCTGAGCGTGCCGGAAACAGGCGCCGCGACCGGTGCGGCGCGCCAGCCGCCCTTTTTCCAGGGCGGGCGGGCATTCCGTTCCGCGCCCATTCCGGCCTGCCCAACCGGCCCGTAAGAGAGGCCGAAGAGTTCCGCCCGAAGCCGCCGGATCTCCTCGGCATAGTGGCCGCGAAGTCCCGGGTCTCGGATCCGCTTGATCGCTGCACGCAGCGCGGTGTCGAGCTTGGCCCGGCGTTCCGGGCTGTCGAGCACCTTGCTCTCGGTCTCGCGCCGCCAGAGCAGCGAGACCATCGGCACCGCGGCATCGATGAGCGCCTGCATCGCCTCGGGTCCGCGCGCCTTCAGGAGGTCGTCGGGGTCCTGACCCTCGGGCAGCAGGCAGAAACGCAGCGACTTGCCGGCCTCGATCAGCGGCAACGCGAGGTCGATGAGCCGCATCGCCGCGCGCAGCCCGGCAGTGTCGCCGTCGAGCGCGATCACCGGTTCGTCGTCCACCCGCCACATCAGCTGTAGCTGGGCTTCGGTGATCGCGGTTCCAAGCCCGGCGACCGTTGCCCCAAACCCCGCCTCCGACAGCGCGATCACGTCCATGTAACCTTCGGCGACGAGGAGCGGCTGCCCCTTGCCCGCGGCCTCCCGCGCAGGGCCGAAATTGTAGAGGTTCCGCCCCTTGTCGAAGAGATCGGTCTCCGGCGAGTTGAGATATTTCGCACTATCGGAAGGGTCCATCGCCCGGCCGCCAAATGCGATGGCGCGGCCGCGGCCGTCGCGGATCGGAAACATGATCCGGTTGCGGAATGTGTCATAGGGCTCCCGGCCCTTGTCCGAGGGCTTGGCGAGCCCCGCGCTGAGGATCAGCTCGGGCGCGATGCCCTTGCCGCGCAGGTGGTCCCAGAGATTCTGCCAGCCCGGCGGCGCAAAGCCGATCTCCCAGCGGTCGAGCGCCGCCGCGCTCAGGCCGCGCTTCTCCGAGAGGTAGGCGCGCGCCTGGCCGCCCGCTGCGGTCTTGAGCTGGAGACGGAAGAACTTCGTCGCCGCCTCCATCACCTCGGCGAGTTGGCTCTTTCGATCGGCTTTCTCCCTCGCGCGCGGGTCGCGCGCCGGCATCTCCATCCCGGCCTCGCCGGCGAGGATCTCGATCGCCTCGATGAAGGAGACGTTTTCCGTCTTCTGCACGAAGCTGATCGTGTCGCCGCTCTCGTGGCAGCCGAAGCAATGGAAGAAGCCCTTGCGGTCATCGACGTGGAAGGAGGCGGTCTTTTCTTGGTGGAACGGGCACGGCGCCCAGTGATCGCCCTTTGCCTGGTTCGATTTCCGCTGATCCCAAACCACCTTGCGGCCGACAACCTGCGCAAGCGAGGTGCGGCTGCGAAGCTCGTCGAGGAATCCATCTGGCAGGGACATTGCCGGACTATCGCTCCCGCGCCGCGGCAAGTCCAGACGGAGCACGCGCAGGTGGGACGCATTTCTGTGGACAATCCGACGATGCGCCGTGACCAGCCTCTCCGCGGCGCGACATGGCGCTACGCAAGTGCGACAGGTGGCAAGAACAGATGCGCTCCCGGCCATACTGCACTTGCAAGAGGCGGCCGCCTGCAGGACACTTCAGGCGAGGCAAAAAACGAGAGCAGATCATGCGGATATTCCCAAAGGCGGCGCTGGCCGCCCTTCTTCTCGCGGCCGGTGCGGCCGGTGCGGCCCCGCTCGCCGAAGTGACCGGCGTCGATCAGGACGACATGCTCAAGCTGCGCTCCGGGCCGGGTACCGGCTATCGGGTCGTCGTCGGGCTACCCAATGGCACGATGGTCCGCAACCATGGCTGCGACCGGGTCGGCGGCACTCCCTGGTGCAAGGTTTCGCTCCGCGACGTACGCCAACTCAAGGGGTATGTCTCGGGGCACTACCTCAAGGATCAACCGTCTCGGTAGCGACGTCTGCCTATCCTGAAAAGATCTCCGGAGAAGGCACGGTCCGCCGGAAAAGGCAGCCGCGAGAACCGACTCACAGGAATGACGCAGGCCATCCACGCGGGGTGGCCTGCATGTTGGGACGCTGGTCAGAGACCCTTGTCGCGATAGCTCATCGCCACCCGCTCGACCGCCACGATATATCCCGCGACCCGCAGGTCCGGCACGTTGCTCCTTCCGTGCCAGACCTCGCGCATCTTCTGGTAGGCGGTGCGCATCGTGTCGTCGAGGCCGGACCGGACCAGTTCGAGTTCGTCGGCCCCCTTGAGGTAGCGCTCCTTGAAGCTCGGCGTCATTGACCAGGCGTCGCCGAGATAGCGGTCGAGCCGCTCCAGTTCCTGCACCAGCAGCGCATGCCGCGCCTCCTCCTGGCGGCGCTGCATGCGGCCGAGGCGAATCTGTGACAGGTTCTTCACCCACTCGAAATAGGAGACGGTCACACCACCGGCATTGGCGTAGAGGTCGGGGATGATCACCACGCCCTTGTTGCGCAGCACGTCGTCGGCACCGGCAGTGATGGGACCGTTGGCGGCCTCGATGATGAGATTGGCCCGGATCCGGTCCGCGTTTTGCAACGTGATCACGCCTTCAAGCGCGGCCGGAATCAGGATGTCACATTCCTTCTCCAAAACCGCGGCGCCTTCCGCGACATAGGTGGCGTGCGGGTATCCCGCGACCCCGCCGTGGGTCTCGATCCAGCTCCGTACCGCTTGCACGTCGATCCCCCGGTCATCGACCAGCGCTCCGTCGCGCTCGACGATGCCGGTGATCAGCGCGCCATCCTCGGTGCTCAGGAAGAGCGCCGCGTGGTATCCCACATTGCCGAGGCCCTGCACGACGATGCGTTTGCCTTCGAGCTGCCCCGAGAGCCCGGCGACGGCGAGGTCCTCGGGATGACGGAAGAATTCCTGCAATGCATACTGAACGCCACGCCCGGTCGCCTCGACGCGCCCCTCGATGCCGCCGGCATAGATCGGCTTGCCGGTGACGCAGGCATGGGCGTTGATATCGGTGGTGAACATCCGCCGGTACTGATCGGCGATCCAGGCCATCTCGCGCTCGCCGGTGCCCATGTCGGGAGCGGGCACGTTCTGGCTCGGGTTGATCAGGTCGCGCTTGACGAGTTCATAGGCGAAGCGACGCGTGATCCGTTCGAGCTCGTGCTCTTCGTATTGGCGCGGGTCGATGCGGAGCCCGCCCTTGGAACCGCCGAACGGCGCCTCGACCAGCGCGCATTTGTAGGTCATCAGGGCCGCAAGTGCCTCGACCTCGTCCTGGTTCACGCCGAGCGCATAGCGGATGCCGCCCTTCACCGGCTCCATATGTTCCGAATGGACCGAACGGTACCCGGTGAAAGTGTGGATCTGGCCGCGAAGCCGGACCCCGAACCGGACCGTGTAGGTCGAGTTGCAGACGCGGATCTTTTCCTCCAACCCCGGTGGCAGATCCATCACGGAGACCGCGCGCTTGAACATCAGGTCGACGGACTCGCGGAAACTCGGTTCAGCAATGGGGTTCATCTCGTCCTCCCTCGGAAACGATGCCATCGGGCCAGGGGGCGCCTCACCGAAGCGGCGCCGGCGGATCGAGCCTAGGGCGGAACGCGCCGAAGGGCACGCCATATTTCTGCCGCAGTGCAGCCATCCGAATCGCCCGATTCGCTTGCCTCTCGGGCCGATTACAAAACAATCGCCGGGGCATTTCAGGCATTATTCACTTCGCCGAAACTCTCATCCGCCAGGCACAAAAACCCAACCGACTGTTTTCGTGAATTTTTTTCGATTTCCCAGATCGATACGGCACAATTGGCACGGACTTGCGACAAAATTGTGGCAAAAAGAATTCTGGGTGGGGGCGCCCGTCGAACCGGGGTGTTTGGGGTGCCACTTTTGTTGAAGCAAGTTATTTCAGTCGTCCGTGCATCGCGGACTCCCCGTAAACCGGCCTCGTCCCTGCGTAATTTCAGGCAGGACGAGGCCGGCGGCATGATCGTCTTCACGCTCTTTATCCTGATCTGCATGTTGCTCGCCGTCGGCGCCGCACTTGACGTGGTCCGCACGGAGTTCAGCCGGATCAAGCTGCAGAACGTCACCGACGCCGCGGTCCTCGCCGCGGCCGATCTGGATCAGACCCTCGACCCGAGGGCCGTGGTGGAGGATTACCTCCGGCGCGCGGGGATCGATCCGGCGAAGGTCGAGATTTCCGTGAAACAGGGGTTGGACGCGCGCGAGGTTACCGCCACGTCCAGATTTACCCTGCCGACCATGTTCATGGACATGGTCGGGATCCGCAGCCTCGTCGTTCCGGCAGGCGGCACGGCCCGGGAATCGGTGTCCGAGCTCGAGATCGCCCTGGTGCTCGACAATTCCGGCTCCATGGCACAGAACAGCAACTATCGGATGAACCTCCTGAAACCGGCGGCGAAGAATTTCGTCGAACAGGTGCTGACGGGCGAGAATTCCGAGGGCAAGGTCGCGATCTCCATCATTCCATTTGCCACCCAGGTGACCGCAGGCGCGGACCTTCTCGGTCTCTACAATGCAAGCTCGGAACACGGATACTCGCATTGCGTGACCTACGAGGACGCCGATTTCGGGTCGACCGCGTTGTCAACGACCCTGCAGATCGCCCGAACCGCGCATTTCGACCCCTCCGGCAAGCGAAAGCCGCCTTCTTCGGGCGACCTTGTCTGCCAGACAACAGCCAACCGTGCGATCACGCCCTGGTCCGACGATATCGATTTTCTCAAGGCCCGGATCGACGCAATGCAGGGAGCCGGCTGGACCTCGATCGAGCTCGGCGCCAAATGGGGCGCCGCCCTGCTTGACCCCACGGCCCGCCCGGTGCTCTCTGCGCTGGTCGATTCCGGCAAGGTCGACGAAAAGTTCCGGGGCCAGCCCTTCGATTACCATTCCGACAATGAGCTTGTGGACCGCAAGAAATACCTCATCATCATGTCGGACGGCGAGAACACCAACCAGTACGACATCCTGCCGCCCTTTCGCGACGGCGCCTCGACACTCTTCTACGACGGAAGCCTGTCGAGTGGTCCGATCGATTACTCAGGCTTATCCTACTATGACGCCGACCGTGTAAGCGCAGAGAAATACTACCGCTTCTCCACCGGTGACTGGGATGTGACGCCCACCGGCCAGAGCGACGCGGTGCAGATGACCTGGCCCGAGGTCTGGAACGCGATGAGCGTCAAGTATTACACCGAGACGCTTTTCCGGCGGGCCACCGGCCAATCGTCCGGCACCGAATACGACCGGATCGTGAAGCGCTTCTACAATACCGACAAGAACGTCCGCACCTCGATGATCTGCTCGGCGGCCAAGCAAGCCGGCGTGATCGTCTTCACCATCGGCATGGACACCTATGGTCAGGGCGACGCGACGCTTGACGACTGTGCCTCGGGGGAAGGGTATTTCTACGACGTCGAGAGCAACGACCTCGACCAGGCCTTCACCTCGATTGCCCGCACCATCAACCAGCTGCGTCTCACGAACTAAAACGGTCTGGTCGCGAGAACACAGCCGAGCGCCGGGATGCGAAGACGCGTCCCGGCGCCATTTATTTGGCACCGCGACACTGCCGCAGGCGACCTCGCAACCAGCGCGGATTGTCTGCATCCGCCGCTTTGCCGTCATAGTTTCCTCAGGTTGCCGTCCAAGTCCAGCCTCAGAATGGTCAGCGTCGTACTGTCCTATTTGGGGCATGGCGGCCCAGTGGGCCTCAGTTACCTTGTTATGTGTTAAAAGGTCCTACGGTTATGTACACGCGCAAGCGTCGGGGCAGGACGAATCTGTCCGCCTTCCGGAGATTTCGCCGCGACGAAAGCGGCGGAATGATCATCTTTACTCTCTATATCCTGCTCTGCATGTTGCTCGCCATCGGGCTGTCGCTCGACACGGTGCGGTTCGAGTATACCCGCGCCAAGCTTCAGCACACGCTCGACCGCGCCGTGCTCGCCGCGGCTAACCTCGAGCAGGTGCTCGACCCCAAGGATGTCGTTGAGGACTACTTCGCCAAGGCGGGGCTGGCTGACAACCTCGTCTCGGTCAATGTCGAGCAGGGGATCAACTACAGGACCGTCTCGGCCAGATCCGAGGCAAGGATCGACACGATGTTCATCGACATGGTGGGGATCAAGAGCCTGACCGTTCCCGCCTCGGGCGCCGCGAACGAGTCGCTGGCGGATATCGAGATCGCCCTGGTGCTCGACAACTCGGGCTCCATGCGCGAGGGCACGCCGACGCGGCTTCAGCTTCTCAAGGATGCGGCCAACGAGTTCATCGACGCGGTGGCGCGCGACGAGGCCGACCAGGATGGCACGACCGCAATCTCGATCGTTCCCTTCTCCGAGCAGGTCTCGCTGGGCGAGACGATGTTCAACCAGTACAGCACCACGTCCGAACAGGACAGAACGCGCTGTGTCACCTTCACCGAGAGCCAGTTCTCTTCCGTGTCCCTTCCGCCCACCGAACCGCTGCTCCGGACGATGCATTTCGACGCCCAGAACTCGCAGTGGTATGTGTCCGACGCCGTCTGCGACACGTCCGGAGACCGCGACATCGCCGCCTGGTCGACCGATCCCGACTATCTCAAGAGCCGGATCAACGCCATGCAGCATGGCGGCTGGACCTCGATCGATGTCGGCACGAAATGGGGCGTGACCATGCTTGACCCGGTCTCGCAGCCGGTCCTGTCGGCGCTGATCGATGCCGGCGAGGTCGACAAGTCGCTCGAAGGCCAGCCATTTGCCTATGACCGCGACAACACCAAGAAGGTCCTCGTGGTGATGTCGGACGGCGCCAACACGGTGCAGCGCGAGGTCAGACCCGGCTACCGTGAAGGCAACTCGCCGCTCTACCTCTATCGCTACTACGGCCGCGACTACTATTCCTATTACCACGACCGTCCGGGCACGAGCTACGACTACTACAGTCATTACCACAAGGCCTGGAGACGGGATCCCGTCGGTGGCAACGATGCCGACCGGCTGACCTGGCCCGAAGTCTGGGCCGACATGTCGGTGATCCGCTATGCCTACGAGTTTCCGTCCCGGATCTTTGGCGGCAGCTACTGGACCTATTACGACCAGATGGTCGAGGAGATCGGCTCGAAGACGGCCACCGCCTGGGACGGCAACGTGAAGAACCCGCGCACCTCGGCAATCTGTGATGCGGCGAAACAGGCAGGCATCCTGATCTTCACGATCGGCATGGACACCGACGACCCGGCGGCGGACATGGCGCTGGAAGACTGCGCGTCGCTTCCGACCTACTACTACGACGTGAGGAGCCTCGACATCTCCAACGCTTTCGCCTCGATCGCGTTGCAGATCAACCAGCTGCGCCTGACGCAGTAGAAGGGCCGCGGCGGGGTCCCGGGGTGGCCGACAAACCCCGGGGACGACGCCTCGCCGCCCCATTTACGCCAAACCGGACACGCTCAATGAGTGGGTAAGAGACGGAGTCAAGACCGTCGGTTGGAACGAGTTGGATCTGGGTCATCAAGCCCATGGAGTTAAGGGCACGACAATGAGGCAAGAAAGTCATGCGGCAGGAGGCCACCGTCTTCGCCGCCTCTATCGCGGCGAGGAGGGGAACGCGACCATCGAGTTCGTGATCCTGTTTCCGATCTTCATGGTGCTTTTCCTGTCGGCCTTCGAGATCGGCCTGCTGATGGTCCGCCAGGTCATGCTGGACCGCGCCACCGACATCGCCGTCCGCTCGTTGCGCATCGGCGAATGGAACAACCCAACGCATGACGACCTGAAGGACTTCATCTGCGAGCAGGCGCTGATCCTTCCCGATTGCAAGGAAAACATGCTCATCGAGCTGAGCCCGGTGTCCAAATCGACCTGGCAGCCGCTGCCCGAGGGACCAACCTGCGTCGACAAGTCGACCGAGATCCAGCCGGTGGTGAATTTCGAGGTGGGCATCCAGCACGAACTGATGATGGTGCGCGTCTGCGCGTTGCAGAAGCCGCTGGCACCGCTCACCGGACTGGGTCTGAAACTGCCGCGACACGACGCGGACCATTATGCGTTGGTCTCGCTCTCGGCCTTCGTCAACGAGCCGAGCTAGGGGAGAACCGGACATGCGCATGCCTCCAGTCTTCCGCCCCGGCCACATCGCGCGTCTCTTCGCACGGCGCGAGGAGGGATCGCTCTCGGTCGAGACCGCGATCATCCTGCCGCTGCTCTGCATGGTCTATGTCGGGTCCTTCGTCTGGTTCGACGCGTTCCGGATGCAGAACGTCAACCTGAAAGCCACCTACACGATCGCCGACATGATCAGCCGCGAGACAGAAGGGATCACCCAGACCTATTTCGACGGGCTCGACGACGTCTATGACTACCTGACCTATGGCAACCATCCGACACAGCTGCGGATCTCGATCATCGAATGCACCGCGAACTGTGACGACGAGGACACGCGCAATCTCGACGTCTGCTGGTCGAAATCGACCGACGGGCGCGTGGTGCTCGACAAGGCCGCGCTGATGCAGCGCAAGGACACCGTGCCACTCTTTCCGAAGGGTGACGAGTTGATCGTCGCCGAGACTTTCATGTCCTACAACCCGGCCTTTGAGGTCGGCCTCGGGCATCAGGTCTTCGAGAACGCGATCTTCACCTCGCCGCGGATGCCGGGACAGATGAAATTCATCTCCGGCAACTCCGAGCAGCATTGCTATAACAACTGAGCGCGCCGCCGCTCACGCCTGCGGCGGCGTCGATCCGTCCGATACCTGCCCCTGCCGCATGAGGATCAGGGTGGAGAGGATCTCGGCCATGGCCTTGCCCTCCGCGGCCGAGGTGATCCCACCCACGCCGACGCGTCGCCCGAGCCGCCACCAGAGCCCCGGCGCCCAGCGGCTTCCGCCCGCCTGCGCCACCCGGAGCCGGAGCAGGAAGCCGTTCGACGGCTTGATCGCGAAGGCCCCGCGTTCGACAGCCACGATATCCTCGACGCGCGCGACCAGCCGGCCACCACTCTCGCGGAGCGCCTCCGGCGTGAGCACGAGCCGCTGCGCCGTGGCCCGACGCAGCATGTCGGCGAGATAGAGCGTCCCGACGCCGAGCAGCAGCAGGAAACCCTGCCAGAAAAGCGCGGCCGGCGGGCTGACCAGCGCGACGTAGATCAGCACGGCGCCAAGCGCGGCGAGCGCGGCAACTCCGGTGATCCGGCGGGCGGCCGAGGGCGTTATCGTGGCCAGAGTCTCGCCCGGTGTGATCTCGGGTGTCGGAAGACAGTTCAGGAGATTCTGGGTCATGCGCGCTGAGTAGCCCTTTACCGGTGCGGGCGCGAGAGGAAAGGTTCAACGCGCATTCCTGCACAATGTCTTTGCGGAAGTCCCTCAATTCTGCGCATTGTCGCAGGGTCGCCGGGCCACTACCTTTCACCGCGAAAGGAGAACACGATGTCTCTCAGACCTGTCAACCACATGGCCCGCGCCACGCCGACGATGGAGGGCGCGGGCGTCAAGCTGCACCGCGCCTTCGGCTTTCAGGACCCGGAGCTGATGGATCCGTTCCTGCTGTTCGACGATTTCCGCAACGAGCGGCCCGAGGACTACCTCGCCGGGTTCCCCTGGCACCCGCATCGCGGCATCGAGACGATCACCTATGTGCTGGAGGGCGCCGTCACTCATGGCGACAGCCTCGGCAACGAGGGAACGCTCGGCGCCGGTGACGTGCAGTGGATGACCGCTGGGTCGGGCATCCTGCACCAGGAGATGCCGGAGGGCAACGCCACCGGGCGGATGCACGGATTCCAGCTCTGGGCCAACCTGCCGCGCGACCTGAAGATGACGGCGCCGCGCTATCAGGACGTGAGCGGCTCGGAGATCCCGCTTATCGAGGAAGATGACGGCACGAAGGTGAAGGTCGTCACGGGTGAGTTCTGGGGCAAGCGCGGGCCGGTTGACGGCATCGCCGCCGACCCGCTCTATCTCGACATCTTCGTCCCCGCGGGCCGCAAGAAGCGGTTTCCGATCGACACCCGCCGGCAGGCCTTCGCCTATGTCTTCGAAGGCGCGGGTGCCTTTGTCGATTCCGCGCCGCCGACCGGCGTGCTGCTCGAAAAGGAGGTGATGGGCCAGGAAGTCAATATCCGCGACCTTTCGGGCAACCGGACGATCATCCGTTTCGGCGCGGGCGACGAGGTCGTCGTTCAGGCCGGCCCCGAAGGCGTGCGCTTCCTGCTGGTTGCGGGCGCACCGATCCGGGAGCCGGTGGCTTGGCACGGGCCGATCGTGATGAACACCCGCGAGGAGCTCATGCAGGCCTTCGCCGAACTGCGCAACGGCACCTTCATCCAGCCGGCGCATTGACCGATAGTCGGGTGCCCGGGGGGCTGTCTGCCCCCGGGCACCCGTTCCGGTTGCCTTCCCCCGAGAGTGTTTCCGAACAGATGAAGCGGCGGATCAGCCCGCCCCCACCGCCCGCCGGGTCATGTCCCAATAGACCTCCTCGACATCCGCCCGGCTCAGGCGGCCGGTGTCGCGGAACCAGGTGCTGACGCCGGTCAGCATGGCGATGAGCCCCATCGTGGCGATCCTTGGATCGGCGATGGCGAAAAGCCCCGCCGCGCAGCCCTCCGCAAGAATCTGCTGAAGCGCATCCTCGTAACGCCGGCGCAGCGATTCCAGCGCGGCGAAATTCTCCGGCTCGAGGTTGCGCAGCTCCATGTAGGAGATGAAGACCTCGTCCGGCCGGTCGAGGTGATAGCGGATATGGAACCGCGTGAAGCCTTCCAGCCGCGCCAGCGGAGAGTCGGGCCTGGGCTCGGCGGCCCAGCTCTCCAGTAGGTGCTGCATATGAGCTTCCATCAGGTGGAACAGAAGCGCCTGCTTGTCGGGCGTGTAGGCATAGAGTGCGCCGGCCTGAACGCCGACCTCGGCTGCAATCTGCCGCATCGAAACCGCCGCATAGCCATGCCGGGCGAAGAGGTGCAGCGCTGCCTCTCGGATCTTCGGGCCGGTGATTTCGGCGTGGGAGCCTGTCTTTCGCGCCATGTCCCGATCCTTCCATTGAACGAACGTTCAATTCAAGGGGCGATCGGTGCCTTGCCGAAGCACCGGACGCTTGGATAGGCTCTGCCGCGACTCGACGGAGTTCCCGCATGCGCATTCTTCTCATCGCTGCCCTTATCCTGCTCGGCACGGGCCTCGCGGGCTGCGCCCGTTTCCCGGAGCTCGACGCGGCGGTGACCGAGCAGGCGAAGCAGGCAGAGCGACCGCGCCTTTCGGACAACAGGATCGTCCTGGAGCCGGCGGATACCCTGGTGATCGACGCGGTGACGCAGGCCGAGATGGCGGCGCGCAGCGCGGCGATGGCGGCGCGGGCAGAGGCCGCCGCGGCGCCGGTCGTGCCGCCCGAGGAGGCTGCGGCGCTGCTTGACCGTGCGGCGGCACTTCGGGCCGAGTCGGCCCGCGTTGCGCCCGAAGGCTGAACGCGCTAAGTCAGCGCGAGACGCCCGGCGCGGCGTTCGCCGATGGATCGTCCACGCTGGAGGAACGTATATGTCTCAACCCCTTCGCCTTGGCATCGCGGGTCTCGGAACGGTCGGTGTCGGCGTCGTGAAGATCGTCCGCCAGAGGGCCAACCTGCTGGCCGCGCGGACCGGTCGGGCGATCGAGATCGTTGCCGTGAGCGCGCGCTCACGCGACAAGGATCGTGGCGTGGCGCTGTCCGGCTATGCCTGGGAAGACGATCCGGTGGCCCTGGCCCGGCGGCCGGATGTGGATGTTTTCGTCGAGCTGATGGGCGGTGCCGAGGGCCCCGCAAAGGACGCCACCGAGGCCGCCATTGCAGCGGGCAAGGACGTGGTGACTGCCAACAAGGCGATGCTGGCGCTGCACGGCCAGGAACTGGCGGAGGCAGCCGAGGAGGCCGGCCGGGTCATCCGCTTCGAGGCCGCCGTCGCCGGTGGTATTCCGGTCGTCAAGGCTCTGACCGAGGGCATGGCGGGCAACGAGGTGACGCGAGTCATGGGGGTGATGAACGGCACCTGCAACTACATCCTGACGCGGATGGAAGATGCCGGCCTGCCCTATGACGAGATCTTCGCCGAGGCCGAAGCGCTCGGCTATCTTGAGGCCGACCCGAATCTCGATGTCGGCGGGATCGACGCGGGTCACAAGCTCGCGCTGCTCGCCGCCATCGCCTATGGCACGCGTGTGGATTTTCCGTCAGTCGAACTCGAGGGGATCCAGAAGCTCTCGATCGCCGACATCCGTAGCGCCGCTGATCTGGGCTACCGGATCAAGCTCCTTGGCGTGGCTCAGATGACCGGCCGCGGGCTCGAGCAACGCATGTCGCCCTGCCTGGTTCCGGCCGACAGCCCGCTCGGGCAGCTTCAGGGGGGCACCAACATGGTGGTGCTCGAAGGCGACGCGGTGGGCCAGATCGTGCTACGTGGCGCCGGCGCCGGCGAGGGCCCGACAGCGAGCGCGGTGATGAGCGATATCGTCGAGATCGGCCGCGGCAGCCGCATCACCACATTCGGCCAGCCCGCCCGTGGGCTGGAGCGGGCGCGGCCTGCACGCGCCTCGGCACCGGCACCCTACTATCTGCGCATGCTGCTGACCGACAAGCCGGGCGCGATGGCCAAGGTCGCGACGGTGCTCGGCGAGGCCGGCATCTCGATCAACCGGATGCGCCAGATGCGCCACGAGAGCAACAACGCGCCGGTGGTCTTCGTGACACACAAGACGAGCCGGGATTCGCTCGATACCGCGCTTCAGGGCTTCGACGCGACCGGCGTTGTGCAAGGCGACCCGGTGGCGATCCGGATCGAGGCAGTCTGAGGCTCCGCCAGGGGCGCGAATCCAAGGCCAAACCGCTTGCGGCCATTTTGACGCTTCGGCGCTATCAACGCTTGCGCGTCCGCCGGCCGCACCGCTACCCCGTGTATGAATACTCACCGACATCCCGATGCAGGAAGACCCACCCCATGCCCCATCAGCCTCCCGAGTTCCACGATCGCATGCTCTCTCTCGCCCTCGCCCGCGTGTCGGAGGCCGCCGCGATGGCCTCGGCGCACCTGATCGGCCACGGCGACGAGAAAGCCGCCGACCAGGCCGCGGTGAACGCCATGCGCGAGCAGCTCAACAAGCTGGAAATCCGCGGCGTCGTGGTCATCGGCGAGGGCGAGCGCGACGAGGCGCCGATGCTCTTCATCGGCGAGGAGGTCGGCGAGGGTGTGGGCCCCGAGGTGGACATTGCGCTCGACCCTCTCGAGGGCACGACGCTCACCGCCAAGGACATGCCGAACGCGCTGACCGTGGTGGCAATGGGCCCGCGCGGATCGATGCTGCATGCGCCCGATGTCTACATGGACAAGCTCGCCATCGGCCCCGGCTACCCGCTGGACGTGGTGACGCTGAAGATGTCCCCGGCCGAGCGGGTCATCGCGCTGGCCAAGGCGAAAGGGTGCGATCCCGACGACATCAACGTCTGCATCCTCGAGCGCGAGCGCCACGTCGACCTGATTGACGAAGTGCGTTCCACCGGCGCCGCCATCAGGCTCATAACCGATGGCGATGTGGCCGGCGTGATGCATTGCGCCGAACCGCACCTGACGGGGATCGACATGTATATGGGCAAGGGCGGCGCACCGGAGGGTGTGCTGGCGGCCTCGGCACTCAAATGCATGGGCGGTCAGATGTATGGCCAGCTGCTGTTCCGCAACGAAGACGAGACCGCGCGCGCGCGCAAGGCCGGGATCGACGATCTCGACCGGATCTACACCCGGGACGAAATGGTGACCCGCGACGTGATCTTTGCCGCCACCGGCGTGACCGACGGCAATCTTCTGCCGGGCGTCAAGCGCGAGCCGCATCGCTTCACCTGCGAGACGATCCTGATGCGGTCCAAGACCGGTTCGGTTCGCCGCATCACCTATTCCAACCCGGTCTGACGGGATCGGACGCGGCATGACGGCCTTCCTCGGGGTGACGCATTCGCTCACCGCGCGGTCCTGGGTCGGCCCCGGGATCGAACAGGAACGGCTGGCCGAAGCCATGGCGCAGGCGACCGGCCTGCCGCCGCCGCTCTGCCATATCCTCGTGCGCCGCGGCGTGCCCCCCGAGGAGGCCAGGGGCTTTCTCGAACCGACACTGAGGGAGTTGCTACCCGACCCGTTGACACTTCTGGACATGGGTAAGGCCGCCACCCGCCTGCGACGCGCGGTCGAACAGCACGAGCGGATCGCGGTCTTCGCGGATTACGACGTCGACGGTGGAGCTTCGGCGGCGCTCCTGCTGACCTGGCTGCGCGCCTTGGGCCGAGCCGCGACGCTCTATGTCCCGGACCGAATCGACGAGGGGTACGGACCGAACCCGCCGGCGATGCGCCAACTCGCCGAGGCGCACGATCTGGTGATCTGCGTCGATTGCGGCACCCTCTCGCACGATGCGCTGGCGGCAGCCGAGGGTGCCGATGTCGTCGTGCTCGACCACCATCTCGGCGGCGAAACCCTCCCCCCTGCCCTCGCGGTGGTGAATCCCAACAGGCAGGACGAGACCGGCGAACTCTCCCATCTCTGCGCCGCCAGCGTGGTCTTCCTGTCGCTGGTCGAGGTCAACCGCCAGATGCGGGACAACGGTGGACAAGGCCCTGACCTGATGGCGCTTCTCGACCTTGTGGCGCTGGCGACGGTCGCTGACGTCGCGCCGCTCCTCGGCGTCAACCGGGCGTTGGTGCGCACCGGGCTCAAGGTCATGGCACGCCGCGACCGCATCGGGCTCAGAGCATTGGCCGACGTTGCGGGGCTGAACGAAGCGCCGCGGGCCTATCACCTCGGTTACCTGCTCGGCCCGCGGATCAATGCAGGCGGACGGATCGGCAAGTCCGACCTCGGCGCGCGGCTGCTGGCCACCTCCGATCCCGCCGAAGCGCAGGATATGGCCGAGGAACTCGACCGGCTCAACCACGAGCGCCGTGAAATCGAGGCGCGGGTAACCGATGCAGCGATGGCCCAGGCCGAAGCTCGCGGCCTCGACGGCCCGCTGGTCTGGGCCGCGGGCGCGGGCTGGCATCCGGGCGTTGTCGGCATCGTCGCCTCGCGCCTGAAGGAGGCGACCAATCGTCCGGCCGTCGTGATCGGGCTCGAGGGCGGCGAGGGCAAAGGGTCGGGACGCTCGATCTCCGGTATCGATCTCGGCGCCTCGATCCAGCGCGTGGCGCAGGAAGGGTTGCTCCTGAAGGGTGGCGGACACAAGATGGCGGCGGGGCTCACTGTCGCTGAAGACCACGTGGAACCGGCCATGGCCCGGCTCGCCGAACTGCTCGCTCGGCAGGGCGCGGGCGATGGCGGCCCCCGTGACCTCAAGCTCGACGGTTTGCTGATGCCGGGCGCGGCGACGCTTGAACTGATCGAGACGCTGGAGGGCGCCGGACCGTTCGGCGCTGCGGCACCCGCACCCCGCTTCGCTTTGCCCGACATGGCGATCCGCTTTGCCCGACGCGTCGGTGAGACACATCTCAAGCTGAGCGTCGGCGACAGCACCGGCCCGGCGCTCGACGCGATCTGCTTTTCCGCCTTTGACACGCCGCTCGGACCGGCACTCGAACAACATGGCGGCGCCCGGTTCCACCTCGCCGGGCGGCTTGAAATCAATGAATGGAACGGCCGCCGCAGCGCCCAGCTTCGCCTCGAGGACGCCGCCCGCGCTACCGAGAATTGAAGCCCGGATCTTTCTGTCCGCCAAGCCGAAAAACCCCTTGCACGGCCCGGCAGGCTTTTCTACATACCGCCGCACCAGCGCAGGGTCCGTTCGTCTATCGGTTAGGACGCCAGGTTTTCAACCTGGAAAGAGGGGTTCGATTCCCCTACGGACTGCCATAAATCCACAAAATACAGATTTTTAAGGTATTTTATGGATTCCCCCCCGCTGGCTCTGTTGCACATTTCCTGTCAGGGGTTCATCCCGAGAATCCAGCAAAGTAGAAGGTCTGCATGAGCAGACTGACACCTCCGGCCTACAAAACCAGGAACTGGCGGACTTGCAATGAAGCGCTCAAGCGCCGTAGCTCGCTGACGATCTGGTTCGACTCAGAGATGAATTCGGAGGCCGAACCCACGGGCAGGCGCGCGCGCCTACGGACCTTCAGTGACGCCGCCATCCAGACCTGCCTTTCGATGAAGCTGCGGTTCGGCATGGCGCTGCGGCAAACGACCGGGTTCGTCGCAAGCCTGTTGCGGCTGGTCGGCCTCGATTGGACGGCGCACGACTTCAGCACGCTTCTCGCCGTCAGGAGACCCTGGCTGTCAACATCCCCTACCGGAAATCCAAAGGGCCGCTGCACCTGCTGATCGACAGCACCGGCATCAAGGTCGAGGGCGAAGGCGAATGGCACGCCCGCAAATTCCACGATGCCATCTCCGACCGCGGCGCCCATGCCGTTCGTCGGGGAAATGGTCCTCCGGAGCATTTCCTTTCCTTCTCACTCCCGCACCGCGAGAACGCCAAACCATGGCAGACCGTCACCGCCGGAGCCATGGCCCGAAACGAGGCGCTGCGCGCGGCGAAATACCTCGGTTGGGCTCTGTGGCGACGATGGAACTGATACCACTGCCAGAACCGCGTCGAAAGGAAGATACTTTGCGTAAAACTTCTGGGCCAGCGGTTGATGGCGCGGGACTTCGACCGCCAAGTTCCCGAGATCCAGATCCAAATCGCCGCCCTGAACCGCTACACCGCGCTCGGCATGCCCTTCACAGAGGCTGCGGGATACCTCCGTCAGGGGAAAAGGCAACCCTGACCTTCAGCCGATGTGTGCAATAGTGCCCGACGACCCGACCGAAGCCGATCCGGAGATGCTTTCCGTGCTGAGAGTGCTGATGACGATTGGAGTACTAGGTAATCTACGAGGCGCAGAACGGAATCGAGAAGGGCGAGCTTGGGATTTCCCCTTTTGCAAACTATCCGTAAGTTGCCGAGCGCATTCTTCTCGCGATGTACGAGAACCTTAGGTCATGTTGACAAATGGCGGAGCCAGAGGCGGATTGATGTGATGTCGATGAAGCCGAGGAAGCTTTCAGCCGTTTTGTCGTAGCGGGTCGCGACTCGGCGTGCATTCTTGAGCTTGTTGAAGCATCTCTCCACCAAGTTCCGCAAGCGATACAGTGGGCGATCAACGCCAACACGCTTCTTTCGCGACTTCCGCATGGGGATCACTGGTTGAATGGCCCGTTCCCGCATCTCGTCGCGAATGCTGTCAGCATCATAGCCTTTGTCGGCCAGCAGGACGGACGGTTCGGGGAGGTTGTCGTCCATGACGAGATCGAAGCCGAGATAATCCGATGTCTGGCCGGGTGTGATGTCAGTCGGCATCGGCAGACCGGCGGCATTCACCCGGAGGTGGATCTTGGTCGTGAAGCCACCCTTTGAGCGGCCAAAACCCTGTCGCGGAGTCCCCCTTTAGCGCCCGCTGCCTGATGATGGGCGCGAACCACGGTGCTATCGACCATTTGCAGGGCGTCAGGGACGATCCGGCTCTCGGTCAGCGCCTCCAGGATCTGATCCCAGAGACCGGCGAGCGTCCAGCGGCGGAACTGCCGATAGACACTTGACCACTTTCCGAACTCTTCGGGCAAGTCCCGCCATGGTGCCCCTGTCCGAGCAATCCAGAAAACACCATCAAGAACAAGCCGGTGGTCTGTGGGTTTGCGCCCATTCGGGGCGCGGACAGACAAGATGAACCGCTCAAAGAACGCCCACTCATTCGCCGGGAAAACGGTCCCCCGGACCGTTTTCTGACCCGCCTCATTCCGACATCAGGTTTCGTGCCAAGCTGGTCTCCATCGCAGATACCAGCTTGAATCACGCCTACTGCCGAGTGTGAATCCCTTTTGTCAACACGACCTAGCAACATCTGCCGGATGGCCGGTTCAGCGAGGCATACCCGGGACTAAAAAATTCAAGGGGCCAGACGAGACAGGATCGCGCGACGCTCTCCCGTTGGGTCAGTGTGCCGCGCTCGAGGAATAGAAACGGATGTCGGCAACCGCGATGTCGGCCTCGAACGCCCGGCCGATAGCGACGATCCCAAGCCGGCGGAGACGGGCCGGATTCAGTGGCTGATCGGTCCGGTGCGGCGTGAAGCCGTCGAAAGGCAGGAACACCGTCGTCCAGTCAGGCGGGGCGCGGAAGCTCTGACGGTAGGACTCCCACGGGTGCCGAATGTCCGAACTGCGCAGGTGCAGGTTGTAGGTCCGCCCGTTTCCGAACGCATCGAGACGGATGCCTGCCCATTGGCGCGCATCGACCTCTGCGCCGTCCTTTCCGAGATCCAGGGCAATCTGCAGGAACCCGCCATTGTTCTCGAGACGGACACTGCCGCGCATGCGGATAGCGTCGCGGCCGTCAACGATCTCGCGGGTCATCCTTCCCGACGAGACACCGCCCATGACACGGTCGGAAACGAGCGCCCAGCCATTGCCGGTCGCCGCCATCGGAGGGGCCAAACTCAGATCGTCGATCACGTCCGGGGCATCATTCATTTCGCTCGTCCCTTCTACCGTTCCCGGTCATTTAGGCCGCCTCGGTTGGGACTCAATCCCTCCTCGTGCATCGCCTGATCCCCATGTGTATCCGTGCCAGGTCGGCGTCTGCCGGGGTCGTCGCGCGCAATGTTCCAGATCAACGCCAGATGCAGGGCAAGGTGGTAGGCTGCCGCCGCGGAAACGAGGGCAACCAATGGGGGAAAGCCATGAGATACCCGGTTGCCACAAAGCCCGTCGCTGCCGGTTTGTGTGTTCTGCTTCTCGGCATCGGCGGGAGTACCGGCCTGAGGGCCGATGACGCCTCGGACAAGGCGGGCATCCAGAGCCTCTTGACCACCTATGCCAGCGCTGCGGTGTCGGGTGATACCGAGACCTGGCTGTCGCTGTGGGACCCGGCCGGCGTTCAGATGCCACCTGGTGTTCCGGCGCGGGGCATCGACGTTGTCGCTGCAAACATCGCTGATGCCTGGGCCAAGCGCCCGCCTCGGAAATCCATGTACATCAACCCGATCGACATCGAGATCGCAGGTGACTGGGCCTTCGCGCGGGGCGACTATGACGTCACATCTGTCATCGGCGGGGCCGAGAAGAAAATGGAGGGCAAGTTCCTGACCATCCTGAAGCGTCAGGATGACGGCTCCTTCAAGATCTACCGCGACTGTTTCAACGGGAACGGCGAATGAAGGGCTGACACGAGGTATTCGACTCGAGGCGTCGCTTTCAGCCAACGACCTCGAGCGGTGATGCCGAACAGGGCGCGGCCGGCCAAAGTCGCGATGCGAATTGTCATCTTATGTCTGCGGGCCGCGTCAGTGCTCGGTGTCAGTCAGTGGCGCCAGCCAGCGGGAGAGATACAGGCATTTGAACGCGAACACGGCAGCAATGGCGACGGCGGCAATGGTCACGATCATTGGATTGCTCTGCCGTTTCGTTGCGCCAAAGACCGCCAACACGATCGCGTCTAAGGCAAGCGCCAACATCCGTGACACGGCAGAGATGCTTGCGATCAGGCCGGACGCTGTTGCGACGTCGGCGAGGAGCACAATCAAAAGGAAGCCGGCCCGGCCGACCGCCGGAGCTGTGGCCTCTGCCAGGGAATAGTCCCGCGCCAGTCGTCCTGCGGCATTCCGAATCTCCTTATCATCGCCATCCGCAATTCGCCCGTCGAGCCCGCGGCAGAGATAATGACGATGCGGTCTGGGTCTGGACTGCGTGCAGCACGGGCGGAGCGATGTCCGAGAAGGCCGCCAGACCTCGGGAACCGTGCCCCGCTATCTCGCACATATTCGACTTGCCTGAACGGCTCGCGCAAAGGTAGAGTCGAACGATCCGGTTCTCCCGTGAGGCACAAAGTGTCGGGAGACGAAGAGGGAATTCGGAGGGAAGGTACCCAACCCGGGCCATCCCGACCGAAGCCGCCCCCGCGACTGTCAGCGGCGAGTGCGGGCCAGCGACGCCACTTGCCCCGTGCAGGGAAGGCAGGCCCACATGACAACCCGCGAGCCAGGAGACCTGCCGGATTGTTGAAACTCGATGCTGTCGGGTGTGACAGCGAAAGGAGCTACATCATGATCGCGACCCTTCGACAGAAGGCCAGCTTCGGTATTTCGAGCCGCCACGCAGCGGTGCTGGTCTGCGGCATTCTCGGCCTCGGGCTCGTTACCATAGCCGGGAATGTCCAGGCATCCGCCCTGCATGCCGCCGCCCACGACGTGCGCCACGCCAACGGCTTTGTCTGCCACTAATCGATGATCCTGAAAAGTCTGACCAGCGGCATCGTCGCAGGGGCTGCAGCGGGCCTGCTCACGGGCCTGCTGCAGCTAGCATTCGTGCAGCCGGTGCTGCTTCACGCGGAACTCTACGAGGCCGGCGAACTCGTGCATCTCGGAGCGGAGGCCGTGTCGGCACAGCAGCCATGGAGCGGGATCGCTCCCCTGCGCGACGGTCTGAGCCTGCTCTTTTCGATGCTGATCTATGCTGGGTACGGACTGCTGCTGACCGCGGCGATGTCGCTGGCAACAGCAGACGAACAGCCGATCTCGCTGCGTTCCGGCGCCGTCTGGGGGATATGTGGCTTCGTGGCGGCACAGCTGGCACCGGCCTTCTCGCTGCCACCCGAAGTGCCGGGGTCCGCGCATGTGGACCTCTCGCAGCGGCAGATCTGGTGGTATGCAACCGTTGCTGCCACCGCCGTTGCCCTCTGGCTTCTGGCTTTTGGCCGGCGACACTGGCACATCGCGGCCGCCGCGATTCTGCTTCTCGCTCCGCATGTGATCGGTGCGCCGCGACCCGAGCATTTCGACGGGCCGGTGCCGCAGGAGCTTGCAGCGCTGTTCGCCAGCCGGGCGCTCGGCGCCGGGCTCGCCGGATGGGTTATCCTCGGCGCCATCCTCGCTTGGTTGAGGACAGACACCGCTGACAACACCGGCTGATCGAGAAAGTCCTTCATGCGCGGGCACGACCGGAGTCACTCACTCGTTATCGATGCGCCGTTGACCTTTCCGCACTGGAAGGTGGCATCCAGATTGGGGCCGGGAAAGGACGCGGACATCGTGAGCAAGGCATTGGCGTCGGACGGACCGTCCAACCGAGATTATGGGGAGCGACCATGGAACCACCACTCCGTCGCAGCGGGCGCATGATGTCCGTGTGTCCATGACCCGCGAGCAAAACTGTCAAATGTCCGAGGGGCAGCATCGAGCATGAATATCCGCATCAAGGTGCCAGGATGAGACCGGTCCCAACACTTATCGGAGCCGGCGCAATCGCAATCGGCGCGATTTTCGCAATCCTCCTGACAGGCGGATCGGCGCCGCTTCGCCAGCCCGAAGATGTCGACATCGCCGCCGGCGCTGCGCTCTATCAGGAGCATTGCGCCGACTGTCATGGCACCCGGCTCGAAGGGCAGGCCGACTGGCAATCGGGCGGCTCGGACGGTCCGGCGCCCGCCCCGCCGCACGACCATACCGGCCACACCTGGCATCACGGCGACGGGCTGCTCTTCACCTATACGAGGCTCGGCGGTGCCGAGACACTGGCGCAGCAGGGTATCGAGTTCGAGAGCGGCATGCCGGGCTTTGGAGATAGCCTGAGCGACGCGGAAATCTGGGACATCATTGCCTTCATCAAGTCCACATGGCCCGATCGTATCCGCGAAATACAGGCGACCCGGACCGAGGCCGAGTGAACTCTGCCCTACAATTGGAGTCCGTCGCCTCAACACAGGCGTCCGGCTTTCGCAGGACGCCTGCCGTCGTTCCGGCGGCTTCACGCCACCGGCCCTTTATGCCTCTTAGGCCGCCTCGGAGCTATATCCGGCTTCTTGGATCGCCGATTGCAGAGCCTGCGCCGACAACTCGCTCGAGATCGAAACCGAGCGATCCTCGAGGTTGCAGTCGACTTTCGCCTGCGCGTCGATTTCCTTGATGGCCTTTTCGATGGCGGCCGTGCAGTGGCCGCAGCTCATGTCCGGTACTGTGAATCGAGTCATGGTCGTCTCCTTTTTTTTCACCCGATCGGCGATTCCAGCGCGGGAAGGTCAAGACCTTTCTACGCCGCACCCCGGCTTGAGACGCCTGCCTGCGACTATTGCACCGCCGGAGCAAGAGCCGGGTCCAAGGTTTTTCCGTGACCCTCCTTGACCTTCCAGTCAGGGGAACCCTTATGTGGGGAACCAGCTAGAGATATCCTGAGTCGCTGGAGGCTGGAATGAGCACATTGAATCTTTCCGTGGAGGGCATGTCCTGCGCCTCCTGTGTCGGTCGTGTCGAACGGACGCTGGGTGCGTTGCCAGGAGTCGAAAAGGCCGCTGTCAACCTTGCCAGCGAGAGCGCCCGCGTCGATTTCGCGGAGCAGGCCGACATTGCGGCCGTCACGGAGGCGCTCGAGAAGGCCGGCTATCCGGCGCGCACCGGCGAACTGACACTACGGGTCGAGAACATGTCCTGCGCTTCATGCGTGGGCCGGGTCGAGCGTGCGCTGGCCAAGGTGCCGGGCGTGCTCGAGGCGTCGGTCAATCTCGCGAGCGAGACGGCGCGCGTGCGGTATCTCGAGGGCCAGGTAACGCCGGACCTGCTGGTACGGACAGCCACCGAGGCCGGTTACCCGGCCTCCCTGCCGGAGGCCGCCAGCGCAGCACCGGAGGCCGGAGCGCGCAAGGAGGCGGAAGCGGCGGAACTCAGGCGCCTGACATTCATCGCGGGCGCGCTGACCCTGCCGGTGTTCCTGCTGGAAATGGGCGGGCACGCCTTTCCGGGACTCCATGCGCTCATCGGCAACACCATCGGCCATCAGGCGAGTTGGGTGATCCAGTTCGTGCTGACGAGCCTTGTGATCTTTGGTCCGGGCCGGCGCTTCTACCTGAAGGGCTACCCGGCGCTATTCCGCGGCGCGCCGGACATGAACAGCCTCGTGGCGATCGGCACCTCGGCGGCCTATGGCTACTCGGTGATCGCGACCTTCCTGCCGTCGGTGCTGCCGGCCGAGACCCGCGCGGTCTATTTCGAGGCCGCGGCGGTGATCGTCGTGCTGATCCTGCTCGGCCGCTGGCTGGAGGCTCGCGCGAAGGGGCGCACGGGCCAGGCAATCCGCAAGCTGATCGGGTTGCAGGCGAAATCGGCAATGGTTGAACGCGGCGGAGAGACCATCGAACTTCCGATCGAGCAGATCGTGGTCGGCGACGTGATCCGCGTGCGTCCGGGCGAGCGGATCGCGGTGGATGGCGAGGTAGTCTCGGGCGCGAGCTATGTCGACGAGAGCATGCTTACGGGCGAGCCGATCCCCGTTGGCAAGGAGGCGGGAGATACCGTCGTCGGCGGAACGGTCAACGGCACCGGCACGATTTCCTTCCGCGCGACGAAGGTCGGCGCTGACACGATGTTGGCGCAGATCATCCGCATGGTCGAGGAGGCACAGGGCGCCAAGCTGCCGATTCAGGGGCTGGTCGACCGGATCACCATGTGGTTCGTCCCGGCCGTCATGACGTTGGCGGCGCTCACCGTGTTGGTCTGGCTCCTCTTCGGTCCCGATCCGGCGCTGACCTACGCACTGGTTGCCGGGGTGGCAGTGCTGATCATCGCCTGTCCCTGTGCCATGGGTCTGGCGACGCCCACCTCGATCATGGTCGGCACGGGCCGGGCCGCCGAGCTTGGTGTGCTCTTCCGCAAGGGGGATGCGTTGCAAGGGCTTCAGGATGTCGGCGTCGTGGCGCTCGACAAGACCGGCACGATCACCCTAGGCAAACCGGCACTGACCGACATCGAACTGGCTCCGGGCCGGGACCGTGACGCCACGCTGCGATCCGTTGCCGCCGTCGAGGCCAGCTCCGAGCATCCCGTGGCCAAGGCAATCCTGGAAGCTGCCGGCAACGGCGCGGGCCTGTCGGAGGCCGAGGATTTTGCCTCGATCACCGGATTCGGTGTCCGCGGAAAAGTCGACGGGAAGGACGTGCTGGTCGGCGCCCGGCGACTGATGGAGCGCGAGGGGATTGCCCTGGGAGAGCTTGCCGCCACCGGAGCGGCCTATGCCGCCGCGGGCAAGACTCCGCTTTTCGCCGCCGTCGATGGCGAGATCGCAGCCGTGTTCGCAGTGTCGGACCCCGTGAAACCCACCTCCCGCATGGCCATCGACGCGCTGCACGCCCTTGGGTTGCAGGTCGCGATGATCACCGGCGACGCAAAGGCAACGGCAGATGCGATCGCCCGCGAGCTGGGCATCGACCACGTGGTCGCCGAGGTCCTGCCGGACGGCAAGGTGGCGGCGCTCGACGCGCTGCGCGACGGTGGCCGCAAGCTCGCCTTCGTCGGCGACGGCATCAACGACGCACCCGCGCTCGCCCATGCCGATATCGGCATCGCCATCGGCACCGGCACCGATGTCGCCATCGAGAGTGCCGACGTGGTGCTGATGACCGGTGACCTGCGCGGCGTGGTCAATGCCTTCGACATCTCGGCCCGCACGATGCGCAACATCCGTCAGAACCTCGGCTGGGCCTTCGGGTACAACACCGCGCTGATCCCGGTCGCCGCCGGGGTCCTCTACCCTGCCTTCGGCATTCTGCTGTCGCCGGTGCTGGCGGCCGGCGCCATGGCGCTGTCGTCGGTCTTCGTGCTGTCCAATGCCCTGAGGCTGCGCTTTGTCGAACCCGTACTGCGGGACGATGAGGCCCCTCGCGCGCCGATAGGGCAGCCTCTCTCACCTGCTCCCGCTGAATAAGGAGTCTCGCTATGAATATCGGAGACGTCGCCCGCCGGTCTGGTCTGCCGCCGAAAACCATCCGCTACTACGAGGATATCGGGCTGGTATCGCCGCTCCGGAGCGGCAACGGTTATCGCAGCTTCCGCGAAAGCGACCTGCACAAGCTCGCCTTCCTCGGCCGCGCACGGTCGCTGGGTTTCACCATTGACGATTGCCGGACCTTGCTGAAACTCTACGAGGACGACGGACGTGCCAGCGCCGACGTCAAGAAGATCGCCAGCGATCACCTCACGCGGATCGATGCCAAGGTCGAGGAACTTCTGGCCATGCGCCGGACCCTCTCGCACCTCGTCCACGAATGCGCCGGCGACAACCGGCCCGACTGCCCCATCCTCGACGACCTCGCAGCGAGTGCTTCCGTGGATGGGCCGGTTGAAAAATCGGTCCATCGGTGAAGAGAGCGCCCCGCAATGCAGGCCACAGGATCGGGGCGAGAGGTTGAGAGCGCGCGAGCACCTGTCGCCCGCGAATCGTTGCTCGACAGGATCCGGTGACTTCCGTGCATTGGTCCGGGCCTCGCCCAAACATTGGCGCCCTGTGTCCCGTTGGCCCCGCGTGAGATCGGCCCCAACATAAGAGCGAGCCGATCCACCCGGTCGATGCCCAACGGCTCCATCGGACCATTCTCGGTATCCGACAAGGCCCTGCGAAGTAGTTCCAGCAGACATTTCACGCAATCCCGCCCGTCCATCGCCTGCCGCCGCCGATGATCGCGGAGACACTCGTTGACAGATGCCAAGCGCTGTGTCACCTTTTTGCGCAAACGTTATCCCATAGAGGTATAACGTTTGCTCAAATACTGCGGAGGGTGCGTCCGTGCCGGGCGAAGGACCAGAACAGTCGAAGGCTGCGCCAGCCGGGCGAGGGCTTGCTCGGGTCACGATCCGCGACGTCGCGGAGATGGCGGGAGTGAGTGTAACCACGGCGTCCCGAGCGCTGAACGATACCGGCCGGATGACCGAGGCGACCCGCGAGAAGGTCAGAGCGGCGGCGGACCAGTTGGGATACCGGCCGAACTCGATGGCACGTGGTCTGGTCAGCCGGCGGTCGTTCACGCTCGGCCTTCTGACCAACGACTCGTACGGGCGCTTCACCCTGCCGATCGCGGCGGGTTTGAGCTCGGGTATGGTCGATCGTGGCGTATCGGTCTTCCTCTGCGCCGGCGAAAAGGATGCCGAGCGAACGCGGCTTGACCTCCAGGCGATGGAGGAGAAATGCGTGGACGGGCTGATCGTGGCCGGAAAGCGCATCGACCGCGGCCTTCCGATCGATATTCCGCACCAGCGCGTCCCGGTGATCTACGTCAATTCCGCCTGTCCTCCTGGCGCGGTGGGTTTCGTGCCCGACGACATCGGCGGTGCACGTGCCGCCGTCGCGCATCTCGTTGCGGTCGGACGGCAGCGGATCGCCCATATTACCGGCCCGAGACAGTTCGCCGCGACGGCCCTGCGCGCGCAGGGATGGCGGGAAATTCTTGAGGAACATGAGCTTGCGCCGTTCGGAGAGGCCCTTTTCGGAGAGTGGTCGGAGGATTTCGGCTATCGCACCGCCCAGACGATGTTCGATCCGGACGGCCCGGCGGAACGTCCCGATGGCATCTTCTGCGGCAATGACCAGATCGCGCGAGGTGTGATTGACGGCTTGACCCTGCTTGGCCTGCGGGTGCCGGACGACATCTCGGTGGTGGGCTTCGACAACTGGGAGATTTTCGCCAAGGCCACACGCCCGCCGCTCACGACAGTGGACATGGGCTTGTTCGATCTCGGCCAGACTGCGGGACAGGCCATGCTCGATCTGATCGACGGCAAGCCAGTTGAACCGGGCATAACCCGCACGCCCTGCCGGCTCGTTGTGCGGGAGTCGAGCGCCCCGCCGGGGCACCGACCACTCTGAATTATTCCACCTTCGTGCCCGCGCAGTGAAGCGACGGGCGACCCATCGGAAATGCAAACCTTATTCACCCCTGCACGGGTGAAAAACATCGGGAGGAAGACCATGAAGACCAAGATACTTTCCGGCGCGCTGATCCTGGCGGCCACGGGGCTCGGCGGCGTCGCCCAAGCCGACTCCTTCACCCTGTGGGTTCGCTCGGATGGCTCCGAGTTCATGCCGAAATTGGTGGAAGCCTTCAACGCCAAGGGCGAGCACGAAGCACAACTTCAGATCGTTCCCGTGAACGAACTCGTTCAGAAATACGCCATCGCGGCAGCGGGTGGGTCGGCCCCGGACGCGCTCTCGCTGGACCTGATCTACACCCCGGCCTTCGCTGCTGCAGGACAACTCAAGGACATCACCGATCTGGTCGAGTCGTTGCCCTATCGCGATGCGCTTTCCCCGGCCCACATGTCGGTCGGCACCTATGATGGCAGGATCTACGGACTGCCCTTCTCGGCCGACGCTTCCGTGCTGCTGTGGAACAAGGACCTCTATCGCGCGGCCGGGCTCGACCCGGAGCAAGGGCCGACCACCTGGGCCGAGATCCGGGAGGACGCGGAGGCCATCGCCGCGCTCGGTGACGACACCTACGGCTTCTACTTTTCCGGTAGTTGCGGCGGCTGCAACGTCTTCACATTCACACCGCTGATCTGGGCATCGGGGGGCGACATCTTTGCCGACGAAGGCAAGACGGCCACGCTTGCCTCTCCGGAAGTGCGCGAGGCAATCGATTTCTACCGCGGCATGGTGCAGGCCGGCATTGTTCCGGCGGGAGCACAGACCGACACCGGCGCAAACTTCTTCGCAGCCTTCGCAAACGGCAATATCGGTATTTCGCCCTCCGGCTCTTTCGCCATCGGCGCGCTGAACAACCAATATCCCGATCTCGACTATGGCGTGGCGCTCCTGCCCGGCAAGGAGGGCGGCGCCTCATCTTTCGCAGGCGGCGACAATTTCGTTGTCTCGCAGGACACCGAAAACCTCGAGCCGATCAAGGCGTTCCTCGAATTCGCCTATTCCGTCGAGGGGCAGACGATCCTTGCCAACAACGGCTCGCTGCCGGTGCGCGCGGACGTTGCCGCTGAGGCGCTGGAAGGACTCGACGCGCGCAACCTCGTCTCGGCCGAGGCGATGACGGTCGGACGAACGCCCTACAGCGTAGTGTTCAACGACCTGATCAATTCGAGCAACGGTCCCTGGGCGACAACTCTGAACCGCGCCTTCTTCGCCGAGGACGACGCGGTTGTTGATGAGGCCGTGGAGGAGGGCCAGGAAGAGATGCAATCTATCATCGACGCTGCCGGCTGAACCCGCCTGTTGCACACGCAACGGACTCCGGCGTGATCCTTTGGAGACCGCCGGAGCCCTTCCCACCCCGACCTGTGAGAGATCCAGATATGCCCGACACGTCCTCGAAGGCCCCGGCCGCAGTCGCGACGCCGCGACCACGGCGACGCCGGCGGCGGAGCGCTGATTGGGAGGGACTGCTCTATGTGCTGCCGGCCGCGGCGCTCGTCATCGTCTTCTTCATGATTCCCCTCGGGATGACGATCTGGATGTCGCTTCACAAATGGCCCCTGATGGGCAAACCGCGGTGGATCGGTCTCGACAACTATTCCCGACTGCTGGGGGATTCCGATTTCTGGAACGCGCTCGGCTTCACGGTGCAATACACGCTCGCCGCAACCGCCGGCCTGCTGGGCGTCGCGCTCATCCTGGCGCTGATGGTGGAGCGACCGGCCAGAGGCGTTGCGTTCTACCGCACGGCCTATTTCCTGCCGGTGGTCACGGGCTTCGCCTCGGCCAGCCTGCTCTGGGCGTGGCTATCCAACGTGGATTCCGGCCTCTTCTCCCCGCTCGCCCAGACAATCGGGCTTACCTCCGAGCCCGTCAACATCCTGGCCACCTTCGGCCCTGCCTTCTGGTCGGTCACGATCATGGTGGTCTGGAAAATGGCAGGCTTCCACATGGTGATCCTGATGAGCGGGCTGCAATCCATTCCCGCCGACTACATCGAGGCTGCCCGCATCGACGGAGCCAAAGCCCACCAGCGGTTCCGCTATATCACCCTGCCGCTCGTCCGCAGGCCCTTCGCGCTCGCGCTGATCCTCTGCGTCTCCGGCTCCATGCTGGCCTTTGACCAGTTCTACATCATCCTGAGCGGCGGGCCGCAGAACCAGACTGTTACCGCCGTCTACCACATCTTCAACGAGTCCTTCGTCTCGTTCCGGTTGGGCTACGGCGCGGCGCTGTCCGTGGTGCTGCTGGCGATCCTGCTGGTTCTGAGCGCAATCCAGCTCCGGCTGCTACGAGACAGGGGAGAGACCCGATGAACGCGGCAACGATGGATGCCAGCATTCGGGCCCCTGCCCGCCGCCGCGGTCGGATCAGGTATCACCGGGCTGTCTTTCATGTCACCGCGGTGCTGGTCGCGCTGTTGTTTCTGGCGCCGATCTTCTGGGTGGTCGCCGCGAGCTTCCGCACCAAGGCCGAATCCGGCCAGCCGCCCCTGCCGCCCTGGCCATCGGGGCCGTTCAGCATCGACAGCTATCTGCGGCTGGAAAATTTCGGGCAGTCGATCCTGCACTACTCGGGCAATTCGCTTTTCGTCGCGGTGGGAACGGCGGCGCTGACGATCGTGGTCTCGACGCTGGCCGGCTACGGTTTCTCCCGCTTCAACTTCCCGCTGAAGGGGCTCGTCTTCCTGCTGGTCCTCGCGACGATCATGGTGCCGTTCCAGTCCATCCTGACCCCGCTCTTCCTGCTCCTGGCGAAGATGGGCCTTCAGAACACGCTGATCGGCCTGATCCTGATCTACACCACCCTGCAACTGCCCTTCTCTGTGTTCATGATGCGCAATGCCTTCGACGCCGTGCCGAAGGAGATCGAGGAGGCCGCGCGGATCGACGGGGTAAAGGGCGCGCGGATGCTGGTGCAGGTCATGGGGCCGCTGGTGCTGCCCGGGGTCGTGACGGTCGGCCTCTTCGCCTTTCTCAATGCGTGGAACGAGTTCCTTGCCGCGCTGGTCCTTCTGACCGACCAGAGCAAGTTTACCCTTCCTGTTCTGATGACCGCCGTCCGCTCCGGCCGGTTCGGCTCCATCGACTGGGGGGCCGTGCAGGCCGGCGTGACCGTAATGATGATCCCGTGCCTGATCCTCTTTCTCATCCTGCAACGCTCCTACATCCGCGGCCTGACAGCCGGCGCGGTGAAGTGAGACGCCCGCCACGAAAGGACATCCTATGAACGAAACTCTCGCGCCCAGAGCTGCCGGCACGACCCGCTCCAAGTTCCGCCCGCTTTCGGTGGACAAGGTGGAGGTCGGCGGCTTCTTCGGCCCGCGCCTTGACACCGTCTCCACCGTCACCGCGCGGATGCTGTTCGACCGCTGCATCGACGCGGGCATGCTCGACCAGGTGGACCCCGACCGACCGAACCCGGGGATCGTGATACCGTTCCAGGACGACAACCCGAATGTCACCACCCAGATGTTCTGGGATTCCGATTTCGGCAAGAGCATCGAGGCGGCGGCCTATGCGCTGAACCGCACCCCCGATCCCGAGCTCGAAGCGCGGGTGGACGACGTGATCGATGCCTATGAGCGGCTCCAGCAGGAGGATGGTTATCTGAACTCCTGGTTCATCCGCATTCAGCCGGAAAAGCGTTGGACCAACCTGAGGGACCAGCACGAGCTCTACAATGCCGGACACATGATCGAGGGCGCGGTGGCCTATTTCCATGTCACCGGAAAGCGCAAATTCCTCGAAATCATGTGCCGATACGCCGACTACATCGCCGAGGTCTTCGGTCCGGCCGCAGGGCAGAAGCGCGGCTATCCCGGGCACCCGGAACTGGAATTGGCGCTCGTGAAACTCGGCCGGGCCACGGGCGAACAGCGCTATCTCGATCTGGCGCGGTTCTTCGTCGACCAGCGGGGACAGCCGCCGCGCTATTTCGACGAGGAGGCAATCGCGCGCGGGGAAAAACCGGAGGACTTCCACTTCCACACGCTGGAGTACTGCCAGGCCCACCGGCCTGTGCGGGAACAGAACGCGGTTGTAGGCCACGCCGTGCGGGCGGCCTATCTCTATGCAGGGATGGCCGATGTCGCGACCGAGTTCTCGGACACAACGCTCGATGCGCCGCTGGACACTCTGTGGCGACATCTGACGGAAAAGAACCTCTACGTGACTGGCGGCTTCGGACCCTCGGCGCGGAACGAGGGGCTCACCTTCGACTATGACCTGCCGAACGAGACGGCCTATGCCGAAACCTGCGCGGCGGTGGCGCTGGTCTTCTGGGCCAGCCGGATGCTGGGGCGCGGGCCGAACGGGCGCTATGCCGACGTCATGGAGCAGGCGCTCTACAACGGGGCGCTTTCCGGGCTGTCGCTCGATGGCAAGACCTTCTTCTACGACAACCCGCTGGAGAGCCGGGGCGGTCATCACCGCTGGGTCTGGCATCGTTGTCCCTGCTGCCCGCCCAACATCTCGCGCTTGGTGGCCTCTATCGGCACCTATCTCTACGGCGTCGCCGACGATGAGATCGCGGTGCACCTTTACAACGCCGGCAAGGCGGAAATCGAGGTTGCGAACACCCAGGTGACGCTGACGCAGGAGACGCGCTATCCGCTGGACGGAGCAATCTCGATCACGGTGGAGACAGCATCGGAGGTGGCGTTCACCCTCTCGCTCCGGGTGCCGGGCTGGGCCGGCAGCGCATCCCTTACTGTCAATGGAGACACTGTGGAGGCGGCAGCCCGCGACGGCTATCTGAGGCTGTCCCGAAACTGGCGGTCGGGCGACCGGGTGGAGCTGACACTCGGCATGGAGCCGCGGCGCATCTTTGCTCATCCCAAGGTGACACCCGACCAGGGGCGAGTGGCGCTGTCGCGGGGGCCGCTCATCTACTGTCTGGAAGGGGTGGACAACGGAAGCGACCTGAACTCGCTGGTGCTGGCAGATGGCGCAGCAATCGACACGCGCGAGGAGGACATCCTCGGCGGCATCGTCCGCCTGACTGCCAAGGCACAGCGGGAAACATGGCCGGACGATGCGCTCTACCGCAGCGGGCCGCCCTTGCGTGAACCCGCCGTGCTCTCCGCGGTTCCCTATTACGCCTGGGACAACCGCGACCCCGGCGAGATGCTGGTCTGGCTGCGACGGGAGCCGGGCCAGTGACCCGGATGGACAACGTACTCGGCGAGCGCAGGACGTCCGGCGTGTCGCTGGAAGCGGTCAGCAAGTGGTTCGGGAACGTGAAGGTGCTGCACGACATCGACCTTGACATCCAGAGCGGCGAGTTCGTCGTCTTTGTCGGTCCCTCCGGATGCGGAAAGTCCACGCTCCTGCGCCTGATCGCCGGTCTGGAGGAGGTGACGGAGGGCGAAATCCGGATCGGCGGCCGCGACGTAACGGACGCCGACCCCTCCAACCGCGGCATCGCGATGGTGTTCCAGACCTACGCGCTCTACCCGCATATGAGCGTGGCCGAGAACATGGGGTTCGGCCTGAAGGTCGCAGGACGGCCGAAACAGGAGATCGCCGGCAAGGTCGCAGCGGCGGCCGATGTGTTGCGCCTCACCGACTACCTCGACCGCCGCCCCGGCCAACTTTCGGGCGGGCAGCGGCAACGCGTTGCGATCGGTCGCGCCATCGTGCGCGATCCGGACGTGTTCCTCTTCGACGAACCGCTCTCAAACCTTGACGCGGAACTCCGGGTGGAAATGCGGATCGAGATCGCCCGCCTGCACCAGAGTCTCGGCAACACGATGATCTACGTCACACATGACCAGACGGAGGCGATGACTCTGGCCGACAAGATCGTGGTCTTGCGGGGCGGACGAATCGAGCAGGTGGGCAGCCCGACGACGCTCTACGACGACCCCGACAACCTGTTCGTTGCAGGGTTCATTGGCTCGCCCAAGATGAACTTCCTTCCGGCCGAGGTCCGGGAGGGCGCAATCCGCGTGGGGGGGCATCCGCTCCCGGATCCGGGGTTGGCGGCCCGACTCGCCGAGGGCACACGGCTACAGGTGGGCATCCGTCCCGAGCACCTCCGGCCGGCCGAACCCGGCGAGCCTGCCATGCCCCTGACGGCACAGTTTGCGGAGTTCCTCGGCGGGACCACCTATCTCTACGGAATTGTCGGCGAGGGGCTGGACTGCGTGATGGAAGTCGACCGGAGCGTCGACACCAAACAGGGAAACCAGTTGAACGTGACCGCGGCGCCGGATGACATTCGATGCTTTGGAGAGGACGGTTTGCGCATCCGGTAACCGCGTCCGCCTGGTTCCGGCAGCGGTCTCTTGCGCTGCCGCATCGCCCGCCGCGGCAGCGTCATTGACGATCTCTCTTGCCCTGCTACCGACGTCGTCGACCACTCCCTCCGGGAGCCTCGCCATACTTCTCTGCCTTGAAGTAGGGTCGGCCTCAACGAAAGAGGCGGAAAGAATGAAGAGATCAAGCCTCGAGGTCTCTGATCGTGAGACGGGCACGCAGATCCTGCCGCACAGTTGACGGCTTGCGCTCACGCAACGGCCGACGACCCCAGTTGCTGAGGTGTTGCGGAGCGCAGAAACAAACTGAAGGCCGTCCATCCCGGGAGGCGGTTAACTTATTCATTTCGTTAACGCGCAATCATGCGTTGTGGAGTTCCGCAACACCTTCTTCTTTTCAGTCTTTGGGTCGCAACGCCGGACGGGCCCGTCCCTACCGGGTGGCAAGGATTCCAGCCAGTCTCAGCCGTCCGCGAACTTGTTCTCGATGGCGTCCACTTCCGGCTTTCCTACAAGACGTTGACGCTCTTCGAAGGGCACGACAACTCCCGACTCCTCCGTCAACTTGCCGGACTCCTTCAGGGCGGAGAGAGCGGTCTTCATCCCCAGCATGGCACCTTGGAGGGCCGCATTGGCATAGAGCGCGATGCCGACGCCCGCTTCTGCCAACTCGGCATGTTCCATCGGGGGCGTCTTGCCACCGATCACGATATTGACCACTTGCGGAACCTCGAGTTCCGCCGCGATGCGCGAGATGTCCTCGATCCGGCGTGGCGCTTCGACGAAGGTCATGTCGGCGCCCGCGGCAATGTAGCGGCGCGCCCGGTCGAGCGCGGCGTCGAGCCCCTCGGTCGCATATGCGTCGGTGCGGCCGATGATCAGGAAGTCGGGATCGTGCCGCGCTTCGGCAGCGGAAGCGATCTTGCGCGCCATCTCGTCGGCCCCGATCACCGACTTGCCGTCGAAATGACCGCACCGCTTCGGGAACTCCTGGTCCTCGAGTTGAATGGCGTTGGCACCGGCGCGTTCGAGCGTGCGGACCGTGTGCCAGGTGTTCACCGCGTTGCCGAAGCCGGTATCGCCGTCGACGATCAGCGGCAGATTGGTCACGTTGCGGATGGCGGCGACATGGTCGGCAAGTTGGGTCAGGCTGAGGAAGGCAACATCGGGCAGGCCGAGATAGGCATTCGAAACGCCGGCGCCTGTGACGTAGAGAGCCTCGAATCCTTCGTCCTCGGCGATCCGTGCGGCCAGCGCGTTCATCACGCCCGGCACCAGCACGGCGCGGCGGTCGGTGACAATGTGGCGCAGAAGCGTACCCGGTGTGTTCATGCGATCGGTCCTTCCAGTCGGGCGGGACCGGCGCTGCCCCGCGAAAACGAAATCGCTCAGAGTAGTACCGGAGGACCGATCCGTAGTCCAAGGGCATGATGACCCTTCTCGGCGGCGCGACATGTCTTCCAGGCGCGGGAAACCAATTCACTTGCGGGAAATTTGTGCTAGTCCTTTGAGACCCGGTCGGATCCGGCCGGATAAGAAACGGGAAATCCAAGGGAGGAAATCCATTGCTGTTGTCTCGAATCAGCGCTGCGACCATCGTCGCGGCGGGTCTCGCGATCCCCGCCTTCGCCCAGGTCATGATCGACAAGCCGGAATGCGTCGCGCCGGCCAACCCCGGCGGCGGCTTCGACCTCACCTGCCGGATCGCCCAGACCGGCCTAGAGCCGCATATTGCCGATCCGGTACAAGTGACCTTCATGCCCGGTGGCATCGGCGCCGTGGCGTTCAACCTGTTCAACACCACCCGCACTGATGACGGTTCGGCGATTGTCGCGTTTTCCACCGGCTCGCTGCTGAACATCGTCACCGGCAAATACGGCGAGTTCACCGAGAAGGACGTCCGCTGGCTGGCAACGGCAGGGGCCGATTTCGGCGCCGTCGTGGTCCGCGCCGACAGCAAATACGAGAGCCTCTCGCAGCTGATGGACGATTTCTCGGCCGATCCCGGAAGCGTCGTCCTGGGGGCCGGCGGTTCGGTCGGATCGCAGGACTGGATGAAGGGTGCGCTTCTGCTGAAGGCGGCCGGCGCGTCGCCGATGGACATGCGCTACGTCGCCTTCGACGGCGGTGGCGATGCCATCGCGGCGCTGCTCGGCGGATCGATCGAGATCTACACCGGCGATGTCGGCGAGATGGTTCCGCATCTCGAATCCGGCCAGATGCGAATCCTGGCGGTACTGTCGCCGGAACGCCTTGACGGAGCCTTCGCCGAGTTCCCGACCGCCAAGGAGGAGGGCTACGACGTCGAGTGGACCATCCTGCGCGGCTTCTACATGGGCGGCGACGTTTCCGACGAGGACTACCAGAAATGGGTCGATGCGTTCCAGGCTGCCTACGCGACCGAGGAGTTCGCGGCGGTTCAAAAAGAGCGTGGTCTCCTTCCGCTCGACATGGCCGGTGCGGAACTTCAGGCTTCGATCGAGCAGCGGGTCCAGAACCTGCGCGAGATCGCGAAGGAAGCCGGCCTGATCCAGTGATCTGACGTCTACGAGGCCCGTCCCGCGCGTTCGCCGCGGGGCGGGCCGGTCCACCCGGATTTCGCTGTCGAGGGAGATCGACATGGCCGACCGCATCTTTGCCGGTGTGCTGCTTCTTGTAACGCTGGCCTATTCGGTCATCGCATTCACCACCATCAAGGCGCCATTCCAGTATGATCCGCTCGGCCCGGAGAGCTGGCCGCGCATCCTGTCCATCGTGGCGATCATCTGTCTGCTGGTCATCCTGTGGAAACCGGACACCGACAAGCTCGACGTCGCAGGCCAGACCTGGTTCCGGCTCGCGGCCACGGTCGTCCTTCTCGTGGCCTATTCCGAACTCTACGAGCCCCTCGGCTTCATCCTGGCGACCATCCTCTTCGGCACGGTCCTGTCGGCGATGCTCGGCGCCAGTGTGCTGCGCGCGATCATCTTCGGCTTCGCGGCGGGGATCGGGGGATACCTGCTTTGCGCGGTCCTGCTCGACCTGAACCTGCCAGAGGGCGAGATCTTCGAGACCCTGTTCGAAAGGGCACCGGCCGAGCAACCAGCCAGTGCGGAAGGAGCCTCCTGATGGAAACCGTTCTCAGCGGCCTCGCGACCGGCTTCGGCGTCGCGCTCGATCCTTTCAACCTTTTCCTGGTGCTGGTCGGCTGCTTCGCCGGCACCCTCATCGGCGCGCTGCCCGGGCTCGGTCCGATCAACGGCGTGGCGATCCTGCTGCCGATTGCTTACAGCCTCGGCTTCGGCCCGGAATCGGCACTGATCCTGCTTGCGGGAATCTACTACGGCGCCGAATACGGCGGCCGGATCTCGTCGATCCTGCTAAACGTGCCGGGCGACGCGGGCGCGGTGATGACCACGCTCGACGGCAACCCGATGGCGCGCTCCGGCAATGCTGGCCGGGCGCTGTCGCTCTCGGCGGTCGCCTCCTTCGTCGGCGGCACCTTCGCGGTGATCCTGCTGTCGCTTTTTGCGCCGATTCTGGCCGCCTTTGCGGTGACCTTCTCGCCGGCCGACTATGTGGCTCTGATGGTCTTCGCCTTTGCTTCCCTGGCCTCGCTGGTCGGCAAGAGCACGGTCAAGACCCTGCTCGGTGCGCTGATCGGGCTGATGCTGGCGACGATCGGTATCGACGCCAACACAGGCATCCCGCGTTATACTTTCGGCGTTCCCGACATCCTCGCGGGCATCGACTTCCTGATCGTCGTGGTGGGCCTGTTCGGCATGGCGGAACTGCTGACGCTGGTCGAGCAGCAGGTCTCCGGACAGCTGAAATCGCTCCCGGTGGACAAGAGCTTCGTGCGCTGGGCCGACCTGGCCCGGACCAAGTGGACCATCGCTCGCAGCTCTATGATCGGCTTCTTCATCGGCATCCTGCCCGGCACCGGCGCCTCGGTTGCCTCCGCGGTGGCTTACGGCACCGAGAAGCGGATCAGCGATACCGAGGGGACGTTTGGCACCGGCGACGTACGCGGGCTGGCGGCCCCTGAGGCGGCAAACAACGCCGCTGCCGGCGGTGCCATGGTGCCGATGCTGACGCTCGGCATCCCGGGGTCCGGCACCACGGCGATCCTGCTCGGGGCGCTCCTGATGTTCAACATTCAACCCGGACCTATGATGTTCAGCCAGCGGCCCGAGGTCGCCTGGGGCCTGATCGCCTCGATGTATATCGGCAACGTGGCTCTCTTGGTCATCAACCTGCCACTGGTGGGGCTGTTTGCCCGGATGCTGACCATCCCGCAGAAATACCTGACGCCGATGATCGCGATCCTGGCCTTCATCGGCATCTACACGATCGTTGGTAACCCCTTCGACCTGCTGATGATCACCGGTCTCGGCGTCTTCGGCTGGTTCCTGCGCAAGATGGACTTCTCGCTGGCTCCGGTGATCCTCGGCTTCGTGCTCGGGGCGCTCTTCGAGAACAACCTGCGCCGGGCCTTGTCGATCTCCGGCGGCGACTGGTGGATTCTGGTCGGGAACTACAAGAGCATCGTCCTCTACCTGCTGGCGATCCTCGTGGTGGCCCTGCCAATCTACCTCGGCCGTCGCGCCCGGAGGATGGAAGGCGATGCGGTGTCGGCCGAGGATGCCCACCGTCCGTGAGGAATCCGCGGGGCGCGGACTGCAATCAGGTCGCGCCCCCAACGAGAGCAGCCGGAACAAGAACGGCACCTTCCATGATCCGGCGCTGCGTCCGGTAGGTGGTGGCCGAAATGGCCTCCCAGCGGTCGCCGCGCCGGCGAGTCTCAGCCTCGGCCGGCACCAGACCCGACGGGGTGCCGACCAGCGTCGTCCCCGCGGGCACGGCCAGTTCGTTCACAATGGTCCCGGATATGTTGCCGGCCACGGCCACGCACATCGCCCCCGACAGCATGATCGCGCGGTGAATGTTGCCCATCGATACGGAGCGGGTGGCGACGTGATAGTCGGTCGCGGCGTAGTGCCGCCCGTCGAGCGCAGTGAAATCGGATGGCGGGGCGATCATCACGACCCGCGGAACGGAGAGCATCGCCTCGCCCGGCGTCCATGACAGACCCATCGCCACCGAGGCCGCGCGCCGGACCCGGTCAAGCCGGTCCATCAGGTCGGCATCCCTTTCAAGTTGTTCGGGCCCTTCGGTCGCGGATCTGCCGAATTCTGCGGCGCGGACGAAGACGACCGGGTTGGAAACGTCCACCATCGACACCTCGAACCGGCCGATATCCGCAACCTCGAGCACGTCGCGCGGCTGGCCCGTCGGCAGCAGCGCGCCGGACGCGCCGCCGCCCGGGTCCGCATAATCCAGCCTGATCCGGGCGCCGGTTCCCGCAACGCCCGGGATCTCGAAGTCGCCCTCCTCCACGGCGCGCCCGCCCTTCACCGGGAAACGTGCCGTGTAGTGCTTGCCGGTATTGGTGTTGAAGACCCGGACCGTGGCGATGCCGTCATCGGCTTTCACCATGCCCTCATCGACGGCAAAGGGACCGACCGCGGAGGACATGTTCCCGCACATGGTTCCATAGTCGACAACGGGCTCCTTCACGGCCACCTGGACGAAGGTGTAGTCCACGTCGGCATCCTCGCGCGACGAGGGCTCCACGATCACCACTTTCGACAGCGACGAGATTCCGGCCCCCATACCGTCGAGTTGCCGCCCGTAGGGATCCGGCGACCCAAGGACATGGAGGAAGATGCGGTCCCGCGCCGCGCGGTCTTTCGGCAGGTCACTGCCGCGAAACAGGACTCCCCTCGACGTGCCGCCCCGACAAAAGACCGCCCGTATTCGCCTCTGCCCTCCCATCATCCGTCTGCTTCGCCGTTGTTTTTCACCAAGTGAACTCCGCACCACAAACTTGACCTTGGGCGTGCGACACCGCAAGTCGTCATAGCAAACGCTTCGCCGTAAGGCTTATACCAGCGGCTCTACTGGTTGACCGTCGCCCATGTGCGCGAGGTGATCGAGGTTATGACCTCCGGTTGTTCTATAAAGAGGTTCCATGCCGCGCAGCAGGCATCGACGATAGCGCCGTAGTCGTCGAAAACGCTGATC